>JASENG010000016.1 GCA_030027265.1 Lysinibacillus fusiformis | reverse complement strand
ATGGCACTAAAAAAGTGCTAGACTCTGTACAAATACGTTGCACTAGTCTGCACTTTTATTTTGCAATAAACAAGTGTAAAATAATATAGAATTTATTTCCAATGTATATTTTTAAAAATTGATCCTATTAAGGAGAAGATGAGAATGAAAATAGTAGATCGTATATATGGAGAATATTTAATAGATGGGACACTTGAAGAGATAATTTTAAGCAATCCTGTACAAAGACTAAAAGGTGTTTATCAAGGTGGTGCTAGTTTTCTTGTAAATGAAACGTGGAACGGTACAAGGTTTGAACACTCCATAGGGGTAATGCTGCTAATCCGAAAATTTGGGGGTTCCATAGAGGAACAAATTGCCGGATTGCTTCACGATGTATCCCATACTGCGTTTTCCCACGTTATCGACTTTGTATTTGAAAACAAGAATGAGGATTATCATGAACAAATTTATCATCAAATCATTCTGAATTCAAAAATCCCCGCCATCCTTGCTAAATATGGTTATAACTATGAAAATATCTTATTTGATCACTCAAAATGGACGTTGCTCGAACAGGCTCCACCAGAACTTTGCGCAGACAGGATAGATTACACCTTGAGAGATATGTATCAAAATGGAATAATTACATTAGTAGAAATTAATCGTTTTTTGCAAGACCTTACTATAATTGATGGAAAAATATATATAAAGGATCTAAAAACAGCTGAATTGTTTGTAAGAACTTATTATAAAGAGGTTATCGATTTCTTTATGGATCCGCTTAATATTTATGGAAATGATTTAATGGCTAAAACTATAAAAATCGCTTTGGAAAAAGAGATTATTAAATTGAACTCTCTTCTTCAAACAGATGAGGAAGTAATGAACTGCTTGCGATTATCAAACGACCAGGAGGTATTAACACTGATCGGGAAAATGCATCGAAATGTAGTTGTTGAAGAAGACAAAGTGCACTTTGATATACATCGAAAAAATAAAGTTAGGCTTATCGATCCTTCTGTATATCAAGCCAGCAGACTTATTCGCTCTTCTGATTTATCACGGAAAATTAAAAAGATGAACGAAAATGCTAAAAGCAAAGCTGAGGAAGGAATGTTTGTAAGAATCGTTTCAAACTAGGTATACGATAAACATTTCTTATCAAAGAATTGAAAAAAGGAGATTCGGGTATTACGAATCTCCAATGAATCTTTTTTTTAGAGGGCTATTTCAAGAATCACTCTTTTAAATCTACCTACTATGCAACGAAGCCTTCTCGTTGTCTATCCCACCTATTTTGCTAGTTCTCCATGTCTAAGTCTATAGATTGTAACCCATACTGCTATAATTGTATAGATCATTCCACTGCTTAAAGAAATCCAAAGGAATATCCACCCGCCATTTGTTGATGGATTGGAGATTGATCCGAGTACAAGCAAACATACGCCTATAAATCCACTAATTAATGCTGTCCATTTAGACTTGGTTTTTATTAGGTAAAGGATTATTACACCAATCATATACAATAAACTAATGAACATTAAAGCAGGAAAAAACGGCTGAAATTTAACTGCATAGACAAAATAATCAAGTTGACTAATATCTTGGCCGTTTATAATCTCGATATTAAATAAATTTGAAAACGGTGTTGAATATTTCCATTCCCAAGAGATATTAGTAATCGTGCTGCCTTCATACCATGCTACTAGAGTGGAAACCATTAAAACAAAGGTTCCTGTGATGATATGTATCAGATATTTAAACACCCTCTCACCCCAATATATTCCATTTAATAATTCAGACGATTTAATCGCTATATTGTTCCCCTCTATCAGCCTATATACATACATCCGTAAACAAGCCTCTAGCATGTTAACTTTCTAAAGCGAAAAATCATAACAGGAGGAATATCATACCAATCAAATTTTTGTTGATCATTTTCTTTTTGGAAACTAGGTTCTTCTACGGCATCCAGTACGAAACCTGCTTCAAAAAATAAACTTGTATAATAGGATATTGGTCTGTGAAACATGTAATGCGGAATCGTTTGTCCTTTGATCCCAATCGCTTTATAAGGTTCTGGAGTTAAATATTTTGTAATTTGAATGCTATTTTTGCTAACCAAAACTCCATTCACATCTTCTTCTTCATTTATTTTTCTGACACCTGGTGGTTGAAAGCATGGATGTGTAATGGAGAAAACGAAAAATCCACTTGGCTTTAGCAGCTTATGCAGTGATTGAATCAATGGGCTTATTTCTGCAATATCCATTAAAGCCATATTCGCGACTGCACTATCGTATTTTTCAATTCCGAGCTCTAATAACTGATTCAAGTTAGTAGCATCAACAATCCGATAATCAATTTGCTTTAAATAGTGCTCCGATCGATTTTTTGCACGTTCAACCATTTTGGCACTGTAATCAAAGGCCACAACATTCGCTCCCAGTTGTGCCAGCCGCCTTGAAAAATTACCGTTCCCACAAGCAATATCCAGTATTACTTGCCCTTGCTCAGCATTTAATAATTTTTCAGTATAGGGTCTTATAAGTTCTCGATGAAATCGATTACTTTCATCACCCATGTAGTCATCCCAGTGTTCTGCATTCTGCTCCCATCTCGATTTCGAATCTTGTGTAAGTGCATGCCATTCTCTCAAATTAGTCGCTCCTCTCACTTTTAAATCATCTATAACTGTATAAACGTCAATTGTTTTAAGAAGAATAATCCTATAATTCAATTTTGAGAAAAGTAAAGTTACAAAATCCTTGATTTTTCTTCGTATAAATAGAAAATTAAAAGAACACAATGCTGTAATCTATAAATCCTTTGCTAAACGAATCATGTCTTTGCACTGTATACCGTTTTCAAAAATTTCTTCCGAGTAATGCCTAACAAAAAAGTCGAGGTCTACACCAATTATTCTAAAACCGCATTTTTGATAGAGAGCCAATTGCCCGATGCTTGAATTTCCAGTTCCAATCTCGATTGTTTTATAGCCTTTTGCCTTGGCTGTCTTCATGGCATTTACTATCAACTGTTTTCCAATACCTCTGACTTGCTGCTTTACCGCTACTGCTACATTAACCAGTTCAACTGTCTTTGGTCGAGTTGGAAGCAAAACATAAACGCCAACGGTTTGCTGCTCGATTTCAGCGACAAAACATTCGCCCCTTTTCATATATTCCAGAACAAACTCTTTGGAAGGGTCAGCCAATAACAAAAGATCCATCGGTGCAGCTTCCTCTTCATTTAGTTTCCTGATTCGCATTTTGACACTCCTCTTTCTATTCGCTCCGTATTTCTTTAACGGTATAAGTCCTTCAGTGCTAATTCAAGTCTCGGAAATAGATATTCAAACCCCTCGTCCATTAGCACTTTTGGCAGTACTTTTTGACCTTCAAGAACAAGTTTGCTTTTTTCTCCGAGTACCAATTTCATGAGTATAGATGGTGCTGGGAACCAATGCGGACGATTCAACACTGAAGCAATTGTCTTTCCAAAATCTTTCATACTTACTGGTGAAGGGGTCGTTACATTTACAGGACCGTATACGTTTTCATTTTGAAGCGCAAATAAAATAGCTCGAACAACATCTGAAATGTGAACCCATGATACCCATTGTTTGCCTGAACCAACAGTGCCGCCCGCGAATAATTTATATGGAAGCACCATTAATGGAAGTGCCCCTCCTCCATTACCCAGGACCACTCCAAAGCGCATGAAGACTGTACGCACTCCATATTGTTCCACTTGTTTGGCTTTATTTTCCCAGTCCAATACCGTCTTGCCTAAAAAGTCATTCGGTGTAAAAATAGATTGTTCCGTGTATTCAGCATCCAATGAGACAGGGTAAATTCCAATTGCACTTGCATTGACGAAAATAGTTGGTTTCTTGGACAATGAATCTATAATCCTTAAAAGCTCGTCAGTTGCCTCCATCCGACTAGTGTAGATTGCCTTTTGATGTTTAGCACTCCAACGGCCATCATTAATCGAGACACCGGCTAAGTTGATAAAAGCATCGACATTTTCTAACTCCTTTTCTGGAGCTGCATCTTCACTCAGCCATTTTGTATATGAAATACCCTGGTTTTCAGGTTTTGGATTCCTTGTTAAAATTACAATTTCATGGCCTTCGTTGACGAGAAGTGCCGTCAATTTCCTGCCAATAAAGCCAGTACCACCAGTAATAGCGATTTTCAACTCCTCACCCCAATCTTCCTATAAACTGCAAATGCAGCCAAATTTAATAAAATCAATTCCTTTGCTTCTTCTAGAATGGCAATTCATTCAGCTTGATGGGCGTAATTTCATTGTTCTCCCAGTCACTTCGAATATATCCATAGCAAATAGAGTCCGAGACCGTACCATCAATATTTTCCCAAGCATTCCGTAAGTAGCCTTCTTTAACATATCCGGCTTTACTAAAAGTTTTTCTCATGGCCAAATTGTCACTTCGAGTATATGCTTCAATCCTAATTTTATCTGGTAAACCAAATATGTAATCTGTTAGCCATTTAACCGCTTTTGTTCCAATACCTTTTCCTCTCGCCCAGCTATCTAACCGAATATCAAATGAAGGAATTGTATCAGTGATATCGTGTATTATGATTAAACCGATTTTTTTATTTTCCTTTTCTATCCAAAAAGTTTCTCGATCCTCTTGATACCAACCCTTATGATAAGCATCTATAATTTGTTCTTCCGAAACTTTAGGATTTGAATGATAATCCCAAGTATTTCTGGTCATCAGTAATACTAAATCTTTTAATTCATTATCAAATTTTAGTATATTTATCATCTACATATTTTTCTCCTATTTTTTATATAAGACGAAATCAAATAGATTAGCAAGCACGGATTCCAATTATGTTATCAACCTGTTTCCGATTTTGATTTTGTTTTCCCTATTCCTTTAAATATTCGGTTTACTTTACACGACAATGCACCACCATCGAAATACTATCTTTTGTGAAAGCATCTTTCTTCCAAGAACCGTATAGGTTGATTAATTCAAAACCTTGTGAATTTAATAATCTATAAAGCTCCATTGGAAAAATATAGCGAAGTGAAATTGAATCAGTTTTTGTCTGGATCACTTGTTCATTTTCTATAATTTCCTTATTTGTCTCACAATTTAAAATTTGCTTTTTATGATCGTACTTATCACGGTGCCTTTCAACTATAGTTTGATTTTCACTATTTACATAGCTATCCTGATATTCCTCGACAACTGACAGCTCTGCCAAAATAGGGTTTCTTGTATCAAAGATAAATTCCCCGTTCGGCCATAGATGCCTCTTAACTGATTGTAATAAGGCATCCTGGCTTTCGTTTGTTAAAAAATGCTGAAATGAATTACCTGTCATGAATATCAAAGGTGATTTAATATTCAATTCCAATTCTGTACAATCTTGTTTCTCAAATATAATAGTTAGATTCTCTTGAGCTGCTTTTTGTTTTGCCCGATTCAGCATACCCTCGTGCAGATCTATCCCCACCATATTCATTCCACTTTTAGCCATGGGAATTGTTAACCTTCCTGTACCGCAAGCCAGCTCGATAATAGGATTCTCAATTCCCCTTGCATGTTCCAAAATGTAAAATAAATCATCTTGAAAGCGATCATACATTTTATCATATTTTACTGGGTCTTCATATTTTTCAAAATTTGTTTCAAAAATTTCTTTCATTCGGTTGCGCCTCCTAAAATTAGAATTTATCCAAGTTGTCGATTAAAACGAAATTTAATATATCCTATGAGTGATAGAGCTATTCCAATTAGGAGATAAAGTATTAAACCCGTAATATAAGTGATTTCCAGATTATAAGTAAGGGTAGCAGTTTCTCCAGTAATTATTTTATGAAAATCTGTGTAGATAAACGGATTAAATTTGGATACAAGATGAGTCATCCCTAAATAAGTGATTGTGCCTAACAAAATTAGCGAAATAGTGGCGCTTTTAATCTGTATTGCCAATAAGAAATAAATCGAATACATAAAGAATGAGAAAACTGCTAAGAACAATATAACCTTCCAAAAATACTCTCGGTAATCAATAAAATGGAATTGATCCACCATAGGATTTAACGAATTGCCAAATAAACTCGGCTGAGAACCTTCATATACAAGAATCGGATTTTCCAGACTGCCTAAACCATTGGTAAATAAGCTGCATATTAACGGAATTGCCATCATCACCATCGAATAAACTAGTAAATACATATATCCACTGAGATACTTTGCAAAAAATAACTTTAATCTAGAATAAGGCAATACTTTATAAAGATTCATGCCCCTATTCTTTTTGGTAGCTTCTGTTGAAATATTATTGCCAAAAATAAAACAGCCGATTAAGATAACCGCAGGGATATAAAGGAGCTGAATGAGTTGAATCAAGAAGGAAAATCCTTCCCTGCCATATCGTTTGGTTTCTGATTCCCATTGTTCTAGAGAACTACCTGTAAAATCATCATAAATGGTAGGGAGAAAAGATTGATAAATCGTATTTTGTATAAAAGGTTTACTCTTATTTTCTTTAAGTATTTTGATTTCCTCATATGTCGCTCTTATTGTAAAATTTGAAAGTTCTTGTTCTTCAATTTTATAAACAGCACCATCTGGATCATCAATAAATATCTGCATTTCATTAATATCTTTTTCATACAACGTCTCCCAATCTTCTTCCTCAAAAGACTTTTTCAACTTTTCATAGTTGACGATTGCCTCTTGATAATGGTCGATGTCCCTATCAAATTCTTCAGCCTTAGCAGTATCTCCTGCCACAAACGCTTTTTCTTTCTCTTCTTTCGTCTCATTTGCGAAATTTAGAAAAATTTCAGGAAAACTTTTCAGCCTAGAAATATTTCCTTGTTGTATATCTTCAGCAACGGAATAACTAAACATATACAATCCAATTGCAGCTAGAATGGAGAGGGAGATTGCTATTAATGTCGTTTTCTTCTTCACTACTTTTTTACATTCGAATAAGAATCCCCTCAACGTATCCCCCTCCTTTTATTCAAAACGATTGAAATAATGATTATGATAACGGAAACTCCAGCCAAGAGAATTGTCCCCAAAAACAGCTGATTTTCATCATTTAATACGGCAAAATCAATCATTCCATAAGTGAGCGGGTTTCTCGAATAGACAAAACCATTCGTTAGAACAATAAAATTGCCAATGTGTAAAAAAACTAATATCAAAGATGTGATGATTGTATTTCTGATTAAAAATCCGAAAAAAATAATAATAGAAACTGAAAAGATCATATAAAATAAACTGTAAATGATGGCTTCCTTGAGGTAATGACTTGATGTAATGAAGTTTCCTTCTGTTGAAGTAAGTGGATAAGAAAAGCTATTTTCGGTTGTACTAGTGAATATAAAGGGAAGTAAAAATGAAATGGAAAAAACAATGAACAGCCAGCATACACCTAAACTCATAAGACTTACGAATTTATTCAAAATGTAATACGGTCTCGATATTGGCAAAGCATAAACCATTTGAATATTTTTTTCTTCAAACTCTTTTGTAACGGATATACCTAAAATGAGTAGAAGCACCAAAAAACCAAAGGGATTCAGTAAAAGAGTAATAATTTTTTTCATAAAGATGGATGGTTCAATAGAAAGATTTAAATCCTCCTTAGGAAGACCTTTTTTGATCAGCTCCTCATTGAGTAGAATCATTTCCTGCATATCTCTTTGATTCACATCGAAGGTGCCTTCCATGTCTTGATATTTCATCGCAGATTGATATACATTCATCTCTGTTTGAAGTTCGTTATCCCATTGTTTTTCTTGTATAGATTGAATTAGTTCATTAATTTCTCCATATAAATTTAAGGCAGCTTGCAATTTTTTCTCGGTTTTATCATCCGGCAATTCTTCTAAGAGATGTCTATATTGTTGAATATCCCTAAATACATCACTTCTATGTTCGGAGAATTGCTGTACTTTATTTACAATGATCATGTCTTGTTGAATGGTATTTTTTATATATAGTCCACTGATAAATAGCACCGTCAGTAAAATGAAGAGAGTAAATGCTTTTGTATACAGTGTTTTTTTCATCTCAAATAGAAATAGTTTCATATTGTTGTCCTCACAGTTCAAATAATTCTTCGTATAATTTTTCGGAACCTGTGATTTCTTTTTCAATATCTTGTATGGCTATTTGATGTTCTTGAAGCAGATTAATAACATTTGATAAAGATTGCTCTTCCAGCTCGATTTTTAGCCTGCCAATTTCATCGCTTGCTAAAAATCCATTATCAGTTAAAACTGCTTTCCCCTTTTCCGAATCGATTAATGTGAAATAATAATGAACGGTTTCATGATCTGCCATATTCGTTTGGAGAATTTTTTTATCCTTTAAAAACAGAATTTGTTTGGTCACACGATCGATTTCCGCAAGGTTATGGGAGGAAAGAATAATGATTGTGCCATTCTCGCCTAGCTCCAGGAATATCTTTCGCATTAAAATTGCACTAGATGGATCCAAACCATTCAAGGGTTCATCCAGAAATAGTAGTTTCGGTTTGTTCACAATGGCCATGGCAAGCAACAAGTGCTGCTTCATGCCCAATGAGTAATTCCACACTACCTTTTTTAAATATTTTGACATGCCAACATATTCTGCAACCTCTTTAATCCGAGCTTTACTTATTTTATTTACATCACAGACGTATTTTAAATGATCATAACCTGTTAAATATTCAAACAGCACTGTATTATCTTGCAAATAGGTCACTTCTTTAAAAACTCTATAATCTTTATTTGGTTTTCCAACTAATTCAACACTTCCTGAATCAGCTGGCAGTAGATTTGTCAGTACATTTAAAAAAGTTGTTTTCCCCACGCCATTTGGTCCAACTAAAGCCCAAATCCCTGGTGAATCAATGGTTAAACTAATATCATCCAGTACTTTTTGTTTCTTGTAGCTTTTTGAAAGATTGTTTATCGCTAAAATTGACAATTACATCCACTTCTTTCACTATTTAATAGGAATGATTATTGGTTCGATTGAATAGGGTTCAAATACATTGGCTAGTTCCCCTTCTCCGCTTACCTTTTCATAAACATTGACACTAGGAGTAATTGTTAGAGAAGTTGCTTCCTCATCAATATTTTTAATCGTAAGCCGGGGTTCACTTCTCATTCGCTCAAAATCAGTACTATGCCCCAATCCATGAGATTGAACAAAATTATAGGTATTTCCCAAATTATCAGTCACTATATAGTCGAAACGTACTCCTCGCCATTTTTCTTCTTCTTTAGCAACCAACCTCACATCTACTTTTTCAGATAAATAAATTGTGGTAGAAATCGGCGTCTCCGTTAATTCTATCGCATTGATTTCGATACCTTCTGCTTCAGTTTTTATATCCTCTTTTGCAAGATCCACGTTTTCGCTTTCAAGTGCACTAAGGTTAAAATTAAAGGACCAATTACCTTCTACGGATATATTAGTACCACCAAAATCGTGAATTTCATCACCCTCAAAGGTAATATGGACTTCCTCAGGTTTCGTTCCCTTTATGAGTTCATAAATGAATAACACAGCGTACTCATTTTCACTTATTTTCTCGACTATATCGTGTTTAGTGTATTCGTATATATCTGCAAATTTTAGCTCTTTGGCAGTTACATTACTTGATAGGGCTGGTTTTTCCCCTAAATTCTTTTCACTTTTTATAATGTAAGCGATTGTAATATTTTCTCTATCGTAGACTGCATCAGTTACCGTTACTTCGACCCCATTACTTTCTTCGGTAATACCTATAGCAGAAGAATAGTCATCGAATCTTTCGAACATAGAAACTTTATCAGCATTGAAAAGTTCAAATACATTCCCGATAAAGGGAAGTTTTTCTGCAAAAGCCGGGAATCCAGTACCAACTGTAAAACCCAAAGCAATTAAGAATGTAGCTGCGGCCACAAAATTCCTTACATAATGCTTTTTCCTTTTTCCCTTTAGAATTTTTCGTTTAATACTTTCTTTTTCAAGTTCGCTAACTTCCATCGGTTCTACGTCAAATTCTATATTGAAGCGATTTAATTGTTTATATAACTTTTTCACGTCAAAATCCCCCCTAAATAGATTTTCTGCAAACGTTTCTTTCCTCGATACAATCGATTATCAATAGATGCTTTTGTCAAACCAAGTTGTGCAGCAATCTCTTCATTCTTCATATTAAGAAAGTATTTCATTGTGAAAATGTCTCGATCTATTTGTTCTAATTTACACATCATTTCCTGCAATTCTTCTGAGGAGGTTTTTATCAAATATTCATCTTCCGCTGATTTTACAGTATCAATATAATCTTCTACTTCATGTGCAACTGGCATTTTATATAACTTCCTTTGTTTATCGATCGCCTTAAATTTCGCAATCGTACAAATCCATTTTTTAAAATCTTCTTCATTCCCTTTAAATTGCTTTGCATTTTCATAAGCACCAAAAAATGTATCGCTGATAGATTCTTCTATTATTTGAGAATCGTTGTAATCCTTGAGCGTATTATGTATTACGGCTTTTACGGTACCCGCATATTTTTCCAGTATATAGTCCAGGGCCTCTTCTCTTCCTTTTTTTAAATGCTTTATAAAATTCTCACTTGTAATTATCATACAAACATCCTTTCTCTTGCTGTAAAATCTTTACACTTATAACATCGTTCGAAACTTGAATTTATTCTCATTAAAATTTAAATAATTATTAAAATTACATATATTCATATTTTTCTAATTACTATTTTAATGTAAAAAAAGGAGTTATTGTAAAAAAACTAAAACTACAAGCAGTTAGAAAAAAAGTTGGTATATTTAGCTTCAAGAAATAAAAAAAGCATGTTTTGAAGATTTCTCAAAACATACTTTCTTGATTCAGCTTACATTTATATCAAATACATACGGTATTTTTCCTTCATCCCATTCTGCAGTAACCTCGTAAATATAGTATCCCTTTGTTAAAGGAAGACCTCTTGAAAACCTAAATAATCATTCTCTTTCATTTCTGTCTATATAGAGGTTAGTAGTAAATTCTCCATTATCTTGTCTGGAACGTCAATGCTTTGTATAGCAGATAAAGTGTAAAAACAATACTGTTATCCCTAATCTATATCGTTTATCCATAGTAAGTGATTCACAATTTTCAAGAAAGTCCTCGATTTCATTGGTGGGGAGTTTCGCATAAATGCCAATTGTTTCAAGCGAAAGGTCGAATTCTTGCATCAGATCCAAAATTAGTAATTGAACTCGTTCATCCTCGCCATGCGCATCTACAGATTGGGTTAGAAGGGTGATCAATGTATTCAACTCGAGTTCATTCTCTAAAGTTAAATCAACCACATTATTCGCATAATTTAAAATATTTGGCTCAGAGATCCCCGAAATTTTACTTAGTGATTTTGGTGAAAGTTTGTAGTGATTGAACAGTTTGTCCATAAATTCGACAGGGGCTCTGGATTGAGGGTTATTCATATTATTCATAACATCATCTTCTTTCTAGAGAATAGGATAGTAATTTCATCTTCACCTTGAAATTATTCCGCAATTAGACCAAACTCATCGATAAAGGGCAAGTTTTAACAGGATATCCGTAACACTTGTGATCCCCATACAATATAAAATGATAGCTTGCTGTACATATAGCAAATTCTTTTTAAAGTGATGTCCCACAAAATAATCCGATGAAATAACGTCCTCACTTACCTCTTCATTTCTAAAAAATGGAGGACAGGGATTTAAAACCGCTTGCTGCTTAGCTAAGTTCATTCTCTTTAATGTAATTTGATAGTTAGCAATATATTCATCCGTCCGCAAAATCTGTGGCAAGGAATCTGTCAAAACTATATCACTAATGCCTAATGTATTTTCAAGATTCGTATGAAATTTATAGTTCGGCGTTTCTTCACCTAGTTCATATCCTTTAACACAAACATGATTGAAATTTAAGTTCAATAATTTTGCTATCTCCATCCAAGATTTAGAGATATTATTTGCAGGACCAACAAATGTATAGACTAGTTCTGTGTAATTTGATCTTTTTTTTCTTATTGAATAAAGGTCAGACAAAATTTCACACGGATGGTTTTCTGATGTCATAGCGTTAATAATGGGGATAGAAGCGTGTTTGGATAATTGCTGAAGCTTAGAGAAATTAGGATGTCTTACGATTACGCCATCAACCCAGTTCTCCAGATACTGTATCACATCTTCTAATTCTTCTCTTTTATCTAGACTTTCGGAAGGGAATAATAGACAATCTCCGCCCAATTGCTTAATACCCTTTTCAAAGGTGATTCTTGTTCTTAAGCTGGAATCAGGGAAAAACAAAGCAAAGGTTTTCCCTTCTAGTAGTTCTATACCTCCATGAGTCTGAAGATGATCAGTTAATTGAAAAATCTCTCCTATTTGAGTCTCTGTGAAATCGCTTATACTAAGGAAATTCAATTTTATCCCCCCTAAGTGCAACCCATCGATAAATCAGTATGTTTACATTAATTCAATGAAATATTTCAAAAATCTAAAAATTTAGATAATATAATTCTATCATACTTTTTTTAAAATTGAGAACAGGCAGCTTTCAGTGCATAAAAAAAGAACGACCCCCAAGAATCATCCTTTCATAAAAACGTATTCTATTAATAAAGCCTATTTTGATAGCCATCCTCAAGCCTTTTTTGAATCGATTCTACACTGCTATCAGGCATTTTGGTATGTTCAAGAAGTATCTTTGCAGCACTCGGCAATTCTTCTTTATCCGGCCATGTCTCGGGGTCCCATAAACCAGAACGCTTAAATGCTTTGGCACAATGTATAAAACATTCTTCTACCTCGACTCCGATTCCTAATAAAGGCATTTTACCTCTAACAGCCATCTTCATCATTATTTCTTCATCGTTAATGATCGTTGCACGACCATTTATTCTCAGCGTTTCGCCAAGACCAGGGATAAAAAAAATCAGCCCCACCTTAGGATTGGATAAGATATTTCTTAAAGTATCTATTCTTTTATTGCCCGGTCTCTCTGGTATAATCAGCTGCTTCTCATTTAATACTTGAACAAAACCAGGTTGATCTCCTCTTGGCGATGCATCACAGTAGCCAAAATTGTCAGATGTCGACAAAACTAAGAAAGGAGATTTAGAGATAAAATCAAGACAATGAAGATCTAATTGCTTAATTACTTTCTTTTTAACTAATTCACTTGGATAACCAATAATCGAACGCAGCTCTTCTTCAGATTTTATACAATTCTCAAATACGCTAACTTTTTCCAACAATTACACTTCCTTTTGAATTTTTTTACTATTCCGAAACTAATACCTATAAATAAAACATGTTTTTATCTCATATCGTCAAATCATTTTCCATTTTTTGACTTATTGCATTTATTAAAAGTACTTGAATAAGACTTGAAAAGAACCGAATAATAATCGAGGTGAAGACCACTATCAATCCTATCAGTGCTATGCCAGGGTGCAGAGCATTTTGGGCGATGAGCAATACCAAACCTAATAAGTATAAGAGGATAATCATACTTGCACAATGTTTAATGAACCCCAATCGCTTTACGGTACCTTCGGAAAATGTATTCTTTTCGTGAATAATATTTAAAAGTCTTAATGTTTGATAGAGTGCTATGTAAAATGGGATAGTTGTCAGATACAATCCGATTTGAACAGGATACTGCAAGTAAGCAAACGCGGGATTCATTTCTGCTGAATATTTTGCCAGTACCGGTAAAGCAAAAATGCATAAACCGAGGATTACAGTACCAATAACAAAGACCGCTGTCTTTAAAAAGATAATATTTCCTTGCTTCATAAAGCACCTCTCATATTTCCATTTATTCCTATTCTATCCAACGATTTATTGAATATCAATAAAATTTTATTCAAAGTCATTATATCTATAGATTCTTATTTTAAAAAATGGAACTTATGCTTTACTTAAACGTATATGTAGTCAGTTGTAAAAATAGTTGGTGGTGATTAAATGTATTGCAAGTTGAGAATTCCTTTATTTTTATTTGTCATAGGAACAATTTCTGGTCTTGTGCAAATCTATCCCGAAATTTTTCTTATGGATACTTCATATATCATAAGTAGTGCTGTTTTTCTTGGGCTAATTGCAATTATCTTTACTATTTTTGAAAAGACGAAAATTAATGACAAAAAGATTCATATTTCAACTGGAATTGGTTTAATTTTTTTAGGTTTCCTCATTGATTATTTGATGGTATAAGAACCATGCTTGTAAAAGTGTTTTGTCAACCATTAAAAACGGGATATTCCTATAATTGAATATCCCGTTTTAAGCACCAATTGTACTCCTTCCCCAATGTAATATCTCAATTCACCTCTGTTTTTCTCTCCTGTACTGATTCAATGCTCTTCTATCATATCTTCTATAATCTCTGCTAAAGCATCGGCAGATCGATAAGCTTCCTCGAAGGTATTTTCAATACCGCCAATATTTACGACAACGGAATTATCTTTAAGATCCTGATTATAAGTGTTTTTAGGATTTACCCCTTTATCTATCACCCCTTTGGATAAACCTGGATAATGTTCTTCAAGTTTTTGATGGATTTCCAGGGCAAAGGCTTTATTCGCCTCATAATTATCGGTAGTTTTTGATACTTCGAATAAAATTTTTGCATAATCGAAACCGTCTATGTTAATCGTTGATTTTGCTCTTTTGGATAAATCTCTGTGTATATCAAAAACCATTTTGACGTTTTTATGTTCATTTAAGGTTTGCTGCAATACTTCTCTCGATACCGTATAGGCATCGGCAAAAGATAAGTTCCGTTCTTCTAAAATTCCACTTATATCCGTCTCATCATGGATTGCATTTATCTTGTTTTCCGCTAAAGCTTTACTGAATTCCTCTCCCACCAGAGTAACATTCTTTGTTTCGCTAAATACTTGGTTGCCATCTAGTTCAGGCATGTAGGATTCAATATTATGAGAATGATAGATAAATACTAACGGCTCATTTTCATGAACAGCTGCTGGCAAAGATTCAGCTCCGAAACTGCTTGCAACATTTGTTACGGCTTCTTTTCCGCTAAAGAAAAATAACCATGAAAAGGCTAGTGCGAAAAGTATAATGCCACTTGAAATTGCAGTTAATTTTTTTGCCTTCGATTTTTTATCCATACTTCTTGCCTTTTGTCTCAGTATTTTTTCGGTTGATGCGATAAAGTCATGACTTGGATTTTGAGGGTAAGTTTCCTTTATCAGATTGAATAATTCTTTTTCACTTTGCATTAACCAATACCTCCTTGGCATCCATATTTAATTTTCTTTTAAGGTCTTTCAAGGCTCTGTGATAATCTACTTTCACTTTCGATTCGGTGCATTGCAGAATTTCAGCAGTTTCTTTCACGGTCATTTCATTGATGCCCCGAAGTATTACCACCGCTCGATACTTTGGTTTTAATTTAGAAATCGCTTCGTGTATAATTTGTTCGATCTCTGTACTTTCGAACTCTTCTTCCGGTTTTTTGGCATTGGATTCTAGCTTTGTAAAAAATCCATCCTTAAAAACAGAAGTAAATCTCTTTTTTCTAAAATGATCCACCGCTACATGCTTTGCGATGGAAAATATCCATGTTTTCAAATTGTTCCCGCTTTTAAAATTGGGCAGGCTTTTTAACACGCGAATGAATACTTCTTGTGTCAGGTCCTCTGCATCATTTTGGTTTCCTGAAAAACAAACAAGAAACCGATATACATCTAAATAATGCTCATTGTAAATCGCTGCAATACTTGCTTCTAAGTTTTTTAAATCGATCAAACAGTTCCCCCCTCAATGTATGTTCACTTATTATTCGTTTGAGGCAAATAAAAGGTTACAATTATTTCGTTCGAATTTGTCCTTGTTTATCCTTTCTAGTAAGTTAGCGATAATTCCTATACATAGTTTGATTTTAATCAGGAGATTCGTGCAGTTTTCCAATTTTAGGTATGTGGCCTCTTCGAATACAAAAAAAGACACTTCCCCCTAAAGGAAAGTGTCCGATCCATAAAAGATGGATTACGTTTTTTTAGTTGTTTGTTCTGAGTTGATACAGGGTTTCGCTTAAAAACTTATCCCCAGATTTCTTTCGAAATATCTACTATATACTTCAGCTTCTCCCACTGCTCATCTTCAGTCAAAATATTTCCGTGGTGCGTAGAAGCAAATCCGCATTGCGGACTAATGCACAATTGTTCCAGCGGCACATATTTTGTTGCCTCTTCTACGCGCGCTTTGATATTCTCTTTATCTTCTAATTCGCCATGTTTTGAAGTGAATACCCCAAGCACCACTTGCGCTCCGCCATTCGGGATATACTCCAATGGACCGAAATCACCAGAACGGTCGTCATCATATTCCAGGAAAAATCCATTTACTTTTTCTTTTGCAAATAAGGTTGGCGCGATTTTTGCATAACTGCCTTCAAATGCCCACTTCGATCGGTAGTTCCCACGACAAAGGTGAGTAGTTACAATTAGATCCTCCGGTTTATCTTCCAATACTCCATTCGCTACACGAAGAGCTAAGTCGATTAATTCTTCACGAGAATAACCGCTATCATTAAATGGAATCTCTGGAGCATTCAGACCGGCAATATATACATCATCTAGCTGCAAATAACGGCATCCTGCATCATAAAAGGCCTTGATTGCATCTCGGTATGTTTGGATGATATCCTTTGTGTATTCTTCAATATCTGGATAAATATCCAGATTACGAATCCCTGCATTAAATAATTGATTTGGACTTGGAATTGTTTGTTTTGCAACAGCTCGGTCACCAACAATTTCTTTAAATTCAATAAAATCTTTAAGATGTGGATGATCTGTGTTAAAAGAGATTTTCCCGATAACACGCACATCGTATCTTTCAGTTTCTTCCCCTTTGAATGCAAAGCCTGAATCGGGAACATATCCCTCAACTCCATTTAGATGTTCAAGAAAATCTGTATGCCAAAATCTTCGACGAAATTCTCCATCCGTCACAGCTTGGAGTCCGACTTCGATTTGCTTATCAACAATCTTTTTAATTTCTTCTGTTTCGATTGCATGGAGTTCTTGGCCAGTAATGCTGCCTGTTTGAAAATCCTTTCTTGCGTTATGAATTCTCTCCGGTCTAAGTAAGCTTCCTACATGGTCCGCTCTAAATGGAGCTTTTATAAGTGTTTTTGTCATTTTTGATCTCCCTCTTTCCTTCTGCTATAAATCTCTTCTCTTAATATAAGGTTAGTGTAGCATAGGGAAATCATTATAAAGTAACACATAAAAACTATTTCGCGTTATAGCTTTTAACTATAACTAATGTAATTCTTCGTCAATGGATTCTTTTAAATATTGTATATAAGTATTAGCCAACGTACTATTTGAAACGTTTTTATGAGTAATATACCCAACATGGATTTGCTCGTCTACCTTTAAAGGAATAGCTATAATATCTTTGCTATTTAATTTATGGCTAATGACACCTGTGGAAATGGTGTAGCCATTTAACCCGATGAGTAGGTTAAACAAAGTAGCGCGATCCGTCACCCGTATATTTTTCGGTCTGGAAAGCGTACTTAGAATCTCCTCCGAAAAGTAGAATGAATTATAATCTCCCTGTTCATATGAAAGATACGGATAGGGATCTAAATCATTTAATGTTACATACTCCTTTGCAGACAGCGGATTCGCCGAGCTGATAAAAACATGGGGCTTTGCGGTAAATAGCTCATGAAATTGTAAATTTCCTTCTCTTAAAAACTTGTGAATGACCTTTTGATTAAATTCATTGACATATAAAATACCAATCTCACTTCGCAGGTTTTTCACATCATCAATAATTTCATATGTCTTTGTTTCTCGTAAACTAAACTCGTATTCCGCTATATCATATTCCCTTAAAAGACGTACAAAGGCACTCACCGCAAATGCATAGTGCTGAGCAGAAACCGAAAAATGCTGCTGTGGAGAGCTTGTATTCGTATACCGATTCTCTAGAAGTTCTGCCTGTTCCACTACTTGCCTGGCGTAACCCAGGAATTCAGATCCTTCCGGAGTAATCAATATCCCCTTATTTGATCGCAAAAAAATCGTAATACCCACTTCTTCCTCCAGCTCTTTTAATGCATTGGAAAGGCTTGGTTGACTAATAAACAACCTCTGTGCCGCTTTGTTGATTGAACGGCTTCTCGCCACTTCTATCACATATTTTAATTGCTGTAATGTCATGTTTGTCACTTTTCCTTTACTTAGAATTCTAATTATTAGGTTAAATAATTTCACAAATTGTATAGTTGTAGGAGCTGTGCAATATCAATTACAGTGTTACCACCTTTTTTGACAAAGTGTAAGTATCGATTAAGTTATTGAGCTTTATGCAAAATAACTAAATAATCTATCAAAAGAATTGATCTCATCATATGGTTTAATTTCAGTTTGATTCTTGATTCTATTAGGATTGAACCATATACCCTTGATACCTGCATTTTGACAGCCGCCAATATCTTTTTCCAGGTCATCTCCCACAAATAACGCTTCTTCCGGCCGCACATTAAGTTTATTTAAGGCCAAATCAAATATGCGTTTGTCTGGCTTACTAAAGCCTGCTTCTTCAGAAATAATGACAATATCAAAATAACTATTCAAATTAGTATTAATGATTTTAGCGGTTTGCCTCTGGATAGTACCGTTTGTGATAATTGCTGCTTTAGCTTGCTGTTTTATAGTATTTAGGATATTTATAAGATCTTGGTTTATAGAAAAACAATTAGGAAAATAACTATTCCAAAAATCTTGGATATCCTTGCGCGGCAATCTATCATTGGTTGGATATTCATCAAATAATGCCTCCAATACATTTGTTTTATCGCCATATCCATAATCTCTTTTATCATACTCTTTAAATTTTTGCAGCATATCGTTTTTTGGGAAATATTTAACATCTTTATAAAATTTTTCTAAGATAACATAAAATATTTCTTCAACTGCTCTATCCCTATCGAGCAAAGTATCATCTAAATCAAAGAGCATTGCCTTATAACTCAAATAACATCTCCCCCTACCTCTCACGGTTTAGATAAATATATATCACCATTATTTAACCTTTAAAATAAATTCTCACAATGTAATTATTTCATCAGTTTAAAATTTAGAGATTTGGCTTTATAAATAATATAAAAATATAAATATAAAGCTAGCAATAGTGCAAGGGAAGAATAGATGACGGTTACTAATTGCAGTGAGTACCATTCCGCAAGTGCACCCAATGATAATGTAAATATGATTTGAACGATACTTTGAAAAAGATTGAGCGAGCTGCCAAAGCGTCCCATTAAAGATGGTGGTATCGTTTTTTGGTACACTGTGGCATACCCAGTATTACTGAAAGCCATGAAAAATCCTAGCGCAATAAAGCTTATCATCGCCAGCCATAAAACATTCGATGCATAAAATAACGCATAACTCGCCATCGTTAAAGCAAATCCTGCTCCGATATAGGTTTGAAGCGAAATCTTATTGACAAGAGCAGCAGCACAAACCCCACCTAAAATAGCACCTATTCCCGCAACACTTACCATTCCACCATATGTTGCATCTGTTGTCCGCAATACAGCTTTCAGAAATGTCATCTCCTGCGAATCCAGTGCAAAAGCCATCATTAAAGCGATTGTATAAATTATTAGAAAGACCAAAAATTGTGACTGACTTCGACTATATGCCCAGACTTGTGAAAAATCACGATAAATGAGATTGAATGTCAAACTACCGCGTTTTCCTGCAATTTCATTATCAACTTTTGGCAATGAAGCGATCGCCGAGGCACAAACAAAGAATGTAAAGCCATTGATCCACATTGCAACATTTGTATTGCTTAATGCGATAATCGTGCCGGAGAGTGCCGGCCCGATCATAAAGGCTCCCGAACTAAGTGTACTATTTAAAGCATTAAATCTTTGTTTATCCGCGTCCTTTACGAGTTTAGTAATGATATAAGTACTACTTGGACCAAAAAGGGAGTTTGCTATATTGGCCAAAAATATTAAACTATACACAAGCCAGATTGAGGATGCAAAAGGCATGAAGCATACAATAATTCCTCTTGCAATATCACTTATAACCATTAATCTTTTTTTATCATTTCGATCTATAATAGAACCTGCAAAAAAATTACTGATTATTCGTGCAATCGGACCGACGAGATAAATGCCTGCCACTGCTGCTGGTGATTGGGTTAAATGCCAAACAGCTAAATTTAGGGCGACTAAGTAAATCCAATTTCCCAAATTTGAAAAGCCTAATCCGCCTAATAATAAACCATATTGTTTCGCAAAGTGCATACGTTCCCCTCATTATTTCCCCATACGTTCCCGTACTTTTTCACTCGCCTTTAAAGCCCGTTTATAGCAAACACTCGCTTGTTTATAGGCATGCAGTTCCTCATAGAATGCTGCCCATAGAGGCGCATAGTACAAGATTAGAGAATAATATTCTTGACCTTCGAAATATGGAAAACTCTGTTCTTCTAGTTCCTTTAGCGACAAAAGAGACCTCTCTCCATCACTCGCATAATCTAATAGTTTCCATTGATACTGATGATGAAGAACATTAAAATTTTTCAATGGGTATATTTCAAAAAGCTGCCTCAGCTTCGCTATTTCACCTCGTTGATAAGAAGCACGCATCCAATTAATAATTGAATGGGAATCTAATTCATATTTATTCGCCTTTTCATAATAGGAAATGGCCTCCTTAAAAAGCCCCTGACATTCATAGCAATAAGCAATGTTATTATAGAGAGAACTCCATTGCTGCGGACTTTGAATCGTTTCTACATTACTCAATAATTCTTCTGCTGCTTCAAATTCTGCTAAAGCTTCCTTGAATCTATGTAAATTATTCAGGATAACACCTTTCATCGAATATAGCTTTAACTGGAATAAAGGTTTATAAAGATGAGTAAAGGCTTGGGTTGCAAATTCAATATAAGATAGTGCTTGCTGAAACGAATACGTGCGATGATACGCAAAAGCTAAGTGATACAAATAATTGGCGTGTTCAAAATTGCTGGCAGTTTTCATATAATTTCCAACTTTATATTGTTCTTCTCTTTGGATAATTTTATGGAACTCCAAATACGTTATATTTGAGTAAGTGGTTATCCCAATATAGAGTTGTGTCACTCTGTCTTGGGTCAAAATGACAAAGGGATCAATTTTGGCTAAGAGCTCCCGTGCTTCTTCAAACCTATTGATAGAAAATAAGTATCTACCGTAAATGAGTCCAGCAAGCAAATCGAGTTCTTGCCGAAAAACTAAGGTTTCAAATGACTCTAACATTTCGACTTCATCTAGTTTAAGTTCTTCATTCGATAATAATTTTTCATAAATTTTTTCAAGAAAAGTTTGTTTTGCTGTCAATTGTTCTTTTTCTTCAATCATATCAATTCCTAGCCGCGCAAAGAGCATTTCATACACGGTAGATTCAGCAATAACAACTCCGTTTTCAATACGACTTAAATAAGAGGTTGTACATATTCCAACGGACACATCATCTTGTTTCAACCCTTGCCGCTGCCGATGATACTTAATCAGACGCCCCCAGTTTTTTTCTTCCATAACTCCCATAACTTCCACCTCCAAAATTATTTTATCAAAATTTTTCAATTATTTATTGCGTAAACTGCAATTAATTAGTTTAATCAGATGGCTATTTTGAACTTACTTACACAAAAGGTGGTTCAATGTTTTTAATGACAAGACAATCATTTCCCTATCTTCATCATAATTAAATTATTTCAATTAATTGTTGACACACATATTAGCAGATTCTAATATGATAATAACAAAACATATTAGTTTGAGCTAATATGAAAGGAGTAATATAAATGCAAAAGCAAGGAATTAATTTTGAAATGAAGATGAAACTAATACATGGCTTTTCTAATAAAACACGAATGCAAATTCTTGAATGCATCAAGGACCAGGAAAAAACAGTTTCACAAATTATAGCAGAAACAAAAGGAAATCAATCGAACATCTCACAACATCTTGCCTGTTTAAAAGGCTGCGGGATTATTGTAGGCAGAAATGAAGGCAAATACATGTATTATAGCTTACGAAATCAACACATAAGAGATTTATTATCCATGTTCGATGTTGTACTAGAAGATGTAGAAAATGACGTTGCTTGTTGTGATCGTCATATAGAGTGGGTGGGAGAATAAGTTGGCAGAAAAATATTATGGCTCAATAAAAGAAGTTAAAGCGCCTGAAAATAAATGCTGTAGTTCTACAATTAAGATAGTAGAATCAAGTTGCTGTTCCAGTAACAAGAATATTGAAATTAACGCGCTCTCCAGTAGTGATGTTGAAAAGCAAAGCTGCTGCAGTAGTAATTCAACGAATAGCACGAATTCTGAAACAGAAAATAAAATTTGCTGCAGCAGTGAAAAACAACTTCCAATTAAATCGATACTGGATACTAACGATTCGATCGAAAATATGACCTTTAGTGTAAATGGAATGGATTGTTCAGCATGTGCAGCAACTATTGAAAAAGGAATAAGCAAACTTAAAGACATAGTGGAAGTTAAAGTGAATTTCAGTACTGCAAAAATGCAGGTTGCTGCCAATAACGCCAATGCGTTCATACCAATCGAAACGGAAATAAAAAAGCTTGGATACACTGCCGAACCTTTAAGTGTAAATAGAAACTTGAAAACATACAATATCGAAGGAATGGACTGCAGCAGTTGTGCAAAAAGCATTGAAAATCATTTAACTACCCTTCCATCTGTTAAAAGTGTTAGCGTCCATTTCTCTACCGGTAAAATGAAAATCGACCATTCAGGCAGTATGGATGATATTATTTCAGAAGTCTCGAAGATCGGCTATAAAGCTTCATTACCATTAAAGAAACAAGCTATTCAATCCCAACAAAAACCTAAAAAAGAGATGAATTCGGTCCTTTTATCTGGAGTTTTGATTGCCCTTGGCTTTATTGCATCATTAAGCGGTATTTCTTCGATACTTACAACAATTCTTTACGCTATTGCTATAGTGATTAGTGGATTTAAACCGGCAAAAAGTGCATTCTATGCAATCAAAAGCCGTTCTCTTGATATGAATGTACTGATGTCGGTTGCAGCTATTGGTGCTGCTCTCATTGGTGAATGGCTTGAAGGTGCAACGGTTGTTTGGTTATTTGCAATTGGCAACTACCTTCAGAATAAATCGATTGAACGCACAAGGAATTCGATTCGTAATCTAATGGACCTAGCCCCTCCGGAGGCTTGGATTAAAGTTGGAACAGAGATTACTAAAAAACCTGTTGATGAAATCAGCATTGGAGATATTATGGTTGTTAAGCCAGGTGAAAAAATCCCTCTAGATGGTGAAATCATTCTAGGAGAATCAAGTATTAATCAGGCACCGATCACTGGGGAATCTATTCCAGTTGACAAAGCGCTTGGAGATTCCGTCTATGCAGGGACTATCAATGAACACGGTTCACTTGAAATCATGGTAACAAAGTTAGTGGAAGATACTACGATATCGAAAATAATTAACCTTGTTGAAGAAGCACAAGAACAAAAAGCACCAACAGAAGCATTTGTAGATAAATTTGCAACTATCTATACACCCATTGTGTTTATCTTGGCATTGTTCATAATGGTGCTTCCTCCCCTATTTGGATCAGGAGCTTTTGGGGAATGGTTTTACAAAGGATTGGAACTGCTTGTCATTGCTTGTCCATGTGCTTTAGTTATTTCAACTCCTGTTGCCATTGTGTCAGCTATCGGCAATGCTGCAAAGAACGGTGTCTTAATTAAAGGAGGTACTTTCTTAGAAAAGGCTGGAAATATCACTGCGATTGCGTTCGATAAAACAGGGACATTAACTGAAGGCAAACCTAAAGTTTCTGAAATTAAAACAATCAATGGCTCAGAACAAGAGTTATTATCAATAGCCTTAACTCTAGAAGATTATTCAACCCACCCTATTGCCAAATCAATTGTTGCGTATGCAAACGAAAAAGGAATACGCTCCTTTAGTGGAAATGCATTCAAAAATATTGTAGGTAAAGGTGTTCAAGCAACAATTCATGAAGAAATCTATTATGCTGGAAATATAAAGCTATTCGAAGATCTAAATATTTCATTAAAAAATGTGAAAGAAATTGTTCAAGAAATTCAAAGCAACGGGAAATCTGTCGTAATAATTGGTTCAAAAACAAAAATTATCGGAATAATTGCGGTTTCAGATATAATCCGCGAAACTACCGCATCAGCTTTAAGCATGTTAAAACAAAGTGGCGTTAAACAGACGGTTATGCTAACCGGTGATAATGAAGGGACAGCAAAACTAATTGCTTCACAAACGAATGTGACTCGTTATTTTGCAGAATTATTGCCGGAAGATAAAGTAGCTGCAATTAAAAAATTACAGCATGAAGGCCATAGGGTGGCAATGGTAGGAGACGGCATAAATGATGCTCCTGCATTAGCAACAGCAGATTTAGGAATTGCAATGGGTGGTGCCGGAACAGACACAGCAATGGAAACTGCGGACATCGTGTTGATGGCTGACAATCTTGATAAACTGCCTCATACAATGAAGCTAAGTCGCAAAGCTTTAAAGATTATCAAACAAAATATTTGGTTCTCAATTATTATAAAAGCAGCTGCACTAGCACTAATCTTCCCAGGCTTCCTGACACTCTGGATGGCCGTATTAAGCGATACAGGTGCTGCATTAATCGTTATTCTAAATTCAATCAGACTACTAAAATTTAACCAATAGGTTTACTTGAGATGTCTCTATATAGGGGCATCTCGTTTTTTTAATCCAAATGGCTAAAAGCACGCAACTGAGTGTGAAATTATGATTGCATTGAATCTATTTTATTGGTGTAATCGTTTCGACTTTCCCTATTTCCGGAGTACGTTGATTCCAACAAAAGCTGATTAGATACTCTTGACCGATAAAAGATAAATATACAAGTCCTAACATCCAACACAAAACTTTTTTTGAGCTTTAAATGATGTTTGAATTGCTATCTTCGTACCTTCTGCATTTTTTGAAAGGTACGGAAATTCTGACTTTCTTGATACTTGCATGATCTCTTTTAATAGAGAAATGTCGAATTGGACAGATTCAAGTAACCCCTGTACGTTTCCTTGTTCAGATGATTTTACAATTCCTTTTGCTACACGCTGCCAAATATCGGGATGACGATTTGGTTGTAGCCCAACACGATGAAGCAGCAACGCTTGACGTAGTTCATCGATATTTTTGTTTGCAACAAGACTCGGATCAAATATCCATTTCGTATAAGGATCTTGATACGCTTTTACTACGGATTCCCACAACGAATAAGAATTTCTTTGATAGTTTAAGGACATTCCCATTGTTAACTCATCAATTAAATCAATTAGTTCTTTCTCCTTAACTACATCCATCAGCACATCTTCCGGCATTATTTCTCCACCAAGAAGTCCATCTGAATGCATTTGTATCAAGATATTTATTTTTTGCAAAAATGCATCTGTTTCCATAATGCAGCCTCCAAGATTCCATATAATCTTAATTTATTCTCTATAAATGAAATCCATCATCTCTCAAAAAAAACACTTCAATCTAACTGCCTGATTACTCTTTTATTTCTTGAAAAAGATGATGCAGCATACGATCTTTATTATCAAAAAATTGCTTCATAATGGAATAATGCTGTGTTTCTTCCAATGTCGATTCGCTTATTCCATTCTCAGTAAGCTGGATGATTTTAGCATTTGGATAGGCCATAAGAATCGGTGAATGGGTAGAAATGATAAATTGAGAGCCTTGATTTACAAGCTCATTGATTCTTGCCAGCATCGACATTTGCCTTAATGGTGACAAGGCAGCTTCCGGCTCATCCAAGATATATAAGCCATTTCCTTGAAAGCGTTCGATAAATGCGGCGAAAAAAGATTCCCCGTGGGATTGTTCATGAAGTGATTTCCCACCAAAAGAATCAATAATTCTAGGTCCAGGTCCTGGTTCCTTATCTAAATTCTCTATATTAGTGGCTACATTATAAAAAGTTTCAGCCCTAAAGAAAAAATGATCCTTCGCTCTATTTACGCCTTTTACTAAACGAAGGTATTCGTCTAAATCTGAATGAGAGTCGAAACTAGAGAAATTAAAGTTTAACGTGCCTCCTTCTGGATTAAATCCAAAAGCAATGGCAATCCCCTCGAGTAAAGTTGACTTCCCCATCCCATTTTCACCAATAAAATAAGTTACGTTCGGGTGAAACATTACTTCATGGAAATTCTGCAGCACTGGGAGATTAAATGGAAAGTGGTGAAAAGATGGGATAAGATCTCTTTTTAAATAAACAGATTTTACATACTGAGAATCTTGATCTAACACTACCAATTAAACATTCACCTCTAATTGAAAATATTAAAATTAACAAACTGAATCTTAAAGAACAAAATTTCACTTTTCAAAAAGCTGGATAGAAAAATATACTAACATCGATAAATCCTTGATCATTTTCAACTATTCGACTCCATTTTCTAAAATGGAGAAAGTCTCATTTACGCTATCAATTTCTGCCATAGCGCCATAAGGCAGGATAAACTTCGGTTCTGTATGGCCAAAATTCAAGTTATAAAGTATAGGCAAATCTTCCAAATTAAATTCTTTCATCACTTTTCGAATTTCTCTTTTATACTCTTCGTAATACGTCTCATCCTTTGGTTTGCCCAATATAATTCCATTTGTTTTTTGCAGAATGCCTTGTACAGCATAATTTCGCAACCAATACCTAAAAAAGTTGGGTTCTGGTTTTTCTTCGGATGTTTCAAAGAATAGAATGCTGTTCTCCCAGTATTTGCTCTCTGGCCAAAGCTCAGTACCTTTTGCAAATTCTAGAACTTCCATACACCCGCCAAGCAAACGACCTCTAACCACACCTGAGCCTTGAAGCAGTTCATAGCCAGTGTTTTGGTTCATAGTGCGTTGCTTATGCTTGTTCGTTTCAATCCATTCTAAACGTTCACTGGTCCATTCCTTAGCTGGTTGGATTTCTCCAATCATCTTATTCGAAAAGAGAGTTCGATTTACTGCTTCAATTGTATATGGATCCATCTCCACATTCTCGGCAAAATCAGTGAGGATGGCTGGCCCATAAAAGGAAGAGATGCCGGCTTTATGGCAAAATAAATGTGAAATGGTTACATCGGAGTACCCCATGAAAATTTTTGGATTTTTATGTATCACATCAAAATCAATATATGGAAGTAATCGGATACTATCTTCGCCGCCAATATTTGCAATGATTCCTTTAATATTTTCGTCTCTAAATGCCGTCATCAAATCCTCTGCACGAGCTTGTGGACTATTATAAAGATAATCTCCACCCTTCAAGCTATTGGGCATCGGTATAACCTTCAACCCGAAAATCTCTTCTAACCGTTTGACACCTTGTTCATATCGCCATCTAAGAGCTGGATCTCCTGCCCCTCCCCAAGATGGACTTACTGTCGCAACACAGTCTCCTGGCTGCAGTTTTTTAGGTTTAATTAACAAATGATTCCCCCCTAAATGGACTCGACTATTATAGAACTAAGTCATTCTAGCATTCTTAGTATTTCCATTCTTCTAAGCACCAAATTTTTTTCATTTCAGTATTTATTCTTACATTTTTACCGATTGCGATAGGATGCATCGGATGTGTATGACAAATGTCTACTTCAGCCAAAATCGGTATGGAATTTCCATCTAATTGTTCCAGCAAAAGGTCAATTGGTTTTTTACCTGTTCCTAAATCATCATATCGCTCATGTTTTCCTAGAATAATTCCAGATACTTTTTCTAAAATTCCATGCAGCTTTAACATGGCAAGGTTCTTTTCGACAATAGCAGCATTTTTCATGCTGTCTTCGATTAACAAAATGTCTCCCTCTTGAATAGCTGGGAAATAATCAGTACCTATAAATCCATACATAGCGTTGTTATTGCCGCCAATCAGTCGTCCTTCTGCCACGCCTTCATTAAACCCTAACCACTCATTTGAAAAAAGTGTTTTTTCCTGTGTTTTTTCTAACCAATTAACCGGTTCATCTGACCAAGCTTGTGGTGTGGGTATCTCATAGGGCAATACATGATCTTTACAAAAATACGCTTCAAAAAATCGATATGTATCATGAACTAATGGATCAAATTCGCCAAAAGAAGGAACTATTGCAGGTCCATAATATGTAGTGATACCGGTCTTTGCATACAGTGCCATTAAGATGGCGGTAGCATCCGAATAACCAACAACGAATTTTGGATTTGTACGAAACGCTTCGTAATCAATGTACGGCAGTATACTATTCGAATTTGTACCGCCAATCATGGACATAATCATCTTAATTTTGGGGTCACGCAATAAATTATTCAGTTCCTCCGCTCTTGCTTTTGGAGAGCCTGAACGATATCCTTCAGATTGACCTGTTAAACTTCCTTCGACTATTTGAAAGCCTTTCTCCTCTAGAAAAGCCTTTCCTCGTTCATATCTAGCTTTTGCAGAGGCAGAAGCTGGTGAAGAAGGCGAAAAGATGCCAATCTTATCACCTTTCTGGAGTTTTCTCATCCTATTTATATCCTTCCTATATTTCACTTATATGACTTCTTTACAATATGAGACTAGTGAATAATCCTCTATTTTCAAAAATTTATAAGATAATTTTTTAGAACACGCCATATTTAATTACCCTCATTTTGAAATTCTCTCAAATTATACCACGAATTACACAGAATATTCCTTCATTAAAATCTCTTGAACAAAAGAAATTGCCTCATCTCTTAAATTGATTGATAGAAAATATAGTTTGTAATCCATGTACCGACAAGTATGCCTACTTGTTTCAGACTGTTGACAAACGCTCCCATTCGGCAACGGTTGCCTCCTTAGGTCCCTCATGAAACTTTAGTTCTATTCGGGCCTTCACTCGGCGGCACGCCTTGTCTGACAAACGTTTGCAGGGACAGTCTGAGAGGCCCTTTCTTATTCAGACAAGTATACTACTTGTTTTTTTCTGCTTAAATGTTCATGTGGCACTACAAAGGCAGCATTTATCGCTTTTTCCTTTCAAACAGCGTATAATAAGGAAAGCAGAAGAAGAATTTATTTTTCCTCTAGTTAAAAAAAGAGGTGCAATTATTTGAAACAGTTTGAAACAGAATTACCTGAGCAATACGAAGCATTAAAAAAACAAGCGAATTATACATCTAGCTGGCGTGAACGTTTGGCGGCAGTCGAAATTTTGTCTGCTTATAAACATGACAAAATTATAGATTTATTAATAAATCGTATGCAGCATGATTCGGTCTACAAGGTGCAAATCGCAGCATATGATGCACTGGCAGGGTTTGGAGAGAACTTTGAAAAGCCTGTGCCTGCAAAGTTTGATATCATCAAAGGGACAGATAAAATTTTCCTGCGCGTGAAAAAAAGCTTGCCAAAGGACCACACAGTGGCGGATTTTGCGGAAAAGCTAAAACGTATGCGTTTGGATGTCTATGACGCATATGAAGGCGACAAAGGCGTGGAATTCATGAGCTGGTTAGAGGAACGCTGGGCAAAACTGTAAACAAAAAATTCGGATTAATGAATGGTAAGTCATTCTCTCTTCGTATGTAGAGAGGTTGGCTTTTTCTTTTTCTATTTTTTATTAATTCTCGATACTTTAGGGACAATTTTTATTAATTAAGGGGATCAATAAGGAGGATGATTTAAGTCTACTAATAATTATTATTCGTACTAAAAAAGAGATAAGTTTTTAATATACCTAGATAAAATAATGAAAAAAGAGGTTGAAATTACTCTTCAACCTCTTTTTATATCAATAATTATTCTTCATCCATAAATGGATAAGTAATTTCTGTTGTTGGAGCAAAGTTTTCTTTGATGACACGTGGAGTTGTCCAGCGAATCATGTTAAATACAGAACCTGCTTTATCGTTTGTACCTGAACCACGAGAACCACCGAATGGTTGTTGGTTAATCATGGCACCCGTTGGTTTGTCATTGATGTAGAAGTTACCAGCTGCACCGGATAAACGATTCTCTAAGTGAAGGATTGCTTGGCGATCCTGTGCAAAGATAGCACCTGTTAATGCGTACATTGACGCTGTATCAACTGCATCTAAAGTTTCTTCTAATTTGTCATTTTCATAAACATAGATCGTTAATACTGGTCCAAAGATTTCCTCAACCATCGTTTTGAAGTTTGGATTCGTTGTTACAATAATTGTTGGTTGAACGAAATAACCAACAGTATCATCATAAGTACCGCCAGCAATAATTTCTGCTTCATCGGATGCTGCAGCATAATCGATATAGCTTGTAATTGAATCAAATGCTGGTTTATCGATCACTGCCCCCATGAAGTTGCGGAAGTCACGTACATCCCCCACCTTAAGCTTAGCAGTTTCTTCTACTAAACCGTTCTTCACTTCTTCCCACATGCTTTGTGGAATGTAAGCGCGAGAAGCGGCAGAACATTTTTGACCTTGGTATTCAAAAGCCCCACGAACAAGGTTAGCGACTACTTTGTCAGCTTGTGCAGTTTCGTGCACAAATACGAAGTCTTTACCACCTGTTTCCCCAACTAAACGAGGATATGATTTGTAGCTTGCAATGTTCTCACCTACTGTTTTCCAAATTGTTTGGAATGTAGCAGTAGAACCAGTGAAGTGGAATCCAGCCATACGAGCGTCTGTTAATACTACTTCAGATACTTGTGATCCACGAGATGGTACGAAGTTGATTACACCTTTTGGTAATCCAGCTTCTTCTAAAATACGCATGAAGTAATAGTTTGCAAGAATAGAAGTTGATGCAGGCTTCCAAACAACTACGTTCCCCATCATTGCAGGAGCTGATGGTAAATTCCCGCCGATTGCAGTGAAGTTGAATGGAGAAATCGCTAATACAAAACCATCTAATGGACGGTAATCAAGGCGGTTCCATACATTCTTCATGCTGTCAGGCTGAATTTGATAAACCTGATTTGCATAATCTACACCAAAACGCAAGAAATCTGCTAACTCTTGAGCAGCATCAATTTCAGTTTGAATAGCTGTTTTAGATTGTCCCAACATCGTTGCAGCATTCAATACATCACGATATGGACCAGAAATTAGATCTGCAGCTTTTAAGAAAATTGCTGCACGATGTTCCCATGGCATATTTGCCCATGATTCTTTCGCAGCCATCGCAGCTTCGACAGCATCACGCAGTTCTTTCTCGCCAGCCTCTGAGTAGTTCGCTAAAACATGTTGGTGACTATGTGGCATAACTACTTGTTTTACTGTATCAGTTTTAATATATTGACCGTTAATAATAACAGGAATCTCGACTACCATTTCGGATTGGCGCTTTAATTCCGCTTTTAATGTTTCTCTTTCCTTTGTACCCGGAGCATATGTATTGCCAGGCTCATTCTTAGGTGTTGGTATTTTGAAAATTCCGTTACTCATACTTTCACTTTCCTTCCAATTATAAATATACTTCTCTTATTATTCTAAACTATCTTCTCACATTCCACAAAATATAATATCTATATTCTATTCCAATACTATTTTATGAATACAAGCATCTACTGCTTTTTCCGCTATAAAAGTAGAAACAGAGAATCTAATCCAATATTTATTATTCTATACTAGATTATCCTGGCTGCACAAGTTCTGCCTACCTTCGATATTGTTCTATAGTAGAAAGAAAATTGCTTACTTCGTATACCCGTAAACGTTTTTAAGCATAAATTCTCAAAGCGACTTGCAACGTTTGCTTCTATAATAACACAGGTACTCCGGTTAATGGTTCTAAGAAGAGTTGGAAAACTAACTAACTATTTTATGAAACCCACATGAAGATAATTATGCTATGAAACACTTTGCTACAAACGCAAATCCACATATTATCTTGACAATCGTAAAAAATTGTACAAAGAATTTTTTCTACCATTACATTCATATATACTTCAGTGGGTCCGATTATAACAGTTGGGCGATTTGGGTAAGCATCGACTTTGATAAATAGGCGGAAAAAATACGTTTAATTAGAAAATTAAATCAAAAAAGCTTAAATAAAAGGAGCAATTCCGCCTATCCACTCAAAAAACGTGAAAATATAGGATTTTTCTTTGAATAATCGGAATATATTCCATTATTTTCTACTGAAACTAGCACCATTACTTAAATAACCGGAAAATCTTCTCTTATTTTTACAATCGCTAGTTACTAGATTTCGATTTGAAAAGACCGCTCTTATCAAGGTAAAGCACACAATCTGTTAAGTAACTGGTAATATTCCGCTCGATTCGAAAAATATCGTAATGGAGGAATTTCCAAAGAATAACCGGAAAACACCTCCCCTTATTTAGCCACGAAAAAAGCTCCATTACTAAATAATGGTAAAACATCCACTTATCCCACTATCATTAGTAAACTAATTGGACAGGAATTCAAATTGTAAATAAAGTGAGTGGACAACTGGCATCTTGTTCTGTCCATTTAATCTAACACTCTTGAAGCGGCGAAAAATTTACTCATTGAATCATCCCCATAGTTCTTCGAATCTTGTTCTAAAGTAAACCGAAATTACATTTCCCCATCTTATATGAAAAACTCATTTTTCAAATTGAAATTTTTATCGCATCATCACCTCCCTCACCATCTAGTCATACACCTCATATTCTATGGATAAACGAATAGAGGGGATAGACGGTTTATGGATTTGTCGGCTTTGCATTGGATTTATGTAGGTTTTATTGTCTTGATTATTGGGTTTATGATTGTCCTCCAACTTTAATTGTAGTATTTTCTGATGCATTTCTTATTTTAATATAAACTTTTTTCGAAACAGCAATTTCTACATAGGAGCAATTTTACTAGGCTTAGTATCTAAATTGCTAATTGTTTTACCTATAATTTTTTTTGGCTAATTATATATTTTAAATCTTCCAATTTGTGATTGTAATTCTTCTGCCATTTGAGATAGAGATAAAGAAGAGGCTGAAATTTCCTCCATCGAGGCTAATTGTTCTTCTGCAGCTGCAGAAACATTTTGTGTTCCAGCAGCGGATTGTTCAGCGACTGTTACAATTGATTCTATAGATTTCAAGACTTGTTCTGTACTCACAGCCATTTGTTCTGTAGCAGAGGATACTTCATTTATCTGTCCACTAATATTGGTAATACCTAGCTGAATAGTATTAAAGGTTTTTCCTGCTTGATTAGCTTTATTAATACCTTCATTGACTTCTATCTTAACAAGCTCCATTGAACTTACTGCACTTAAAGTTTCCTCTTGGATAGCAGAAACAAGAGCAGTAATTTGCATAGTAGATAGTGAGGATTGTTCTGCTAATTTTCTAACTTCATCCGCTACAACAGCGAAACCTTTACCATGTTCGCCAACGCGTGCTGCCTCAATAGCTGCATTTAAGGCCAATAAGTTTGTTTGATTCGCAATACTAGTTATAACTTCAATAATTTTTCCAATTTCTTCTGAACGATTTTCTAAACCTATCATAGATTGGTTTAAATTGTTAATTGTTTCTTTAATTGTGTCCATTTGTCCCATTACTATTTGGATATCAGTTTTTCCTACATTTGCTAAATTAGAAGCCTCTAAACTAGCACTAGTTACTTCTGTTGCAGAACTAGCTATTAGTTTGATACCCGTAGACAGTTCATATATAGATTTCGAACTTTCTTCTACACTTTGAACTTGATTTTCTGCACCAATTGCTACTTCTTGAATTATATTTGCTATCTGCGCAGTTGCTTTACTTGTTTGTTCAGCACTTGCTGTTAATTCTTCAGAGGATGCAGCAACGTGAACGACACTATCATTTACTTGTTGTATTAAGGTTCTTAGATTTTCAGTCATTATGTTAAAAGATTTAGCTAATGTTCCTATTTCATCACTGCTTTTAATTTTTATTTTCTCAACTGACAAATTACCAGAAGATATTTTCTCAGCTAAGTTAGACATAGCAATAATAGGTTTTGAAATTTTACGTGACATAATATAACCCATAATAATTGCAAATAATAAAGCAATACCACTACAAATTACAACTATATTAGTAGTTGACTTCACCATCTCTTTGTTAACGCCAGTAGCTGATTCTAATTCCTTTTCTTGAATCAGCTCTATTTGTTCTGCTAGATCCCTAATTTCCCTTGCTTTTGGCATAGCTTCATAGTTGGTTAGGAATTTTGCTTCTTCAATGTCACTATTCATTATTTGCGAGATTTGTTCAAGTTTAGATTTAAACTCATTGTTCTTATTACTTAAATGTCTTAAAATTTCTTTCTGTTCTGAACTACTTACTAATTTTTCAGTATCTTTGATTTCTGATTCAAGGCCATGAATGGAATCATTTATTGAATCGATTGCTCCAGATTCATTTAATAGTAGCGCCCTGAGACCACTGTTCTCCTTTGTGGCATATAGGGCTATTGATTTTGCATTTTTAAGAATTTCTACCCTTCTATCTGTAATATCTGAATAAGATTCGTTTATCTTATTAATAGAGATAAACGAAATCGTACTTGTTATAGTTAATAGAAGAGTGATACTTAAAAAAGCCCCTAATAACTTCTTTCCAATTGTTAATTTCATGTCAAATCAACCTCTTTCATAAATTTCAAACTAACATAGTTCTTCAAATGACTTTATAATTCCATTTATTATGTAAAATCATTAACTTTAAATAACCCTTTAATTTCAAAAACTTCATATATGTAAGAATTACCTAAAATTTCTAATTTCTAGAACAATATAGAGTATAGATTAGTCTCAAACATGTGTTGGAGCATTTACCACACCCTATCATCAAACTATCTTTAAACGACCACCTATCAGATTGGTGGTCGTTTTGGACTATAAAAATACTTAGTCATCAAGAGTAATTCCAATTTCTGTACGACAATCCACCTGTCAGATCCACTCTCTTTCATTTAAGTTTGCTAGTATCAAGGGTACAATTTTGAAACCGAAAAATAAGATAAAGATTTAGAAGTAAAATGTACTTCGATATATCTCTAATTAAACTATATTTCGACATATCACCTGTTCTTCTCATTTTTATAAATATATAGGAGATATTTAAGAAGGTATTCCTTTTTTCCTATAGAACCTTGAATCTCATTTTTTAAGCAGTTTTTCCCTACCCCTTACTTTTATTGCAATAGAAGATTTTCATAATTGAACCGATTCTCTATTAAAATACATCTTTCATTTTTTTAAAAATTTCTAAGATTTCTTTATAAAGAATTAATTCCTCAGAACTTATATCATTAATATTTTGAAGAACATAGTTTTTAACTTTTTTTTCTACAAAGGATAGTTCGTTTACCACATTTATTTCATTTGTATTGTCTTTATCGTAGAAATTGCTCATTATGTGATTTTTATATTCTGTATCGTTTGTAAACACCTTATCATCCCCCTAAAGAAATTTAATCTTGGGAAAATATTTAAATAATTTCATATAATTCAAATGAATTTCTTCCACTTTCTTTAGCTTGATATAATGCAATATCAGCTTTTTTCATTAATGATGATTTAGTGAAACTATCTGAAATTGATGCCAATGCAATGCCCATACTTGTTGTAACATTTAATACTTCCCCATTAATCTCCCATGGATACTGCATATTTTTTTGAATTCTTTCCGCAAAATTAATTGCATTTTCAGCATTCTGTATTCTAGGTAAGAGAATAGTAAACTCATCTCCCCCTATTCTTGCTACAGTGTCAGAATCACGAACCGATTGTTTAATTCGACGTCCAAACTCTTTAATTACCATATCTCCTACATCATGACCATACATATCATTAATCCTTTTAAAATGATCAATATCCAAAATAATGATAGCTAAACCATCGTTATTATTAAGAAAATGCTCCTTAGCTATTTTGAATTTTTCATTAAAAAGGATACGATTAGGAAGATTAGTTAAAGAATCATAATAAGCAAAATGTTTCAGGTTGGATTCATATTTCTTTCTTAATGTTATATCTCTCGTTAGAACTACTAAATACTGAAACTTATTTTGAGGATTAAATACAGGCTTACCAATTGCTTCGAACCATAATAATTCTTCTTTTGAATTTTTTTGTCTAAATTCACATTGAAAGGGTTCACTTGACTGAATTGTTCTTCCGAAATTTTCCATCAACCTTGCTAAATCATCCGGATGAATATTGTGAATGAACGGTTTTCCAACATATTCTTTGTGATCATAGCCTAATATATTTTTATATGAAGGAGAAACATATGTGATTTCACCTTTCTTATTAACTAGCGTGATTAAATCATGGGCATTTTCGGCAATAATTCTAAAACGCTTTTCACTCTCTTCTAAATGCTCTATAGTCTTTTTCATCTCAGTAATATCTTTTAAAATTCCAAATAATCCAATAACATTATCTTCTAATATCAGTGGAACTAATTTTAAGTTAATTGTTAAGATGTCCCCATCTTTATTTTCCAGTAGAAATTCTCCAATTGTTGTAGTACCTTCTGATGCTTTATTAATTGACTTTTTAAGTAGGGTTTTATCACCGTATATTAAATCTTTAAAAGACTTACCAATTAACTCCATTACTTGGTAGCCAACAATATTCTCAATTACTAAATTTCCATTCGTAATAAATCCTTTTTTATCAAAAGTAAGAATGCCATCTGGATTATGAGTAAATAATGATTGGTAGCGCTCATTGCTCTCGGCAATTTTATTCACCATTTCTTTTACATAAGATAAAGCTGCTTTTTCTTTAGTTATATCTCTTACTACAGATACAATTCGTATACATGACCCATTTTCATCAAAAATAGGTGTAAGCTTTACTTGAGAATAATGCTTTTCTTCTAAATTACCATTTTTTTTGTAAGAATCCTCGTAAGTAATGCTTTCTCCTTTTAATAATACTTCTTGATACTTTTTTGAAAGAAAATCTGCAATATCATTCGGGAATAAATCGCTGAAAGATAGTCCATGAATATTTTTATTTAATCCTAAGTTTTGTAAAGCTATTCTATTAATAAATTCATATTTAAATCTTTGGTTTTCTACTTTTACAATAAAAACCATATCATCGATTCCATCCATTAATATTTCTCTAAAAGAAAATTCCATATAGTATACCCCTTACACGCGCACTTTTATTTATTATTATCAAAGTACTTATTTACACCCTCATAAATAAATTCTGTATCTGGTATTTTCTTCTTACTTTTGCTGTATGAACTTAATCTGTTAATTATGGAAGCTAAACGATCCTCTAGAATCCGATTTAATTTTTCAAAACTAACTCCATATACGAATACGCTCATAGTTTCATCTTCAATCCATTTAATAGATCCAGCAAATTCAAAAGTTTCATTAAGAATTTGACATTTAACACTAAATATCATCTGTGTATTTACTGGGAGCTTTAAAGGTGATAATACTCTAACTCCCCCTAAACTAATATTTTCTATAAGAACCGGAGATTTACCAACGTTAACTTCATTTCCGTTTACTTCTATAATTGTCAGTTCACCCGGGATTGGAAAAGGAAATTGAAAACGGTAAAACTTTCTCTTATCAACATACTTTTTACTTCTACTACTTTTTTCTGCTTTTAAGTATCTTTGTTCCAACAGTTTTTCAAAGGTTTTTACTTTTACAGGTTGAGAATAGATATATCCTTGAATAAGATCGCACTCATTCTGTTTTAAAAACTTCAATTGTTCCAACTCTTCTACTCCTTCAGCAACCACTTTCATATCGAGAACTTTACTAAGATGCATGACGGAAGATATAATCCCTTTTTCAATACCATTTTCATCACCAATATGCTTAATAAAAATTTGATCTAATTTGATTGTATTTGGTTGAAATTTACGTAAGGAATCTAATGAGGCATAGCCTGTACCAAAATCATCAACAGCAAATTTTATCCCTAGTCTTTTTATCCCTTTGATTGTTTCGATTACTTTTTTATCACTTTTTAATAATGATCCTTCAGTAATTTCAAACTCTATATAATGCGATGGGATTTTATGAAATTCTAACTGTTTTTCCACAAATGTTAAAAATCCCATTTTAATAAAGCGTATTGGTGGAATATTTATAGAAATGGGTTGCACCTCGAACCCTCTGTCTATCCAATCCCGAATAAAAGAAAAGACCTTTTGAATAACCCAATCCGTGATGTTATTAATCGTATGATTTTCTTCTGCTAGGGGTATAAACTCACCTGGGGACACCATTCCCCATTCTTTATGATTCCATCTAATTAATGCTTCTGCCCCAGAAATTTTCCCGTACCGTGGTTCAACTTGCGGTTGAAAATATAATTCAAATTCTTCGTTCGTAATTGCTTTTCTCATATCTCTATCTAATACATATTTTTTGTATGAAGAGATGTCAGATAAATGAGAAGATAGTTGATAATTATTCTTCCCTTCTTTTTTAGCGTGATAAAGAGCTTTATGTGCATTTTCTAATAATACTCGCTTTTCATTGCCTTCTTCTGGATAAAAAGTAATACCCATACTTGTAGACACATGTAATTCGTAGTCTTGTATTGTAAACGATTCACTTATTTCCTCTATTATTTTTTTAGCCAAGCTAAACACGTCATTTTTACTTTTATAATTTTTTATTATCATAATAAAATTGTTACTATTTAAACGTGCTAGATAACCATCCCTTGGTATAAGTTCTTTGAAACGTTTTGCAATATATTTAAGAACCTCGTCTCCAATTGAATATCCTAAAGAGTCGTTGATAATATTAAAACGATCAATATCTAAGAAAAAAATTGCAAACGGATTATTATTTCCACACAACTTATCTAATTTCTCATAGAGGCTTCTTTGGTTAGGAAGGCCCGTCAGTATATCAAAGTTCGATATGTGGCTTAACTTTTCCTTAATTTCTATTTCATCTGTTACATCAGTAACTAAACCAAAAATATTTTTGACTTGTCCATTCTCATCAATGATTGGAACAACTTCTTCTAACAACCATTTTGTTTGTCCGATATTACTTATAAATTGATAAATCGTCTGTATGCTCTCCCCTTTTCCCAACATTACTTTACTATTCTCTAATTCTTGATAATAATTTGGATGAATCATGTAATACCAGAGATCCGAATCCTCGTATAATTTAGAAACAGGCATATCCAGTATCTTTTCCAGCCCTTTTGAGGCAAATAAAAATCTCCCACCAATTGTTTCACGAATCCATATCCCTGAAGTTAGATTATTGAATATTTGTTCATAACTTTCATTTTGTTCAGCCAATTTATTCTCAAGTTGAATTAGATATGTTTCGTCTTTTACTACACCAATAATTTTTTTTATTTCATTCTCATCAGAAAAATATTCTGCATGTACTCTAATATACCTTGTATTTTTTTGTTTGCCATGTACAATACGAAACTGGCCGGTATAGCTTCTACCATGGTTTATTGCATATCTTAGATTTTCAAAAGCATCTTCATAATCATGTGGGTGAACTAAATTAAATGGGTCATCCATACTAATAAAGTCGTCTTCTTCTATTCCGAAAATACGGTAGAAATTCTCTGAACAAAATAACTTATCTTCTTCGATTATATATTCCCAACTTCCAATTTCCGTCACTTGTTGAGCAGAATTCAGATGTCTTTCACTTAAGATTAACTTTTGTTGTAAAAGGACCTTCTCTGTAATGTTAGTAACTATTAAATAGATACCATCTACTTCTTCTTCATACTTTATAGGTATAAATGTGAGTACCAAAAATAGAGTTTTATGTTTTATAGTGTTAATCTCAATTTCAAGTTTTTCAGATTTACCTTTTAATGTATTGTAGAATGCTGATTCAATTTCTTTATAAAACTTTTGCGGTAAAATTTTATAGAAGTGGTCAGTTTTCTGGATTTTTTCTCCTAATAACTCTTGTACTTTTTTGTCGTCAATTGTTACTATTTCACCTTCTGGAGAAAATACAATCACAATATCTGGGTGATACTGTGCTAAAGATAAATAATAATTTAATAACCTGTCACTATTCTCCCTATTCAATATGACGTTCCTATTTTGAATAAATTCTTTCTTTAAAAATAATTCTTTTAATTTACTTTTTTTCTTAGCTTTTGTAATATCTTTCATAAAACATTCACTCCCCATTAATGCAGGTGGTCTGTAAATGAGACTAATTAGTATATCCTTATTTATTAGATATAGATATCTCCTGTTACTTTTCAACATTTTTTATCAAAATTCGACATATATAGGTAAATTTATAGATTATATGACTTTTTATAATTATATAAATTTTAGTCGTTTTTTGTTATATCCCCTCACGAAATGTAGGTATTAAGTTCCGTAATGTCCTGTATGACTTCTGAATTTCTAATCAATAATTAGCGTAAGATTATATAGATACTTTTCACCTCTAAGTATTTAGAATTATTCAAAATATCATCTTGATATCGTGGTTAAGTTTATAAAAAAACTTATCTCGAGTATGTAATAAATGAATAAGAAAAAAGGACAAATCTAAAATGCGTAAGATGCATTCAAGATTTATCCTATAGAAAGAGAAGTATTGTTTATGTTAGGGGAGTAAAAAAGTATTCTCTTACTTTTCAAAACTTAGTTAATTTGTAATTTAATTGTAAATGTACTTCCTACATCCTTTAGGCTTGTTACCGTTAAACTACCGCCTAATTCATTAACAATTTGCTTAGAAAGACTTAAACCAATCCCACTTCCTTCTATTGTAGGATTGTTTGATGGTGATCTATAGAAAGGCTTAAAGATTTCATCTAGTTCAATTTCTTTAATTCCTTTTCCGGTATCATGAAATTCAATAATTAAATCCTTATTTATTACGTTTGATATTATACGGACAATTCCATTGCTATTGTTATATTTAATTGCATTAGTTAATAGATTGTTAATTACTTGCTTCAATCTTTGCGGATCAGAATACACACCTATATCGGTATTGTTAAATAGGTCTACATATTCAATCGAAATTTTGTTACTTTTTGCTAAAAAAGCAACATCTTGTATACAATCCCCTATTAATCTTTTTATATCTATCTTTTTTATATCAAAGGTTAAACTTACGTTATCATATCGTACATATTCCAACATATCACTTATCATTTTATTTAGTGTTTTACTTGCTTTAAACATTTTCTCAAGTTGTTCTTTTTGAATATTAGTTAAAGTGCTATTTGAAGTAGTGAGCAATAATTGGTTATATCCCATAATAGAATTTAGTGGCGTACGTAACTCATGGCTCATTAGCATTAGGAAATTTGTTTTTGCATTATTTGCTTTATCTGCTCTGTCTTTTTCAGTCAATAGCTGTTGATTAGTTGTAATTAAAACCCGATTTGTTTCTTTTAATTTAGCAATTAAAAAAACACGTTCTAGTGAAGTAGCAACTTGATTACAAATTCGACCAATTAACTCTACCTCAAATGGTGAAAACGTTGACCTTTTGCTTGAACCAAATGATAAGGTACCCAATAGCTTTCCATGTGAAAACAATGGGTGGCAAATATAAGCCTTGATATTCCAACTTTTAATTAGTTGAACTTTAGGATCATCGGAAGTATCAACATTTTCTGCAATAATTTTTTTGCGTATTTTAGCCACTGTTCCACAAATCGCTTCACCAAACTGTAATATATTAATACTTTCTGCCGTTTTCTTTGGTATGCCATGATAGTTTATTAACCTAATTTGTTCTTTTGATGAATCAAGAAAATAATTAAAATAAAAGTCAAGATCCAACAACGAAGATAGCCTTTCAAAAAGAGAATCAAGCATTTTTTTGGGTTCATGAAATTTTATTATATCCTCGGATATTTCATTTAAAATTGAAAGTTTCTGATCAGAAATTTCTGTTAATATTGAAATTTTTTGATCATTTTCTTCAATAATATCAGAAACTTGAACATGCTTTGTTTTGTCTTTAATAATAAATATTAGATTCTTATCAATTGGGTAAAATTTCACTTCTAGTGTTGAGTGATTATTGTATTGAATTTCCAAAGAAGAAGCTTCTTCCAAATTATAGTTTAGTTCTTTAAGAATGCTTTCAATGAGGTTACTAAAGATTTCAAATGAGTTTGCTTGCTCATTACAATTAGTAGAATTGCTTACTATAAGTAATTCATATAATGAACAATTTGCTATGTTAGAATCGATAATCTGTAGTGTTTCACGATTGACAACAAAGTAACACTCATTAAGTGGTTTAAATTGTCTGACTTGAAATTCTGAAATATTTATCAAAGTTATCACCTATCATTCAATATTAGTTACTTTTTCTTCTAATTCTTTGATTTTTAATTTTGAAATATGTGCACCTTTGTCCAATCCTTCAAAAAAAGCTAAATATGTCTCGTAATCTTGAACTATATAAGAAATTTTATTTAAATTGACAATATTAGATCGATGAGAAATATAAAAGTTATTATCTAATCTATTTTTTATATCCATTAAGTTTTCGTTTGTTTCAATCGTTTTATCTTTTAGATGAATAATACATTTTTTCCCTTGTTTTTCTATAAAAAAAATATCATCCATCGAAATTAGATGAATTATGTTGTTATTTTTTATTTTTAATTTTTTTGAACTATTTCCTATTTGCTCTGAAGACTGAAATAAACTAGACTTAGCCTTATCCAATGCTTCATATAGCCTTGAAAAATCAATTGGTTTAACAAGATAATCAACTGCTGACTCTGCAAAAGCTTCCACTGCATATTCATCATACCCTGTTAAAAATATGACTTTTAAGTCCGATTTTATTTTTTTACACTTTTTAACAGCTTCCATTCCATTTAATTTTGGCATATTAATATCAGCAATAATTAAGTCAGGATTGTACTTAATAACTTGGGTAATTAAGTCCTCTCCATCACAACTGGTTGCAACTATATCGAAACTAGGATGACCCTCAATAAATGTTGTAATGATTTCTAAAGAATCTGTATGATCTTCAGCTAGGATTGTTTTAATTTTGTTCAAAACAGACACCTCATTTCGCTAGAATATCTAAAAATTTATTGAAGATACTTGATGTACTTCAATTTCTAATTCACTTACCATACATCTAGCAAATGATACTTCGTAGTATTATATTTCCACAAAACTTCAAAAAAAGCTATACAAATCTATTAACTTTATTTGAATTATTTACCAGTTTTCCTTATAGAAAACTTAGGTAAACATATAATATGCTCAATGTACACCTGTGTCTAACTATGAAAAAACATTTAATACCGCTTTTTATACATTTAAGGTTAAAATTACTACATTTGGAGTCATAAATAGAACATTCGGGTGCTTTTAGAATGACCTGATATAAGAATTTAAAACTTTAATCGACTTACTTACTACTTCCAATTACCAAAGAACTTGTTGTATAACAGATACATCTATTATCTTAAATATTAGTGATATAAACATCACCATACGTTCCTATTTTCTTATCTATGTTCCCTAAGGTTTTACTAGGTAATGTATCTGAATAATAGGAAACAGTTCCTATTATTCAGATACTAACCCTAAATTGCTAATTATTTTACCTGTAAATTTTGGGGGCTAATTATATATTTTAAATCCTCCAATTTGTGATTTGTAATTCTTCTGCCATTTGAGATAGAGATATAGAAGAGGCTAAAATTTCCTCCATCGAGGTTAATTGTTCTTCTGCAGCTGCAGAAACATTTTGTGTTTTAGTAGCGGATTGTTCAGCGAATGTTATTGTCATAATAGCGATGTTAAGTTTATAAATGATTATAGATGTTTATAGATAGTATAGTTTGTCACCACGGCATGTCATAAAAGAATAAGAAAAAAGGACAAATCTAAAATGCGTAAGATGCATTCAAGATCTATCCTTAGAATGAGAGGCATTGTATATGTTGGGTAATAGAAAAACTAATGTATTAAAACTTAGTTAATTTTGCAACAGTTGACAGTCAACCAATTTTCCAACAAAAATCAATGGTTACCACTCGTAAAAAACGTTCAAACAATATAGTAATACTTAAATTTAAATTTTCCCACAAGTCGGCTTATCCTTAAACTTTTTAATACAAGGCTTTGTTAAATAGTATTCTTGTTTTTTAGCAAAAAAAAATGGGATCGTCTGATTTGGACGTTCCCATTCTTGTTCTGTTAAAGCACCCTTTAATGAAATACGATAATTTATTTATTATAAGCTTACCAGTGTACTTGAAGTTTATTACCATTTGGCTCATAAAAGTGGAAAAAGGCAAGACCATTATCTTCTTGTATATCCTCGACTTTAACTTGATTATCATTAAGTGTTGATGAAAATTAGATAATTCTGGACTTGTAAAGCCAATGCTAAACTCTTGTTCATTATCAATTGTAAAATGTGCAAAAGTTTCATCTTCGGTAGGGACTAGGATAAGTAAAAAAGGTCCTTCATTTACTTTTAAAATTGCAAGTTCCTCAGTATTGTTTGTAACTGGTGCCCTAGTACATCTCTATACCATTGTGCAGACATTTCTAAATCTTTTACAGGAATTCTAATATAATGTACTACTTGTTCAATATATGATTTACTCATACTCTTCTCTCCTTTATTTAATCTGGTATATCAAATAGTTCCCTTTTTATATCTCGTTTTCCTCTCGAATATTGAATTAAAATGCCCTTTAACTCGCTCCCTAACATTTGCTTTGAAGTGATGGTAATTAATAACATATTTTTATTGATTTTAAAATTTATTTATCTTAATCCCCCTCCTCACCAACTAGTCATACGCCTCATATTCTATGGATAAACGAATAGAGGGGATAGACGGCTTATGGATTTGTCGGCTTTACACTGGATTTACGTCACATTTATTGTCTTAATTATTGGATTTATGGTGAGACGTCGTGATACGTCTTTGATCTGTATAATTGGGATTTTCGTCATTGCGATTGTGGCGACCGGGGATTTTACTGCTTCGGTCAGTGGTGTATTTAATAGCTTTATATACGCCATAAAGGAGCTATTATCAACGATTCTCATTATCTCCATTATAGTGGCGATGAGTCGGGTGTTGATGAAAACAGGAATCAATGAAGTAATGGTGTCTCCCTTCACTAAAATCATTAAAAATCCTACGCTTGCCTATTGGACAATTGGGATTTTAATGATGGTCATTTCATGGTTCTTCTGGCCATCTCCTGCTGTTGCTCTTCTTGGAGCGGTTCTGCTTCCCGTTGCGATTAGAGCGGGACTTCCTGCTTTAGGAGTTGCTATGGCCATGAACTTGTTTGGTCATGGGATTGCGCTGTCCAGTGACTTTATTATTCAGGGAGCACCTAAGTTAACAGCTGATGCTGCAGGGATTCCTGTTTCAGATGTGATAACTGCAAGTATTCCACTAGTCGCTGTGATGGGGATTGTGACAACCGTTGTTGCCTTTTTCATGCTGAGAAGAGATATGAAACGCGGCAATTTGGAAATGGTCGGCACATTTGATAAAGAGAAAAAAGAAGAAACTGTGAATACGAGTTTACTAACTTTAGGTCAACGCAGATTCTTTGCCATTCTTATTCCTATTGCTTTTGTGCTCGATGTTATCGGAATGGCCGTCTTCAATCTTTCAGGCGGAGATGCAACAGCCCTTATAGGTGGAACAACTGTTTTCATCCTTATTCTTCTAGCCCTTCTTGCACATAAAAATGATGGCTTAGAGAAAACAACAAGTTATTTGATAGAAGGTTTCCAATTTGGATTCAAAGTATTTGGTCCTGTAATACCCATTGCCGCTTTCTTCTATCTGGGAGATGCTGGATTTACAGAAGTGCTCGGAAAATTCTTGCCAGAAGGATCTCAAGGGATAGTAAACGACCTTGGTGTAGCTCTTGCTGGAGTGGTGCCTTTAACAGGTGAAATAGCAGCCATGACCTTAACAACGGTTGGTGCGATAACAGGATTAGATGGTTCAGGTTTCTCGGGCATTACATTAGCCGGATCTATTGCGCAGCTCTTTGGTGCAGCAATTGGTGAAGGTACCGCTACGCTTACAGCTCTTGGTCAAATTGCAGCAATTTGGGTTGGCGGCGGAGTTTTAGTTCCGTGGGCATTGATTCCAGCAGCTGCGATCTGTAATGTCAGTCCTTTTGAATTAGCGAGAAGAAATTTAGTTCCGGTAATTATCGGGTTAATTGTTACGACAATTGTTGCGATGTTCCTTCTTTAAACAAATTTGTGGGTTATCCTATAATCGGATAACCCATTTTTTAAAAGGCTAGAATTCCTTAGACATACTTAATTTTCTTTTGCGATACATTAACGCTATAACCATCATTAGAGTGGGTGTTGCAAAAACTAAAGATATACAAAAAGCTATGGTGCTAAATTTTTCAATTGGTCCATGAAATATGCTCATCATAATGATGAATAGCACAGTAAGTGGAAAGATGAATTTTCCAATTGAAAAAACGGGTTTGGATAGCCGTTCAATTTTATCAACTGCTGATTCCTTATCGCTATAAATTGGATTCGTACCAGGTAAAGCCTTAAAAATATGCATGTCATAGCTAGAGCATACGTGCTCCCAGCCGGCCAGAGAAAATATTTCGAAATACTCTTCTTTTTCTTCTTCTCTTAATAAGCGGTAGTCAATACTATATTCAATCTCTTCAGGTTCAGATTTTTCCAAATGATAGCCTGCCAAGGCAAGACTTTTTAAGTGCCAGCCTTGTTTTGCTTTTTTATTTAGCTTTTCTAAATCACCTTTTTCTGCAAAGGCCAATCCCTTGGACATCATATATTTTGTTCTTTTCATATTAACTCTCCTCCATCAGACCTTTTTCGGCAAGCTCAATCATTACTTTTCTCCGTTTAATATCTTCGGTTAACACTTCTCTGCCCTTGTCGGTAAGCACATATACTTTCCTTCTCGAGTCTGAAGCATCATGTAAAATGATTAATTCTTCCTTTAATAATTTTTTAATTATGGTATATAGAGACGCCGGACCAATTACAACATCCCCTTTTGTCGTTTCCTCGATTAGGTTCATTATGGCATATCCATGACTTGGTTTGGTTAATGCAGCCATGATATAAAAAACCGAATCTGTTAGTTGTTCCAACGATTTCAAATAATTCACCACCTACTATATCACTTTACGATATATCTATTTATAATATATCACTTAATGATACATTTAACAATTATATTTTTGGAAGAATTAGCAATTTAAATCAAATATGCGCAAATCGAATCGGTTATAGTTAAAACAGAAGTGAAGTGAGGTGAAATAAATGAACTATAGCCATTTAACTCAGCAAGCAATTTCATTTATCGAAAACCATCTATTGGATAATTTACATGCTCTCCCTAAGGCTGTGGGGTATTCGAAGTACCATTTATTGAGGGTTTTTAAAAAAGAAACCGGTTTAACTATTGGGGAATATGTACGACTTAGACGTTTAGCAAAAGCCGCCATACTACTTATTCAAACGAACGAACCGATACTTGAAATAGCTATTTCCTTACACTTTCAGTCCCAGGAAGCCTTCTCCCGTGCATTTAAAGAAGTTTATGCAATCCCGCCAGGTCAATATCGGAAAATGATGAGAGCAATACAAATGAAAAAGGAGGAAAAGCAAATGGTTACAAACGAAGATATCAAAGGTTGGACATTAACTGGGAGCAATCCCGAGAATTATGAAATGCATGTTGATTCCGAAATCTTTCACACCGGCTCTAAATCAGGGGTATTATATTCGGTTAAAAAAGTGAATGAGCAACAATTTGCAACAATGATGCAAGGATTTCAAGCGAAGCAATATTGCGGGAAAAGACTAAAATTATCATGCTTTTTAAAGACAGACGAGGCGGCAAAGGCGGGTGCATGGATGAGAATCGACTCTTCTTCTGGCGATACACTTGCCTTTGATAATATGCACAACCGTTCCATTTCCGGGACAACCGATTGGAATCATTATACAATTGTTTTAGATGTGCCAGAAGAAGCTGCTTCCATTCATTTTGGCGTATTATTAATAGGAAAAGGTAAAGTATGGGCAGATAATTTCCTGTTTACCGTTGTAGATGAGAAGACGCCAACGACAAATAACATTGACCAAGAACTATTACCGGAAGAACCCATTAATTTATCTTTCGAATAAGCAATTCAAGAGCTTTTCACTATGGAAAAGCTCCCTTTTTAGATTTTGCGGTATTTTTTGAGGGTAATTAAATTCAAAAGTATAAATATAGTGGCAATAATGTTTAAACCTTAAAAGACCTTGCTATTATACTTGTTTATCCTTTTGTCCGACTACATAAAACAACCTAAAAAAGACGAAATCTTAATGATCTCGTCTTGACGATTACTTTTAGTTCTCTAGTCCGTCTACATATCTGCCATGTTTGGGGATGGCGATTTCATCAAACTCATTCACCAATTTAGTCAGATTTTCTGTTAAGGCTTCATCCTGCATTGGTAATCCATGACCAGTAATAGCAACGGATGGCCTTAGATCCTTTAACTTTTTGACGGAGTGCCAGGCTTGCTTCCAATCTGTTGTAAAATACCTTGGCGGCCCACTGATTTCTTGATTTTGCACGAGTACTTTAAAAAGCGACTCTTGTTTTACCGTAACAAAGGCATCTCCAGCAATTAAAGCTCCATCCGATTCTCTAAAAAAGGAAACATGTCCAGGAGAATGCCCTGGTGTATGTATCCAGTTCCAATCTTGTAATACAGGAACGCTTCCATCACTAGTCAATGGCTTCACATGATCTCCCAAGTTGATAGGTTCATTTGGAAAATAAGGAGACATTCTGGCAACAATCCCACCTTCCACAGTGGGGTCAGCATCAGGATAGCTCTTTACTCCTGTTAAATATGGAATCTCTAATTCATGAGCATAAACCGGTACATTCCAGTGCTCGATCAATTCAATAATTGCTCCCACATGATCAAAATGCCCATGGGTTAAGACTATACCGTTTGGACGAGCATTCACGCCGAAACGATTTTCAGCTTCTTTAATAATCGCATCGGCAGATTTTGGCATTCCTGCATCGATTAGTGTCCACCCTGTAGAGCTGTTTGGTTCACCAACCATACAAAGATTTACTACTTGAACCATAAAAGCATATATATCCGGTCTTACTTCCTGCCCTTTACCGCTCATAATAGATGTAACAGGAATATATTTATAATCCTCACCATAGTTCATTTCTTCAGTCAATTTAAACCCTCCTTCCAATAGTATTTTTTCTTTAAATACAAACCTTATTCATTACTAAAAAAACAAAATGGAATCATCGAAGTTTTAGCGGGATTAGCCCAAAACTGGCTAGAATTTTCAAAAATTCAATGAAAACTCGCATTTTGATATTTTTTAGATGAATTTTAAAACAGCATCAAAAATCCGATGCTGTTTTTGTTATTAAATATGAAACTCGATTGTATCTTCGACATAGTGCCAGTCGAATGGTGTTTCTTGGTATACGTAATAGTTTAGCCAATTGTAGAACAAGAGGTAGGAATGTGCACGCCAAGTGTTTTTCGGTGTGTTCGTCGGATCGTTTTCCGGGAAGTAATTCACCGGGATTTCGACAGGTTCTCCCTTTTCAACATCTCGTAAATACTCATCTGCCAATGTAGTTGCATCATATTCTAAATGACCTGTAATCATAATATGCTTTGTGTCTTTTGATTGGACAATAAACGGTCCCGCTTCTTCAGAATAGCTAAGTAGATGCAAATCGGGATGATTTCGGACTTCTTCTAAAGAAACCGATGTATGTCGTGAATGCGGCGCGACATATTCATCGCTAAAACCGCGCACTAAGTCCACAGTTAAGTCAGTAATCACATGTGAATATATCCCTGAGCATTTTTTGGGCAACTCAAATTTTCCGATATTGAAATGTTTATAAAGGGCAGCTTGTGCTCCCCAACAAATATACATACAGGAAGTAACATTCACCTGGGCCCAATCCATGATTTCACTAATTTCTTCCCAATAGCTTACATCTTCAAATTCCATCCGTTCCACAGGAGCCCCTGTAATAATCATTCCATCGAAACGGCGGTGCTTAATTTCATGAAAGGTTTTGTAGAAAGAATCTAAATGTGACTTTGAAACATTTCTTGAAGAATATGTAGCAGTATTTAAGAAAGTCACATTCGTTTGTAAAGGTGTATTCCCCAGTAAACGTAATAGCTGCAATTCCGTTTTCTCTTTTTCCGGCATTAGGTTGCAGACTAAAATGTTTAAAGGTCGAATCTGTTGCGTGCTAGCGCGGTCTTCTTCCATAACGAAAATTTTCTCTTTGCGCAAGATTTCTCCAGCAGGTAAATTCTTAGGTATATTGATAGGCATTCTTGTTCCCCCATTTCTTAACATGCCAAGTTCATCCTAAATCGGGCAATAAAAAACCCTCCCATTCCAGCGTGAGAATGAGAGGGTATTAGATATACGCACACTCTTATCTCCCAAGACAAAATTGTCTTGCTGGAATTAGCACCTTTCTAACGATGTTAGAGGTTGCTGAAGCTTCATCGGGCCATATCCCTCTGCTTCTCTTGATAAGATAGATGAAATTAAAATAATAATAACACGAACAATAAATATTTGCAATATTCGAGATTTCAATAAATTTAATAAAGGAATCCAAACAAATCGGGATGTTTAGTTCTGAGGGAATTTTTCTCTCCAAGTTAATTTTTCCTGTTCTTGAATGAGCTGTTCCAATTGATCATCCCATTTGTTGATTAATGTATTCCAAACGCGAGAGATGAATAAATCCTTTTCTTCATCATAAAGCAGGAATTCGATGCAAGGTACATCATTGACTTGCACGTCCTCGACAGAATCAATGGATGTGATAAAGAGCTTCTCCTGACCTTCCTCGTCTCCTTCATCATTTTTGGATTTGATTTCCTCGATTACTGCATGATCTTCAATTTTTAATGCATTTTCTTGAACTTGATAGCGGAAGATTTGCTCTGGAAAATCTTCAAATTCGAGTACTTCCTCTATATCTCCATCTAAAAAATTTCTATGGGTAGGACTGTATAGAACTTCTGTAACAGCTGCTTCCTGCTCTTCTTCAAAAATCCCGCTTGCGAACTGCTTTTGCCCTTTTTCAGTTAGCTGAAAGAACGATTCCACTTTTGTAATAAGCCCCGTCTTTTGCATTTTGGATAATAAATCTTCCACAAAAAGCTGCTCAACAAGCAGTATTTCACTTATTTGCTCGGCGCTCTCAAACTTTGGTTCCTTCAATGAAAGAAAAAGCATTTTCATTAAAATATCCATTTTCGTTCGAATAACCGGCTTATACGTGACATTTAAAGTGTGAATTGGAACACACCAGGCATTCGCTTCCAATATAGAAACTTTGGACTTTTTAGTTAGCTCATCACCAAGTGACTGCTGTAAGGAATGTAGTTCCATGAATCCTCCTTAAGTTTAAGAAATGAAGCTTTCAATCGTATCTCTATAGCCATTTTGTGACTTCACGGTATTTAAAAGCGTTTTATACATTTTGCGCGTTTCTTCTTTTTTCGGTCGGTTGACAAACATTTCAGTACTTCCGATCAATACAAGCAATTCTCTCGCACGGGATAAGGCAACATTTAGACGACGATAATCTTTGGCAAATCCGATATCACCGTGTTTATTGTCATTATTTCGCACCATACTCACTAAAATCACATCCATCTCCATTCCCTGGAATTTGTCGACAGAGCCAGTTCGAATGTGGAGATGCGGCAGACTAATCTCTTGCTCAATGAGTCGGTTAATTCGTTTTACTTGAGCCGCATAGAAACTAATAACACCGACTGACTTCAATTCCGATTTCGGAATTAATCCCTCAGCCTTTGCTTTTGCTGTAGCTTCATTTAAATCAAGCAGCATCTTCCGGATGATATTGATTTCCGATTCATTGAGTAAACTTGAACCGCCCTTCATTCGTTCTTCAAAGAACTCCTGCTTGTTCGGGACATTTACCCATAGGAGATGTTCATTTCTCTTCACGAAAGGACTTTCCAGCTTGTGATCACGTAATGCATCAGAATCTGGCAGACCGCATTGAAGCGAATCATCCCCGTATTCATAGAATGGAGAAATAGTTTTCATAATTTTTTCATGCATACGGTATTGAATCGCCAGCATTTTCTTATTAGACGCTGGCAGGTTTTTATATAGGCGTTCGAACAGAGATTCTTCAAGAAGCTTCTCTAATTCACGTTTTTCTTCAAAGGTGTCGCTTTCTTTGATGACAGTTTCCAGTGTCTCTTCAAACGTATCATCTCCAATTAATGGCGGAAGCTGGTGATGGTCTCCTACAAGAACAACCTTCTTCCCTTTTAACATTGGAAGCAAGAGCTCTGGAGGTGTCGCTTTTGAAACCTCGTCAATAATCACCACATCGAAAATTGGGTAGTTTTCCATAAACTCTTTATTGGCAGAGGCAACACAGGTTGTTCCAATAACATTTGCATGTTTGACATAAAGCTTGCGAATTTCGTCCAGGTCATGCTCTGTTGCCTGTTCAAGCAGCTCCTTCCATTGAAGCTGCATATTTTGAGCGATTGGAAGCATGTCGATTTTCTTTTGCAGTTTTTCGATTTCCTGTCCTTTTATTGCAATTTTTTCTTTCGTTTTTTCTAGCTCAAGTTCAGGATTTTGCTTAGTGATTTGTTCTAGTTCTTCACTTTCTTTTTCAAGCTGAATCCCTTTTGCATTCAATTCCTTAAGCTGTGCAATGAATTCTTTTAGAACGGACTCCCCGTTTGCAATTTGTTCCTGCACACTTTCAAGCTCTTCTCGTTTTTTCGAAGCTTGCGCTTTTAGGCCCTTAATTTTTTCTCTATTTTGCTCTAATTCAACGATTTCTTTTTCCAAGACCTCACATACTGTGTGAATTTCTGTTGCAGAAGGTATTGACTCCACTTCTTGCATTGTAAAGTCGAATGATTGCAGCTGTGATTGATAATGAGCTTGCCTGCCTATTAAATTTGCTTCTTTCGTTTTAATCGACTGGATAGAAGATTGGTCGATACCGTCCTGCTGCATCATTTGATCGATAATTTCTTCTTTGAGTTTATTAAAGACTAATCGTGATTCATCAACTAAAGTTATGTAGCGCTGAGAGTATTGATTCAACACCATCTTTCTTAAGTAAAGACCTTGTATGGAACGTACCCCATTATCTTTATTGATCTTTTTTTGAGCAAAAGCTCGGCTTAGCTTCGTTAAAAACTCATCAATTTCCTGTAAAGAGTAGTGGTGAGTTGAAGGTAAGTCGGGAGCTGGAACTTGAATGCCAAGGGTTGAATTACTATATTCAATCGCTTTATCTAAACGATTTGTTATTTCTTTCAAGGATCTGAAGCCCGTCAATTGTTCTTGCAGTTTTTCCATGTCATCAAAAAGGCGACTTAGTACATAGCCTCGCCGAATTCGATTATTTTCTATGAACGATTCAACTTCATAAATCTTTTTAAAGGCTTGAACTTCCTTAATGGTTGAATCCATCATGCTCGTACGGTCCTCAAAGCCTTTACTTTGTTTTCGTACCACTTCTAACTGGGATTCAATTTTTTCAAGTTCGGATTTCACCTGAGTATATTCCAGCATTCGTTTGCTTTTCTGGATATTGTTTTTTGCTTTATGGATTTCTTCGTCAATAGAGTCTGCTGAGCCGATTTTCTCCAATGCTTCCGTAATTTCATTTAGCCGTGCTGTAATTTTATTGCGCGATTCTGTAAGTTTCTCTAATGTTTGCTCTGTTTTTTCACGTTCTTTTTTAAGTGGGCCAATTTGCTTTTTTAGCTGGGTTATTTCTTCCGTTATTGTTGCTAATTTTTCCTCAGCTGCTTCCTTTTTATCGATATCTGCAAGCAAGCTGGTTTCTTTTTCGCATAAAGCAGAGATCTTGTTTTGGCAGCTCGCTATCTCTTCCTTTAGCTGCTGCTCCTTTGACTTGTGCCCCGCTATTTCTTTCGTAATGGCTTCATAGGTTTGCTTCTTCCAGTACTCAGAGACATTTTCTTCTATGAACTTCTTACCTTCTTCTTCGATACTTTCGGTACGTCCATATCGAAGAATTCGGATATCCTTATTGGATAAAAGCCGGCTTAATGCATTGTCCACCGCTAAGTTTGACTGAGAAGCAATCAATGTTTTTAATCCAGCTTTAGCGTTTTGGTAGCAAATTTCGGAAATAACCGTTGTTTTCCCTGTCCCCGGTGGACCTTGTATGACATATAAATCTTCGGCTGAAACCGCTCCAGCAACTGCCGCCCTTTGATATTCATTTAAATTATTATGAAATTCGAGCTCCACATCATTTTTTCGTTCACTGATTATTTTTGGAGCATCCTCAAATAGAATATTTTCAAGATTAGGATTGGCAGCCAGACCTTCTTTCAGGCGTTCGAAGCCCTTTAAAAGCCGATTTAATTGGGATTTTGTTGACGCATTACTAAATGTAATATATTCAGAAGCAAAATCAAATTCGTTCCTGCGTGCAAGATTTGCAACTTTGGAATTGAGCTCGATTTCAACTGTTCGGTCCTGCTTATTGGCTTTTACAACTTCCCCAATTTCTCGTTGAAATCCTTTGACATAAGCACTTAAACCCTTTAACTGTTTCCATTCCTTATCTTCAATACCGTTGCAGCGTAAAGAAACCTTCGAATAGTCGGAGCTATATTCAATGGAACTAAAAGTGGCATCGATATCGTCAATGGAAGCATTTTTATATTGAACCTTTAAATAGCCTTCCCAGCTCGAAATACGTTTATTGATAAAATCAAAACGCTCTTGGGCAATCGGCAATTCCGCCAAGGTCGAAATAAATTCTTTTGGATATGTATGGCCATTTATGCGCGACGGAACAAAACGAATACGCATTCTTTGTCGGCGATTCGTTGCAACCGGTGTATTTTTCCCACGTGTTCGGAAGCTTTTAGCAACCAGCCCATTTTTTAAATCGAAGGCACAATCCATGATAACCACGCGTTCGTCAAATTTCTTTTTCAATTTCTCATTTCGCTGATTATCGAAATAGATTGTTAACGCAAGCTGTGTTTGCTCGACCGATTGTTTTTCAATATACACTTCGAAGGGATTTTGTAGTTTGAAGAAGGAGTGCTCATCCTGAAAGTGTTGTTTAATGGCTTCCCTCGCCGTATTCGTTAAGACAATAAAGCATTTAACCGTCTTAATCGTTTCCATTTTTTGCACCATGGCCACACCCCTCCCTTTCGTTTCAAATTTTACGGATAAACTTAATTATATCAAGATTCCTTCCTACTTGGTAGCTTGACAATAATAGTTTGAAAGTTGCTAAAACTGCGAAATTGCTTTAAGTGCCTGTAATCTTAATGCTTTCATCATCAGGGCAGTTTTCAATTAAATAAAAAAAGACCAGCGATATATGCCAGTCTACAATAGAATCTAAATTTTAATTGTGGGCTATGTCTAAATATTTCGCATCCCAATCTGGATCGATTTTGCTTAATGGAACTGGACGGAAGCTTTCTTTTTTAACCAATGTATGTAATGAAGTCGCTGTCGCTGCAATCGAACCATCTTCATGTAAAATTTCATAGCCATAAACCGTTTTCAATTTCGAATGGGACTCTACCCAAGTTTTCACAGTGGCAACTTGTCCATAACGCATTGCCTTTTTATATTGAATCGATAGATCTAATACCGGTGATATATACCCGAGTTCTTCAAGTCCCGCGTAGTTAAATCCAGCATCCTTCACTAATTGTGTACGGCCAATCTCCATCCAAACCAAATAATTTGCATGGTACACCACACCCATCTGATCTGTCTCCGCATATCGAATTTCAATTTGTTTTTCACTAACAAACATTTCTATCACCTCGCTACAATTATAACTTAAGAAAAGTTGATTTGTCGGAATTTTGATCCGAAGAAGTTTGGCTTGGAAAATTTCAATTCTATTATTCAATAGATTGAATAAAGTAATTTGCTATGCCTTAGCCACTAATGGATGGCTTTTATTCTTTATCCATAAAAATTATTGCCATAATAATCTAATTTACTGTATTATTACCAATAGTAGCCGTCTGAAATAAGGAGTGTGAAAAGGTTTGAGATTTATATTTTACATAACCTCTTTGATAAGTGGCATTATAACGATTTGGACATTTTCTTTTATAAATTCTTTAACTGCCAGCTTCGACCCTTCAGGTGGCCAATATGGAGGGGGGAATGGAAATCCCGCGCTCTTTTTCATGTACACTGGCGGTATTTTTATTTTGTACTTTTTTGTTTCTCTATTATTCATGCTAAACTCTTTTCATGCTAGACAAACTAACAAAATTAAATTGATATTATTTACCATTTACAGCGTACTTTCAGTATTTACTTTTACTAGAATGATTTGGTCGGCCATTAATTTGAAAATATATATTAATGATCATCATCCATACATGGAAGTAGGTTTAATAAATCAGTTTTCCAATAATCTATTTTTTAATACTTGGACATTCATAGGGTTAGTAGCTTTAACAGCAGCTCTTTCTTTCGTACTGCCACAAAAAGTATTGCGCTAGTATAAAATGGATTAAAAAATGAGCACACATTCTATTACTTCCTTCCCACCGCTATTTTTCTTCAGAGCTACTTTTTAGAAGCTCTGTTTTTTTTGCTTCATTGTTTATAACCTTTATTTAACTTGTCAATAATAATAGTGATGAAAAACCGCTGATTATCGTTTCCTTTATAGCAATTCATTGGTATTTATGGTAGCATGGAACTCTATTCATATGAAGGACGTGAACTATTTTGATTAAAATTGAATTACCAAAACCAGATTTGGTTATCTATCAACGCGAGCAAGTATTAAAGGACGGCGATGTGCCGATTACCCCTTTCCACGGGTTTATTGATTTCCATAAAATTACGCGTGATAAAGGCGGCTTTTTCCTTTTCTATAACAAAGCAAATCAAGTGTTGTTTGTAGGGAAAGCACGCAAAATTCGTCAACGTATTAAAAAACACTTCGAGGACAATGTTTCTCCAATGAAAAAATACCGTGACGAAATCTATAAAATCGAAGTTTATGAAGTTGAAGATCCAATGGAACGTGAAATTTACGAAACATACGCCATCAATACTCTTCGTGCTAAATATAATATCGATAAAGTCTTTTACGAATAATAAAAAGCTGATTGGGAGTGAATGCTCCTTCAATCAGCTTTTTCTTTTAGGAAAACTCCAACAATTGTCCGATCTGTTTAAAATCACCCAAAATAAAATCCTTATTTCTCATGACATCATTAAACCAGGACTCGATCGGTATCATAAATTGTTCATCCGGCATTTCGTTTTGATTGAACGTGAATACTAGATAATCAATCATTTTCGTACGTTCTTCATAGAACTTCACACGCTGGTGAAAGTCTTTATTTACAGCGATATCAAATTTTTCCCCTAGGCGCACGATTCCTGCATTTACATGCTGCTCTGCGTATAATGAAGATCCAACAATCGCAAGCTTCTCTTTAATAGTTAGGGGCAGCTCTTTAAAATATGTCTGCATTAACTTTTCAGCTTGCTCAGCTATAAGCTCCAGCTGCTTTTTTTGTTCATTCGTTACAGTTTTTGTTTCTTCTATTACCGGGATAATTGTGTAAGCATCATCCAATAGCACTTTTGCTATGTCATAACGCTTTTGATCAAAAGGTTCACCAGTACGTTCTAAAATTGTTTCAGACACAAACACTCTTTGCAGATATCCTGTTAATAAAATTATTCCATTATATTGAGCTTTGATATCTTTTGCCATTTTGAAACGACCCCTTTCTCCTACTTTTATTACGGATCATTTCATTTAAGAAAGTCCCAACTGTATTACTTAAGACCTTAACATATCTTCCAAGAAAACTAAATATTTAATTTATACTTATAAGTTTGTATTATTTAATGCTGTTTTGTGCTGTGTAGCTAAACTTACACTGACAAATGTAACCAAGGATGCTAGGACAGGGATTGTTACTGAATGCATCCCAAAGACATTAGGAGCCAATTGGTAAATCGCAATATATAAAACTAAACCTACAATCATCGAAGAAATGGCACCGTATTTATTTGCTTTACTCCAATACAGACCAAAGACAACTGCCCATAAAAAGGCTGATTCCAGACCGCCAAATGCAAAGAGATTAAGCATAATCAATAGATCTGGCGGGCTTAAAGAAAGCAGCACAACCGCTAGTCCTATGATCGTTGTGACCCAGAAGCTTCGATTTTTAATTTGCTTATCTGTCGCTTCAGGATTAATGAAATTCAGGTAAACATCCTTTACTACAGTTGAGCTGACAAGCATCAATAGTGCATTGACAGTGGACATGATCGCGGCCATTGGAGCTGCAAGAACAATGCCGGCCAGAACTGGCGGCAATACTTCTAAAGTCAATGTTGGCATTACTTTATCCGCAATCTCGATTCCCGGCATGACAGGACGGGCTAACACGCCGATTAGATGCATTCCAAACATAATTGTACCGATTCCTACCGTTCCAATAAGAATCGCTTTATGTAAGCTGTTGGAATCTTTATAGCTCATAGCACGGACAGCAATTTGAGGTAAACCGATAACTCCAAGTCCTATTAAAATCCAGAAGGTAGACACATATAAAGGCGTTAAAGAACCATCCGACCCAAATGGTGTCAGCATCTGAGGATTTTCATTTAGCAGGGAGCCCATAATATTATCAATTCCCCCACCTGCTAAAATGGTTCCAATCAATAATATGACCGTACCAATAATCATAATCGTCCCTTGTAAAGCATCAGTTAACGCAACCGCACGGAAACCGCCAATGATTACATAAACAAGAACCGTTACTGCAAAAATAAGTAAGGCTACAATGTAATTCAATCCTGTCAGCGACTCGATCAGGCGTGCTCCTCCGACCCATTGAGCTGTCATAGAAGCAAATAGGAAAACAATAATACTTAATGCTGAAATAAATACCACAACATTGCTGTCATATCGTTTTTTCAGGAAGTCGATTAAAGTGATTGCTTCATAACGGCGGGAGATTATTGCAAATTTCTTACCAAGTATCATCAGAACAAAATAACCGGCTGGCAGCTGAGCCATGGCAAGCAGCACCCATCCTAGCCCTAAATTATACGAAACCCCTGGACCGCCTATAAAACTTGATGCGCTTCCATAAGTAGCCATCATTGTCATAGCTAGAAGAAAGCCTCCCATCTCACGGCCGCCTAAAAAATATTCTTGCAAGAAAGAATTTGAATTCCGCACATGTCGATTCGCCCAAAATCCTATGATGAATATGATGACTAAAAAGACGAATAAAGGGATAATTACTTGCCAATGTATCATTTTTCATCCTCCCCATCCTGGAAAGAGACGTCTTTGAAAAATACTTTGATAGCTACCCAAATAAGGATGATCATAAAAATGGTCCCTGCAATACAGCTATAGAAAAACCAAGCTGGGAAGCCCAAAATATATTCATATTCACTTGGGTCACCATTACCCAATCCATAAGCAAATCCGTACCAAATGGCAAAATTAATGACGACTAGTACTACACCAATTCTTGCTTCACGATTTGCAATTTTAAAACGTTTATCATTCAAGTACTTCTCATTCCTTTCAATTTTTCGCAGAGCTAAATAAGTTATTCATTTCTATCATACTTTTTCATTTGTAAAAATGGAAGATTTACTAGTAATTCCCCATTTAGCTTTGTATAAAAATCTTTTAAATATCTCAAAATAAGTCGATTATTTCTATCTAAATTATTTTTCAATAGCAAATATTTTTTAATTTATTTATATTTTGGTATAATTATAAAGTCTTAACACAATTAGAATTGTGTTTAATTAGGATGGAGGATACATAGTAATGAAAAAACTTTCTGCAATTTTAATTGCCATCACTTTAGCATTCTCAAGTGTTGGTACAGTTATTCCTTTTATGGACCATGTACAAACTGCTGAAGCAAAATCGTACAAATCTGGTAAAAAAAGCTATAACACAAATCCTGGATCAACGAATAAAAATATTCAAAATAATGATTCTGGTTCCAATTCAACAGTAAATAAATCGACAACAACAAATAAATCAACTTCAACTGCTTCTAAAGGCGGGTTTTCTAGCGGAGGTCTAATGAAAGGCTTGTTTATTGGTGGACTAGCCGGATTATTATTTGGAAGTCTATTCTCAGATATGGGGCTGATTGGTAACTTATTAGGGTTTATGATTAATGCTGCAGCGATTATTTTTATCGTATTCATTTGTATAAAGATTTATCAAATGATGAAACGCAAGAATAACAAAGAGGCAACGAACAGTTGGAAAAAATAACATTATTAGAACAAGAAGTCATTAATGCCTTATGTTATTTCCACGCTAAATTTAAACATGTAGAGCCAACTGATGTTGAAGTGGAGTTAAAGTATGATGATGCAGCGGGTTATACTGCTGAGGCTTATGTAAATGGACAAATGGATTTTTATAATACTGTAAACTTTATAACAGCTATCCGATTATATCTTGATGAAAAATTAAATCGAGATTCCATCTCTGCAAGAATCATGCTGGAACTTCACGATGATGAAGGCATTGTCGCAAAAATTGAATGGTAAAAAAAGAGAGTTATCACAAGCGTGTGATAACTCCTTTTATGTTTAACTACATTTTGACAGTATTCATTAATTATTGTCCAGCTCTGTTTTGTCGAGATGAATGGTTTTCATAACCTTTGTACGACGATCTTTTAAATGATAATATTTAATATTCCCATTGATTAATTCAACAAAAAATTCGATCTCTGCATGTTTATCTATCGGCCAGCTTGCAAGTGCCAACAAACCTTGCGGTGGAGGAACTTGTTCTAAACAATCTAAGATTTTAGGATTATTGAAGTTTAAGTAGAAATAATGCCCCTCACGAAACTTCGCTAAAATGCTATATCTATTATCCATTAGTCCTCCTATAATTATTTAGAATAATACATTATGTATCTACTATTTTATTAATTGTTCTTATGTATTTCAACTAAAATTTTAATAGGATGTAAATTTCATCAAAGATTGCTAAAAACTATTCATAATATTTAATTTAATCATTTAATAGAAATTGAAAAAAGCCCGATTTACAAATCATTGTAAATCGGGTCTTTTGGCAAGATCTATTTTTTTGCTACGTCTACAATACGACCTTCAGTTGCTGGTGTGATTGTACCGATTGATTCTAAATGTTCTTTGAAGTTTTCCCAATCTGATAATCCTAAGTCAGTTACACGGCCCTCTGCATAAGCTTTTGCAAGAACATCAAAGCCATCCCCACCTTTTGCAGTGAATGCATTTGTCGCGATTGTGTATGTTGTAGTGTCATCAAGTTCTACTTCTTTGCCTTGAGCATCCGTGTAAGTAATGCTTACAATACGCTCTCCAGCTGGTTTTGAAGAGTCAAATTGAACTTTTACTCCTTTGGATACATGCAAGAATCCGCCATTTTCACCTGGATAAACCCCAACACTTGTTTCGAATGTTGCTTTTAGCTCAGCACCAGTTACATCCATTACTGCAAGAGTGTTTGCAAATGGAAGTACTTTAATTACTTCAGCAACTGTGATCGGTCCTTCATCGATTGAAGCACGGATACCACCGCCGTTTTGTACAGCCATGATTACATCTTTACCAGTAAAGCTTCTAGCTTTATCAACCATTCCATCAGTAATTAAGTTACCAAGAGCAGTCTCGTTTTTACGAACACTTAGCTGTTCAGTATTTCCTTCATCAGAAACACGCGGCGACGTTAAAGCTGCGTCTGTTGTCGCGTTGATTTCAGCACCGCCAACTTTATCAACTTGTTTCTTATATGGCTCTAGTAATTTAAGCGCTTCTTGATCATCAGCATACTTGCCCAGGTTCAATAATTCCCCGTTGTAGCTAACAACCACTCCTTTATCGTCAAATGCTACATCCAGAGTTCCTAAGTAGTTGCTTGCATTAGCAGCTTGAACAATTAAAGTAGTTTCTTTCGCTTCACCTTTAGTATTTGTATCCACTAAATATGGTTCGTTAAGTTGTGTATGAGAGTGACCACCAACAATTACGTCAATTCCATCAACAGATTCAGCTAAAATGATATCATTATCTATTGCAGGATTATCGTCGAAACCTAAGTGAGACAGAGCAATAATTTTATCTACTCCTAAATCTTCGAAGGCTTTTACCGCTTTTTCTGCTTCTTCAATATAATTTTTGAAAGTCACACTACCAGGAGATGAAATATCAGCAGTCTCAGCAGTTGTTAAACCAAAAATACCGATTTTTTCACCATTAACTTCTTTGATAATTCCGTTATAAATTTTACCGTTTTCCGGTTCGCTGGAAATTAAATCCGTAAATAATCCTTTAAATTTCTCATCCGCTGAGAAATCAACATTTGAAGTTACAAATGGGAAATCAGCCGAATTGATAAAGTCAACCAAAGCTTTATGGCCCTCCGGTGTTGAACCTGCATCGAATTCATGATTACCAAATGTCATGGCATCATATTTCATATAGTTCATAAATGCTACATCTGCTTGACCTTTAAACTCATTGTAGTAAAGAGTTCCAGTATTAGCATCCCCAGCATCCAGCAATAAAGCATCTGGATTTGCAGAACGAATTTCTTTTACAGCAGTAGCACGTTTTGGAGCCATTTCAACTGCACTATGTGTGTCGTTGCTATGCATGATCGATAAAGTAAATGTAGAATCATACACATTTAGCGCACGATATAAGAAAGAAGCTGCTTGTCCACGTGTTACATTTTTAGAAGGATCAAATGTAGTTGCAGTAGTCCCTACTGTAATGCCGTAATCAAAAAGTGCTTTAATTTCTTCGTCATATAATGTTACATCAGTGAATGGTAATGATTCTTTATCCTTTGGATGAATTTTCAAAGCGTTTGCGATCATTACCGCTAAGTGAACACGAGAGATTTTTTCGCTTGATTTGAAAGTATTATCTTCATAACCATTAATAATTTTCGCTTCTTTTAAAGCAGCAATTGCACCATAATGATCATTTGATTTTTTTAGATCCGTAAATCCTGGATCCTTTGCATTTTTTGTATCTAGGTTAAGAATATTTGCTAGAATTGTAGCAACTTGTCCACGAGTAATATCACTATGCGATTTGTATGTACCATCTGGGAAACCGTTAATAATACCTAAATCTGCTAATTTTAAAATAGCTTCATAATGGGAATCGGAAGAAGAAACATCTGAGAAAGAACCAGCAGCTTGTGTTTGTTGCGGAGTAACTACCAATACTGACGAAGCTAATGCTGCAGTTGTTGCAGACGCTAAAAAGATCTTGCTACTTTTTGAAAATTTCATTCAAATAAACCCTCCAAGAAAATAATTTTTAAAATTATGAAATGATATAATTTTATTACATTTTAAACTATATGAAAGTAAAAATCTATTAAATTTCTGTAAATTGATGTTAAAATTTATAATATTTTTATAAATTAGATAGATTAATGGTAGAAAAGCACGAAAATACAAAAATTATCAGATATTAACTATGAATGCATACAAAAAACCGATAAGTTCTAATGAACTTATCGGTTTATTTTTTTATAAAGGATTATTCAGCAGCTTTTTGACGAAGAACCATTTGCAGGATACCACCATGACGGTAGTAGTCTACTTCTACTTCTGAGTCAAAACGAGCAAGAGCTTGGAATTCTTTTACAGTTCCGTCTTCAGCTTTAGCTGTTACAGTTAAGATATCACGAGGTTTTACATCATCAGTAAGGTTTACTGAGATTTCTTCTTTACCAGTTAATCCTAATGTATCAGCGCTTTCACCTGGTAAGTATTGAAGTGGTAATACACCCATCATTACAAGGTTAGAACGGTGAATACGCTCGTAGCTTTGTGCGATAACTGTTTTGATGCCTAATAAGAATGTACCTTTAGCAGCCCAGTCACGAGAAGAACCCATACCATAATCGTTACCAGCTAATACTACTAATCCAGTACCTTGTTCTTGATATTTCATAGCTGCATCGTAAATGTACTCAACTTCACCAGTTGGCCAGTAAGTAGTGAATCCACCTTCTGTACCAGGAGCAACTTGGTTACGGATACGAATGTTAGCGAATGTACCGCGCATCATAACTTCGTGGTTACCACGACGAGATCCGTAAGAGTTGAAGTCACGAATAGCTACACCATTTTCTTGTAAGTATTTACCTGCTGGTGTATCTTTACCGATCGCACCTGCTGGAGAAATATGGTCAGTTGTAATAGAGTCGCCAAATTTAGCGATTACGCGTAATCCTGCAAGAGTTTGGATTGCGCCTGGCTCTTTAGAAAGACCAGTGAAGAATGGTGGGTTTTGAATGTAAGTTGATTTTTCATCAAATGTGTATAAAGACTCAGTTGATGTTTCAATTGCATTCCATTTTTCATTAGCTGTAAATACTGTTTCATATTCTTTTTGGAATAATTCACGAGTTACAACTTTGTTTAATACAGCGTTTACTTCTTCAGTTGAAGGCCAGATGTCTGCGAAGAATACATCGTTACCATCTTTGTCAGTACCGATTGCATCTTTTTGCAGGTCGATATCAACTGTACCAGCTAATGCATAAGCAACAACAAGTGGTGGTGATGCTAAGTAGTTAGCTTTTACAAGTGGATGTACACGACCTTCGAAGTTACGGTTACCAGAAAGTACTGAAGTTACGAATAAGTCTTTATCTTTAATAGCATCTTCGATTTCTGGAAGTAATGGACCAGAGTTACCGATACATGTTGTACAACCGTAACCTACAGTGTTGAAACCGATTTGGTCAAGGTAAGATTGTAAACCTGACTCTTCTAAGTAACCAGTTACTACTTTAGAACCTGGTGCTAAAGAAGTTTTAACCCATGCAGGTGGTTGGATACCTTTTTCAACTGCTTTTTTCGCAACTAAACCAGCTGCTAAAAGAACGTATGGGTTAGATGTGTTTGTACAAGAAGTGATTGCAGCGATTGCTACAGCACCTGTTGGCATTTCCACATCGCCATCTGCAAATTTAACTGTAGCTTTTTTCTCGAATTCATCTTCTGTTAAACCAAAGCCTTGTACGCCCATTGGAGCAGTTACTGCTTCATGGTAGCGAGCTTTCATATCTGAAAGAGGAATTAAATCTTGTGGACGTTTTGGACCAGAAAGGTTTGGTTGGATGTCCTCTAATTTAATTTCTAATACATCAGTGTAAACAGGCTCTAATGATGGATCGAAGAATAAGTTGTTAGCTTTTAAGTAAGCTTCGACTACTGCGATATGCTCTTCGTCACGACCAGTTAAACGCATATAGTTTAATGATTCTTCGTCAATAGCGAAGTATCCACAAGTTGCACCATATTCAGGAGCCATGTTTGAAATTGTAGCACGGTCAGCTAATGGTAATTTAGATACACCAGGACCGAAGAACTCAACAAATTTACCTACTACGCCACGTTGACGTAATACTTGAGTTACTTTTAATGATAAGTCCATTGCAGTTGCACCATTTGGAAGATCACCAGTTAATTTAACACCGATTACTTCTGGAATTGGGAAGTATGACGCTTGACCAAGCATACCTGCTTCAGCTTCGATACCACCTACACCCCATCCAAGTACACCGATACCGTTGATCATTGTTGTATGTGAGTCAGTACCTACTACTGAGTCTGGGAATGTATCAAATGTGCCATCAACGTTTTCTTTAACGTGAACTACCGGCGCTAAATATTCTAAGTTAACTTGGTGTACGATACCAGTTGCTGGAGGAACAGCACGGAAGTTATCGTATGCAGTTTGAGCCCATTTTAAGAAGTTGTAACGTTCTGCGTTACGCTCGAACTCAAGATCCATGTTAGTTTGTAATGCTGCTGCATTACCGTATTTGTCAACCTGTACCGAGTGGTCAATTACAAGGTCAACTGGAATTGCTGGGTTGATTTTATCAGGATTTCCACCTAATTCTTTCATAGCTGAACGTAAAGAAGCTAAGTCTACTACTACTGGCACACCTGTGAAGTCTTGTAATACTACACGTGATGGTTTGAAAGGCACTTCACCTTCTGCGTCAGCACCAGCACCGAATTTCGCTAAGTTGTTTACGTGCTCTTCTTTAATAACATAGTCATCAAATTGACGTAATACTGATTCTAATAATACTTTAATTGAGTAAGGTAGGCGTGATACGTTTGCTATGCCAGCTTCTTCGATTGCAGCTAGACGGTAAAAGTTATACGTTTTACCATTAACTTCAAATGAAGAACGGCTGTTGTGTAAGTTTGCCATTTTTGTACTCCCCCTATTTAATATTGAAAGGCTTGCAAAGCTTTTCTCCATAAACCATCATAAACGATTTATATACATAAGTAAATTACATTAATATTATCTTTTGTGATAAGTTATTTTTATGACCAAGTCATTTACTAAGCAAGCAAAGTGTATTATAACTCACTTATTGAAAATATAAAAGCCATGTTTTATAGATATCCTTTAGACTTTCCATTCAATTATGGACAATTATTCTCAGATTGATAACTCATTCACTAAAGAATTATTTTTATCTAATACTTTGATTAAATAATTTTTCGATTCATTTAATCTCGATAAATCTATGTACCAGATCTCGTATCCTTTTATATTGTATAATTCAACTATTTCCTTAGATAATGATGTTAATGTTATTCGTTCAGTCTTTTGGCCGTTAACGGTGACCTTTACTTCCCCATCCGGTTTTAAGAGCCCAAATAAGATCTCATTGTCTGAATAAGCCGCATTAACTTGATTTTCTTCCAATAGTTTAGGTAATGGTGAAGATGTGCCAGTTCCTGAACTCCAGCCTTTGAAATTTTTCGTTACGTTTATTGTCCCAATAGAATCTCCATTAAATAAGTAGAAATACCTTTCTTCCCTATCGCTTTTTGGACCTGCAATCCATTCATAGTTTGAATCTGCTGGCAGTGCTTCTTGCGGCGAGTCTTTGCCATCTCCAGAGAAGTGAACCGCAAAGAAATTATATCCCACTCCTAAAGCAATGATAAAAACGGCAAAAGCAATAACTCGCTTAAATCTTTTTTTCATTATCCCATCACCTCATTCGCTATCCTTTTATTGTTTCATCCATTTTGCAATAAATAATGAAACAATTCCCATTATTTCTGGTGATTTTTGAGAAAACTTTAATGTGAAGTATAAAGTTTTCATAAAATGAAGAGTATTTGTTCGAGCTGCAAAGTATTGCGGAGTGTACCCTGCTTCCATTAAATAAAACTGTAATTTATCAAATACTTGCTCAATCCATTCAACCAATACTTCTTCCGGGAATTCTTTTATTAGCAATTTTTCAAAAATCGAAACAAGACGTTCTTCTTCATCATCTACAAAGACAGTACCTTTCCAGAAACTATCCTTAATACCCTGCAAAATTACTGGAGCAAATCTTATATTGAATGAAGGGTGAGAGACAATGGCACTCGATAAATCGGCACCATGAGCAATTGCATGTGCCCAACCTTTTTCAGCAACAAAACCGCGCACATCATTCTCTCTGCTTAAATAACGTGAACCAGCATCTAATATAGTAACCGCTTCTTCTTCAGATAAAAAACGAAGCTGACTATCAACATTCAATAAATTGCTTAGCCAAAGCGCTGAAAATGAACGCGTAAAAACATGATCCGTATCTCGTTCACCGATTGAATGGAACAAAAAATCCTTCCCTTTTAGGGTTAAAGCAATATGGGCCATTTGTTTCCGGGAAAATAATTGTCCGGCTAATAACTCTATAAATAAACGGTAATTTAATTTGTCGCGGAGTTCATCTTCAGGATAGCCGATATGTTGCATCATTTCCTTGATTAAGATTTCGGAGTGTTCATTTAAATAAGCTTGTCTTTCAAGTTCGTTCATATTTAATAGTTCAATTAATGTTGCTTTCAAAAGTTAAATCCTCCTAAAGTCAAATAAAGTTAATTGTAACCCTCTCACTTGCTTTTAGCAAAAGAGAAAATTATTATCCAATTTTTACAAAGATTTGTAAAAATACGATTAAGATTCAGTATTTTTACTGACAATAGAAGTATTGATTTTTAAATGGAGGAGGTATCCCTGATGTTATTTCATCGATTATTTTCAAAGTTTTTAACAAAAACAAAAACAATTCAAAAAACTATCCAGCATTCAAAAGCAGGTAACTTTATACAACTAAAACCCAAACTCTATAAAGAATCGATTCATTTCGATAAAAATATGGTTCTTGCCGGTGATATACACGAAGAAACAATTATAGAAGGTTTAGTCATTATTCCGAAAAATATATCTGTTACACTGCAAAACTTATCCATCTCCCCTACTGCCCAAATGTATATTGAAGGTGAAGCAGTACTTCAAAACTGTTATTTTAAAGGCGGGAAAAATGACATTCACTTGACAGTAGATGGAGGCAAAATAAACGCCGATCACTGTATCTTTGAAAATGCGAAAGATATGGCAGTTTCAATCATAAATAATAGTCAAGCAATCTTTGAAAATTGCACTTTCACTCAAAATGGAAAAGTGCAAATATTAGCTGAATCATCTCAAGTATGCATTGAAAAATCTGAATTCTCCCATGCCAAGCATGCATTATGTATAAAAAACGGATCTTTTGTACAATCAAGAAATGTTCATTACCATCATCATACAAGTGCACAAATTGTTGTAGAGGATTCTCGATTTATCGATCATGAAAGTGTGATCGAATATGGAGAAGGTATGGGGATTCATGTGTATCATGAAGGTGATGCAACGATTCAATCTTCCGTTCTTCAGTTCAATACACAAACACAAATTTGCGTACAAAGAGGCTTATTAACTGCGCGCTACTGCTCGATCCAACATGGAAAAGATGCAGGTATTTCCATCACACAAAATGCAGAAGTACAAACATACCATTGTGAAATTGCCCATCATAAAAAATCGAATATCGTTATAACTAAAGATTCTAAAATGAATATTGAGTTTTGCCAAATACGGGATGGAGAAAATATAGGAATCCAAATGAGCGATAATTCGATTCTTAATATTTTTGAAACAACAATTAAAGGGCATCGATCATCACAAGTTGCCATCGCTAATAAATCCATTTGTTCCATGAAAAACAGCGAGATAAAAGGTGGCTACCATGTTGGAATTTGTATTGAAGATAACGGGAACTGCTCGATTGTTGAGTGTGAGATAACTCATAATGCCAATTCGGCCATTACGCTATTTAAATCCGAACTATCAATTTTCAAGTCGATTTTAACTCAAAATGTAGGAAACGGAATTTTAGCCATGTCACAATCCAAGGTAGAAGTGGATATGTGTAAATTTTACGATAACGAAATGCCGCATATCGCCTGTAAATCCAATGTGGAAATATATATTATTCAGAGCGAACTGTTTAACGGGAAAAGTTTATTTATCGTCAATGAGTGTGAGTTGACAGCAATTGATTGCCAGTTTTATGAGAGTCTCAATGTGCAGATCGAAATTTGCGATTTATCCAATGCCCGCTTTGAAAATTGCCAGATTTATAACGGTAAATCCTATGGCGTCAAGGTTTTAAGAAACTCGAGCTTATACTTATTTGATAGCCAGCTATTCAACCATGAGCTTTCTCAGATGGTTGTAAACGATAGTTCGGTTATTTTGAAAAACAGCGAATTATTCGATGGAAATCGTAATGCTTTATATATTCAAAACCATAGTGAAGTTTTTGTAACGGATTGTTTTATCTCAAAGCACGCCCAGCATCAATTATGGATAGATTTTGAATCTACAGTTGAGTTGAAAAGTGTTCAGCTCACAGATGGTGCCCTTACAGATATTTTTGCCCAAAATCAGTCCTCCGTTTACATTTCCGAAAGCGTTATTCGCAATAATAAATCTCGTTTTAATGTGCAGGCAGTTAATTTTTCTAATATCGAAATCAGCAAAACGGTTGTCGAGAATATTTATGGAGATGTTTACTACAGCGAAAATCACAGCTTTATTAAACAAATGGATACATGAACAATTGCTAGAAAATAATGTGTATTATCCCGTTAACAGTTAAATCTTCTAAATGAAGCAAAATTAGTTTTCGAATGGACCTTATTATGAGAAAATATAATTTTGGAAAGGAAGAAACGAAAACTATGAAAACCTTAGAAAAGATTACTCCTAAGTTTGATCCTTGGGAAGCTTATTTAGATGTAGAACAATACGGGAAATTAACACTTTCAAATATCGAATTTACGACTACAACTTTATGCAATATGAGATGTGCACACTGCGCAGTTGGCTATACGTTACAAACAAAGGATCCTACTGCACTTCCAATAGATTTGATTTTAAAACGATTAGATGAAATTCCGAATTTAAGAACATTAAGTATAACAGGCGGCGAACCGATGCTTAGTAAAAAATCGGTAGCGAACTATGTAAAACCGATTTTGCAATATGCACACGAACGCGGTATCAGAACTCAAATGAATTCAAACCTAACAGTTGATGGAGAAAGATATCTAGAAATTGCTCCCTACCTAGATGTACTGCATATCTCACATAATTGGGGAACAATAGAGGAATTTGCTGAAACTGGATTCGCCATGATGGAAAGAAAACCGACATTCGACCAAAGAGCTACCCTATTCGATCGCATGATTGAAAACTCTCGCATGCTTTCTGAACAAGGCGTCATGGTTTCAGCTGAAACGATGTTAAACAAAAAGACGATTCCTTATATCGAGCATATTCATCATCAAATCGTTCATGAAATGAAGTGCGCAAGACATGAAGTGCATCCCATGTACCCATCCGATTTTGCTTCAAGCCTGACTTCTCTTTCATTGCAAGAAACACGGGAAGCCATCAATCACTTATTAGATATTCGTGATAAGGACACATGGATGCTGTTTGGGACACTTCCCTTCTACCCTTGCAGTCCAAACGAGGAGGATCAGGCATTGTTGACTCGTTTACGTGAAGCGAAAAATGTCACGCTGCGGAATGATCCAGATGGCCGCTCTAGATTGAATGTAAATATTTTTAACGGTGATGTCATCGTAACAGACTTTGGTGATACACCTGCACTGGGGAATATCCAGACTGATTCACTGCCAGATGTATTCGATAAATGGCTGGAAACCGATTTAGCAAAATCCTTGAATTGCCATTGTCCAGCAGTAAAATGTCTGGGACCAAACGTATTAGTGAAAAATATGTATTATAAAGAAAGCAAGTTTATCAGTGGCTCAGTAAAATAAGAAAAAGGGTTAAGTAAGGTGGAAATCCACTCCCTACTTAACCCCTTTTCCATATTGAATTTTTTCGTAAGCATCTTGGATAAATGTTTTATAGATAGAGCTTGGGAACTCTGCCACTCCGTGATAAGCGTATAGTATCTCTTTTTTTGCTGCTTCCTTTTGGCCTAATTCATGATAGCAAAGAGCGCGTACAGCGAAGCATCTAAACATAATGGCTAAATCTATCGGATGATGTACATAGGATGGAATCGTGAAATTTTCACTTGTATCAAGCGCCTTTTGATAGTCACCAAGTGCCCAATAGGAATAGATTACTTCCACAAGTAAAATCTTCGATAAAGAGTCTATATTAAAATCAACAATTAATTGTTTCATAATCTCTTCTACTTTTTTATAATCTTTAATCATTAAATTTGTATAATGTGCATTTGCAAAAGCAAGTACACCATACGCTTCTTCATCCTCAGTAAGTTCAGCATGCTGCTTGAGCTTTTTTAAATAATATTGACTTTTTACATGATCATCTTGCGCTATTGATTGGATAAGTATAAATCGATAAAAATCATCCAAACGATAGTAAATTTTATGTTTTCGAGCGATTTCTAATGCTAAATCAAGATGTTTTTGCGTATTTGCAGTGTCGTCAATCGCTGCATAAAGTACAGTTAACAGATAATGCAAGTCCAAAATACTAATCTTATCCATCAAATGAAGATAAGGCTCAATTCTTTGCTCTGCTTCTTGTATAAATTGCAGGGCAATCTTATAGTCATTACGATAGAATGCATACCCTGCCAGAAATCCATAACTATCAACAATTCGACTATAGGCATGAACCTTTTCGTAATAAGTGATGACATCAAACATCGTCAAATCCTCTTGCTCATAATTGAGTATCGTAATGAAGCGGATGTAATAATCAAGCAAACGAATCTCCTCGTATTTCTTCCCTTGAAGCTGTTCTTTTATCTTTGAAATTTTGTTAAACATTTTCATGATTCTTTCTTTTTCTTTTACATCATAAGGATAAAAAATTAGTTTATATTCAGTTTCAATGTCGAAAAGCAATTCGCGCAGCTCTTCAATGTTTCCCTCATCAAGCAAACTGGAAACTTCCACCCCTACCCTCTCGGCGATATATCTCAAACTCTCCATGGATGGCTGGGCCTTTCCATTTTCTATTAAACTGAGCATCCCTTTTGTTAAACGATCCCCGGCTAGTTCAGCCAATGTCATCTTCTTTTGTTTTCTTAAATGTTTAATCCGTTCACCAAGTGAATTCATCTAACCATCCCACCTTATATTGACGACAAAATCAGAATTATCAGCCATGTTTTAGTTCGATTAAACAAATAGTACAGTAAATTTCAATTTTTTTCAAATAAGTTAAATTAAATTAAACTTTCTTGTTGATTTTTTCCAAAGAGTGGAATATTATAAGTTTAATCAAATTAAACTTATATCAAAGGGGATGGTTTTATGTCAGAAGTGATGAAGCAAAGGCGGGCTACTTATCATCTATATACATTCTTAGTCAGCAAATTAATCTCTTCTTTAGGCGCCAGCGTCTATTCATTTGGAATGAGTATGTTTATCTTATCCATTACAGGGTCTGCCCTAAGTTTTGCCGCAAACTTAATTTTTTCAATTATTCCGCGTGTCCTTCTTTCTCCAGTTGCAGGGATACTAGTGGATCGTCTTCCTAAAAAGCTGGTGGTTCTTGCTGGTCAAGGTGGATCAATCTTATCTATAACCGGGCTGCTCACATATAGTCTAATGTTCGATTTGTCGATTACAGCAATTTATATTACGACAGTTTTCTACACAGTTAGCAGCACCTTCTCATCGATCGCATTTTCTGCGTCCGTGTCTAATTTAGTCGATCAGGAAAGAATTCAAAAAGCGATGTCTTTCAATCAAATGTCCATGTCAGCATCAGGCATCGGCGGACCAATAGTGGGCGGTATGTTGTTTGGGTTTGTCTCAATGGAGCTGTTTTTATTGATTAATATCATCTCCTATATAATCGCATTTATCTTAGAATCAACGATGAACTTCAGATTATATTCCAACAAATCCATGAATGATAAAAAAGACGAGTCGATGCTGCAAAGCTTCAAGGAAGGGATTTCTTATTTAAAAACAAAACCCGTCATCTCCCGCCTTCTTATCGTTATTCTTTGGATAAATTTATTTTTCACATCGGTTAGTGTCGGCACCAATTTTATATTAGTAAAGGTTTTGAAGATGGAGTATTCTTTGATCGGTATTGTTGAAGGTTCAGCAGCAATAGGGATGTTACTTGTTTCAGTCTATTTTGCCGCTAGATCAAATGTGAAGTACCCCTTACAATTTTCAAAGCGTGCGGTATTAGGGTTGTCGATTCTAGTAGGTACAATGGCCATCCCCCTAATTTTCCATTTTTCTGGCACCCTGTTATTTGTCTATTTTCTATTGAATATGTTCCTATTTGGAAGTTTAACCGTTTTAACTAATACACCAATTGGAGTTATGCTGCAAAAGGATGTGGACGAAAACTATCGAGGAAGAATTTTCGGTATTATCGAAATGATGGCAATGGGATTAATGCCGATTGGTTCTCTAGTTTTCGGCCTTCTGTACGATCAAGTGCCGGCAGAAATTATTTTGCTTGTTTGCAGTATATTACTAGTGATTATCACCTTAACTTTACTGCCTACTTCATTGATTCGAATGGCTTATCCTGAGTTGGAACAAGAAAAGAGCTGCGTGAAACCAGATTCAGATAAACATTTAGAGATGCTGGCAAGGAAGGAATTAGAAAATAAATATCGGGATCATATTGAAAACCAAAAACAACTATCCAATCCAACGACTTTAAGATTATAAATAAAAGTCACTTCACTCTAAAATTCATAGAATGAAGTGACTCTTTTATTAATAGACCACTCGTTTTTCTTCATAGGCTTTAATTTGATCTTCATATTGGAATGTTAATGAAATCTCATCCCAGCCATTAAGAAGCATTTGCTTGTAGTAAGGATCAATGTTAAAGCTATAGACCTTCCCATCTGCCCCCGTTACGGTTTGCGCTTCAAGGTTTACTTCAACGCTATAAGGATTTTGCATACCTTTTTCTAATATTTCATCACACTGTGCTTCTGTTAATTTAATAGGTAAAATCCCGTTTTTGAAACAGTTATTATGGAAAATATCTGCAAAGCTCGGCGCAATGACCACTCGGAAACCATAGTCCAGAATAGCCCAAGGTGCGTGTTCCCGAGAAGAACCGCAACCGAAGTTATCTTGTGCAACTAAAATCTGAGAGCCTTGATATTCCGGTTTATTTAATACGAAGTCAGGAATTTCATTTCCTTGTTCGTCGAAACGCCAGTGATGGAATAAGAAGCGACCAAAGCCAGTACGTTCAATGCGCTTTAAAAATTCCTTAGAAATAATTTGATCCGTATCGACATTTTTACGATCCAACGGTGCAATTATACTATTTACAATATTAATAGGTTCCATTTATGTCCACTCCTACCCTTTTATACTTCCTGCGCTACATATTTGCGTACATCAACAAAATGGCCTTCAATCGCCGCAGCGGCTGCCATAGCAGGACTTACTAAGTGTGTGCGAGCACCCGCACCTTGCCGTCCCTCAAAGTTGCGATTCGATGTAGAAGCACAGCGCTCACCTGATGGGATGATGTCTTCATTCATTCCTAGACATGCAGAGCATCCAGATTCACGCCATTCAAAGCCTGCATCCAGGAACACTTTGTCTAGCCCCTCTTCTTCAGCTGCCGCTTTAGTAGAGTAAGAACCTGGAACTACAATTGCCTTTACACCTGGCGCTACTTTTTTCCCTTCTACAATCGATGCAGCAATACGTAAATCTGATAGACGAGAATTTGTACAAGAACCAATGAATACATGTTGTATTGCTATGGAAGAAATCGGTTGGCCCTCTTCTAATCCCATATAAGCAAGAGCTTTTTTAAGTGCGGATTTATCCGAATCGGATTCATAATCTGTTGATGTTGGTACCGTTTTCGATACGCCTGTTCCCATCGAAGGGTTTGTTCCCCATGTAACAATCGGTTCAATTTCATCAGCATCAATTTCCAAAACCACATCATATGAACAATCAGCATCTGAAGCTAAGCTTAGCCAGTAGCTCGCTGCTTCTTCAAAGTTTTCTTCGTTTGGAGCAAATCTGCGTCCGCGTAAGAAATCTACAGTTGTTTGGTCTGGCGAAATAAGTCCAGCCTTTGCTCCAGCTTCAATAGACATATTACAGATTGTCATTCGTTCTTCCATCGAAAGGCTGCGAATTGCCTCACCTGTATATTCAACGATATGCCCCGTACCGACACCAATTCCCCACTTCGCAATAATTGCCAGGATGATGTCTTTTGCAGCAACACCGACACCTAATTTACCATTCACACGAATTTCCATTGTTGGCGGCTTTGATTGCCATAATGTTTGAGTAGATAATACATGCTCAACCTCGGATGTACCAATACCAAATGCCAAAGCTCCGAAAGCACCATGTGTTGAAGTATGGGAATCCCCACATACAATCGTTTTACCTGGCTGCGTTAAGCCTAGCTCTGGTCCAATGACATGAACAATCCCTTGATCCGGATGACCAATGTCAGCAAGCTGAATGCCAAACTCTTTCGCATTTTCTGCTAGTGTCATAATTTGTTTTTTGGCAATTGGATCGTTAATTGTCGGTAAATTTTTCGTTGGTACATTGTGATCCATTGTCGCAAAACAAAGATCTGGACGACGTACTTTACGACCTGCTAAACGAAGACCTTCAAAAGCTTGAGGGGATGTTACTTCGTGAATTAAATGAAGATCGATATAAAGTAAATCAGGTTTCCCTGCTTCTTGGTATACAACATGTGAATCCCAAATTTTTTCTATAATATTTTTTCCCATTATCTTCACCAATCCTTAAATATAAGATTCCATAATACTATCCGCAACAAAATTCGTATCAATCTCAGCTATGACTTTATCAGTCCATTCATCCGTTGTAAGTGCTCTGCTGCCATCCTTCACTAAGTCCGCTGTGAAGTAGCCATCATCGAACACGCTGCTTACTGCACGTTCAATTTCTGCTGCTTCCTCTTGAAGATCAAAGGAATAGCGAAGCATCATGGCAACCGAAAGAATTGTCGCTGCCGGATTTGCAATTCCTTCCCCTGCAATTTCCGGAGCAGAACCGTGTACAGGCTCATAAAGTCCGAAATTATCGCTTCGAATTGATGCTGAAGGCAGTACACCAAGAGACCCTGTAATTACAGATGCTTCATCACTTAAAATATCGCCAAACATATTATCTGTAACAACTACATCATAGTGACCTGGATTTGTAATTAATTTCATAGCAACCGAGTCTACTAAATTATGTTCAACAGCAACTTCCGGATAGTTACCTTTTTTCTCTTCCACAATTTGGCGCCATAGTCTGGAAGTTTCTAAAACATTTGCTTTATCTACCGAACAAAGTTTACCTTTGCGTAATTTTGCCAGTGCGAAAGCGTTATCCACAATTCTTTCAATTTCTTCCCGTGTGTATATATTTAAATCGCTTGCATCTGATTCTGTGCGGTTTTTTTCACCGAAATAGATTCCACCTGTTAGTTCGCGAACAATCATTAAATCAACGTTTTCTGCTACTTCACGTTTCAATGGTGAGGCATCTAGTAAGCTTGGGAATGCTTTTACTGGTCTGAGATTTGCAAACAAGTCAAAGGTTTTGCGAATTCGAAGCAAACCTTTTTCAGGACGGAGTTCAGCAGGGTTGTTATCCCATTTAGGCCCTCCTACCGCCCCTAGAAGAATCGCATCACTTTCCTTACACATCTCAATCGTTTCTTCCGGAAGTGGATCTTGGAATTGATCAATAGCTGCTCCGCCGATTGCAGCATATCCTAGCTGAAAATCATGATTAAATCGTTTGGCGATTACTTGTAAAACTCTTACTGCAGCTGCAACCACTTCTGGTCCAATGCCATCCCCGGGAAGTACTGTAATTTTCTTTTCCACCTGCAAAAACACCTTTCTATATTGTTTTATACGCTTATAGCTAATTTTAAAGAAATGCCATCAAAGCTAATCTTTGATGGCGTTTCCTTTGTTGATTTAACATATTACAAACAGCGACCATTCACCTATGCCTTCTGTTTTATAAAAAATCATGTCAATTCAATGTAGAACAGTCTTAAACCTCCGCCGTTTCTTTCCCACGAATGCTATCTTGAATTAAATGTCTGTTAATTGCATTTAAGTAAGCTTTTGCAGTCGCTTCCAGAACGTCTTGAGATGCATCACGACCTGTCGATGTATAGCCGTTATACCGTAAATTTACTAGCGCCTCTCCTAAAGCATCTCTGCCTTTGCCTACCGATTTCACTCGGAAGTCCAAGATATTTACTGTTGCGTTAACTAACTGTTCCAATGTATTGAAGATAGCTTCAACAGATCCAGAACCAGTAGCAGCCAGAGTTTTAAGTTCCCCTTCCGGTGTTACAACGGAAGCTGTAGCAGTCGGAATGTTTTCCGTACCGTAAGAAACTTGAACTGATTTTAATTCAAATAACGGAACATCTTCAATTAATACTTGCTGCTCCGTAAGAAGAGTCATCAAATCTTCTTCGGTAATTTCCTTTTTACGGTCCGCAAGTTTTTTGAACTCTTGGAATGCTTTATTCAATTTTTCATCTGATAAATCAAAGCCCATTTTTTCTGCACGATCTCTAAATGCAGCACGACCAGAGTGTTTTCCTAAAACTAAAGGAATTTCGCCTTCACCCACTAATTCTGGCGAGATTATCTCATATGTTTCCTTATTTTTTAATACACCATCTTGGTGAATACCTGATTCATGTGCAAAGGCATTTTTACCAACTACCGCTTTATTAGGCTGAATGACAACCCCAGTCAAACGGCTGACAAGTTGTGAAGTTCGCTTAATTTCTTTTAAGTTAAGTCCCGTCTCCACTTGGTAAAGATCGTTTCGGATATGCATAGCAACACCAATTTCTTCTAATGATGCATTACCTGCACGTTCCCCAATACCATTAATTGTACATTCAACTTGATCTGCTCCATTTTGAATGGCTGCAATCGAGTTGGCAACTGCCATCCCAAGATCATCATGGCAATGAGCTGAATATTTCACTTTTTCTGAGCCGCGAACGTTTTCACGCAAGAATTTGAAAAGTTCTCCGTATTCTTGAGGTGAAGCATAACCAACCGTATCTGGAACATTGATCGTCGTAGCACCAGCTTCAATTACTTTTTCAATGATGCGAACTAAGAAATCACGATCTGAACGGAAACCATCTTCTGCAGACCATTGAACGAGAGGAAAGAACTTTTTCGCATATTTCACGGCCTCTACCGCTTGTTCGACAACTTGATCTGGTGATTTTTTTAATTTGTATTCCATATGAATCGGACTTGTCGCTAAAAACACATGGATATGTGGCTGTTCTGCTTCTTTAATAGCTTCCCAGGTTGCATCAATATCACTTTTTACACATCGAGCAAGACCTGTAACAATTGAATTCTTTACCGTTTTTGCAATTTTATTTACTGCCTCAAAATCGCCGGGGCTTGAAGCAGGAAAACCTGCTTCAATAATACTTACTCCTAGACGTTCTAATTGCTTGGCGATTTCGATTTTTTCTGCAGTATTTAAATTGATTCCAGCTGACTGTTCTCCATCACGTAGCGTTGTATCAAATATATCAATTTTGCGCACTACTTAATCACCACTTTTTTCTTGCCTTCATTGATGAATGGCATCATTTCGCGTAGTTTCGATCCCACTTCTTCGATTTGGTGTTCAGCACCGGCTTTTTTGTATGCAGTATAGCGTGGGCGGCCAGTTTCATTTTCTTTAATCCAATCCTTCGCAAATGTACCGTCTTGGATATCCGTTAATACTTCTTTCATACGCGCTTTCACCGATGCATCGATGATACGAGGACCAGTTACATAATCTCCCCATTCTGCTGTATCAGAAACAGAGTAGCGCATTGTTTCCATACCACCTTCATAGATAAGGTCAACGATTAATTTTAATTCGTGTAATGTTTCGAAATAAGCTAATTCAGGTTGGTAACCCGCTTCGACTAAAGTTTCGAATCCAGCTTTGATTAACTCTGTTGTACCACCGCAAAGCACTGCTTGTTCTCCGAATAAATCCGTTTCTGTTTCTTCTTTAAACGTAGTTTCTAACATCCCGGCACGAGCAGCTCCTACACCTTTACCGTAAGCCAATGCAAGATCTCGCGCTTGGCCAGTAGCATCTTGATAGATGGCGAATAATGCAGGTACACCAGCACCTTGAACAAAAGTACGACGAACTAAGTGACCAGGACCTTTTGGAGCTACCAAGAATACATCGATATCAGCTGGCGGGACGATTTGTCCGAAGTTAATATTGAAGCCGTGTGCGAACATTAATGCTTTTCCCGGTTCTAAAAATGGTGCAATTTCAGCCTCGTAAACTTGTTTTTGTTTCTCATCTGGAAGTAAGATTTGGATAATATCAGCTTGTGCAGCAGCTTGTGCAACAGTTTTTACATCCAATCCATCTTCTTTTGCTTGGTCGAATGATTTACCGGGACGAACACCAACAACAACATTGAAGCCGGAATCCTTTAAATTTTGTGCGTGTGCATGACCTTGAGATCCATAACCGATAATTGCAATCGTCTTTTCTTTTAAAGGTGCCTCATTGATTTCGTTTTGATAGTACATTTTTGTCATTTTCATTTCCTCCTAATATTGGGTTCTATTTTTTAAATACTAGATAACACGGGCAAAAACGCATTATCAATTTATATGCTAACTATCTTTAAGCAAGTAAACTTACTTAAGAATAGAAAGTTGCGGTGATTCAATAGGTTGTGTTTCACGAACAGATGCCGTAACACCCGCCCGTGTCAATTCTTTAATTCCATATGGTCGAATCAACTCAATAAATGCATCGATTTTGTCGGGATGACCAACAACCTGATAGGTAACAACGTTTTTGGATGTATCAATAATTTGTGGCCTGAAAGGTTCTACAATCGAGTTCATCTCATGTCTAAGATTAGATGGCGACACTACTTTAATGAGAGCCAATTCTCTTAAAACAATCGATTTTTCAGTAATATCATTTACTTTTAGAACATCAATTTGTTTTGATAATTGTTTAATTAATTGCTCAAGCTTTGTTTCATCTGCAACATTTACAACAAATGTCATTTTTGAAATATTCACTTGTTCTGTATGGCCAACTGTAATCGATTCGATGTTAAATTGACGCTTCATCAGAAGACCAGTGACGCGATTTAACACGCCACTTTGGTTTAATACAGTTACTGTAATCACTCGTTTCAAAGTTTCTTCACCCCTACAATATCATCCAAAGATTTTCCGGCTGGAACCATTGGATATACGTTTTCTAATTGTTTAACCCTTGCATCGATAACTACTGGTTCATCAGAATTTAGTGCTTCTTCCAAGATTGAGTACGCCTCTTCCATCTTGTTAATTCGGTACCCCTTTACACCATAAGCTTCTGCCAGCTTTACGAAGTCAGGCTGTACAGGCATCAAACTTTGAGAATAGCGTCCATCATAGAATAATTCCTGCCATTGGCGTACCATACCAAGTGCACCATTGTTGATGATGACTACTTTTACAGGTAAGTTAAATTCATTGAGTAAAGCTAGCTCTTGCAATGTCATCTGGAATCCTGCATCTCCAACAAAGGCAATTACTTTCTTATCAGATTTTGCAAATTGAGCGCCGATTGCTGCAGGGAACCCAAAGCCCATCGTTCCCAGCCCTCCAGAAGTCACCCATTGATGATCGAAGTTCAATTTATAGTATTGAGCCGCCCACATTTGATGCTGCCCTACATCAGTTGTCACCACTGCGTCTCCATTTGTAATGGAGTGAACCATTTCAATAATTTGCTGCGGCAAAATTTCTTTTTCGTCTTCTATATACCAATATGGCGTGTCTTGCCTCTTCTCGTTTAGGTACGTTAACCAATCCTGATGATTCGGACCTTCAAAATCCTTTTTCAGTAAGGCATTCAATGCTTCTTTCGCATCTGCTACGATTGGAATATCAGTCGGAATATTTTTCCCAATTTCTGCCGGATCAATATCAATATGAATGATGGTTGCATTTGGCGCGAATAACTTTGTGTCCCCAGTTAAACGATCATCGAATCGTGCACCGATATTGATTAGTAAATCTGCTTTCTGAATCGCATCATTTGCTACTGCTGCACCATGCATACCAGCCATACCAAAGTTTAATTCGTGCTGCCCGTGAATACTTCCTAATCCCAGCAGAGTGTTAATGACAGGCAATTTGTATTTTTGTGCAAATTCAGTTAATTCTCGGCGTGCATCAGCAAATAACACCCCCGCACCAGCTAAAATCAATGGTTTCTTTGATTCGCCAATAGCTTGAATTGCTTTTTGAATTTGTAAATAATTCGGCTTTGTGTTCGGTTGATAGCCTGGTAGATATAATTCCTCTTCTCTACTCGCCTCAGCTAATGCTTCATCAAAAAGGGAAGCGGATATATTTTTAGGGAAGTCAACTAACACCGGCCCTTTACGACCACTATTGGCAATATGGAACGCTTCTTTCACAATCCGCGGAATATCATTTACATTCTGAACCTGATAATTATGCTTTGTAATTGGTGTAGTGATTCCCATGATGTCGGCTTCTTGGAATGCATCCGATCCTATTACATCTGTTGCCACTTGCCCAGTAAAAATAACTAATGGAATGGAATCAATCATTGCATCTGCAATACCAGTTACTAGATTCGTTGCACCAGGACCACTTGTTGCAATAACAACACCCGGTTTATTTAATACTCGAGCGTACCCTTCTGCAGCATGAATTGCCCCTTGTTCATGTCTAGTTAAAATATGTCGGATTGGGTTTCTGTACATTGCATCGTAAACATTCAATACTGCCCCTCCAGGATAACCAAAAACAATATCAACATTTTGATCGTGCAGCGCTTGAATTAAGACATCTGCACCGTTTCTTGGTTTATTTTTAACTTCAGCTTTTGATTGAGTTGTTGCGATCATCTCTGTTTTTTCATTGGTTGTAGATACGTTAGCAGCCATTTGTTAACTCCTCCCTTAATTTTAAAAAAAATAAAAAAGCCTTTTTCTCCAACGCAAAGAAAACCTTTACGTAGGGATGAAAAAGACTTTCATGGTACCACCCTTGTTCATAGCTAAATAAGCTACCTCGCGAATAGTGAGAATTACCAATCTACATCGAAGATTCAAAATAGTAAGAATATTCAATGTGCAACAAGATTAGGTGCACTATTCATTAATAACGAGCATTTCGAAATATGCCCGGAGCTATCTAATTGCTTGAACGCGTTTAATAGCTCACTCCGAGGGGATGTCGGATATAGTTGTATCATCGGCTTCCAGCAACACCGACTCTCTGGTAGATACAAGGCTCTATATCCTTTTACCTCATCATCGAATTTATCTATTCACTTACAACATTATTAGTCTGAGTTTGCTTAATTATACCATCGAAAACTATACTAACGGTGAATTATATTTTCATAACTCCGCCATTAGAAGCGTTTGTTACAAGTTTTGAATATCTCGCCAACCATCCTGTTTTAATTTTAGGTTCAAACGTTTTTAAATTTTGACGGCGTTCATTTAAAACTTCATCTGATACATCTAGATTAATGGTTCTATTTGGTAAGTCAATAATTATTTTGTCTCCATTTTCAATCAATGCGATCGGACCACCTTCTGCAGCCTCTGGAGATATGTGACCGATTGAAATACCACGTGATGCCCCACTAAAGCGGCCATCTGTAATCAAAGCGACCTTTGTACCCAAACCACGACCCATAATTGCAGACGTTGGTGCTAGCATTTCAGGCATTCCAGGTCCTCCTTTTGGACCTTCATAACGAATTACAACAACATGCCCTTCTTTTACAGTGCCATTGTCTATAGCCTCTTGTGCTTCGTCCTGTGAATCAAAGACGATTGCATCACCTACGAAGGTTTGAATTGAAGGATCAACAGCACCTACCTTAATAACAGAGCCTTCAGGTGCAAGATTACCATAAAGTACAGAAAGACCTCCTACTGGACTAAACGGATTATCCTTAGTACGGATTACTTGATCATTTGTAATCACATGATCTTTTACAAGCTCTCGCATAGTTTTTCCAGCTACTGTGATACGATCTGGATGGATTGCACCAGGAATTTTTGTTAACTCATTGATGATGGAGCTAACACCTCCAGCTTTATTAATATCATCCATAGAGATATCAGATGCAGGCATGATTTTCGCCAAATAAGGAACACGAGCAGCTACTTTGTTAATATCTTCTAAGTTATAATCGATTTCTGCTTCATTTGCAATAGCTAATGTATGCAGCACAGTATTTGTGGATCCACCCATTGCCATATCTAAAGCGAATGCATCATCGATTGCTTCTTTTGTTATAATATCTCGAGGCTTGATATCCTCTTTAATCATTCGCACTAATTGTTTAGCCGCTTCACGAATAAGTTCATAACGTTGGTCACTTGTTGCAACGATTGTACCATTGCCCGGAAGAGCTACTCCAAGCATTTCCATTAAGCAGTTCATCGAATTAGCTGTAAACATTCCAGAACAAGAACCACATGTAGGACATGCATTATTTTCAATATCCAATAATTCCTCAGCGGACATGCTTCCAGACTTATGTGCACCAACACCTTCAAAAACAGATGTTAATGATAATTGCTTACCTGAAGCTGATGTTCCCGCTTCCATTGGTCCACCTGATACAAAAATTGATGGTACGTTTGTACGTACAGCAGCCATTAACATACCCGGTGTAATTTTGTCGCAGTTTGGTATGTAAAATACACCGTCAAACCAGTGTGCATTAATTACCGTTTCAGCAGAGTCTGCGATTAACTCACGGCTAGGCAATGAGTAGCGCATACCGATATGCCCCATTGCAATTCCGTCATCCACACCAATTGTGTTAAATTCGAATGGAATTCCGCCTGCTTCAATAATGGCTTCTTTTACAACATCTGCAAATCCACGTAAATGAACGTGGCCTGGAATAATATCGATATATGAATTACATACACCAATAAACGGTTTTCCTAGATCTTTTGCTTTAACTTTCCCAGTAGCATATAAAAGACTACGGTGAGGAGCACGATCTACTCCTACTTTAATCATGTCACTTCTCATTTTCGAAACGCCCCTCATGAATATCTATTACTTTATCAAGAGATAGATAGAATTATTAGAAAACTTGGCAAATCGTCGATTCTTTTAGCGATGTGCCATAGTTGCACTTATGCGGGAAAGAAAGGAATTAACTTTCTTTTCTGCTAAATAAAAACAATCAGTTACTTTTTAGTTACATGATTGTGTTCGTTTGTTAAATAACGAACGCTTTAAATTGTTGCTATCATAGTACAAAAATGCCATTACCGTCAACATAATTTTTAGAATTATTTATACAATTCCAAAAATTCTATTATAATGTAAACGTTAACATACTAACTCCTGTATATATTTTTCTGCTTTAACTTATTATTTGAATTTATAATAATTTTTAGTTAATTTAATTTTAATTGGCAATTATTTTTACTTAAGCCTGAAAATTTTGTTTTGTTTATTTGAAATAAAGTGTCATATGAATGTAAGTAATTTTTGCAGCTTTTGCTATATCAAAATAAAAAAGTCTAGCCAATTGCAGCTAGACCAAAGAAAATTATTTTATTTTACATAGAGAATATCCAATGAGAGGTTTAACAATATGACAGCGTGAACAAAGGCAATCGCAATTCCTTGGCGGTTTAATTTTTTCATGATTTTCATATTCATATAAAACACCCCATTATATAAGATTTTTTGTACTGCTTGAAGAAATTATACTCCTAGATTTTATAAAAATCAAAATATTTTGAACAAATTGTGAATTTTTTCGTATTATTTTTCCTAATGATAATTCTTAATATCGAATTCTTTATGCATTTGTTCCCTAAAAAATGAGCATATTACATATAGAAAAGCTGTATTAACTGGTCCATGCAAAAACATTTGGTTTAAAGTTCTTTATTTAAGGTTATAAGTTACTACACGCTTTTAATAAATACAAAGGAGTTGACTAACACATGATGAGTTTCATCTGGTTTTTAATTATTGGCGGTGTACTTGGTTGGCTAGCAGGAGTAATTATCGGTAGAGATGTTCCTGGAGGTATTATCGGTAATATTATTGCGGGGATTATCGGATCTTGGATAGGTAGTGCAATCTTAGGTAACTGGGGTTGGCAAGTATCTGACTTTTACGTCTTCCCGGCTCTCATTGGAGCAATCGTGTTAATCTTCATTGTAAGCTTAGTGATGCGTTCAATGCGAAAAGCAACATAATGAG
>JASENG010000015.1 GCA_030027265.1 Lysinibacillus fusiformis | reverse complement strand
CAAAAAGCCAAGTAACTTAGTAAAAACGGATAATAAACTAACCAAGTTAACCCTTAGTAAACAGTAGTATAAACCCAAATAATTTCAAACAAAGTCCTCACCAATTAATAACCGGGAAAATTTCGCTTATCACTAAAATGCTGGAATTTTTGAGTCAAAAAAATCGCAGGACATTCGTAATCATTACTTATTCATCAAACGTTGTAATTTACGACTGATGGTTGACTGATTAACTTTTAAAACAGAAGCTATCTGTGAAGTTGATTTGTACTTTTGTTTAGCTAGTTCAAGGAGTTGTCTTTCTACCTCCTCTACACATTCTTTCAGCGGGATGATTTTATTTACTATAACACCATCTGTTTTTCGGCGAGTAGAATCAGTAAATAAATATTCTTCTATCTTGGCTTTCTCAATTATCTCCTCTTCATTTAAAACGACAAATCGTTCAACAATATTCTGCAGTTCCCGAACATTCCCGGGCCAGTCGTATTGCTGGAGGGTTTCTAGGGCGACAGGTGATAATCTCATTGACCGCATATACTTATGATTGTAATAATCAATGAAATGTAGAACTAAAGCTAAAATATCCTCTGTTCGGTCGCGTAATGCAGGGATCTTTATTGGTATTACATTCAAGCGATAATAGAAATCTTCGCGAAAGGTACCTTCCTTCACCATTTGCAATAAATCACGATTGGTTGCCGTGATAAGGCGAATGTTAAATTTAATTGCTGCAGTTCCTCCAACTCGTAGTAGTTCTTGTTCTTGGATTACTCGTAACAGTTTTGTTTGTATGTGAAGAGACATTTCCCCGACTTCATCTAGAAATAGAGTTCCTTCGTTTGCCAATTCAAACATACCTCTTTTTTGTTTTACAGCGCCAGTGAATGCCCCTTTTTCATAACCAAACAATTCGGACTCTAAAAGATTCTCGGGGATGGCACTGCAATTTAACTTAATAAATGGCTTATCAGATTGACGGCTCGCTTTATGTATATAATTTGCAATTACCTCTTTTCCGACACCAGTTTCCCCTAAAATGAGGACTATTGAATCTACATTTGCTACTCTTAGTGCAAGAGAAACAATATTATTCATTTTTGTGCTTCTAGAAACGAGACTAGTTTCTGCTTCATTACGAATTCGAAGGTCATCCAATTCATTTTTATAACTTTCAAGTAATTGCTTTGTCTCTTCTAGTTCAGATTGAAGCTGGCTTAGTTCAGTAATATCCCTTGAAGCATTGATAACTCTTATGATTTCTCCATTAGTATCTTTAATGGGTGTACCAATAACCTTTAATCTTTTTCCAGTGTGGGTGGTTTGTATAAGTGAAACCGTTTCTTTTCTTTCCAAAACCATTCGTGTAGTAGAGGGTCTATAAATTCCTTCTTTCTCTAACTCATATACACTTTTTCCTACTAGATCTTTTTCTTCCTTTCCCCATAGTTCCTTACAGGCTGAACTAACTCTTAGCGTAACTCCTTTATTATCTGAGACATAGATAACATTATATGATGTATCGAAAATCGCTTTCAAATCTAGGCTTAAGTTTTTATAGGATTCAAGCTTCAGTTTATTAATCCTAAAGGTGCACATCTTTTAAAAACGAAAGTTATTAAGGTGGTGAATAGCTCTTTCTTTGAATTATCCCTGGGATTGGACCATTCATCGTTCATGAGTGATGAACACGCAATTAGCGAAGTTATTATTGATCAACAAAAGTTGATTTTGAATAAATCTCCCCTCTCTTGAACCATTAACTGAGGGTCACTTTTCCTGTTTTCCACTTTTCCGTACATTTTATTAACGGGGTAGGGGAATTATAACTATATAAAATCCAAATTGTATAAATTAACATTTATTGGACAATAATAGTTATACAGATTAAAAGGAAGGGAATGTTTAGAACATGACAATGAAGAAAAAGGGAAGCAAACAAACATATGATGAAAAAGTCGCGGTTCAATTCATGAAAACAGCAATAAAAACAGGGAATAAAATGGGGGCAAAAATAGTTGGTATTAGGAAGGCATGATGATAGTTATTTATCTAAACTAATACTGATACCTGAAATTCATAGACACGAAAACGCTAGAAGGCGAGCAAAACCCTCTAGCGTTTTCATCTTGTGCATTTCTTTCAATACTTACTTAATTGAGCTTTGACAATGTGAAGAACCCTACAACTTAAATATACATTCATTAATTTAAATCCATATTAAGCGAATTTGAAATATTGTAAATTTTAACAATACGCTATCTTTTATACTGTCAACAGTACTTCCTTAGAGGATTATGCACCACTTTTAAAACCACTAAAAATGTAGCCCCCTCCGTGTTAAATTTAGTTTTAATTCGGCCATATTTTTATTAGGTTACTACACGGATTGGGAAAAATTTTAGTAAAATGCACCAATAATTCAAAATGAACCTGGATGTAATATTACCAGTTTAATACCAGCCCATTTTTATGCAAATTATAATTCATTTGTTAACCGAACAATATAATAGTATAATAACTAGGTAATTCTTTTGGGTTATAGCTAAATCATATATTAATTAGAGGGAATACCCCGTCTTAAATCACGAGAAATGAAATGTCTTTTCTTGTACACTAAGGCGCGGGTATTCTCTTTTTTATGGCCAGTTTACTAAAGCGGAACGTAGCGCATGGATTGTTTATGACTACTTCCTTTCAAATCATACATAACATTGGCATACGTGACCAAAGTGAGCATATTGAGCTTCAAGTTGCTCAGGGAATTATCGAACTAACAAAGTTCCCACTTTTTGCAGGATATTATAGAGAGCTTTTAAAAAGCTATGTTGCGGCTGGGGAGATTATTTTAACGGACGTTGAACTGTTCCTTATTGGGAAGTCGCATTATCTAAGGACTACAATTTCAGTAGAAAATTATAAGGGGGGGCGGACTGTTTCTGATTTTCCGAAATTCTAATCAAATATTAGTTTTGTCCTGATTTTTGTAAGTAACTTAATTATCCAATTATAGTCAGTGGAGCAAAAAATATACCTGTTCATTTAGTTGAAACACACATACCTCTAATTGTTTTTAAAATTTAACCATATTATTAAATATAAAGATAAACACAATAGAAGGTGACACAAAAGGGAACCACTTTATCATACCTTTTAATTTTCCATTAAATTATGCAATATGAATAATGCCAATCGGTTGTTTTTATATATAAAAGGGGGAGTGTTTTAGCTTACGGGTATCCAAAGCAGAGTTTTCAATGTCTGCATATTTTCTCCATAATTATTGTTTATACTAGTTTCGTATGACTAACAATCTGTTAAGATAGTCATTATGAACTGACGATAATAAAGCTATAGGAAAGGATTAGTGAAGTTATTTGTTTGACCAATTAAATTTATTTCTTGCTTTTGGAGCAGGAGTATTATCATTTATATCACCGTGTTCACTACCGCTATATCCAGCATTTCTTTCTTATGTAACTGGAATGTCCTTTAATGAACTGAAAGAAGAAAAAGGAGTCTTTACTCGAAAAGCATTGGTGCATACACTACTTTTCTTATTTGGATTTTCTATAATCTTTATGGCTTTAGGCTTTTCTACTTCTTTAATTGGTACAATTTTTATTCAGTATCAAGATTTACTTAGACAAATCGGTGCAATTATTATTGTCATTTTTGGCTTAGTGATTCTAGGCTTATTAAAGTTTGACTTTTTACAGTCAGAAAAAAGACTGCAATTTAAGAGAAGACCTAAAGGATATTTAGGATCTGTAATTATTGGTATGGGTTTTGCTGCAGGTTGGACCCCTTGTACGGGACCAATTCTTGCCGGGGTTATTGCTTTAGGTATCTCCGATCCAAATAAAGGAATGTGGTACATGTTATTTTATGTACTGGGTTTCGCTATCCCATTCTTAGTAATGTCCTTATTTATAGGAAAAATGAAGTTTCTTCAAAAACGAAGCGGCCTTTTTATGAAGTTAGGCGGCGTTATTATGGTTATGATGGGAGTCTTATTGTATTTTGATATGATGACAAAAATCATTGCTTTTTTAACGCCATTTTTCGGTGGTTTCACAGGATTCTAGGAAAAAACAAAGACTTTTTGTATTGTTATAAGACTTCTTTTTTGCGGGAGGAGTAATAGTGAATAAAATTTCTACAAAAGTAGCAATTTGCTTTTTTATAGTTGTGTTAATAATGGAATCATTTCTTATGTATTACCTTCATCAAAGTATCATCAATAACAGAGTGGAAGAAGAGTTTTCATTATTATTAGCGAATGGTGCAAATCACCGTGATGTCCTTATCGAAAATTATTCAGATACGACTATACAACATATCGTCTTAATGGAAAAAAACAAAAATCGAGAAGTAATGATTACAGATAAGACAGGTAGCATTATTAGTAGCTCTGATAAATCTTATATGTTGCAAGAGGAGTATCAACTTTTAATAAGTAATCTTGATCAGCAAAAAGATAAAATAATAGTGTCAGATTGGAGAAATTCGTCGTATATTGTCAGCGCCCATCCCTACATAGTGGATGAGAATCAATTTGGATATGTCCTTATGTTTCAAAGTACTAACTCAATTAATCAATTGGTTGACAATATGAACATGCATTTTGTTATAGCCGGTATTATAAGCTTTATTGTTTTGTTTATTGTGTATGCGTTACTATCTAAAATCCTTACACGCCCTTTAATACGTATGAAAGAAGCAACTGAGAAATTAAGTAAAGGTGATTTTAAAGTAAGCTTATCCTATTTAGGAAATGATGAACTAGGAGAATTGTCAAGATCCATTCAAAAATTGGCAAATGACCTAGAACGCTTAAAGAATGAGAGAAATGAATTTCTTGCATCCATTGCTCATGAGTTAAGTACACCGTTAACTTATTTGATTGGTTATTCAAAAGTCGCTATGAGAAAAGGTTTGAGTGAAGAGGAACGTAAACATTATCTTGAAATTATTGATGAAGAGTCGAATCGTATGAAAGATTTAGTGAAAAACTTATTAGATTTGGCCAGAATGGATGAAACTTCATTTACTGTTTCCAAGGAATATTTTTGGGCCAGTTCCTTTTTGGAAAATATTTGTAAGTTGGTTATGCCGTCTTATGAAGTAAAAAAAATAAGACTAAACCTTGTCTGTGAAAATGACTTCCAAATATATGCCGATTCTATTCGATTAGAGCAGATTGTCCTAAATTTATTAGATAATGCTTTAAAGTATTCAAATGAGAATTCAAAAGTTACTTTAGAAGCGTATAAAAAAGATGAAAAAACAATCATTTCCGTGATTGATACGGGGATTGGGATTCCGCCAGATGAAATTGAGTTTATTTTCGATAAGTTATACCGAGTAGAGAAATCACGTTCCCGTACATATGGTGGTTCTGGAATCGGGCTCGCTGTGGTCAAAGAGCTAGTAGAGGCACATGGGGGGACAATCGAAGTTAAAAGCAAACTTGGAAAAGGTAGTACTTTTAAAATTGTAATATAAAAGGAGGCTTGATGGTTAGATGCAAACAGTTCTTTTAGTAGATGATGAACAAAGGATGTTAGATTTAATTGAATTATTTCTAATTCCTCAAGGGATTAAGTGTATTAAGGAAACAAGTGGTAATAGAGCGATAGAAATACTTAAGAAAGAGAAAGTAAATCTTGTCCTTTTAGATGTAATGATGCCCGAACTAGATGGGTGGGAAGTGTGTAAAAGGATACGTGAATTTTCAAATATCCCTATAATTATGCTAACGGCAAGGGCAGATAAATTAGACTTGGTAAAGGGGCTAAACATTGGAGCAGACGATTATATTTCTAAACCTTTTGATGAAAGGGAATTGATTGCAAGAGTAAGTGCCCTCTTACGCCGTTTCTCAGAGGTTGAAAAAGATACTGATGCTAATATTCGTTACAATGAATTTATTTTAGATACAGAAATGTATTCGTTAAACTATCAGAATCTAACTGTCAACCTTACTCTGAAGGAATTTTATATTTTAAAAGCGTTAATTTCTAGACCTTCTAAAACGTATACTCGGGAAGAATTGCTGGATGCAGCTTGGGAATACGAAACAGAAACAGATATCCGAACTGTAGACTCTCATATTCGTAATTTAAGAGATAAACTCAAAAAAGCGGGATTTCCAACAAACGAATTTTTAAAAACTGCTTGGGGAATAGGGTATAAATGGAATTGATTTTTAAGCAAAACATGAGGTGAAAACAAAATGAATACTAAGCTAAAAATGCTTGTTACTACATTATTTGGAGTAATCTTATTAGTAGCTTGTAATGGAGAAAGTGAAAAAGTAGAAAATACTGCCGTTAAAGCTGAAGCTGAGGATATTAAGGAATTAGTTCATGATTATAGCGTACGTAATGTCACAGCTAAATCTGCTTCCATCACATCAGAGCAGCTGCTTGTAACAGATAATGAAGGAAATAATCAAGTCTATGAACTACCAGAAGACGAGTTTTTTGTTTCGATTGCCCCTTACATAAATGAAACACATAGTTGTGAAAATCATAGCTTAACAGGTTGCCAAGGCGAATTGGTGAATGAACAGTTTGATATATACATTGAAGACTCAGAAGGGAATATCATAGTTGATGAAACATTAGAATCACAAGGAAACGGATTTATTGACTTGTGGCTACCACGTGAACAAATGTATCATATAAAAATTGAACTTGAAGGGAAAACTGTTGAGTCTGAATTCTCTACATTCGAAAATGATGGAACTTGTATTACAACGATGCAATTAATTTAGAAAAAAACACTAATGTGAAAACCTATATAAACGGTAATTAAAGGAGAAATATTGTGAAAAAAGTTAAATTTTTAATGGGTATACTATCTGCAATTGTAGTTTTATCAGCGTGTAATTCAGAAGAAGAGTACTCATTTGGTGAAGTGAAAAATAATAAAATAGAACATGCACATGGTTTAGGATATATAAATGGGGAAAACGAATTTATCGTTGCTACCCATAATGGTTTATACCAATATGGTGAAGAAGATGGATGGCAAGAAGCCAATAGTAAAAAACATGACTATATGGGTTTTTCAGCTGTAAGAGACGGATTCTTTTCCAGTGGACATCCTGAAGAAGGTTCATCGCTAAAAAATCCTCTTGGACTTATTAAAAGTACAGATAGAGGAGCAAGTTTTGATCAGTTAGCATTTTATGGAGAAATTGATTTCCATTACCTCGCTGCAGGATACGAATCAAATGCTGTATATGTATTAAATCAAACACCTAACGAAAATTTGAATATGGGTTTAAATTATTCAACGGATGAAGGAAAGACTTGGACAGAAGCAACAATGCAGGGATTTAATTCAGACTACATTTCTAATTTAGCTGCGCATCCATCAAGAGAAGAGCTAGTTGTAATTGGTAGTAGAGATGGCATTTTTATTTCAGAGAATTATGGACAAGACTTTTCAATATTAAATTCATCTGAGATGGTTACATACGTAACATTAAATGAAACTGGTGGATATTACGCAAATTTTGACACAAATCAAGTATATCTAAAGTCGTTTTCATTAGAAAAAAGTGTGGAGGAGGAGAATATTGTATTACCAAAAGAAGTAATGACGGATCCTATTATTTACATTGCGGTAAATCCGAATGACGAAAAAGAAATTACCATAGTTACGAATAATTTGAATATTTATCAAACCAAAGAACAAGGAACTACTTGGAGTAAGCTTGCTTCTAACGGAAAATTGAATTCAAATTAATAAGTATAGAAGGTGACAATAAAATGTATAGTTTTTTGTCTCAAATAAGTCAAATAATAAGTGAACCTGTTTCTACTTTTTTAAATTCATATAATCATTCTCCAATTATTATTGCGCTCTTACTTGGATTAATCGGAGCTGCTGCACCATGTCAACTAACGGGAAATATCAGTGCAATTACTCTGTATGGAAACCGTACAATTCAAATGAATAATAATTGGGGAGCAATCATTTCTTTTATTACTGGAAAAGTAGTAGTTTATAGCGCCATCGGTTTGTTAGCATGGCTTTTCGGACAATCATTTGAATCGAAAACCACTGAATACTTCCCGTTATTTCGTAAATTAATTGGGCCACTATTGATTACGACAGGACTCGTACTACTAGGAATGTTAAAGTTAAATTTTCTTGAGCGGTTAACTACTCACATACCCAGGAGTTTTAAAGAAGGAAAGTTAGGTTCATTTCTTTTGGGAGCTAGTTTTGCCATTGCATTCTGTCCAACGATGTTTGTCCTCTTTTTTGTCTGGTTAATGCCTACAGTCGTATCAACATCCTATGGGTTAGTACTACCAGCAATATTTGGCGTTGCGACATCTATTCCACTTATCATAATCTTAGGGCTTATTTGGTACTTTAATGTAAAAGGTTTAATTATGAAAAAGAGTATGAAGGTCGGAAGAGTAATACAAAGGGTTGCTGGAGTTATACTGATTATCATCGGTATCTTAGATACAATTACTTATTGGGGAATATAAAACATACTATTATAAAAAAATTTAATAAGTTTAAACCCTTCTAATATAGGAATTGTAAAGATACCCTATATCAGAAGGGTTTTTTTAATAACTTCTACTAGGCTTAATGACAGGGTTGCTGTTCTAGACCGCAAAGTATTGTTTTCATCCTCTAATCAATAGATTACACTCAAAATAGTAACTATATTAAGTTAGGGGAAGAGTAGCTATGAAGCGAAATTGGAATGAAGACGAGTTACTAGAGCATTTTTTAGTGATGCCAATTGAAAGAAAACTGATTGGTAATAAAACAGGGGCAAGTCGTTTAGGATTTACAGTATTATTAAAGTACTTTCAACAAGAGGCTAGATTTCCGTCCAAGAAACAAGATGTTCCCAAGGTAGTAGTTGAATATATAGCAAATCAATTGGATATATCCGCAGATTTTTTCGAGGAATATCGTTGGGGAGCAGAGGAAAGAAATTTTACTTACCATAGAAAACAAATCAGGGAATTCTTCGGTTTTAGAGAACTTACAGCAAAGGACAATGATCTTTTGACAGATTGGTTAAACGAACAAGTTCACTTTACACATGATACTGACTATTTAAAAAGTCAGGCATACAGTCTCTTTCGCAAGTGGAAAGTCGAACCTCCTTCGATTGGAAGTTTGAAACGAATGATTGATTCCGCTATTGACACTTTTGAAAAAAATTTGTACCAATCGATTTATCAGCAGCTATCTCCTAAGACTGGTTCACGATTAGATGCGTTACTGGAATCTCATACTGATGAGGAATCGAAAGCAGATTTTGAAGAAGAATTTCATAAAGACCGAGAATCCGATATTTTAACTTTTCGTCAGCTTTTATCTTCTCCTCGTAAACCAAGTGTAAACACCATGGAAATGGAAGTTAAAAAATTATTAGCGATTCGACACCTACATATACCTCCAAGATTATTTCATCATTTGACTCCAAAATTAATAAAAAAGTATCAACTTCGTGCAGCTACGGAGACCGTAACGGAATTGCGTTCACATCCAGCACCCATTCGCTATACCCTGCTTGCCATTTTATTTTCGCATCGTCATGAGGAAGTCATTGATTATTTAGCTGATTTATTGGATGAAATTACGCTTAAATTCGGAAATAAGGCTAAGAATACAACCCGAAAAGAAGTAGTAGAAGAATTAGAAAGAGTCCAAGGTAAAAATAAACACATTGTCAATTTATTAAAGGCAACCGTAGATCATCCAGAAGGGGTCATTCAAGATACTTTATTCCCCATTGTTAGCTCTGATACAATACGAGATATTATTAAGGACATGACAAAAAATAACCGGGATTACAAAGAAAAAATCTATACGAAAATGCACTCTTCTTACCAAGGGCATTATCGGAAGTCCCTTTCTAAAATTTTAAACAACCTTACTTTTTGCTCAAATAATCAATTCCATCAGCCGATTATTGAAGCTATCCAACTCATTCGAGATTATGGAGAAAGTGGGCAGCGTTATTTTGCTGCTGGAGATGAGGTTCCCATTGAAGGCGTAATTCAACCAAAATGGAAAGATGTCATTATTGAGACAGACAGCAAAGGAATAGAAAGAGTAAATCGAATTAACTATGAAATTGCAGTAATCCAATCACTTCGCACTCGACTTCGATGTAAAGAAATTTGGATTGAGGGTGCTGATCGATATCGAAACCCAGATGAAGATCTCCCTCAAGATTTTGAAGAGAACAAGGAAGAATATTTTCAAGCACTAAAAGCTCCACTGGATGTAGAGCCTTTTATCGAAGATATTATACAGTTGATGAAAGATAAACTCCATTTACTGAATCAAGGGTTAGAGGATCAAAGTAACGAAAAAGTGGCGATTACTACAAGAAGTAACAAGGGGTGGATTCGAGTCACTCCACTTGAAAAACAGATTGAACCCCCGCATGTGATGAAGATTAAACAGGCGATTAAAAACCGTTGGTCTGATATCAACCTATTGGATTTATTAAAAGAAACAGATTTTCATACGGAGTTTACCAAGCACTTTAAGACCACAGCCGATCGAGAGATTTTAGATCGAGAAACCATCCAACGACGACTTCTTCTAAGTTTATTTGGATTAGGAACGAATACAGGTTTGAAAGCTGTTTCTGCTGGAAACCACCTAGATAGTTATCGGGAACTTCGGTATATACGTCAAAAATTTATTCATAAGGATCATTTACGAAAAGCCAACGCAGAGGTTACAAATCATATCATCTACAATCGAATGAAAGAAGTATGGGGAGAAGCTACCACTGCATGTGCTTCCGATTCAAAACATTTTGGCTCTTGGGATCAGAACCTGCTTTCAGAATGGCATCCCCGTTATAAGAAACATGGAGTCATGATCTATTGGCATACAGATCGAAAGTCAGCTTGTATTTATTCCCAGCTTAAATCCTGCCTTTCTTCGGAAGTGGCAGCTATGATGGAAGGGGTGCTTCGTCACTGTACGGACATGGAAGTAGACCGAAATTATGTCGATACGCATGGACAAAGTGTCGTTGCTTTTGCTTTTTGTCATTTACTTGGTTTTAAACTGATGCCACGTTTCAAAAATATTGGTTCTCAAAAGCTATATCGTCCGGAAACTGGCATGAATGAGGAATATACGGGTCTGCAACCGGTTCTCAGTAGACCGATTAACTGGGATCTTATTCGGCAACAGTATGAACAAATCATTAAATATGCAACTGCTTTACGGTTAGGTACTGCTTCTGCTGAATCCATATTAAAGCGATTTACAAGGGATACAAAACATCCTACCTATCAAGCATTATGTGAACTAGGAAAAGCGATTAAAACAATCTTTTTATGTGATTATTTACACCATGAAGAAATTCGTAGGGAGATTCATGAGGGATTAAATACAGTGGAACAATGGAACTCAGTAAATACCTATATTTTCTATGGAAAAAACAGTGAAGTTCGTTCTAATTCGATAGAAGATCAAGAGGTATCCGCCTTATCACTTCAATTGCTGCAAAATTGCTTAGTCTATATGAATACCTTAATGGTCCAAGAAGTCCTTTATGACAACAATCAATATTGGTTGAAGAAAATGACACCTGAAGATTTTAGAGGAATAACACCTTTGTTTTATCATCATGTCAATCCATACGGAACTTTTGAACTCGATATGGATCAGAGAATACCTATTAAGTTGAGAATTTCATAGTTTTTAATCATTTTGATCGATGATTAAAATAGCTAATATCCACCGTTATAAGATATTAGCTAGTTCTTTGTAATGGAGACTTAGCTCTGAAAAGGGTGCAATCCGTACTCAGATAAGTGCCCTTTTCTTGAATAAGAAGAAATGTAATCCTTCAACCTGAAGAATCGCTAACGTTAGGAATAAACATCCCAAAAAATTCTAACCTAAAAATTCAATTTCAACATTTTCTTTGTACGAATTTTGATTTTCTCTAAACAATGCTCCGGATTTTTATAACTACTTTCCACTTCAACCAGTTCAGCACTTTTATATGCATCTACTTCAATTTTTAAGTTCATAGTTGTCGCTTTATTCATTTTTTATTGTCTAAATGTAGCCTTGGAATAAAGATTGACTAAAAAATATCCATCAATCCTTATCCTTATCTAACAGCATCTTCGAAATCTCCATTTTGAAAAAAGATTGATCAAAATGGAGTTACTCTTTTTAGAGTAAGAATGATAATTTATATAAGACGGGACGTAATATTATCTTAACTAGTTTCTAAAGGGAATGATCACTAGTCCTTTGAATCAGAAGGTAATTTATACGTTTTTAGGTGTGTATGATTTATCAATTTAATCTCAGGTCCAGAAGAAATTTCATAGGTCATTCGGTCTTTTCCTATAGGGACCCATTGGCCACCATCAGTAGGTTCTATTTCAAATGTAATCTGTAAAATAAACCCACGAAAGCCATTAATTCTTTTTGTTTCTATCACTTTAATTTTCCAAGGAGCGACAACAGGTGAAAAATCTTTTATCACCTTCGGATAGTAATAGGAACGTAAGTCTTTTTCAATATTAGGAGTTAGCATATTCATAAGCATATCTTGTAATCTTAGTTCTTCAGAGTCTTGAGAAGGATTATTTTTAGCTAAGGATGTTTCTGTTTGGAAAGATGTAAGAAGTACAAGTAATAAAGTTAAAGTAAATAGTATTTTTCTCATTTATTTATACACCTCTTTCTATTCGTATTTAAATTATTATTTGCATTTTAGATAAAAGTATGTAAATTATTCATTTAAAATGGTTTAAAAAAACAGGCGTAAAACAGATATATAGGAGATTTTTTATTGTAATTACCATTTGGGAAAGATAGGTAAAAATTGGGGGTATTCGGATTTTATGGTGGAAAAGAGCTTATAAATCACCCTTCTCCAAATTCTTAATAAGTGTGGAAAAATCGACACCAAAGTTATCTTTAATGTCGTGATTAGTCACTTCATACCAATTTAAATTGCCCCAAAATTTACTGACTGCCTCTTTTGTATGGTCAAGCAAGAAAACAGCATATTCCCACCAGAAAATTTACCTACATGAGCTGGTTTTGCCACATTAAAATCTTTATTTATAAGAACGCAAACATCATAACGACCTTCCTCTTTAGGAGTAATCTCTGGGTTATCTTGCGGTATACCTAAAATTGTAGAATTATCAATACACCATTCAACTTTGCCCACTTTTTAAAAGACTCCATTAATTCTTTTTTTGCTTTCCACCATACTCCCCAACATTTCGAAAATAAGCAATCCTTGATTCAGGTAATTCTTCAATAGTTATTTTCATATTTTAGTCTTCATTTCCAAAATTAGTTAATGACTAGAAAATAGGAAACATATAGTAACTCTTTTTGTTTTAAATTTTTTTGAAGAAATAATAATTTGAAGAAGGATTTTACCAATTATTGTTTAATTATGTAAGTAATAGAAAAAAATTAATTTTTTGATGATTTTAAATCCGATAATTTCAAAATAGGAGCATTCCTGTTAGAAGGATTTTCGGGGACTTGAAATAAAAAAAGCCCTCTTGTATGATGCTTGAGTGTCAACCGGAAAATTGACTCGAACATCTACAGAGAGGACTTACGTTATGAATTCTAATACGAACCATAAAATTAATCAAGTTTCTGAAAATACTTTAGTAATCGGCATCGATATCGCCAAGCATAAACATTATGCCTGTGCGATTGATGAACGAGGGCGTGTGCTCCAAAAATCATTCCCCGTCACACAATCACGGGATGGATTTGAAGCGTTTTACACGCACTTACTCGCTTTAAAATCAATACATGGAAAACAGGATATTATCGTTGGCTTCGAACCAACCGGACACTACTGGATGAACTTAGCTACGTTTTTAACGAACTATGGGATTCCATTTGTGATGGTAAATCCGTTACATGTCAATCGTTCAAAAGAGTTAGACGATAATCTTCAAACAAAGAATGACCAAAAGGATGCGCTTGTCATCGCCCGTTTAATGCGGGATGGTCGCTTCAGCTATCCACGACTACTTGAAGGCGTAGAAGCTGAATTACGCAACGGGGCAACATTGCGTTCGAAAATTCAAGAAGACCTCAATGCACTTCAAAATCGCATTGTACGTTGGATTGATCGGTTCTTCCCTGAATTCACGAAGGTATTTAAAAATTTCGGAAAGATGGCGTATGCGGTACTAGAAAAAACGCCTCTTCCAGTAGATATTCAAGGGAAAACACCGGAAGAATTATTGTTTTTATATCGCCAAGTAGAGGGCATGAAATCACCTCAGTTACCTAAGGCGAAGCAGTTAGTCGAGGTGGCTCAGCACTCCATTGGGCTGACAGAAGGCCTTGTGATGGCACGAATAGAAATCGCCACACTCCTTCAACAGCACCATTTATTGCAAGAGCAGCTTGACACGCTAAATGAACAATTAGGCGAATTAGCCAAACAAATGAAGGATTATGAGTACTTAGCGTCTGTACCAGGCATTGGCGATATTACGATTGTCGATCTGCTTTCAGAAGTCGGTTCTCTCACGCAATATGAGCATCCACGCCAAATAATCAAACTAGCGGGACTTACATTACGTGAAAACTCATCTGGGCAGCACAAGGGTCAGAAACGCATTTCTAAACGAGGTAGAAGGAAGCTACGAGCTCTCTTATTCCGTGTCATGATACCGTTAATTCGTCATAACCAAGCCTTTAAGCAATTACATGAATATTACACTACACGCACCATCAACCCGCTTCGAAAGAAGCAATCGATTGTCGTGCTTTGTGGGAAATTACTGAAGATTTTACACGCTTTATGTAAGAAAAAAATACAGTTTGATGAACAACAAATGATGAAAAATCTTTATTGTCTCGAAAGGGCAGCCTAAGCAACATCTTAGCTCGAACTAAAACAGAAGGATGACACGGAGAAGCCGGCATTATTTATCCCATCCGACTACGAGTCCCTATAGGAGCATCGCCAGCCTCTGCCTTATGAATAGACCGAACGAAGGAATGTATGCGCTAGACGCCAAGAGACATGGGAGGGTACGTCATCATAAGCATCGCAGAGATCCAATTGTGCATCACATATTGGAACTGAAAGTTAATTACTACCAATTAGCTTTAGCGAAGCGTATCCCAAAACTGTAAATCAATTGAAGTACTGTAAAATACTAAAATATAAATCTATAAAAAATAATTTTATGAATTGATAAAAACGGGTTAAACCGTTGATATATCAACATTTATAGAGGGAGGGTTAAATTGAGCATTAAAAAACCATTTTTGTATACGTTAGTTTTTTTAATAATTGTATCAATCTTGTTTTTCATAGGGTTTAAAGTTATAAATGCCAACAATAATGAATTAGTTCTCAAAGAGAAAAATGGTGAGTTAACCCTCAAAGAGTCTATTAATCTCGGATTAAGTTCTGCTAAAAAATGGAATAAAGATGCAATGTTTTATAAGATTACTAGTAGTGATGAAAATAGAGGGGGGACAAGAGGAGATACAGGAAAACGGTATGATTGGAATTTATTTTTTACAGTTCCCGGTACAGATAAGCAACTAATTTTAGGTATAGCAAAAGGTTCAATAGATTTTGAACATGAGGTAATTGGACCAGATGAACCCCCTATTATGTTAGATGATATTAAATTGGATAGTCCGGATTTATTAAAGATTGTAAAAGATAAATACAATCTTCAAAAAGGTGAAGATTGGGCTACAGGATATCATTTTACACTAGATACTATTGATGATAAACCTATTGTAACAGTAGTTGGAATTGACAATGATAAACTATTTACAAAGATTAGTATAAATCCAAAAAATGGTAAGATAACTGGAGCTATCCATAAAGTACCCAAAGGGGGAGAATTAATATCACTACCTTCAGGTACTAACACACCCAAAATTACTAAAAGAGAGATGTATATTAAAGGAATATCATCGAGTGATAATAGTTTAGTTGCTTGGGGAGATCAAAAGCCAACAGGAATCAATTCAACCAACCAGCCGTTTATTGAGCTAAGTAATAACAATGGAGAATCTTGGAATCCATTAACTATTGATGAAAATATTGTATATGCATGGTTTACTTCAAATAAAAAGTTGTATATAGCCACAGAATCAGAGCTATTAAGTATTAAAAATACAGAGGATAAAATTGATAGTATTTTATCTTTAAAAACGCAAATTGAAGGAATAGACTACTCAACTGATAAAATCGCAATTTTATCTAATAAAAATATATACACAACAAATGATAATGGGGCAAGCTGGAATGTTACTAGTGAACCTGAACCTCTCTTATCGCTTCAAGTCTCAAACACTGGAATTTTGATAGGTCTTACACAGAATAGAAAAGTTCTCCTTAAAAGCGGTGTAAAATGGGATACTCTTAAATTATCAACAGATGAACTAGAAGTATCAGATTTGAAGGTAATTAACAATGATATTTTGCTCCTCATGGATAATGAAATATGGGTTTATAACCTTGAAAATGAGAGATTTAATAAGTTTGATAACACTAGTAAAATAATTCAAATAATAAAAAAAGGAAGTAATCTTTTTGGTATTTCGGAAGATGGAACAATTTATTTAATTGATTGGGGGGGGGATTCTTTTGAACTAAAAGTAAATAGATTGTTTTTAATCGAAAACAAAATTGTGGCAGATGTAGGAATGACAAAAAACGGATTATTTATAGCAACAATACCAGATTTTATATGGGAAGACATTAAGTAAAAATTTACACTAATAATAGTAGGAATAAGGAGGAATTATTTTTATGAAAAAAGTGATTAATTTTATATTAGTTGTAGCTTTAATATTTTCCATTGTACCACTATCTGTAAATGCAGCAACTTTTGTGAAAAATGGCCAAGATGTAACTGCATATACTGCAAGTCAATATACAGGAACTGGAGCTGTTAGAAAAACTGCAAATGGATACGCTCCAAAAGTTGGCGACGTCGCTATGAGGAGTAGTGCAAACGTTCCATTTGGCACAATAGTTATTTCATCTTCTGCGGTTACAACTGGGGATGGATATAACAGAAATAGTTGGTCGGTTCAAGATTGGGGTGTTGCCTCTACCCAGACATCACACGCGATAGATATTTGGTGGGGATTCTGTAGAACTAATGCTTATACAGGTACTAATGCAACTAAACTAGGGTGTTCTACGTCGGATTCCAAACATGTAAGCGCAATAAATTTTGGAGAGAAATCTATGAACCTTACTTTTTATGTTAAAGAATGAAACAAACTCAGTGGATCACATTTGAAGATTAAGAAGGGACATGAGGGTTGAGACAACTAGATAAGTTACAAATTATAGAAATAAAAGGCTGTCTTCAACTAATGAAGATAGTTTTTTATTTTACCGAGCTGGTTTGCCAATAGGTGAAACCAAAATCCATATCCACTTGGAAACATTCCAAGTTTAGCGTAACTAAGCATGGGGCTAATTTAGTAATGTAAGCACAAAACTTCCCAATATACATTAAAGTAATTTTATATTTTTCTCATAAAAAAATCCTCTCCTAATCTAAAATTTAAGTTTCTTCTAAACCTCAACCATAACTTATAATTCAAGAAAATCTCTTTCCTAAGTCCATTAATTTTAACATAACTTCCCAATATAATAATTAATGTTATCCCATAATATGGCGCTTATCTTGAATAACGAACGTGTTTGAGAGGTCGTTTAATCACCTTCAAGCACACATGAATTTTAAACACATAATAAAACAACTCTTTTACGTCAACTTGATTACCAAAAACCAGTGTTTTTGTAATGTCCCCCCATAGCCCTGCCGTCCTTTGATTTTATTAAGATTAGCAGTTACCAAAAATAATTACCAAAAGTATTACCAAATACCTTTACAATAAGTACCCCTCTAGTAGAATAAAAATATACAAGTTTATTGGAGGTTACAAATGATAATCGGTTATGCTCGGGTGTCTACTATTGACCAAAACTTAGATCGGCAAATTGGTATGCTTAATGAATATGGTTGTGAAAAAATAGTTAAGGAGAAATTTACTGGTACGGTTAAAGATCGAAAAGGACTTCATCAACTTTTTGATGTCATTCGGAAAGGCGATACAGTTGTAGTGGAGAGCATCTCCCGTTTAGGACGTAAAACATTAGATATCCTCAACATTATTCAACAGTTAGAAGGGATGGGGGTGCAATTCATTTCTTTAAAAGAAAATATGGATACAAGAACCTCTACGGGCAAAGCCATGTTCCAAATGATGTGCGTCATTGCTGAATTAGAAAGAAACCTTATTGCTGAAAGAGTAAAGGAAGGACTTGAAGCAAGTAAAAGACGTGGAAAAACATTAGGTAGACCCAAGTTGGATAAAGAAAAGCTCGCCGTTGCGCTACGTATGTATGATAGTGAAGAATATTCTATAAAGGAGATAGTCTCATCAACTGGGATATCTCAAGGTTCCTTATATAGAGCTGTCAACGGAAGAAAGCTTGAAGAACTAAAAAAATAGGGCGCGTTTTATTTATTATTTCTTCAAATTTACTTTGCGGTCTACAGCAGGAACCCTGTCATTAAGCCTACTAAATCCGATAAAAATTTAATTTCAAGTCCTATAGATTCTCCATAAAATCTGCACACTTTGTTTGTATTATGTAAAGAAAAGGAATTATTCCTTGATATTAAAAAAGGGAGAAGTGATTGCATGGACTGGAATTGGGTATCTTTTTTAATCTTATTAATTTGTCCGCTCATGATGCTTTTTATGATGTTTAGTGGAAAAGGACATGGACATGGTAAAGGTGGCCACAAAGCTCATAACTCTTCGTTAAAAGAGTTAGATTCCAAAGTGACTTCTTTAGAAAAAGAAAATGCACAATTAAAAGAGGAAATCAATATGCTCTCTTCTAAAAAATAAAAGTAAACTATGCACAAATGTTAATGGCAGAGGTGATTTAATAATTGGAGAACATTCAACAGATAGACAGAGTTGCACTTGAATTTGGCCCTATAACTATATACTGGTATGGAATTATTATTGCATTTGGCATTATTTTAGGCTGGTTTCTGGCGACAAGAGAATTAAAAAAGTTAGGTCTTCCAAAAGATATATTTTCTGATCTATTAATTTGGGCTATACCTATCTCAATTGTAAGTGCAAGACTATATTATGTTTTATTTAAGTGGGAGTATTATCTACAGAATCCAGGTAAAATTTTTGCAATATGGGAAGGTGGTATAGCCATTCATGGAGCCCTAATTGGAGGAGTTATTACCGCAATTATATTTGCTAAAAAAAGAGGAATTTCATTTTGGCAATTGGCCGATATTGCTGCACCAAGTATTATCCTCGGCCAAGCAATTGGCCGATGGGGGAATTTTATGAATCAAGAAGCACATGGTGCAGCAGTAACAAGATTATTTTTAGAAAATTTAAATCTCCCTGAGTTTATTATTAATCAAATGTATATTAATGGTGTATATTATCATCCAACATTTTTATACGAATCCACGTGGAATATCGCAGGATTTATTTTCCTGATCATTATTAGAAAGCTTAATCCTAGGAGAGGCGGATTGTTCCTGTCTTATTTAATATGGTATTCAATCGGTCGATTCTTTATTGAAGGTTTAAGAACAGATAGTTTAATGCTTACAGAGTCGCTTCGAATTGCCCAATTACTTTCTTTAATTCTAATTGGAATAGCTTTACTTCTATTATGGTTTAGACATAAAAAAGGCGATTCTATAATTCGATATACTGAATAAGACTAAAGAGGTGAACATATTAATGTACACCTCTTTTAATTATAATTGGATGTTATGCAGATGAAGAGCCTAGAGGAATGGTTTATGGTGTATCTTAAATGTATGGAGGCATGTAGAATAGTAGACTATCTAATTTTCTGATTTAATTTTAGAAATCAGAATATCTAGTAAGGATGTTTAAATAATAGATATAAAAGGAATAACTGTTTTGTGAAAACAAAAATAGGGAGGAAGTTAGATGAACAATAAACCTCGAAAACTTTTAGCGGTAGGTATAATAACTATTGGGATTTATCTTCCTATAGGTGGAGTTTCCGCTGCCACCTACGATTCTGGAATGGTTTCACAAAATATGATTCAAAAAGAAGAATCTAAAGTTGAGAGAAAAATAGAGAAGGTAGAGAAAAAAATTGTAGAAGTACAAACAGAAATACAGCGAATCGAAACTTCTCTTGAAGAAGTACCCTTATCATCGAAAGATGTACAAACATACCAAGACTATCTTGAACAGAGTGATTCTTTACTGAAACGGTTAAATGCAGCGAAGAATAAATTAAATGCAATTACAAAGAATATGAAAGAATCTAGCTCGTATGCTAATGAAGTAAATGGTTTAATTAATGATGTCCGTATTCATGTATTAAACGTCCAGGAAACAATTGAGGCTCTCTTAGCTGAGAACATGTCCAGTTCTGGTGATATTCCACAAAATTTGGAAGTAGCACAGAATCCAGCCTTTGAAGTAGGCAGCCAGGCTATCATTCAAGCAGAGCATATGGGGATGAAATCAATGAGCGGGGCAGTAGCAACAATTGTTGGGGCCTATGAAACTACAGCATATTCTGTTACTTATTTTCCAACAACTGGCGAAGAACCAGTGAAGGATCATAAATGGGTGATTCACGAAGAAATTAACAATGCTGGAGAAGAATCTCTTGAAGCTGGTACAGAAGTTAAACTTAACGCCGATCATATGGAAGGAATGGACGGAGCATCTGCGGTAATTGAGTTCGCCTTAGAAACTACTGTTTATATGGTTGATTTTACAACTCAAACTGGGGAACAAGTAGTAAATCATAAATGGCTTGTAGAAAGTGAACTAGCTCCAGTAGAATAATTACCAGAAAACTAATTCTGGATAAATTTTTTCAAGTATCCGCTACTAATATATAGAAATCCGCAAAAAAATGGCTGTCAATGCATTTAAAAATGCTTAATATCTAAAATAATGCTTGAAGGTAATCGACACCTTCAAGCATTATTTCCATATAAGTCTATTCATTTAATTGTGTAATTATGTACATATCTTATCTTATTTAGCTAAACGTTCTAAAAAGATATCTAAATGTTTTAATGTAACATTGTCGTTTACACCAAAAGTACCGTTACCTTTACCAGCAGTAATCTTATTTGAAGATAAAATTGAAACATAATCCTTTGCCCAATGAGATGATGAAACATCTGAGAAAACTTCTGCATTGCCTTGTTGCTTCAAATCGAAAGCTTCAACTAATACTTTTGCAAGTTGACCACGTGTAAGAGGTGAATTTGGATTAAATTTACCGTTTTCATCTCCACCAAAGATGCCAAGCTTTTCTAATGCGGTAGCTGCACCAGCATACTTAGATGTTGGTTTCACGTCTGGGAATGGAGAGTTCTTATCAGAAACATCCAATCCTAATGCTTTTGCAAGTTGAATGGCTACTTCACCACGAGATGCGTAAACACTGAAGTCGATTTGTGCACTTTTAACTTCAGCTTTTTCTTCAGTAGTGAAATCAGCAATACGTTTCGCTCCAATATAACGAGAACCCCAATAATATGGGTCGTTTATTTTATCGATTCTAACACCTGAGCTCGGTGTTGCTGATATAAAATTACCACTTCCTATGTATATCCCAACATGCGAAATACCTGAACCTGAAGTATTAAAGAATACCAAGTCACCTGCTTCTAATGCGTTCTTTGAAACAGAAGTTCCTTGTTTATATTGTGCTCTTGATGTTCGATCCAAAGAGATACCTAATTTTGAAAATACGAATTGTGTGTATGCTGAGCAATCAACACCTGTATTAATATTTGTTCCACCAAATTTGTATGGAGCTCCGATATAGTCTTTTGCTGTATTTGTTAAGTCAGATACTGTTGCTGCTTCTGTATTATTTGCACCTACGCCAGTAAAAATCATGAAAGATGCAAAAATTGGTAGTAACCATCTTTTCTTCATCCTATTACTTTACCCCTTTTAAAAGTTGCTTAAACTTTTTTTGATAAAGTAAGAATAGCATAGAAAAATAGTTTCAAATTTTTCATTTTTGTAACAAAATTATGCAATAAAAAACAATTTATAGTTCAAATACCTATAATTCCAAATATAATAACAGATTTAATTAGATATTGTCGTAACAATCTTGTAATAATATAAAATTTGTAATAAAAAGCAAATCATGCATACCTTATAAGGGTATATACTATACTAAATGTATAAAAAGTTTAGAAAAGGATGAATCTGTGGGATTTTATCAAATGTTCATTTTAGTGTCACTGATGGTACTAACAATTTTAGTAATGGTGATATCAAAAAATGTTAAAAAAGAAATTAATTCGATGCAATGTATGATGATTACAATGTTTTTTAGTATGAATACTGGGTTAACTGCAGGGGTACTTTTAGGTGTTGCATTTCAAGGAGACTTATTTTATTCAACAATATTAGCGTGCATTATCGGTTTAATTGCTGGGTTTTTAATAGGTAGTAATTTTGGAATATTATCTGTACTAGAAGGGACAATGACTGGATTGATGAGTGGTATGATGGGTGCTATGCTAGGGGAAATGATTAATGGAAATCAGTCAATTATATTAATAAGAGTTTTTTTATTCTTATCAATCTCAACTATTTTTTTGTTTGGCATTCTACCTAAAAAAAATGTTAAAGGGAACGTGCAAAGCAAGTTGGCAACATTATGGCCTTTATTACTTGGAATATTTATCGCATTTTATTTTTTAGGAGGGGTAACATTTGCAGAAAATCAATTAGACATCGAAACAGAAAATCAATTAGAAATCGAAACACCATCAATACATAACAATCATACGCCAACCTTATCTGAGGAAAGTCAAACTATAGAATCAAAGGATATTACAATTCAGACCATTAATATGAAATATGAACCCACCGAAATTGTTTTAGAAAAGAATCAGCAAGTAAATCTAATACTAAACAATCAGGATAATGTTGAACATGATATTGAAGTAAGAATACCTAATCTTAATGAGAGTACTCAATCAGGACATAAACACGATATGGAAGATGAAAATGTAATTCATTTACACGCAGAATCTAAGGAAACACAGAGTATAAAGTTTACACCAACGACGACTGGTTCATTTGAATTTATCTGTACAGTTCCAGGACACAAAGAATTGGGGATGGTTGGTAAAATAATAGTTAGATGAAGGAATGGTTAAAAGCCATTCTTTTTTTTTGCGGGATTTCATTATTTTTGTTAAGTCTCGATAAATTTTGCATATTTTCAAGATATAATATATTTGGTAAACATTTCTATAAGGCGAATTTGTAATTATAAGTCAAAATTCAAATTCATGGTATCTTGGATATGTTATGATGTTGCCTAAACCAAATTTAACCAATCTCTCAAATTCATAATTGAAAAGGAGTAAGTAAGATGGAGTCAAAAGGTAAAGAGAGCCATAACCATAATCACCATCATCACGACCATCACTCTCAGAATAAACATGAGGAACATGAACATCATGGTCACAATGTAACCGAGAGTCATTATCATCACAAAAATAAGCATAGCAATCATATTCATCATGAACATAATCATAACCAGCATACTGAACAGAAACATCATAGCCATACCTACCATGGGCAACATGAAGGAGGACATGATAAGCATCACGGTCACTCGATTGGAGATTTCAAAAAGCGGTTCTGGATATCGTTGGTATTAACAATTCCAATATCTTATTTATCGATGATGATCCAAATGTTATTTGGGTATCATGTGGACTTCCCTGGTGATACATTCCTATTATTCTTATTATCTACAATTGTCTTTTTTTATGGAGGAAAGCCATTCCTTCTTGGCGCATGGAGTGAAATAAAAGAACGAGCACCAGGTATGATGTTATTAATTACACTTGCTATAGTCACTGCTTATATCTATAGCACCTTGACTGCCTTCTTTATTGAGGGGAGCGACTTCTACTTCGAATTAGCTACTTTAATAGTTATCATGCTTTTAGGTCACTGGATTGAAATGAAATCCATCATGGGAGCATCAAAAGCATTAGAAGAGTTAATAAAGTTAATGCCAAAAGAAGCTCATAAAATTGATGCATCTGGAAATATTGTAGAAGTTTCTGTAGAAGATTTAAAACCAGGTGATCAAATTTTGATAAAACCGGGTGAAAAGGTTCCTCTAGATGGAATTATTTTTGAAGGACATTCAACAGTAGACGAATCGATGTTAACTGGAGAATCCGTTCCTGTAGAAAAAACGACCGGAATGGAAGCTATCGGTGGAGCTATTAATGGCGATGGCGTGTTAAAAGTAAATGTAACTAAAACTGGTAGCGACACTTATCTTGCTCAAGTCATCCAATTGGTAAGTGATGCAGAGAAAACAAAGTCAAAAGCTCAGGGGTTTGCAGACACTGCTGCGAAATGGTTATTTTATGTTGCTATCGTTGCAGGTGTTATTACACTAGCATATTGGTGGGTTACAGGTGATTTTGACTTTGCATTAGAGAGAATGGTTACTGTATTAATTATTGCTTGTCCACACGCACTTGGATTAGCTACGCCACTAGTCACATCAAGGTCGACTTCTATTGCGGCTAAGAATGGCTTATTGATACGTAATCGTACTTCATTTGAAAGTGCTTTTAAAATTAACCGTATTGTATTCGATAAAACAGGTACTTTAACAGAAGGAAATTTCGGTGTAACTGATATTCATCCTAATAATGGGGTTAGTGAAGAAGAATTATTAAAACTTGCGTATTCTGTTGAAACACAATCCGAACACCCAATAGCTAAGGGGATTGTAAATGAAGGAAAGAAACGTAATTTAACTCTTTACGATGTAACAGACTATCAAAACTTGACAGGGAAAGGTCTAATCGCAAAAGTAGAGGGTTCTGAAATTGCGATAGTTAGTCCAGGTGTGTTAAGAGAAAATAAGATTTTATTTAATGAAAAAATATATGAAAAACTTGCACAAGAAGGTAAAACTGTCATTTTTGTATTAAAAGATAATGTATTACAGGGCATGATCGCATTAGCTGATATTATTCGGGAGTCTTCCTATAAAGTGATAAAAGAATTAAATGATTTAGGGATAGAAACCGTTATGATGACGGGTGATAACAATCGAGTAGCAAATTATGTGGGTAAAAAGCTTGGGATGACACAAGTGATTGCTGAAGTATTGCCTCATGAAAAATCAAATAATGTAAAAGCTTTAAAACAAGGTGGGAAGAAAGTAGCGATGGTTGGAGACGGTGTGAATGATGCACCGGCGTTAGCAGAAGCAGATTTAGGGATTGCTATTGGGGCTGGAACAGACGTTGCAATTGAAACTGCTGATGTTGTATTAGTTAACAGTAATCCAGTTGATATCCTTAGTACTTTAAAACTTTCCAGAGCTAGTCACAGAAAAATGGTTCAAAACCTAGGCTGGGCTGCTGGATATAATATCATTGCAATCCCACTTGCTGCGGGAGTTCTTTATAGCGTTGGTGTTGTCATAACACCAGCAATTGGGGCGGCCGTTATGTCATTAAGTACTATTATTTGTGCAATAAATGCACAACTTTTGAAGATTAATAATGATTAAGTAATAAATCAAAAAAATTGCCTAAGGAATTTTTAGGCAATTTTTTTTGTGACGTTGTTTAATTTTGTAAGTTATTCTCTGTTAAAAGATACACAAATTTTAATTTCCTTTTGATTAGCTAGCCATTTCTCTGCAAACATCAGCGCATCTTCTGCAAGCTTCTGCACACTTCTTACAATGCTCGTGGTGACCACTATGCTTTTCACACTCAATTGCACATGCTTCACAAATATCGGCACATAGTTTACAGATTTCAGTAGCGAACTGACTTCCGCGGGACATGGCAGATGCTGCATAACCGCAAATATCGGCACACTCTCGAGTAAGTCGGATACATTCTGCCAACATTTTGACATCTTCCTCTTTTAAACATGCATCGTAACAATGGTTACATTCTGTCAAACAAGCAAGACATTCTTCGATACATTCTTTAAATTTTTCATGCATTTTACCTACCTCCTTCATTTTTTGGTACAATTATAGGGTACCCTACTAATGTATATTTAAACTTTGCAATTTGAAAACGAGGAAGAGAATTTTGACACATTAGGACTGAACGAGGCATAATTTTTCGAATTGGGTAAGGAACACTTTTGTTATTTTGTTCAGAAAGGATTTTGTTCATAAGGGGAGGATGGTCGATTTGCTCGATCACCCATGCATTTTCAAGTGGTATATTTATTCCCGATTATAGTGTCTTTATTGTCCGGGTAGCTTGGAATGAATAATCCTCTTTATTATAATTCAAGGTAAGCATTGTTGTTCGTTAACATATTTAAAACAAATAGCTTAATAAGTACAGTTGAGAAATAAGCAATACAATACTTTACTTATAAAAGAATTCATTTAAAATACAGCATACAATATTTAATAAGCAAATAATTTGAGATTAAAAGAAATGGGGTGAGAGTTGTGTGTGTAACAAATAATTTCATTGAGCAACAGGCATACGACATCAGTCAAGAAATAAGAAAATGTTCTATTTACAAAGTGGTTAAGTTTGAGGTTTCAGGAAGTAACAGTTTAGAATTTCATAATCAAGATGTTCAATGGAATGGGAAAGATTTGGTTACCAAGGTAATTCTAGAAGATTCCAAGGGTATTTATTACTCGATTAGCCCAGATACTCTAGGATTAAGGTTTGCAAAAGGGGAGATTACTTATAGAGAATATAAGAAATTGATAAAAGCAGACAATTTAAAGGTTTATGGTGTCTCCTTTCTATCAATAGGAATTTTAATTGTGGGTATGGTTAAGATGATGAAATTTTTAATTTAAAGTAGTGGCCTGTTTGATAAAACACACCAACACTTAACTATCAATATTTTTACAAAAATTATAACAAATGGAGCCCACTGGTTTGATGAGGGGTCAAGGTTATCGACATTCATCCATCAAACCAGTGGGCTTTTTTCATTCTAAGATCCTGAAAATTCATTAACAGGAAAGGCATCTTATTTTTAAAAGTAGCGGTTAATGAAAAGAGAGTTCTGACGATTAAATATACAAACAGTGAAAAAAGAGGGACAGAATGGCTCCGAATTTTAAGGATAATAGGAAGAATCAATCAAAAAAAACAATACCAGAATTTTTGCTGTGCTTGGCAATTTTTCTTTTCATTGTTTGGCTATTGGTATTTTTATGGTTTATCTTATTTAACGAACAGGAAATGGATATAGAAAATAAACTTTTGAATAAAAGTAATTTTGTATCTGAACCAAAAACAATGAATAATGATGTAAAAGACACAGTAAATAAATCAAAAGATTTCGCAATGGATGCGTCTGTTGATGCAAATAAAAGTGTTCTTTTGGAATCACCGACCAGAGATGAATTTCAACCTAGTATGGATAATCTTTTTAAAGAACGGGAACTAATAAATAAGAATATTGGTGCATTGTTTGAAAATATGAAATCACCAAAAGAAATTTCATCATTACATTCAACATTTGGTAAAGAAGTTATTTATATTTATCATTCACATAGTAGAGAGTCCTTTTTACCCTTTTTAAAAGATGCAGTAAAACCACAAGAAGCATATCATTCTTCAGCAAATGTCACATTGGTAGGGAAGATGTTGGCAAGGCTATTGGAGAGAAGAGGAATAGGTACTAGGGTAGATTCAACAGATATTGCTCAAGTATTAACTTCCAAGGATTTAAATTATGGCCGTTCTTACAATGTATCAGGAGAACTTGCGCGTACTGCACTTAGTGAAAATAGGGAATTAGAATATTTTATAGATGTACATCGTGATTCATTACGTAAAGATGCAACTACAATCGAAATAAATGGGTTAAATTTTGCTAATCTACTATTTGTTGTTGGAACTGGACACAAAGACTTTGAAAAGAATCTAACCTTTGCTGAAGGGCTACAAACGATACTTGATAAACAATATCCCGGTTTGTCTAAAGGAATCATTCAAAAAAGTAAACATCAAGGAAATGGAATCTATAATCAAGATATTTCACCTCATTCCATTATTGTTGAGATTGGTGGGGTAGATAATACGATTAAAGAACTTCATCGGACAACGGAAATTGTTGCAGAAGTATTAAGCGAATATTATTGGCATGGTGAACGGTAATTCTATAAACCAACATTTAGTTATCTCCTCTTTACATAGGGTATGGGGGTATGCTATGATGGATTGCAAGGAGGAATGTAATATGGATTCCGAAAAAGAACCAGCCCTTGAAGAAGAGTGCTGTACTAGTGTTAGCGTTAGAAAAAGCCATCACTCAGAAAATGCAAAGAAAAATCTTGTCTCTAGATTAAATCGAATCGAAGGTCAGGTTCGTGGCATAAAGGGACTAATTGAAAAAGATACTTATTGTGATGATGTCATTACACAGATATCTGCTACTCAAGCGGCTTTAAATAGTGTGGCAAAACTCCTACTTGAAGCTCATATGAAAGAATGTGTTGTGGATCGCATTCAAGAAGGGGATTTAGAAGTTTTAGATGAAGTTTTAATTACAATTCAAAAACTAATGAAAAAATAAAGGAGAGATTAATATGGGAAATGTAACTTTAAACGTAAAAGGCATGTCTTGTGGACATTGTGTAAAATCAGTAGAAGGTAGTGTAGGTGCCTTAGATGGGGTAGACCAAGTGAAGGTGAACCTAGATGCTGGTCAGGTTGACATAGCATTTAATAGTGAAAAAGTGACATTAGAAAAAATTAAAGAGACAATCGATGATCAAGGTTACGACGTTGAATAGTTTTAGTTATTTAGTGATACATTAAGAGTGCTTTAAAAGCACTCTCTTTCTTGGATTTAAATATACCCCCAGGAAGTATATAGGATGAGGTGAATACAACATGAATAGTGAATGGAAAGAAACGAGTATACAGATAACAGGAATGACTTGTGCAGCATGTGCCACAAGAATTGAAAAAGGTCTCAACAAATTAGAAGGTGTTGAAGAAGCAAATGTGAATTTGGCTCTTGAAAAGTCAGTCATAAAATATAATCCAGAAAAAGTGAGTGAACAAGATTTCGAGAAAAAAATACAAGATCTTGGTTATGGTGTCGCTAAAGAAAAGAAAGAGTTTACCATTACTGGGATGACTTGTGCTTCTTGTGCAACCCGAATTGAAAAGGGATTAAATAAAATCGACGGCATCTCGAGCGCAAACGTTAACCTGGCTCTTGAAAATGCGACAGTTGAATATAATCCTGACCAAGTATCAGTTGCAGATATTGTTCAAAGAGTTGAAAAGTTAGGATATGTTGCACATGTAAAAGAAAATGAGAACGATGAGACGGATTATCGCGAGCAAGCGATAAAAAAACAAACGAAGAAATTTATCATCTCTGCAATTCTTTCATTACCACTTTTATGGACGATGGTTAGTCACTTTTCGTTTACATCGTTCATTTATATGCCTGAGATTTTAATGAATCCTTGGGTACAGATGGCGCTCGCAACACCAGTCCAGTTTATTATTGGATGGCAATTTTATGTAAGTGCCTATAAAGCATTAAAAAATGGCAGTGCCAATATGGATGTTCTTGTAGTGTTAGGAACATCGGCAGCCTATTTTTATAGTGTATATCAAACATTTATTACAAATGGTACACATGAACACCCACAGCTTTATTTCGAAACAAGTGCAGTCTTAATCACCTTAATTATTCTAGGTAAACTATTTGAAGCAAAAGCAAAGGGCAGATCTTCCGAAGCAATTAAGAAGTTAATGGGATTACAGGCGAAAACCGCATTGGTTGTTCGAAATGGGGTTGAAATTGAAATACCGTTAGAAGAGGTGGTCATTGGTGATACAATTTTAGTAAAACCAGGTGAAAAAATTCCGGTTGATGGAGAAATAATTGAAGGTAACACAGCAGTAGATGAATCGATGCTAACAGGGGAAAGTATTCCGGTAGATAAAACGGTTGATTCACCTTTATTTGGTTCAACCATAAATAAAAACGGTTTTATTAAAATGAAGGCAACAAAAATTGGACGTGACACCGCTTTAGCGCAAATAATTAAAGTTGTTGAAGATGCACAAGGTTCGAAAGCACCAATTCAAAGAATGGCAGATAAAATCTCAGGGATTTTTGTACCAATCGTGATTGGTATTGCGATTGTTGCATTCATTATTTGGTTTGCGTTTGTAACGCCAGGTGAATTTGCACCTGCCCTGGAAGTGTTAATTGCAGTACTTGTCATTGCTTGCCCTTGTGCACTCGGTCTTGCGACACCTACTTCGATTATGGCCGGCTCGGGTCGTGCTGCAGAATTTGGCATTTTGTTTAAAGGCGGCGAGCATTTAGAGCAAACACAAGGTATTGACACAGTAGTAGTTGATAAAACAGGTACTGTAACGCATGGGAAACCCGTGTTAACTGATGTTTTATTAGCGAATGGTCAAGATGAGGAGAAATTCTTATCCCTCATCGGGGCAGCAGAAAAACAATCGGAGCATCCATTAGCACAGGCAATCGTTCATGGTATTCAAGAAAAAGGAATTGAACTAGGTAATGTGCAATTTTTTGAAGCAATCCCCGGTTATGGTGTTCAAGCAACCGTTTCGGGTCAAGGTGTTATCATTGGTACACGTAAACTTATGCAGCAATATGGGATTGATATCAAAGCCATTTTCCCAACAATGGAAAACTTAGAGAGTGATGGCAAAACAGCAATGTTAGCTGCCATTAATGGGCAATATGCTGGATTAGTAGCAGTTGCGGATACAGTAAAAGATACATCTCACGAAGCTGTAAGACGATTGCAGGAAATGGGAATCGAAGTCATTATGATGACAGGTGATAACCATAGGACAGCACAAGCAATTGGTAAAGAGGTAGGTGTAGATGCTGTAATCGCAGAAGTCCTTCCTGAAGGCAAGGCTGAGGAAGTGAAAAAATTACAACAGCAGGGTAAAAAAGTAGCAATGGTGGGCGACGGTATTAATGATGCACCGGCACTCGCTACAGCTAATATAGGGATGGCTATTGGTACAGGTACAGATGTTGCAATGGAGGCAGCTGATATTACGTTGATTCGTGGAGATTTAAACAGTATTGCCGACGCGATAATCATGAGTCGGAAAACGATGCGTAATATTAAGCAAAACTTATTCTGGGCATTTGCTTATAATACATTAGGTATTCCAATTGCAGCAGTAGGATTACTAGCACCTTGGGTAGCAGGTGCTGCAATGGCATTTAGTTCCGTGTCTGTTGTTTTAAATGCTTTAAGATTACAAAGAGTAAAGTTGGATAAGTAAATTTGAATTTTGAACAACTTCGCTATAAAAGATAAGATAATTTTTTAGTAATTCATCTTAATAACCTCATATAACCTAGAAAGGGATATGAGGTTAATTTTTTAATACAAGTAGGGAGAAATTAATTTGGATAACGATATAAAAAAAGTCAAGATTGCAGTTAACGGTGGAATCGGATTTGGGGCGAAACTAAGTTTCAAACAGCTTAACGTAATCTTAAAATATTTAAATGAAAATGATGAACTTGAATTGACGACTTTTCAACAAATTTATTTAGAGATTCCAGAGGAAGCAAAAGATTCAATCATTGAAGAATTTAAAAAGGTTGGATTAGAGTGTTATTTGGTTGGAAATTTCGTAAAGAGTTTAAGGACATGTAACTTTTGCAAGGGTGAAGAAGAAGAAGGAATGCCTGTAGCAAAAGAATTAAATAAACTTATTGCTGGTAGAACTGTTCCATTTACACTTAGAGTAGCCTATACCGGTTGCCCTGTTGGCTGTGGAGAACCTATGATAAATGATATTGGTATTATGAAAGTTAGCGATCATTACAACTTATATGTTGGAGGTAAAGCAAAAGGAAAGGACGCTGAGGTCGGTTCCTTGTTGTTGGAGAAATTAACACCTGAAGAATTGTACGACGCAGTAGACAAGATAATAACAGCTTATTCTAAAATGGGTAAGAAACGGGAGCCATTTAATAAGTTTTTAAGACGAGTAGGTAGAGATCAAATCAGTGAATCTATCATATAAACACCGCCTTCGCTAATAATTACTTTAAAAAAAGGTAGAAGTGGCCCAAGGTTCGTATTTTTGAGATGGTTTATTTAATACTATTTGTGCCGATACGATTTCTCCAACAATGTTAATTCACCATAATGCAATTAAAACTGTCAATGTATCGCCTGAACCTGAATTGAAAATAGAATTTAAAAAAGAACCAAACGAAAATACATTAGCAAAAATATGGCTTAATGATAACGAAGTATAAAATGTTTAAACTAAGTAATAATTTTTTGGTAGTACCAAAAGAAAAATGTGTTTATGTGTACAATGTCTATGCAAGGTGGGAAGAGGGAGATTCAAGTTATACATTTGTTTTCGAAGTTAGATAAGGCTTATTCAAGTACGGGGGCGTTAATCCAAAGGGATTGATGCTCTTTTTTTTGTTGAAGTTAATAAACTGCTACATGGGTTGAATTAAATTAGGAGGCTTATGAATGAATAAGCAAGTTTAAAATTCTAGTCATTGAGGATCATTCTTACATTTGTGAATTGATAACATTAAATACGGAAAACGGTGGGTAAATAGTTAACGGAGCACATAAAAGCCAACGCTTGGTTTTGAAACGATATAGCCTTCTGCGAGAAGTTGCCCATGGCAATCTCGACTGTTGTTTGGCTAATATTTAAAAAGGAGGAAAGTTTCCCTTTTATAGCAATTTTGTTCCTACTTTAATTTATTTTTGTTATAACAGCATCTTTCATCGCTCTATAAAGTTGATCATACAAAGGTTTTGTATTATTTTTTTGAAACGACCATCAGCATATCCAAGCGGTTCCTCTCTATGTGACCATGTGATTTTTATAAAATCTGACTCTTTTTATATGGTCAGTATTTATTATAATTTATTACATTAAAGTGTTGGAGGGGAAGTTATATGAAACAAGTGGGAACAGAAAGAGTTAAACGTGGGATGGCGGAAATGCAAAAAGGCGGCGTAATTATGGATGTCGTTAATGCAGAGCAGGCAAAAATTGCAGAAGCAGCTGGAGCAGTAGCCGTTATGGCTTTGGAGCGTGTACCGTCGGATATTCGTAAAGCAGGTGGTGTTGCCCGAATGGCAGACCCGCGAATTGTAGAGGAAGTCATGAATGCGGTTTCGATTCCGGTTATGGCAAAAGCACGTATTGGCCATATTGTGGAAGCCAGAGTTCTGGAGGCAATGGGTGTTGATTATATTGATGAAAGCGAAGTATTAACACCTGCCGACGAAGAATATCATTTACTAAAAAGTGACTATACAGTTCCTTTTGTTTGCGGGTGTCGTGACCTTGGAGAAGCAGCACGTCGAATTGGGGAAGGAGCATCAATGCTGCGTACAAAAGGGGAACCAGGGACAGGGAATATAGTGGAAGCGGTACGCCATATCCGCAAGGTAAATGGACAAGTTCGTCGGATTATAGGGATGAATGAAGATGAATTAATGACGGAAGCCAAACTTTTAGGTGCACCTTATGAATTATTAGTGGAAATTAAAAGTATAGGTCGCCTTCCGGTTGTTAATTTTGCTGCAGGCGGCGTAGCAACCCCGGCGGATGCTGCTCTTATGATGGAACTAGGAGCGGATGGCGTTTTTGTTGGTTCCGGTATATTTAAATCGGACAATCCTGAAAAATTCGCCCGAGCAATTGTTGAAGCAACAACTCATTACAAAGACTATAAGCTAATTGCCGAAATTTCAAAAGAACTCGGAACACCGATGAAGGGAATTGAAATAGCAGCACTTCATGAAAGTGAACGTATGCAGGAACGAGGCTGGTAAGGTAAAGAGGTCGGAGTTCTTGCCTTACAGGGTGAAGTTCGAGAGCATATTCGCCAAATTCAACGTTAGGTTATTAGGGGGTTGCAGTATTTCAGAGATTAAAAAATAGAACAAAAACTATTTGCGAATAATTAATAATCTACGGACAAATCATAACAAAAGTTACTTTCTCCATATTTTTTGCATAATTAATGTTTATAATCTTCTATTGATAGGAATAAATGAATTAGAGCAAAAACGAGGAGGAATTATAAATGGCAAATAAAATAATGATGGGTATTATCTCCATAACGGCAGCCTTAACACTTTCTGCATGTGCTGGAGATAATAATGAAGAAACAACTCAAAACACTAACACCCAAGAAAATGCACAGACAAGTGAAACAGAAGGTCAAATGGAGGGTATGGATCATTCAACTATGAATCACTCTAGTGACGGAGAAATACCAGAAGGATTGGAAGAAGCTGCAAATCCAACATACCCAGTAGGAAGTACTGCGATAATTAATGCTGACCATATGGAAGGTATGGACGGGGCTGAAGCAACAATTGTAGGTGCTTTTGATACTACTGTATATACGGTATCTTACACTCCTACAAATGGAGGGGAGCCAGTAACAAATCACAAATGGGTAATACATGAGGAATTAGAAGGGGTTGAAGAACAACCTTTAGAACCAGGTGAAGAAGCAACAATTAATGCTGATCACATGGAGGGCATGGAAGGAGCAACCGCAACAATTGATTCTGCTGATGAAACAACTGTTTATATGGTTGATTATACTTCAACAACAGGTGAGGAAGTAACAAATCATAAATGGGTTACAGAAAGTGAATTATCACCGGCTGAATAGACCAAACAAAGTGCACCTTGGAAATTTTCTAAGGTGCACTTTATAGTAAAGATTACATTATTTATGCTTCCTTCGTTATATTTTGTGAGGATTCTTTTAAAACAATAGAAATTGCATTTGAAAGAACCGATATGGTACGATTAATTTCCTCTTCTGTATTCTCAATTCCTCCCAGTTCAATCAACACCATATTTTCAGAAAGATCTTGATTATAAATACCATCAACTAGATCACCCTTTTTACTGATAACGCCACGTGAAATACCTGGAACTAACTCGTTCAATTGAGAAGAAATATTCTGTGCGTAAGCTTTGTTTATTGAATAATTTGGATGTTCTTCTCCTACAACAAAATATAGTTTTCCATAAGTCTCATTTTCGTAATTAAGTGTTGAAATTTCTCTAGATGCAGAATCTCTGTGTAAATCAATTATTATATCATAATCATATTTTTTAATTTGAGCTTCTAAAGAGGGGCGTACAACTGAGTATGCTTCAGAAAACGTACGATTTGTTTTTTTTAATTCACCCATCGTATCAAAAGGGAGAAACTCTGCATTAATAGAGTTAAGCTTAAAATAATCTTTAATTACATCTTTGAATGCTGTAATGTTGGAGTTTGAATGATAAACATCAGTCAACCCTTTTTTACTTTTTAGGATGGGAATAAATGCTTCATAGGAGTGTGTAAAAAGAATTAAAGCTTTTTTTGGTTCAATTTGGTCATTACCAACAACTAAGTTGTTATCGTTTGAGGCATATACAAGTTTCTTATCTGATTCTGATTTTTTAATAACATTTGTTTTAGTACTTTCAGCTTGCTCGATTATTAATTCTTGTTCTTGCTCGTTTATTAAATCTTGTTCTTGTTCGTTTAATAATTCTTGTTCAGCTTTTTCCAGTTGGAATTTACTTGTGAAATGTGTTGCAATTATAGGAGATATAAATAGTAGTAAAATAAATCCAAACAGTACCGATATTTTATTTCGCATGTTTTTTCCACCTCAAAAAACTATATGTTTTAGGTTTTCTAATTATTAGACGGAAACTGTTCAAAAATTTAGAGCTTTTTTTAGTAGTAATTAACTTTCTTCTAATTATGCATAACTGAAAAGTTCAACCTTGGTCTTTAAATAATAATCGACATGGTTTTTATCATATTACATAGGGAATTTAGCTAGCTGAAAAGTATAGAGAAAGAGTTGAGTTATGGAAGAGTTTTTAGTGAAATTATTAGGACACGCCGACTTATTTGCCATTTTTGTAAGTTTAACTGCTAATGTTCTTGTGAGTATTGCAGGGGTCTTACCTAGTGCATTTATCACATTAGCAAACCTTTCTTTTTTTGGATTATATGTAGGTTTATTAGTCTCTATTACAGGTGAAGCTATCGGGGCGATAATTAGTTTTATTTTATATAGAAAAGGGATAAAAAAATGGAGAATTAAAGATTATCATCATCCAGTACTCATCAAATTAAAGGATTTAGAAGGGTATAAGGCATTTTGGGTTATTTTAATTTTTCGAATCCTACCTTTTACTCCATCTGGTGCTGTAACTTTAGGGAGTGCATTTTCAAAGGTTTCACTCTGGTTATTTGCTATTGCTAGTACTACCGGTAAAATACCCTCCCTTCTTATAGAAGCAGGTGCTATTTATGGTTTTATGCAGGTTGATTTGAAGTGGAAAATTGGACTCACTCTCTTAGTTATTTGTTTTTTTGCCTGGAGAATCGGACTACACAATACAAAAAAATCACATTAAAAAGTCACATAACATTCATTAAAGGTGTTTTTATACAGTAGCATTAAAATTTATCACAAAAAAAATCCCTCTAGTCACTTAAAGTGCATAATTTCTTCATATTTATTTGTTACATTTTTTATGTGATAAATATAAGGGAGGAAATAACATGAAATCAAAAATTTTAATAACTTCATTATTATTAGGTACTGTTATTATTGGAGGATGTAGTGCAAGTAATTCAGAATCCAAGGAAAACGAAACGATGGATGATTCCAATATGTCTACAGATGAAATGTCAGAAATGGATCATTCTAATATGAGCGAAGAAGAAATGATGGATATGGAAGGAATGGATATGGAAGGAATGGATATGGAGGGCGATCCAGAGCCGGTAGATTTAAATGACTCTACAGGAGAAAACGAACTTGCGCTCCCGCCATTACTTGAACCTGAAGAAGGAAGTGTTTATGATATAACTGCACAACAAGGAACAACAGAATTTTTTGACGGTGTTCAAACACAAACATATGGCTACAATGGTTCTTTTTTAGGTCCAGTTATTCGTATAAATGAGGGCGAAACAGTTAAATTTCGAACAAATAATAAATTATCAGAAGCAACTACTTTTCACTGGCATGGTTTAGATATACCTGGAAAGGGAGACGGTGGGCCACATCAAGTGGTACAACCTGGAGAGACACAAGAAGTTGAATTCCAGGTAAATCAGCAAGCATCAACTTTATGGTTCCATCCACATCCCGAAGGTGCTACAGCAGAACAAGTATATAAAGGTTTAGCTGGATTGATTTATGTTGAAGATGATAATTCTAAGAATCTTGGTTTACCAGACCAGTATGGAGTTAACGATATTCCATTAATATTCCAGGACAGACAGTTCGATGATGAAAAACAATTAAACTACGATGCGGTAATCAATGAGGATGGAACAATTGGTGATACATTATTGGTAAATGGAACACTAAATCCTAAACTAACAGTAGGAAAAGAGAAAGTCCGCTTACGCATATTGAATGGTTCAAATGCACGTAACTATACGTTTAAATTAAATACAGGAGATGCTTTCCAACAAATCGCTACAGATGGTGGCTTCTTAAATGAACCAACAGAAATGACGGAAATAACATTAACTGCCGGAGAAAGAGCGGAAATAATAGTTGACTTTTCTAAATATGATTCATCAAGTGATGTTTCATTAATCAATGAAAAAGGTGCGATCTTATTACCGTTTAAAATTGAAGAAGAAAAATCCAATGAGACTGAGATTGCAGAATCTTTAAATGATTATGCAGTTACAGATGAAGAACGTAATTTACCTGTTTCGAAAAAGCTTGAACTTTTTGGGATGGAAGAAATGGTAACGATTAATGGTAAGAAGTTTGATATTAATCGAATTGACCTTACACAAAAACAAGGTGAAACAGAAATTTGGGAAATCTATAATAAACCAGATATGATGGGTGGTATGATACATCCATTCCACATTCATGGTACACAATTTAAAGTTGTTTCAATTGATGGGGAAGAACCTCCTTCAAGCTTACAAGGATGGAAGGATACAATCGCAATTGAACCTGGACAAACAGTAAAATTAGCAGTCAAATTTAATAATAAAGGAATTTACATGTTCCACTGCCACATACTTGAACATGAAGAAAATGGAATGATGGGACAAGTAGAAGTAATTTAATTAATGTTACGTCTTTGTCTGTATAATATTAAGAATGCTTGAAGACATCCTCATCTCAGCTGCGGAACTGGCTGATTTTGGAGAAAAGTTCCATTTCAAGATTGCATCAAACTGTAGACAAACTCAAATTTGTCTACAGTTTTTTTATACTAAAATAAAAGATTATAAATGATAAAGTAAAAGTACTATACGTGACGCGCTGGAGAACCCGCACACTTAATAAATAATTTATAAAGTTTATTTTGATGCTTTTTATTTAAAAAAGTAAAAACATGGGGCTTTTTTTCTTATTTTAGTTTTACAAAAAGATTCTATTTTATTACACTCCTTTGCAAACTATTTTTATTGAACGCTGAGGGGAAAAAAGGGTCAGAAGCTATTACATAAATTTACAATCTCCATACTTTCTTCAATTTTTTATAGTAATTTATATATAATGAGCTAGTTAGGAGAAATTTTCTTTAATGAATATTGAGAGGGATTACCAATGAAAAAAATCCTAATTGTAGAAGATGAAGTGTATATGCTTAATTTGCTCGCAATTCATCTTGGAAGTGAATATGACTTAGTAATGGCAAACGATGGTATCAAAGCGTTGGATTTTATAAAGAATCATGAGTACGACTTAATAATTCTTGATATTATGCTGCCCTATGTAGATGGCTGGATAGTATGTGAAAAAATAAGGGAATTATGTGATACGCCGATTCTAATGTTAACTGCAAGAAATGAAATTTCTGACAAAGTAAGAGGGTTAGAGATTGGTGCAGATGATTATTTAATAAAACCATTTGAGTTTGAGGAGCTGGAGGCACGAATTAAAGCATTGTTACGGCGCTCGAATTTTATGCAAATAAATAAAGATAAGATAACGGAAAATATTCTCTCTTATACAGATGGTTTATTTACATTAAATCTTGATAGTAGAAAGTTTTTCTTCAATGAATGCTATGTGGAATTAACAGCAAAAGAGTTTGAACTTCTTTCTTTATTAGCTACTTCTCCAACCAGAGTATGGTCAAGGGAAGTTCTATTAAATCATATTTGGGAAGAATATGAGGAGAGGGATTTACGTGTGGTTGATTCACATATAAAAAATATTCGTACAAAGTTAAAAAAGATAGATAAAGATCAAAAGTTGATTAGAACTGTTTGGGGGATTGGGTACCAGTTTGTTCTACCAGGAGAAAAATAATGAAATTTAATGGAATTGTATTCAAATTAGGAATGCTTATTATGATTTTATTTTTAAGTATCTTACTTCCATTTGCTTTCTTTATAGACAGAATTTTTTTAAATGTTTATACTCTCCATATAAACGAGGGGGTCAGTGAATTGGCTGAGGAATTAGCTACATCATTGAGTAGTTCCATGAATGATGGAGCACAGTTTTATGATTACCTGAGTTCTATTACAAACAAAGAAATTATAATATTTGATCGAAACGGAATTATCGTTTCTGATAGTGTATTAGAATTTAAAACCGGTATGTCTATTCCAAATGAGTGGCTTTCAAGTTTAAAAACAGGAGAAGAGTTTAATAAAGAACGATTTGATCCAAACACGTATGAAAAATTCTTTTTCTCAGGGCAGCCAATTGTAGAAAATAACGAATTTAATGGTGGAGTTATTGTCTTTTCTTCAATCGATAAACTTCACGAAAGTATGCACGATGTACGCGATTGGATTTTTGGTTCGATAGCAGGAGCAATTTTATTGGCACTTGCCTATTCGTTTTTTCTGGCAACAAGGATTTCAAGACCTTTACTTAAGATTGAACAAGCAACACGGGAAATTTCAAAGGGAAATTTAAAAACAAGAGTTCAAATTAAATCAAAAGATGAAATTGGTTCTCTTGCTGAAGCAATTAATGATTTAAGTATAGAGTTAAATAATTACCGAGTAAATCGTAGTGAACTCTTAGCAAATATATCCCATGAGCTGAGAACACCCATTTCATATCTAAAAGGATATTCACAAATTATAAATAGTGGTCAATACCGAAACGAGGAAGAGCTGAAGACTTATTCAGAGATTATTGAAAAAGAATCGACACGATTAGCGAAGTTGATTCAAGAGCTATTTGAACTATCGAAAATGGAAGAAGGCAAGATTAATTTATATATCCAATCTGTAGATTTAGAGGATGTTATCGAATCAGCTATACAAAAGGTGACATTAAAGGCAAAAGAGAAAGACATAGATTTATTATTTGAAATAGAAGAAACCTTACCTTCTATAATTTCGGATGGTTTAAGGATTGAGCAAATACTACTTAATTTATTGGAAAATGCAATAAATTATACTGAACATGGTAGTATTTTAGTGAAAGTTAATAAAGAAAAAGAATTTATTTTAATATCTGTGGAGGATACTGGTATAGGAATACCAGAGGAAGAAATACGGTTTATCTTTGATCGTTTCCATCGAGTAGAAAAATCACGTGCAAGACAAATGGGTGGAACAGGCTTAGGGTTAGCAATTGTTCATGAACTTATAAAACATTTACAAGGTGAAATCAAAGTAGAAAGTAAGTTTGGGAAAGGTTCTAGATTTATAGTAAAGCTTCCATATGAACTTAAAACTTTGGGATAAGCAAATTAAGAATAAAAAAGTAGATTAAATTAAATAACGATTTAACAAAATAACAAAAAAAGTAGAGAAAAAGGAGAAAAAATATGTGTGGTTTTACTGGATTTATTGGGGAAGTAAACAATTCGGAACTAGTACTTCAAAATATGATGAATCAAATTATTCATAGGGGACCGGATTCTGGAGGTACATTTTTAGATGGAAATGCTGCACTGGGCTTCCGTCGATTAAGCATTATCGATTTGGAGCAGGGAAACCAACCTTTATATAATGAGGATGATTCACTAGTACTTGTATTTAATGGGGAAATATATAATTTCCGCGCTCTACGGAAGAAGTTAATAGAAAAAGGTCATAAATTTAAAACTAATACGGATAGTGAAGTCTTAGTTCATGGATATGAAGAATATGGCGAAGGGCTTGTGAAAAAACTTCGAGGAATGTTTGCGTTTGTTATTTGGGATCGTCGCAAAAACACATTATTTGCAGCACGCGATCCCTTTGGTATAAAGCCATTTTACTATGCTTATATGAACAAGACGTTAATGTTCGGGTCAGAAATCAAAAGTTTTTTACCACATCCTCATTTTAAAAAAGAGCTCAATGAGCAGGCTTTAAAACCATATTTAACATTTCAGTTTCCGGTTCTGAATGAAACATTCTTTAAAGGGGTATACAAACTTCCGGCAGCACATTACTTAACTTATGCAAACGGGAAAATTGACATCGTACGTTATTGGGAACCTTCTTTTAAACCTGAAGAAGATACATTAGAATCAATTGTTGAAGACATCGATGAAGTAGTAAGAGATTCGGTAAATTGTCATAAAATATCAGATGTTAAGGTTGGTTCTTTCCTTTCAAGCGGGGTTGATTCCAGTTACGTTGCATCTGTTTTAAGACCAGATAAAACATTCTCGGTCGGGTTTAATGCAGAAAACTTCTCTGAAGTAGATAATGCAGTAGCTCTCTCAAAAGAGCTTAATATTGAAAATGTTAATGAAGTATTAGATCCTGATATCTGTTTTGAGAAGTTAGAAGAAATTCAATATATGATGGATGAGCCACATTCTAACCCGTCTATTGTACCACTTTACTTCTTAGCAGAATTAGCGCGTAAACATGTAACGGTTGTTCTTTCGGGAGAAGGAGCAGACGAACTCTTTGGTGGATATGCAGAATATGATGAAACACCTTCTATGCGTAAGTATAAAAAAATACCGAGCTATATTCGAAAACCAATCGCACAAGTTGCAAAACAGATGCCAGAAGTTCGCGGTAAACACTTTTTAATGAAGGGTGGATTACCCGTTGAAGAAACATTTATTGGGCAAGCGCGTATTTTTGAAGAAAATGAAGCATCTCAAATTTTAAAAAGGGAATACCAAAATGCACCAACAGTGAAGGATATTGTTACTCCAATTTACAGTAAAGTATCAGATAAAGATGATATTACAAAGAAGCAAATATTAGATTTAAATCTATGGTTAGTAGATGATATTCTATTAAAAGCGGATAAGATGAGTATGGCTCATTCTATAGAATTACGGGTACCATTTCTTGATAAAGAAGTTATGAATGTTGCTTCAAGAATCCCTACTAGATTTAGAGTGAGTGAGAAGGGCACAAAGTATGCATTTCGTCTTGCAGCTAGGAAAGCATTACCTGATGCTTGGGCAAAGCGAAAGAAAATTGGTTTTCCTGTACCGATTCGATTATGGATAAAAGAAGAGAAATATTATAACCAGATTAAGGCAATATTTGAAAGCGATATGGCTAATACTTTCTTTAATAGAGAAGAGATTACTAAACTATTAACTGATCACTATGAAGGCCGAGCAAACAACCAGAGAAAAATTTGGACGATTTATATGTTTCTTTTATGGTATAAGAGATATTTCTCTTAACTTACTAAATATTCAAAGGATGGGGACAAGACAGGAGAAGATTGTAAATGTCTACTCATATTAAAATTCTTAGTATCATATTTATGAGTTCTTTAATAGCGGCATGTTCCTCGAATCTCGTAAATTCTGAAGAAGAAATAGAAGGTAAATTGACTGTTTTAACTGTTGAGTTTAGCAGTGGTGCACCAGTTCCAGAATTATTAATCTCTATAGAAGATGCTTCTAGTGGCCAAGAAGTTGATACAGTGATAGGTTCGATTGAAGGAGTTGCAGTTTTCAAGGGTTTACAAGAAGATAGGACATATAAAGTAACTGCAACGTCTCTGGAGAATGGCGGTACAGGGAAAAGTTATCCTTCAATAGAGGAATTTACATATAAAGTTTCAAGCCCTTATTATGTATTAGAAACACATGCAACTAACTACCAGCGTTTGGCTATTCCTAAAGTTCTTCAAAAGCCAGAATTACCAAATGGTTGTGAAATTACTGCATTAACAGCTGTCTTAAATTACTATGGTCTAGAAATGTCGAAAACTGAAATGACGGATAACTATTTACCACTTCAAGCCTTTAGGCAACAAGGAAATAAAAAGATTGGTGCCAATCCTAATGTGGCATATACCGGAAGCCCATATGCAAATAATATTGGCACGTATGTCTTTGCTAAGCCGATCGCGCAGGCTGCCAACACAGCGATAGATGAGAATGATTTATCTTTACAAGTTTCAAATATAAGTGGTCAAACAGAGGAAAACATTTTAAATTACACTGAACAAGGCGTCCCTGTAATAGTTTGGGTAACTCTCGATCTTTCAATACCACAAAAAAAAGGCGGGTGGATTATTGAGGGAACAAATGAATATCATGAAATGTACCAAAACCTACATTCTGTGGTTTTGATTGGACAAACCGAAGACAAAGTTATAGTCATGGATCCTTTAAAAGGATATGTTGAACACAATAAGCAAAAATTCTTCAAAAGCTATGTGGAACTTGGAAAACAGGCAGTCGCTATTCATAAGTAAATTTTTAAAATATATTATTTAAATTTAGATTACATGAGCTTATTAAGACAGGCACTTAAAAGAGGTTTTACTTTATGTATATTGCTAGATTAATTAAAAATAAAAGCGAATTGCTAGGTAGTGCTTATGGTACTCCATGCTTCCATGTACCAATCCAGCTCATTGAATTTAAATTGAATGCGGAAAGTTTAGATATCGCCTTGCATTTGGCAAGGAGTAAATTAGAGGGTTTTATTAATTGTTATGATGAAGTCCGTATTGACCAACAAACAGGAGAATATCTTCTATTTTCTTTTGGGAATATTCGAGATGGATTGACTGTGACTTATGAAATACGTGCTTTTTAAGAAGATTAAATAAAAGGTGAAAGAACCTTTAACAGATTACTCATTATAGGTTTATTGACCATTTTTGAACATTTAAATCTGTATCCGGAAAAATATGTAAGTTTAATTTTATAAAATTTTATAAAAGAAGCCATTTTGATCAACGCAATCAAAATGGCGTCTTTTAGTATTTTTGCAAATAAATATTAGACTAATTTATGCCTTAATTAGTAATGACGAATTCTAACTTTACGTGTATATAACTTTTTTTAAATAATGATTGCAATACTCCAATCTCCACAATTTCTTCATAATTTTAATTTACACTAATAGAACATCTTAACAAACAAGCAAGAAAGATATGGAGAATTAAATTTATGAGGAAAATTATTATTATCGTCATTACAGTAGTAGCATTTAATTGTTTTCCTATTACTAAGGCGTTAGGTGCGAGTCTACCACCCGCTTTAGCTAGTGAAGCAGCAATAGTCCTAGAAGCTAATTCAGGGCAAGTATTATATGAAAAGAATTCAAAAGATCAAATGTATCCTGCAAGTTTAACAAAAATAGCTACAGCCATATACGCTATTGAAACAGGTGAATTAGATGATTTAGTTACAGTTAGTAGCAATGCACGAGATGCTGAAGGAACTACAGTATATCTAGAAGAAGGAGAGAGAGTTACATTAAAAAAACTACTCCAAGGCTTATTAATAAATTCCGGGAATGATGCGGGCATAGCAATAGCAGAACATTTAAGTGGAAGTGTAGAAGAATTTTCAAATGACTTAAATGCTTATTTAAAAAGCGTTGTTGAAGTCCAAAATACAAATTTTGAAAATCCACACGGGCTTTTTGATTCACAACATGTTACAACGGCTGAAGATTTAGCAAAAATAACCCAGTATGCAATGCAAAATAAAGTGTTTAAGGAAATATTCGGTACAAAGGAGTTAAATTGGGATGGAGAAACATGGGATACCACCCTTATAACCCATCATAAAATTTTAAAAGACGAAATCCCTTATGAAGAGGTAACTGGGGGGAAAACTGGATACATAAATCAATCTGGCTTTACGTTAGCAACGACAGCTGAGAATGAAGAGTTAAGCCTAATTGTAATAACTTTAAATAGCAGTATTGAAGAGGAAATATATCACGATACAGTAAAATTAATAGACTATGCATTTGATAATTATGAAACAACAAATATTCAAAAAGGAACGACATTTAAATTGGGAGATGAAGAGTATAGGAATGCCAAAACTATTTCTTATACATCTTCAATAAATGAGCAACTAAATAAAAAAGTAAATAAGGATGGAACTTTGAATATTATCGGTGAAGATGATAACTTAGTTGCTACTTATCCACTAGAGAAAGTAGAATCCATAACCTCCAAGAAAATTGTTGAGAAGAGTAACACGGGGAATTCGTTTTATCTAGAATTTTCGATTTTCATAGTCCTAATATTATCTTTAATAGCATTATATTTAAATTTAAAGTTTTCAAGATCTTCAAGCCCACTTAATAGAAGTAAACATCAATAAAATAAATAGACTTAATAAAAAGTCTTATTGGATAAGAGAAGTAAAATCCACTATATCTGCATATTTTCTCCACATTTATTTATTATACTATTCTTTAAAGAAATATTGTTAAAGTTTTAGTAACTTCAAAATATCAAGGAATAGTTTATTGGAGAAAGGATATGTTCTTATGGATAAAAAAAGTAGGAGACTTTTCATGCGCCTATTTATCTTGGTGATATTAGCAGGAGCAATAGTCTTTACTGTTTACAATAGTTTGACTAAAGAGAAAAACAAAGTTTTACAGGTTGGAGATGCTGCTCCTGATTTTGAATTAGTTGATATGAACGGGGAAACACATAACTTATCGGAGTACAAAGGACAAGGAGTCTTTTTGAATTTTTGGGGAACATGGTGCAAACCATGTGAAAGAGAATTTCCAATCATCGACAAATATTACCAAGAATATAAAGATGAAGGCATTCAAGTATTAGCTGTTAATATTGCGGAATCTGATTTCGTGGTTCAAGATTATATTGATCGAAAAGGCCTTTCCTTCCCTGTTTTAATAGATAAAAATAAAAGCGTTATGCTAGCTTATAATATTAAACCATTACCAACGACTATTTTAGTTAATCCGGAAGGTAAAATAGAGAAAATAATCACTGGGGAAATGAGTGATGAAAGCATATTAAGTTATATGAATCAGATAAAGCCAGAATAAGAGTGCGTCTTTAATTGTAAGGAATGCGGAATAACTTGTATAACCTATACTTTAACAGGTTAAAGAAAATAAGCCTAATTGGGATATACACAGCATAGTGAATGACTGAGAGATGATGTTGTAATGAAACATGGAGAGGTTAACTCACAAAGTTATAATAATGAATCAAATTGTGTATTTCCGAAAGTATAGCTATCTGCTCATCAAGGGTTGTCGATAGCGAATTATAGTTTGTGATGTCAGAAGACGTCAATTTAGTCTTTGAATAATTCATTTTAGAGGGAAAAAGGAGATTCATTTGGTCACTATCTGACTAATGGCTCCTTTTTATACTTGGGAGGAAACCATAATGAAAAACACTTCAAGGGCCAAAACTATATGGCGGAGAAGAATATTTAATTCTATTAATGTTAATGTTAATGTGATAAGTTTAGAAAATTTAAAACAAACTATCTTAGCAGTAGAAAATGCTCAGATAAAGGGAAGGATACAGATGACATGAACACTATTTAGTAATGAATATTACTACGGTTTATTTGTTAAGAACAAAATATAGGCATTGTAAAGGCGTGAAAAACATTACCCTTTTATACGATAATGGATTGCGCGGAAATTCCGTATTTTAAAATTACAACATCATTCATACACATTTAACTTTGTTGTATTATAACCTCCCCGAAAGAAGATAGTTATTTTGCTTGTCAATATAGATCCTGAAGAAATGCTAACTCAAACTACGTTTCCTTTCCCCTCTTTTTCAAATATGTAATTAAAATTAACAAAAATTATTATTTACTTTCTTTTTAATGCCACTCTAGATATTACTTTGCAACCAACACTTTTTATATCTATCAATTCAATAGGAGGAAATTTCTTGCGGTTAATACGAAAATTATTACCTTTATTCATCGTTCTTGGGGTGATTTGGGTTATATACGCAAAAGATATTCAAGATTCCAAAATTCAAATGATTTATCAAAATATAACGGCCGATTTAGAATCCTGGAAAGAAAACCCTAATATTCAGAATGCACTAGGTTTTTTAGGAGTTGGATTGGATCAAATATTTGGTGAGCTTAATCAAGTAATTACCAAGTATCGAAGTGATCCTTCTAATCCCGAGTCACCAGATATCGAAAAGCCGAGATTATCAGAACCTACTTCTCAGTCTTTTTCCATTCATAATATAGAGCTTGGTGATACAAGAGAAGAAGTTGAAAAGCTAGTTGGTGAAGCTAAGAGATCTTCCATGAATGAGTATGGAGTAAATTGGAATGCTTATCATGATCAATATCGTAACTTTTTTATGATTGCTTATGATAATGACAATAAAGTGGCAGGATTATATACTAATCAAGATTTAATTTCTTCTAAACAAAAAATTAAAATTGGTAGCCCGAAAGATTTAGTATTAGCGCAATTTGGTGATCCGTTAACATTCTTGAAAAAGGGAAGGATATCCTATCAAGTTAAAAATGACGGTGAATATTATTTATACCAGTTTGAAGATAGTTATATAACTATCTTTTTTGATAAACATAAAGAAAATACGGTAACAGCTATTCAAATTATTAGTGAAGAATTAGAAAATGATAAAAGTGAATTTTATGCAGAGGGAAACCAATCATTAATAGAAGGCTTTGAATATCAACTATTTGATTTAACTAATTCTTCCAGAGTAGTAAATAGGCTTCAACCTTTAACATGGGATGATCGTGTAAAAATAACGGCACGGGATCATAGTGTGGATATGGCTGTTAATCAATATTTTGATCATACAAATATAGAAGGCCAATCACCTTTTGATCGTATGGAAGAGGATAATATTTCTTTTCAAACAGCAGGTGAAAATATTGCAGCTGGTCAATTAAGCAGTATTTTTGCTCATGAAGGCTTAATGAACTCTATGGGGCATAGAGAAAATATCCTTCAATCCAACTTTGAATCATTAGGAATTGGTGTTGGGTTTGACACAGAAGAAAAACCATATTATACACAAAACTTTATAACTAAGTGATCCGAATTCCATTACTATAAGAAATCAATCTCTAAGGGCTTTTATACACATTGAAATAAATGATCCATTATTTTTCTTTATATATATTAAGGATTATTTGGATTAGAATTCAATTAAAGGTAAATACTAAATGCAAAATATTCACCATGTACTAATATAAATAGAAGTTTTACAGGTAATATAACAGACAGATACTTGGAGGAATGGACTTGAGGCCGTGGTTTTCTTTATGGCAGGCTTGGGAGTTTATATACTTATAAATTTAAAAGCTGCGAGGAGGGGGGGATGCAGACATTGAAGATTAATGATGTCATTCTAAGAACGGTTGTTAAAGGTGTTGTGTTTATCATATTAACGCTTGGCGTTTACCTCTTCTTTTCAGGACATAATGCACCTGGTGGAGGATTTATTGGCGGGCTTGTACTAGGCTCAGCCATTGTACTTCTTTATATTACGTATGATCTTGAAACCATTCACAAAAAAATGCCCTTTGATTTTAAAAAAGTAGCTGCTTTTGGTGTACTTTTATCGACTGGGACAGCGATTGGCTCCATCTTTTTTGATGCACCATTTTTAACGCAAACAAAGGGTTCTTTTACGTTTCCGATTATAGGAGAAAAGGATTTAACGACGGTTACGATTTTTGAAGCAGGTGTTGCATTAACGGTAATTGGAACGCTTGTTACAATTATTTTAAGTATAAGTGAGGATGAATAGTATGGAATCTTTAATGATTCATTAATTGTATTCTCATTACAGTGGAACCTATTTAGTCCTCTCACTAAGTGGTGGATTCCTGCTTACTGATATACCTGCTAAATGCATCTCAATAGCTTCACTTCACTTCCTATGAATAACTAACTCTTGTTCCTATAAAAAACACCTTTATCTTCAATTTTAGTTATCTATACCGGAATTCAGGATAAAGGTGTTTTTTTATTTATCTCACCTTGTGGGTCAGTCGCTTATCGAACTTAGTCTTACAATTAGGGTTGGACTAATAAAAACCGAGTTATACAGCTAACTCCTATGGAAAAAACGCCTATTCTTCCGTTGGCAATGGCTCTCAAAAATCATTGTTTAAGAAAACCAGAGTGTACTTTATGATTACAGACTGCAGTAAAAAAGATTGCAATGTAGTAACCAAACTTGGCTATGTGGGTTTATGAGGTTGGAATACCATAACAAGAGTCAACCGTTTTTGAAAAGCAAAAATGTACAATTCAATTTCTGCTGAATTGTACATTTTTTTAGTTTTCGGACAAGCCTGTTTCTATGTAACGGCTTATGTTTCTTTAACTTTTTTAGTTTTTTCTTATTTTTTGTTATAGTAAGCAAGTATTCCGTTATAAATTGCCTCTGCGTATAATTCACGTTGATCAGCAAGTTTCTTTGCATCTTCTGAATTAGTAACAAATCCTAGTTCAACGAGAACACTTGGCATTTTTGTGTAGGTTATAACTTGGTATCTTTCATTCTTAACACCACGATCTTTCATTTTTAAAAGCGAAACTATTTGTTTTTGAATTTCGGCAGCTAATTTTTTACCCTCTTCACTTTGTGGATTTTTGGAAGAATCGTAAAATGTTTCGGTTCCAGTTGCTGATGAAGAACCAGAATTAACATGGACACTCACAAAAATATCTGCACCGTTTTGATTGGCAATTTTCACTCGTTCATCAAGGGTTGGAAAGGTATCGGAATTCCGTGTCAAAATGACTTTTGCGCCGGCAGCCTTTACTTTTTTCTCCAAAAGTTCTATAACATTGAGAGTGATGTCCTTTTCATACATGCCATTTTCTGTTGTTCCAGGATCTTTCCCACCATGCCCTGCATCAAGAACAATGACTTGGTTTTTAAGAGCATTATTGGTTGTTTGTGTAAACTCCGATGTCCCACTATAAGTACTAATATAACTGGTACTTATATATCCTACTCCATTCTTATAAAAAATTTCCGCCCAATTTCCGTTTAATGAGTATATATTTACAACACTGCCAAGTGATAATTGCCCAATCACTTCATCATTCGTTGAAGGTCCAGAACGTACGTTTAAGACATCTGTTGTTACTCTTGCTGTTTTAGTTGAGGCAGCAGGTATTGTTTTTTGTGTTGATTGATTTGAGGTTGCCGGTTTTTTTCGGTAACTTGGATTAAGTGTTCGAGTAAGGAATACTGCAAATTCTGAACGTTTAATGTTTTGTTTAGAATTAAATCTATCACCGTATCCTGATGCAATTCCAAGTTGATAAAGAGTACTGATATATGGTCTGAATTCATCATTAATATAAACATCTACAAATGGTTCATTTTGCTGGTTCTCAACTGTTAATCCGAATGCTTTTACTAATATTTTTGTCATTTGACCGCGTGTTAATGATTCATCGGGTGCAAATGTACCATCTGGATTTCCGTCAAAGATGTTTAATTGAACAGCTTTTTCAATCCAACCAGCAGCCCAATGTTTTTCTGATACATCAGGAAACCTTGTCTTAGATAACAAAGCCGGTTTTTCTTTTTTTGCACTCATCACCATTTTAGCGGCCTCTGCACGTGTTAATGTTTTTTCAGGGGCAAAAAAATAACCTTTTAAATCTTCGTACCCACCAATGATTGAAAGACTACTTAAATAGTTAATCTCTGTACTTGCCCAATAGGAAGATGAGATATCATAAAAATCGGTTGTTTCAGCACTGACCTTTCTTTGATTAATTGGTGGAGCAACAATAATAGTAATTAGTACAATAAACATTAAAACTTTAGAAAATATAAACCTCTTCCCCATAATTTTACAACTTCTTTCTAAGTATTTGACATAATTAGACTAACAATATATTACCAAGATTTCCATATGTTTTTTATCTAAGTGATAGTTTAGTTATTTTGGGTTAGCTATCCAACTTACATTGAAAAGAGTTTATATAATTGAAAAGAGTTTTATATATCAAAAGCATTAATTTCTAGACCTAAAAATTTTACTCAAAATGGTTTATTCTACCGTGTCCGAACAGAAACATGTATATTAACCTCTGTTGTAAAATTTCCCAAAAAGAAGCTATTTTGACCCACTGTTTCAAAATGGCTTCTTTTAATTTTACTAGATATAGCTGTTTGACCAATATAATAATATTACGAGTTTATATCTTATTTTAAATAACGATTACAGCACTTATATCTGCACAATTTCTCCTTACTTTTGATTTATAATAATCCACATCTTAATTCTCAAGCAAGAAAGAGTATGGAGAATTATTTTGAAGAAAATTATTATTATCATCTTTACAGTATTAGCAATTGATTCTCTCTATCTTATCTAAGGTGTATGGTGAGAATCCACGATGATCTAGCAAGTTAGCAACAATAGTTCTAGAAAGTAATTCAGGGTAAATATTATATAAAAAAAATTCTAAGAATCAAATGTATCCAGCAAGTTAACAAAAATCGATACAGCCATTTATGCTAATGAAACAGGTAAATTAGATGATTTTTTTACAATTATTAGCAATGCGCGGGATGTAGAAGGTAAAACAAGTTATTTTAAGGAGAGAAGGTTACATTAAAAAGCTAGTACAAGGCTTATTAATAAATTCTGGGAATGATGCGGGCATAGCAATAGCAGAACATTTAAGTGTAGAAGAATAATGAAGATAATAATGTAATTGCTATTTACCACATAGTAGGAGTAAGCAACCATGAAATTAAAACAATTAATAAATACTTTGGATTTAAAAAATACTTTAAAATCCGAGTCAGCAAACATCAATATATCGGGAATAGCGGATAATTCGATTGATGTAGAAAATAATTATATATTCGTTGCTATTAAGGGTTTAAACACAGATGGTCATGATTATATTTCAGATGCGATCAAAAGAGGAGCTAGTGCAATAATAGGTGAAATTGATATAGAAAAAAATTCTTTACCTGTGCCATATATCCAAGTTTCTAACAGTAGAAAGGCTTTAGGAGTTATCGCTAATAGCTTTTACAATTCACCATCCAAACAAAAATTAATGATCGGAATTACAGGCACTAATGGTAAAACAACAACAAGTTTTATACTAAAACACATTTTAGAAAGTAATGGAATGACTTGTTCCTTAATTGGAACAATTCAAAATGAAATAAATGGGGAGGTATATCATAGTAAACAGACCACCCCTAGCTCTTTATCTTTGCAAAGGTTCTTATCCGAAAGTAGAGATGAAATAGCTATAGTTGAAGTTTCATCACATGGTTTAACTCAATATAGAGTTGAGGGTATTAGGTTTGATATTTGCATATTTACAAACCTTGAACAAGAACATCTGGATTATCATGGAACAATGGAAAATTATTTTAAATCTAAACTGTTACTATTTAATCATTTAAAAGAAAATGGACAAGCAGTCGTTAACGTAGATAATTTTTGGGGTGAAAAACTAGCTGAGATCTTAAAGGAGAAAGAGATAATTGTTCATACAATCGGTCAAGCTAGAGAAAATGAGGTTCAAATTAAAAAATTTAATTACGAAAAATCTGTAATCTCAATAGAGGAATCCAATGAAACAATTCATTTTTCAATGCCTATGACTGGTGTCCACAATCTATATAATTTTGTTATGGCATATCGAGTTGCACAACTCTTAGGTATTCAAAAAGAAGACGTTATTAATTCATTGAGAAATTTCAAGGGTGTCAAGGGAAGATTTGAAATTTTAAAATTACAGAATGATGTCACAGTTGTAGTTGACTATGCTCATACAGCCAATGCGGTTTTTTATTGTTTGAATACTGCAAAACAGCATGGAGCTAAGAGAGTTACTCACATTTTTGGCTTTCGAGGAAACAGGGATGAATCTAAAAGAAAAGAAATGATAACTATCTCATCGGAACTAAGTAATCAATTTATTTTGACATTTGATGATTTAAATTCAGTAACAATACCAGAAATGATTCAGACTCTAAAGGATTTGAACAATCTTTATGGTAATCAAAAAGGATTGGTTATTCCTGATCGTACTTTAGCAATAAAATGGGCTATCGAACAATCAAAACCTGGAGATTGGATAATAATTACAGGAAAAGGTCATGAAGATTACAACCAAAAATTTACTCTTCCTACTAGCTCTGATGAAAAAACTGTTCTTTATCTTACCGAAGAATTTAACAAAACTAATATAGAAACAATTAATTAGACGATTTCTCTTTAATTCAGGAACTATCAACGGAAAGAGTTATTACATTGGTAGCCCTAATTATTTAAGCTCATATCCAAAAGTATGAGTTCAGGTATTGAGTAGCAAGTGGCTGTTCTTCAGAAGGCAATACCGCAATGCTAGTCGGAACTAAAGATGAAAATTTGGCAGTATTTACAATAGCCGAGGAAGTACGGGAATCTAGCGTGTAAATTGTTAATAGCTGGCGTTAAAAACGTGTAAAGGAATAAATAAAAAGGGTTTTCCGAAGTAGGAAAGCCCTTTTTTAATTTATAAGTGAGTGCAGGTAGATTACTCAAATGATTAGCTTTTATTCGGCTCCTTTTCTTGAATATAAAGTTTGTTTAAAGGAACGGAAGCACTTGTTTTGTAACTTTGCCCGTCAACTCGCGGCTTTTGGCAAAACAAACCACGCTATGTTTCTTGAGGAAGGAGTCTTTGTGGGGGAATAATAAAAATTTTAAGTTTGAAATAATTATTACCCTAACAGATTAACCTATCATTTTTTCATAATCATTTATTTCTTTTGTTAGGAAGTCCATCTACCTTTGCTGATGTTAAATTGGTTTTCGATAATAATAGAAATAAGTCGGATGTAATCTCTTTTATCCCTTAGCGGTTATAGTTAATCATAAGTAAATTCCGTAACTATTAGACAAATAAGAATTACATAAAAAATTCTATATTATAACTTCCTACTTAAATCCATAATTTCTCCATAAATATGTGTTAAATTTCTACTAGAAAGTTTTACAGTAATAAATGTAATTGATGTATTTAATTAGTAATTGGGAGGGGAAGAATTTAGAATTATCATGATTATAAATTTATGGTATTAATCAGTCCTTTTTATAGTTATTAAAGTACCCCCCCAATGAAAGATTATAAAAGTAAGAGTGAATTATGGGAGAAACGTTATATCAGTAGAAAAAGCGGGTATGCTTGAGGTTTTTGTGAGTTTATTTGTTAATATTCTTGTTAGTATAATCGGTTTAAAGAAATGAAGATTAAAAAAATACAACATACGATAATCTTAAAACTAAAAATCTCGAAGGTGAAAATTCATCTTGGATGATTTTGAGATTAAGAACTGCTTTTATTCCTTTTAAAACTATAATGCTAGGAAGTGCAAAAGTTTCACTAGGTGTGTTTTCTGTTGCAAGTACGATCGGAAAATACATCTATTCATCTCTTCTTCTTGAAGCAGGAATTTTTCAATAATCATAACTTTTCGTTTCTAGGGGTAATTGATAACGCTAAAAGCATTAAAATAGCTTATAACATTAATCACTACCTACTACGATATAATAAACCTAAAAGGTTAAATGAAAAATTAATACTAGGAGATTTCAGAGCAAAAAATTGTTTCATATATCATGCTAGATTAGGAGTACTCGGAGATGGAAAATATTATTTGTGTTTGTGGTCATGAAAATCAAGCAGGTACCAAGCTTTGTGGAAAATGTGGTCGACCACTATCAGAAGAGGCAAAAAACAGTAAAATCGTTGATATGAAATACGACGGTGCTGCTATCCGTTCTAAAACTCGCAATAAATCTTTTGTTGATAAAATTTGGAATTTTTTCTCCAGTGTAAAAGTTGGTATTACATTAATTATTATTAATCTGATTGCAGCTTCTATCGGGACAATATTCCCGCAAGAATTTTATATTAGTGTTTCGACAGATATTGAAAAAGAAGCATATTATGAAGAAACATATGGATCGATAGGGAAACTATATTACGAGCTTGGGCTATCCGATGTGTATAGCTCATGGTGGTTCCAAATTTTAGTCGGTATGCTTGCTATTTCAATTATTGTCGCAAGTATTGACCGTGGTCTACCTTTACATCGTTCACTTAAAAATCAACGTGTAAAACGACATCCAAGCTTCATGAAGCGCCAACGTATTATAGCTGAAGGCCCGTTAACAAGAGGCAATTCATCTGATACGTTGAATTTAGTTGAAGAAAAAATGAAAAAGTTAAAATATAAGGTCCGACGCGATGGCAATGCCTTATTGGCTGAACGCGGTCGTTTTGCTCGTTATGGACCATACATAAACCACTGTGGTTTAATCATCTTTCTAGCAGCGGTAATGCTACGACTAGTTCCTGATTTCTACATTGATGAATCAATGTGGGTCCGAGAAGGAGAAGTTCGTGCAGTTCCTGGTATGGAAGGGTACTTTATTGAGAATGAAAAATTTATTTTAGAATTACATGATAATGACACCACTGAAAACCAGGAGCTTCAAGGGGTTAACGTAGTTGCAAAAAACTATCAAACTGACGTTAAGTTATATAAACAGGCTGAAGATGCAATACCTGGACAAGCAGAAAACTTAGAATTAGTAAAAGAATACTCCATTCGAGTAAATCACCCACTGCAACACGATGGTTATTCATTCTACCAAATGGATTTTAAACTAAATGAGCTTAAAACCATGAACTTTGAGTTAACAAACAAAGAAACAGGTGAATCTTTAGGTGCTGTAAGTATTGACTTAACTAACCCTCAAGACGAGTATGTACTTAATGATCAAACCAAAGTTGAATTGTTAGGTTTTTATCCTGACTTCTCAGGATTTGAAAATGGTGAACCGCAAACTGCAACTCCAACTCCAAACAATCCAGCATTTATCTTTAAAATGACAACACCTGAAAAACCGGAAGGAGAAGTAAGTTTTGTCGCGATCCAGCAAACGATTGAACCTAATGGGGACAATACACATAAAATGACATTTAAAAGTGTTGAAACAAGAAACATGTCTGGTCTAACGGTACATAAAGATCGTTCGATTCCTATGTTAGCAATCGGTGGCTCAATCTTTATGATTGGCGTAGCCATCGGTTCATATTGGAACCACCGTCGCCTATGGATAGAACAGTTAGAAGATGGTACGATTCGTCTAGCAGCGCATACGAATAAAAACTGGTTTGGAATTAAAAAAGATCTAGATGCTTTAACTGAATATGCACATCTTCCACAATATATTGACCAATCTGAAGATGAAGAAGAGACTGAGGACGCACAAAAGGAAAAGGATGGTGACCATACCTTATGAGTTTAATTGATGTAAGTGGAAACTTATTATTTGTTGCTTTTATTGCATATTTAATTGGAACATTAGTATTTGGTGGAGCTATTAAAAGCACAAAACCTGATGGAGCAGTAAAACGTGCTAACAATTGGGGGAAACTTGCAATCATCTTAACGGTTATCGGATTTCTAGCACATTTAGGTTACTTTATCACACGTTGGATTTATACAGGACGTGCTCCAGTAAGTAACATGTTTGAATTTACTACTGCATTTGGTATGTTCATCATTGCGGCGTTTATTCTAATTTACTATATGTATCGTATAACAGCACTTGGTTTAATCGCTTTACCAGTGGCATTACTAATCATCGGTTATGCGGCAATGTTCCCAAGTGAAGTGGACCCACTTGTACCATCACTTCAAAGTCACTGGTTAACCATTCATGTTATTACAGCGGCAATGGGACAATCTGTTTTAGCGATTAGTGCTGTAGCAGGGTTATTATACTTATTAAAATCGATTGATCCTAAGAAAAAAACAAAGAGTCGTTTTTGGTTGGAAGCAGTTCTATACTTCCTTGTTCTTGTAGTTGGATTTATCTTAGCTACTGTACTCTTTAAAGGGGTTATGGGTTATGAAGCTAACTTCACTTATGTTAATAAGGATGGTCTTGAACAAGAAATCACATACAATATGCCAGCAGTTTTTGGTATGAATGAAAATACGTTATTGACAGAAGGGGCAATGAATCCAATTGTGGACATGCCACCTGTTATTGAAGCGAAAAAGTTAACAACAGTATTCTGGACAATTGTTATTGGTACAGTTCTTTACGCATTGATTCGATTAATTGCACGTAGACGAATTATTGAGATGCTACATCCATTAGTTCAAAAAGTTAATTTAAACTTATTAGATGAAGTGGGATATCGTTCTGTACTGATCGGGTTCCCTGTATTTACCTTAGGTGCTTTAGTATTCGCTATGATTTGGGCACAAGAAGCCTGGGGACGCTATTGGGGTTGGGATCCAAAAGAGGTCTGGGCTCTTATTACTTGGTTATTCTATGCTGCTTACCTACACTTACGTTTATCAAAAGGGTGGGAAGGGAAAAAGTCTGCATGGCTTGCTTTAATCGGCTTTGCCATCATCCTATTTAACTTAATCGTTGTTAACTTAGTAATAGCGGGTCTTCACTCGTATGCTTAAGGCAAAAAGAATTATTACTCTGTTTACAAGGATGTTGATATTGTATGCATAATTACCACTAGTATTAGCTCGTTGCTATCCTTAGCGTAAGCGGTTTTTCTCTTTTCTAACAGAGGAGGAATGTAGTAACCTGTAACAAAGAGCTTGAACTGAATGGAAGAAATAATAATCATTAAAATTTGATATCAATCAAATTTTCACAGAAACAAGGTATCGAAATAGACTTTTAAAGAATTGTACAATGATAAAACTACCAACCAGGTGTGTAAACTTCCTAGTTGGTTTTTCTTTCCTTATTATTCAAAGTTCGTGAGAAGAGTTTGTTTTTTAATTTTCATAGTTTTGGGATACTTCCGCTAATATTTTAGTAGTAAAAATAAAGTAAATTTAATGCATTATTTAAGGAGAACCAAAGTTGAATTATTTCAATGATTTTATTTTATTAATTTTGATATACATCATTATATTTTACAGAAAATGGTTTAAAGAGTCGAAAAGGTCATTGATGTTTAAAACAATAATGTATATTTATATTGTTTTGGTTTTGTTTGTTACACTTATGCCCTTTACTACACCGTTTGTTAGTTTAAACCATTCTTTTATGGAAACGGCTAACTTTATTCCTTTTAGAGATCTAAGATTACATTATTATGGGGCTATTAGAGAAATACTATTAAACATTATAATGATGATTCCCTTTGGATTCTTATATCCAATTATTAATAAAAAAGGTGTAATCAAAACCGTAATTACGACTTTATACTTTAGTTTAAATATTGAATTTTTTCAGTTATTGAGTGTATGGTGGGGAAGTATAGTAATAAGGAGATTTGATGTAACTGACTTAATTACAAACACTTTTGGTGGCTTAATAGGATATCTTATGTTTGTAGGTTTAAAGCGAGTTGTCACAAAAAAAATTAAGGGAATAACCTACAATACTTATTCTTAGTTGTATTATATTATTAATTTTTATTGCAGATTTCCTTCTTTCTCTTTAAAGGAACACGATTAGACGAAGGGTTGTGATCCCGGACAAGGTTAAATAAGGAGAGTAATTTTTCTTCATATAGTAATTACACTTATACTAAAAGAGGCGATGACCCAACACGTGTTGGCCCCACATGAGCTAGCAATAGGACGTGATGACGGCCTTCAATGGTAGGGGACCAGGTAAACTCAAAGCTAAGCTAGCATTGCCAATGACCGGTCTTGGAAATTATGAGCGTTATCCTTATCCAACAATTCGAGAAAAAGAAGCAGTTAATCTTATGAACCAGCTAGTGGTAATTGTTTTGCAGATGGCTATAAAAGAACACATTTTTAACAACCTATCCTTATTAGAATTAAATGATTATGAAATAATGTCTGATAAAGATGATAGAATTTAGTTTGTTTCTTGCGGATTGTGAGACAAGAACATAACTTTAAGAGGTTGTAGATTGGATCCATGAAAATAGTAGATTTAAAGAAGATAAACATGAATATCAGAGGAGTAACAAACGCCGTATAGTTTTATAGGAGTGTTGTTACTCTTTTAATTTCAAACTCTTTCAATAATGAAACTTTTTTATAGAAGGATTTTACATAATATTTTTATGTAAAATCTGCACTAAAAGGTCGTGATTAAAAAGATAAAATGGACAATAATTGGCTTCCAAGGGTGAAAAAATGAATGTAGTCGAACAGATAATTGAACAGTTTCAAGTTGCAAAAATAGCTTAGGAGCAAGAAAATAAAATATATTGAACCATGAATCAGAGCTGCATTATACCTTGATTGCTTGTAAAAAACAAGAAATTCAAGACGAAATTAACAAAGTTTTTACGTCCTAGTATTGCTCCAGGACTTTCTTATTTGGTAAAATGTATTATATTAAGGAAGGCGGTCTGAATAGATGGAAAGTATTTTTGGTGTTGGCAGCATCTCTCGTGAAGATGAACGTTTTATACCTGATTTTAAAAGCCACAAAGAAGCAAAAGTATGGTTTTTGAATCGTTTTGGAAAACGTTTTATGAAAGGCAGTGTTGAGAAAGTTCATAATCAAAAATGCTACTTCTATATACTTATCGTAAATGAGAAGGCATTCAAATATGGCCTAAAGGCATTTCAGCATAAAGGGATTATTGACTCTACTAATTATATGACAAGCTATCAAGAAATTCAGATCTTTGAAGATGGATCAGTACATATCGTTCACCAGGAGGAATTTTAAGGTAATACAGTAGAAAGCCCCTAATGGTCGATATGATTTTAATAGAGGTTTAAAAGCGCATTTAAAGACCTTAACGCATGGGGTAACCTTTTTAACACAAAGTGTGTTGATGGTTACACATCCTTCGAGTAATCAGTAAAGTTAGAAAGTTAGTCAAAGCAGTAAAAGAATGAGGATAAAGAATTTTCTTCACATAGACACTTTTTACATTTATTTGTAATAGAGTGTCTGTTTTTAAAATACTAAATTAAATTTGCCCGAGCCCTCGAAGGGGGCCTTTCCATGCCCCAAAGGGCTAAGTGAGGTGCAAATGATGCGGTTGTGAATGCAGCTAACGTTTCACCGACTTCTACTATTGAATCCGTAACTCAGAAAAACAGGCTAAAATTATATCCAAAGTGATACATATGAAGCGGGAAAACAGATTTATAAGAAACTTCCAAGTGAAGTTAAGTTTACGTCCCGTTATTTCCAGAAGAACCAACTCCGTAGTATTTTTATAAAAAAGCGCTATCTGGATATTCAGTACATAGCATTGAAAATTACTACAATCTTGCTTCCTATAAAATAGAGGTAAAAGGCACAAATTTAAAATTAGTTAATAATTCCCCTTAAGCAAGGAACGGCCAAAGAGATCAGTACCGCATTAGAAAAATTTACAGATGTACTGGCCTTGCTATTAAAAGGAGAAACGCAAAAGGAGTCGCTCTTAAATGTTTATGATTACCTATTCGATAACTTCGAATATAATGCAAGCGACGCTCAAAAAATGGACATTGGGAACATCGGACAAGGATCCTTCACTTGTAATGGTTTTCCCCATTTAGCCAATGAGGTGTTAAATAAAATGGGAATTAATTCTGAAATTGACAAGGTGAATAGCCCTTTTGGAATAGTGTCTATCTAGGTGAAAAAGGAAAAGAGGTCGCTACTACATTTGATGTAACAAGTGTAGGGTTATACAAGAGCGCTACGTAACACTAGGTAATAGTACAAAAGAACAGTTAAAAAAAAACATGGAATATTGGATTCTATTCAGCTAAATATGAAGTTTTCGGATAGGAGGAAGTAGAACGATTTGATTTTTCTGCATAATAATATATCCATTTAGAGAAACTAAATCCTGTTTATGCAGGATTTTTTTGTCTTTTGACCTTGATAGAAAAAAATAAAAAATATCCTTAATTTCGACAAAAAGTATCTTTAAAAGACACTATTTAATTTAACTTTTTATTACTAAATTAAAACTAAGAGTGTTTTGAATTAAATTGTTTCTTTAAACGATACTATCGGGTATAATTATAGTGGAGGAGATGTAAAATGACTAACCAAAATAAATCCATAAATGAAATTGTAGGCGAAAACATAAAGAACTATATCGATGCAGTCGGAAGATCGCAAAAATGGGTATACGAACGTACAGATATCCCAAAACCCACTTTTTATAAATTGTTGCGCGGAGAAGGTGATTTAAATAAGACCGTTCCAAAAATAAATAAACTATTTAGGATAGATGATCCGTTTTATTTTTATAATACAGAGTTTAAAGTTCCTAGAACAATAAATGAAATAAAAGAACAATCTAACATACAAAACTTTTCAGCTGCTAGTTATAGTGGAAATGATGAAAACGGCTATTTTAAAGAAACGATGAATATTCTTGAAGATTTTATATCAATGATTGATGTACTTGAAACCGTAAAAGAGCTAGATTAAAAAGAATACTATCCGAAACGAAAAGTAATTTTAAGAACAAAGGATGTGAACCATTACTTGATTAATCATAGTAACGTAGTAAATGTTATTACACAAAACAGACTTCTTCTACCATCTATATTAAATAAAGTGGAAGAAACAAAAGAACAGGGTCTTTCGTTTCGTTATAAAACTATAGAAGCAATAAAAAGCTATTTAATTAAAGAGACGCAAGTTTTATTATTCCCTAGTATGCACAAGAGTTACGGGGGACTTGTAACATATAGAAATGGTCGATTTTTTATTCATATCAATACTGGACAGCCTAAAACTTATGAAAATTTCATTTGGGCCCATGAATATTATCATTTTAAATATGAAGCGCAGGATATTAAAAATTCTCAAATACGTACGTTTTTCGATGATGCTGTGCTGAATGAAAAGGAAAGGGCTGCAAACCTTTTTGCGGCAGAGCTACTTGTAGATAGTAGAGTTTTGAAAGCGTTATACCAGGACATCACGACAATTTATCCTAATGATAGCTTAGAGAACAATGTGATTAGACTTATTCCAGCATTTGAATTGCCGTATAAAGCTATTGTGGTTAAATTGGCCCAGGATGGCTTAATCAGTGAACAGGAGGCTATAAATATTATTGATTATAATTATCGCGACAATTTACCAAGCGACTTTGATCAATCTATTTTAAAACCTACTGGTGCTATTAAAATAAATAATTTAGGAAGACTTTTAAATGATCAAGTAATTGAAACAAATATGCTTCCAAATGACTTAAATAGTTTTCGAGCAGTGTATCAAAAATACTTATCACGTTTAGAAGGGCTCCGAGAGAAAGAGAAGGAGTGAGTCATATACTTGACCATGTAAATTTTGAATCAATTCAGCCATACATCCATAAGGGATATGACAGTAATAATTTTAGCAACCTTGTCTTCGTTTTTGACAACATGATGCTATCAAATCTAGCATTTTCAGCTAGAACTAATCCTCAAGAATTCAATCTTTTATTAGATGCAATGTCTTTAAAAGAGGGCATAATTTTGATACCAGAAATCATTATGGATGAGAGTGCTGGCAATCGAGATATGACGCCTGAAAGATATCGAGAATATTACGAACCGCTTTTTAAGGCACTTTCTCAATATACAGACATATTTGTTGTTCCGTTTGAAACTTGCTTCGAAATAATCAAAGAAGGTGCCGTGGATTCCAATGAAGCTTTTGCGCAATTTCAATTGATCGCAAAGCAATGGAACAAAACGAATATGGAAATTCAATTAAAAATCGAAGCATCCACAGACGTAGAAGGTATTAAGTCCGCGTTAATTAGTGACTCAAAAGATGCAGGAGAAAGAGTAATACATCTTTTATCAAGTGCTTTATTAATAGATGGCGTACCGAAAGTGAGATTATACAGTAATGAAAAACGGGGCGTTTTTAACATTCACTATATATGCAGCCTTGATGAAACTTTACGTGAAATCCTACGTTTTAATACACAGAAAGCCTTTCTGAATTGTTATGAATTGGAATCAATTGATTGTATCTTAGCCAAAGTAATACAATTACAAAAAGGGAATTGGACGCGAGAAGAACATTTTTCCTTTTTAGAACGTCACCGAGTGAAAAGAATGAAAATGAGAGATGTTCATTATTACATGCCTCCAAACTTTTCGGACAAAAGGCATTTGAATAACGATGAATTTGTTGATTTAATTCTTTTAAATGATGAAGTTACGATTACTTTTTAATAGTGTTAGTACTATAAATTATAATCTTCATGCCAAATAAAGCCGTTATCCGATTTTCAAACAGGTGGATAGCGGCTTTATTTGTTTTTATAGCCTTTTTCCATTTATTAAGGTCATTTTTCCCTCAGCGAAAACCAAGTCAAAGCTAATGAGGCTTTCTCCGTTGCCCCTCGGATGATTTTAAATGGGGTAGTACCAGCGAAGCTGTCACTACCCGCAATAAGAAATAAAGTTAAATTTGCAAAGTGTTTTCTATTTCTGATTGCCTTTCTTCGATTGGAATTCGCTCCATCATATCCAATTTAAAGATACCATAAGGATTTATATGGCTATATATAAGTGGACTTAATGCTCTCAAGTCTTCAGGTGTCATCATATCCTGCCACTTCTTTTCGGATAAAACGGATTGAATCATAAGTGTGTTGATATACACGAGACAGTTTTGTAATAAATGCAGGGAAAGAACCGCAACCTCCTGATCTTCCAATCTATTTGTTGAAATTTCTCCCCCTTTTCCGTAAAAAATAAAACCATTGGCGGAATTCCAGTTTTCTACAACATTGAGACCTTCGTTAATTTCTCTTCGAATGTCTTCCGAACCTAAATAATTACATAAGAAAATGGTTTTAATGACTTTTCCCAGTTCAGATAAAGCCTGATAAGTCGGGTGTTTTAGGTTACTTCTTGTAAAGCGTTTTAAAATAGATTCCGTTTCTGCTGTTCCAAGACGTAGTGCAGTGGCGTATTTAATCATCTGATCATATTGCTGACGAATCAATTCCCAATTGATAGGTCTTGTAAGAATTGGTTGTAGATTAGGGAAAGCATCACTCATGCCACTATCTGGTCTGTACAGTTTTTGAGATTTGATAGCTTTTAATCTTGGCATAAGCTGAAAACCTAAGAGATGGCAAAAGGCAAAAGCTACTTCACTTTGACCATGACTGTCTACATAATTCTTTTCAACTTCCATGCTTGTACAATGCTTCAAAACTCCTTCGATCATAGATGCTACCTCAGAAGAAGAACATGATTTTAATTGGGAATAGATGCAGGTTGAATGTTTAGCCACATGCCAGTAAATCATTACACCCCTACCCCTATACCGAATATGCCATTCAGTCATTAGATTTTGATCCCACGCACCAAATTTCTTGGAATCGGAAGCACAAGAAGTCGTTCCTTCTCCCCATATATCTGTCATTTTATTTCGTAAAATGGCATTTACAATCTCGGCAATGGCGTTACGCAGATTATCTTTATCTATATATTTTCGCCGTATGTATAATAGGTCTTTGTATTTTTCGCCATGTTCCCCGTTTGAAACTCGCTTTAACCCTGCATTTGTTCCCAAACCGTATAAACATAAGATAAGCCTCTTCTGCAGCAAATCTTTACTAATGACCTCCCTCGATGCAGCAGTTTTAAAAAGATCCGTAAAGTTTACACGCAAATCCGTTTCCTTGAGGATATCCAGTAAACTAGTCATTGGCCACCGTTTCATAATTTCGGTCTTTAGCCGTGATAGGTTAACTGGCTCTGGCACAGGGTCAAAAGGAGAACTAGATATTCGTCCATTACCGTTCCCATTTTCTTTCCCTTTTGTTAAAATGCGAACCTTATTATTTTTAGGAATTTCTTGATCCAATTTATTTAATGTCTTTGTCATTTCTTCCTTTAAATTGGTGATAAAATCATCGGGATTAATAGGTTTTTTTAGTGCTTTATAGTTTTCTTCACGATGCTGTTCAAAGTCCTGCGGTAGATCTTCATCAGGATTACGGTATCGTTCTGAACCGGGTACCCATATTTCTTTGCATCGCAGTTTATCACGCAAGACTTGCAAGGTGCTAATCTCATAATTAATACGATTGATTCTCTCTTCTCCTGAAATCTCCTGTTCCACGACTAGGTATCTCCAACTGGGACGGATCACACCATCCAATGGAATCTGGTCAGACTTTGGGAAAAAGTGAGTATTTGAATTTATATATTTTTTTATAAGTTCTAACGCTTCGATTACTGGATGATGAACCTCATTATTTGAACAAAACTCTAACATATCCAAAATACAGGGAACCATCCTACGGTAATGGGAACTGTACGATGAACGAATAATCGTATATACCTTCTGTTTGTATGCAGGCCCTGTATGTTTAAATTCCTTTACTAAATCTTTAAGTGTTTCCTCACTGATAACAGGATAAAGGACATCTCGAATAATTCCATCTGGATTATCTAACGCTTGTTCCGCCATTTGGAACAATAGATTGTTTTTCCCATTTACCTTCCTTAAATTATGTATCAATTCTTTATCCACTTTACGTTCGGCCCTAACATTAATACGATGAATTATTTGTATAAGTAGCTCAATCAGACCGTCTGTAATTTCTGCTCGCCGAAGCCAAAAGAAGGCAGATAAAAGTGTGTAGCGAATCTGAGGTGAATGCCGGCGCAATTCACGAATATCTTCAGTTGCTGTACGCTTTCTGTATTTCTTTAAAATTTTTGGTGAAATATCGTTAAACAAATCATAGGGTAATTGCAGCTCTTTTATAGTTTGAAGTTTATGCAGTTCTTTAAAAACTGTTTCTAACCCAATGCGTCCAGGATCGGACTTTAATTTATAAAACGTTAATATTTCTTTTGTTTCTGGGGAATCATCATCTTTTTTTAACTGATTAATTAATCTATCCAATCCTTCGCAAGTTTGCTTAGAAAGTCTTTGAAAAATAGTAGTGAAAAACTGATCTTCGTAGGAGTAGGTAGCAGAGCGAATAAGACGCTCTACTCGATCTGGGGTGGGAGGCTCAATTTTTAATTCTCTATATTGTTGATATAACTTGTCCTCAACATGGTTGAATTCATGGCTATGATGTAAAACATGCTTACACAGCCACTCTGTCATCAAATCTACATCCTGCAGAGTAGCTTCGCGAAATCCAAAGTAGGCACGGATTTCCGAACGATGATAAGTAATGGTACGTCCAGTCCAATCATATTCAGAAAAGATATCAGGATTCATTTCTAGCTGCTTAGCTATGTATTCTATAACTGTTTTAGGTATCTCACTTTTTGTATGAGGGAACCTAGCTTCATATTCGAAAAACTTAAACATGACAGCAAAGCCAAGTTTTGTGTTTCCCCTTTTTAGTTGTATCAACTCTTGTTCATCAGGCATGAGTATAAAGTGATCAATTAACTCATCTAATTCCCAATTTCTTTTCAACTTTTCCCCTCCTTTTGGAGCTTTCGGTATAGAGTCATACGGGAGATACCAGCTTTTTCAGCGGCCTCCGTTCGGCTCATTCCCTGATCTATGAGATATAGGGCATAACTGATCTTTTCCTCATCAGCTTTTGGTCTTCCGGGAAATTTGCCTCGTTTTTTAGCTGCTAAAATACCTTCCTTTGTTCGTTCGGAAGTGAGATCTCTTTCAAATTGCGCAATTCCAGCAAAAATAGTAAACAACATTTTTCCATGAGCTGTTGTTGTGTCTAGCCAAGACTCCTTTAAACTTTTCAAATGCGCCCCTTTTTGGGCAATGAGTTCTGTAATCTCAATCAGATCCTTTGTGGAACGGGATAAGCGAGTTAAATCCGTTACAACAACAGTGTCTTCTGGACGAAGAAACTCCAGCATACGGTTTAGTTCCAGACGTTCCCGTTTCGTTCCCGTCACTTTCTCAAAAAAGATGCGTTCACATCCAAATATTTCAAGCTGTCGTTTTTGGCGATCCAAATTTTGATCAATAGTCGAAACACGCATGTAACCAAATTTCATTTATATCCTCACCTTTCATCATAAGTGTACCAAAACTGTGAAATAATTGATATTGTTACAAAATATTTTGTTACATATTTTTGTTACGTTGTTTATGCTAGATGGGCAGACAAAATATATTTTTTACACCATGTAACAGAAATGGTCGTTTTTGTTACAGTGATTACATAGAAAGTTCTATTTTATAAAAGGGCATAAAGTTAAAAGTTACAGTTATTCTATTCGACAATCGGGCCAATTAGTTGAAGAAATATTTAAAACTTTATTCTAAAACTAAGGTCTAAATAAAAGGGGTGATATTTTGAAAAAACTTGATTTTATTAATGTGATATTTATGCTATGTGCATTAGCAGGCTGTAGTAATTCAATTGAGAGTAAGACAGAACAAACTGATGTTTTAAGTGGTAATGAGAGATCCCAAGAAGTTAATTTGAATCAAGAGAAGCCACCTTCATTAACTATCACTTTTGGTGAAAAAGTAATTAAAACAAGACAAGGTGGTTACAGTTGGAGTTATTTGGATTCAAAAACAGGACAAATGGTTGGTATAGAAGCTGATTCTATGCCATCAACAGAATTAGTTAAAGTAAAAGATGCTGTGAGTGTTAATATAAGTGAACCTATCTCACTAAAATCTGAAAAGAAACCTCTTAATTATGAAATAAGAGTTTACAATCATAATGCCGAGATGATAGCAACATACAATGACTTTAAAGACATAAATGAAAAAGGAAAGGCAATATATGAAATATTGGCAACTTGGGAAGAAGGTAAAGGAATCTATGCGGTTGCATTAGATATCCAATAGCGAACTTATAATAATATGGGTTTTACTTTAATAAGAAAATAGGGAAATATTCAAGTATTGGGCGCGAATGTGGAAATAAGTTAAGGGAGGTTGTCAGTATGGATGTAATTCTTAATAAAGCTGAACAAAAATTAACTGAATTAAGAGCTGATCCTGTAACTAGAAAAGAATACGAGCGAAGAGCAAAAGCGCTTTCGGACGAAAGAAGCAGATTAGAAGATGCTGAAAATGCCGGTATTCTAAGAGTGGTCAAAAGTCTGTATGATAATGGTATGCCGTTATTTGAAGTAGCTAAGCATACACCTTATAATGCAGAGGAGTTAGAACAATTACTTAAAAGATATTATTTAATTTAATAATGGCCTTCCGCTAGTAAATCGAAGGTTTTCTATAAACCATAAAGAAACAGCCATGTACAAAATCTAAATTGTACGAGCTGTTTTTTGTTATCCCGCCAATGATGAATAAGAAAATTATACACTTTATCCTGCAATGACGTAAATATGGAAGTATGTACATTCTCTTGTTGCTTTAAAATAAAGTTTGATGAAAATCTGTATTAAAATACAGGGTTATTCTTTTGACCTTTAAGCTTTATCTATATTTTCAATTAAAGGGCCAGTTTAGAATATATTTACTTTAGTTATCCTACTATGATAAGGCCTAAAAGGGATTTGGAAAAATGATATTAAATGTAATTTTGGCATTTGTAATTCCTTGGATTGTGTGTATATTCCATATTTTTAACGAGGTACAAGGCTTGTTGTTACAATCGGTCCTTTTTCCAGTGTAGTAGGATTCACAGTAGCAGAAAATTGGAGAGTACTTTGGCTTTTGGTTACTCTATCCATTTAATAAAGGTATCTTATCGGTACTCCCCTTTATCTTTGGTATCTATTCAGTATTAGGTAGCTACTTAATATACTTCATAAAAAAGTATAGAAGTGCTTACCTAATCATTTTATTAATGACACTACTTACAACGATAGGTGAAGGTATTTGGCTTTTATTAGGAATGGTCTTGTATCAAAAAAACTGGAATATTGGTTGGACATTGATATCTTATTTATTTCCGTTCTACTTTATTTACTTGTATTATTTGTTTTTAAAGGGATTGAAAATTTTAGATTAAATTTAATTACACAAAAGGGTGCTTTCCTTGAAATGGAAAGGCCCTTTTGTGTGTTTAATCGGCAGTTTGCATAAGGAAAAGTCGATTACTTGAGATACAAAATCGTATTTTTAGGCTGAAATTTACTTGTCAGTCTATTGTTGGAAATTGAACTTTTCAGATATTTTTCCTAGTAAATCCGTATTAAAATTATGTGACATTTACCAAAAAAATAGTTTTATAATTACAAAAAATTATTTTTGCATAATTAAGAAATGGATGATTAATACTAACAAAGTTCCAAATTATTTTAAAAGGAGATTGATGATATTATGACAGTTGTAAATGACGTTAAGACTGTTGTAGCCGGGTTGAAATCTGCTCAGGCTAGCTTTGAAACATTTGCTTTAAAAACAGATAACCAACAAGCGAAGACGCTCTATCAAGATGCCGCTACTCAAACCCAGGCTATTATAGATAGCGTTGTACCACGTCTTCAAGAAATTCAACAAGAAGAACCACAGTACAGACAAGAATAATTAAAAAGGGGACAAAAGGTTGGTTGAATTAACAACTTTTTGTCCCAAAACTATTGTTATAACACAGAGGTGAATTCATGTTTTCCAAAATAAAAATTGTGAAGACTTATCTTTTAATATTAATAGCTATCGGATTATGCACAGGTTGTAATGGAAATCATGATCAGACTTCCAATAAGGACCTGAATAATTCACAGGTGAGTAAGCCAATCAGTCAATCCGTTTCCAATCAAGTAACAGAAAATATCATTTTGGAAGATGAAATTTCAAAAGTGATGGCTGTGAATACAGATAAAGACATATTAGTAGCCATAAAAGTAAAACAATTTGATCGTTTTCGATTAAAAAAGATAGAAAATAAAATAAAATCAGACATGGAAAAGCAGTATCCAGATTATTCAATATTAGTTTCTGCTGATCAAAAAATGTATTTTGAACTTGTTAAACTGGACGAAAAACTCCAAAAGAATACTATGAGTATGAAGAATTTACAAAAAGATACTAAAAAAATAAAAAGTCTCATGAAGGAACAATCGTAATGAAAGAGAGGCTTACTTTATATGTCTAATAATAAAAAGAAGCAATTAACCCCAGTGCAACAGGAATATCAAGAACTTCAAAAGAAACGCGAAACAAAAAGGCCAGTAGTTCGAAATTGCATAAAAGCTTTTTTAGTTGGTGGTTTTATCTGTCTAATTGGTCAGCTCATTCAAACATTTTATATTTATTATTTTGATTTTACAGATCAAACAGCTGGTAATCCAACGGTGGGAACTCTAATTTTTATCGTAATGCTTCTTACGGGATTTGGGGTTTATGATAGAATTGCTCAATTTGGAGGTGCAGGTTCTGCTGTACCAGTTACTGGATTCGGAAATGCAGTTATATCTGCGGCTATTGAGCACCGTACGGAAGGATTTGTGTTAGGTGTAGGTGGGAATCTTTTCAAGCTTGCAGGTTCTGTGATTTTATTTGGTGTATTTTCCGCATTTGTCATTGCTCTAATTAAAACTATTTTTATCCAGTGGGGCGGTATGTAATGTTAGTAGGTAAACGTACATGGATTTTTGAGAATAAACCTGTAATTATTTCCACAGGAACAGTTGGAGGGCCATTTGAGGCAGAAGGTGAAATAGCAGATGATTTTGATCTCCTCCATTCTGATTTGTGGTTAGCTCAAGACTCCTATGAAAAAGCACATAAAATTCTATTTGAAGAAGCTTGTCAAAAGGCACTCGAAAAGGGAAAAATTCAAAAGGAACAAGTTCAATTTCTACTGGCAGGTGATCTAATTAACCAGATTACCCCTACAAGTTTTGCAAGTCGAACGATCGGAGCTCCTTATTTCGGGTTGTTTGGTGCCTGTTCAACATCTATGGAAGGATTGGCCCTAGGTTCCTATATTATTAATTCAAATGGAGCTAAATATATTTTAACGGGAGCTTCAAGCCATAACACGGCAGTTGAAAAACAGTTTCGATATCCAACTGAATATGGTGGACAAAAACCGCCTACTTCCCAATGGACAGTGACAGGTGCAGGAGCTGCTTTGTTAAGTAATTCTGGAGAAGGACCATGTGTAACTTCTGCCACGATAGGTCGCGTCATCGATATGGGGATGACTGATCCGTTTAATATGGGAGGGGCTATGGCACCAGCTGCGGTTGATACTATCGAAGCGCATTTAAAGGAACGAAATGTTGATCCCTCATATTACGATTTAATCGTGACAGGTGACCTCGGAAAAATAGGACGTGATGTATCACTTGATCTATTCAAAAAGCATGGAACGCCTATCATCGAAGAGCAATACCAAGATTGTGGACTCATAATTTATCGGGACGGACAACCGGTAATGTCAGGGGCTAGTGGGGCGGGATGTTCTGCGACAGTAGTATACGGGCATTTATTAAATCGTATGAAAAAAGGCGATTTTAAAAAAATGTTAGTTGTAGCTACGGGTGCTTTATTATCACCTTTAACCTTCCAACAAAATGAAACCATTCCTTGTATCGCTCATGCAGTATCAATTGAATATGGAGAGGGAGTATAGATATGATCTTTTTTTGGGCTTTTGTTGTTGGTGGTTTGATCTGTGTAATTGGTCAAATCATGTTTGATGTGTTTAAACTTACACCGGCCCATACCTTAAGTACCCTTGTAGTTGTTGGAGCCATATTAGATGGATTGGGTTTATATGAACCATTGATTGATTTTGCTGGTGCAGGAGCTTCTGTACCTATTACAAGCTTCGGAAATTCATTAGTACATGGAGCTATGCAAGAAGCTGAAAAACACGGTTTAATTGGGGTACTTACAGGGATTTTTGAAGTTACCAGTGCAGGTATTTCATCTGCCATTGTTTTTGGCATGATAGGTGCTTTGATATTTAAACCTAAAGGTTGAGGAGGATGGAAGATGACAGTAATATCAGATGTCAAACAATGTCTAGCTAGTCTTAAAGGAGTAGAAGCTAGCCTATCCAATTTAGCAGAACGGACACAAGATAATGGCTCTAAACGTACCCTACATGAAACCATGATGGAAGTAAGTGAAATAGTGGCAGATTTGAAAAAAAGGGTCGGAGAATTGGAAAACGAAGAATATCAATATAAAGGATATTAAGAGGAGAGGAGGTCTTTTTTATTATGCCTGAATGGCTAGATATCACAGTTCGATCGGTATTGTTTGTTGTAGTACTTTTCTTCATGACCAAATTGTTAGGAAAAAAACAAATTGCTCAACTTTCTTTTTTTGAATATGTAACTGGAATAACCATTGGAAACATAGCCGGAGAAAGTATTATGGGATTAGATGGAAACATGATTTATGGGTTATTAGCTATGACGGTTGTTGCGGCTATTCCCTTAATAGCCGGTTTAATTTCTCTAAAGAGCAAAAAGTTTCGTGATTTTACAGAAGGTAGGGGGACTTTATTCATCAAAGACGGAAAAGTTATGGAAGATAACTTGAAAAAAGAGAGAATTACAGCGGACGAATTATTGCAATTACTTAGAAAGAAGAATGTCTTTCAGGTGTCGGATGTGGAATTTGCGGTTTTAGAGCCTACTGGGGATTTATCTGTCATGCTGAAGAAAGAAAACCAACCATTAACACCAAAAGATTTAGACATGAAAGTAGCTTCAATCAAGGAGCCTCAGACTGTTATTATGGATGGTAAAATCTTGGATGAGCCTCTTGCAACCATTGGGTATAGTCGAGGATGGTTAAAGACAGAACTAGAAAAACTGGGGGTTACTATTGAAAACGTTTTTCTTGGACAAGTAAACTCTTATGGGGAATTAACCGTTGATCTTTTTGATGATAAGCTTCAAGTTCCATCTCCTCAAGATAGACCAATGACTCTTTCAACGATGAAAAAATGCCAAGCGGACTTAGAATTGTTTGCGCTTGCAACTGAAGATAAGAAGGCTAAGCAGCTCTACACAAAAAACAGTGAAAAACTACAAAATGCTATTGATAAAGTCACCCATATATTAAAAAGTTAAACTGGATAGATTGAAACGTAATTCAAGGTAGAAAAGAACTTTGTTAAAAAGAAATCAAGACAGCTTGCCAATTAATTAATGATTTTTAAGTACGAGAATATGTCTAAGTTATTCAATAAGCCACCAAATAGAAGCTCTTCCCTATTAAAGGGCGCGTTTATTTTAACGTGTCTTTTTTATTTATTTTCGGCAATTCTCTAACAAACATTAAACCGTGATTTCTCTTTTTCTTGCGTATCTGTAACTCTTGTACGGATACGGATAATTAAGGTTTCCTTCGTTCGACTAACTATTATTATCATTGTTAACTTCCCATTTGAGCCTTGTCAATTTATTGAGTCTTTATCTATTTCCTTTTGTAAAAAAGGAACACCTGGTAAACAGGTTGTTCCCATTAGAAATATATGCGCCTAGACATAAACACTGTCACAAGTTCCAGGTGCAGGTTCATAGTAACAATGATTTTTGAATTGCCCAGCAAAAGGTTGATTATACCAAGTAGGAGGACATGGAGCATATGGATTGAAGTACCAAAGGGCATACTTCGCTGGATGGTCTCTCCAATAATTCAATACTTGTCTTGCTAATCTTCGTTCATTATCTCTCGCAGGGTTATAAAATAAATTACCCTTTTGGACAGCTTCGAAAGAATAATTTCCTCCTTGAACCTGATAAATAACGTCTTCAATTGTTCTTACGTCCCTAAAATCTAAGCAGTCGGCTACAGCACGATTAACAATAACATTTCCAACATATAGCATCCCCTGGTTTCCTTCACCTTCAGCTTCCGCTCTCATCATCCTTGCAACTAAGTCAACGTCCTTATCTCTAAACTTTACTCTTGGCATTTTTTCACCTCAAAAACATAGTATGTAGATAAGCTATGCTGCTACTGCTAATCTATATGATGAAATTTTGAAGATTTTTTACACTTGAAAAATGATCAACAAATGCATCTTAATTGCACCACGAGGAATAATGAATCTTTCAACTATAATGATTGTTGACGATATCGAATTTACTGCCAATACTTTTTCAAAAGCAATTGGAGAAATTTCAGAATTATTCGCTAAGGTTAATTGAATTTGTTTTCTCAATAACATTTGATACTAAAGCTCTTACGATACGGTTGACTCTTATCCAACTTGAACTTGACTTTCTCCTTTTGAAACAGCCCGACTAACGACTCTATTCATATTAATATTACTGTACGGAAGTTGCTAAAGTGCTGAATAAACAATAACAAATGGTTAAGGAAATGCAAAAGCCTAAAGATGATGGGGGCCGATCAATAAGATATCATTGCTCTTTTTGTTTAACTTTTTGCATCTCTTTTCCATTACTAATATTCAATTAGCTTGCGTCATTTACACATTGTGAAAGGGGGGAAGGATTGCAATTATTTAAATGAGGGCAAACTAATTGGGCGTTTTTATTTCGATATAATACAGAGCTATAATGAAGTATCTCCTTGTGATCTGAACAAATCATTACACTAGGTAACTGATGAGACAGACGCCAATATGATTCTCCCAAACTAACCAAATCATTCTTTAAACAAGTTGGGCAATACTTGAAATAGTTGGATTCCTTTACAGTAAACGCAACTTGACCAATTGACATTTGTAAATTCTGTGATTTTTTTTGTTTTACCTCATTAATTATTAAATTCTTATCCACTGTCATAAGAAAGTTCGTAAAATAATTTATTGGGGTATGATTATAGAGTAAATATTCAAAACTTGCATATTCAAAAACACTTAATTGTTTAACAGCTTCATTTAAATTGGAAGGAAAATCGGGCGTAAGTTTAGACCTGTGATCATTAAAAAACATCCCTAAAGTATCTCTTACGCTCAAATTAGCACTTCTATTTGCGAATCTGGCAAATATACTATAAATCAATTCATCCTCATAGGGATTTGGAAACGAACCTATCAAATATTATCACCTTAAAATAAGTTTTTATCAGAGAAAGGAGCAATCATTAGGCCTTTATTAACGAGGGAATCATGTGCCGACAATTTCTCTTTTCTACCATTATCAACAATTTTAAAGATAATATTCGTTCTCTTTTTATTTTTATTATTGTTAATTTCCTTCTCAACTTTTTCTTGCTGATCATTGATTATTGTTAAAGCTCTGCTTACAGCTTCCTTAATAGTTATACCTTTATTTTCATTTATTACTTTTTTAGCTATTTTTTCAGCTAATTTTGATTCAATATCAAGATTCATTAATGTGAGAATAACTCTTTGAAGAATAGATGTATCACTTTTTCTTTTTTCTTTTTCAATTATTTCTTTCTCTCGAGCTACTATATCCCTCATATTAACTGTGTGCTCCCTTTGTAAGAGAAAGTCCTCGGTATTAAAGGGTGTAATATCATCGAATTTTCTAATTTGTTCAATACTACCTTCTTTTAATGCACTGAGCATTTTTTGAATCATAGGTAAGTATTTTTTACTTACCTTATTAATCATTTTCGTTGATATTTTCTCTTCTCCAGTTTCTATTGCTTCAGATTGAGCTAGCATAAATAACTTAACAGCGATATCAACAATACCTTGGCTCTCTTCATGGAGAACATTAAGCCATTCACTGGTAAACGTTGCTTTTTCCTTTGTCCATTGATATCGCCACATACTCCTTATTAAGACTTCCCAATTATCATCCTTTTTCATTGGTTCCCAAATAAATTCTCCATGACCACCAGCTCTTCTTGCTTGTCTAAAATTTACTTGTAACAATTCTTTTGCTTTTGTCGTGCCGATAAGAACAATCGGAATTCCAATTTCATTTACTAATGTAACCAAAAAGTTCAGCATACTGCTAGAAACCTCTGATTTAGCTGTTAGCATGTGTTGGATTTCATCTATAACTAGTACACCTAGGCAATGCGCTCTAGCTAATTGCCCGACATATATTATTAAATAACTTAGCGACTCTCTTTTAAGGGTTTGCTTAAAGTACTTAGTACCAAGAATACTATCTAGTTTAGTTATAAAATCTAAACACAATGTTTTAGGTGAACCATCATTTGGACAATTTAGTTTTAACCATGGCACTTGCATAATATTAAGAGGGTATTTATGAATAATAACCTTTGGATATAAAGATAGTATCCTCTCAATTGCAGTTGATTTTCCCATACCAGAGAATCCAATAATTGATAGGCTAGAAGCTGTTTTTCTTATATCAGGAGGTAAACCAAGTGGTTCTTTATTTTCTAATCTCCTATCCAACTCTATTAACGCTTCAGCATGTGTTTTATTTCTTGGATTTCGATAAACATATCCATCTCTTAAAAGTCTTGAAAATCGCATTTCTAACTGGAGAGTTTGATCGATAGGTTGATAAAATCTAGTTAATCTTGTAAGCGAATGATATCGATGATGATGCTGAGAGATCACTTTCTTTTTCATTATACTCTGGAGAGTATTTTAACTGAGTATATGCTTGTTCTAGCGAGAGTAAAGAGGGTAGAGCTTCAATCAAGGGATTACCTCTATAGTCTAAGATATCTTGATCGATATAATCAGCACTAATCGCATACTCTCCATTGTCCAGTTGAATTAAATCCTTCATTTATATCCCTTCATTTTCGAATAATTTTTTTATTGAAAAAGATGATATTGTTTCTTCTTTTGCAGATTCATTAATTATATTTAAATTCTCCACTTCACTATTGTTCACCAATTTAAAAGCTTCCTCTTCATTCCTTTCGTTCCTTTCGTTACGCCTATGTTCCTTTATATTTTTAGTCCTTTGAGACTTACTAATTGTATTATCTAGCTTCTCTTGCTTGTTGATATTGGCCTGCTTAACAATTTGTTCAATATTAGAATAAAAATTGATTTCATTTTCCAATTGAACGTGTTCAAATTCATTTTTATCTTCGCCTTCAAAATCTAACAGTTGTTTTATTTCCTCATAAGTTTTATTTCTATACCGCTGTTGATGATCTAAAAGAGTACACGGGATAAATAAATCTTCATCGTAAGAATGTAAATAAATCATGTCCATATTTCTAGGATCGTAGGAAAATTGCACCTTCCAGCTACCGTCTCTCCTAGCTTTAGAAAACCATTGCTCATCAATTGCTCTTGGAGTAGAGTAAAACATTTTTTTATATCTAATTCCATGTTCAGTTATAGTCGCCTGGTCTCTAGGTAACAAATAAAACTTAACTTTTTTTATATCATGTTTATGCAATTTACCTGCTGCATTTTTAACTCCCCACTCCCATAATTTAATGGGAATTGGTCTAATTTTGTCTTTTATCTGATGTTCATTTCTTTGATAATCTTTCATATAAAAGTTTTGATTATAAAAAAGGATAAAATTTATTAACACTTTCGTATATTCTTCAATTGTAAGTGCTGCTTCTAATCTATAGTCATTTGCACCTCGTTCACCATGGTCTTTATGTACATATCCAGGTAAAAAAGGTTTTATTTTTTTTTGGGACGTATCAAATAATTTTTCTACAATTCCTTTCCAATCCGGGCGATAGGGTGGAGTATTACTAATTCTAGGTCCCAGTCCCTCAATTAAATGATCTACTCCATTACTAGCTAATTCACCTCTATCACCAATGATATTACTAGGTAGATGCATTGATGGCCACATTTCATTTGTTATATTAATACCGAATCTCTTACAGTATTCAACTTTATCTGTACAAGCATTTATGATAGCACTCATCATAGCTTTCCAAGATGCATTTTCTAAACTAACATAGAGTCCAGTAATTAAATGTGTATATACATCCACAATAAAATATACTGTGGGTCTACCAACTATCCAATTTGGATTAAAACGATTAACTAAATATATATCCGCTGGTGTGGCATCAATCTGAAATATATCCCCAGGTCCATCAGTTTCTGCAGTAGACGAGCCTAATACTGCTCTGAAATTCTGTTCAAACTTCTTTGAGCCTTCTCTGGCAATTGTAACTTTGTCACTTCTAAATTCATTGTAAAACCAATACTCCATTTGTCGAAATGAGGGTCTTTCTTCCTCTGATTTAAGGACTAATTTTTCATTACTAGAATCATCAAAATATCTAAATTTAACGTAGTAACTCTTCAGCATCATCTTATAAGCAAATCTTAAAGAAGGCTTTTTTGTATTCAAGTAATATTTTTTTATCGCTCTTTCAAACTGACTTTTAATTTCAGGAGTTATGATAATGCCACTTTTCCCATTAGATTTTGGTCTACCTGTTTTGTTTTTATAATTTAGTTCCTCTTTTTTGCTTGCATAATCGGGAAACAATGCGTCTCGAATCATTCCTCTTTGCCAATACTTTCGCAAATTTTTATAATAAGTATTCCTTGATTTAACGTTGTGCTTTAACATTGCCTCTTCAATCAATTTTAGTCGTTGGCCTTTGTTGTATATCTCTGGTTCTTTTTTAACTAGTTCTTCGATTATCGCCCAAGTTTTATCTCTATGTACTATATCTTTCTCAGTAGGCTTTCTTTTAAAGTAAATGTCTCCATTTGACTCCAAACTAAAAATTGCAGAATTAATTTGATTTTCAATTTCAGAAATTAACATAGAAATAGGAATAGCATTTTTATCATTAATATCAATTACATATGCAATAACATATCCACTATCAATCCATAGAATTCTGTAAGTAATGTTTGTATCAATATCTCTAATTAGTTCATTAACTGATAGAACTACCATAATGGCCTCTTTCTCCTTCTATAATATTAATATCTTTCAAACTTAATTCAAAAGGTAAAATGGGCTTTTCCATATCGATTGGTACTATTAGTTTTCGAGCATACAAATGCCTAACATAGTATATAGAAGAACCTGTTTCTAAATTATATAAAGAATCAAATTCACGACAGCATTCCACTAATGTTTTCTCAAATTTCTGATATTTAAGTTTTAATAGATACTCTAAAAAATATAGACATATGGTTTTATCCTTTTTGTCATTTAAATTATAGTATTCATGTATATAATCCATGTTCTTTTCAAATTGTTTGGACATTACTTTTTCATCAATTAGGCTCCATTGGATATTATAGTCCTCCCAATACTGTCTTTCGATTTCTAATTTATCTATTACACCAGAATCCTCTAGCTTAGTACTCGGTTTAATAGAACGAGCAATAAAAATCACTTCATTATTAACCATTGTTGTGATTAAAAAATCTGTTGTCATAACAATATTAGTCTGAGTTTTATTTTCGAATGGATGCTTTATACCTTTTTCTGCAGCGATTTTTAGAGTCTTCTTTCTTTCCAAAGGAAATTGTTCTCTAATATCTATTACCTTGTCACTCCACTCTAGGTAATAAAAATATGTAAGTTCTAAATCAGACAAAAGATGATGAATTCTATTGGTTTTCCAGCCAAGAGGCTTATGAACCCTTCCATCGCTAGGTATTTCATGAGTAAATATCCAGGGAATATAATTGCTTAATTCTCCAGATCCTCGTCCTTCTTTATAGCGCTTTTCAATTCTTTCTTCCGTTAGAGTGTATTTACTAATTGACAAAAATATCGCCACCATTCACCATCTTTCTACCATTATTATCAAATTTTCAGATTTTTTACAAGAAATCTCTTAGTTTTAATAAATTTTTTTATTAAACGAGATTAAACAATAATATTTCATTTAGTTAAGTTTAATAATAGTATGATATTTTTAAGCACTTTTTCATTAATACGAAGGGGAATCAGATATAAAAGACATTTTAAAAATTTCAGTGCATGTGAGTAAATGCTATTTAAAAAATAACCACTAACTATGAAATATTTTAGTTAGTGGTTATTTTTTAATATCCAAAATGGAATTTATTTACTTTCTTTAATTAATGCTTCCATATCAATAGCAATGGTTTCAAAAGAAACATCTTGATTTCCTTCAGATAGACCGGAGTAATTCTTCACTGCAATTCCTTTTTCATCTACTAAGTAGAAAGTAGTGCCGTGCATTACTTGATCGCCTTCTTCTGGTTTTTTAACAAGTGCCTTAAAATTATCCAATGCAAATCTCTCGATATATGACTGGTCATACCCAGTAACTAAATGCCATTTAGATTCATCTGGAACATCAAAGTAACCGAAATACTCCGATAGTCTTTCGGGTGTATCGATTGTAGGGTCAACTGTAAAAGCAACAATATTGTAATCCTCTACATTTCGTTCAATTAGTTCTTTTTGAATTTCAGACATATTATTTGTCATTGGCTGACATACGGTTGTACAACTTGTAAAAATAAACATAGCTAGCCATGGTTTACCCTTTAAGCTTTCAAGAGACATAGTTTTTCCCTGATGATTAGTCACTTCAAAATCTTCAATTTCATACTCCGTTGTTGCTTCAAACTTATAATTACTACATGCACCTAGAATAGTTGCTACAATAAGTACTACTACCAGTACATTTAAATTTTTTCTCATTTTAAGCTCCTTTACTCAACAAAAAAGTGCATGCTTACAAAACTAAAAATCCAATAAAGAGTCTATGGCATAATTTGTTTCATGCTATTTTGAATTGTAGAATCACTCATCTCCCCAGTAATTATTTTTTCGATTTTACCTTCTGGATTAATAAAAAATGTAGTTGGAAGAGGTTTAATATTATAAGCATTCATCACACTTTTTGACTCGTCAATTAATACCGGGAAAGTTAATCCTTTCCGATCAATATAATTTTGTACTACAAAATTCGATTCAGCAATGTTAACCGCTAATACTTGAAGTCCTTCATCCTGATATTCTTGATAATATTTATCGACTATAGGGAACTCTCTTTCACACGGTTTACACCATGTTCCCCAAAAATTTAATAATACACCTTGACCTTTGTATTCAGATAATCTGTGTTCTTCACCATTCATATCAACTAATACAAAATCAAGAGCATAATCACCAACTTGCAATACCTCATTTTTTCCTTTATTGAAACTACTGTAAATAGTAAAAGCAATTGCACTAAACATTATTATTAGTAATAAGAGACGTATCAAAGACCTTATTCTTTTTTTATCCATACTTTAAAGATTCCTTTCCTATGAAGTGATTTAAAATCCTGTAAATCCACCAAAAAATGGCGTTAAAAAAGCAATAATTTGTGTCATCAAATCAAAATACAACATGATTCCCATTAAAATCATTATTACACCACCACTTTTCATAAAAATGGTACTTCTTTTTTGAAGGAACTTCATTCTGCCTATAAATAATGACATTATTAGAAATGGAATAGCAAAACCTAATACATAAAACAGCATGTATAACATACCTTTACCTGGATCAGACATACCTAAAGCTATAACACCGGCCAATATAGGACCAGTACATGGCGTCCATCCTGCAGCAAATCCCATACCTATAACTACAGATCCTATGTAGCCTTCAGGTCGATTCTTAAATTGAACTCTTTTTTCAGAAAGTAAAAAACTAAATTTAAATATACCCATAATTACTAAACCAAAAAAGACCATAATAATTGCTCCAATTTGTCTTAGTAATTCTTGATACTGAATAAAAAGAGTACCAATAAACGAAGTTGAAAAACCTAATGCCATAAAAATAATAGAAAACCCTAGTAAAAACAGTAGAGTGTGTATTAATGCTTTGCGATTGAATACTCCTTTTTCTTCTTTTAATTCATTTAAAGATATTCCCGTTACATAGGATAGAAATGCTGGGTACAATGGTAATGAACAAGGTGATATAAACGATAATAATCCTGCACCAAAAGCAAGAATAATACTTATTTGTTCAGACAAATACTTTCACCATTCCTTTCATTTGAATTTATCTGTTACACAGGGTTAATCTATCATTTTGATTTTTTAACTAACAATAAAAGCATACAAATATTAATTAAGGAAAAAGCGATTAATGCTAAAAAGGGAATTGTTATAAAACCAAACCAATTGATATATTCGGCACTACAAGGAACTCCACTTACACAAGGCTTAATTCCACCAAAACCTGGAACTTTTTGCTCAAGGTAATGGAGTAATGAAATAATACTGCCTAAAATAGATAGAGGTAATACGAATTTCTTTACAGATGTATCACTCTGAAAAGTTCCAACTCCTAATATCACTACTAGCGGGTACATAAAAATTCGTTGGAACCAACATAGTTCACAAGGTATAAACCCCTTTATTTCACTAAAATAAAGGCTTCCAGAAGTAGCGACTAGAGATACGAACCACGCAAAGTATAAAATCCATACCTTCTTATCACTCTGAAATTGTGGATTATTCATTCTTATCAGCCTCTAACTCACTGTCAATTACTTCTTTTATTGCATCATAATCGAACGGATCTTCTATTGTAATTCCATTTATGTTAATAGTAGGTGTTTGGGATACGTTATGTTTCATAAATAATTCTTTATCAATGTCGACTTGTGCCATCGTTAGCTCTCCTTCAAGATCTTCTCTAAGCTGATCTTGATTAATTGAAGGAAATTCTTTTGCAACTTCTAATAATTTTTCTATGGTAATCCAAGTTGAATCATGGTTTTCTTCTGGTTGCTCTTTAAATAAAGCTTTATGGAAATCCCAGTAAACTTTAGGATCCTGGTTAAGTACTGATTCAGCTCCGATTGCTGCAAGAGTTGACTCGTTGCCATGGAATAGGACGTTTACATAAGAAAAGTTAACATCTCCAGAGGATACATAATCTTCTACAAGTTGAGGATAAATCATTTCTCCCCATGCTTTACATGAAGGACATTTAAAATCGCCGAATTCTACAACTGTTACTGGGGCATTCTCTTCACCTAATAGTGGTTGTCCAGACAAATCGACTTCTTGCCTTACAACTTCTGTTTCATCTTCTTTCTTACTGCTTCCTAATGTAACGATGAATGCAAGAAGTAAAATTGCAATGAGCGTTACAATTACAGTAAATTTCATTGTTGATTTATTCAAAAATACCGACTCCTTTAAATTCTTTATTAAATGTTGTTACTATCCAAGGGATTTAAATATAATGGAATTATAAACAACATAATCATAATGATTGTAACAACTAAAATACAAAATTCAAATATTCGTTTGAATGTATTATTGACAATTTGTTGACTGTTTAAGACACGATCTATATTTATGTACAAAAATTGAGGTGGATCTATTGAGTGAAAAAATTATAAAAGAAGTGAAAGATATTTGTGAAATCACTTGTTATGACGAAGAAGTTGTAGAGCGAGTCAAACCTAGACTAGAAGAAGTAAATAACTTAGAACTTATTTTTAAAGCATTATCTGATGCAACAAGACTAAAAATAATCTATGCTTTAACCCTTGAGGATGAACTTTGTGTTTGTGATGTTGCAAACATTCTCGGAACAACAACTGCAACAGCATCACATCATTTACGGTATTTACGTAATATGGGATTAGCAAAGTATCGTAAAGACGGAAAATTAGTGTTTTATTCAATAATTGATGAACACGTTCAACAGTTAATTAGCATCGCTATTAAACATTCAAAAAAAACTAAACAGTAATTAGGGATTAAGAAAATTTGGTTAATTAAGGGGTACCATCAGGAAAACGCGAATTTACGACGCTAACACTCTTGACGCTACTCTCTTTATTGGCTATGAAGTTAATGAGAAAAGACTATCTTTTAATTGTTAATCCTAGCGATTTATGTTTTGAACCATAGTGGACTCTCTCATGTATCTGAACTTCATCTAATTTCACATCTCATTTTATTTCGTTGTATCAAATCAGTAATTGAATTAATAAAATAGTTTCAGATTAAATTTGTTACACATTTTTATATATTGCTATTTTCTGATTTCTATAAATAATTATAAAAAGCCCAATTTCTCACATTAAAATTGAGAAATTGGGCTTTTTACACTGAAAAACTTGAATGTTTTAAAACTGCATCCTCAAAATATTCCCTTTAATTGTATACACAAAAAAATGAAATTAATTTCAGTTATAGGAATAATTAATGAATCCAAACTAAAGAAAAGATACTTTTTATGTAAATTACATTCAAATATATATTTGACTATTTGTGTTTGTTTATTTAAAATAATATTCAAATGAATGTTTGATTGATATGGGGAGGTGGAAAATTTGAAAAATGATGTATGTGAAGTTACGTGTATAGATGAGGAAAAAGTCAAAAGAGCTAAAAATGAACTACTCCAACAAAATCCTTTGGAAGTTGCCAAAATTTTTAAAGCTTTATCCGATGATACTAGGATTAAAATTGCGTATGCTCTCTCTTTAGAAGATGAGTTGTGTGTTTGTGATGTAGCAAATATTGTTGGTGCAACAAATGCTACTACATCTCATCATTTGAGGTTACTTAAAAATCTTGGTTTAGCTAAATATCGAAAAGAAGGTAAGTTAGTCTACTATTCATTAGATGATGATCATGTAAAGCAATTAATAAAGGTTGCATTTAAGCATCAGAAGGAGGTTGTGAAAATTGTCTGAAGCAAAAGCATTAGATACTGAAAAAAAAGTTTATCGTGTTCAGGGGTTCACCTGTGCAAGTTGTGCGGGTAAGTTTGAAAATAATGTTAAAAAACTTCCAGGTGTACAGGAAGCAAAAGTGAATTTTGGAGCATCTAAGATATCAGTTTATGGGGATGCAACGATTGAAGAATTAGAAAAAGCCGGTGCATTTGAAAATCTTAAAGTCTCCCCTGAAAAACCAAGAAGAGAAGCTAAACAAATGGTTACAGAGGACAAAAACGTATACCGTGTTGAAGGATTTACCTGTGCAAGTTGTGCAGGTAAGTTTGAAAATAATGTAAAACAACTCCCTGGAGTTGGGGATGCAAAAGTAAATTTTGGTGCGTCTAAAATTGCTGTTTACGGTAATGCAACAATTGAAGAGCTAGAAAAGGCCGGTGCATTCGAGAATCTTAAAGTTACTCCTGAAAAATCTGCTCGTCAAGCTCCACAAGAGTTAAAAGAGGATGCCAAAGAAGAAAAAGTGCCGTTCTATAAAAAACACAGCACTTTACTCTATTCAGCTTTATTTGTTGCCTTTGGTTACCTTTCCTCATTTGTTAATGGGGATGAAAACATTGTCACTATATTATTATTTGTATCATCAATGTTAGTCGGAGGATTATCACTCTTTAAAGTTGGATTACAAAACTTATTCCGCTTTGAATTTGACATGAAAACCCTTATGACAGTAGCTGTTATAGGTGGTGCTATTATTGGAGAGTGGGCAGAAGTTGCCATTGTTGTTATTCTCTTTGCAATTAGTGAAGCACTAGAACGATTCTCTATGGATAGAGCAAGACAATCCATTCGTTCATTAATGGATATCGCTCCTAAAGAGGCACTTGTTAGACGTAACGGACAAGAAATAATGATTCATGTCGATGATATTGCTGTTGGGGATATCATGATTGTAAAACCTGGTCAAAAGATTGCTATGGATGGTGTAGTTGTAAATGGATACTCTGCCGTTAACCAAGCAGCTATTACAGGTGAATCAGTCCCAGTTGAAAAAACCGTTGATGATGAAGTATTTGCAGGTACCTTAAATGAAGAAGGATTACTTGAAGTAAAAATAACGAAACTAGTAGAAGATACAACGATTTCTAAAATTATTCATCTTGTAGAAGAAGCACAAGGAGAACGTGCTCCTTCGCAAGCATTTGTTGATAAATTCGCAAAATATTACACACCGATCATTATGATTATTGCAGCATTGGTTGCTATAGTCCCGCCTTTATTATTTGATGGCAGTTGGGAAACATGGGTTTATCAAGGATTAGCTGTTCTTGTAGTTGGTTGTCCTTGTGCGTTGGTCATATCGACTCCTATTTCTATTGTTTCAGCGATTGGTAATGCTGCGAAAAAAGGTGTCCTTGTAAAAGGTGGAGTGTATTTAGAAGAAATGGGCGCCTTAAAGGCTATTGCATTCGACAAAACAGGAACATTAACAAAAGGTGTCCCAGCTGTAACTGATTATAATGTGTTGAACAAACAGATAAATGAAAAAGAATTACTTTCCATCATTACTGCATTGGAGTATCGTTCTCAGCACCCTCTTGCTTCAGCCATTATGAAAAAAGCAGAAGAAGAGGACATTACTTATTCTGACATACACGTAGAGGACTTCTCTTCTATTACAGGAAAGGGTATAAAGGGTATTGTAAACGGGACGACTTATTATATCGGTAGCCCGAAGCTATTTAAGGAATTATTGACTACCGATTTCAATAAAGACTTAGAAAAAAATGTTACTACGCTTCAAAATCAAGGTAAAACAGCCATGATTATTGGAACCAATAATGAAATACTGGGAGTTATTGCAGTAGCTGATGAGGTTCGAGAATCAAGTAAGGAAATTATTCAAAAGTTACATCAACTTGGAATCAAAAAAACAATTATGCTCACAGGTGATAACAAAGGTACTGCGAATGCAATCGGTCAGCATGTCGGAGTAACAGATATTCAAGCTGAACTGATGCCTCAAGACAAATTAGACTTTATTAAACAATTAAGGTCGGAGTACGGAAACGTAGCCATGGTTGGAGATGGTGTGAATGATGCTCCTGCGTTAGCAGCTTCTACAGTTGGAATAGCAATGGGTGGAGCTGGTACAGATACAGCTCTAGAAACGGCAGACGTAGCTCTAATGGGAGACGATTTAAGAAAACTTCCATTCACTATAAAACTTAGCCGAAAAGCTCTGAATATAATTAAATCTAACATTACTTTTGCAATTGCTATTAAATTTATTGCCTTGCTATTAGTTATCCCAGGTTGGTTAACGCTCTGGATTGCAATCCTTTCCGATATGGGCGCAACCCTTCTGGTAGCGCTAAATGGTTTACGACTAATGAGAGTAAAAGAATAAAGGAAAAATGGTAAAAGGGCTTTTCAGACAGATTGGAAAGCCCTTTTTTAAAAGATATATTTCATTAATAGTCTAACTTCTAAACTTCCAGCCTAATTAGAAATAGAAAGATGGGGTATAAGTAAGACATCAGTTTTTGGTATAAATCTCTTAATTAAAATAATTTTTTTATAAAATTGAAGGAGGAGACTAAAATGACTGTTGAAGGAAATAAGGATGTAGATTTGTTAGTTATAGGTGCAGGTTCAGGGGGTTATGTGGCTGCCATACGTGCTGCTCAGTTAGGAAAAAAAGTAGTTTTGGTGGATAAAGCAGAATTAGGAGGGGTTTGCCTCAACCGTGGATGTATACCTTCAAAAGCTCTTATAAGTGCTTCGGAACAAGTGAAACACATAAAACACGCTAAATCAATGGGTATAAAAGTTTCTGGTGAAGTTACAGTAGATATGCCAGAAGTAGTGAAATGGAAAGACGGTATAGTGAATAAACTAACGAATGGAGTTCGGACTTTACTGAAAGGCAATGGAGTAGAAGTCATTAGTGGAGAAGCGTATCTTACTGAACCCTATGTTGCTAAAATCAAAATTGGTCAAGAAGAACAAATCTTTTCATACAAAGACTTAATCCTAGCGATAGGTTCTTTACCTACTGAGTTAAAAAGTATGCCCTTTGATAAAAAAAGAATCATCTCTTCAACTGAGGCATTAAAGCTTCAAGAAGTGCCAAAACATTTAGTTGTAGTAGGTGGTGGTTATATCGGTTTAGAGTTGGGAACTGCTTATGCTAAATTCGGTTCTAAAGTAACAATTCTTGAGGGGTCAGATACAATTCTTCCAGGTACGGATTCTATGCTTACAAATGTAGTAAAACGTCATTTAAAGGAACTTGGAATCACGGTTATAACAAATGCTTTAGTCCAGAGTGGAGAAAATACAGGTGATGAGGTAAATGTTCAATTTCAAGTTAATGGAAAGGAGGAAATAATTCAAGGGGATTATTGTCTAGTTTCCATTGGAAGAAAACCGAACACAGGAAAAATCGGATTGGAAAATATAGGTGTTGAATTAGATCAACGCGGTTTTATTAAGATAAATGATAAATGTCAAACAAATGTTGAGCATGTTTATGCGATTGGAGACTGTGCCGGTGGTTACCTCCTTGCTCATAAAGCTAGCTACGAAGGAAAAGTAGCGGCAGAAGTGATTGCCGGACAAAAAAGTGTGATTGATTTCCAAGCGATGCCTTTTGTGATTTTTAGTGACCCGGAAGTTGCTTACACAGGATTAACGGAGAAAGAAGCAAAGGAAGAAGGGTATGAAACAGTTTCAAGTCGTTTTCCATTCCAAGCTAACGGCAGAGCATTATCTGTTTCTGATGCCGATGGTTTTGTACAAGTTGTGGCGGATAAAAAAACTAATAGGGTGTTAGGGGTACAAATGGTAGGACCAGAAGTATCATCTCTTATTGCTGAAGCTGTTTTTGCAATTGAGTTAGGGGCATCTGCAGAAGATCTCAGCCTTACAATTCATGCACACCCAACTTTACCTGAACCGCTTATGGAAGCAGCTGAAGGAGTTATGGGGCATGCTATTCACATGCTCAATAAAAAACAATAATGTGAATGCAGACGAACCTGCACTTATCATAAGTGCAGGTTGAACTTTTTATTAATACGGTGGGTATTAATGGACATTTTTTCTATGTTTTACCTCAGTTTTTGCAAATGTCTTGGATGGATTTGTAATCTTTCTTAAAAAACTGATCTAGAATAGACTTGAATGGATTATGGTTTTAAGTGAGGGAATTCTAATAGAAGAAGCATTAGAAATTCATTCAATCGAGTACTGTGTTTTTGGTGTTGTATTAATCTTTTTATTTCAGCTATTCTTTACTCCACATTTCTATTTCGGAGAAAAAGCCTGTAGACATTCTAAATTTAAAGCGGAACCCTAGGTTCCTTATTAGGAATGTTGGTTCACACATTTTTTGATGAATTATCGATTGTAGCTAGCTTAATATAGATTAAAAAATATTAAATTGTTTGGATGATTGTTTATGGATATATACAGGAGATGATAATAATGAATTTAATTTTAACAATTCTTTCTGCTTTAGGGTCTTTTATAGTAACCAATCTCGATGATATTTTTATCTTGATGTTGCTCTTCTCTCAGGCTAGGACACAAGCTAAAGCAAGTAACGGTGGAACTGTTAACATGCAGCTGAAGGGCAAAAGTATATATCCAAGAGATATAGTCATTGGTCAATATCTTGGTTTTGCACTTTTAGTTTTAATCAGTCTTTTAGCAACATTTGGTGTAACACTCATTCCTAATCAGTGGGTAGGTTTACTAGGACTAATCCCAATCTATTTAGGAGTTAAACTGTTTATAAAAGGGGAAGATGAAGATGAAGGGGATATTCTTTCTAGTTTAAACAAATTTAATAAGTTCTATTTAAGTGTAGCCTTTATCACATTTGCTAATGGTGGAGACAATATTGGCATATATGTTCCGTTCTTTTCTACTTTAAATTCCAACCAATTGCTTATTACAGTTGTTACTTTCTTTATAATGGTTGGGGTCTGGTGTTTTATCGGCTATCGGCTCGCAAGATACAGATATGTTTCTGAAACACTTGAGAAATACGGCAAATGGATAATTCCAATAGTGTTTTTAGGATTAGGAATATACATTATGTTAGAAAATGAAATATTTAGCGCGCTGTCAAATCTATTCAGATAAGTTGTCTTCCTATCCTATTAGGCGACACTACCACATCTTCGTCAGAAAAATTTGTATATAGCATTATCTTATTCCACATTCCGGTGATATAATCGAATAACATCTTAAAAGGAATATGGACTAAAGATTGTGGATGGAAAATAATTCACTTTATTTTGTTCTCATTTAAATATGTATGAGCATGTAGTTTGTTATGAAGTTTATTATTTTGCAAAAAAAGATTTATCAAGTAATTTTAATCATGAGTATAGAACAAAAATTTGTTATGCCTTAACACCTAGAATTTACAACATGTCTATTATAAATTAAGGAGATAAAATTTATGTATGACACGATTGTAATTGGAGCTGGACAAGCAGGCCTTGCTACTGCCTTTTATTTGAAAAAGATTAAACACAATTTTTTAATCATAGATAAAGGAAAAGAAGTTGGAGAAAGTTGGATGAATCGATATGATTCTTTAGTTTTGTTTACCTCACGTATGTATAATGCCTTACCTGGGCTAACACTTGAAGGTGAAATGCAAGGATTTCCGACGAAAAATGAAATAGTTCAGTATTTGAAGCGCTATGTAAATAAATATGAACTTCCGATCCAGTTTCAAACTGAAGTAGTTAAAGTACAACACCAACAAGGGTTATTTGTTATACAAACTAATCAAGGCGTAATTCAATCAAAAAAAGTAATAGTTGCAACTGGGGCATTTCAATCTCCAAGAATTCCATCCTTTTCAAGTAATATATCAAAAGATGTTTTTCAGATTCATTCTACACAGTATAAAAATCCCAGTCAGTTAAAAGAAGGAAATGTACTTGTAGTAGGTGGTGGTAACAGCGGCGCTCAAATTGCTGTTGAATTATCGAGGGAAAGAGAAACACATTTAGCAATAAGTAAAAAGATAACCTATTTGCCTTTAGTCATACAGAAGAAAAGTATCTTCTGGTGGTTTGATAAGTTGGGAATACTTAAAGTAAGTACAGATTCATTTCTAGGAAAAGTAATACAAAAAAAGGGTGATCCAATATTTGGCTATGAAATGAAAGATGCACTTAAGAGAAAAGAGCTTACACTAAACCCTAGGGTGATAAATGGAATACATAACGAAGTAACCTTTGAAGATCAAACTACTATAAAGGTTCAAAATATTATATGGGCAACAGGGTTCCACTCGATCTATCCTTGGTTAAAAATTGACGAGTTGTTTAATGCAGATGGTAAAATCATTCATCATCGTGGTGTAACGAATGTGAAAGGACTTTACTTTATTGGTTTACCATGGCAGCATCGCCGAGGTTCAGCTCTATTACAAGGTGTTGGATTTGATGCTGAATTTATAATCAAGCATCTAAGTAACTTAACTACACAAGGTAAGTGTGATTAAAGAATAATTCTTATTATGAAATCTTACCTAAAATTCTTTCTTATTGTTATATTGTTTTGAAACAAATATAATAAATCACAATGGTATTTTATTGACTGCTCTTGCAGTTTTCCCAATATCATAAAGGATACTATTGGCTGCACTTGTAGCCTGTGGTATCCTTTTTTAATCCATTAAAGATACTCTAAGTTATTAGTAGACAGAATTCTTACTAAAGAAAGCAATTAAGAGGATAAGTATTTCTTTATGATACATTGGGCAATTTATATAGAATAGTTGGACAACTCAAAAAAGCGATTCACAGTTTTTACTTATCTTATATGATGAATGGGATGTATAGGAAATCAAGAGTATTAGACTACAGTGATTAATAATAAGAAAAAACTGGTTAGAATACTAACCAGTTTTTTTACTATTCCTGATACATCTCATTTAAGTTGTGCGCATCACGATTAAGTTGCACACATCAAAGGTAAGTTGTGTGCATCACGATTAAGTTGTGTGATGACACTCACATCATTTAACAGTGTTTATTAAACTTATATACTATTTCGCAAAATATGAATTTTAGGAAACAATGTATTATTATGCCCATATAGTGTATAATTTATACATGTAAGTAAAAAAAAGTTGATAAAAGCTCCAATAAAAAGATTGATAGAGCTCTGTATATGGTAAAGAATTTGCAGACTTTTTGGACAAGAATGTACAGACATATATAATTTTTTAGTTGATTCATTGCAGCTAGAGCTAATACGAAAAATTTTATTTGGACTTTCTTGTCCATTTTACGTAATGTCCGGAGATTCTTGTCTCTAATTTTGCACAAGAATCTCCAACATATATCGAAAGATTATTTTTTTGGCATTCTGTACGCTATTTTGCAATCTGATATAACAGGCTTTGTTAGTAATCTAATGGAAGAATCGAAGTAAAGTATTTTTGGTCATTTGAGGCTATCAACCTATTACACTCCCCATTGTTTTACGGCATTTCTGCCTTTTTCGAAGAGGAACATTTTTATGAAGGGTTATTAAAAGACGATATCTGGATAGGTGTCCTTGAAGTTAAAGTTATCTCCTAGGTGCACAGACTATTTTAGTTTTATAGAAATTCAAATCCATCTGTCAGCATTTATCTGTTCGGAGCGCTTTTCGGAGGAATACTGGCGGATAAAAAGGACCAAAATTTGTGTGGCTATTAATAGGAACTGGGTGGTCTGTTTTGTGATTGGAACTGCCTTTGCTGGAGAAATTGGTATGGTACTATTTGGCGGTTCAGCATTAGCTGGCTTCGCATTAATCCGTATTCTCTTTGGTTTTTCCGAAGGACCAACATTTTCTACTATTAACAAGACGAATGCAAATTGGGCAACACCGAAAGAACGTGGATTTGCTGTATCTTTAGGACTTTTAGGTACTCCATTAGGGGCTTTGTTAACAGCGCCGGTAGCAGTAGCTTTTTTATCCATAACTAGTTGGAAAGTGATGTTCCTTTTACTTGGAGTACTAGGTGTTATTTGGGTAATTCTGTGGAGAAAGATGTTTACGAATTTACCTGAAGAGCATCCTAAAGTTTCAAAAGAAGAGCTCGAGCAGATTGGATCTACTAAAGATTTATTACCAGGCGAACAGTTGATAAGTGTAAATGGTGGGAAAATAAAATGGTCGATTTCTTTAAAAATCCGAATTTAGTTTTTAATGCATTGGGTTACTTTGCTTTTCAATATATCAACTTTTTTAATACTGACTTGTACACCAAAGTACTTACAAGATGAATTTGGCTTTCAATTATCTTCACTCTGGTATTTAGGGATGCTTTTCATTGTTGTGTACAGCCATTTGTTTTGTTTTAATTCCAACTGCAGACACAATTGTGGGAGTAATGGTTTTAATGTGTTTCGGATATGCTTTCAATTCATTACCGAATTCAGTTTATTGGTCAGTAATTATAGATACTGAGCCTAGTAAGGCTGGCACTTATGGCGGTATTACTCATTTTATTACTAATACAGCAACAATTATTGCGCCAACATTAACAGTATTCCTAGTATTGAATAATGGTTATTTTTCGATGTTTATTGCGGCAGCTGCTGCTGTTGGTGCAGGTATGGTGAATTTAGCTTTAGGCACTGATACAGGAGGGTCTATAAGAATACCTTCATCTGCCTGTGGGATTGTAGGGATGAAACCGACATTTGGCTTAGTGAGTAAAAAGGGTGTTCAAGATTTAGCTTATACATTAGATCATGTAGGACCAATAACAAATAATGTATATGACAATGCCTTATTATTAAATATAATCGCTGGCTATGATTCGACTGATCCTTATTCTATTAAGATCGAGATCAATGACTATCTCTCTTTAATAGGAAAAGATATTAAGGATAAAGTTATTGGAATTCCTTCTTTTTATTTTGAATTGATAGAAGAAGAGGTACAAGAGGCGATGAATAATTGCATAATTGCTTTTGAAAATCTAGGCGCAAGAATTGAAGAAATTAGTATAGACTGTATAAGCGTTATTGCTGCAGCGCAGGCCGTGACAATTAAATCAGAAGCCGCGGCAGCACATATGAACTCATTTGAAATGTATAAGGGGATTATTGATACTGAAGTTTATGAAAGATTAGAAGAAAGCAGAGAAATTAAGGCATATGAATATGTACAATCACAGATAGAGAGAAAGAAATTAATCAATGAGTATAATCAAGCATTTAAACATATTGATGTCTTATTGGCTCCAACGCTACCAATCTTACCAACTGATATCGGACAGAGGGAAGTTACGATTGACAGCCAAAATGAGCTTGTTCGAAATGCTTTGTTGAGATTGACTTCTATTACCAACTATACTGGTAATCCCTCAATATCATTCCTTGCAGCCCATCGAAAAGTGGCTTGCCAATAGGTACACAACTGATTGCGAAGCATGGAAACGAGGCTCAACTTTATCAATTCGCTTATGCTTTAGAATAAAGTATAAATTTCGTTTCAAACAAAAATTAAATGGGGCTAACCCATTAATTACATTAGATCAAGTATAAAGAGTCTTACATCGTGTGATTTTGAAATCCTGCTAGAAAATTTTTAGCAGGGTTTTTTGAAACCAAGATTACAAATCGTTATAGCAGATACTATACATGGGTATCTACTATAGCAAGGCTATTTCATTAAGCCTCGTCCTCTTTAATAATTCCTTTTTTAAAGGAGTATATTCCTTTTATACATTGTGCTTCTAAAACTTTATATGTTCACTTTATTTAAGCCTATATTAAAAATAATTATTTGGCTTTGGGAACTTGTATAAAACAGTTATATAAACTTCATAAATTTGCTTGCAATCCTTTTATTATAGTGATATATTATTAATTACCACTTAGGCATAATCAAATAAATACTATTAATGAAAGAAAGTTATTGACTTTGATATGGTTAGTTGATACAATATAATAGTTGTCGATTGATAGGGATTACAAATGATATAAAAGTAATTGACATTGATCTAAATAAATGTTATATTATTAGAGTTGCTTTTTGGAAAAAGTCGATAAAAGTTATTGTTGACATAACAAAATAGTAATGATATAATATATAAGTCGCTGTTAAAGTGACGATGCGAACCTTGAAAACTGAACAACAAAACGTTAATGAATATAGTTTCTTTATTAATTTGA
>JASENG010000014.1 GCA_030027265.1 Lysinibacillus fusiformis | reverse complement strand
TAGAAACTACGGGAGTTAAATATATTTAATGTTGTTCTTTTATACTCTGCTTTATCTCATGTAATTGCTGCTTTGCCTGGTCTAAAATTTCTTTGTTTTGCTCTACTGTATCCAGATGCTCATTATGTTCAACGGCATTTTTCAATGCATTTTCTGCATGTTCTATAGAATTGAAAGCATGCTCAACAGCTATTTCCTGGGGATGTGACATCGCTTGTTTTACAGCACGGTCTGCCCGTTGAACAGAGTTACTAAATAACGTACTTGGATGGTCCTGCTTCCAGCTTGTATCTGAGTGTTTAGCCAATTTTGCATCTTCCCTTCATACGGATTCGATAACACATTCGTTTATCTAGATTTAGTATTGTAATAAGTCCAGAAAATATGCACAGGCTAAAGCCATGAAAAATATGCGCAATTGGCATAAAAAAACATGAGATTTTAAAGGTACTTGGATATTTCCATTTTACATATGAATTTCATCGACCTTGCGATACCGGGAATCTTTGCAGGTCTAGGTCTAGCGTTCTATTCATTCCCTTTAAGAATAGAGCTGGAAATGTCAAAACAGAAGAAGGAAGCAAGGAAATCATTGAGGAAGTTTAGTTTAACAAAAAGGGTAATCCAAATGATGATTGCTTGGATTACCCTTTTACGCTTTGAAAGACACTCTCACTGATTGAAAATAATAATCACTGCGCATCTTTTAATCTCTCGATAAAGTACTTTAAAATTCGAGCAGTCAGTCCCCAAATGGTATAGTCCTTATAATCGAAAAACCATTCTTCAATAGCACGGGCTCTCCATTGATACTGGGCACCATTCATAATCTTTTCATATGGAAAATCTGTTGAAGGCTTTGGTTCAACCGAGACTAAATGGCAATAAGGCTCATAATTCAATAGCCAATTGAGTGGTACCGTGAATACTTCTTCTACTTCGTCCTTATTGTAAGAATGAATTTGATGGGAATCCAGGACAGCTACAAATGGATAGACGACAAAGGAGGAAGAAGTGACAAACGGACTCAAACTTGATATAACTTCAATTGCTCCAGGATCAATGCCTAATTCTTCGTGAGTTTCTCTTATGGCTGCATCCAGAGGGGACGAATCTGCAGGATCAATCTTACCACCCGGAAAACTAATATCTCCTGGCTGTTTTCGCATCTTAAATGAACGTACTTCAAAAAGGACCTGCCATTCCCCATCAACCAAAACCAATGGAATTAATACCGCTGAGCGAAAAGCTGTATCCTCGCCTATAAAAAGAGGCTGATGTTTATTTAATTGCTCCCTCATTTTATCTATACTCATAATGTTTCCTCCAACTTTTCTCTTCTCCTTTTAATCGTATCATGACAATTTTATCGTTAGAAGATTTTCGATAATTTATTATATTGCTTCTGGAATCTTCTTAGGTGGGATATACAAATAGGATAATTTTAATTTACTTTAAAATACTATACTCTAATTTCCGCTTCCCTTTCCAAAATCGCCATCCAAAACTCCCTTTTCATACATTTTCATTTTAGCTTAATTTTGATAAAACGTTCTCCATTACCCTATTTGATTTCTATTTTTTGTTATAAATCCAGATTCCCTCTAGGCAAATATATCGCTTTTTTCGACAAATATTGAAATAATGATGAACGGACAAATGAATAAGCTCTTCAACAATCGGGTACTGTACTTTATAGATTTGTGTCCTTTCTTATAGGGTAGCGATTGTTACGCTGCCTATTTTTTATTGTTTAGTGAGGAGGTTCAAGAAATTGAATCAGAAAAAGGGGAAAAAGGAAGTACGAATTATTCCTTTGCTAGTAGTTGTCCTAATAGGCGCGATTATTTGGTTTATTCCTGCTCCAGGAGATTTACAAGATCAAGCCTGGCATTTATTTGCCATCTTTGTCGCCACTATTATTGGACTTATTATAAAACCTATCCCAATGGGGAGTATGGCAATTTTAGCTTTAACAGCAATTACTGTTACCAAAACTTTAACACTGGAAGAAGCATTAAGCGGCTTTCAAAACTCCACGATTTGGTTAATCGTTATTGCTTTTTTCATATCCAGAGGCTTTATTAAAACAGGGCTTGGTACTCGTGTAGCTTATCTTTTTGTTCGATTGTTCGGGAAAAAAACTTTGGGATTATCCTATTCGCTGATTGCCAGCGATTTAATTCTGTCCCCGGCTATGCCATCGAATACAGCGCGTGCTGGAGGAATTTTATTACCGATTATACGCTCGTTATCGGAGACTTATGGATCTCGAACTGGCGATGGAACAGAAAGAAAAATTGGAGCATTTTTAACAACAACTTCTTTCCAGGCGAATATGATTACATCTGCCATGTTCTTAACGGCAATGGCTGCCAATCCTTTAGCGGCTAAAATGGCCGACGAGGTTGCAGGTGCTACGATTACTTGGGTTGGCTGGATGGTTGCAGCAATCGTGCCAGGGTTAATCAGCTTAATCGTTGTTCCTTTTATCATTTACAAGCTCTACCCGCCAGAGATTAAGGAAACGCCATCTGCAGCCGTAGAGGCTACGAAAAAGCTCGAAGAAATGGGACCTATTAAAAGAAATGAATGGTATATGATCGGGATTTTTATTCTTTTAGTGGCTTTATGGATTTTCGGGGCAAGGATCGGTCTTGATACTACCGTCACAGCATTTATTGGGCTAGTGTTGCTGCTGCTGACACAGGTATTAACTTGGTCAGATATTAAACAAGAACAGGGTGCATGGGATACATTAATTTGGTTCTCCGTCTTAGTGATGATGGCCATGTTCTTAAATAGCACAGGGATGATTCCGTGGTTCAGCGAAACGGTACAAGGCCTGATTGGCGACACATCCTGGCTGCTGGCATTAATCGTCCTTGCGATTGTTTATTTCTATTCGCATTATTTCTTTGCAAGCAATACCGCGCATGTAAGTGCCATGTATGCAGCGTTTCTTTCCGTTATAGTTGCTGCGGGTGCACCACCATTAGTTTCCGCGCTGATTCTTGCATTTTTCAGTAACTTGTTCGGCTGTTTAACAAACTACGGCAGCGGTCCAGCTCCTGTTTTCTTTGGGACAGGCTATGTTACCCAAGAAAAATGGTGGGGAATCGGGCTTATTATTTCCATCGTTCACATCGTGATCTGGCTAGTTATCGGTGGTATATGGTGGAAAGTTCTCGGGCTATGGTAGATCGCTGTTTGCTCAGTTAGACAAACCTCTTTAATTGCGTGCTTTTGTTTTTGTTAAATGAAGACTGTAGATAAATTTTGAAGAATGGAATTTTCTTCGAGTTTATTTACGGTCTTTTTTTATGAATCCCGCCACTAGATAATTTCACTCTTTCACTCTTGTTTCACAAGATACTTATTAGATTCATTTTTTAGAATTTTCGTTACAAATAATAGAATATTCATTATAATAACGAGTAAAAAAGTGTTAGGAGTTGCCATGGATGAAACAACAAAATATTAATCTAAGCAATAATTCACAACTCCATTCCAACCATCATAAGGACGAGCCACTTGTAGTGAATGGGTACCGCCGATACGGGCGTTTTCAATCGAGACCTCACGATGTTGACCCGCTCGCCGAGTCCTCAAAAATTCCAAGCGCACTTCGCCGGTTACGTCTTAAAGAATGGGTCGGTTTCATCCGGAGATATCATCATCAATGATTCTTCAGGAAGCCCACTACCTGGCAAGCTCGGAAATCTATGTACGCGATCAATACGGCATGGTGGAGCATAGCCGCAATATCCGGGGCGGTTCTCTAAACCTGCCGCATGTGCTGTTCCCGAGTAAGCCGGCAATTAACGTGAAAGGTTACCGAATCGCTTATGACTGGGCAGACCAGCCGGACGGAATCCACCATATCCGGGTGACCGTAGAAGCATCACCTACTCAGGCGGCGATTACGATGGACCTTGAGCTAAACGGGGCTGCTGCCTCGGCGCCGTTATCGGTAAGTTCGCCATTGCCAGGGGGATCCATGTACACGCATAAGGTAGCATACCCCGCATCCGGTACCTTAACCGTCGGGGATCGCACTTACACTTTTGATCCTGCTCGCGACCTTGCCTTGCTTGATGAACACCGTACCGTCCTTCCATTTCGGACTACCTGGCTGTGGGGGACATTCGCTGAAATAACCCCTGAAGGCATAATCTGTGCAAACTTCGCTCACCGACCAATTGTACTTGGAACGGATGAAGAATCCTGCCTATGGACTCCTGGTGCATGCGAGCCGCTTGCGGATATTACCTTCGCGCCAATTTCCAATCACCTACTCGCTCCGTGGCACATTTCCTCCACCGATGGACGATTGGATGTTACCTTTACACCAGAGGATCGCAAGGACGTAAAGCATCAGCTCGTTCTAGCTTCAATTGATTACTGGCAACTAGTTGGCACCTATACTGGTACTGTTTCCGGGCGAGAAGTAAAGAATGTACGTGGTGTCTGCGAATCAATGCGTGCTCGTCTGTAACCAAGACAGAGCAATAAACCTTTGAGTTGTCTGTCTACCGCTAATATAAAAGGGGCTAATTTTAGCCCCTTTTACTTTCCTCATTGATCTCTGCATTTACAATTACCGTAATCTCCGTCCCTTTTCCTGCCTCACTCTCTACTCGAATATCTCCATTGTGTAAATCAATGATTTTTTTAACGATGGAAAGACCGAGACCATTCCCCCCAGACTTTCGATTTCTAGATTGATCAGCCTTATAAAATCGTTCAAAAATATGCATGAGCACGTCTTTTTCCATGCCGATTCCTGTATCCGCTATTTTCACAATAATGCTGCCTTCATCTGATCTAAATGCAGTAATCGAAATAGTACCCTTGTCTTGCGTAAATTTAATACTATTATGAAGTAAATTAATCCAGACTTGATCCATTAACTCTACGTCTGCCAGAATCGTTACTTTTTCCAATGAGATATCCATGTTTATTTCTTTCTCTGCCCACTGGGGTTCGTTGGCAAGAATGATACGGCGGAGCTGATAATCTAGTCGATAGCTTTTCCATTCAAGAGACAGATGCTCCGACTCCAACGAAGTAAGTTTCAAAAGATTTTCGCTTAGTTTAGACAATCGAATACTTTCCGCTTCAATAATCTCCAGGTAATGTTTACGTTCTTCAGGACTAAGATCATCATTCTTCAATGCATGGGCAAACCCGCTAATAGATGTCAATGGCGACTGGATTTCATGGGAAACATTCGAGATAAACTCCTGCCGCATTTCCTCCATTTCCCCCAACTTAGTTGCCATAAGGTTAATGTTTTCAACTATTTGATAATAAGGATGGTTATTGCGTTGCCGATGTTGAGTTAAATAAAGTGAAAGATCAATATTAAAGTTTCCCTCAGCCATCATCTTCATTGCCTGAATGATCGGTTTTAAAAATTCATCTTGTTTTGCTCTTACCCAGGGATTACTTGTAACTAAAAATATGAAGAATCCAAACAATAAAAACCCTAAAAATGAATTGATGAGCAATTTAGCAAATTCATGGGGAGTGAAATGTATTGCCTCAAAGAATAATGACGTCAACCAGTAGGCACACGACCACGCAATGAGGAGGCTGGTTACGATTGCTATAAAACCGCCAATTCGTTTCAAAAACTTATTAAACTTCAATTTACTGCCTCCAGCCGGTAGCCCAACCCACGTATCGTCGTGATTTTGAAGGGACAATCCTCTTGTACAAATCGTTGTCGCAGCCGTTTTATATGGACGTCAACAGTCCGCTCATCTCCCTCGTAATCAAAGCCCCATATATCCTCGATTAACTGTTCACGAGAAAAGGTTTTTTGTTGATGGGTAGCAAGCTTAAACAATAGCTCGAATTCTTTTAGCGGGAGGGTAATATGCTCATTTTGTACCATTACCGTATAGGAAGAACGATCAATCACAACATTGCCGATTGTAATTTTATTTGAGACTGTTACCTGATAACGTTTAAGAAGCGCTTTTACCCTGGCAGCAAGCTCTGCCACATCGAAAGGTTTTGTTAAATAATCATCTGCCCCAAGATTAAAGCCTTTTACTTTTTGAGCAGTTTCCCCTTTGGCTGTTAACATTAAAATAGGCAGATTATCTGAATAATACGTTCGAACCTCCCGGCAAAATGTCCACCCATCCATATTCGGCATCATGATATCCAATATAATCAAGTCGATTTTTTCTGTTTCCAGCAACCCTAAAGCAGCTTTCCCATCTGTTGCCTCTACAATCGAAAGCCCTTCTTTTGTAAGAATGATACGAATTAATTCTCTAATATACCCATCATCATCTACGACTAAAATTTTTGCCATCAAATCCATTCCTTTATCAAAATTGAATGGAACCTCTGTAAACAACCGGTTCCTAAATTTATTTTCTTCTATATTATTACACGACTATGCTTTGCGCATATAAGCACGGACTGTAATTGGCGCAAAAATCGCTACAATCACAGCTGCTCCAATCAGGGTAATGATTAAGTCCCAGCCAACTGTACCTGAATTGGCTAAGTCTCTGACTGCCGTTACGAGATGTGAAATGGGATTGATTTTCACAAACCATTGTAACCAGTTAGGCATTGTATCGGCTGGTACAAAAGCATTCGAAAGGAATGTTAACGGGAAGAGAATAAGCATGGAGATTCCTTGTACACTTGAAGCCGTACGAGCAATGACGCCAAAGAAAGCGAAAATCCAGCTGATTGCCCATGCACATGCAATAACCAGTAATCCAGCAATAACAACCGAGCCAATTCCCCCCTCAGGACGGTAGCCTAAAACAAATCCCATTGAAAATGTAAGTACAGTTGCAATTGTATAGCGGATTGTATCAGCAAGCAGCGCCCCGGCTAACGGAGCAATCCGGGCAATAGGCAGCGATTTAAAGCGGTCAAATACCCCCTTGTCCATATCCTCCCGGAGCTGGGTACCCGTTACAACAGATCCTGTAATAACAGTCTGAACAAGAATACCTGGGATGATTATTGGCAGATAGTTTTCCACATTCCCAGCAATGGCTCCCCCAAAAATATAAGTAAACATTAAAGTGAAAATAATCGGCTGAAATGTCACATCAAATAATTGTTCAGGTGTGCGACGGATTTTTAATATTCCACGATAAGCCATTGTTAACGAATTTCGCACTGCCTGCTTGAAACTCGATTTATTGCTCAGGTGGCTTTTAGAAACTGGCATTGTTGCTGGTTTTTTCATTAGTTATTCCCTCCCTTTTGATCGTGCAACTGGGCTTGACTTTCGTTTAAGCCCTCACCTGTGATTGTCAAGAAGACCTCGTCTAAAGATGGTTTTTGCACACTTAGCTCTGCTAATTGGATTCCTTCTTCCCGAAGAGCAACTAAAAGATCCGTCACTCGATCAGCAGATGCCATGGGTGCAGTAATCATTCCGCCTTCCGGTGACACAGCTGATTGTACTTCTAGCACTCGTTCAACAATCATTCGGGCATTTTTTGCGTCCTGATTGTTTTGGATACTTAAATGCAAGGATGAAGTACCGATGGATTCTTTTAACTCATTTACCGTACCCTCAGCAACGACACGGCCTCGATCGATTACAGCAATGCGGTCTGCCAGTTCATCTGCTTCTTGTAGATACTGAGTTGTCAGCAGCACCGTAGATCCAGATTTCACTAGACGGCGGATTGTGTCCCACATTTGATTTCGTGTACGAGGGTCTAACCCTGTAGTAGGCTCGTCCAAGAAAATAAGAGGTGGCTGTGCAATAAGGCTTGCGGCTAAATCAAGTCGTCTGCGCATTCCCCCAGAGAAATTTTTTAATGGGCGTTTCGCAGCTTCCATCAATCCAAATTCCTCAAGTAATTCATTGGCCTTGCGTTTTGCTTCTTGACGACTTAGGCCAAGCAACCTAGAGAATATGATCAGGTTCTCTGTAGCGCTAAGGGATTCATCAACTGAAGCATACTGACCGGTTACGCCGATTAACTGACGGACAATTTGGGAATCCTTTGCCGCATCATAACCGAAAATCTTGGCTTCACCTGAGTCTGGCCGCAGTAAAGTTGCCAGCATTCGAATTGTTGTAGTTTTACCAGCCCCATTAGGTCCTAATACACCATAAATTGAACCAGTCGGAACTTTCAAATCAACACCGTCAACCGCGCGATGATCACCAAAAGTTTTCACAAGTCCTTGTGCTTCAACTGCATACTTTGCGTTTTCTAAATCCTTTCTATAGTCATTGAGCATGATTATCCTCCTTGTGATAAAACAAATTTGTACTTTGATAAGGTATTTAATATTGCTTACAAGTGAGATTATAGAGGCCATATATGAACTGAATATGAACGAAAATAAGCCGCCATTAAAAAGGGCAGCCTAAAACAGCTAAAACCCAACAAACATAATCGTCTGTTGGGTTCCTTAAAATTATAATCCTATTGAGAATAGGATAACTGCTAGAATTGCACCGACTAACGGAACTACTACGGTTAAAGCCCCAAACATTGGATAGGCATCCTTATGGGTTTCACCTGCAATAGAACGAATTGTTGTTACCACATACCCTCCTGATGGCAGTGAATCAAGAGAACCGGAAGAAATCGCGACAACTCGGTGTAGGGCATCCGGGTTTACACCTAGATCTAAATAGTGAGGTGCTAGTAACGGCAATGCAATCGCCTGCCCGCCGGAGGATGAACCGGTTAAGCCGGCGATAACCGCAACGGCTAGCGCTCCCCCGATTAATGGGCTTCCAGGAATATCCGTCATAAATGCAACTGCTTGCTCGAAAGACTCTGTAGCCTTTACTACTCCGCCAAATCCTACTACCGCAGAAGTGTTTGCAATGGCAATAATCGCACCGATTGTACCATCCGTAATCGCCTTTCCAACATTCGTAAAGTATTTGCGATTAATCAAATACGTAGCAATAGACCCACTTGTTAAGGCAATAATTAAAGCAGACTGCGCTAAGGAATCATGGAATATAAAAGAAATCGCTAATACTACAACTAATGGAATAAGACTTAGTATAGGATTCGGTAATTCTTCTCTTACCTCATGATGATCTGATTCTCTTTCAATAAATTTTTCACCTTTATTAACAGCTTTTTTGATGGCCTTTGTTAACCACCAATATCCGAAAATCATCATAAATACTGCGACAATCAAACTGACTTGCCAACCGGCATACGGACTCGTTCCTAAATACTCAATCGGAATCCAGTTTTGAATTTCCGGTGAACCCGCAGACGTCATTGTAAAGGTAGTTGAACCAAATGCAAGCGCCGCCGGTATAAATCTTCTTGGTAAGTTTGCCTCTTTAAATAAGCTAAGTGCCATTGGGTATACGGAAAAGGCTACAACAAACAAGCTTACTCCACCGTATGTTAATACCGCACAGGCAATTACTATCGCCAACGCAGCACGCTTCATCCCAATTTTAGACACAATCCATTTTGAAATACTATCTGCTGCACCACTGTCCTCCATAACCTTTCCAAAGATGGCACCAGTTAAGAACATTAAATACCACGAGGCAATGAAGCCAGAAAACCCAGTCATATAATTTGTTAAAAAGTTTGCAGCACCCTCTTCAGCAAGCTGCGGAAATAGCGGCAGCCCATTCAATAACGTTACAAATAATGCTGAAAGCGGAGCTGCTATTAATAAGTTCATCCCCTTCATTGTTAGGTAGATTAATAGCGCCAATCCACCAAACAATCCAATAAACCCCAATACCATACATTCACCCCTTTATCTATTTATATAAAACTTATCCTTTATTCCCATATCTGCGTACACGCAACAACGCTTGTTCCGCGTGTCCTGCAAAGTTCTCCAGCTGGCATAGGCGAGCTGCATATTCCCCGATGTAAGCAGAAGCTTCCTCCGTTACTTTTTGATATGTCACTGTTTTAATAAATTTACCAACCCAAAGTCCGCCAGTGTAACGGGCTGCACCCTTTGTTGGAAGTGTATGGTTTGTACCGATTACTTTATCTCCGTACGCAACGTTAGTTTCTGGACCTAAGAATAGGCAACCATAGTTCGTCATATTTTCCAAGAAATAATCTGGATTATCCGTTAAAATTTCTACATGCTCAAATGCCAGCTTATCCGCCTCTACCACGGCTTCTTCTAAACTATCAACCAATAAAATTTGCCCATAGTCTGCCCAAGAAACGCGAGCAACATCAGCTGTAGGCAAAATTTGAAGCTGTCTTTCTATTTCCTCAATTGTTTCTTGTGCTAGTTTTTCAGATGTCGTAATTAAAGCGCCTGGTGAAGTTGGACCGTGTTCACCTTGACCAAGCAAATCTGTAGCAATCATTTCTGCATCTGCTGTTTCATCTGCTACTACTAATGTTTCAGTAGGACCTGCAAATAAGTCAATTCCAACTCGACCGAATAATTGACGTTTTGCTTCCGCAACAAAGGCATTCCCCGGTCCAACAATCATATCTACTGAATCGATTGTCTCTGTACCGATTGCCATTGCTGCCATCGCTTGAATTCCACCTAGTAAATAGATTTCATCCGCTCCTGCTAAGTACATAGCTGCAATTGTTGCGTTTGGTACTTCGCCATTAATCGGCGGTGTGCATGCAATTACACGTTTAACACCTGCTACCTTTGCAGTTAATACACTCATATGTGCAGAGGCAACCATTGGGTAGCGTCCTCCAGGAATATAGCATCCTACGCTGCTGACAGGAATATTTTTATGTCCTAAAATAACGCCTGGAATATTTTCCACTTCAACATCGTGAAGAGAGGCTAATTGAGCTTCTGCAAATTCACGGATATTTTTTTGTGCAAATTTAATATCCTCAATTGTCTCTTCCGGAACTTTTGCAACGATCTCACGAATTTGCTCATCAGTTAAACGGAATGATTCTGGAGACCATTTATCAAATTTCTCGGAATACTCACGAACTGCCTCGTCACCACGAGTTTCAATATCTCTAATTGCGTCCGCTACGATTTTTGTTACTTCTAAATCATTCTTTGAAACTTCCTCTTTTGATTTACCAGCTTTAATGACCTTTACCATAAATAATTCCTCCTTTTGATTGGTGTATACGCTTACACAAAATCTTGAAAGCGGATACAAAACAATAAAATAATCTGGACTCGAATTTTGAATACGTATGCAAAAATTTCTAAAAGAGATACGTATCCACATAATGAATACGTATGCAAAAATTGCTATAACACAAGAATATTCTGATAATAAATAAATGTCAATACCCTTATGTTGTTTTTCTCTCGATTAGTCTTCCATTTATCTCTATATTGCCGATTCTATCTGTGTATTCCTCGATTTCAGAAATGATGTAATCCACTGTTTCTTGCACCATTTGAGAGATTGGCTGCTCCCACGTCGTTAAATTATAAATCGGCCATGCTGCCATTTCAATATTATCGAATCCAATCACCTTAGTTTCAGCAGGAACTGCTATTGAATGCTCCCTGAGTGCATCTAATACGCCTAATGCCATAATATCGTTCGCCACGAAAAAAGCAGAAGGGATTTCTCCGCTTTGAATAATCGTTTTGGCTGTATGATAGCCGCCATCGTAGGAATAATTTGAATGATAAATTTTGTAGGGCAACTTATTTTTTGCTAATATTTCCGAAAATCCCCTTTCTCTTTCGATACTTGTGGATGTATTTCGTGCTCCAGATACATATACCATGTCCCGGCATCCCTTTTGGAGTAAATAATCGGCAATGTGACGGCTTGCCTCCAGATTATTTGTGCCTACTGAAAAGAAATTTTGTTCTTCCACTTTTCGATTAAATAACACAAGTGGAATCTTGTTCTTTTTAAAATCCTCTATGACCCTTAATGAAAGCGTAGCGTCCGTTATAATGACACCCGCCACATTGTAATGCAAGAGCATTTCAATATCCTCTTTTTGAATTTCATCATGGTTTGTATGGACAAATAAAACACTATACCCAAGTTCTTTAAAATGCGTAGTGAACTCCTTTAAAACCTGTGGATAGAATGGGTTATGAACACCCTTCATGACAAGACCAATCAATCTCGTTTTATTCGTAATTAAACTTCGTGCAAACTCATTAGGAACATAACCTAATTCCTCCGCAGCAGCTAATACTTTCTGGCGTGTTTTTTCGGAAACAGAGGCTCCTCCAAAAAATACCCTTGAAACAGAAGATTGTGATACTCCCGCAAGTTTTGCTACATCCCTAGCATTAATTCCATTACTCATAATCCATCCATTCCTACCCTCATTAAATCATTATTACAGTAGATTATACACTATCTCCCAGTTTTCAAGAAGATGCTTCATTCACAAGACTTCAGCTCTGATAAATTGGGTATAAATCATATGAACTGATAGATTTTTTCAATTGGACTATACTAATAATGAATAAAAAAATTCACATCTTTGCGATATAGGAGTGATTCATTTGCGAGAAAAAGAGTCTTTAAAACAAGAGATTTTGGATGCCTATCAGTTTAGACATGCGACTAAGGAATTTGATCCGGACAAAAAAATTACAGATGAAGATTTCCGGTTTATATTGGAAACGGGACGTCTATCTCCGAGCTCCTTTGGCTTTGAACCATGGCGCTTTGTCGTAGTACAAAACACCGAACTCCGCGAGAAAATTAAAAATTCATCCTGGGGTGCTTATAGCAAGCTGCCGGAAGCGAGTCATTTTGTGATTATCCTGGCTAGAACAAAACAGGATACTATATACAACTCGGAATATTTAAGGGACCACCTGCTAAATGTATCCCATTTCCCTGAAGAACATTTAGATGGTTTTTTAAGTAGAGTCGAAGAGTTTCAAAGAGATGATTTTAATCTTCTGGATGACGATCGGCATATTTATGACTGGGCATGCAAGCAAACCTATTTAGCGCTTGGCAATATGATGACTGCTGCTGCTCAAATCGGCATTGATTCTTGCCCAATTGAAGGCTTCAATATCGAAAAAATGAATCAACTGCTTGATGCAGAAGGATTATTGGAGGATGGACATTTCGGTATTTCGGTTATGGTGGCCTTTGGTTATCGCGTAAAAGAACCTCGTCCAAAAACACGCAGACCATTTGATGATGTGGTGAAGTGGGTTGAATAAATCTATCCTTGCTTTTTAGGAAATGATTGGATAAAATCAGTTTAATTTAATTTTTACAAAATTCTGCGAAAAAGAGAGTAGCCAATATGGAAAGCAAAGCGAGTTAGGAACGGTGGAAGCCTAATCTGGAAGTTTTGGTGAAACGCACTTTGGAGAAGTTGCTTTGCGTTAGGTCGCAGAGGAGAACCGGGGAGACACCTCGTTAGCAACAGAAAGAGGCCACAACAAATATGTGGCAACTAGAGTGGTACCACGGGAATTTATGCTCTCGTCTCTGTTAATAGAGACGGGAGCTTTTTATTTTTCAAGGAGGTTATTAAGGTGAAAACAAAGCTTGCAAAAATTATTTCGTTGGCACTTGGAGAAAATTATTCGGTTACAGAAATTGAAAGCCTCATCGAAACTCCGAAGCATGCCGGGCTAGGTGATTTGGCATTCCCTTGCTTTACATTGGCAAAAAAATATAAGCAGCCACCTTCGCTTATCGCCAAAGAATTAGCTGAAAAAATACATGGTGATTTTATCGATGAAGTTCGGGTAGAAAACGCGTATATCAATGTATTTTTCAATCAATTGCAATTTGCAGAGGAAGTGATCAAGAACGTATTCTCTCAAAAAGAGCACTATGGGGAGAAACCGAAGAATGGCCAGAAAGTAGTTTTGGATTTTTCTTCCCCTAATATTGCAAAGCCATTTTCAATGGGGCATCTACGCTCAACAGTGATTGGAAATGCTCTGGCAAATATCTCAGAAAAGCAAGGATACAATGCTATTCGCATCAACCACCTTGGTGACTGGGGCACCCAATTCGGAAAGCTGATTGTAGCCTATAAATTATGGGGCAATAAAGAAGCAATCGAACAAAATCCTATTGAAGAATTGCTGAAAATTTACGTAAAATTCCATGAAGAAGCCGAGCACAATGCGGACCTGAATGAACAAGCACGTCAAGCATTCAAAGATTTAGAGGGTGGCAATATAGAAGCTGCTTCTTTATGGGAATGGTTCCTTGGGGCATCATTAAAAGAATTCGAGCAAATTTATAAGGTACTGGGTGTTTCTTTTGACTCCTTTAATGGTGAGGCCTTTTATAACGATAAAATGCAGTCCGTAGTGGGTGAGCTTACAGCAAAAGGGCTGCTTGAAGAATCTGAAGGAGCAATGGTTGTAAAGCTGGATAATATGACCCCTTGCCTAATTACGAAAAAGGATGGGGCTACTTTATATGCTACGCGGGATTTAGCTGCAGCCATTTACCGTCACAAAGAATATAGTCCAGCCAAACTATTCTATATTGTCGGAAATGAACAATCCCTCCATTTCAAACAGCTATTTGCTGTCCTTAAAAAGATGGGGTATGAATTTGCTGAGCATTGTGAGCATATTCCCTTTGGAATGATGTTAAAAGACGGAAAGAAAATGTCCACGCGTAAAGGAAAAGTAGTTTTACTGGCGGATGTTTTAACAGAAACCATCGAAGCTGCAAAGAAAAACATTGAAGAAAAAAATCCCAATCTTGAAAAGAAAGATGAAGTTGCAAATGATGTGGGGATTGGTGCTGTCATCTTTAATGATTTAAAAAATGATCGTATGAATGATATCGAATTTTCCATTGAAAAAATGGTGAACTTCGAAGGAGAAACGGGTCCCTACCTTCAATACACAAATGCTCGTATTCATACCTTATTAACTAAAGGAAATTTTGCTTTACAGGAGGATACTTTAAACAATCTCGACGAAGAAGCTTGGGGGACCATTAAATTTATGGAATCCTTCCCGATAGTAATTGAGGCCGCTTTTACCCTGGCAAGCCCTGCTATCATCGCAAAATATAGTTTATCGTTAGCCAGAAGTTTCAATAAGTATTATGCCAATACGAAGTTTTTAACGAATGATCCATTGCAAACAGAAAGATTAAAAATCGCCTATGCAGTTTCTATTATTCTCGAGGAAAGCTTGCGTTTATTGGGCATCAAAGCTCCAAAAGAGATGTAAGAAAGAGCAAAAGCCAATTTACTATCTAAAAATTGTCTCTTTGTTCATTTTACTATAACAAGATACAATATCTGGATATTTTAAACCCAAAGCGATGATTTCGAACACATAATGATTGCAAATGAATGCAGTTCCATTCTTGAAATATTGGAACGAACAATAGATATGGGTATAACTTTCCAAAAAAACAATAAAACACGAGATTGCCTATTCAATTAATAAGCTTGAATAGGCTTTTTAGTACTAGGATTTCTTCGGAAATATTTTAAGTAGCAGCAGAAGAAGCTGCTGCTTGATCTGCTTTCACACAATCAATGGCAATCACAAGGGCAATGATAATAGACTCCATCTCCTCATTCATTATCTGAACCTGGTAGCTATCTCCCCATGTGAACCATTTCTTGCTCACATTCCCGACTACCTCCCCGTGCTGTAGTACCTGAAAATTCATATCCCACCAGTTGCCTTTTACCTCAATTCCAGCAGCATCAATCGTATAACGTGGTTTAAAAAAGGAAAATTCCTTCTTAATCGTTACCGCCTCTTTGCCATTCACCTCAACAAAAAACTTCGGTAAAAAGCTGAACATCTTTTTTGTAATCAATCCAACTTCATTACTTGCCGTATCTAGAATGGAGAAAGTCTTTGGAAGTTTAAGAAAGCTGCCTTCCACATAATATACATCTTGCTCAAGCTCATCCTTCACAGTAAATTTACCGCTTAAACTGAAGACTTTTTGCTTAATATATAGATTCTTCATAAAGTACAGTCCCTCCTTTATACAAAATTCAACGAATCCCTTTACCCAGCTAATTCCATTATATAACAAATCCAACTAGGAATTGATGATCTTCCCGACAAAAAAACAAAGGTTTCTTAAAAGTTCCGTGTACCCTAGAAAAACCTCTACTAACTTTAAATATAAAAAAAGACGGAAGATCAAACGGATAATTGCCTATTTATCCATCTCATCTACATAATTATCTCCGCCACATATCTCCATTTCTTAAAAGAAAAAGGCAGCGTGTTTATTGTCAAATTACCTTTGAAGATAATTATTTTGAACAGGTTGAGCATTAAAAAAGTGAAGCAGCATTGTGCTTCACTTTTTTAAAATGCATAGCCTACCAATTCCATGAATCCCTTGCCTTTTAATGTTTTTTTCTTTCCATTCGATAAGGTTTCCTGACCATAAACATTACAGGCACCTTCCCAAATTGCATGAAGCGGTCCGAGAATGGGCATTTCTTGCTTAGGAAACGCAGCATCGACATTTATCTCGATTGAAAATTCAGGGATGGTAATTTTCCATTCTAACGGATATTTCGCATTCGTCTGTGGACTGTTCCAATACTTTAAAGCTTGAAAAGAGACATCATTCGTAAAACGAAGCGTTCCATCCCGCTCGATTAAATTAGCCATTTGGGATAATTTTTTCTCTCCCTTATTCGAATGCATCTCATTTAATAACAACTCACGTCCATCATTCAATTGCAGACCAAACCAATTCCAGCCATCCCCTTGAATCAATCCATAATCATGTCCCCATTGATGATCGAACCAGCCTTGCCCCGTTACATTTTCAATGCCGTTTTCTGTTTGAATGCGCCCTTGTACATTGTTTTTAGTGAAGGAATAATAATATAAATCATCAGGTTTTCCGTTCCCGCCTATGAGGGAAACGGGTTTAATGGGGCTGAATTGTAGATCTATTTCCATCTTTTCATCTTCTAGATGGACAGTAAAGCGATCCTCATTTTCCCCGGAAAACACTAACTGATTATCTCCATATAATAACTTTGTTGGGTAATGCTCAATTACAGCTTTTTTCATTTTTGAATGCGGAGAAGGAATTTTACCGACTAATAATCTTTTGTATAATTTCCACATACTCGTATCTGCTGGATGAAGCAAAAGATAGAATGGAAGATACATGCCCAGTAAATTCAGCTGTAATTTTGAGTCAATTAGAGAGTAGTTATACTGTTCTTCCTTACCAAGATCAATCAAGGAAAAGATTAAATAATGACCCTTATGAAGCTCAGTTTCTCCTACTCTAAAGAAGGAGGCCATTGCTGCATACCGGCCACCCTTATCTCCAGTAAGATAGGAAAAACAGTACCACCACTCAATATTGGCAATCAAATGAGTTCCGGTATCTTCCGGCAGCGAAACCTTACTAACATACTTATTTATCAAAATCCACACACCCTACCGTTTTTCAGTAGGATATGCAAAACAAATAGGTTGGCATCGTCGATTAGCCTGCTACTTATTCATTTTATTTAGAAAATCTCCTAAAAGGCTGTCCAAATCCTCTACGCTAGCCTGCTTCTCTTCGGTCTCTATCTGTTGATTTTGAGTTGCATTCTCCCAATCAAAATCGTCCAAGTCGTCCATCGTGTCTAAAACATCGGTCACAGCTGTTTCCCGAGCTGAAGCAGAAGCGTAATCCTCCTGCGGCAGTTCTTCTTCAGCTGAAAACTCTTCGCTCGATAAATCCTCTTGTAGATATAAAGCCTGGTTAATATCCAAAGAGCTGCTATTTAATGAGGCTAGCAAGGCTGTCGCGCGAACTGGATCCAACAACAATTGATAGATAATTGTCCCTAATAGAGCCTCAGAATGCTCATGCTTCAACCAATCTCGCTGCGACTTACTTAATCTATGAGGAAGAGGGACAGTAATCGTTTCCCGGTCCTTCGAAACAGATTCGCCAACCCCTCTCAGTACAAATTCAGCAACTTTACTCGAGAAATTCCTTCTTTCGGTTTCCTTTAGTTTTTGTAAATGCTTTAATAGATGATCTGGCGTATCCGATGGGACTCGAAATGAAATGGCCTGGCCTCTTTTAATTGCATTCGAATCAGAGCTTTTCATATCATCACCCTAATTAATTCTTTACAGGTACTTGTGGTGATTTAGGCTTTTCTTGCTTTCTTACAAAATCGGAAATTAGCTTATAATAAGCATTGGCCATCATCCATATGCTTTCCTTCTCATCTTCAAAGAATTCAATATTATAGCCATCTAAGTTATTATTTAATGTTTTAATATATTCCTTTAAGACATTTGCTCCGCCGCCGACAAAATAGCAGATTTCTGTCTGCGAATTTTTGGACCAAACATTGCGTAATAGTCGATATTGTTTTTTGGCAAGTTCCAGCAATATTCGGTCCGTAATATCATGAACACTTGTCCGGCTGCCTTTTACCATAATATGATTGCGGTCATTTTTTCTTGTAATAATCTCAACCACATCACGACGGCTATCTAATTCAACACCATGTTTGGATCGAATTTCCTCTCTGATCGCCTCTAATGATTCTGAAACACCCAGATTGAATCCTTGTGCTTTATCATCATCCACATTGCGGTTCTTAATGACAGCTATATCCGTCGATAACCCGCCAATATCTTGAATAATTATCCTTTTGTCGATTAAATCTTTATTGATGATTTTGAGTTGATTATCCATGACAAGATTTATATAAGCTGCAAACCCTTCCGGATAAATCTTCACTTCATTAAATTTAATATTCACTTTTAAACCCTGGTATTTCGGCGTCACAAGGAACTCTACTTGATGGACAGAGCCAACTAGTTTTGAACGGTACCCAGCATCCTTACCTTCCTTCACCTCACGTAGTGGCAAGCCTGTTCCAAGCGTGTAGTTTGCATCAATCACATTTTTCACTCTCGGGAAATTTTGAGTATTTCCCTCATTTACAGCATCTAAAGCCAATGCTGCAAAAAGCATGATCAATGTTTGATCTTCTTCGGATTTCGCACTTCCAGGATCCAGCTCAGTTGCATTATTGCTCTTAGTCGCCAAATTGCCCACACGGTAGATGACATTATTTTCTTTTAACGCTGGGGAGTGCACCTTGATATGAATTCCTTCAAGGGGATTTTTATTATCCAATTCTTCGATTCCAATAACCGGACGATCTTCTGTATCTCTAGCTACAATATTAGGAATATTTAACTCGTACTCTAATTCACCAAACATTGCCTTCACAGAGTCATTACCAACATCTACAGCCGCTGTTCTAGAGTTAATCATATTAATCATTCCTTTTCATTTTAGTGTAGTATCTCAAAGGATAATATTGTAAATCCATCACCTTTAACTAAAGGTTATAGGAGTTTACTAGATTCTTCAATCGGGTTTATTCAAAAGTAATATAACTGTAAACAGCTTGTAAACATTGGTGATTTGTAGACGTTTTCGTAAACTTTGGTAACAAATTTGTATACATCCTATTAAATCAGTATGTGTACATGTTTGTTTACATGTACACATATTTGTGTACATAATGTTTACTTTTTGTATACATGTAAACAATTTTGTATACCAGGGTTTTGAATCTTCTTTTTCCTGCTTTTAATTCTTTGTAGAATTTGTTTATTATCATAATGAACGGTCGAAGAAAAGGAAGAGACGCTAAACTTAGCGATAAGAAGTATTGAGTCCGATTCATTCTAAAAAATCTATTATGAAAAGGCTATATCAACAATCGCAGAGCTGGATGATGAGCTACAATTTGCTTCTACCGAAAAAGAGATTCATCAGCTCTTGGAAGAAAATAAAAAGAAATGGCAAAAGAAATAATGGCCTTCCTTTAATAGACTGTTGCCGACCAACTCCAGTGGCACACTCAATTATACTGGTTTTTAGCTGCCTTCTTATGGACAGTATAAATTTAATCTCTTTTCTAAACCTTCTAAGACCTCTTTAGGCATTTCCTTAACCAACACATCCCTACCTAAGAAAAGTAGCCAATTTGTTATCTCTGTTAATTCTTCTGAATTCTTAACATTAATAAATGCCTTTAAAATGGCCGTTGTTTGGAAAGGATTTGTATAAGAGATCGAAATCTTCAAAGGATGATATTTTTTGTACTGGGCAATTGCCTCTGGGCCAAGTTCAAGGACAAAGTTGATAGATTCATCCGCTATCCTTAATTTCTCTAAAATTTGTTTCATACTTATTCTTTTTTTCGTAGGGTATGATTTTACATTAGTGAGATTATCGACAGGGAAAATTCTCCTCATTTCTTCCTTTAAATCAAAACCTTCAATTAACCATAGGCCTTTTTCATGGTAAAGATGTAAGAGATAAATGGAATAGGAGTTATTTATTTCCTTTTCTTGGACAGATATCAATAAATAACGATCCAATAGAATCATTTGAATGAGCTTTTCCAACATAGGATGAGGCAGGTCTGATAGTTCAAGCAGGTCGGGATTATTGGGGTTGGTCCCCTCAAAAAGCAAGATTTGATTTAAAAGAACAAGATCCTCTTGCTGATTTTCTGAAATCAAGCCTAATAATTTTTCAGCTAAAGACTGCCGACTCTTTAAGTAAGGAAGTTGTTTATTTCTCGTTGCCATAAAAGCAATAAAAAGAGCTTTGACTTCATTATCAGTAAAGCGAACATTGGGCAGAACAGAGTTATTCATAACAACATAACCCCCATCCCTTCCGACCTCCGCGACAAGAGGCATTCCCATCGATTCAATTTCTCTGATATCTCTAATAGCTGTCGAACGGGAAATGTTAAATTCCTGCATGATTTCAGAAATTGTAAAATGGGCGCGATTGTTGATATACCGCATGATAATATTGATTCGTTCAACTTTTTTCATCGTGGCCCCCTAAACAGTGTCATTTTTTGACATGATTTAAAGTTATTATAAACATATCAAGTGAAGATACAATTCATTTGAAATTTAAAAAAGAGGAAGGTTTTGAAAATGGCAGATTATATACTGGAAGAAAAAGAAAGCTTTACTGTATTAGGTTTAGGAACCGAGCTTAAAAGCGATTATACAGACTATGCTGGCATAAATAAGGAAAAATCGGATTTTTGGCAGGCCATCAAACAAGATGGAGGACTCGACACTTTAAAATCGCTAGCCGCAAATGACTACATTTTTGCCGTGAATGAAGCTGTGAATAACAAAATGATGCATTATGCCGGCGTCATGACAGATGCAACATTATCAGAAGAGTCTAGAGTAATCCAATTTCCTAAAGGAGCATACGTAGTGGTAAAAGGGGAAGCAAAAACTGCTGACGAGCTGAGTAATATGCTAACTGGCATTGCCTTTGGTCAGGTCTTGCCAGAAGTAAAAGATTTTGCCTATGTTGGTGGGCCGAATGCAACAGTTGAGATGGGGCACCGAAACGGCTTAGTATTTGGTGAAATGTGGATTCCTGTTGTTAAGAAATAAATTTCAAATAACAAAACAGCACCTCTCCATTAAATCAGGTGCTGTTTTTATCGTGAACAATTTATTTAATTCGATATCCATTTTTCTGCTAGCTCTGGATAATCAATGAATGGATTTCGGTTCCCCTGCAAGTCATAGATAGCAAGGTTTCGGTGTTTTTCATATAAGGACACGGGAAACTGCTGATGCCAATCCAGTAAAACCTTCTGATTCACCCGGTGATTGTCAATTTTTCCGGGATAACGGACCATAAAATAAAAGGTGGCTCTTGCAACAATGCCTTTTCCGTATTCAGGTTCGAACTTTCCTTCATCTGCTTTGCCGCAGCCTTCTTCAATATCTAGGATACGGGCTTCTGGAACATAGTCTGGAAAATCATGATAAGGGTAGTTTCCACGGCGGCTGTTGCATCCTGGATTACAGGCAAATAAATGATGCAAATCCCCCCTCATTGGCTGATCCCTATCAAACCAAGACTGAGGTACTACATGCTCACAATTTAATTTCACCTCATCGGAAAAACCATTTACACCCGCATTTTTAAGAATCCGTATATCCTCTTCAATGACAGCGAGCGGATCCATTTCCTTCCCCGAATAAATGCTTTTCAGCTTCCCATTCTCATTCAGATCTACCCATGGATAGACATATCGGTGGGGTGAGTAACCTAACTTATTTTGATGTGTTGTTTCTAGTAGATCATGAATATTCTTTCTATCAAGCGTGATATTTTGATAATAGATTTGTTTGATTTCTTCGTCTCTATCTTCCTCATAATACGTGCGGTTCTTGCTGTACTCCAGATAGACTGCCTTTGCTAAATTCAGCTCTCGTGCCAGCATTTCTTGAACCCCAACTTTCTGATTCTGCGTCAATTCTGCTTCTTTAGAGATGTCATTACCCTGTTCTATCATTTCTACTACTTGATATGGAATCAAATCCACTTTACGCTCCATTTTCTTCCCTCCTATAGGATTAAATTGAAGCTGATTCATGATGTTATTAATAGTTTAGCAATCTCAAATATTATTTCATAGTAACTTTGGGCGTGTTTTGCATCTAGTAGAAAATGGGGAGATGGTAGACTAATTGTAGTATTTCTATATATATGAGTTATAGATGCCCCGTTATTAACATCGGTCCTTATGAGTCTGGGGAATTATTAAATTCAGGTTCTAGTTCTTAATAAAGTGTAAACTAGCGAAGGAGAAATAAGCGGAGATTTTCCGGTTATTTGCTGAATGGGGCACTTTTAGAGTTAAATAAGGGGAAATTTTCCGCCTATGCTAAGAAAAATCCTTCATTTTGACGATTTTTGAATCGATAGGCGGAATTCCTCCGTTTATTTAATCTACTTTTCAATTTATTTTCAAATTAAGCGGAATTTCTCCATCTATTATCAGCTTGTACGCTAACCTGAACACCCAACCGGTAAGAACGGATACGGCCTCCCTTCTCAAACCGCTAACTAGAACCTCACTTATTTATGGATCGCCTGTACTATATGCGGTTTTTATCATAACTGCCTTAAGATAAGTTAGTTATTAATATCAGATATCTGAAAAGGAATTAATTTATTCGTTTTGTCTCCGTTCAATTTCAACGTTATATCATCATTTGATACATTTTCATCGATTAAAACAGACTGGTCAGCTTGAACAGTTCGCTGTGTATCAAAAATGTTGAAAAGGCTGAACGACCAATTTGTTTGCAATGTTAGATGTCCATTATCATTGTAAACTAATAAATCATCCGCTAGAGGTTTAAAGAATACATTTTTAGATTTCATCTCTAAATTAATTGTTGTATTCCAATCTCTTTCTGGATTTTCCCCGTTGTAACTTAAATCCCGAATCATATTAACGTTACTTATCTCCAAACTCTTTGAATTTGCTTGAAATAATGTAGTACTGGCTACAGTATTGATTAACAAGACGGCTAAAATAACTACCAGCCCTATCAACATTCTTTTTTGCTTGATTCCAAAATTCAATTTCCGCACCATTTTCTCATCCTCTCTTAGTAAAAAATCTAAAGAAACATTAAAACAGTCGCAAATTGCTATGACCATTCCTAGATCAGGGTAACTCCTTCCAGTTTCCCAACTTGATATAGTGGATCTTGAAACTTGCAATCTTTCAGCCAATTGCTCTTGAGTTAAATTATTTTCTGCTCTTAGTTTTTTTATTTTTCCAGATAAATTCATACCTTGTCTCCTTTCTAGAATTAGAATATTTTAGATTCATCTAAATCACTAGATAAGCTTCTTCACATCTCGATTTTCCAGTGACAAGATTCTTGTCATTGTTGATATATCAGTTTTTCTGAGCATTTATAAAAAAATAACGATTGATTGCCCTGATTCGAAATATCAAATAGAACCATAGTTTATTTATTGTAGTTATATCTATCTAAGTTTCCAAAACATAATTAAAGAGCACTATTCACATATATGAACAGTGCTCTTGATTATACTATAGGTAGAGAATTCGGTCGTATAAGCTTCCTGAATACGTTGTTAATTTTTCTCTGAGTTGTTTATAAATACCATTATTAATCCTAAATAATTTAAGAAATGTTCATTTCATATTAGTATTAATTAGACCCAATGTCTTTTATATGATCTCTAAAATTGCAACCTTTATGCATTTCTCCCCCAACTTTCCCATATAAATAAGATTAAGTCCCTTTATCATTTTAACCTTTAATTTTTCAACTAACTATCAATCTATTATTTGTACTCACTAAAAGTATTTTAAAAATACTAAATCTTCAGAAAATATATCTCACTCCCCTTCTGAATATGATACTATGTAAATATTACCAAATTTTCAAATTAATATTATATATAAAGAAAGGAGCTAAAGGATTATCAAGATATAGGGCTAAATTAAAAGTATGCCTTCTTCCACAGAACAAAACTATATTTTACGTCAAGCGAATATTACAAATATGGAGAGAAAACGTTAATAGCATTTTGTTTACGATGCAACAAATTTATTTTGGATAAATGGAGGGCATTAATATGAAAAAGAAGCAACTTGGATTATTTGGTTTATTTCTATTATTAATTCTTGCTTTGTTTGGTTGTACTGATTCAAATGAATCTGAAGGGGATGCAAGAGAAATTGTTGTTGGATTAGTTTCTGAGCCAGATTCTGTTGATATTCACCGTACTTCTTCGACAGGAGAAGCAAACATAGCGTTATACGACACATTATTAAAATTAGATGACGATGGCAATATCATACCTAATTTAATTACTGACTATGAAATCATAGGCGATGGTAAGGAAGTAATATTCAACTTAAAGGAAGGGCAAAAGTTCCACTCTGGTAAACCAGTAGATGCCGAAGCAATAAAGCTTTCACTAGAGCGTTTAGTTGCATCTTCCCCATTCAGTACAAATGCCGGTGAGATTGATAAAATAGAAGTTTTAAGTGACTATTCATTTAAAATTACTTGGGTTAATCAGTTCGCGCCATTTTTTATTAACGCTACTACCGCATTTTTAGCACCAATCGATGTATCCGTTTTAGATGAAGACGGAGAAGGATTCGAAGAAAATCCAAGCGGATCTGGTCCACTAAAACTAACAAAGATCAATCGTGGTGATTCATTAATCTATGAGCCCTACACAGATTACGATTGGGATAACGGTGAAGCCGGATTTGATAGTGTTAAATTCCGCTTTATTCCAGATGAAGAAACTCGTATTCTAGAATTCAAAAAAGGCAATATCGATGTTCTATTAAACGTTCCTTATCAACATATTGCAGACTTAGAGAAAGATGATGCAGTTACAATTGAGCGTGTTCCTGGAGATGTTTTAAGTTATTTAGGTTGGAACAATAAGCATCCATTATTTCAAGACAAAAAAGTTCGACAAGCAATAGCCATGGCAATAGACCGTGACTCTATTATTGATAATACATTTAACGGTGAAGCAACAGCAGTATTTGGTCCACTACCAAAAGCGGCATTCGGATATAGCCAAACAATTGAAACAAAAGCACAAGATAAATATGCACTTAATGTTGAAGGAGCGAAAAAACTTTTAGCGGAAGCGGGTTGGACAGATACAAATAGTGAAGGTGTGTTGACTAAAAATGGCGAAGCATTTGTTGTTGATTTATGGGTGGATGATGATCCAGCAAACCAACGTGCCGCGCAAATAATTCAAAGCCAGTTAATGGAGATTGGTATAAAAATCAATATTTCCGTGAAAGAATCAGCAACTATCATCGAGCAAACACCTAAAGGGGCACACCAAATGCTACTTTGGAGCTTCGGCTGGCCAGATGCTGATGTATTAAATTTCTTACTATTTGGTAAAGACAAATCAACACGTCTTCACTATGAAAATGAAGCAGTTTACAGCATTTTAGATAAAGCCGCTATTGAAATGGATCAAGATGCACGCTTAAAACTATATGAAGATGCGATGGAAATTTTAGTAGAGGAATCTCCTTTTGTACCGCTTTATGTGAAAGAAAATATTACAGCAGTTCGTAATTTTGAAGAATTCAAGCTACATCCAATTGATGGCTCAATTGAATGGGAAAGTGTAAAAGTGAAGGAATAAAAGTGAGTTAATCTTAAAGACAGGGGGTGTTTCCTTGCTATCCTATGTTTTAAAACGAATCTTTACAATGATTATTACTATTATCGGGGTTTCCATTTTAGTATTTATGATTATTCACTTTATTCCAGGCAACCCTGTCAACCATATACTAGGTGACTATGCGACTGAGGATTCTATTAAAGAGCTAGAACAAAGGCTTGGGCTCGATCGGCCTATGGTTGTGCAGTATTTATCGTATATGGGAAATGTGATACATGGGGACTTAGGGACTTCCTTTATTACGGGCTATACAGTTGTAGAAGAAATTATGAACCGTCTACCCATTACCGCACAGTTAGCACTGTATAGTATTATTTTTGGCTCGATTATTGGAATAAGTGTTGGTGTAATAGCCGCTGTGAAAAAAAATACTATTTGGGATCAGATTGCGATGACATTAGCATTAATCGGTATTTCCGCACCAGGATTTTGGATTGCGTTATTTTTAATTCTGATTTTTTCTTATCAGTTAAGTATCTTTCCAATTTCAGGATATAGCGGCTTTTATTCGCTCATACTCCCATCGATTACACTTGGGTTAGGGTCAGCAGGAAGTATCGCCCGTATGACGAGATCAAGCATGCTAGACATTATTAAACAAGATTATATTCGTACCGCTCGAGCAAAAGGGGCAGGCGCTATGCGTTTAATTATTCAACACTGCCTTCAAAACGCTGTCATACCGGTTGTTACATTAATCGGTATGCAGTTTGGTTATTTAATGGCCGGGGCTGTAGTAACAGAGACGGTGTATGCATTGCCAGGACTTGGGAGCTTAATTGTGTCTGCGATTTCAACTCGAGACATCCCTACTGTACAAGGGCTATTGATGTTTATGGGCGCAATAATTATTTTAGTTAACTTTGTTGTAGATTTACTGTACACCAAATTAGATCCTCGAATTCGATATGAATAAAAACTCCTACGAGGGGAGCGAAAGCAATGAAATCAACTGAGAGTTTGACTATTTTACAAACAGATATGACACAGAGAACAGCTTCTTCTAATATTTTCTTTAAGAAGCTGACTAAAAATAAAGGGGCCATTATCGGTTCCCTTATCTTATTATTTTTCATCATCACGTCTTTATTTGCACCATTGTTTTCATCCTTTCCTGTCAATGAAATGAACTTCGATGATAAGTTATTGGGTCCTAGTGCCTCCCATTGGTTAGGAACTGATGAATTTGGGCGTGATATTTGGACACGTATTTTATATGGTGGTCGGGTTTCCTTATTAATGGGTCTTGTAGCTGTAGTCATTTCAGGTACAATTGGGGTTATTTTAGGCGTTATCGCAGGCTATTATCGCCGACTTGATATTTACATTATGCAGTTTATCGATGTTTTAATGGTATTTCCATCCCTATTAATGGCAATTGCGATTGTAGCGATTTTAGGTGCAAGCTTAGTGAATGCAATGATCGCCGTAGCTATTTCTGCTGTACCTAGCTTTGTTCGTGTCGTCCGTGGTGCTGTCCTTTCTATCCGAGAAATGGAGTATGTAGAAGCGGCACGAGCATTAGGTTTGAGTAGTGGCAAGATTATCTTCAAACATATATTACCGAATGTAATGTCACCAATAATTGTGTTAGCTACATTAGAGTTTGGTGGTGCTATTCTTTCTGCAGCAGCGCTGAGCTTCTTAGGCCTGGGAGCACAGCCACCCAATCCCGAATGGGGTGCATTAGTTTATGTAGGGAAATCATTCCTAAGCCAGGCATGGTGGATGACGCTCTTCCCTGGGCTTGCTATTATGCTTGTAGTTTTAGGTTTTAATTTGCTAGGTGACGGTTTACGAGATGCATTAGATTCAAAATCAATATAAACGACAAATGAGGGGTGAGTGGATGAGTCTACAACAATTAATTGAATCATACGTTGAAACAATTGACGCAGACTTTGGAATTTATATTAAGCATTTGCAAACGAATGAAGAAGCTAGTATCCAAGGTGATAAGTTATTTCAAACCGCTAGTGTTATTAAGTTACCTATATTAGCAACGCTTTATGAAATGGCTGAGGCTGGAGAAATCGATTTGTTAGAACGTGTCACATTAGAGGCTGGAGATTTTGTACCTGGTTCTGGCGTTCTTCAGGAAATGAAAATTGGTCTAAATCCATCAATTAAAGATTTAGCAATGTTAATGATTATTGTTAGCGACAATTTAGCCACAGACAAACTATTAGGCATTATTGGCGGAGTCGATCGTGTACAGCAAACAATCGATCGACTTGGCTTTAACAACATGTCGATTAAGCATACCATTTGGGAGTTATTATGTTTTAGTGTTGGACTTTCCGGCCCGTATAGTGAAGATACGTTTAAAGAAATTATTCGACGCTATACTTTACAAAAAATCGCTTGGGATAGTGATGTTTACAAGCAGCAAAAGCTAAGCAACGATAGTTCAGCGAAAGATATGGCCGAACTTACTGCACTTTTTGCGAGAGGCGAATTTATTTCGCAACAATGTTCCGATGAGATATTAGATATCTTACATAGACAGCAATATAAACAACGTATTGCTGGGCGCTTGCCGCGGGGTACAGCTGTTGCTAATAAAACAGGCTCGCTTGGTACTATGTTTAACGATTCAGGTGTTGTTTATTTACCGGAGAATCTTGGGCAGTATGTCATTTGTGTATTTTCAAAGGGGAATGTATTGAACTATGAGGGCAATGAGCCGATTGCACAAATATCTAAAATTGCCTTTGATTATTTTGTAAACAAGGGGGAGTAACAATGACTACTCAGCCTATAACACAAGAAATATTAACCGTTGAGAATGTTAATATTTCGTTCAAAAAAAGTAAAACTCAATCTGTATTGGCTGTGAAAGACTTGTCATTTCAAATTAGACAAGATGAAACAGTTGCATTAGTAGGAGAATCCGGGTGTGGCAAGAGTGTAACAGCTCTTACTCTTATGCAATTAGTCGAAAAGAATTCCAGCATTATTGAAGGCAATATACTGTTTGAAGGCGAAAATTTAAATAAGCTAACTGAAAAAGAAATGCAAGCTGTGCGTGGGAATAAAATATCCATGATCTTCCAAGAACCGATGACATCGCTTAATCCTGTACATAAAATTGGTAAGCAGATTAGCGAAGTATTAGTTTTGCATGGCTTTGCGACAAAAGCAGATAGTAAAGATAAGGCCATTGAAATTTTAAAAAAGGTAGGTATACCACGCGCAGACAGCATTATCAATGAGTATCCACACCAGCTTTCAGGTGGAATGCGTCAACGTGTCATGATTGCAATAGCGATGGCATGTAATCCAAAGCTTTTAATAGCGGATGAACCAACCACGGCACTAGATGTAACGATTCAAGCCCAAATTCTTGAATTAATGAAAACTTTACAGCAACAATTCAATACTGCGATTTTATTAATTACCCATGATTTAGGTGTTGTATCTGAAATGGCTGATCGCGTCATTGTTATGTATTATGGGCAAATTGTTGAACAAGCCCCTGTACGCACCTTATTAAAAAATCCGAAGCATCCATACACAATTGGGTTGTTAAATTCAGTTCCAGATATCAATAGTGATAGCGATGAGCCACTGTCGCCCATTGAAGGCAATGTACCCAATATTGGTGAGATAAAAGAGGGATGCCCATTCCGCTTAAGGTGTAAGCAAGTTCATGCAAAGTGTCATACAGAGAACCCCGCCTTATTTCAATTAGACCAACAGTTTGTACGCTGCTGGTTATATGAGAAGCGGGAGGTGGGAGCTTGAGTAATCTTCTTTTAAAAGTCGAAAACTTAAAAACATACTTTGTGAAAAAGAATTTTTTGAGAAAAGAAAAACATTACGTAAAGGCTGTTGATGGCCTAAATTTTCATGTGAATAAAGGTGAAACCTTAGGTATTGTTGGAGAAAGTGGCTGCGGTAAGTCAACAATGGGTCGCAGTATTCTACGCTTAATTGAACCTACGGATGGACAAGTTATTTTTAATAATCAAAACATCAGAACATTATCTGAAAAAGAAATGCGTAAATTGCGTGGCGAGATGCAAATCGTATTTCAAGATCCGTATGCATCATTAAACCCGAAAATGACGGTCGGTGCTATATTATTTGAAGCATTAAAAACACATGATATCGGTAAAAACGCCAAGGATAGATTATCCATTGTACAGGATTTATTAGTGAAAGTAGGGTTAAGCCCGATTCATATTAATCGTTATCCGCATGAATTTAGCGGAGGACAACGACAACGTATCGGAATTGCACGCGCCATTGCAGTAAACCCATCCTTAATTATTGCCGATGAGCCTGTATCAGCGCTAGATGTATCGGTGCAAGCACAAATTCTAAACTTATTCCAAGAGCTTAAAAACTCTCTTGGTTTAACCTATATTTTCATCGCACATGATTTAAGTGTTGTAAAACATGTTAGTGATCGTATTGGTGTTATGTATTTAGGACGAATTGTTGAACTATCAGATAAAAAAAGTCTATTCAAGGAACCTTTGCACCCTTATACACAAGCTTTAATGTCAGCTGTCCCCTCTCTTGATCCTGATTCATCGAAACAGCGTATAATTTTAAATGGCGATATTCCAAGCCCTTCTAATCCTCCAAGTGGCTGTGCGTTCCATACACGTTGTCCATTTAAACAAAATGTATGTGAAACAGTTGTTCCAAAAGAAATTAAAGTAAGCGATGATAGATATGTATACTGCCATCAATTTGACACTGATTACAAAGATGCATTTTCATAAGAAGTTTAAAAGTATGAACTGCTATGACTAATTCTTTCGTTACAGTGTCAAACTATTTATTCTTGGGTAAAAGCTCTTCAATTGTAAAATTAGAGAGCTTTTTATTTTCCATACTCACAAATTAAGACGTAGGAAAAACTCCACAATCTCAACCAAGATACTAGATAACTATTATTTCATTCTTTGATGCAGTTTCTCAATCTATCTAAATGTTATTTCCACCGTATAACCAAGGTTGCTAAAAAAGCCTTTAAGAACTTTCTCCGCACTTTTTTCCGCTGATTCCAATAAGCCAATTTCAATAGCCTCTTTTTTGATTTCCTCCTGTGCTTCTGCCGCTAGATCAAATCCTTCTTTCCATTTCACTTCTCCCCGGAATAGCCCTTCGTCCGAGAACGTTTTGACACTATCCATCTGAATTGTTGGGTCCTGTATAAACGTTGCGCGTGGCAGGACGATTTCTAGCTTCTTATCCTTCTCATTAACATTTATATCATTTGAAGTTATCCCTTTAAGATCAACTCCTGCAAGGACTGTAGCAGGAACAATTAATAATAACTCTCTCTTTGTACCTGGCAAATTAAGCGAAATATCCTTTCCAAACAACTTATTATCCTCTTCCTCAATGACTACTTTTATATGGGCTTCGGCTGTTGCAAGCGTTGCTAATTCTTGAACCTGTTCGACAAATGTTGCACTTTCTTTTTTGAGAGTATTACCGGAGAGAAACCAAGCAACTGCGGATATGATGGCTATGAGAAGCAATATAAATAAAACAATCCTTGTTCCCCATAATTTAAAAATGAGCTTGAATAATGCTCCTGAATAATTGGCATTTCCTCTACTTCGTCCAACAACGGCAGTAGCAGCACTTTCTTCCTCACCTTTCTTTAGTTCTTTCAATATCCTCTCATATTGACATAATGTTTCATCTTTTTTACTCATATTATTCCCCCTACATTTTGCCTGCTTACAATATCTTTTTTAAGCGCTTAATTCTATTTTCTTGTCGCTCTAATTAGTATAAATAAACGAAGATCTCCATTTTCAAGAAGTTTAATATTTTTACAGTTACGAGTAACCGAATCTTTATATGTATTTTACTTTAGATATAAACACAACATCCACCTAAATTATGATAAATGAAATTTAAACCACCTAAAGTGCTGATAAATCAACATTTAGGTGGTTATTTATAACTTTCATTTACTTATGATAAGGTTCACCGTAGCAGGGCTAAATGAGGTTTTTTCCCTTGTCCATTTTTGATAGTTGGCTGAAGGATTACCCAATCTCTCTCTCCAACAGCTCTTCCGGAAGCAGCTTAAATCCTTCAATTATCGTGTCTTCTTCCACCTCGATCAATAAACAGCGTTTGCCATTGTAATTGACCTGTTTGACATATCTCAAGTCTTAAGGGCTGATCGCAATATTCGCTATTTTTGTGCTGATCTTAATGGACTTGGACGCGTAACTCGGAACGATATGGCTTGCTTTCATTTCATACGTTTTGTCTTCAACCACCTGCTGAAATGCCCTTTCCACTATTTTCAGTAAATCGTTATCCAACTTAAATTGTTTTCGAATTTCTGCTATATCTTTGTTATTCATCTCTAATTTTAACTCCCTGGCTAGTAAGATTCGTGTTTTGGACAAAAAAGAGCATCCAAAGCTACAGTTAGCTTATGACACTTCTTTATTATAACAATCTTTAAGATGAAGAAGGCCTATCTATTATGGATTGCCTCTGTTCCTCTTGGGTTTTTATGCACCTCTACGTGTTTTGTATACTTTAAAATTATATTGATAATAATGTGTATGACTATGGAATTTTTAAGTACGACTAGAAATATTTTTTCTAAATAAGAGGGGTGGGATGTACATGTTTTGGAAAAAAAAACAAATTGAAAGTAAGTTTGTTGCTCAATCAATAGCTGAATCAGAATTATCGATAGAAGCTCTGAAAAAAAGCCTCGTTCAAATGGATGATGCAGAATTTGTGGAAATTGACATTTCCGATATTCGAAAAATTCATCTTGTTTACATACGAACTCTCATTGACCAAGAAAATTTAAATGAAAGCATTATAAAACCTTTAACTAATTGTTCCAAACCGTCTATTCAAGATTGCATTGTGAATTCCTCAATTATTCCCAATCATATTTTTATAGAGGCAAAAAAACAGTTGTTTTCAGGGTCCATTTTGTTATTTGATTCTTCGCAAAACCTTTGGTTAGCTGTGCCATTTAAAAATCCTATTGGACGTGCCATTGAAACTTCCGAAACAGAAACCATCCTGTTCGGAGCAAAAGACAGCTTTAGTGAACAAGTAGAACAAAATATTACGCTTATTCGAAGACGACTCCCCATACATGAACTGAAAGCAGAGAAGTTTACTGTCGGTTCTATGAGTGAGACAAGTGTTGTTTTAATGTACATAGAGGGGCTGACTAATCCAGAATTTGTTTCAACAGTCAAAGAGAAGATTTCTGAAATTAATTTTGATATCTTCTTTGACTCCTCTCAAGTTGCGGCATTCCTGGAGGAACATCAAAACAGTATTTTCCCTCAGTTTCAGCAAACTGACCGGCCTGATGTAGTTGCTTATTCTCTGGGATTAGGAAAGATCACCCTTCTGGTAGACAATACACCATTTGCTCTTGTTGCACCCATAACTTTTTTCCATTTGTTTCAATCACCCGAGGACTATATTAATCGATGGGTAGTTGCCAGTTTTTTGCGCATCATCCGATATGTCTGTTTTATTCTGTCAGTCGCATTGATTCCTGTCTATGTGGCATTGACAACTCATCACTATCAAATGATTCCTATACAAACACTTCTGGTCTTGGTCGAATCAAGGAGCAAGCTTCCTTTCACTCCTTTTTGGGAAGCATTTATCATGTTAATTTTTATTGAAATCATAAAAGAAGCAAGTTTAAGGATGCCTACAAAAACAGGTCAAACACTTGGGGTTATTGGTGGTATTGTGATTGGTCAAGCGGCTGTTGAGGCTGGATTCGCTAGCAAGGTATTAATTGTCATGGTTGGAATTTCGACGATAGCTTCCTTTCTTATTCCCAACTACCTTATGACAAAAGCAAATTCATTAATTCAATTGATGCTTCTTGTTTTTTCTTCTTTACTTGGGATAATTGGGATTGCACTAGGAAGCATCGCTATTTTAGCCCATCTTAATAGCTTGTCTTCAATCAAGCAACCCTATTTTTCGCCAGTTTCACCCTTCTTTGGAAAGGATTGGGTTGACTTATTCATTCGAGGGCCATTAGTCAAAATGTTGGAGCGTCCAGAGCATCTTAAACCACTAAAACTTAAGAGATATAAAACTAGGAGATGACTTGATGATGATGGGAACCCACCAATTATTTAAAAGGAATGAAACCTATAATGGGCTCTATGCCATGTTGTTGGTAAATCGCCTCCAAATGCTATACTTTTTTCTGATTATGCCAAATATCTTGATCAATCCATATATGATTTGGGTGCTTATAGCTGTCGGGATATTATCCCAACTAAACCTTTTTCTTTTATCGAAGTGGCTTTTAACCCGCTTATCTAGCAATGGATATAATGGATTTGTCCAATTGTTTGGGAATAAATTGGTACGATTTCTCTCTTTCATCGGGTTGTTCTTTATTCTACTTAAAATTTCCGTCATAACGTTAGGATTCAGCGAAATTGTTCAAACATTTATACTTCCATCAACAGATACAAGTTTTCTTGTCTTTTTTATTTTGTTGTTATGTTTTTATGTCGCAGGTAGGGGCGTTGAACATACCATTCGTTTTGTGTTGATTTCTTTTTTCTGTACATTTTGGATGATCACATTTTTCGTTTTTTTCGTCTTCCCTCCAATAGCTCAACTCAGTGATTTGTATCCACTTATTCCAATGGAGTGGAAAGTAGAAAATTGGAAAGCCGTTTTTTTAATTTTGTCTTCCTATTCTGGTCCGGAATTTCTGGTATTTTTGGGACCATGGCTTAAAACAAACAATAAAACCTTTCGCTATTTGTCTTACGGCAACGCTCTCACCGTTGTAGAGTATGTATTCCTATTTATAGCATCCCTATTTTATTTCGGTTCCAATTTTTTAAGTAAAACTCAATATCCAATTATTAATATGGGCCGTTATTTACAAAACCCAGTGTTTGAACGAATTGATATAATGATGCTTTCCTTTCTATTATTTAACCTAGTTTTTGCAGTTTCTCTATTTCTATTATTGTTTTATGGAGCATCTAAAATAGCTTTTGGTAAAATGAGCAAGCCGTCCAGTGGTTATCTGGCTGTGCCCCTTTTACCGAAAACAACCTTATTGAAGAAATTTCTCCCGTTACCTTTTTGTCAATTAGTAAGGGGGATAAAGGGAAATTAAAAGTCAGTACAATTATGCCTCCTCTAAGTAAAGAAAATAAGTTTGTTATGTCGCAAGAAGTCAGCTTATTAAAGGAGGGAGTACAGAAGTACAACTTTAACTTCTACCAGGAAATTAAATCCGGACAAATGCGGATGCTGGTAATTAGTGATGAACTTGGAAAAGACGGGATTATGTCCATTATAAATGTATTATTGACTGATCCGGATATTTCTCCGAGAATCTATTTAGTGATCGTAAAAGGAAATTTTGATGAATACTTGGAAAGCCAATTGGACAAAGATGAAAACTTTGATTACTCGTTTTACCGAATGCTGAAGCATTATGAGGAAAAAAATCAAGGAGAATTAACTGTCGTTAATCTTCATCAATTTAAACATTTGCTCTATACTCCTTATTCAGATCCTTTCTTGCCTGTATTCAAAATAGAAGAGGATGGGGTCAACTATGAAGGTACAGCCTTGTTTAAAGATGACAAGCTAGTTGAAACTATTTCATCTTTAGATGAGCGTATCTTCCAGCTGATAAACAACGACCACTACTTAAAAGTTTTACCGATTCCAGAATTCGAAATTGTACTGGGTCATGTTAGATCTAAAATAATAGTAGATATCGATAGCAGTTATTCTACAATGACCTATACCGTGAATATAGACACTAGGATTGAGGAATACCGGGGAGAGAAGCAATTATTTGACCCACAGCAGTTAGAAAATATGAAAAAAGATATCGAAACCCATCTTGAAAAACAAACACATGAACTAGTTAAAAAGATGCAAGAATTGAAAGTGGATCCATTACAGCTTGGCATACAAACAAAAAGACCATTCTCAAAACCAATGGAAGAAAAAAAATGGATTGAAATGTTTGAGAAGATGGACATTAAAATAAAATACAATATTAATATCGATCCTTTGACGGATGCAAATTCAAAAAGGCCAAACCTTTAATTTTTCCTATCGAATAAGCCATAATAGAAACAAAATGCCCTAGAATCTAAAGATTCTAGGGCATTTTGTTTACAATCTATTGCTTTGTGTAATTTCTGTCATAATTATACAAAAACACAAGCTAGCGTTGTAGTAGAAAACTTGGGAAATAACCATGATTTCATCACATCCGCCTGGCTTACCTCCAAAAATGTCTGCGGCTTTTCTTTTACCGTTTGTTTTGCTACCAATAATCGATGAGCCTATTATTGCTGGAGAGCATCTAAGTAAATCTGCGTTTTTAGATGAGTAAGATACTCTCAATTGAATCTGGTTGAAAAAATCAAATTATATTTAATGGAAGCGGTGGGTTCGAAATTTACTTCCGAACCACACTCTATCCAACTAAAATGTAGAACTAACGTAATGCTTTCAAGGGCTTTTCCAAATTCTTTTCGAAATTAACGAAATAAAAGAGGAGGGTCCATCTCTATATCATTCCAATTATCCAAAAATATACACAAAATACAAATGAAAGAAAAAACTGACTCAATAAAGTCGTCTTTAACGTCCTTTTGAGTCAGTCTCTCATCATTATCCAACATAGGTAAGTCTTTCACCACTTTTGAATACTTTTTCAATCGTACCACCGCCAAGGCATTCTTCTCCTTGATAAAATACAGCCGATTGTCCCGGTGTAATCGCTCTTATTGGCTGATGGAAAAGCACCTGTACTTGATCATTTTCCAAAAGGCGGACAGTCACTTTATGATCTTCTTGACGATAACGGAATTTAGCTGTGCATTCAAATTCCTGTGGTTTCTCTATATTGGATACCCAGCTGACTTTGTCGGCGATAATGGAATCAGAATATAGTTTTTCATGATGAAACCCTTGTCCAACATAAAGAATATTATGTTTTAAATCTTTTCCGATTGCAAACCAGGGTTCACCTGAACCGCCAATTCCCAGTCCATGACGTTGGCCAATAGTATAATACATTAATCCATCGTGCGTACCCATAACTTCACCATTAATGGTTTCCATCTTCCCAGTTTTAGCAGGAAGGTAATTGCTCAAGAAATCTTTAAAATTGCGCTCGCCAATGAAGCAAATTCCAGTACTGTCTTTCTTCGTTGCAGTCGCAAGGCCTGCTTCCATGGCAATTTCACGAACTTTGGATTTCTCAAGTTCACCTATCGGGAACAGTACTTTGCTTAGCTGTTCCTGTGATAATAGGTTAAGAAAATAGGTCTGGTCCTTATTTTGATCAATCCCCCGAAGCATTTTATATTCCCCATCACGATAAACAACCCGAGCATAATGACCTGTCGCCACATAGTCAGCTCCAAGGTTAATTGCATGCTCTAAAAAGGCTTTAAATTTGATTTCTTTGTTACACATGACGTCTGGATTAGGTGTTCGGCCAGCTTTATATTCCTCTAAAAAATAAGTAAAAACCTGGCCCCAATATTGTTTTTCAAAATTAACAGCATAGTATGGAATTCCTATTTGATTGCAGACGCGAATGACATCATCGTAATCTTCAGTAGCCGTACAAACTCCATTTTCATCTGTATCGTCCCAGTTTTTCATAAAAATACCGATAACATCATAGCCTTGCTGTTTTAAAAGAAGGGCTGCAACCGATGAGTCCACACCACCTGACATTCCAACAACAACTCTTATATTTTTTGGATCCTTTGTTTCCAATTTATTCACCTCGACTTTCCGTGTAAACATATTTTAAAAGATGTATTTTCATATGCGCCTCACAATGCTTACGGTTTCATGGGCAGCTTCGAAAATCTGTTCATCTGTCGTGTTAAAACCAAAACTAAACCGAATGGAATTGATCAAACGCTCTGAATTTTTCCCAAACATTGCTACAAGCACATATGAAGGTTCAACTGATCCTGCTGTACAATCTGAACCGCCGGATACTGCGAGATAAATACGCTCCATTTTTACATCTTCTATTTCTTAAAAAATTCTTTCCATTAAATAAAACCATATAGCCGCCGGAAAACAACCGTAGTCGCTATGTTTGGATAAATCATCAATTGTGGCGCTATCAAGTACATTTTTTATGGCATCCCTAATTTGAATCCAAAGATCCCTTTTTGCCTACCCCTCTACGCTAATAAGTTATTTAAATATTCAGGTAAATGCTTCATTTAGCGGAAACTTTGGCTTGAACCTCAATTTTTACATCTGCTTTTTTCAATAGATTTCCCACTTCGCATCCCTTTTCTGCCGCTTCTGCAACTCTTTGTGCTGATTCGATCTGTTCTTGAGTTGCATCAGAAGATAAAACTATATGTGGATAATGCGTAATTTTAAACTCATTATCAGCAATGTTGGCCTCAGAATCAACCGTAAGCTCCACTACAGGTAACTTTTTATTTTCGAGCACAAACACAAGAGTTGCTATATAACAAGTTGTCACAGATGAAACAAGTACTTCTTTTGGATTTGCCCCATCCCCGCTTCCTCCTATGGATGTAGGTATTGCAATTTTTGTTTCAAGGAAGTTTGCATTAAGTGTTCCACTCCCTTTTACTCCGTCATTCCAAACAGCGTTCACATTTACTTTCATATTAGCCATGTATAACACTCCACAAATTATAAAAACAAATTGGATAATCGCAAATTTTTCACGAAAAATGAATATTTCCAAACACGTTGTAATTTAATTTAAAAAATCTATATATAATTTATACAAGTTTTAATATACTCCATCAACAAGCTGATTGATTGAGTTTAACTTGGAAGAAAGCTCAATAAACCATGCTTCATCCCTCGTTGATAATGCTAAGTCTATTAGAAATAGAATTTCATCCTTGTTTACCACCTTAGAAAGTGGCAGTTTCCTAATATTTTTACTTAAAATCGGAATTGTTTTGCCAAGCGTTTCATGATTGTCACTCGTAGCAACCGTGACTTTAACAACTCCATCATGAATACTCTGTGACTCAACATAACCAATTATTAATTCCCCATCCCCTGATTTTCCCTTTATCCAATCACCTGTTTTCAAAACGGAATTACCATTCGTCAACATCCATTTTCACCTTCTTAAGTTATTTTTATATTTTATGAATGTAATCAAGATAGAACCCTTTTTAAGCTACCGTCATCGGGGATATATCACCTAGATAAAACTGTAATGTTTTTTATTACAATTTAATAAAAAGAAGTCTACGGCCGTCAGTCACAGCCGCTATTTTGTTCTTGATTTATTAGATCGACAACTTCTTTAATTGTATAGTTCTTTAAATATTCACCCAAATGTTCCTCCGCACCTAAGAAAATTGTAAATAATACTCTTTTCATATTTGCTCCCACAATACACTTTTCATTTGAATCAGTACACTTAGGCTGCAAAGCACCTTCAGAGGTTATCATATATATTTCCCAAAGATTAACTTCACTAAGCTCTAGAGTAAAAATAAATCCGCCGCCGGTTCCTTCTTTTGATTTTATAAATCCATGTTTTTTTAACAAGCTTAGCACTTTACGAATCCGTACTGGGTGGACACCAGCACTCTCTGAGATACCATCACTTGTTGACATACGGTCCGGCTGCAACGCAAGATAAGTTAAACTATGAATGGCAAGTGTAAAATCACTATTCATGTCCTGCCTCCTTATAAATCAACACAGCTAATCACCTTTTTGCTTTACATATAGCTACTGCATCTTATTTTAAAATCAATCAACATAGTGTAACAATAAACATTACAGTTTATCTTGTCAAGTATCTAATTAGAAATGTTGTATCAACTCTTAACCATGAATAAGCAATTCCAAGCGTCCTGTAAATCTTTACGAATCACCTTCACTTCCTTAAAGGTGCGTAAACATATTTGTTTGTTTAATTAAGTTTATAAACCCCATTGTTTTTTAACTTGTTCTTCTGCTAACTGTTTAATTTTTTCCCATGTCATTTCTTTAGTTACAATGACATTGGTTTGATAATTTTTATCTTTATATTTAACTGTAACGAATACTTCAATCATCACTTTCTTCCTCCTTCCGAAATAATATTAATTGGCCACTTTTTGCCATTCGACGTTCGAAAATGTGCGAAGTCTACGAGGCAAAAAACTGCGGATCTCTTCCTCGTTATATCCAACCTGTAATCTTTTTTCGTCTTGGATAATTGGCCGGCGCAACATTTGAGGGTACTTGATTATTAATTTATAAAATTCATTAAGTGGAAGAGATTCAATACTTACATTTAATTCCTGAAATGTTTTTGATTTAGTTGAAACAATGTCATTAGTCCCATCTTCAGTCAATCGAAGAATTGATTTAATCTCATCGACTGTAAGGGGATTGGATAATATGTTTCTTTCAATATATTCAATTTGATGTTCTTCAAACCAAGCTTTTGCTTTTCGGCAAGATGTACAGCTTGGTGTCGTATACAAATTAACCATACTTATACACACTCCTTCATATTATTCAGCTCTTCTACTGGCTATACTGTAATTTTAATTATTACAGTTTGTAAAGTCAACTGTAAATTTATGGATTAAAATCAGAACGCATTAGAGTTTGTAATTTTTAAAATTACTGTACTTAAACTAGCCTCTCGAATGAAATGTTGGATAATAATGAAATAGATGGAAAAGACCCTCGTTGTTTTGTTCATTCTTGTTCTATTATCAGGGTATGGTGATGACCGAATTATCGATAAAATTCAAATCATTGATACACTACCTTATAATAAGAAAGGAGACAAAATCGAAGGAATGGTGATCTATCCTCTCTTCACGGAAAAAGGGAAAACCGTATTAAAAGATTTCAAAACTTTTTCCAATACGTTTGAGGAAATCCTTCCATGATTGGATACAAAAGTCGCTTGGCCGGTTGAAATAGGAAAAAAAGGAGTCGCTGAAGCTTTAATAAGTCTCGATCGATCCTTTGTTCCCATTCATTTTATATAATATCCAAAGGTATTTTTCTTGTTGGTTTTGGAAATACCTCGTCAAGTCTGTTCAGATCTTCTATGGTCAATTGAATAGTAGCAGCTTGAGCATTGGCTAAAACATGTTCTTCCTTAACAGCTTTTGGGATAGCAATTACGTTGTTCGAACGAATGGTCCATGCAAGAGCAATTTGTAATGGCTGCACATTGTATCTTTCTGAAATCTCAATGATGGTTGGATCGCTTAGTAATTGTCTTCTTAAGCTCCCTCCCTGGGCCAGGGGACTATAGGCCATAATTGGCATGTTATGTTCATGATGCCATGGTAGGAGATCATAATCAATTCCTCTAGAACCTAGATGATATAACACTTGATTTGTCACACAATTTTTTCCGTTAGCGGTATCCCACAACTCTAACATATCATCCGTATCAAAATTAGAAACTCCCCATCTTACAATTTTACCATCCTTGCGCAGTCTCTCCATTCCTTCAATCGTTTCTGCCAATGGAACACGACCTCTCCAGTGTAAAAGATACAAATCAAGATGATCTGTTCCTAGTCGTTTTAGACTATTTTCACATGCACTTTCAATCAAATCTAACCCGGAATGATGAGGATATACTTTCGATACTAAAAAAACTTTATCTCTACGCCCCTTGATTGCCTCACCAACTAAACGTTCGGAATCGCCATTTCCGTACATTTCAGCCGTATCGATTAGCTTCATGCCTAGTTCAATTCCAAGTTGCAAAGCTTTGATTTCTTTGTTTTTCGATTCAGGATTTTCACCCATGTACCATGTTCCTTGACCAATGCTTGGAAGAAAGGTTCCATCAGGTAAAGTTACTACACGTTTTTCAAGTGAATGCTTAATTCTCAATATTTTTTCATTGTCAGGTAAACTCATTTTCATCATGCCTTTCATATCTCACCTTGTTTTTCTTGAACTGCAATTCTTCAATCATTACCATTTATTGTAAAATCGGATCATTATTAAAAAATTAAATGTGGCTATACATGTTGTAGTATAGCCACAAAAATAACATTATAATCTCACTTATACCAAGTGAGCCCCGCCATCAATAAGAACAGCCGTCCCAGTAGTAAAACCATTTTTAGCAAGGTATACATAGGTTTCAGCTATGTCTTCCGGCTTTGCAATCCGTCCAACAGGGAGCTGTTGTCCAATGCCGTTGAACAGTGCTTGCCTCTGATCATCTGCCATTCCAGCATAGATTGGAGTGTCTACAATTCCAGGTGAAACCACGTTTACCCTAATAGGGGCTAGGTCTACGGAAAGTCCTCGAACCAATCCTTCAATGGCTGAATTGATTGCCGCTAACGTAGTAGCGCCTTGAGGAGGACGAATGCCATATACACCAGAGGTTAAGGTGATTGAGCTCTCATTGCTTAAATATGGAAGTGCTGAACGGACAGTGATATATTGCCCCCAGAACTTACTATCAAACGCCTCTTTTGCACTTGCCACAGGCAGTTCGCTAAAGTGCCCCATTGCGCCTTCACCTGCTGTTACCACAAGGTGGTCAAATTTTCCAACCTTACTGAAAAATTCTGCTACTTTTTCTTCGCTTCGAAAATCAATTTCAATTGCTTCTACATTGCCACCAAGAACTTGTTTTGCTTCATTTAATTTGGAAACAGAACGGCTGGCAATGATCACTTGAGCTGATTGATCGAGAAACGCTTTGGCAGTTGCTAAACCAATACCAGAAGTACCCCCTAAAACAACTACTCGTTTACCATTTAATGACATAGTAAAACCCCTTTCTTATTAAAACCTTTTTTTATTGAAATTCATTGTGAAATATTAATTTCTAAAACGATACTATTGAGTACTTACGCTATTATTCAGCTAATAATTTTAAGGATTCACGATTAAAGGCAGGAATGTCATCCGGAAAACGGCTTGTTACAATATTATTGCTTACCACAACTTCTTCATCTTTGTAGTTAGCACCTGCATTTTTGAGATCGTTCCTTATTGATTTGAAACCTGTTATGTCGACGCCTTTTAATAGGTCTGTATCAATTAATACTTGTGGGCCATGGCAAATGGCAAAAACAGGTTTACCTTCTTGTATAAATGCTTTTGCGAATTCACCAAAACGGTCGTCTTCACGTAATAAATCGGGAGAGAAGCCGCCAGGGATGAATAAAGCATCAAAGTCTTGAGGATTAACTTCCCCAATTCCTTTATCAATTTTTACTGCTTCACCTTTTTTACCAGTAATATCTTTTCCAGCCTGTATGTCGATTGTGATCACTTGATGACCAGCATCTTTAAATGCTCGTGCTGGTTCTGTGAATTCTACATCTTCAAATAAGTCTGTTATTAGTGTAGCGATTTTTTTGCTCATTATGATAAGCCCCCTTATAATTGTAAAGCATCGTTGGTATTATTCTCATTTAACACAATAAATACAAATAATCTACTGTTTTTAGTATATGTTACTGCTAGATATATGATGGTATAAAAACATTTAGTATCGCTCTGTCACGTGTTTAAGGATGGTGATGCCCTTTGGAAGAATTCGTGATGTCAAATCCTGCTTGTGACACATAGAAATACTTGATCCAAACCACATCTAAAAACGGTTCCCTTTTATCAAGTAAAACATCAATACTTTCCTTGCTGATGTCCTCCTTTTTACCTTTCGCTTTTTGTAATTTCTGACAGAAGCTCGTATGAATGCAGGCGAGCTTTGTGGTCGTAAACTTGTGCAATGACCATTATTTCATCTGCCTGGCTCTCCTCCAAAAATGTATGTAGCTTGTCCTTTACCGTCTGCTGGCTGCCAACAATCGATGAGCCTAATTGCTGCTCGAGAGACTTTAATTGGTAGCTGCTGGCCACTTCGGAAATGTCATCTACCGGTGGTTGAAGCTGTGTAAGGTTACCACTCATCAGATTCAAAAATTGCTGCTGCAGGGTTGTGAAAAGGCGCTTTGCCTCTTTATCCGTTTCTGCTGTAATGATATTCAATGCCACCATCGCATACGGCTTATCGAGAACATTCGAAGGCTTAAACGCCTTGCGATAGATCTGTAGAGCACCCAGAGTGTTAAGTGGCGAGAAATGGGCGGCAAACGCGAATGGCAAACCCAGTTCTCCGGCCAGCTGCGCACTGAAGCCGCTTGAACCCAGTAGCCAGACTGGAATATTCAAACCTTCACCCGGAATCGCTTTTATAGGGTTTCCTTGGGCCAGGGATGGATCAAAGTAACCGCGGAGTTCCGCTAATTGCTCAGGAAAGTCATCTCCGGTACTTCTCAAGTCGCGTCTCAATGCACGAGCGGTCAACTGATCTGTACCGGGTGCCCTCCCCAGACCAAGGTCAATTCGCCCAGGATATAAGGATTCAAGAGTACCAAACTGTTCAGCGATGACGAGCGGAGCGTGATTCGGCAGCATGATTCCTCCTGAACCAACCCGGATTTTTGATGTACCGGCTGCCACATGGGACATCACCACAGAAGTGGCGGAACTGGCGATAAACGGCATATTGTGATGTTCAGCGAGCCAAAAACGTTTGTAGTCAAGTTTTTCAGCATGCTGTGCGAGTTCCAATGTATTGCGGAAAGAGTCAGCAGGAGTACTTCCGGCTGTTATCGGTGAAAGATCAAGCACCGAGAAAGGAATTTCGTTTAGTTTATTTGCATGTTTAGACATAAGTTCATCTTCTTCCCTTATCTAATTTTTAAAACTAATCTAATACTGGAATTTCATGAGTCGAAAAGTAAGGCAACACAAACTCTCCAAGCTCCTGGATGACTTCCTCTGGAGGGCGCTTTGAAAAATACAATACAAATGCCAGGTGATTGACACCAATGGATTGAAATTGATATAGAATTTCTAATAACTGTTTGCGCCCTACACGAAATCCTAACGGAATCGGAACAGGAGACAAATCGGGATTTTCCGATAAATCGATAAATAAAGTCTGAGTGAAAGGTTTAAACACTCCTGGGGCGTAAATTTCCGACAACTCGCGATACTCGTTAATCAATTGAGTTTGTTGTGGGATAATCCTCGGGTACTGGATCCAGCCGTCCCCATTCTGGGCGATCCATTCAATCGATTGATTGCTGAATCCTGTCACCATGGTCGGAATCGAAGAAAAAGGTTTGGGGATCATTCTCATATCCGTTCCATCGATGATGCCTAAATCGCTGTTGATAGTAGGATTGTGCTCCTTTAATAGCCGTTCAAGGAATGCATAATTCTTTTTAAACAGCCCTCCGCTTTCGAGCTTGGATATTCCCAAAGCTGTGAAATCTTTATCCCGGTCTCCTGAAGCCACTCCCATGATCAGGCGTTCGGGAAACAACCGGTCAATAGATGATGCTTCCTTTGCCACTCGGACAGGGTGGCGCAGCGGGAGGACCACACTCGCCGTCCCAAGTGCAATTTCCTTGGTATGGGCCGCAAGATAGGTCAAATAAATCCATACATCATACAATTGACCGTTATCATCAATATTCAAATTCTGAATCGTAACGTCCCGAAGCCACAATGCCGCGAAACCATGGTCTTCAATTTTGCGGGCAAGCGACAACTGATTTTCCATAATCGGATATTTGGACATCCTTGCCGTCGGAATCGTGAAACCAAGCGTCATTTTATCCTTTTGGTACAACCTGTTATATGCTCGATGCTGTAATAAACTCACTTCAATTCTCCTTAAATTTTTGTACCAATGTATTTTTCTAACTTTTTAATCGTTTCCTCATTACGGCGATAATACGTCCATTGTCCGATTCGCTTCATTTCAACCAGTCCGCTTTGCAGCAGAATCGATAAATACTGTGAAGTAGTGGATTGCGAAATCCCGGCCTTGCTTCGGATATCCCCTACGCAAACCCCACCTTCAAATCCTTCATCAGCAATAATATGGGCTTGCGGTGAAAAATGACTGTCGGGATCTTTTAACATTTGAAGAATGCTCACCCTCGTCTGGTTCGACAATGCTTTAAAAATTTCAACGGCTTGTTCATCATTTAAGCGTTCCAATTTCTGCTTCAATGTCATTTGCCTCTTTCTATATCGATTATCACTATCCCAATGGACGCTGGATAGATGATCTGAAAGCATCACGCCAAATCGGTAATTCGCGATATTAATATATTAGCCATTTGGTCTGTCCAAATCAAAAGATTTGTTTCGAAGGAGATACGGCGAAATGCTCCCTTCTTAATAAAGACCACTAAAAAAACTCTCTTCCCTTGATACCGCTTGTACCTTTTTGAGTTCTGATAATAGTTGCCCCTGCAGGCCTTCTTTTGGTTTTAATACAGCATTAATTACAATATGTTCCATTTTAATCCTCCTTAATAATGAGTAGTTTGTCTTTCTTTTATAAAGTTTTAAGGTGGCAGTGGGGTTTATGTCCCTCCCAGCATCGTGTAAAAAATATACCCTTTTAAATCTCTTATCAGCTTCAATTATGTAAGCTTTTACTGTTTACTCTTAACTTTTTTAGTATGACGAAAAAGTTGAGGTTTGATTTTCGATTGAATTTGATTGATATTCAACTAAAAGACGACCTAGTAAAACTATATAAATATCGTAACACGGTTCATATTGAATCAGAGTTAATATTTGGTGTATTTTTCTTACATTTGGATAGCCAAAAGCCTACGGAATTAATTCCGTAGGCTTTTGATTATATGAAAATTCAGCGAAGAGACTGTAGAATTAGCTTAATGCTTTTACTAAAGCTTCTCCAAATTCTTTAGCGCCATCTGGACCATCACCAGTGATAATATCATCATGAGCAACAACATGTTTTTCAACATATGTTACTTTATTCGCTTTTAATTGGTCTTTTTGTATATCTACTGGATAGCAAGTTGCTTCTCTTCCAGTAAGTAAACCAGTTTTAGCTACAGTAACCGCACCTGCACAAATTCCTGTTACAAGAACTTTATTAGTATACGCTTGTTTCAAGTAGTCTTGTAATTCTTGATTTTCCCATAAATGATCGTTCGTACCAGATCCACCAATAACAGATACAACATCATAGTCAGTCGCAGAAACGTCTGAGAAAATGACCTCAGCAATTGCTTTACCTTCATAATCCCCTATGATTTCACCTGTTTTTGTACTTGCAATTGTCACTTCAATTCCGTTGCTTTCCAATTCCGCTTTTGGTTGAAATAATTCGTCTTCATTGAAATGTTCTGGTGGTATAATTAAAAGTGCTTTTTTACTCATTAGTAGTTCCTCCTCATTAATAAAAAAAATTCGCCGGTAAGACGACTATTTCATTCTACTGCTGGGTTTCTTCACTGTGAAGACTGCACTTTTTTGTAAGGAGGTTACCAACAGGTTACAATTGATACAAATAAGGAGGTAAGAATTTATGCCAGATACATTTAGAGATGAAGTTAAAGAAAAAATCATAAATGGTGATTATAATTGTGAAAAAGAACTTACCTTATCAATTATAAGTGGTAAATGGAAAATCGTTATTTTATGGCATTTAGGGGTAGAAGGACCACATCGATTCAGTGATCTCCAAAGGCTTTTTCCAAAAATATCTCATAAAATATTAACGAATCAATTAAGAGAACTGATGGAAGATGGAATAGTTCATCGCGAGGTTTATCCAGAAGTTCCACCGAAAGTGGAATATTCCATGACTGAATTGGGGATGACTTTACTTCCTATCGTTGAAATGATGTATGAATGGGGAAAAAATCGGATAGCAGAAATCATAAAAGAAATGGATATTTCGGAATTAAACAATTAAGCATAAGCTTACATTTACAATGTTGCTTTACAAAATCTATTAGAAAAGAAGCACCTTCACTTAACTGTAAGGAAGGTGCTTTTTATGCTTAATTGCGGAGTATTTGGATCATTTATGCTGTGGATTGGTTCAACTGAACAGGGATTGTGTTTTCTTTTATTTAAAATAAATTATACATAAAAGAATATATGAAAAGGCTTCCATTCCGCTAATGATGAATCAAGGGTCTTATTAAAAATTAACGAACTCATTTCCAAAACTGCATAATCCAAAAGGCTGGCTAAAAGAAATTTCTGTTTTTTAGTTGCCTTTTTGCTTTACTAACCTGTTAACATCCTTTCACAGTGCTAATGTTTAGATTCTTATATTCTCTCAAAAACCTCATTTACTTATGATACGGTTCTCCGTCTCGGTTCTTGTGGTAAAACAATTTCCGAAAAAATTGTACTGTCTTCTGAATTCCAGAAGACAATACGTTTCAGTGATTTCCTGTCCAAATTTACTTCTATACTTTTTATGAGTGCTCAAATCAGTAATTTTTTTGAAGACATATCTGCCTCATCAAATACTTGATCAAAGGCTTTTAATAAATTCACTCACTTTTTCAGCAGAGACAGTTTCTTTCTGCACGAAAATAAGGAGATTCCCCGCTGATAAGATTGATTTTTACAAACTAGTATGGCGCCTTCATGAAGGGGGGTTCCAGGGTAAAAGATAGCTTCTAGTAAGTATGGGTTAATGATGCTCCAATAGGAATACCTGATTGTACAAAAGAGTCGAGCCGTTGTTCACGTTCAATGACAATTTACTTACCAAATGTCATATCAAAACTATATTGAAGAAAATGAAGAGACTATCCTTCAATACAAGGAAAATAAAAAGCGATTAACAGAATTAAAAAAGGAATTAGAAGAAAAATTAAATAATCTACCAATCTTTAACTTTTTTATCATTTGGATAAACAAGTCCAATCATTTCTCTCACTTGATCCATTACATGCATTGTTTTGTAGGAATTAACATAAGAATTAATGTCAGATATAGTTTTACCAGTTTCTATTAATTCAACAAATTCTTTTACTTCGTAATACATCGCAGGATATGGCTGTTCAACTGTTAATATTTCAACTGAGCCATCATTGTAACGAATTTCAACATATTCAGCCATATGTAATTTATCGATGATCATGCTTCCATTTTCTCCTTGAATTTCACTTGGTAAATGTGAGTTGCTGATTTTTGAATACATTACAACCGCTTCTTTATCTTCATATTGAAGTAACACGCTACCTTCACCATCGACTCCTGACTCCAACATCACACTTGTTGCTTTTATATCCATAGGTTCTCCGAATAATGTAACTAAAGGATAAAAACAATATGAACCAAGATCCATCAATGCACCATTTGCATAAATCGGATTAAAGGCGTTCAAAATAATTCCTTCTTTGTATTTGTCGTAACGAGAAGAATATTGACAATAGCTTGAAAAAAATTTACGAACACGGCCAATTTTATGTAAATTATTTTGAATGGCCTTGAAATTAGGAAGTAACGTAGATTTCATTGCTTCCATTAATAACACATCATGTTCATTTGCAGTCTCAAACATTTTCTTAACTTCAGATGCATTTGCTGCTAATGGTTTTTCGCATAATACATGTTTGTTATTTCGTAAAAATAATATCGATTGTTCAGCATGGAAAGCATTTGGTGTAGCTATATAGACAGCATCAATGATAGAACTAGCTGCCATTTCTTCAAGGTTAGTAAAAATCGTTTCAACATTATATTTTTCTGCAACTTCTTCTGCTCGTTCTCTGGTTCTGGAGTAAACAGCCGATAACTCAAAATTTTCCACTAATTTTGCTGCCTCAAGTAACTTATCAGTAATCCAATTTGTACCTACAATACCTACACGCACCATCTTATAACCCTCTTTTCATTATGATTGATTATTTTTTAATAATTACCATCTATGAATTTGTTATTTCATATATTCCACCAAAATTCCTTAAACCAAAGATAGAGGTCCTAGGAATTGTTCATTCAATGTTCTATAAAACCCACATGCAGTAAATAAAATATACAAAAACAACAGCCGTCCTTATACTAGAACGGCTGCAGTAAAGGTATATTAATTATGTGTTATTATCTTTTATTTAGAATGTAACTTCTTGGCCATAAAATGCGGCTACAAAAAGTTTCTTCATTTCTTCTACAGATGTTTCGCGAGGATTCGTACTTGTACATGGATCTAGTACAGCATTTGCTGCCATTTCGTCTACGTGTTGATTAAACATCTCTTCAGATACTCCGTAGTCTTTAAGTGTATTAGGGATGTCCATTTCACGGTTTAACTCACGAATCCAAGAGATTAATGAATCTACCAGTTCCTTATTTTCTTCGCCTACTAGACCAAGTCGTTTCGCAATTGTCGCAAAACGGTCCTCTACTACTGTACGATTAAATTGAATCACATATGGTAAATAAATCGCATTCGCACAACCATGTGGAATACTAAATGTCGGTCCACTTTTGTGTGCAAGACTGTGTACGATTCCTAATACGGCGTTAGCGAATGACATACCAGCCATCGCTTGTGCATAGTGGACTTGTTCACGAGCTTTTGTATCACCATTGTAAGATAATAGAAGATTCTCTTTTAGTACTTCAGCTGCTTCAATCGCCAATGAATCCGTGAAAATGGTGCGTGGCTTGGCTACATAAGCTTCGATGCTGTGTGTAATGGCATCCATTCCACTATGAGCTGTTACATGCTTTGGCATAGATTGAACCATGATTGGATCAATGATTGCCAGATCAGGTGTCAATTCAAAATCAGCTAGTGGATATTTTACACCCGTTTCGGAATCTGTAATAACTGAAAGGTTCGAAATTTCAGATGCACTTCCACTTGTTGTCGGAATGCCCACAAACTTTGCCTTTGTACGTAAGTGTGGCAAACTAAATGGTTTTGTAGCAGCTTCAAAAGTTAATTCAGGATGTTCATAAAATACCCACATCGCTTTTGCTGCATCCATTGGAGAACCACCACCTATTCCAATAACCCAATCTGGTTGGAAATCATTCAGGATGCTTACACCTTCTTGAACCATTTTTGTTGTCGGCTCTGTTGTAATTCCCTCAATCACCTTCGTTTCCATTTTCGCTTCGGAAAGAAGTTGTTGGATTTTATCAAGATTGCCACTTTTTTTAACGGAGCTACCTCCAATAACTAAAGCAGCTTTTGTTCCTTCTAATGTCTTTAAGACATCAAGAGCGTTTTCTCCAAAGTAAATATCTCTTGGTATAGTAAATCGATTCATGAGGATCCTCCTAGCTGTAATACTTCTTTAAATATTTCGCACTCACAAAATTTAGTATGTGCCTTTTGTTAATTTCTAAAAGACTGCTTTTACCTTAACTAACTTGATGAAGAGAGGCGTTCCATAATCGCCTCTTTCTCTGATTCATAACCGGGTTTACCAAGTAGTGCGAACATATTCTTTTTATATGCTTCCACTCCAGGTTGATCGAATGGATTTACTCCTAGTAGATGGCCACTAATCCCACATGCCTTTTCGAAAAAGTAAACCAATTCACCATATGTGTACTCGTTCAATTCGTCGAGTTCAATGACTAAATTGGGTACTTGTCCATCCACATGGGCTAAAAGAGTCCCCTGAAATGCACTCTTGTTGACTTCATCCATCGTTTTCCCCGTAAGGAAGTTTAATCCGTCAATATTGTCAGGATCCTCCTCGATTGGCAAATCAACTTTAGGTTTCTTAATTTGTAAAACTGTTTCGATTAGGTCTCGTCTACCTTCTTGCACATATTGCCCCATTGAATGCAAATCCGTTGAGAAATCAACAGATGCAGGGAAAAGACCTTTTTGATCTTTCCCTTCACTTTCCCCGAATAGCTGTTTCCACCATTCCGAGATAAAATGAAGGGATGGCTCATAATTCACGAGTAATTCAATCACTTTTCCTTTGTTGTAAAGTGCATTTCTTACTGTTGCATATTGGTAGCAATCATTTGTCATGAGGTCAGGGTTATTGTACTTCTGTGCAGCAGCTGCAGCTCCCGCCATTATTTGGTCCACATCAAGCCCTGCGACAGCAATTGGTAAAAGACCTACTGCCGTTAACACAGAATACCTTCCGCCAACATCATCCGGAATAACGAAAGTTTCATACCCTTCATCATCAGAAAGTTTTTTTAATGCGCCTTTTTCTTTGTCGGTTGTCACGAAAATACGTTTTCTAGCCTCTTCCTTTCCATATTTTCGTTCTAAATAGCTACGAAAGATTCGGAAAGCTAGGGCCGGCTCTGTTGTAGTTCCTGATTTAGAAATGACATTCACAGAAATATCTTTTCCCTCTAATTGTTCTAACAAGTGAATGATATAAGTGGAACTAATATTATTTCCAGCATAATAAACTTGTGTCTTACCGTTTACTTGATTGTGAAATGTGTGGGATAATGCTTCAATGGCCGATCTTGCACCTAAATAAGAACCGCCAATTCCAATGACAATCAAGGCATCGGATTGATTTTGGATTCTTTTTGCAGCCTCTTTAATGCGTGAAAATTCTTCTTTATCATAATGGAGTGGTAAGTCAAGCCATCCAAGATAATCGGAACCAGGTCCTTTCTTTTCATGAAGCATTTCATGCGCCACTTTTACAAATTCACTAAATCCCTCTACTTCACTTTTTTTCATGAATGGTAAGGCATTGGTGTAGTCAAATGAAATAGTCATAATGATTTCTCCTTTCCAGAGCAATTTTTACTTACCCTGAACTCATCTATAATTTTCTCTAAAAAAATTACTTATTCTTTAATTTTATATCCAAAAAATGGGTAGTCATTTTACCACCACTTATATCCATCTTCCTCTAATAATTTACTTGCAGCCTCTGGTCCCATTAATCCCGATAAATAAAAGTGTAGAGGAACCATATTTTCTTCAAATGCCTCTAATATCGGTTCTACCCATTTCCAAGATAGTTCTACCTCATTCCAATGTGCAAAAAATGTAGAATCTCCCATTAGGGCATCAAATAGCAAAAGTTCATAGGCTTCGGGAACGTCTTGCTTACTCGCTACGAAGTCTACAATAATCGGTTCCATTTTTCCGTTTACAGGATTTTTACTATTTAACTGGAGGGAAACCCCTTCATTTGGATAGATATTGACAGTGAGTAGATTCGGTTCAATCTTCTTCATCTCTGAAGTATAGGAATCCTTTAAAGGATTTTTAAATTCAATGACAATTTTCGTTGATTTTTCCTTCATTCTTTTTCCAGTTCGAATATAAAACGGAACGCCTTCCCAGAAAGAATTATCAATCCATAGACGAGCCGCAATAAATGTATCGTTCTGAGAAGAAGCATCAACGCCTGGCTCTTCTCTATATGCCGCTACTGGTTCCCCGTATATTTCGCCTCCTTTATACTGGCCACGAACAACATCAACACCTACTGAATCCTTTTGTAATGGGCGCAATGATTCAAGCACTTTTCTTTTTTCATTTCGAACATCATTCGCGGTATTCCGTTTCGGCATATGCATGGATGTCATCATTAACAGCTGTAGCATATGATTTTGGACCATATCACGAATAGCCCCTGCTTTGTCGTAATAACCAGCCCTCTGTTCTACCCCGACTGTTTCGCTTGCCGTAATTTGAACATTGGCGATAAATTGATTGTTCCATAAACCTTGCAATACAGGGTTCGCAAAGATTAAAGCTTCGAGATTCTGAACCATTGGCTTTCCTAAATAATGATCGATCCGATAAATTTCATCTTCTTCAAAAGCCTTACTTAGTTTTTCGTTTAACTGTTGTGCAGATTTTAAATCCTTGCCAAAGGGCTTTTCGATGATCAATCGTTTCCATCCTTTTGTTGCACCTAATCCACTTTCTTTAATGTTCATTGCAATGACATCAAAAAATTCAGGTGCAACTGAAAGATAAAACATTCGATTCTCTTCAATGCCGTGTTCTTTTTCATTTTGTTGGACGAGTTCTAATAATTTCTTATAATTTTCGGTATTTGTAACATCCATCTGGCAATAATGAAAGGATTCTACGAACTCTTCTTTTTTACTTTGATCTACCAGTGAGTGTCTAGAAAATGTAAACAAGGAATTTTTGACACTTGATTGATATTCACTATCAGGAATCTCGCGTCTACCAACACCAATGACTGAAAATGACTTTGGTAACTTTTGATTTAAATATAAATTGAACAGGGCAGGATAGATTTTTCTTTTCGCTAAATCCCCTGTTGCCCCAAATAATACAAACGTCATAGAATCCATTTACACTATCTCACTTTCTTATAAATGATTTGCTCATTTACTGTACCTATTCCGTAGATTTTGTTTATTTCCCCAGCCCCAGCATATGAGCAAATCCTAATTTCTCTTAAATGAGAACATCCGCATTTAGGACATTCTTCATTGTTTTGTGTGATCGTTAAACATCTTTCACAAAGCCACCGATTTTTCCCATTGTGTCTTTCCATTAGAACTTCTCCTTTCTCACAAAACTTACTCCCTAAATTCACACAGGCTTTGCTGAAATATTGTATTACTTTTAGATCACCTTTTAAAAGTACGCACATTATTTGTATATAGTAACTTAAAGTAAACATAGTGCTATAAAAAATACTGTAAAAAAAGAAACTTTTTAAAAATTATGCCCCAAAAGTTTCCTTGTGGGACACTCTTAAACGCTATTTCTTCAACCATTCTGTATGGAAGATGCCTTCTTTATCGACACGTTCATACGTATGAGCGCCGAAATAATCACGTTGCGCCTGGATTAAGTTCGCAGGTAATGTTTCCGTACGATAGCTATCGAAGTACGTTAATGCGGATGCAAGGGTTGGAACAGGAAGTCCATTCATCACGGCTGCTGCGATGACTTCACGTAACGCCCCTTGATAATTTTCTGCGATTTCTTTGAAGTAAGGGTCAAGCAGTAAATTGTTTAAATTTGCATCACGATCATACGCGTCTTTAATTTTTTGTAGGAATCCTGCGCGAATGATACAACCGCCGCGGAAAATCATCGCAATATCCCCATATTGGAGATTCCAATTATATTCTTCTGAAGCAGCTTTCATTTGAGCAAACCCTTGGGCATACGAAACAATTTTACTCATATAGAGAGCTTTTCGAATATCTTCAATGAACGTAGCTCTATCACCCGTAAACAGTGCGGGCTTTGGTCCTTGAATCTGCTTACTTGCTGCTACACGTTCATCTTTCAGTGCTGAAATGAATCGTGCAAATACCGATTCTGTAATCACGGGAAGCGGAACACCTAAGTCTAATGCACTTTGACTTGTCCATTTACCCGTTCCTTTTTGCCCCGCTTTGTCTAAAATGACATCAACCATGGGCTTACCTGTTTCATCATCGTACTTTTTGAAAATGTCAGCGGTAATCTCCACTAAGTAACTATCTAATTCGCCTTGATTCCACTCAGAAAATACTTCGTGGAGTTCTTCTGCAGATAATCCGAGTAAATGTTTTAACAAGAAGTAAGATTCAGATATTAACTGCATATCGCCATATTCAATCCCATTATGGACCATTTTCACATAATGACCTGCACCATCTGGCCCAATATACGTACAACAAGCATCATCGCCAACTTTTGCCGAAATGGCTGTTAATATCGGAGCGACTAAATCATAGGCTTCCTTTTGTCCACCCGGCATAATCGAAGGACCTGTTAACGCTCCTTCTTCTCCACCAGACACACCTGTCCCGATAAAATGGATGCCAAGTTCACTAAGCTCTTGGTTACGACGTCGCGTATCAGGAAAGAATGCGTTTCCTCCATCAATTAAAATGTCACCTTTTTGAAGTAATGGTTTTAATCCGTTAATGGTTGCATCTGTTGCCTCACCCGCTTTAACCATGATTAAAATTTTACGTGGCACTTCTAGAGAAGCAACGAATTCTTCTAATGTGTAAGTTGGAACAATATTTTTCCCATTTGCTTCTTGCATCATTTCATCGGTTTTCGAACGGGAACGGTTAAAAACAGAAACTGTATACCCTCTACTTTCAATATTAAAGGCTAGATTTTTCCCCATTACCGCTAGCCCGATAACTCCAATTTGCTGTTTTGACATAATATATCTTCTCCTTCTCGAATCTACTTTGTATAGTGTATACATCAATGTAAATTCTACTCTTTATTGAATTAATTTTTAAAACAAAGGTTGAATTCACATCGTTTTTTGTCATAGGTTATTACTATGCTGAATCAGTATATTACGTATTATTCATTCTTAAAAGTACGGACTTTTTTTACATATAGTTACACGAGTGTAACTTAGTATAAAAAATAACACTATAGAAATGAAAAACCCTTGAACATAATCTAAATGACTGTTCAAGGGTTTTACACAAATATGAGGTTATTTTACTGTTAACTTCTATTTTAACTTAACTTACCAAGTTTAAAAATAATGAATAGCCGTAAATTATGATTATCTTTCATTATTCACTGAACGTCGAAATGATCGTTTATTTCCTCTTCTAATACGTTCTCAATATAATCTTTGCCCCAATTATACATCGCATCCAAAATAGGTAATAGACTTTTTCCATGCTCAGTAAGTGAGTATTCGACTTTTGGTGGAACGACAGGATACACTTCACGATGCACAATTAAATGATCTTCTAGTTCGCGTAATTGGTTGACAAGCATTCTTTGGGTAATACCTGGCATAAGGGCCTTTAGTTCACCAAATCGTTTTGTACCTTCCTTACCTAAATGCCATAAAACCAACATCTTCCATTTACCACCTATTACGGATAGTGTCAATTCCTTCTCACAGTTAAATGTCTTACCTGCTAAATTAGGCATTCAATTCACCTCCTTTTATTATGTCTAATAGTATACTTTTTATCACTATGTGGGATAAAAGTGCGTACTTATAATTTCATAACAGACTCAGTATACTAAGGAACGTGCTAGTGAGTAAACAGCTTTTAAATGGAAACTTTTTCAGACATCGAACATTTATAGACACTAGCATAAACAAAATGATTCAATAAGGAGCGAATATACATGAAATTACAATTAGCATTAGACCTAGTTGATATACCAGGAGCAATTGAAGTCGTAAAAGAGGTAGAAGAACATATTGATATTGTCGAAATTGGTACTCCTGTCGTCATCAATGAAGGTTTGAGAGCAGTAAAAGAAGTGAAAGCTGCATTTCCTAACTTAACGGTTTTAGCGGATTTGAAAATTATGGATGCAGCTGGATATGAAGTTAGCCAAGCATCAGCTGCAGGCGCTGACATCATTACAATTCTTGCAACAGCAGAAGACGCATCCATTAAAGGTGCGGTAGAAGAAGCGAAAAAACAAGGGAAAGAAATTCTTGCTGATATGATCGCTGTGAAAGACATTGAAACACGCGCAAAAGAACTAGATGCTCTTGGTGTTGATTATATCTGCGTTCACACAGGTTATGATCTTCAAGCAGTTGGAAAAAACTCTTTCGAAGACCTTGCAACAATTAAAGGCGTTGTTAAAAATACAAAAACTGCCATTGCAGGTGGTATCAAATTAGAAACACTTCCTGAAGTAATTAAACAACATCCTGATTTAATTATCGTAGGTGGCGGTATTACGACTCAAGAAGATAAAAAAGCTGTTGCTCGTGAAATGAAACAATTAATCCAACAAGGTTAATTAACGATGAAAACTACACAATATTTAGCCGAAGTTGTTCAAGAATTAAGTCAAACGGTTCATCTCATTTCTGATGAAGAAGCAGAACAATTAGTAAACCAAATTTTACTGTCCAAGAAAATCTTTGTCGCTGGTGCAGGTCGATCCGGATTGATGGGTAAATCTTTTGTCATGCGAATGATGCACATGGGAATTGATGCTTACGTCGTTGGAGAAACCGTAACAGCGAACTTGGAAAAGGGCGATTTATTGATCCTTGGTTCAGGTTCAGGAGAAACAAAAACATTAGTTGCCTTTGCTGAAAAAGCGAAAAGCTTAGGAGGTATTGTTGCAGCCATCACGATTTCACCCGATTCCACGATTGGCAAATTAGCAGATATCACGGTTAAATTACCGGGCGTAACAAAAGATCAAACTGCAGGTGATTACAAAACCATTCAACCAATGGGTTCTCTATTCGAGCAGACGATGTTGTTATTTTATGATTCAGCCATCTTGCGTTTCATGGAGAAAAAAGGACTCGATTCCAACACAATGTATGGTAAACATGCGAACCTCGAATAAATTTAAATTAGCAAAAGGCCACATCCTTTAGATAAAGTTTGTGGCCTTTTTTATTTTAAATTCACATAATAATAAAATGTATACTAAGTATACATTTCAGAGTGTCGACAAAAGGCATTCAGAATGGTCTCATTCTGAATGCCTTTTGTATTTCTTTGATTTTTTCGGGTATTTGACAGTCTTATTTTAAGCAAAAGTACTCTACGAGTATTCTAATTTAGACACTTTCTGGAGCTTGCCATGTCCAATTGGCAAGCTTCTTTAAATTCATGGCAGCAAAAGTAAGCATCGCCTGCATGGACAATTTTTTAATCCCACGAAGGGTTGTCCATCGCATACCATGCTTTTCTTTCGCATCCGCAAAGACACGTTCAATCGTTTCTTTACGTCTCGCATATATTTGTTTGATATCGTTTTGATGACGAAGATGATCTGCTTCCTCTACATGATGTGCCCAAATATGACGCTCAATGATTTTTCGGTGGTCTTTACTGTTCGTACATTGAGAAAGCAAAGGACAGGTTGCACATTGAGTAGGGTTCGATTTATATTGACGTTTCCCATCTTTAGTCGTTGTAGAGTATTTTAGGATTTGCCCTTCCGGACAAAGGTAGCAATCATAGTACTCGTCATATATATAATCGTGTTTACGTAAAAATCCATCCTTCGTTTTTGGTCGTGTATAGGGAAGTGCCGGTTGAATATTATGTTCAAATAAAAACTTAGTAATTGCAGGTGTTTTATAAGCAGCATCGGCAGCAACAGCAAGTGGCTTTTTGACTTTTTCCATTACTTTTTCAACAAGTGGTTGAAGCATTTGACTATCATGAATATTCCCAGGTGTGACAATGGAGCCAAGTATAAATCCATAGCGATCCGCTGCCGCATGGAATGAATAAGCAAACTGTTTCGTTCTTTCATCTTTTACATAGTAGCCACTTTCAGGATCGGTCGTACTTTCCTTAATTTCCTTCATTTCTTCTTTTTCAAATTTATCAGGTGGAAATGGCTTCTTCCCGTGATCAATACGATCTTGATTCAATTCTTCTTGAAGTTTAGCTTCATACGCCCGAGTCTCTTTACGGACTATCTTCTTTTCGAATTTACGTTTATTCGCACTCGCTTTAACATGAGTTGAATCGATAAAAACATGGTCAGCACTTAGTAATCCTTTATCTGCGATTTCTTTAAGAATTCGATAGAAAATCTGTTCAAAGATGTCGGTATCTTGGAAACGACGTTCATAATTTTTACCGAAGGTAGAAAAGTGAGGTACTTCCGAATGAAAACCGAAACCTAAAAACCATCGATATGCCATATTCGTCTCGATTTCTTTTATTGTTTGTCGCATTGAACGAATACCAAATACATATTGAACAAAAGTCATTTTGATTAATACGACTGGATCAACACTCGGTCGACCTAGTGTTGAGTACAGCGGTTCAACTAGTGGATAGATGAAAGAAAAATCAATAGCTGATTCAAGCTTTCTGACAAGATGATCCTGTGGCACAAGTTGCTCAATTGTAATCATCTCAATTTGATCCCGTTCATTTATTTGATTTTTCGACATCATATCCATTCACCTCAGACATTTATTTTAGAAGGGAGTTGATTGTAGTGTAGGCGGCGACTCCTGCGGGAAAAGCGTGAAGGCCGATACCCCGCAGGAGCAAAGCGACGAGGAGGATTGGGCCACGCCCGCGGAAAGCGTCCGCCGAAACGGAAATCAACTAACACTATTTCAAAAACTACTATTACTTATATTTTAAAAGAAAAAAGACTGTAGACAAACTCGAATTTTCGAGTTTGTCTACAGTCTGAAATGTATACTAAGTATACATTTTATTAACATTTTATTACATATAACGCTTTTTGTTTCAATATGATTTTCTTAACTCTGTCTTATAAAAATCAGCCCATTTCACTTTTGATGAATAATTTTTTTTCTTGCAAAAACACTTCCGACTATTTGTTCATATTTTCCATTATGCCCTATTCGAGGGCGTTTTATGTCTTATGAAATTTGGTTAGTTCAGATGTCTTTCCAGTCTGTGGTCTTTTTTATATTTCCGCACTTACCCGATAAATTTAATACAAACTGGATTGGGAACAGGAATATCTGACTTTAGTAACGTAAGCGTTCCCGTTTCTTTGTTTCGTTTATATGGAACCAAATTATTGGAATTCTGATTCGAACCAACGATATACTCTTCTGTAGGATCGAGGGAAAAGTCTCGCGGCCAGTCTCCTTCTGAAGAAATCCGTTCCACAAGGGTCAATAGATTGGTTTCTTTATCAACGCTAAAAACAGCAACACTATTATGTCCCCGGTTGCCCACATAAATAAATCTTCCGTCTGAAGAAATGTGGATAAAGCTACCTTGATTGTTTTCTGTAAACTCTTCCGGAATTGTCGAAATTGATTGCTCTTCGGTAAATGTTCCATTGTCAGCTTGATATTTTAATACAATCACTTCAGAACTAAACTCTGTCATGATATAAGCGTAGCGGCCATTAGGGTGAAACACTAGATGTCTCGGTCCACTGCCCGCTCTTAATGTCAAATGAGTTACATTTTGTAAGGTATTATTGACGAGTTCATAGGTATATAGGCGGTCCAGCCCCAAATCAACAACTACTACATATTTTTCATCCGGTGTGAAAGCTGAATAGTGAGTATGTGGAATTTGTTCAACCATTGTTCCATGATGCGCTACGACAGACGGATGATCGTTAATCGTCCCAGATTCTTTGTTTAGAGTATACGCACTAATTGTCCCTTTGTGGTAATTTGTTGCAAGTAGGTAGCGTTGTTCATTATCTACAAAAATGTGGCAGGGTTGAGGTCCTTCGGTTAATTGCCTATTCAATTCTTGAAGCTTTCCTGTTGAACGGTCAAGGGAAAAAGAAGCAACTCCACCCTTACTACCTTCCTGGACAATGCTATATAAAAAACGTTTATCTTTCGAAATCGCTAAATAGGTAGGGTTATCAATATTAGCGGCAACTTGTATATTTTCTATTTTATTAGTGGCAGTATCAAACGTAAAGGAGTATATTCCCTCACTTTGTTCTTTTGTATAAGTACCAATAAAGCCAATAAATTTATCTTTATTCGTCATACTGTTCTCCTTTTCAATAGCTCATTCTTCAACTCCGTTTGAATATTATCATATTGTAATATAATACCCCAGTCATAACCTTTGTTTAAACCCAAGAAAACATTAGGCGTCCTATCTAAAAAGAACCCAATTAAATATAAAAAGGAATTATTATGCTTATTCAGGTTTAATGAAACTCGGAAAGAGAAGTGCATAAAAAAGACTTGCCAGTCACCCCAAGTCCCTCTACATTTTAGATGTCGAATCTAACTAGTGGAGGTAAGAAAGGATGCTAGCAATGTCTGAAGTTAATTGCATCAAAACATTACGCAACGAAAAAGGACTATCTATTTCTACAATAGCAACAGCAATAAATGTCAATTGGCGTACCGCTAAAAAGGATGGGATGACGATCAATTACCTCAAGAAAAAACGCATATTAAAACGGGCATGATATACGATGAGAAATGGGGAGAACGGCGAATTCGAACGTACAGATATGGTCGAATATTCCGGTGAGCATTTAACAGGCTTTGCGTTCACAGATTCTGCTTGGGTAGTTCTTATGGCTCTCGCTGCGTGAAACCTCCGATTATTTACCGAGATGTGGAATGGACACATGCGATGACAGTCAAAGAAGTCGTAGTAGCTCAACAACTTACAAACAAATACGTAAAAGGAATGCTTACAGGCCAAATTACCATTTGATATGTTATTTGGGCTGACACTGCCAAAGCCTTCATTTTAATATCTCTAAATCAAATATAATAATCAAGAACACGCGTGAAACGCCCTATCATATTAAATTTCTATTAAATTGTCTACTCCCCCACTAGGAGTCTTTTTTAAAATGAATTTTCAAATAATATCCAATGGCATTTTTCTAGTGGGTTTAGGAAATACTTGATCAAGTCTATTGAGGTCTTCTTCAGTCAACTCAATTGTTGCTGCCTCAGCATTTGCTAAAACATGTTCTTCTTGAACTGCTTTTGGAATGGCGATGACATTATTCGAACGAATCGTCCAAGCAAGAGCGATTTGTAATGGTTGGGCATTGTATTTGTCAGCAATATCAAGAATAGTTGGATCGCTTAAGAGTTGTCTTCTTAAAGAGCCTCCTTGAGCAAGGGGACTGTAGGCCATGATTGGCATGTTATGTTTACGCTGCCATGGTAAGAGATTGTAGTCGATTCCTCTTGAACCTAAATGGTATAGCACTTGGTTCGTCACACTATTTTTTCCATTCACAGTGTTCCATAGCTCTTCCATATCATCGGTGTCAAAATTGGAGACGCCCCATCTTAAAATTTTCCCTTCTTCGCGTAGTTTTTCCATTCCTTCAATTGTTTCTGCTAAAGGAACACGTCCTCTCCAGTGAAGAAGATATAAGTCCAAGTGGTCTGTTCCTAGTCGCTTTAAGCTGTTTTCACAAGCTTTTGAAATCATATCTAAACCTGCATGATGAGGATACACTTTTGAGACTAAAAAGACTTCATCTCTGCGTCCTTTAATGGCTTCGCCTACTAAACGTTCAGAATCACCATTTCCGTACATTTCAGCAGTGTCAATAAGTGTCATGCCCAATTCTAAGCCGAGCTGCAAGGCTTTAATTTCCTTATCCCTCACTTGGGGATTTTCCCCCATGTACCATGTTCCTTGTCCTAAGCTAGGTAAAGAAGTGCCGTCAGGCAGGGTTACCACGCGCTTGGCAAATGCATGTTTAATTTCCGATATTTTCTTTTCATTCATCAGGCTCAACCCTTTCTTTTTTGTATTTGGGCATCATCGAAGTAGAATTTTTACAGCTCTTCGTAAAAATTATGCATATGTTAGGATTTCCACAACCAACAAAAATATTCATTCCTTATTGTATGATATGGCCATTTCACTTCCTATCTGTGAAAAATAACAAAAAAGGTGAGAATGATCCATAAGTGTCTGACACTTGTATTCATTCTCACCGGGTTTATTTTAAATCAATTTATTAATCGACTTAGATTAAATGAGCTCCACCATCAATAAGTACTGATATACCTGTTGTAAACCCGTTTTTCGCTAGGTAAACATAGGTTTCAGCTATATCTTTCGGTTGAGCAACACGTCCAACCGGTAATTGCTGAGCAATCTCATTGTACATATCTTGCCGTTGATTTTCTGGCATTCCGCCGTAAAGAGGAGTGTCAACAATACCAGGTGATACCACGTTTACTCTGATAGGTGCCAGGTCTACTGAAAGTCCTCGTACTAATCCATCGATTGCTGAATTGATCGAAGCCAGCGTCGTTGCACCTTGTGGAGGACGTACACCATATACACCAGAAGTTAATGTAATGGAGCTTTCATCATTCAAATATGGAAGAGCTGCATGAACCGAAATATATTGCCCCCAGAACTTGCTGTCAAAAGCTTCTTTTACGGCTGCTACGGGTAGTTCGCTAAAGTGACCCATTGCTCCTTCACCTGCAGTAACCACTAGGTGATCAAATTTTCCAACCATCTTGAAAAAGTCAGCAACCTTTTCCTCACTGCGAAAGTCGATTTCATAACCTTCTGCGTTACCACCAAGTTTTGCTTTTGCGTCAGATAATTTTGAAGCAGAACGGCTGGCTATAATGACTTGTGCAGATGCATCGAGAAACGCCTTGGCAGTGGCTAAGCCAATTCCAGATGTACCACCTAAAACAACCACTCTTTTTCCTTTTAGTGTCAAAGTCATACTCTCCTTTATTCTTATATTAATTTTAACCAGCTTGCGGATTCTGTTTAAGAATTCACAAGCTGGAAATATTTAAGTTTTTGCATCAGCATTATTATTTAGCTAAAAGTTTCAATGATTCACGATTAAATGCTGGAATATCTTTTGGTTCCCGACTTGTTACAATATTTTGGCTGATGACAACTTCTTCGTCTTTATAGTTTGCACCAGCATTTTTCAAATCGTTGCGAATGGATTTAAAGCCAGTGATGTCGACACCTTTTAAAAGATCTGTATCGATTAACACTTGTGGACCGTGACAAATGGCAAAAACAGGTTTTCCTTCCTGAATGAATACTTTTGCAAATTCACCAAAACGATCGTCTTCACGTAATAAATCAGGAGAAAATCCACCAGGGATAAGCAAAGCATCAAAGTCTGCAGGATTAACTTCATCAATGGCTTTATCAATCTTTACAGTCGTGCCTTTTTTACCAGTTACTTCGTTACCTGATTGTGTGTCAATCGTGATCACTTCATGACCTGCTTCCTTAAAAGCTTGTGCTGGTTCAGTGTACTCAACGTCTTCAAATAAGTTTGTGATCAGTGTAGCGATTTTTTTGCTCATGCTCAATAACCTCCTTAAAATGATAAATAGAAGTACGAATATGTATTTTTACAACATGTACTTCTGTGTATCGAATATATTAATGCAAAATATTACATTTCTCACGTAATATGCTCAACGATAGAAATTGAGTAGGAATCGTGTTCCTATTATATACTTTTACTGAACGGGGTTTAGGTCACATTAAAACTTAGAATTTTAAAAACACTGATTCTATAGAAATTGAATAAAGATGCTTCCTTTAGAAAACTGTGACTATTTAGGCTGGTACAATGTTTAGTATAGATGCAAGGATGATCACCAATTTGTAAATTGCAAAAAGCTCACAAACCCTGTCATAACAAGGTTTATGAGCTATCAAAATTTCTTATCGCAACGTAAAATAACCTAAAGATACCGGTGAGCCGGAATTTCATTTAAAGCCACTCTTTATCAATTATAATCTCAACTTTTTGTTTTACCATTATTTGTGATACGGTTCACCCTTAATAATCCTAAAACTCCGATAAATCTGCTCGACCAGTACGAGTTTCATGAGCTGGTGGGGGAGGGTCATTTTGCCGAAGCTTAGTTTTTCGTCCGCGCGTCCTAATACGTCATCGTGCAGGCCTAGTGAACCACCAATGACAAAGGCGACTTTGCTTGTGCCGTATGTCATGAGGGATTGGAGATCATGGGCCATATCCTCTGAGGATTTCATTTTGCCATCGATTGCGAGCGCAATTACATGCATGCCGTCATTGATTTTGGCGAGTATCCGTTCGCCTTCTTTTCGTTTCACGATTTCCATCTCGGCATCACTTAGTTGTTCGGGGGCTTTTTCATCGGGAACTTCCACTAATTCGACTTTGGCGTACCCACCTAAACGCTTCACATATTCCTCGATGCCCATCTTTAAATACTTTTCTTTTAACTTTCCGACCGATATGATCGTGATATTCACAGATTTTCCACCTTTACATTCTGTTCACATTTTAATTTTCTAACGTAGAATGCAAGCTTTTTATTTCATCAAGAAACCGCTTAATCCACTACTATATATAGGGATTTCATTTTTCAATTTAGTTAGAAAATTTAAATATAAACAATTTATCCACCTTCATATTTCATTTACAAACAACTTATCCACAAAAGTTATGCACATATCCACAATGTAGTTCTATATATTGTGTAAAGTTATTTACTTGATACAATATATGTTGCAAGCTCCTCACAGTAGGAACATTTTGTGGATAACTTTTCATCATCCGACAGTTTGTCCATAATCGGGAACTCTTTCGTCTCCGCAACGAACATATCCAAAGCGTGATCTATATGGGTTTCACAGCTATATGCCTCCATTTTTTTGCACCTCCTATTTTTCAGAAATTTTAACAAACTTATTCACAGTTTATTCTATGTTATCCACAATTTATTGTAACAAACAAAAAAAGAGTAGGAAAGAAAAGGATTTCCCTCCACTACTCTTTGTGCATATTTTATTTAAAGTTATCCACAATTCGATGCTTAAGCTACACTTTTACACAGTTGTACCTTCTGTTAATGTTAAGTTTAACTCCACTAATTTTCCTTGACGGTAAACTTTAATTTTTAAATTATCTCCAATATCTGTTTCGTTATATAGGTATTGACGAAGATCAATGGAGTTTTCAACTTTTTGTCCACCCATTTCAACAATGACATCATATTGTTGAACACCTGCGTTACCCGCTGCCGAACCTTCAACAACTTCAGAAACTACTACACCTGTTGTTACTTCTTCAGGTAATTTTAATGTCTGTTGTTGATAGAAAGCAGGTACATCTGTTAGATCCAATAGGCCAATACCCATTGTTGGACGTTTTACTTCACCATTTTTTTCGAGTTCTTCAATAATTGGAATCACTGTATTGATTGGAATAGAGAAGCCTAGCCCTTCAACAGTATCTTGGGCTATCTTCATGGAGTTAATACCTACTAATTCACCAGTAATGTTAATTAGTGCTCCACCACTGTTCCCTGGGTTAATGGCCGCATCCGTTTGAAGTACTTCTGTTTCCCAGTCTTCGTTGCCATCAGCATTTAAGTCCACAGGTACAGCTCGATCTTTACCTGAAATAACACCAGTTGTTACGGAACCATAGAAATCCAGACCCAGTGGATTCCCAATTGCTATAACAGTTTCACCTTGTTTCAGCACATCTGAATCCCCAAATTTTGCAACTGTTTTCACTTTTTCACTTTTAATGGAGATAACGGCTAAATCTGTCCAAATATCACTGCCTACCAATTGAGCCTCTTCTTTTGTCCCATCAGCTAAAGTAACTTCTAGTTGTTTTGCTCCCTCTACTACATGATAGTTTGTAATCACATAAGCAAGACCATTATCTACTTTATAAATTACACCTGAACCGCTGCCTGCTTCCGCTGTCGCAGATTGTTGATTCCAGAAGTCACTTACTTCCTGTATATTAGTAATCCCCACAACTGCATCTGACACGCTTTCAACGGCTTTGGTAATATCTGTAGTCACTTCCGTTGCCGTTTGCGTAATTGTTGACTCCGAGCTAGTGCTGCTCTTGCTTGTTGATTGACTTGAATTAGGAAGCTGGTTGGTCATAGAAGGCACCAGCAGCCAAATTAACAATGCTCCTATAATAACCCCGGCAAGACCACTAATAAAATAGCCACTCTTGCTTCCGCCGCCTTTTTTAGAGCGGCGTTTATTTTCCTCTTCTTGCTCACGTCTTAATCGTTCTTGAAGAGGTGAGTAAGAATTTACTGATTCATCTTGTTCTTGCGGTTTATTGTCATCATTATTATAGTAACTCATACTCTCAATCCTTTCGTTCTCTTGTTGTCATTATGATACAACCCGAACATTAAAATTACATGAAAATGAAATAAAACAAAATTAAAAAAGAAGAAATGACAAAGGATATTTTTGTCATTTCTTCTCTAATTTAAACCGTTACAAGTAAAGTTGGTTCTTCTGCATCAGTATCATGGATATGCACGTATTCACCGGCAATTATCCCGCATGACTGTAATGTTTGCGTAACGCTCATCCGCGCCAGGTCCTTCATATTATTATCCTTGCTTAAGTGAGATAAATAAATTTGAGTTGGTTTTTCAAAAACAACTTCACTCATAGCAACTGCTGCATCTTCATTGGAGACATGTCCAACATCGCTTAAAATACGTCGTTTTACAGACCAAGGATAGCGCCCCATTTGCAGCATCCCAATATCATGGTTGCTTTCAAAAACAAAAGAATCTGCGCCGCGTATAATTCCCTTCATGCGGTCACTGACATAGCCAGTATCTGTAATCAAGACAAGCTTGCGATCATTTTCATGAAAGACATAAAACATTGGATCAGCAGCATCATGAGAAACTGCAAAGGATTCAATATTTAATGAACCAAAGGATTGGACCGTCTCCATATTAAAAACAAAACGTTGGTCGGATGAAATTTTGCCGATATGACCGTCCATTGCTTGCCAAGTTTTTTCATTCGCATAGATTGGGACATTATATTTTCGTGCCACAACACCGAGTCCTTTAATATGGTCACTATGTTCGTGTGTTACTAAAATACCTGATAACTTTTCCATATCACGATCAATTTTAGCAAACAGTTGCTCCATTTTTTTGCCCGTTAAGCCTGCATCGACCAGAAATGCATGTTCATCATTTTCTACATAAATTGCATTTCCAGTACTGCCACTTGCTAAAACGCTAAATCGCATACGATTACTCCCTACTTTTTTATTTCTGTATCTAAGTCTAGTTCTTTATCATCTGTAATAGCATCTTCTACCGCTTCTTTGACCTCTTCAACCATTGTTGCATCTAAAGTCAAATCAAGTATTCCACCCTGAACAGCATTAACAAAGTATTCTTCCCTTACTTCATTTTCTGTTTTCACTTGAATTTCCCATGTTGGAACGAATACTTGTGTCTGCGTAAATTGCACCAATGTTGTATACCCTAAATTCACCTTTGTGATTGTAGAATTCGGAGCCAGCAGCCCTTTGTTATAAAGGGTTTGGATTGCCTTCAAAGGGGATGTTAGAACTTTCTCTTCCTCGTAAGCTTCAATATCCTCCAATAGAGTTTGCTCATATTCTACAATTTCGTTCTTATCATTCCAGTGAACTGTAACAAGGCCATTAAGAATATAATAGAGTGTTCTTGTATCTACAGTTTGGAAGAAAGTAGCTGACTTACTTTCTTTGTCTATTTCCCATAGTGTATACGATGCACCCTCATAAACATTTAGTTTTAAAAAGTCATTATAAAAAGCGGCATCATCAATATTTTTTATTTCTACTGGTTTTTTTAAAGTGACGACTAATTTATTTTTATCAATCAAAATATTTTGGGCATTTTCAATCTTAGGATCTCCTTCTTCAAAGTTCTTAACTTTCCCTGAAATATAGGCTGCTTTTTCAACATTTGCAGGTAGTACGCCATACGTAATATTATCATTTTTCAGCCTTGCTTCAATATTTTGTTCGCCGATTGATTCATTTTCTGCTTGCTGTGCTTCAGTATGGCGGTTTAAATACAATGAGTACAAAAAGACATCTAAAATTAGGAATACAACGATGAATATAGACTTCGATTTACTCCAATCCATACTGGGTACCTCCAACTAGTTCTGTCGACAATCGCGATCCACTGCCATCTCGAATGATAAACCAACCAGGCTCAAGCGTATATACTTTAGATTTAAGAGGGTCTGGCGTTAACTGATAGCCCAAAATTAAATCATCGATATCCTGCAGCGTTTTTAGTGTTTCCGCTATCTCTACCCCTGACGGTAATTGGCGCGTGGAAGATTCAGAAACCCCGAAAGAATAATAGGGTCTTTTATATTCGAAAACTTGATTTCCTCCCCATGTAACCACTATTCGAGTAGAAGTTGTACTGCTGTAAACCGGAAGCCCCTCCAGATATAGCTGATATTCTATAATATGGCTTGGTACGTTGCTGTCGCTATATCTGTAATCCCCAGTTAAACCGCCATGCTCGTTAATAAAATCATAACTATCCTCGATGAGCTCCGAGTGTTTAATTTCAACAATACTCTCTTCAGCTGGATAGACATAGTTAATGGTTTTTGTCCCCGAATCAGAGGTCATCATAGCCATTCCATCTGTATAAGTATTGCTATCATTATTCTTTTGAACAATGTTGGCATCATTAAACAGGATATCTTTAAAGGTCTCTGGAGAAATCTCATCAATATAGTACGTGTATTGTACTAAATTAACAGGATTGGATGGGACATATAAAGATAGATTATTAGGTCTTTCAATTTCTTGATATGGAACAGATTTTTGAATTGCCTTCATAAAAGTTGATTCAAATTGTTGTTCATCAAAGGCGACGACTGTTGAATACAGCGTTTGTTTTTCTTTGCTAATAAATGAAATTTCTAAAGTATTTGTTTGCTCTAAATTGCTCCAATCGATTAAAAGGTGACTGAATGCTATTTCAGGCAACTCACTTTGATTAAATTTCATAACAGAACGAAATACATTGATAGGCACTTCAGCTGGAAAGAAAAGTGTCATTTGATTTTCTGAATGAACCATATTGTTTATCTTTTCTTCGGATAAATTGCCTTGCAAATATCTTAGTTCCAACGCATCCATATCCTTAATGGCATTCATCACTCGATTAATAGCGGCTGAAGAGGTTGTCCCTAAAAAGCTTCCATTCTGGTGTGATAGAATGCGATAAGGGATAAGCACGTCCTGGAGTTCCTTTTTGGCCCCGACTGTAATTTGTTCAACCTGTGAATCTTCGATATTTTGATAATCAGGGGTATAATTCCATATGGAAAATGTAAGGATAAGGCTTAAAAAGACCAGGAGAAACAGTACAAATGATTTAATTTGTTCGACATGTTTCACTCCCAATCACCCGCCTCATCTAATTCAAATGGCATCGTGAAGAATATTGTTGTTCCTACGCCTTCCTCACTTTCCGCCCAAATTTTACCGCCGTGTGCTTCAATCATCTCTTTTGCAATAGCCAGTCCTAATCCTGTTCCGCCCATTGCACGGGACCTAGCCCTATCTACTCGATAGAAACGATCGAAAATTTTTGTTACATTTTCTTTTGGAATCCCCATACCATCATCAGAAACCATTACTTTTAACATATTTTCCTGTACAGTAAAGCCGAATCTGATATTTCCGCCGTCTGGGGAATATTTCAATGCATTTGAAATAATATTATCGATAACTTGAGTCAGTTTATCCGTATCTACTTCTACAAAATAAGATGTATCAGGAATATAACGAGTAAACTTTACGTTTTGAGATTTTGACATTTCAAATCGATCAATAATTCGATTAAAGAATTTATTAAATTCAACGAATTCTTTATTTAACTTATAGTCTCGACTGTCCATTTTTGATAGATTCAATAAATCATTAACGAGTCGAATCATACGCTCTGTTTCTGTTTGAGTAACATTTAAGAATGTCGGCGCAATATTTTCATCTCTCCAAGCACCATCCGCAAGAGCTTCTAAATAGCTTCTCATCGTTGTTAATGGCGTCCGTAATTCATGGGAAACATTCGCAACAAATTCTCGTCGCTCCATCTCAATCTTCTCTTGCTCAGTAATATCATGAATAACGGTAATTAACCCATTCACAAAGCCTGTTTCCTTTTGAATAACAGAAAAATTCGCTCTTAATATAAACGGCTTATCTTGGGTACTGTAATCTAGATTAATCGATTCCTTCATATGTATTAAATCTTCGAAGCTGTATTCTTGATCTAATCCTAGAACAGAAGCGATCGGTCGACTTAAAGTAGTTTCACGTGTAACATCCAAAAAAGTTAAAGCAGGATCATTAATAAGGATGACCTTACCTTTACGATCCGTTGCAATTACACCATCCGTCATATTACTTAGAACAGAAGCAAGCTTCCTTCTCTCCGCTTCTGTAGTAGACTGTGCCTCTTGCAATCGATTGGTCAAATGGTTAAAGGCAAGTGCAAGCTGACCAATTTCATCGTCCCCATATACCCGAACCTTTCTCGAGTAATTTCCTCTGGACATGGCCTGTGCCTGTCTACGCATATCTAAAATCGGCTTGGTAATTGTTTTAGCAAATAAAATCCCGAGAACTATGGTAATGGCAAGCGACATCGCGGTACCAATAGCGAATATTTGGTTAATATCCTTCATCTGCTCAAAAACGCTTTCAATATCGGCTTTGATATAGATAGCTCCAATTACTTCGCTATTTGGGCCTACATTATCCATAATGGGGGCAGCAAGAACCCATACTCTATTTCCAGACTCCAGTCTGATACTCTCTGAGTAATCTTCTGCTGAAATGGCCTTAGTTACCGTATCATTATCGAATCGAGACCCTACTATGGATTGATTTTCTAAAGAAGCAAGGACTTTATTTCGATCATTTATGATTAAAATTTCACTGATATCCTCATTTGGAAATTCTAATAAAATCACACCCAAGCTTTGTTCTAACGAAGGACTCGTCTCGTCTCCGCGATCCTTTAACAATTCTTCTCGGATACTATATTGAACCAAGTCAATTCGTTGAGTGATCGAATCCTTAAAGTTTAGCTTTAAACTCTCTTCCAGTTTAGAGGAGAAATAAATCCCAATAATCTGCAGCGCGATGATAATCAGCAATACATAGATGAGAACAATTTTTACGTGAATGGACTTAAAAAAGCTCACTTTGTGCATTTACATTACTCCTGTTCAGGATTTCGCAAATAATAGCCAACACCACGACGCGTAACAATCCAGTTTGGATGGCTTGGATTGTCTTCAATTTTTTCACGTAAACGACGAATTGTAACGTCCACTGTTCGTACATCACCGAAATAATCATAGCCCCATACTGTTTGAAGTAAATGCTCCCGCGTCATTACTTGTCCGATATGCTTTGCTAAGTAATGCAATAATTCAAATTCACGGTGCGTTAACTCAATCGCTTCACCGCGTTTTAAAACTAAATAAGCATCTGGCTGAATAATTAAAGTACCCACAGTAATATCGTTCGTTTCTTCTTTTACTTCTTCCGCTTGATTTGAAACTTTCAAACGACGCATATTCGCTTTAACGCGGGCAATCAACTCACGTGTACTGAATGGTTTCGTTACGTAATCATCTGCTCCCATTTCAAGTCCTAACACCTTATCTATTTCGGAACCTTTTGCTGTTAGCATGATAATAGGGAAATCATATTTTTTGCGAATCTCGCGGCAAACTTCCATTCCATCTCTTTTTGGAAGCATAATATCAAGCAGCATTAAATCTGGTTGAGATTCTTCTACTTTTTCTAATGCTTCGTCACCATCATAGGCACAGATTACCGTGTACCCTTCTTTTACTAAATTAAATTGCAAAATATCTGCAATCGGCTTTTCATCATCACAAACTAAAATCGTTTTTGTCATATATTTTCTCTCCTTTTATAAAATCTATCTATCAGTAATTAAGTAAAGTTCAAAAATTATAATTTAAACACAGGCATGCTGACTTTGTAATGCGGCTTTTTTAAAGAAGCTGCATGTGAACCTGATTAACACGAATATCTAAAATATTCTTTTTTAATGCTTTAGTGAAATGCATGCATAAAGCTATTATAACAAATAAACTCTCCAAACAAGTAATTAGAAACCGTTAATCTATTAATCAGTATTATCTGAAAGGTGTTCTTTATTTTCTGGGAAATATTTCGACAAATTTAGTCATTTCGCTTTAATTAAAAAAGACAGTCCTCGTATACTCGGACTGTCTTAAAACCATGTTAGTCTAAATAAGATAATGGATTCACTAATGCGCCATTCTTGTGCACTTCAAAGTGTAAATGAGTACCTGTTGAGTGGCCAGTCGACCCCATAATTCCGATTACAGAACCCTGCTGGACAACTTGACCTACATTTACATCTATTTTTGAAAGATGTGCATATACTGTTTCATAGCCATTGTTATGGTTAATGATAATTCTTTGACCATATGTTCCATCCCAACCAGCAGCAGTAACCACTCCATTGTCAGATGCTTTGATATTATAGTTGGATGGTCGAGCAATATCGATTCCTCTATGATAGCTTCCCCAACGAGAACCCTGCTTACTTGAGATATACCCTCCAACTGTTGGCCATGCAAAGTTACCTGTTCCGCGTGAGGAAATAACTTTTGTTCCTACAACTTTAACACTATTTACCGGTTCAGAAACAACCGTTTCCTTCGTAAGCGTTTTTTCAACAACAGTACCATTTTGTTGAGAAATTAAATAAGAAACTTCCTTTTTACCATTCGAACCTTCTTGTTTAACAACTGTTTCGCCTTTGAACATTGTATCATCTTCTTCAACAATTTTTTCAAACGGTATTTCTACTACAGTTGCTTTCTCTTTCACAATTTGGACGTTTACTAACGGTTTTTCTACTGTCACATTAATCTTCTGACCAATTTGCAGTAAAGAGTCTTCTGTTAAACCAGGATTTAACTCTAAAATTTGTGCAGTAGTTAGATTGTGGGAGTTGGCAATTGTACCAAGTACATCACCTGATTGTACAGCATATAATTGCTTTTCAATCGAACCTGTTTTTAAAAACGCTACTGCTTTTTCCGGTGTTAGGATTTGAGTTGGATTAACTTGCGTCTTTTCACCAGAAATAGCTTCTGCTATTTTAATTTCTTTAATACGAGATTCATATGCTTTTAAAGCGGGTAGTGTTTCAAGAGAAGCATTTGCTTCATAGTTCTGCAATTCTTCTTCAGTAACATATTGAAGCTTTAACAAACGCATTGTTTCTTCGTAGTCAGCCTGATCCTTTAAATAGACAACCGGCTTCCCATCAATTTGTAATGCATAGCTTTCTGCTTCTACTATCATTTGTTCTTTTAACTTTGATAATGTAGTGGCATCATCTGTTTCATATGAGAATACTTGTTCAGGAATTAAGGTAACATTTGAACTTCCATCAAGGACATAATCTTTATAAATCCCTTTTGCTTCTTGTTCTTTTGTTTCAATAATTTGAGTAACCGCTTCTTCGTTTGAAACTGGGCCTAAATATGTATCTCCTACATAGATATGATAGATTTTTTCGAATGTATCTGCACTTGTTGAATTAGCGAATGCATTGCTAACACCGATTGTTGTAACCAATAGTGTAGTTATAGCAACTTTTTTAAATATATTGTATTTGCTAGATTTAAGACTTATAGTATGTTTCTTTGTAAAGTCTTCTTTGATGTTCCATTTCGAACTCATGATAAAGCCCCTTCCAAAGATCACCCATTCAATGGGCTATTTTCCATGTGAAAATTTCACTTTTTTACTGTACCATAATCTTTTTTTCTATTAAACCGTTTGAGTCCATTGTAATGAAAATGTATTATTTGAATATTCACTGTTACAAAATAGGAAAAATAAACTAGATTTGTGTAATATCATTATGATAACCAGATATATTCATTAATTTTTTGTTTCAAGTTATAAATAAACCCTCTATTTATTCTATTTTTTTGCTATATATTTTTTATTTTACAAATTTTCGGTATAATTAAATTGTAATAGACATTCGTTTTTATCAGTTTTTATTCGACAAAACAACCACATTTCCAGTTCTGCTTTTTAGGAAAATTACCTCAGTAAATACATATTTCATTCCTTGAAGTTCAAATTTTCAACTGCCAACTTGAATTCATATATTGATATACGAATAGATTGGAGGAAAGCAATGAATAAAAATAAAATCATCTATGCTTCCGAGAAAAATAAAGTAAGTATTGGCACTAAAGTGCTGCGCATTACAATGGTCGTAATCGGTGCCCTGATCTTCGGCGTTGGCCTTGAGTTATTTTTAATCCCAAATACAGTATTGGATGGAGGGATTGTTGGAATCTCAATCATTCTCTCTCACTTAACGGGAATACCTACCGGAGCCTTCATCTTCCTCATTAACATACCTTTTATATACATAGGCTATAAACATATCGGAAAAACCTTTGCATTAATGTCGCTGCTTGGCATTACCATCCTTTCAGGAGTGACAGTGGCCATGCACCATATCCATGCATTTACTTCAGATTTATTATTAGCTACTGTATTTGGCGGCATCTTATTAGGCGTTGGTGTTGGATTGGTTATCCGTTATGGGGGTTGTTTAGATGGAACAGAAGTAATGGCGATACTGACCAATAAAAAGCTTCCTTTTTCTGTCGGAGAAATCATCTTAATAATTAACCTTGCGATCTTCACGATTGCTGGATTTGTTTTTACGTGGGAACAAGCCATGTATTCCGTGATTGCTTACTTCATTGCATCGAAGGTAATTGATATTGTCGTGTTGGGAATGGAAGAGTCGAAATCCGTCTATATCATCAGTGACGAAATTGAAGAAATCGGTCAGGCCATTATGGCTCGACTTGGGCGCGGAGTTACCTATTTACATGGGGAAGGTGCCTATACAGGGAATAACAAAAAGGTGATTTTCTGTGTCATCACGCGATTAGAGGAATCGAAAATGAAAGAAATTATTCGATCGATTGATACACAGGCTTTCTTGGCTATTGGCAATATTAGTGAAGTTAAAGGTGGCCGCTTTAAGAAGAAGGCTATTCACTAAACAAAAAACTACTAATGGACTTAATCCACTAGTAGTTTTTTCATTTAGGTTAGGCATCGTTTGTTCAAAAGTAGGCTTTCAGTGCAGAACTAATTAATTATTCCCAAATAGGATTAACAATGTTAGTCTGTTCGCGGGCAGGTCCTACTGAGAACGTCATTAGGTTGATGCCAGTTAGCTCTACTACGCGTTCTACGTATTTACGAGCGTTTTCTGGAAGTTCTTCTAATGTACGTACTCCTGTAATATCTTCAGACCAGCCTGGCAGTTCCTCATAAACTGGTTTACACGCTTCTAGAACATGTAAGCTTGCTGGGTATTCAGTAATCATTTCACCGTTGTATTCATAAGCCGTACAGATTTTCACTGTTTCAAGGCCAGATAATACATCGATTGAGTTTAATGCTAAGTCAGTAATTCCACTTACACGGCGAGAGTGGCGCACTACTACAGAGTCAAACCATCCTACACGACGAGGACGTCCAGTAGTTGTCCCATATTCGCGTCCAACTTCACGGATTTGATGACCAATTTCATCAAATAATTCTGTTGGGAATGGACCGTCGCCTACACGAGATGTATATGCTTTACATACCCCAACAACACGAGATACATGAGATGGGCCAATACCGGTACCAGTTGTGACACCGCCGGCAACAGGGTTTGAAGATGTTACAAATGGATAAGTACCATGATCAACGTCTAACATAACGCCTTGTGCACCTTCAAATAAGACACGTCCGCCTTCATCAATTACATCATTTAATACTTTGGAAGTATCTGTAACATACTCTGCAAGCTCTTGACCATAGCCATAAAATTCTTCGAAAATATCCTCAAATTTTAAGCCTTCCACTTCGTAGAATTTTTCAAAAAGACGGTTTTTCTTTTCTAAATTATCACGTAGTTTTTGTTCAAATACTTCACGATCTAATAGATCTGCAAAACGGATACCCATACGTGCAATTTTATCTTGATAACATGGGCCAATCCCTTTACAAGTTGTACCGATTTTATTATCGCCACGAGAAGCTTCGTCCACTTTATCTTGATAGATATGGTATGGAAGAATTACTTGGGCACGGTTTGAGATACGTAAGTTTGATGTATCGATTCCGCGTTCTTGTAATCCTTTTAACTCTGTTACTAGAGATTTTGGGTTGATAACCATCCCATTCCCCATAACCGAAGTTTTTTCTTTATAAAAAATACCTGATGGAATTAAATGCAATTTGTAAGTTTCATCGGCAATTTTGATTGTATGGCCTGCGTTATCGCCACCAGAAAAACGAGCGATTACATCTGCTTTTTTAGATAGGAAGTCAGTAATTTTCCCTTTACCTTCGTCTCCCCATTGTGTTCCTACAACTACAACTGATGTCATATCAGCACCTCCGCTAGAATCACGTACGTTTATTATTCTCATTAATAAGGTAAATATCCCATTCATTAACCATAAAACAATCCGTACTATTTTGATTTCTATTACTAATCAGTATTTATTTACTTAGTTAAATTATCCTTTTATCAAACAGCTATAATTGTAACAGTGATTACTGGTAGAAGTCAATGAAGAAACGCAAAAAACACGAACAAATGATTAATGAATTTTAATCATTGTTCGTGTTCTGAAATATCTTAAATAGTAAGGAATTGGCCATTTCAAGTGTCAACCTATCCTGCATTAGCCGGCATCGGATGTTGCGACCAGTCAATATTGATAAACTTATTGAATTCTTTTTTAAAGGCCAACGTTACTGTACCAGTTGGGCCATTACGCTGCTTTGCAATAATGATTTCAATCATATTTTTGCTTTCACTTTCTTTATCGTAGTAATCGTCACGATATAAGAAAGCTACGATGTCGGCATCTTGCTCGATACTTCCGGATTCACGGATATCACTCATCATTGGACGTTTATCTTGACGTTGCTCTACACCACGGGATAACTGAGATAAGGCGATAACAGGTACCTTCAATTCACGAGCCAAAGCTTTTAACGAACGGGAAATCTCGGATACCTCTTGTTGACGGTTTTCGCCACTGCGCCCGCTCCCTTGGATTAACTGCAAGTAATCGATTAAGATCATTCCTAACCCATGCTCTTGTGCAAGGCGTCTGCATTTTGCACGAATTTCATTTATACGTAAACCAGGCGTATCATCAATGAAAATACCTGAGTTCGACAAACTCCCCATTGCCATTGTTAACTTGCTCCAGTCATCGGCTGTAAGGGCACCTGTACGCAAAGCTTGAGCATCGATATTGCCTTCTGCACATAATAAACGCATTACAAGCTGTTCTGCACCCATCTCCAGAGAGAAGATAGCTACATTTTCGCGAGCTTTTATCGCAACATTTTGTGCGATATTCAAGGCAAAGGCAGTTTTCCCTACAGAAGGACGGGCTGCTACAATGATTAAGTCATTTCGCTGGAAACCTGCCGTCATATGATCCAAATCATTAAATCCTGTAGGAATACCTGTAACATCGCCATCTCTGAATTGAAGCTGTTCAATATTATCATAGGTATTAACAAGTACTTCTTTTACGTGCTTAAAGTCACCGGCGTTTTTGCGGTTTGCCACTTCCATCATTTTCTTTTCAGCTTCTGATAAAAGGGCTTCTACCTCATCCTCCCGTGTATATCCATCTTCTGCAATCTTGGTTGCCACACGGATTAATCGGCGTAAAAGGGCTTTTTCTTCCACAATTTTGGCATAATAGGCAATGTTTGCAGCAGTTGGAACTGCATTTGCAAGCTCTGTTAAGTAAGAAAGTCCGCCTACATCTTCAAGCTCTTTTCTTACTGAAAGCTCCTCTGTCACCGTGACAACATCGATTGCTTTTCCTTGATCACTTAAATCCAGCATCGTTTGGAAGATTTTTTTATGGGCAATCCGATAAAAATCATCCGCGATTAAAATTTCGGATGCTGTGATTAAGCTTGGCGGTTCAAGAAATATGGCACCAATAACTGATTGTTCTGCCTCGTGATTATGGGGCGGAACACGGTCCATAACAGAATCGCTCATAGACATCTCTCCTTAAGCCTCTTCAACCACATGAACTTTTAAAGTTGCTTTGACATCATGATGCAATTTAACCGGGACATTTGTATAGCCTAATGAACGAATTCCATCGCAATCCATTTTACGTTTGTCAATTTTAATGCCATGCGCTTTTTCCAAGCTGGAAGCAATTTGTTTCGTTGAAATAGAGCCAAATAGTCGACCGCCTTCACCTGATTTTGCTTTAATTTCAACCTCTAACTTTTCAAGATGTTCCTTTAAATCTTTTGCCGCTTGCAATTCAGCAGCTGCATTTTTTTCTTCCAGTTTCTTTTGCCCTTCTAATTGGCTAAGCGCTTGGTTTGATGCTTCTACAGCATAACCATTTTTAATAAGGAAGTTATGTGCATATCCATCTGCCACGTTTTTAATTTCGCCTTTTTTTCCTTTTCCTTTTACATCTTTTAGAAATACTACTTTCATTCTTCATTACTCCCTTCAACTGTTTCCAATATTGCTTTTGTTAAACGACTCATTGCTTCTTCTATAGTCTCTGCATCGATTTGACAGGCTGCATTTGTTAAATGCCCGCCTCCGCCAAGACTCTCCATGATTACCTGGACATTCGTGTCACCTAGAGACCTTGCACTAATGCCTATTAAACCATCCGGGCGAGGGGCAATCACAAAGGATGCCGAAACATCCTTCATGGTTAATAAAATATCAGCTGTTTGTGCGATTAAAACCGAGTCGTATTTTTTATCATTTTCTCCTCTTGCAACAGCAATTCCTGGGTAAACAAAATCAACGGTTTGAATAATTTTCGAACGTTCAATATACGTATCGATATCTTCTTTTAATAATTGCTGCACAAGAATCGTATCTGCTCCATATGTTCTTAAATAGGATGCCGCTTCAAATGTACGGGCACCGGTTCTTAATGTAAAGCTTTTTGTATCCACTATGATTCCAGATAACAGGGAAGTTGCTTCCAGCTTTGTCAGCTTTTCATCTTCCGGTTGATATTCGAGAATCTCTGTTACCAATTCTGCAGTCGATGAAGCATACGGCTCCATATACACAAGTGTTGGATTTTGTATAAATTCTTCACCGCGGCGATGATGGTCAATAACAACAACCTTTTCCGAGCGTTTCAGAAGACGCGCATCCATCACAAGACTTGGTTTATGTGTATCGACTACGATGACTAACGATTTCTCGGTCATGGCTGAAAGAGCTTCTTCTGGTGAAATAAAGTAACGGTACAGATCCGTATTTTCTTCAATTTCTTTCATCAAACGGCTGACACTGCCATTGAGCTCATCAAAGTTGACTACAACATAGCCATTTACTTTATTTTTTTGAGCCATTTTACGGACACCGATTGCTGCCCCTATCGCATCCATATCAGGGTTTTTATGCCCCATTATAAATACCTGGTCACTTTCGATAATCAGATCCTGTAATGCGTGGGATATCACGCGGGCTCTTACTCTTGTTCGTTTTTCTACGGGATTTGTTTTGCCGCCATAGAACTTTAACTTCCCGCTTGGCTGTTTAATGGCAACTTGGTCCCCACCGCGTCCCAACACTAGATCTAAACTGGATTGTGCTAATTCCCCCAATTTAATAAGGGAAGACGAGCCGGCTCCAACGCCGATACTTAGAGTTAGCGATAGATTTTTTTGAGCAGTTTTTTCACGAATATCATCTAAAATAGAGAACTTTTTCTTCTCGAGCTCTCCTAGTATCGACTCATTCAACACCGCTAAAAAACGATCCGATGAAATCCGTTTCGCGAAAATACCATGTGCAAAAGCCCACTCGTTAATAATGGATGTAACTACCGTATTTGTTAAACTACGTGTTTGATCATCCATTCCTTGCGTTAATTCATCATAGTTATCAATAAAAAGAATCGCTAAAACGGTACGATCGGCATAATACTGAGATTCGATTTTTACTTGCTCGGTTACATCAAAGAAGTATAAAAGCTTTTCTTCTTGCTTATAGACCACTTTATATTTATGTTCGTTTATTGTAACAGTTTGCTCACGCTTATCTTCTGATTTAGTTAAACTATAGAGTTCGTCTGATAGGTCAAACATCTCTATGCCAATCAATGAATCTTCCTCAATGATTTCAGACATATATGGATTGGCCCATTCAATGACAAACTTGTCATTTACAAGCAAAATCCCGATCGGCATTTCTAAAAGGGCTTCCGAACCCACCTTTTTCATTCGAAATGACAGCGATTCTATATGTTTTTCAGTTTGCGAAAAGGTGATTTTTTCAATTTTCCATGCATATACTAACCCGATGGATGTGACTACTGCATAGGCTATGCCTAACCAAATATTCCAAATGGTCAGTAGGATGGCACCTAGTAAGCCAATCATCGTCAGATACATAAGAGGATGTCGAATAAGTCGCTTCCTATAAGTATCCATTTTATCAGCTCCCTACTTCTGAATCTTACCTTTTACAAATGAACGTATGTCAAAACCTAAATCCATTATCCCTAATAATATGAAGAAGGAATACAGTGGGAATGCCATAATAGCTGCAAGTACTTTTAAAAACTTAGGAGAACCAAATGCACTTAGGATGTAATAAATAAGTGAAAGTCCTTGTAGAACCAACAGCATCCATAGCACTAATGAAAAGTTAAGACAAATAACGTAAAGTGCTGAGCCAATTTCAGGTTTAATAAATAAGTTAATCGACAATACAATTAAGTAATACCATAATACCGCTCTTGGCAAACGCATATTCTCAAAAGAACGAAATTTTGGGATATTAACGCCAAAGCGTTTTAACATTGGCAGATTTAATAAAATAATAATAAATGTAGTAAAGAAGACCGCTATTGTAATAGAAGCTGGGATTAACATTTCCAGCGTATCAAACATTCTGCTTACTGTTTGCTCATCAAAAGGGTTTTGCCCCCCCATGCTTTGAGAAAGTTCAGCGGATTTCAGATAGCTTTCTCGCATGATATCCATAAATCTTTTGATAATATCCATTTCAAATAACTTTAAGGATATAACATATTCTATGGCAAAAGTAATTAATGTTGTAATTCCTGTTGACATCAACAAGAATACTTTGCTTCTCTTTAACCGCAGTGCATCTCCCATTACAACCCCGATTGCTGCATAGATAAGGGCAAAGGGAATGATGAGTAATCCTCCAATGAAGAAAGTAGCGATACACCCGATGAAAGAAACTAAAAGCGAAGAACTTCGATCATATTTTGCACTATACCAAGCGAATGGCAGCGGCGCAAACAATGTTGCAACAATATTAACGATGGGTACATATGTGGCAATGGCCATTAAAATCGCAAATAGTGCAATCATCATAGCACCATGAGCCAGCCTTTTGGTTTGATTGTTCGGCATTTATAACCTTCCTTTGACTAATTAGAAAAATCCTTGTCATTCGTATATTGTACCATCTTTTTATATATAGGACAAAAATGCAAAGTCAGAGGGAAGCACCTGTTTTGTATCAATAAAGTCGACAAAATCTATGAGGGATTTTGTCGACTTTTCTTATTATATTCACTTCCACTCCTATTTAGTAAAAGAGTTCTTATACTTTAAGTAAATAAACTGAAGTAATTAAAAATCGTTCATGGCCCTATATGATTCTTCAAAAATGTCCATCCTATGCTAGGGAATAGAAATCATTGGTTATTATTTATTTAAAATGACTCCTTTCTTTTTATAAATCCTCCTCCAATATTATTCCTATCCTACTCTTCGACTGCCTTCAAAGTTGAAATTCCTTACGAATTAATTAATACTATTATGTAAGTTTTGTATTTCAAGGGGGAAATTAACTGTGATCATTGCGATCATTTTCTTATTATTCGTTTCATTTTTCTTTTCAGGAAGCGAGACAGCATTAACCGCAACCAATAGAATGAGGCTGCAAACAAAAGCGAGTAATGGGAATAAAAAAGCTGAGAATCTTTTAAATTTAGTATCAAAACCGAGTGAATTCATTACGACAATTTTGATAGGGAATAATATCGCCAATATACTACTGCCAACATTGGTGACAACACTTGCCATCCAATATGGATTTAATCTTGGACTCGCCTCGGTAATTCTGACTGTCATTATAATTGTCTTTTCAGAAGTTATTCCAAAATCAATTGCCGCTTCTTTTCCTGATCGAATTTCCTTTCTTGTATACCCAGTCATTCAGTTCTTCGTCATTATTTTTAAACCGATTACATTAATCCTTAATTGGCTAACTGGGCGTATCACAAGAGCGTTATCTAAAGGTCAGCCTATTAACGTCTCCATATCCAAAGAGGAACTGCGTACAATGGTTGATATAGCAGACGTTGAAGGAACCTTTAATCAAGCGGAGTCCCATCGGATCAAGGGAGTTATGGATTTTTATGAGCTAAATGTAAAGGATGCCATGAAAACACCAAGAATCGATATTATTGCTCTTCCAAGTACGATTACATTTGAGGAAGCACGCAATCTCGTTATGCAGAACCCTTATACGAGATACCCTGTTTATGGCGACAGTATTGATGAAATCATTGCCGTATTCCACTCAAAGAATATTATTTCCTGGTCCTTGGAGCCTGAAAAACCTTTAAAAGCGTTTTCGGATAACAGCCCATTATTTATTTATGAGTTCCATTCGATCGATTTGGTATTAAGTAAAATGACAAAAGAAAAGAAGCATATGGCCATTGTATTGGAGGAATATGGCGGTACAGAGGGCATTCTAACCCATGAGGATATCCTTGAAGTAATGCTTGGTTTTGAAATTGAAGACGAAATGGATCAAAATAGTGACAGTCTAGTTGAAAAATTAACCGAATCTGAAATCATTTGTGATGGAAAAATAACACTCCATCGATTAAATACAATTTTTTATACAGATATACCAGAAGATGAGGACGTTCTGGCAGGATACCTGCTAAATGAAATTAAGGACATTCCGAATGAGGGGGATATTATTGTACGGAATCACCTTACCTTCAAAATCTTGACGACCGATAATGGAGCTATAAAGAAAGTACAGATTCTAAAGCAAGAAGTAGAGAATTAAATGAGTTAGTCGAGTTATCCCTTAGCAATTTAGGGGGATAACTCTTTTTTTATTGGCAGATGCCCTACAAACTCTTTAACAAAATAAAAAAGTACAACAAAGTCTGACCCTTGTTGTACTTTTTAGATAAATCTTATTTATCTTCCGCTACGAATGGAAGAAGAGCCATAATACGAGAACGTTTAATAGCTGTAGTTAATTTGCGTTGGTATTTTGCACTTGTACCAGTTACGCGACGTGGTAAAATTTTACCGCGTTCAGAAATGAACTTTTTAAGTAAATCTACATCTTTATAATCGATTGTAGTAATGTTGTTTGAAGTGAAGTAACAAACTTTACGGCGTTTGCGGCCTCCGCGACGTTGTGCCATTTCGATATTCCTCCTTTATTAGTTTTTAGCTTCTGATATCTGGCTTCCGCTTTCTTATTAGAACGGCAAGTCGTCCTCAGAAACTTCGATTGGTCCTTTGCTTGATGCAAATGGATCCTCATCAACACGTGTATAATTTTGCTGATTAGCAGAAGGTTGAGATTGTTGGTAAGAAGGAGCAAATGGATCTTGATCCATGTTGCCGCCGCCAAATTGTTGGTTTGGTTGGCTTGTACTATATGAAGGCTGCCCTCCATATTGTGGTTGCCCTCCATACTGTTGATTTGGCATTCCACCACCAGTGTTGTTTCGCGGCTCTAAGAATTGCACAGCATCCGCTACAACATCCGTAGTATAAACACGTTTACCATCTTGACCCTCGAAGCTGCCAGTTTGAATACGGCCTTCAACACCAATCAAACTCCCTTTTCTCATGAAGTTTGCTAAGTTTTCGGCTTGTTTTCTCCAAGCGATGCATCCGATAAAGTCTGCTTCCCGATCACCTTGTTGGTTCGAAAATGTTCTATTTACAGCGACTGTAAAACGAGTCATAGGAACGCCGCTCGGTGTATAACGAAGCTCTGGATCTTTCGTAAGTCTTCCAACTAATACGACACGGTTTATCACAATTTCAACCTCCTTTTTTCAGCGATTTTTGTTAAAATTAAATGTTAAATTAAGCTTCTTCACGAACAGCCATGTGACGGATAATGTCTTCGCTGATGTTAGCTAAACGAGTGAATTCGTTGATAGCTTCAGTACCAGCGTTAGCTTTTACGATTTGGTAGTAACCTTCACGGAAGTCGTTGATTTCATAAGCTAAGCGGCGTTTGCCCCACTCTTTAGACTCGATGATTTCAGCGCCGTTTGAAGTTAAAACTTCATTGAAGCGTTCTACTAATGCTTTTTTCGCTTCGTCTTCAATGTTAGGACGAACGATGTACATTACTTCATACTTTTTCATCTTTTTTGCACCTCCTTATGGACTTGGGCTCTCCGACATTGCGAAGAGCAAGGAGTAAGTAATATATACTCACATCATTGAATTGTAGCACAGTTCAATCCTTTATGCAACAAAGATTAAGGTTATTCAAAAAAACTTGGAATTTGCTAATTGCAATCTACCGATCTACGTATTTATAAATGTAATTATTTTAACAGTTCCATTTAGTTTTGAACCCTTTATAATAAGTACATAAGGGAAGTGAAAAAATGTCGCAAGATGTAAAACCCGCAATCATTACACTTGATATGAGAAAAATTTCAAAAATGAATATATGGTTAACTCTTGGCTTAAGCGTAGGATTCCTCGCTATCAATGGACTAATTCAACATCGTTTTTCGTTCCATTTATCCGTTTGGGATATACCGTTATTCTTCATCTATTACATTGCACTAATCGGACTCCATGAAATTTTTCATTTAATCGGATTTATGGTTTTCGGTAATGTCCAATTTAAACAATTGGAATATGGCGTCAATTTAAAATTAGGAGTTGCCTATGCAACTACCACACAGCCTTTAACAAATAAAGCGATGAAAAAATCGTTATTATTACCTTTTTGGACAACTGGAATGATTCCTGCGATTATCGGATTTGCTGTCCAATCAAACATGTTGTTGTTATTGGGAGCATTTCTTATAGCAGGAGCTCTCGGAGACTTTTATATGTATAAGGAGTTGCGTAAATTTCCAGATACTTTTCTTGTCAAAGATGATCCAGAATTGCCAAGGTTGTATGTATATGAAGAAAGGGGTTAAGGTTACTATGTCTGACAATGTAAAAGTCGTCACAATAAATGAGCAAACAATAGTGAAGCAAACAATAATTTTAACGGTTATTTTGAGTATCCTATTTACTGGTATAAATTATTTCCTGCAGCCTGGATTTTCATTTAATATACTTCGGTTTATCCTTGGTGTCGTTATCTACCTATTTGTCTCATTATTATTAGTTATTGCCAATGAATTAATAAATATCATCGGTTATCGTTTGCGGTGTAAAGTAGCACGTGAATCGATATCGCTCTCCATCTATCTTGAAAAAGGGTTAATCTTTTCAAAAACAACGGAGAAAATCAAAAATGGACATTACCAATCTGTCTTTTTAACATCCTTTTCAATCACGGGTATTATCCCATTAGCAATCGGCTTCGCAATTGGCAGCTATCCTTTACTGCTTGCAAGTGCCTCTTTTATGGCAGGGGGCCTCGCTAATTTTATCGGCATCAACAAGCTCAGGAAGTTTCCCGATGATTGTTTGGTACAGGATGTTCCTGAACAGTTTAGTGTATACGTTTATTTAGATGAAAATAAGAAAAAGGCGTCCTAGTTCGGACGCCTTTTATATATGTCGATATTTTATTAGACGTTGAAACGGAATAGCATAACGTCGCCGTCTTGTACAACGTACTCTTTCCCCTCTAAACGTACCTTGCCTGCTTCTTTTGCTGCTGCCATTGAGCCAGCTTCAACTAGATCTTCATAGGCAACTGTTTCTGCACGAATAAATCCGCGCTCAAAATCAGAGTGAATGACACCTGCACATTGCGGAGCTTTCATTCCTTTTCGGAAAGTCCATGCACGAACTTCTTGTACACCAGCTGTAAAGTAAGTTGCTAACCCTAATAAGTCGTAAGAAGCACGAATCAATTGGTCTAAACCAGATTCTTCAATTCCTAGTTCTTCCAGGAACATCGCTTTTTCTTCATCATCTAATTCAGAAATTTCTTCTTCGATTTTCGCACAGATTGTAATGACTTGAGCACCTTCTGCATCCGCGAATTCACGTACTTGTTGTACATATTTGTTGTTTGCAGCATCTGCTACTTCATCTTCTGAAACGTTTGCTACATAAAGCATCGGTTTGATTGTTAAAAGGTGCAATCCTTTAATTACCTTTAATTCATCATCTGATAAATCAACAGAACGAGCTGGTTTTTCTTTTTCTAATGCGTCTTTTAATTTCACTAAAATCGGTTCTTCGATTAATGCTTCCTTGTCCTTTTGCTTAGCCATTTTGCCGACACGTTGAAGACGTTTTTCAACCGACTCCATATCCGCTAAGATTAATTCCAAATTGATTACTTCAATATCATCAATTGGATTCACAGAGCCTGAAACGTGCGTAATATTTTCATCTTCAAAGCAGCGAACTACTTGGCAAATAGCATCTACTTCACGGATATGAGAGAGGAATTTGTTTCCCAACCCTTCTCCTTTTGAAGCGCCTTTTACTATTCCTGCAATATCAGTGAATTCAAAAGCAGTTGGAACAGTTTTCTTAGGTTCTACCAATTCCGTTAATTTATCTAAACGTGCATCAGGTACTTCTACTACTCCTACGTTTGGATCAATTGTTGCGAATGGGTAGTTTGCAGCTAATGCGCCTGCTTTTGTAATTGCGTTAAATAATGTAGATTTTCCTACGTTCGGTAAACCTACGATACCAGCTGTTAGAGACATCTTTGTCACCACGCCTTTCTATTTTTTCATCTAATTTTTTCGATTGTTCTATTGTTTGACTATAGAGTTTAGTACATATAGGACTAAATAATTTAAAACCCTTGTTTATTATATGGATAAGTGATGAAAAAGTCTAATTCGCTAAAGTTTTACTCTTCACTAGCTCTTTCTAGCACTTTTTTCATTTTCTTTTCAAATTCACGGCGAGGAATCATCACACTATGGCCACATCCCGTGCACTTAATTCGGATGTCTGCACCTAATCGAATAATTTTCCAAGCATTTGTGCCACAAGGATGCTGCTTTTTCATTTCAACAACATCATTTAATTCAAATACTTTTGGTTCCATTATTTCTCATCCTCCTTACCAAGATTTAAAGTCGGATCAACCACCATCATTTTTTGATAAGCAAGCGGTATACCGTTTTTCTCTAAAATATTTGATATATCTTTTCGTATTGTACGTGCAACTGCAAAATGCTGGTAAGGTTTTGTTTCGGCAACAACTCGGATTGTCTTTTCAATTCCTACAACATTCTGTACGCCTATAAAAACAGGGATATCAATTAATTCTTCAAATTTAGCAGGCAGCGTTTGTAAGTAAGGTGTCACTAAGCTCTCAATCTTTTCAACATCGGCACCTATTCCAACTTGCAAATCAACTATTGCTTTTGAGTTATTAACCGAATAGTTAATTACATCCGTAATTTGACCATTGGGAATAATATATTGCTCTCCTGTATATCCCAATATTTTAGTTGTTCTTAAGCCAATTTCAATAACTGTTCCTTCTGCTGCACTTGTTGTATTGAGCTTAATATAATCTCCAACCCCAAATTGATCTTCCAGAATAATAAAGAATCCAGTGATAATATCTTTTACTAAGCTTTGTGCACCAAAACCAATCGCTAAACCGGCTATCCCTGCTCCAGCAAGTAACCCCCCTATCTGGATACCAATTGCCGAAAGAATTGCAATCATCGCAGAAAAGTAAACAAAATAGCTCAATGTGCTATGCAATAATTTAATGATTGTTTGCTGTCTTCGCTCATTTTGATTAAGAGGTGTTTTTAACTTCAGGGTAAGAATTCGTGTAATAAGTCTTTTCCCTATAAAAATCACTAAATAAGATATCACTAGAATAACAACAATTTTAAATGAAGCTCTTAAAACCTCAGACCATAATTCTTCATTTGTAAAATAGCTCCATATCCGTACAGATGTCTCTGATATGTCTTCAACTTGTTGTTCTACTTGATCTCCAATAACTTCTGTCGCCATTTTTCCACTCCTTGTATAACTAACCAATTATTTGAATATACTTGATTACAATATAGTTCAATTTTTACCATATAAGATAAATAATTACCAATTCTAAAGAAAGCGAGAATTGCTTATGCAAAAAATTTCAAAAGTCCCCTTAAATTCTTTTGTCCATCATGAACAGACAGGCGCGCTTTGGCAATTAAGTGATTTATTCTTAAACCATATTCCTTTTGATCATGAACAATTAATCTTTTGTTGCATTGGTACAGATCGTTCAACTGGTGATTCACTTGGTCCTTTAACGGGCAGTTTCTTATCCAGCTTTCATTCTTTTCCGTTTGAAGTCGTTGGAACACTTGAAAATCCATTACATGCCATTAATTTATCATCGACAATAGAGGAAATAAACCAAAAGCCTATCACTCCATATATTGTTGCCATTGATGCTTGTTTGGGAAGCGAGCGAAATGTAGGTCATATCGTTCTCCAAGATGGTCCACTATTTCCAGGAAAGGCCGTAAAAAAAGAATTACCTCCAATCGGTGACATTTCTATAAAAGGAATCGTCAATGTTGGAGGCTTTATGGAAATGCTTGTTTTACAAAATACCCGATTAAATATTACGTATTCAATGGGCAATAAAATCGCTCGCGCTTTACTGCTTGCTTGGCAGCGCCATTCATTGAAAAAGAAAAATGAATATAACGATGATTCCAACTACCACAATGCTGGGCAGCAAATTGGCTACTCGAATCTTAGTTAAACCGGCAATATTCAACCCGATTGCCAATATCATAATACCTCCTGTTGCCGTCATTTCTAGAATGAATAAGTTCAACAAATCTTCAGGAATGTATTTACTAATCAGCCCTGCAAGAAGAGTAATGGTACCTTGGTATAAAGAAACGGGGATTGCAGCTATCATCACACCTATTCCTAAGGTAGATGATAAGACAATCGCGGTAAATCCATCAATAATCCCCTTTGTGATTAACACCGAATGATCATTTCGAATACCGCTATCTAATGCACCTAGAATTCCCATCGAACCAATAACAAAAAATAATGTGGCATTGATAAATCCTTCTGCTACACTACTTTCTGACGCTTGATTGCCAATTTTAGTTTCAATCCATTTTCCAAAACGAAACAATTGCATATCAAGATCGAGCCATTCTCCTATAACAGCACCTACAACAAGACTAATAATCACAATAACAAAGTTAGTAGTCTCCATACTCATTTGGATTCCAAGAGCGGCTACTGCAAGTCCGATAATTGATAAAACGGTTGTTTTCATTTTTTCAGGGATACCCTTGAAAATGCGACCAATTGTTGCTCCTATAATTATTAATAAGCAATTAATAATTGAACCGAGTAATACCATTTTTCTTACCTCTTTTGTCTTAGAAAAAAGAGCGCCTATTGTTTGGCGCTCACAACTTTTCTATTCTTCTAGTTGTAATATTTCCAAAATGCGCTCTAAATCATCCTCGGAATAAAATTCTATTTCGATTTTACCTTTATTTTTGGACTTTTTTATCTGCACATTTGTTCCAAAGTATTCACGCAATTGTGTTTCAGTCGCTTCAACGAAAATATCCTTTTTCGCAGCTTTTTCTGTTTCACGTGAAACTTCATCATTCAGTTGTTTAATCAATGCTTCTAGCTGACGGACATTTAACCCGTGCTTAATCACTTTATCAGCGACTTCAGGGATTCGCCTCTTATTTTTCAATCCCAATAATGTACGGCCATGCCCCATTGATAATTCACCGTTATTGACTAATTCACGCACTTGTTCTGGTAATTGTAATAAGCGAAGATGATTTGTAATGTATGGACGGCTTTTCCCCAAACGGTTAGCAAGTTCTTCTTGGGTAAAGTTTAATTTTTCAATTAAGCTTTGATAAGCTTCTGCTTCCTCAATAGGTGTTAAATCCTCACGTTGAAGATTTTCTAAAATAGCTAGCTCCATCATCTGATCTTCAGTTAAATCTCTTACGATTGCAGGTATTTCGTTTAGATTAGCAAGTTTTGCAGCACGGAAACGTCTTTCTCCCACGACAATTTCAAATTTCTTACCTTTTTTTCTAACAACGATTGGTTGAATAATGCCATGTTCCTTAATTGATTGGGCTAATTCTTCAATCGCTTCATCATCGAATGTTTTTCGTGGTTGAAAAGGATTAATGACAAGTTTTTGCAACTCAATTTTTTCTATTTGATCCTCATTTGGCTGTAGATTATCCAATGCTTCTGTTGGAAATAAAGCACCTATCCCTTTTCCTAGCCCTCTAGCCATTTTTAATCACTTCCCTTGCTAACTCTAAATACACTTCCGCACCTCTTGATTTTGAATCATAGATAATGATTGGTTCACCATGGCTTGGTGCCTCGCTTAAGCGCACATTACGAGGGATAATGGTTTTATATACTTTATCCTGGAAGTATTTTTTTACTTCCTCGATTACTTGTAATCCTAGATTTGTACGTGCATCAAGCATCGTTAGTAAAACACCATCTATGTACAATTCTTGATTTAAATGTTTTTGAACAAGACGAACAGTCGATAGTAATTGACTTAAACCTTCAAGTGCATAGTATTCACACTGAACTGGAATAATTACGGCATCCGATGCAGTTAATGCATTGATCGTTAACAATCCTAGAGATGGCGGGCAATCGATAATAATATAATCATATTGCTCTTTTACATTCTGTAGTGCATGCTTTAATCGAACTTCACGTGAAATGGTAGAAACAAGTTCAATTTCTGCCCCAGCAAGAGAAATTGTTGCTGGTACAACATCCAAATTTTCAACTTTTGATGACTGAATAACATTTGTTACCTCTTCATCATCTATTAAAACATCATAGATACAACTTTGAATTTCACCTTTATTTATACCAACACCACTTGTAGCGTTACCTTGTGGATCAGTGTCTATTAAAAGAACTTTTTTCCCTAAATAAGCAAGACAAGCGCTCAAATTGACAGATGTTGTAGTTTTACCTACACCACCTTTCTGGTTTGTAACGGCAATAATTCTTCCCAAGCCTTTTGCACCTGCTTTCATCAATCAATTTATGTAATCGAAATTAGTCACTTAGTTCATTTTATCAAATTTAGAAACTAGATGGTTTAAATAAAAAACAACTAATTTATAAATTTGAAAGTAGAAAATTAGGCTTATCGCCACCCCTAGACGATAAGCCTTTCGTTGCACTTATGCAGCTATTAAAAAGTTTGCACTTTGTTAGCTGTAAAAAGGAGCTGTCATATACCTGGAGATATCCTCCCTTTATAGACGAGGCTCTATACATACCCATAGCTAGAGGCAAGTACAATAGCGGTTCCCCTTAAAAAGGTATCTCTCCAAAATGAATTACCTACCGTTACTTGGCAGCATTTCTACTTTTTCTTTGGAATACGTACAGTAATTTGATAGTAATCATCCGTATCTTCTTCTTCAGTATTCACATTAATACCACTTTTCGTCACCATCGATAGAGACTGTTTAATCGTATTTAATGCTATACGAATATCTTTACTAATTGCTTTTCGCTTTGGTTTTTCCTTTTTTACTGCCTCTTCTTTTGGCTGATTCATTTGCTGGATATATTCTTCAAGCTGACGAACGTTCCAATCATACTCTTTAATCAAAGCCACGATTTGAGCTTGTACTTCTTCATCCTTTAGAGAAATCAGTGCGCGGGCATGGCGTTCTGTAATTTCTCTTTTTAAAATTGCTTCTTGTACAAATTGAGGCAATTTTAATAATCGTAATTTATTTGCGACAGTCGATTGACCTTTTCCTAAACGTTGAGCAAGTGCTTCCTGTGTTAGTGAATGAAGTTCTAATAATTGTTGATACGCCAATGCTTCTTCAATTGCCGTCAGTTCTTCTCGTTGAAGATTCTCAATCAATGCAATAGAAGCAGTCTCTTTATCCGATAAATCACGAACAATCGCAGGAACCTCAGTCCAATTGAGTTTTTTCATTGCTCGATAGCGACGTTCCCCTGCAATTATTTCATAACGCTCACCATCAAAATTTCGAATGACAATTGGTTGAATAACACCATGCGTATGAATGGTTCTTGATAATTCTTCAATTTTTTCTTCATCAAAAACTGTACGAGGTTGGAACCGATTTGGAATAATTTTATCGATTGGAATTTTCACTACTTCTTCTGCAGCTGTTTTCTTTTCAACTTGTGCTACTTGTTCTACTTCACTTTTAACTTCAGAAACTGTTTTGTCTCCGCCTCCGAAAAATCGTGAAAAAGGACTTTTCATTCAATGGGCACCACCTTTTAGAAACTATCTTGCTCGGATACTTATATAATATTATTTATTATAATCTATAAATTGTACAGAGTTCGATAGGAGTAAAATCTAGTAAAATAACATAATATAAATTATTTATGCTTCAAGAGGCCAATTTATATCTAAAAATTTGTGACAATTTAAATTTTTCTTAGAAGCAACACGATAAACCGCTAAATAAAGCGGAAAAATCTAGTTTTATATGAAATAAAACATGGATTAGAAGAATGTTTCATGTGAAACAGTTAGAGATTAGTAGATTAAAGAAATCTGTTGAAAGTACTTTCTCTTTTCTTATTGCGAATTAACTAGATTTAAAACATCGTGACATTAAAGGATTCTTTAATATCACCAGTTCTATTTTAATACACCAAAAACATTTTTTATGCGATTGGTGTTTTATTTGGTACACCAGGTTTACGTGGATATTTTTTTGGCGTCTTTTTTATTTTATCAAAAATATAGAGAGTGCGGTCACTTTCTTCTACAGGTAATAAGTATGAAAATTCTTCCTTCAATGATGCTCCCAGCGTGGTAATAGCTTTTTTTGCATCTTTCAGCTCTTCAGGACCAGCTGCTGCTTTCAAAGCAATAAAATACCCACCTTGTTTTGCAAGTGGAATACAAAGCTCGGAAAGAACTGATAGTCTTGCTACCGCGCGGGCTGTTACTGCATCAAACTGTTCGCGGTACTTTTCGTTTTGTCCAAACTCTTCTGCACGTGCATGGACAAATGTAACGTTGTCTAATTGAAGCTGTTCACTTAAATGATTTAAAAATGTAATCCGTTTATTTAAAGAATCAACAATAGTCACATGTAAGTGTGGGAAACAAATTTTAATAGGCAAGCTTGGGAATCCTGCTCCTGCCCCTACATCACAAACAGACTCTACTTTAGTAAAGTCAAAGTAAAAACTTGCACTAATGGAATCATAGAAATGCTTTAAGTAGACACCTTCTAAATCGGTTATTGCTGTTAAATTCATTTTTTCATTCCACTCAACTAATAGCTCAAAATACTTTCTAAACTGTTCTATTTGTGTGTCGCTTAATGTAATTCCCATTTCTTTTAATGCTTCTATAAATTGTTGTTCGTTCATTGGGATCTCCTTTAGTTTTTATAAAATGAACGAGCGTCCGAGATAAGTTTTAAGCTCGAACGCTCGTTAATCAAATACCATTTTGGCATTTTGGAAATTCACAGACTAACGTCAATAAAATTAGTTACTCATTACCTACTCGTGCAATTTTTCCTTGTTCAATATAGACGGCTAAAATCGAAATATCTGCAGGGTTCACGCCTGAAATACGTGATGCTTGCGCGATTGATAACGGACGTACTTCTTTTAATTTTTCGCGTGCTTCTGTTGCTAAGCTAGAAATATCATCATAATCGATATCTTCAGGGATTTTCTTACTTTCCATTTTATGAAGTTTTTCTACTTGATTTAATGCTTTTTGGATATAGCCTTCATATTTCAACTGAACTTCAATTTGTTCTTTTACTTCTTCACTTAATTCCATATCTGGCGGTGTTAACGAAGCAACTAAATCATAGTTCATTTCAGTTCGTTTCACTAAATCAGCTCCACGAATACCATCTTTTAGTTCCGTTCCACCTGCTGATCGAATCACTTCTTGTGCCTGTTCGTTTGGTTTAATGATTACTTCACGAAGGCGGGCAATTTCTTCTTCAATTTGTGATTCTTTTTCTTTAAATCTTGCATAGCGCTCGTCTGAAATTAGTCCTAATTGATGGCCGATTTCTGTTAAACGCAAATCAGCATTATCATGGCGAAGCAATAAACGATATTCAGCACGGGAAGTTAATAAACGGTAAGGCTCATTTGTCCCCTTCGTTACTAAATCATCAATTAGTACACCAATATAAGCTTCTGAGCGCTTTAAGATAACTTCTTCTTTTCCTAATACTTTTGCTGCGGCATTAATACCAGCCATTAATCCTTGACCTGCAGCCTCTTCATAACCGCTTGTTCCATTAATTTGGCCAGCAGTATAAAGATTTTTAATACGTTTTGTTTCAAGTGTTGGCCATAATTGTGTTGGTACGATTGAATCATACTCAATTGCATACCCTGGACGCATCATTTCCGCATTTTCTAAACCAGGGATGGACTGCAGCATTTGACGTTGAATATGTTCAGGTAAACTTGTAGAAAGTCCCTGCACATAAACCTCCTGTGTATCACGGCCTTCTGGTTCAAGGAATAATTGATGACGTGGTTTATCGTTAAAACGCACAATTTTCGTTTCAATTGATGGGCAATAACGAGGGCCGGTCCCAGTAATAGCCCCTGTATACATTGGTGCTTTATCTAGATTATCATTAATAATTTGATGTGTTTCCAAACTTGTATACGTTAACCAGCAAGGAATTTGATCCATGATAAATTCGGTTGTTTCAAAACTGAAAGCACGCGGAACATCATCACCCGGTTGAATTTCTGTTTTGCTATAGTCAATCGTTTTACTATCGACACGAGGAGGTGTACCTGTTTTAAAGCGAACCATATCAAAGCCTAATTCACGCATGTTATCAGCCAATTTAACAGAAGGCTGTTGATTATTCGGACCGCTTGAATATTTCAGGTCACCAATAATAATTTCGCCGCGCAAGTACGTTCCTGTTGTTATTATGACAGCATTCGCTCGATACGCTGCACCTGTTTGTGTAATAACGCCACGAACTTCATTATCCTCAATAATCAATTCATCAACAATTGATTGATGAATTGTTAAATTATCTTCTTCCTCTAATAAACGTTTCATTTCACGTTGGTAAAGGACTTTATCTGCTTGTGCACGCAAAGCACGTACGGCAGGTCCTTTCCCGGTATTTAACATACGCATTTGGATATGTGTTTTATCGATTACTCTTCCCATTACACCGCCTAATGCGTCAATTTCACGAACCACGATTCCTTTTGCAGGTCCACCTACTGAAGGGTTACATGGCATAAAGGCAATCATATCTAAATTAATTGTCACCATGAGTGTTTTTGCACCCATTTTAGCTGAGGCATAGGCTGCTTCTACACCCGCATGGCCTGCACCAATAACAATTACATCATATTGGCCAGCTTCATATGTTGTTGTCATGCCGTCTCTTCCTTTCATTTATCCTATATTTATGAAAAACGTCTTAATCGTACCTGTGTTCATCTTTACGAAAAACGAAACTTATTTTCCTAAACAGAATTGCGAGAAGAGCTGATTAATTAGGCTTTCCTGAACCGTATCACCGACGATTTCACCTAAAAGCTCCCACGTTTTTGTTACATCGATTTGAATCATATCTACCGGCACTCCTGCTTCTGCTGCAACGATTGCATCTTCAATCGTTGCTTTTGCTTGGTGCAGTAGAGCAATATGGCGAGCATTTGACACATAGGTTAAATCATTTGCTTCGATTTGCCCTTCAAAAAATGTCTTTGCAATCGCTTCTTCTAATTCAATGATGCCTTGTTCTTGTAAAATTGATGTTGTTACAACAGGACGTCCATTAGATAATTCATTTACCTTATTTAAATCAATTTTTTGCGGTAAATCTGTTTTATTGACCACAACGATGAAATCCATATTTTGAATCGTTTCAAATAGACGTTCATCTTCTTCAGATAGATTTTCTGCAGAGTTTAGTACAAGAAGTATTAGATCGGCTTCTTTTAGTACTTGGCGAGATCTTTCTACCCCTATGCGCTCAACGATATCTTCTGTTTCACGAATTCCCGCAGTATCAACTAAACGCAAAGGCACACCGCGCACATTGACATACTCTTCTATAATATCACGAGTTGTACCGGCAACATCAGTAACAATTGCTTTATTCTCATGAACCAAGCTATTTAAAAGCGAAGATTTACCAACATTTGGTCTACCTAAAATAACAGTCGATAATCCTTCACGCAAAATTTTCCCTTGAGAGGATGTTTGCAGAAGCTTTGCAATTTCATCCCGTACAAAGGAACATTTTTCCAATAATACAGGGATCGTCATTTCTTCCACATCATCGTATTCCGGATAATCTATATTAACCTCAACATGCGCTAATGTCTCGATTAATGCATTACGTAGTTGGCCAATCAATCTTGAAAGTTTCCCTTCCATTTGACCAAGTGCGACATTCATGGCACGATCTGTTTTGGCACGAATTAAATCCATTACAGCTTCAGCTTGCGATAAGTCAATTCGGCCATTTAAGAAAGCACGTTTTGTAAATTCACCAGGGTCTGCTAATCTTGCCCCGTTTTGCAGCACCAGCTGTAATACACGATTTACCGAAACAATTCCACCATGACAGTTGATTTCGACAACATCTTCACGCGTGAAGGTTTTTGGCGCACGCATTAACGATAACATGACCTCTTCGACTACTTCCTCTGTCTTTGGTTCGATTAGATGGCCATAATGGATAGTATGCGTCTTTTCATCAATCAGTTTTTTACCGCCTGGCGATTTGAATATTTTATTAGCTATATGAACTGCATCGTCTCCGCTTAAACGTACGATTGCAATGGCACCTTCCCCCATTGGCGTAGAGATCGCAGCAATTGTATCAAAATCCATTTTGTTTTAATCCTCCTACTAAATCCATTACGAATTTACCGTAATTTCATTAACTTCACAACACACGATATGAATTACATTTATCTTGTGAAAACTAAATAAAGTTATCCACATGTGAATAACTATTACAAACTTATTTACTAACAATTTAGGGTAACATATTTTGACCAAATACGAAAGTAAAGCAAATTTTCCACATGTGGATAAATTAAATTTCCCCTCAAAATAGGTTTCGGTTGGTTTTCTAATAAAATTTCCAATCAATATTTTTTCTAAATAGGCGGTCTAGCAAACAAACGAGCCACAAAAAAAACGACCCTGAAGTAGGATCGTTTTCATTCGTCTGTATATAATTTCAGTTATCTTAATGGTTCAATAACTAGGTAACGATTTGGTTCGGTACCTTCTGAATAAGTCTCAATATCGACACGATTCGCTAATGCATTATGAATGACTTTTCGTTCGTAGGATGGCATTGGTTCAAACGATACTTTTTTGCCCGTATGAATCGCTTTATCCGCCATTCGCTCCGCCAATAGTTCTAAAGCCTGCTTGCGTCGTTCACGATAGTTTTCTACATCCAACTTCACCATTAAAAATGATTTAGCACTTTTATTCACGATTAATTGGGCTAATTGCTGCAGTGCATTCAAGGTAGCACCACGTTTTCCAATCAAAAGGGCAGCTTTTTCACTTTCTAACTTAAATAAAATGTTCTTACCTTGCTTTTGAGTCCCAATCGATAAATCATTGATCCCCATGTCTTTTGCAATACTAACTAAGTAATTTTTTGCAGATTCGATTGGATCCTCTTGCTCTTCAAGGGAAGTAGCAGGTTCTTGATGGGCTGCTTGTTCTTGTTCTTGTTCTTGTTCTTGTGCTTGTACCATATCGATTTTTTCAGCAATAACTTGATTTACATCATCTACATCATCGAATTTTTCAGTTTCTTCAACAGAAGCTGTATTTTCGACTTCTACCTCTTTTAAAGTGACACGTACTTCTGCTTGGCGTGTCCCAAAACCTAAAAATCCTTTTTTCGCTTGTTGTAAAACTTCAACTTCTACTTGATTACGAGTAGTATTTAGCTGTTGTAACGCTATTGAGATCGCTTCTTCTACTGTTGCGCCTAATTGCGTAATTTGTTTCACTTTTTCGCTCCTCCAGTATTTGTAGCAGGTTCTGTTTTTTTTCTATTCCAAGGTTTATGAATAACAAGGTTTTGAATAACAGAAATGATATTTCCGACAACCCAATATAGGGATAATGCAGCTGGTAAGGCAATACCAAACCCAATAATCATTACAGGCATAATGTACATCATGATTTTCATTTGAGGGTTGTCCATTGCAGGTCCTGTCATTAATACAACAAATTGAATTAAACCTGCTAAAACAGCTAGAATAACACTTGGCTCAGCTAGCGGGAATACAAGAAATGTCCCCAAATCAATTGTAGGTGTTGCATTCATTCGGCTGATTGCATGGTAAAACCCTATAAGTATTGGCATTTGAACCAACATCGGCAGACATCCTGCCACTGGATTCACACCTGAATCCGACATTAACGCTGTCATTTCTTGTTGGTATTTTTTTTGTGTTACAGCATCTTTTGAAGCATATTTTTGTTGCAGCTCTTTCATTTTAGGTTGAATTTCTTGCATCTTTTTCGAGCTTTTTACTTGTTTAATTGTTAATGGAAGTATTACTAAACGAATAATAATCGTTACTGCAATTATTCCTAATGCATACGAACCTAAAACTTCGGCAAAGTATTTAATGACTGATACTAATGGCCAAACGATAAACTCATTCCAAAAACCTTCGCTTTCAGATGAGATTGGCTGATTGAATTCTGAACATCCAGAAAGCAGCAAAACTACTGATACTAGAGACAGAATCATCCAATGTCTTCTCTTCAACCTTCATCCTCCTAGAGTAACTATTCACTTTTTTTAGCTATTTTACCATGTATATACACTTACTCTCTACCATAATTGTTTCGACAATATCCTCTTATTATTGTAGATCGTTTAGGTAAGCTATATTGATTGAACATTCCCGAAAGCAATTTAGATCACTGCTTCTTTTTAATGACTTTCGCAATTTTCAGTACATGTTCAATACTTTTCTTCGTTTCATGAAAATTTAAAGTGGCCGCCTGGTTCCGGGCGATAATAACATAGTCCATATCTTGTCTTACTTCATCTTTTATTTCTAGGAACACTTGTCTAATATACCGTTTAATTTGAACTCTTGTTACCGCCTTGCCTATCTTTTTACTAACAGATAGCCCAATTCGAAACTCATCTTGATCCGCTTTGGGTAAACAATATACGACAAATTGACGATTAGCAAAGGACTTTCCTTTTTTAAATACCTGCTGGAAATCCTCATTTTTCTTGACTCTTTGGCGCTTCTTCATTCCTTCACCTGCTATTTCCTACATTATTCTTGTATTAAAAATGAAGATTAGAAAAACACGATTTTCTAAAAAACCGAAATCGAGCTTTTCTTATACTGATTCCCTATTTACTTTTCCTATTCCTATTTATCAGTAAAAAAAAAGCCACTGAAAAATTCAGTGGACTTATGCTGATAATACTTTTCTTCCTTTACGACGACGAGCTGCTAATACTTTACGTCCGTTTTTTGAGCTCATACGTGCACGGAATCCGTGTACTTTACTATGTTTACGTTTCTTTGGTTGGTATGTGCGTTTCATTATATATGACACCTCCATTTATGAAAGTTAATTTCTATCCTACATACAGACCATAACATTATATAAAAAAATGAATTGCATTGTCAATTCCAAATATGAAAATCCTATTTAGCCTTCAATTCATGGTATAAAAAAATTTATCCACAATGCACCATGTTTATTATAAACAGCCATTGTGGATAATATTTTTATGAATTTTTTTATCCACAAGAGTTACTGACAACTTTTACACAAATCCCAACCCTGTGGACAACTTTTAGGTGAATAAAAAATAGTTATGTGGATAAGCTTCGTAAACTATTGAAATGGCAATCTTTTTTTGTTACGATAAATGTGTTTTCCTTTGTGGAAATGTAGCGTGGGAAATATTTTATCCACAGAATGTTAATAACTTGTGGACAAACTTTAACACAGCTTTGGGATAACAGTTATCCACATGCTGTGATTATGTGTTTTAACTTCATTAAGAAAATGTTTTCTGTATCTAATTAAAGTCAAAGTACATTCCGTAATGTACATAAATCTTAAGGATCCAAATGCAAAATCCGTGATTTCAATCTTATATAGATGTAGTTTATTTTTTCATAGTGGAAAATATACATGAAAAGGAGTTAAAAGCTTGGAACATTTAGAAGAATTATGGAAAAATGTCCTGGCACAAGTAGAACAAAAAATTTCAAAACCAAGCTTTGAGACGTGGCTAAAAGCAACAAAATTACTTTCTTATAAAGGATCGACCGTTACAATTGCCGCGCCTAACTCATTTGCTCGTGATTGGCTTGAAAATCATTATGTTCATCTAATCGCGGGCATTTTATCTGAACTTACAGGTGAAGACTTGCTAATTAAATTTGTTGTTCAAAAGGATCAGGATGATGATAGCCTCGATTTGCCCGTTCCGGTAATTCAGGCAAAAAATGACGATGAACATGCAGAAATATCACCCGGAATGCTTAATCCCAAGTATACATTCGATACATTTGTCATTGGATCCGGGAATCGTTTTGCGCATGCTGCATCCCTTGCAGTAGCTGAAGCTCCGGCTAAAGCCTATAACCCGTTCTTTATCTATGGGGGAGTAGGATTGGGTAAAACTCACTTAATGCACGCTATTGGTCATTATGTACTTGAGCATAACCCGAATGCAAAAGTCGTTTATCTATCATCAGAGAAATTTACGAATGAATTTATTAATTCGATTCGTGATAACAAAGCAGTAGATTTCCGCAATAAATATCGTAATGTAGATGTTTTATTAATTGATGATATTCAATTTTTAGCTGGAAAAGAATCAACTCAAGAAGAGTTTTTCCATACTTTTAATACATTGCATACAGAATCAAAACAAATCGTTATCTCTAGTGATCGTCCACCTAAAGAGATTCCAACATTAGAAGATCGACTTCGTTCTCGCTTTGAATGGGGGCTAATTACAGATATTACTCCTCCAGATTTAGAGACGCGTATTGCCATTCTTCGTAAAAAGGCAAAGGCTGATGGGCTGAATATCCCTAACGAAGTGATGCATTATATTGCCAATCAAATCGATACAAACATTCGTGAATTAGAAGGCGCTTTAATTCGTGTTGTAGCTTACTCGTCTCTAGTAAATCAAGATATTTCTACAGACCTTGCTGCAGCTGCCCTAAAAGATATAATTCCTAATTCTAAACCGCGAATGATTACAATTTTGGATATTCAAACAGCTGTAGGAGAGCATTTTAATATTAAATTAGAGGACTTCTCAGCGAAGAGACGAACAAAATCCATTGCATTTCCAAGACAAGTGGCTATGTATTTATCGCGAGAATTAACGGACTTCTCTTTACCTAAAATAGGCGATGAATTTGGAGGCCGTGATCATACAACAGTTATTCATGCCCATGAAAAAATTGTAAAACTATTAAAAGAAGATCAACTACTTCAACAAGATATTAAACAAATTCGTAGTATGTTAGGCAAATAATCTTGTGGATAAACACTAGAATTCCACACATTTTTATCCACAACTTATCAACATGTGGATAGCTTGTATTACTGCGTATTCGAATAAGTTATACACAAATCCACAGGCCCTATTACTATATCTATTAATATCTTTAAAAATAATATTATTAATAAGTGAGGTATAACGATGAAATTTGACATTATGCGAGATCGTTTACTAGACGGATTAAACAATGTAATGAAAGCCGTAAGTTCAAAAACAACAATTCCGATTTTAACGGGAATCAAAATTGATGTAACGAATGAGGGAATGACCTTAACAGGTAGTGATGCAGATATTACAATTCAAACTTTCATTCCAGTGGAAGAAAACGGAGACCAATTAATTAATATCTCTGAAACAGGTTCAATTGTGTTACAAGCACGTATGTTCAACGAGATAATTCGTAAATTACCAACAAACGATGTAGAAATCGAAGTTTCAAATGGATTACAAACACATATTCGTTCTGGTAAATCTGAATTCCATCTAATTGGATCTGATGCATCTGAATATCCATTATTGCCTGAAGTATCTGCTGATCAGCAATTTACTATGCCTGCCGATCTTTTAAAATCAATAATCCGTGAAACGGTATTTGCAGTAGCTACTTCTGAAAGCCGTCCTGTTTTAACAGGTGTAAATTGGCAAATCAACGAAAATGAATTAATTTGTATTGCAACAGACAGTCATCGCCTAGCAAGAAGAAAAACAACGCTTGAACAATTGCCAACAGATGTAAATTCAGTTGTAATTCCCGGTAAAAGCTTAAACGAATTAAACAAAATTCTTGGTGAATCAACAAATCTTGTTCAAATCGTTATTACAAACCAGCAAGTTTTATTCAAAGCTGATAATGTATTATTCTTCTCACGTTTGTTAGAAGGGAATTACCCTGAGACATCGCGTTTGATTCCTGATGAATATAAAACAAATATTACGATTAACGGAAAATCATTATTGCAGGCAATAGACCGTGCCTCTTTATTAGCACGCGAAGATCGCAATAATGTGGTTCGCTTTGAAACATTTGATGGCAATATTGTCGAAATTTCATCGAACTCTCCAGAAATCGGTAAAGTAGAAGAACAAATTCAAGTTGAAACACTTGAAGGTGAAAATTTAAAAATTTCATTCAGTGCAAAATACATGATGGAAGCTTTAAAAGCTATCGATGGACAAGATGTTGTAATTCAATTCACTGGAGCAATGCGTCCATTTATTTTGCGTTCTGTACATGACGATGCTATTCTTCAGTTGATCTTACCGGTAAGAACATACTGATTTTGATAGAATTTTCATACACATTACAAACACTTATAACAAGCTTAGAAAAAAAGCTATTGAAGGGGCGTCTCAAATATAGAGGCGCTTTTTTTTCAATTTGGAAAAAACACTTATGATTCTATTCCCCAAAAGATTGACGAAAATCCTGGTTTATTAATACTTTTTGACATTTATTTCGATTCAAGTAACCATCTATTCTGCTTTCTTTGGATTTTTTGTTCAATTTTAGGTATGATAGAAGGATAGATGTACGTGTAACGGAGGATGAAATACTTTGGATGAAATTATAATTGATACTGAGTTTATTACACTTGGTCAAGCATTAAAAATGACGGATGCCATTAGTTCAGGCGGTATGTCTAAATGGTTTCTTCAAGAAAATGATGTCTATGTAAACGGAGAAATAGATCAAAGACGCGGACGCAAATTACGACATGGTGATGTCATTAATATCCCTGGCTGCGGAAGATTCATCATCGTTAATAAGAACGGGGAAAACTAAATGTTCATCGAGCATTTAAAGCTTACAAACTATCGTAACTATGAAACGTTAAAATTAGATTTTTCCTCTAAAATTAATGTGTTCATTGGAGAAAATGCTCAAGGTAAAACAAATGTGATGGAATCTATCTATGTTTTAGCCATGGCCAAATCTCATCGAACAAGTAACGATAAAGAATTAATCCGTTGGGACGCAGACTATGGTAAAATAGATGGTGTTGTAAAAAATCGTTATGGTAGCATTCCTATGGAACTCTCAATTACCAAAAAAGGGAAAAAAGGTAAAATAAACCATTTAGAACAAACAAAATTAAGTAACTATATCGGACAAATGAACGTTGTCATGTTTGCACCGGAAGATCTGAATGTCGTAAAGGGGAATCCGCAAATACGACGTCGTTTTATTGATATGGAGATTGGGCAAATATCGCCTGTCTATTTACATGATTTGCTTACGTTTCAAAAACTATTAAAACAACGCAATCATTTGCTGAAAATCAACCAGGGTAAGCAGCAAATCGATGATGTTTTATTTGCCATATATACTGAGCAATATATTCATTCAGCTGTCCAAATTATTCGCAAAAGACTTCAGTTTATTGAACTTTTGCAAGAATGGGCTGAAAAAATCCATTCGGGAATCTCACGGGGACTTGAAAAGTTAACGATTAAGTATCGTGCAACCACTGGGTTAAATCCAGAATGGTCGGAACAAGAAATGGCTACATATCTCGAAAAAAAACTCGCAGAAGTTAAAAAGAGAGAGCTTGAGAGAGGCGTTACATTAGTTGGACCTCATCGGGATGATCTCCAATTTTTTGTGAACGACTATGATGTTCAAACTTATGGCTCACAAGGACAGCAACGTACAACAGCATTATCTTTGAAACTTGCTGAAATCGAATTGATAAAGCAAGAGACAAAGGAAGCACCCATTCTGCTTTTAGATGATGTATTGTCTGAGTTGGATGATTATCGCCAATCACATTTATTAAATACCATTCAAGGTGAAGTGCAAACGTTTGTCACAACAACAAGTGTTGATGGGATTCATCATGAAACAATACAGCATGCTAAGATGTTTCACGTGAAACAGGGTACGATTGAAAGTTAAATAATTTTTTAGGCTGACCATTTCGTTTTAATACCTATCATGAACTTTGATATTGGAAAAAAACATGTAAATGGTCGTTAGTTTTGTCGAGTTTTATAAAAATATGTATAGAAAGTTTTAGATATTTTGTTAAAGCTTTTTATTTTTGACACATACTGAGGTTATGAAAGAGTAGGTGAATATGGTGGCTTTAGAAGAGAAACAAGTACAACAAGCATATGATGCCGATCAAATTCAAGTATTAGAAGGTTTAGAGGCTGTTCGTAAGCGTCCTGGGATGTATATCGGCTCCACAAGCTCTAAAGGGCTTCACCATTTAGTTTGGGAAATCGTGGATAATAGTATTGACGAGGCATTAGCAGGCTTCTGTAATCATATTACCGTTGCGATTGAAAAAGATAACTGGATTCGCGTAGAAGACAATGGTCGTGGTATCCCAGTTAGTATTCAAGAAAAAATGGGTATGCCGGCAGTAGAAGTAATCATGACTGTTTTACATGCTGGAGGTAAGTTTGGCGGAGGCGGCTATAAAGTATCAGGTGGACTGCACGGTGTAGGGGCATCTGTTGTGAACGCCTTATCCCTTGAAACAGAAGTGTATGTAAAACGTGACGGCCATACTCATAGTATTAAATTTGAACGTGGTCAAACTGTCCAACCATTAAAAGTTATTGGCGACTCAGATGAAACGGGTACAACTACGCGTTTCAAAGCTGATCCAGAAATTTTTAAAGAAACAACTGTTTATGAATACGATATATTAGCTACGCGTATCAGAGAGTTAGCTTATTTAAATCGTGGTATTCGTATTACGATTCAAGATGAGCGTGAAGATGAATTGCGATCTGATAGCTTCCACTTCGAAGGTGGAATTCGCGAATACGTCGAACATTTAAATAAATCAAAAGAACCGATTCACGAGCCGATTGATGTAACAGGTGAAAAAGATGGAATTGCGGTTGAAATTGCTATGCAATACAACGAAGGGTTCTCATCAAACATTTATTCTTTTGCCAACAATATTAATACTTACGAAGGTGGAACACATGAATCTGGATTTAAAACTGCACTTACACGTGTAATCAATGATTATGCTCGTAAAAATGGCATGTTGAAAGATTCTGATACAAATCTTTCTGGTGAGGATGTTCGTGAAGGATTAACGGCGATTGTTTCCGTAAAACATCCAGAGCCTCAATTTGAGGGGCAAACAAAAACGAAACTTGGAAACTCTGAAGTAAGTTCAATTACGAACTCTCTATTTTCAGACGGCTTTGAACGTTTCATGTTAGAAAACCCTTCTGTGGCGCGCAAAATTATTGAAAAGGGCTTAATGGCTGCACGTGCTCGAGTTGCAGCGAAAAAAGCTCGTGAGTTTACTCGCCGTAAATCTGCATTGGAAATTTCCAGCTTACCTGGTAAATTAGCAGATTGTACGTCAACGAATCCATCTGAATCCGAAATCTATATTGTAGAGGGTGACTCTGCAGGCGGTTCGGCAAAATCAGGTCGTGACCGCTATTTCCAAGCTATTTTACCGTTGCGCGGGAAAATTCTAAATGTAGAAAAAGCGAATTTAAACCGTATTTTATCAAACGCTGAAATTCGTGCCATGATTACTGCCTTTGGTACAGGGATTGGTGAAGAGTTTGATTTAGAAAAAGCACGTTATCATAAAATTGTTATTATGACCGATGCCGATGTTGATGGTGCGCATATTCGAATTCTATTACTTACGTTCTTCTTTAGATTCATGCGTCCATTAATCGAAGCAGGCTATGTATATGCAGCACAACCACCTCTTTATCAAATTAAACAAGGGAAACACGTGGAATATTGTTATTCTGATGAAGAGCTGCAAGAAGTATTAAGTCGTTTAGGAAATACACCAAAACCAGTCGTTCAACGATATAAAGGTCTAGGTGAAATGAACGCTGAACAATTATGGGATACAACGATGGATCCAGAACATCGTACCCTTTTGCAAGTGGAATTGGACGATGCAATGAGAGCGGATGAAATATTCCAAGAGTTGATGGGTGATGAGGTTGAACCTCGCAGACGATTTATTGAAGAAAATGCAGTTTATGTACAAAATTTAGATATTTAACTTCATTCAATATAAATCTTCAACTTCTATAAGTGGTGAAATGAACGCTAAAGGTACTACATTCCAGTAGGATAAACCCCACTGAATGAAGTTAAGCCTCCGGCGAATGCCACAGATTTTTAAAAGAAATTACCTAAGCTTGATGGGGTAAAATCTGGGCGAAAAATACGCCAATGCGAATTTGATATGATCGTTTTAAAAGGAGGTCTTCCTTGTGTCTGAAAGTCAACACGAAGGTGTAAAGGGAATAAAAATAAGTGAAGAAGTACAAACATCATTTTTAAACTATGCTATGAGTGTTATCGTTTCGCGTGCATTACCGGATGTACGTGATGGTTTGAAACCTGTACACCGTCGTATTTTATACGGAATGCAGGAATTGGGTAACACTTCTGATAAACCATATAAGAAGAGTGCTCGTATTGTCGGGGATGTAATGGGGAAATACCATCCACATGGTGACTCATCGATTTATGATGCGATGGTCCGTATGGCACAGCCTTTTAGTTATCGTTATATGCTGGTTGATGGTCATGGTAACTTTGGTTCTGTCGATGGAGATGGGGCAGCCGCAATGCGTTATACGGAATCGCGAATGTCGAAAATCACGATGGAAATGTTGCGTGACATCAATAAAGATACAATTGACTATCAAGATAACTATGATGGCAATGAAAAAGAGCCTGTTGTTTTACCAGCGCGTATTCCCAATTTATTATTAAATGGTGCATCTGGTATTGCAGTTGGGATGGCAACTAACATCCCTCCTCATCAATTAGGTGAAACTATCGATGCGGTGATTGCTTTATCTGAAAATCCTGCTATTACAACAGAAGAATTGATGGAGATTATCCCAGGTCCAGACTTCCCGACAGGCGGGGTAATTTTAGGACGCAGTGGTATTCGTCGTGCCTATGAAACTGGTCGCGGCTCGATTACCGTTCGTGCAAAAGCAGAAATTGAAACAAAAGCAAACGGAAAAGAAACAATCATTGTTAACGAAATTCCATACCAGGTAAATAAAGCACGACTAATCGAAAAAATTGCTGAATTAGTACGTGATAAAAAAATAGATGGCATTACAAATTTACGCGATGAATCTGATCGCCGCGGTATGCGAATTGTCATGGAAATCCGTAAAGACGCCAATGCTAATGTTATTTTAAATAACTTATTCAAACAAACAGCCATGCAATCTAACTTCGGTGTGAATATGCTGGCTTTAGTAGATGGTCAGCCAAAAGTATTGAGTTTAAAAGAAGTTCTGCATTACTATTTAGAGCATCAAAAAGTAGTTATTACTCGTCGTACGAAATTCGAGTTGAAAAAAGCAGAAGATCGAGCTCACATATTAGAAGGGTTAAGAATTGCACTTGATCATATTGATGAAATCATTACGATTATCCGTTCATCTCGTTCTGGTGATGAAGCCAAACCAATTTTGATGGAACGATTTACTTTAACGGATCGCCAAGCGCAAGCAATCTTAGATATGCGTCTTGTTCGTTTAAGTGGATTAGAACGTGAGAAGATTGAAAATGAATATCAGGAGCTTCAAGCTTTAATTACGAAGTTAAAAGCAATTTTAGCGGACGAAGGCAAAATCATCGACATTATTCGAACAGAATTAATGGAAATTAAAGAACGCTTCAATGATACTCGCCGTACTGAAATTACAGCTGGCGGATTAGAAATGATTGAAGACGAAGATTTAATCACAAGAGAAGATTCTGTACTTACTTTAACGCATAATGGCTACATAAAAAGACTTGCTTCCAATACGTATCGTAGCCAAAAACGTGGTGGTCGCGGTGTTCAAGGAATGGGAACACATGATGATGATTTCGTAGAACATTTACTATTCACTTCGACTCACGATACAATTTTATTCTTTACGTCGAAGGGGAAAGTGTATCGTGCAAAAGGATATGAAATCCCTGAGTTTGGCCGAACTGCGAAGGGGCTGCCGATCGTAAACCTGTTAACATTAGAAAAAGAGGAAAAAGTAACTGCTATGATTCGTGTGGATGAATTCAAAGAAGATGCTTATTTAATCTTTACTACAAAAACGGGGATTACAAAACGAACGCAGCTTTCACAATTTGCCCATATTCGTACAAGTGGTTTAATTGCCATCAATCTTCATGAAGAAGATGATTTAATCTCTGTGCGTTTAACGGATGGAACAAAAGACGTCATCATTGGAACACATGATGGAATGCTAATCCGTTTCAAAGAAGAGGAAATTCGTTCCATGGGACGTACTGCTTCAGGTGTGCGCGGTATCAAGCTACGAGACAGCGATTATGTAGTTGGAATGGAAATTATCGAACCAGGACACGAAATTCTAGTTGTTACTGAAAAAGGTTATGGGAAACGAACTCCAGAATCTGAATATCGTTTACAAAGCCGCGGTGGTGTCGGTTTAAAAACAATCCAAATTACAGATAAAAACGGACCAATGTGTGCAGTGAAAACAGTTGACGGCACTGAAGATATTATGCTGATTACGATTAATGGTATTTTAATTCGTATGGATGTAAATGATATTTCAGTGATTGGTCGAAGTACACAAGGTGTTCGTCTGATTCGTCTAGGTAATGAGGAACTAGTTGCAACAGTTGCTCGTGTGAAAAAGGATGAAGAAGACGAAATGGAAGATGAAGAAATTGAAAATACTACTGATCTAGAAACAACAGAAGAGGTAGATATTGAAGCTTCAGAAATTGATTCCGAGGACGAGTAAATATAAGTTTAAAATAAAACCAGAAACCTTAATTGCGTTTCTGGTTTTTGTTATGTATGAGAATCTTATAAGAAAATTAAAAAACAAGATTGGCAGGATAAATATTTTTAAAATTTCCCTTATTAAGATAGATATGAAGTGTAGTATAATTTTAATGAGTACGGCAGTATAGTTTTAAAAGTAAAAAGATCATACCTCTATATAGTTTCTTAAAATTTAAACAGAGAAGAGGTTTTAGTTTGGAAACTACATATCTAAATAGCGATAGCTTAAGAATGGGTAAAGTGATAGCAGAGGATATTTTTGCCAATACCAAATATCCAATCATATATAAAAATACAAAAATTACTCAAGAAGTGTTACATATTTTAAAAGCTTTCCAAATTTATAAAGTCCCAGTTTTATCGGAGGAAGTTGGAACCCGAACAGGTCAGTCTGATGAATCCACTGAATTAATTATGAATATAGAAGTGCCGGTACCAAAGCCTTTTATGACATTCGAAAAAACCTATCTTGATGCTGTTGAACAATTTAAAAAAGTATTTTTCGATTGGGAATCCGGATCGAAAATTGATATTACAAAAGTAAGAGGGATTATTTTACCTTTAATAGAAAAAGTTCTAGAAGAGAAATCCATTCTATTTAAGCTTAATAGTCTTTCAATTACAAAGGATTATTTATATCATCATTGTATCGCCACTGGTTTAATTAGTGCGATACTTACCCAAAAACTGGGATATGAACGTGGCTTTGTCTTGCAAATGGCAGTAGCAGGTACATTAGCTGATTGTGGCATGGCGAAGATTCCTCCACATATCAGGGATAAGAAGGGCACATTAAACGAGCAGGAGTTCCTTCTAATTCGCCAGCATCCACTGTTTAGTTTTAAAATGATTGAAAGCCTGCCAGCTATTAAAGAGGAAATGAAGCTTGCCATTTATCAGCATCATGAACGTTTAGATGGAAGCGGATATGTTGAAGGATTAAAACTTGGGAAAATTTCAATTTTCGCACAAATCATTGCCGTAGCAGATACATTCCATGCAATGACCAGCGAACGTGTTTATCGTTCAAAGGAGTCTCCATTTAAAGTAATCGAAATGATTAAGGAATCAGAGTTTGGCAAGTTTGATATAAAAGTAGTTGAAGCGCTAGTTAATTTAGTTTCCGGCCTTCCAATAGGAACAACTATTGAACTTTCAAATCTAGAAATGGGTGAAATCATGTTTGTTAACAGTTTCGCCCCTACTCGTCCTTTAGTAAAACTGGCTACTACAGGTGAAATCATTGATTTATCAAAGCAAAGAAATTTATATATATCTCAGGTTATAACAGATTAATAACCAATAGGAGGCAGGAAGGATTTAATTCCTTGCCTTCTTTTTTATATCTTGAAACTCCGCTCTCTGATATGAAGGAGACGAAGGTAATTAATGCAAAGAGTATTTTTAATGGGAAATAAACACAGAGGCTATTATTTGATATTTTTCTATGTACAATTGGGGAATAGAATAGTGTAGACTATCCGATTGAAGGTACCGGTAGTAAGTATTGATTTTAATAAGGATAGGGCATTAATCATTAGAGGTTCCAGATTCTTTCCCATTAAGTTTTAAAGTAAACGTAATTGGTTACGTTATTTTTTATTTAAGCGTTAATTCTATGCAACTATAGGTGTATGTATCCCTTCATTAATGGGGAAACACAAAAGTTTTGTATAAAAGTAATTTTTTTTGATTAAAGTGTTGACGAGCGGTTAATTACTTGTTATTATAAATAAGTCGCCAAGAGGTGACGC
>JASENG010000013.1 GCA_030027265.1 Lysinibacillus fusiformis | reverse complement strand
GTTTCTCTATATTAATAGAAGAAACTATATTCATTAACGTTTTGTTGTTCAGTTTTCAAGGTTCGTTTTGTTACATTGTCGTGTTATCTTGTGACGACTTTTCTATAATACAATAATTTATTCATGAAAGTCAACAATATTTCATAAGTTTTTTATGAGACTCTATTTTTTCATTTTAAATTAGCTAATAAAAGGGGTAGATTCATGGTTCGCAAACTTTTGGTAACAGTAGTTTTAGTGGTAATTGTAACATTATTTGTTTATCCACAAAGAGATTCCATTATTTCTGTTTTTCGTATGACGGATGAACCTCTAATAATTTCAAAAGGAAATTATGGACAATCTTTAATAGTTGAAATTTCTTTTTCACACGATGGTTTAGAGGAATGGCTACAATCGTTAAAACAGCCTTATCCATTATTATTGCTAGACGCAGAATGGATTGCCCGTTCCCCTAAAATAGTGGAGCAAATTAAGAAACAAAATATTCCAACGGGTCTTCTAGGCGATAAGGGCGCTGAAAATAACTACACCATCGAAGATTTCAACAAAGACTTGCAAATTTATGAGGAACATTTTGATAATAAACCTCTTTGGTTTATGACTAAGGACTATGAATTTGGAAAAGATCTTCAACAAACAGTTTTTAATGAGGAAATAAATTTATTATCCCCTTCTATGATTTACTCGAAAGATACTTATAAAAAAACGGATGGTGCGATTTACTCACTGAAGCTACACGAAAATAACAAACCTAACTTTGAAGAATATTCAAAGTTAATCGAGGCTGAGAAATTCATTTCAATTGAGGAAAATGTTTTTGGCTACACCATTAAGACTAAAAAAATTCCTCAATAATAGAAATTGTCCATTTCTTACCTTGTCCATGATAAATAAAAAAGCTAAAACCTTGTTCATAATGGTTTTAGCTTTTTTGTTTATGCATTTGCATTTGTAGATTTTGTTTTTGGCTTTTTGGCCTCAAGTTGACGTTCTTTTCTACGTTCTTCCAATCTTTTGCGATCTGCATCGGATTTAGAATTATATTTCGGTAACGACAGTAATTGATATGCATTTACTGCGATTAAAGGGAACAATAATAAAGCAACATATGTATCGATATTTCCTTGACGACCCATCAATGCAATAATCCATTCAAGAGAAGTTACCACAATCATAAAGAATATCGCAGAAACGAGCACATGTTTCTTCCCTGTTAGTTGAACTTTTTTGACTGCTGTTGCAATGGCAGCAGCAATTAAGAAAATCAGCATACCAATGTAGAATAACCAATCCTTTGCTCCTTCTGCATTCGGAGCAAAACGAAATACTACTAAGTCTACAAGAAGAATTACAACTAGCAGCATTTGTACCCAGTTCCATAAAGTTAATGTTCTAAAGATACCTATACCAACTTGATGCAGAGTTAAATAAGCGAAGAACCCTGCTTGAGCAATAACACTCATCGTACATCCTAATAAAATCATCCATCCAAAGGCAGCGAAGAATTCACCTAATTCTCCAGAGGCTAAATAAGGTTGGAAGAAGTTCCAGCGTACAAAAATACCTGCAATTCCGGTAACTACACCACCAATCACCATACACATTAAGAAGAATTTTACCCAATTTCGTATTGTCACGACTTAGCGTCCTCCAATTTTTAAATATACTTTTATTTTTATCCGTTTTTACGGAATTACTCCCATTGCAAGGTTACATCGATCTGTTATGCGCTAAAGAGGTGATAGCACCCAGAAACAGCCGATTACGATGTTCAATATAAAATTGCTCAAGCGGTAAGCTTTTGAGAGTATTCATTGTAATATGTGTCCATAATTGTTGCGAAGGGTAAATCGATTGAAAATATGAGGTCCTCGTTCCTTCAATCATCGCCCCTAATTAAAGTTTCATTTTATATTTTAACAATGCAGCCTTAAAAAAGCTATCGAAGTAACAACAAATGGATACATATTATGCTCCAGATTGTGAACAATAATTGAAAGAGAGAGCCTTTAAGAAAGGACTGAGAAAAATTGTTTAAACATGCACTTTCCCTTTTGTTCGTCGTTCTAATACTTGCGAGCTGTTCTGAATCTAATCCTCAAACCCTTTCCTATGAGGAAGTTAAAAAAATTATGATGGATTCCATTCAAACGGAAGATGGTAAAAAAGCAATTCGACAATTGCTGCAAGATCCCAGTTTCCGTGATTTAATTGTACTTGAGCATGATGAAGTGCAAACAGCCATTAATACTACATTACTTTCTGAGGATTCAAAGGAATTTTGGAAGAAGCAATTTGAAGATCCTTCATTCCAAGAAAATATAGCGAAAAGTATGAAAGAACAGCAAACAGAAATTATGAAAGAGTTAATAAAGGATTCGACCTATCAAGAGGATTTAATTTCTTTTTTCGGACAATCTGAGATGCAAAAAGAGCTAGAAACCGTATTAAAAAGTGCCCCTCTCCGCAAACAAATGGAAGAAGTTGTTATGGAGACAATTGAAAGTCCACTGCTTCAAACTAAATGGCAGCAGCTTATTAAAGAAAGCGGCGAAGCCTCTTCAGGCGGTAAATCTGAAGAAGGCGGCAGCTCCGAAGAAGAAGGTGGCGGCGGTAGCGGTGGCGGCTCTGAGGAAGAAGAGTCTGGCGGCGGCGGTTCCTAAGTAAAAACGGATCGTACCTTTTTAAAGGGTACAATCCGTTTTTTTTATAAGCTTTATTTTGAAAGTTTATCGATAATATTTTGAGCTGCTTGTAAATAAATTTTTCCTGTTGGATGATCTTCTTCATATACAGAAGGCGCAAAATCATCATTTGTCCAATCTGGTTGTCCCAGTGGAATTTGACCCAATAATTCTGTACGTAATTCGTCAGCAAGCTTCGGTCCTCCACCTTGTCCAAATACGTATTCGCGATCTCCGGATTTTGACTCATACCATGCCATATTTTCAATAACACCAAGAATGTCATGGTTTGTTTGTAAAGCCATTGCCCCGGCACGAGCCGCAACGAAGGCAGCAGTCGGATGTGGTGTTGTGACAATGATTTCTTTGGAAGAAGGCAGCATTTGGTGGATATCTAATGCAACATCCCCTGTACCTGGTGGTAAATCTAATAGTAAGTAATCAAGATCTCCCCACTCAACATCTCGGAAGAATTGGTCTAATACTTTTCCAAGCATTGGTCCGCGCCATACGATAGGTGCATTATTTTCAACAAAGAAGCCCATTGAAATAACTTTTACCCCTTTACGTTCTACCGGGTAAATGCGATCGTCTTTTACCACAGGCATCTCTTGAATACCCATCATATCCGGTACACTGAATCCATAAATATCTGCATCAATTAACCCAACTTTTTTACCAAGACGAGCTAAAGCAACTGCTAAGTTTACAGATACTGTTGATTTACCGACACCGCCTTTACCTGATGCAATGGCAAGGAACTGCACAGAAGATAATGGAGACAATATATCATGTACCTCTGATTCAGTTGCTGTACCACGGAATTGCTCAAGACTTTCAGTAGATAGCTCTTCAAAGCGAATCCCTACAGTACTTGCCCCAGCTTCTTTTAGCACGTCTACGATTTTCATTTGCAGCTGCATTTGTTCTGGTGTATTTGTTTTAGCTATTGCCACTTTTACACTGACATGGTTTTTTTCTTCTTTAATGGATACGTTTATGATGCCATTTGTTTCAGCAAACGTTCTATGTAAAAAAGGATCTTGTAGTTGTCCTAATACTTCACGGACCTGTTGTTCGTTTATCACTTGAAACACTCCCCTATTTTTGTTTCTAATGTTAGTATAACATAGTGTAATTCTACTACTTATTTGACTTGTACTCCACTATAACTACTTGCCTAATAACCGCTTAGTAAAAGTGATGTTGTCGGTAAAGTAGCCATCTATATTTAGTTCTTTCATTTTTTTCTGCTGCTCTTCAAATGTCTCAACATCATTGAAAAAGACATGTACTTCCTTCCCTTGATTATGCAATGCATTTACTATTTCAACGGAAGCATCTGTTGATTCCAATCCAATCACAGGGAAATCAACTGCCAATGCTTTCTCCAGTTCGAATTCACCTTTTCTGAATAGAAGCGTTAGACTTAATTCTGGCGCTAGAGTTGCCATTTTCTCTAAACTATCCTCTGAGAAAGATTCAATCGCTACTTTTTCTTTATCTAATAAATGATAGTCCATTAACAATTTTACCAACACTTCTTCCATTGCTGTTTCTCCGTAAACTAAGCGTGTTTCGAGGTAATATTTTTGCGTGCTCCCGAAAGTTTGGAAAATCTCCCCCAAAGTCGGTATCTCTTCCATTGTAATTTCTCCATTATATTGACCTAGCGTCACACAGGATTTAATGTTCCAAAGGGTTAAATCGCTTACTCGACCTGTACAATTTGTTGTACGGTCAATGGTTTCGTCATGCATGACAATCAACATATTATCCTTCGTCATACGCAGGTCTATTTCAAGAGCGTCAACATTATCTTCGCTAGCAATTTTATAGGATGTGATTGTGCTTTCGTTAAACCGATCAACTGCTCCTCGATGGGCAAATATTTTAGGCGTCGCTGCTATTCCTGGTGCTGCTTCTGGTTCACTCTTTCCTAGAAAACCAAATATGCCAAGGAGCAGCACGCTTAATAACATAAAGAAAAGAATTCTTTTTTTCTTGCTCATTCGTGTTGTCCACTCCTTTTTTCGTTTATTTTATTCTATGTATGAAGGGTTTAGAATTTTCTTTTTGACCAGGTCCTAAAAAAGAGAATAAAGCGAGTATTGCCTCGCTTTATTCTCTACCTAAATTACCAATATTGTATCAGATGATTATTCACCGCGCGCAGCGTTAGCTTTCTCAATAGCCGCATTGAATTGGTCAACTGCGGTAGTGTAGGCTTCCTCTACATCTCCACCGTTATAAACAGTTTCAAGTGCAGTTTCCATGATTTTACGCCCTTCTGGAAGCATGTCCATTAGTGCACCTTGTGTTGCGAAAGACGATTTTGTATCCTGTAATTGATCAACTGTTACTTGTAATTGTGGTTTTTCTGCATATGCATCTTTTACAACTTGCTCATTATATGCAGATGGGTTGATAGCAAAGTAACCTGTACCAACATGCCACTGAGCTTGAATTTCTGGAGTTTGCAAGTATTTCATGAACTCCCAAGCAGCCTTTTGCTCTTCTTCTGATTTGCCATCGACCATCCATAGACTAGCACCGCCAATTACAACCCCTTGACGCTCTCTTGCTTCTGGATGTGGCAAATAAGCAATCCCTACTTCAAATGGCGCATTATCAATAACATCTCTTGAACTAGCTGAAGATTGTAAGAACATCGCTACGTCACCCGCTAAGAAACCAGCAACCATGTTATCCCCGTTTGTACCGTAGTTTGCAAAAGTTTCATCATCAACCATTTGTTTTACCCAGTTAAAGATTGATTTCCCCTCTTCTTCAGACCACCCAATTTGTGTAGGTGTTTCAGAACGGCCATTATCATTATTTAATAATAACGCACCTTGGTTCGCTAAAAGCTGTTCCCATAACCAACCGTAAGCTTGCAGGGCGAACCCTTTCATATTCGGGTTAGCTTTAACGATTGCTTTATTTGCTTCAATGATTTCCTCAAATGTTTTTGGTGCAGCTTCCGGATCAAGTCCTGCTGCTTCAAATGCTTCTTTATTGTAATACATAACTGGTGTTGAAGAGTTAAATGGCATTGAATAGAATGTACCATCTAATGCATAGTAATTCGTAATATTTTTTTCTAATCCACTCATGTCATAGCCATCTGCATCGATAAATTCTTGAATAGGAACGATTTGTCCGCTGTTAATCATCGCTTTTGTTCCAATTTCAAAAGTTTGAATCATTGTTGGCGCACTTTCACTTCCAGCAACTGCATTGAATTTTGTTAAAGATTCATCATAAGTTCCTTGATATTCTGCGTTTACTTGAATTTCATCTTGAGAGTTGTTGTAGGATTCAACAATTGCATTTAATGCTTCTTGACCAGCACCACCCATTGAGTGCCAAAATGTTACGACTTGTTTTTCTTTTGGTTCAGTGTTTTCGGTTGTTTCAGTTGCACTGCCTGTAGTATTTTCTTCTGCTTCTGTTTCAGATGAACCTTCACCTGAACTACAAGCTGCTAAAATCACAACAAGTAGCATCATTAAAGATGTTAGTATAAATTGTTTTCTCATTTTCCTACTCCTTTTAATTCTCATTTATCTATTTATCCTTTTGATGATCAAAAGGGATAAACCATTTTCAAATATTGCTTTTAAAAACTTTTTACTTAATAGCCCCTTCAGTAAGGCCCTTTTGTAATTGCTTTTGGCCAAGGAACAATAAAATCAACGTTGGTATGATGACGATAATGGCACCGGACATAATGACGCCCCAGTCATTTAATTGCTCCTGAGTTTGTAATTGTTTCAAACCGATTTGTACAGTTCTAACTGTGTCATTTGTTGTTGAAAGCAATGGCCATAGATACATATTCCAAGATGTTAAAAACCCGTAAGCACCTAGCGTTACCAGACTCGTTTTAGCAACCGGCAAAACAACCTTTATATAAAATTTCAAATCGCCCATTCCAACGATTTGGCTTGCTTCTCTTAACTCTTTTGGAATTTGCTTAAAGTTTTGTCGAAGCAAGAATGTTCCAAAGGCTGTTGCAAAAAATGGAACCGTTAACCCTGGGTATTGATCAATCCAATTTAAATCACGGATAATATGAAAATTAGGAATAATCGATGCTTCAAAGGGCACCATCATTGTTGCGATAAATAGAAAGAACAATAGATCTCTTCCCTTGAATTCCAGGAAAACAAAGGCATAAGCAGCCAAGCTTGATAAAACTAACTGGCCGATTGTTATTACAACCGAAACGATCAAGCTATTAAACAGGTATTTTAATAACGGAAACTGCTCAAAAGCTTTGACATAGTTATCAAAGGATAAAGATTGCGGCAAGCTGCCCGTCATAATATCCTTGTTATCCATAAAGCTCATGGCAAACGCCATTAATGCTGGAGCAAAAACGATAAGTGCCGAGATTGATAATAAAAAATAGAAAAGGACCTTTTTGCTGATTGGCATGGTCATTGATAATGAACCTTCCTTTCGCCAATTTTAAATTGAATAATTGTCATAATAAGAATGATAGTGAATAGAACGATTGCTTGAGCACTCGCAGTACCAAATTGATAGTTTGAAAAAGCCTCGCGATAAATCGAATAAACGATTAAGTTCGTTGAATTTTGTGGTCCGCCTTGCGTTAAAATATCGATCTGTCCAAAGGTTTGAAAGGCATTGATGATTGTAACTGTAATAACAAAAAACAGTGTTGGAGATAACATCGGAATCGTTATTCTTCTTAATTTATAGAAGTAGCCCGCCCCATCAATATCTGCACTTTCATATAAATAGGAATCAATAGATTGTAATCCTCCCAGCAATACTAAGAAGGTAAATCCGAGATTCATCCAAATAGTTGTTACTGCAACCGCTAATAAAGCCCATTTGGGGTCTGTCAGCCAACCAATCGATTCCACCCCGAATAATTCAAGGATTCGATTTAGAAATCCGATTGATGGATGGAACATATATAGCCAAAAAACAGAAGCAGCTGCTACTGAAATCCCCATTGTTGATGAAAAAATGGTTCTAAAAAATCCGATTCCTTTTAATTTTTCATTCGCTATAACAGCTAATGATAGAGCGATAATTATGGTTGTTGGCACAGTATAAAGGACAAATAAAAACGTTGACTTCATACTTTGATGGAAAATAGGGGAAGTAAACATTTCAATATAGTTTTGCAAGCCTACATAAACGGTAGTTTCCCCACGTGCATTTGTTAAGAAGAAGCTTAGATACATTGTTTTGAACAAGGGATAAAATAAAAATGTTCCAAACAATACTATGGAAGGTAAAAGGAAAACCATTCCTTTTGTAAACGTCTTTGCTCGTTGCTTTTTTTTCACATTTTCATAATTAATCTCATGGAATTCTTGCGACGATTCGATCATTGGATTACTCATGCTCATCTCAACACAACCTCTTGTTTTCGAGTGAATGCGGCAGCTTTGATTAAGTCTCCTGTTTCTGCATCAAAGAAACACATATTTTCTACAGATATATGTACCGGCACCCTATCCCCGACTTGAATTAACCATTGCCCCAGCCATTTCGCTGTCCATAGTTCAGTTCCAATCTCAAAAGAAACTAAGGTTTCATTTCCTAAGTGTTCAACATTCACAATTTCTACATGTTGAACTTGTTGAGTTTCATTTCCATGAGGCATATGTTCGGCACGAAGTCCAATCACTAACTTGCGGTTTTGAATACTCTCGGGCACGTCCATTTTTTCGAACGGAATTGTCAAAGCATCTTCTATAATGAGTTGGTCATTTTTTATTTTGGCCTTACCTAAATTCATTTTTGGAGAACCGATAAAAGTTGCTACAAATAAATTTGCAGGCTTGTTATATAGTTCAATTGGTTCTCCAACTTGTTGAATAATGCCATCGTTTAATACCATAATGCGATCGCCCATAGTCATAGCTTCTACCTGGTCATGTGTTACATAGACCATTGTTAGCCCGAGCTTTTTTTGGAGCCGGCGAATTTCAATTCGCATATTGGCACGCAGCTTTGCATCTAAATTGGATAATGGCTCGTCCATCAGACAAAGAGGAGCTTCACTAACAACCGCGCGTGCTAGAGCCACCCGCTGTCTTTGTCCACCGGATAACTCCCGTGGTTTCCGGTTTAGCAGCTCACTTAACCCCATCATTTTTGCTGTTTCTTCTAATCGTTTCTTCTGTACTTGTTTATCTACTTTTTTTGCATGAAGACCAAATAATATATTTTGTTCAACCGTCAAGTGCGGATATAAGGCATAATTTTGAAAAACCATCGATAAATTACGGTCCTTGGGAGGCAGATGGTTCACGACCTTTTCATTTATTTTCAGCGTGCCTCCAGATATTTCTTCAAGTCCCGCAATCATACGAAGCAGTGTACTTTTCCCTGAACCAGAAGGACCGACAAGAACAAAAAACTCACCTTCTTCAATTTGCAAATCAATTCCATTTAACACATTACTTTGTTTGTTGTATGACTTTGAAATGTCCATCAGTTCGATGTACCCCATAACAAACCTCCTTCATAGAACTAAGTCTATTCAACCATATAAATTTGATAAAAACGACGGATTTGGTATATTTTTACACACATTATTATTAGGTTAATAAAATTTACATTTTCTTGGGAATCCCTTAATAAAATTAAAAAAGGAAATGCCTCTTTTTCAATTGAGGCATTTCCTTTTCTCGCCGGACCAGGTCCATATACAATTATCCATATTCAAAATTGTTTATGGACCTAGTCCCCAAACAATTCCTTAAAACGAATCATTATGTATTGGTATAGCCATTTGCATGTCCTTATACATAATAATTGTATTCATTATTTAAACTCCAGATTTACATAGCTCTCAATGCCACTAACAATTGCAGCTGCCATCTTCTCTTGATAATCCTCACTCGATAGCAATGCACGTTCCTCATTATTGCTCAAGAATCCTGTCTCAACTAATACAGCCGGCACTTCTGCTTTCTTTAAAAGATACACCTGTTTAATGGCTAGTGCTTCTCGCTCAGTATTTTGCAAGGATTCCTTGATTGTTGATTGAATTGATTTCGCTAATAGCTCACTATTTGGGTGTCCATCTTTATGATAAAATACTTGTGCCCCTCTCCATTTTTCTTCCGGAATCGCATTGGCATGAATCGTCACAAAAATATCAGGTTCATTCTTTTGGACAAGGTTCGAGCGCAAGAAAATATCTTCCTTCTTTCGTTCCCTTAATGTTGAGAACTCTTCGCTTGGCGCATGCTCTTCCAATACATCACCGTCAGTTGAACGAGTCATGACAACCGTAGCCCCTAAACGCTTTAATTGTTTTTCAACCTTTTGTGCAATAGCAAGAGTTACTTCTTTTTCAATTACCTCACCGGATGAAGCCCCGCCATCAACCCCGCCGTGACCAGCATCAACGACAATTTTAACCCCTCCTAATGGCTCTGGTAAAAAGAAGCTTCGATCTGATGCGCTTGTCTCATAAACAACAAGGCACAAACATCCTAACAATATAACCCCTAGTGCAATCCATCTTTTCAAACCATTACACCGCCTTTTCGCAACCTTTTTCACTACTATACGCAAAAATTAGGACGAGTATGCGTGAACTTTCTTACTTCCAAAAAGTGTTATAGGCATGAAAAACATATTCGTAAACCTGGCTTATCGTAAAGAAAATAGCGATAAGCCTTAGTTGAAGTTTTGCAGATAAGATCGTTTATTTTCTTCTCTGTAAAAAGGACACGCTTAACACAAACTTATGTTTAGCATGTCCCGAATATTTATGTTGCTAATTAATATTTCATGTTACTTTCACTTCTATTTACTGTACTTGTAATTGATGCTGCAAAGATGCATATAAACCATTTTTCAACATTAAGGAATCGTGATTTCCTTGCTCTAATATAGTCCCATCCTTGATAACGAGAATTTGGTCGGCATTCTCGATTGTTTTTAAACGATGGGCTATGACAAAGCTAGTACGGCCTTGCATTAAATTGTTTAAACCTTTTTGGATATGCACCTCTGTCATAGTGTCAACGCTGGATGTTGCTTCATCCAAAATAAGAATATCCGGATCTTCCAAAATGGCCCGAGCAATGGCGATTAGCTGACGTTGGCCTTGACTTAAATTCATGCCTCCAGAAACTAGCATCGTTTCATAGCCTTGAGGCAAGTATTTAATAAAGTTATGTGCATAGGCAATCTTGGCAGCACGCTCCACCTCTTCATCCGCCGCATTCAACTTTCCGTAGCGGATGTTGTCACGAACCGTACCAGAGAATAAATACGTATCCTGTAAAACAACACCGATATGATTGCGCAGATTTTCCATTCGGTACTGCTTAATATCATTGCCATCGATTAAAATTTCCCCGTGCACTGCATCATAAAAACGGTTCAGCAGCTGTATAACAGATGTTTTCCCTGAACCAGTTGGACCAACAAGTGCAATCGTTTCACCCGCTTTTGCATGGAATGAAATATGCTGCAAAACAGGCTTATCCGATTGGTAATAAAATCCAACATCCCGAAACTCCACATCCCCATCATAGCGATTTTTAACAATTGCCTCTGGAACATCGGCTACTTCGTTTTGTTCTTCCAATATTTCAAATACTCGTTCAGCTCCGGCAACGGCCGATTGGAATGTATTGAAAAGATTCGATAATTGGTTGATAGGTCGGAAGAATTGTCTTGTGTAGGTCACAAAGGACGCAATGACCCCTACACTTACTCCCAAATTGCCAATTGAAAGCAACGCTCCTACTCCAATCACTAAACCAATTCCTAAGTTATTAATAAAGTTATTGATTGGGCCAAGGAAACCTGAAGTGATATCCGCTTTTAGCGCGGAGTTGCGCAATTTTTCATTTGCTTCCTTAAATTGAGCAACTGTCTGCTCTTCTTTTCCAAACAAAGTCGTAATATGGGCGTTTGAAATCGTCTCTTCAACAAATCCATTTAGATTCCCAAGATCTCTTTGTCTTTGAGAGAAGTTTTTGCTGCTGCGTTTTATAATTTGCTTTGTCGACCAAATAATTATCGGAACAACCAGTAATGTTACAATGGCCAATACCCAATTTAAATAGAACATGGCAATTCCTGTACCAGCCACCGATAAAACCGTTGATACAATTTGGATCACACTTTGTGAAACCGCTGCATTTAAATTTTCGATATCATTTGTCATCCGGCTCATTAAATCGCCTTGCTGACGTTTATCAAAGATTGCGATCGGCAAGGACTGAAACTTTTCAAATAAATCCTGGCGAAGTTGACGAATCGTTTTTTGCGAAACTCGAATCATCATAAAGGTTTGCAGCCAGGTAAATACAGCAGACACAATATAAATCCCCGCAAGCACCAATATCATTCGAATAGCTCCATCAAGATCGAACTTGAGAATATAATCATCGATAATGATTCCTATAAATAACGGTCCGGCTAAGCTTAAAAGGGTAGACGCCACTACAAAGAAAATCGAGCTGATGAGTCCTATTCTTTGATTTTTTAAATACGACCAAATTCGTTTCAAAGTAGCTTTTTGATTCTTTGCTTTTTCTGCAGGTCCATTAAATCTTGGGCCTGGATGTCTGCCAATTGGAGGAGGTCCGGCTGGTCTTCCTTGCGGTTTATGCATTTAAAGTCCCTCCTCTTACTAACTGTGTTGAAACAATTTCCTGATAGATTTTATTTGTTTCAAGCAGTTCTTCATGGGTCCCTTGCCCAACAATTACTCCATCATCCATAACTAAAATCTTATCGGCATGACGAATGGAAGAAATTTTGGAAGAGACAATAAACTTTGTACTTTCCTTGTAATTCTCTTCAATGGCTTTTTGGATTCTTTTTTCCGAGATACTATCTACAGCAGATGTCGTATCATCTAAAATTAAGATGGCAGGCTTGCGAATTAAGGCCCGCGCCATTGCTAGCCGCTGTTTTTGACCACCCGAAAGATTTGTAGCACCTTGAGTAACCCGATATTGTTCTCTGTTTTCGAGTTTTTCCACAAATTCCAAAGCACAGGAAGACTCCAATGCTTCGATTAATTCTTCAAGCGCAGCATCCTCGTTCCCGTATTTTACATTTTCTTCGATTGTTCTTGAAAACAACGTTGCCTTTTGAGGTGTAAAACCGATTGCCTCGCGGAGAACTTGCAAATCATAGTCATGAATTGGTCGGCCGTCTATTTTGATAACGCCTTGGTCTGCTTCATACATCCGTGGAATTAAATTGACAATAGATGATTTTCCGCTGCCGGTCATTCCAATGACTCCAATTGTTTCCCCTGGATTAGCTTTAAAAGAAATATTTTTTAATACCGGTTCGTTATTTTTGTTATAAGCAAAGCTAACATGGTCAAATTCAACTTCACCTTTAATTGGCGCAGCTACAGGATTTTCTGTATTAGTAATTTCCGACTTTTGCTCAAGTACAGCCACAATGCGGTTCGCACTTGGAACTGCTCGGGCAATGAGCATTAGTACAGTAGAAGATCCCATTAAACCGCCCATCACCATCATTAAATAGTTAATGAATGCTAAAATGACCCCGACTTCGATTGTTGAATTTTCTACTTTGAAAGCACCCATCCATAAGGCCCCGATAATCCCCATATTCACAACGAAGGCTGTTAAAGGCATTAAAATCCCAATAATTTGATCGGCATGAATGTTGCGTTTCATCAGAGTTTCATTCACCGTTGTAAATTGATCGATTTGATGCCTCTTACGGTTATAGGCCTTGATGACGCGGATGCCTGCTAAATTCTCTTGTACTCTAGTATTTACTCCATCCACTGCTTCTTGTACTTTTAAAAATAGCTTTCCAGACAATCTTGTGAAAAAGAAAATAGCAACTGCCAGAATGGGTACTACGACTAGTAAAACCGGAAATAGCTCCCGCGCAGTTAAAAACACAATGACGATTGCTCCAATAAACGTAAATGGTCCACGAATAAACATTTTTAGAAGCATCGTTAGTGCTCTTTGCAGCATTTCCACATCACTGGTCATATTCGTAATCAATTTTCCTAATGTAAAATGGTCTTTATTTCGATTTGAAAAATAGGTTATCGTTTCATATAAATCTTGCCGAATATCTGCCGAAAAGTTGATGGCCGTCTTTGAAGCATAAATGGAACAGCCAATCCCGCCTATTAATCCCATGACCGCACATAAAATCATGACCCCAAACATTTTGATGACATAGGAGCTGTCATCTTCTGCAATCCCATTATCGATAATATGCTGCATGATAGTCGGTTGAACCAAGTCCATTGCAACCTCCAGCACCATCATTAAAGGCGCAATAATGGCAAATGCCATATAAGGTTTTATGTATTTCTTTAAAGATAATACTGCTTGCATGAAGTACCTTCTTTCTATTGAAATAGCTTATTAATAAATTTCCCTGAACTAAAAAAATCAATTCTTTCTTTATAAGAACTTTGTTTGCTACTCTTCCTCACTCATAGCTTGAGAAATTTCATCCAACTCAAAGGCTGCTTTAAAATCATTCATAATTGCTTCTGTTGCCTTCAATTCTCCCGCTATTACTTGTTGAATAGATTGTAATTCTTGAGATTCCAATTGCTGCTTTAATGTATCTCGTCTCACTATCAACTTTTCATAGAATGCCAGTGCTCTCCCTCGCCTGAAGGTTTTCGCCCCCTGCGTTCCTCTTCCTCGTCGTTCATGGCGCAATCTTTGAATCTTAAGTTCCTCTTCACGGCTTTGGTCATTCATTTCGTTTCCCATTGAAAATCACCTCTTGTATACGATTGTATACTTTTGTATACGAAATATCAATAACCCTGTAAGAGGATTTTTCTAATGCGTATTGAAATACATTGGGGATAAATTTTTTTATAATAAAGCTATCAAATAAATTTAAAAAGAGGGTTGTCTATGAAATTGCGAGTTTCCGCTGTTCAATATCATCTCCACACAATCGAATCATTTGAAGATTTTGCCCATCAAAGTGAACACTATATTAAGGCTGCTTTAGAGTTTGAGACAGAATTCATTTTATTTCCTGAGTTTTTCACAACGCAATTGCTGTCGATTAAAGGCGAAGGTGGAAAAGCATTAACAATTGATGACCTTCCATCGTTTACCGAGCAATACCGCGCATTGTTCACTCAGCTTGCTAAAAAATACAATGTCCATATTATCGCCGGTACACATGTGGTGAAGGTTGACGGCAAGCTGCGTAATACTGCGCATTTATTCTATCCGGATGGCCGCATTGGCACTCAGGCGAAACTTCACATCACACCAACGGAAGTCCATGAATGGAACATGTCTCCTGGTGAAGGCTTAGAAGTATTTGAAACGGAGAAAGGCACAATTGCCCTTTTGACTTGCTATGATATCGAGTTCCCTGAAATTGTCCGTATGGCAAAAGCAAAGGGGGCAGATGTGATTTTCTGCCCTTCATGCACGGACGATCGCCACGGCTTCCACCGTGTGCGTTACACAAGCCATGCCCGCGCAATCGAAAACCAGGTATATGTCGTATTAACAGGAACAGTTGGGGCATTACCAACCGTTGACTTTATGCGCGCCAATTTCGGGCAGGCTGCAATCATCACGCCAAACGATGTCCCATTCCCTCCAAAAGGTCTTTTAGCTGAAGGAGAAATTAACAACGATATGTTAGTTACAGCTGACCTTGATATTGAGCTGCTTGAAAAAGTACGTGAAAAAGGTTCGGTTACAACTTGGAGAGACCGTCGTACAGATCTTTACCCTGATTGGGAGTAATAGCACGATAAGTATTGGAAAGCGAGGTGTATCCTTTGTACCGAAACGAGCAATTACTATTTGATAATGGAAAACCCGTTCGAATTGTAGTCCGAAATTATACAATAGATGATTTTGATGAATTAATTGCTATTCAAACGGAATGTTTCCCTCCTCCATTCCCTTCTGATTTGTGGTGGAATAAAGGACAATTATCAAACCATGTTACTTTATTTCCTGAAGGGGCTATGTGTATTGAAATTGATGGGAAGGTCGTTAGTTCTTTAACTGGGGTGTGCACTCATTTTGATCCCGCTCACCCTGACCATACTTGGGAAGAAGCAACAGACAGCGGCTATATCAAGAATCACGATTCACTTGGCAATACCCTCTACATTGTCGATATAAGTGTACGTCCCGCTTTCCGCTCTTTAGGCCTCGGCAAAATTATGATGCAAGCCATGTACCATGTTGTCGTTGAAAAAGGGTTGGATCGGCTGCTCGGTGGAGGAAGGATGCCTGGTTATCATAAGTATGCAAATGATCTCTCAGCCAAGGAGTATCTAGACAAAGTAGTAATTGGAGAATTATATGACCCCGTTATCTCATTTTTATTGAAATGCGGGCGCTTGCCTATCGCCGTTGTGGAGAATTATCTAGAGGATGAAGAATCTCTCAACTATGGGGTTCTGATGGAATGGAAGAATCCGTTTAAAAATTAATAAGTAATTTAACAGAGGCTATCTGATTTTTTGGATAGTCTCTTTTTTATCCATGGAACTTGCTAACGCCCCCTTCAATACTTTGGTATATGAATTATTTCCCAGGTTACTGTAAATGTTCAGGGCGCTGGGACTTAGGCGAATTCTTTGCAACTTCGTGAAATAAACTAGGCTGTTCCTTACTTTCGGTTTGCTGGGGAAAATCGATTTGGTTAACCAAATTCGAATTCACAAGTTGTGCCAGCTGATGTATCTCCTGTTGAATTAACTGGATTTCCTTTTTTGTTGCAGGTTGTGCCTCTTCTTTCAAAATAAATCCTATCCGGCCATTTGGTTCTAAGGTTGCGTATTGAACATCGCTTAAATTTTTTACATTTTGTTGCCTTAAATTCATTTCAAGCTGATCAATGGTCATTCTTAAATTTCTAAAGTTGCGTTCTTGTATTATCCCATTTTCAATTAGTATCTTTGCTTTGCCTGTAATGAATTTCTCTATCTTATTCGACTTTAGCTGAGCAAACTCCACTACGACTAATGTTAAGACCAAACTGAGGCCTACCATAAATGTGGTCCACACATCTTCTCCGGCAACTGGTTGAATCAATAATGAACCAAGTCCAATCATAATAACGGTTTGCGCTAACGTCATCTGCGAAATTGACTTCCTGCCAGCAATTCTAAGTAATAAAGTACCTACAATTACAATCAATACTGCTTTCCATACCCAATGAAAATCCATCGATATAACTCCTTTAAATGTTTTCAATAGTATTTAACATTCAGTTTCATCTATTCGCTTTAAATTGTTTTTCACCCCTTATCCAGAATCCGATAAAAAATCTCCCCCCACTTGTTATTGGAGAGAGATGCATTTTATTGATTCTTATTTAAATTTTCCTGCGCCATTCTTACAAGCTCTTTAACCATACTGCCGCCTAGTCGGCCGCCAACTTTTCCTGCTTGTTCAGACGTCAGCTTCCCGTTATAGCCTTCCTTTAATGGAACACCCACTTCTTCGGCAGTTTCAAATTTGGCTTGTTCAGGATCAGCTGTCCCTGCAACTTTTGCTTTTAATTGGTCCAGTCCTTGACGAGCTTCAGGAACTAGAATTTTATTTCTATTCTTTCGTGCCATATTTATCCCCTCCTTTTTCTATATCATGTCCCAAAATAGTTTAAACATGTTTACACATCAATTGTTCAAAGTATGTCAATCGAAGGAAGTGTTCTTGTAATCAAAAAGACCCCAAACATTGAAGACTACGAGTTCCAAAGACTTATCTTTCATTTTGAAAAAGGAATACAAAATTTTATGTTGAACCTATATAAACAAGGGAGTTAATTACTTTTCAGTAACCTCCCAATCTCATAGAAGGAGCGGATGAAAAATGATTCAAAAACCGTTGCAAGTCAAATTAATTCCTTTCACTATTGAGTCGGTTGTCGAGAACACAAACGAAACACCAAAAGGGGTAGAACTAATTCAAGCAGCTTCTATTTGGGAAGATAGTAATCAAGGGGATGGCATTGTAATAGCAGTCATTGATACAGGTATTGAAACCGATCATCCCGACCTCAAAGATCAAATTATCGACGGACAAAATTTTACTTCCGATTACGACGGAGACCCTAATATATTTGAAGATAACAATGGACATGGCACCCACGTATCAGGAACGATCGCCGCTAGTTTAAATAATGATGGTGTTGTTGGCGTAGCTCCCAAAGCAAAAATTCTAAGTTTAAAAGCACTAACTGGTGACGGAGCCGGGAACTATGAGTGGATTATCAATGCCATTAACTATGCAGTAGAGTGGCGCGGACCACAGCAGGAAAGAGTCCGTGTAATCTCCATGTCACTCGGCGGTCCTGAAGACGTTCCTGAAATGCATAAAGCCATTCAAAACGCAGTCAGCCAGGATATTTCTGTTGTTGTTGCTGCCGGCAACGAAGGGGATGGCAGTGAAGACACATTTGAGTATGCATATCCAGGCAAATACAACGAAGTCATTCAAGTGGGCGCTGTTGATCATAACTTAACACTCGCTCCATTTACGAATACTAACGAAGAAATCGATTTGGTTGCTCCCGGAGTAGAAGTTATTTCTACTTACTTAGGAAACAAATATGCTTCTCTTTCCGGGACATCCATGGCTACCCCTCACATCGCCGGTGCAATAGCATTGCTGATTATATTAAGCGAAAAAGAGTTTGGACGACATTTAAGCGAAGCAGAAATTTACGCACAGCTTATTAAACGTACGCTTCCTATTGGAAATCGTAAAAGTTCTGAAGGAAACGGTTTCCTGTTGCTGAACTTAGTGGAAAAAATTCAAGAGCTTATGGCCGTGGCTCGAATTTAGCATCAATTTCAATGAAATAGTAAAACCCAATTTCTTTAGAGTGAAATTGGGTTTTTTCCTTTTATGAAGAGCAGTTTGTGAATTATTTTATATAAGCATAGTTCGTTTTGGGATTAATCTAGACACTTTTCAGGAAAATCTAGATACTTCGGGCGAAAATCTAGCCGCTTTTCCCGATAAACTAGACAATTCATGCGAAAATCTAGACAATTCTAAATTAGAAGCAACTCGTTAATCCATGACAAGCCCGCCATCAACTACTAGATTTTGCCCCGTAATCGCTCTCCCCCAAGGAGAAGCAAAGAATAAAGCAACATCTGCTAATTCTCGCGGTGTGGTAACCTTCTGCAACGGTGTAGAGGATTCAATAATCTGGAATACTTCTGGTGTCGTCACTTTACTTGCATCCGTTTGCTTTAACAGACCGCCGGACATCATGTTCACCGTAATCCCGTAAGCACCCAGCTCTTTTGCCATGTTGCGGGTAAAGCCAACTAACGCTGCTTTAGCTGTTGTATATTCATGATAGGCTACAACAGGATTTTGAAATAGATTTGTCCCAATGTTAATAATCCGGCCAAAGCCAAGTTCCTTCATATCATTTAAACAAGCCTGAAGACTATTTAAAGCACCCTGTATTGTTCCTTCGAATTGTTTATTAAAATCAGCCCATTTAAGCTCAAAGGCATTCTTTTGTGTAAGCGGATTAAATTCAAAATCAATCAAGGCATTATTAACAACCGTTGTAATAGGTGCATTAAAATAGCGTTTCGCTTCTTCAACCATTTGGAAAACTTCCGGTTGATTGCGAATATCTGCTTGCAGCGCTATCGCCTTCTCTCCTAATTCATTTGCTAAGGCTTCTGCTTTTTCTTGGCTTTGATAGTAATTAATAATGACATTTGCCCCTTCTTTTACAAATGCCCGCGCAAGCTCTTCTCCTACCCCTCGACTAGCGCCAGTTATTAACACTGTTTGTTTACGTAATTCCATGATTATTTCTCCCCACTTAGTTCCTGTATTGTATTTTCTATATTTGGACTTTCACAAATGACAGAAATCACTGCTACTCCATCTGCACCGCTTGAGCGAACATCACCAGCATTTTTTTCGTTTATCCCTCCAATCCCTACAATCGGGAATTGAGGATAGAGACTTCTTGCTTTCCTTAAAAACTCAAGCCCAGCAGGTGGTTTTGCATCTTTCTTGGATTTTGTTGGATAAATGGGACCAATCCCTACATAATCAGCGCCACTTTGTACAGCAAATGCCATCTCCTGTTCGTTATGCACCGAAACCCCAATAATTTTATCTTTTGCCAGTGCTCTGAATTCGGTAATTGCTAAATCATCTTGCCCAACATGTATCCCATCAGCCTCTAGTTTTAGTGCCAATTCAACGTCATCATTGACGATAAATGGGACACCATATGATCTGCAAAGATTTTGACAGGCGCGGGCAAAGGACTCATAGGCTTCCCCTGTTAAACAATTTTCTCCCTTTTCACGGAATTGGAAGCAAGTAATCCCTGCCTGTAATGCTTTTTCAAGAGTTTCTAGAGGCTCCTTGCTATTTGCCATGCCCATAATAAAATACACGCTCAAATCATTCCGATTCATGTACAGTTACCTCACATTGCCCGAATGCTCGTTTATACGCGAAATGATTTGTCGGACCATGGCCATTACCAATGGATAATGGGGTTGAAATGGCTAAATGGATAAATTTCTTCGCTTCAATAATTGCCTCTTCTACCGGCAATCCGTTTGCCAAATGAGCAGTAATTGCTGCTGAAAATGTACAACCAGTACCATGTGTATCCTTTGTTTCCACCCGTGGGGTTTTCATAGTGAAATAGCCGCCATTCCCAAAAACCATATCTACTGAATGTTCGCCTTGTAGATGGCCGCCTTTCATCACCACATGCTGTACACCTATTGCCAAGATTTTTTTCGCCGCTTGTACGATATCTGTTGCATTGTTTATCGACATCCCAGTAAGGACTTCAGCTTCAGGAATATTCGGTGTACAAATAGTTGTTAGAGGAAGCAGCTTTGTTTTCAACGCCTCCACTGCGGCTTCCTGCAATAAACTTTCACCGCCCTTAGCAATCATGACAGGATCAACGACAAGCGGAATGTTTTGACCTTTCATAACTTCAGCAACCACCTCAATCAATTCTGCCGAAAAAAGCATGCCCGTTTTAATGGCTTGCACATCCAAATCCGATAGTACAGCATCGATTTGCTGCTTCAGAAATTCTGGCGTTACATCAAAAATGCCATGCACGCCTAAAGTGTTTTGTGCCGTTAAGGCGGTCATAGCGGTTGTACCAAATACCCCAAGCTCCTGAAATGTTTTGATGTCCGCTTGAATTCCCGCACCCCCACCAGAATCGGAACCAGCAATTGTTAAAGCGATCATTGCCATCCCTCCGCTATTCTTTGCAATGCATTGATAAATTCAATTTGGAACGTCCCTAGCTCTTCACCGCTTTGCTTACTAGCTACTTTATATTCTTTTAATGTGGAAGCTAGATCCTCCATCGGTTGCTCGCTAATTGCTAAAACCGCCGCGCAAATTGCACTTAATAAACAACCTGTTCCGGTTATGCGTGTTGCGTAGATGTTCCCGCCATGTACCTGTATAATGTCTTGCCCATCTGTCACAAGATCTGTTTCCCCCGTTACTACAACTATACATTGATACTTACTTGCCACCTCTTTGGCCACCTGGATTGTGTCCATGTCACCGTCTCCACTATCAACGCCGCGCGATGTCCAGGTAGCTCCATAGATTGAAGCTAGCTCTCCTTCATTGCAACGAAGCACATCGATTTTAATTTCATCTAGAATTTGCGAGACGATATTTTTTCTATAAGGTGTTGCCCCTACCCCTACAGGATCCAACACCACTGGCACTTCACATTCATTTGCCTTTTTCCCCGCAACAAGCATCGCTTCTGCTGTACGAGAATTTACTGTACCAATATTTAATAGCAATGCCCCAGCTATGGATACCATATCTGCCACTTCTTCGATTTCATCCGCCATTACTGGAGAAGCACCGATAGCCAGCAATCCATTAGCCGTAAAATTTGCTACAACATAGTTGGTCATACAGTGAACAAGCGGTTTTGCCTGATTAATTTTGGCTAGCATATCGCTTCACCTCCAAGTACAGCTGCTGCAATACGAAATTCCTCGCGTAATAACATGTTTTTCTCCTCCTTTTTAATGGAGAGCAAAAAAGCCCCTACTTTGAAAAGTAGAGGCTAAAAAAGAGTAAAGTGCACCCTTCATTGCTCCCTACGTCAGTGTTAACTGCCAGGTTCTAAGGGTCAGGTTTTAACCTTCTCAACACAAATCGTGTCCCCCCGCAATGTTAAAGTAATTTTGCAAAAGAAAAGCTCCCCTTGAAAAAAAGGAGAGCATACAAGCACACATGTAAATTGTACGTTGCTCCCTACGCCCGTATTAACGGATCAGGTTCTAAGGGTCAGGTTTAACCTTCTCAACACAAATCGTGTCCCCCTGCAAAACATTTAACTAATATCTATATTACACTACACAGATGAAAAATCTATTTTTTCTTGAAATAGAAAGCTGCGAAATAGGGCCTCGGCTTATTAAAAACGAGCAGTTTGCAATATTTAAATTGTAAAATTTTGCTATATGGAAAAATTCGAACAAACAAAATTCTATCAATCTTATATATTGCGTGAGCAACTTTCTTGAATTCAAAATTTAATAGAATTATTATTCTAGTTGTAAGCGAACTTTACTAATATGGAGGGTCTATATATGACTAAAGAACCAATTACAGTCAGCGCCATTATTAATGGCGAAAAAATACAAACAGATAAAAAAATTACCCGTGAAAATCCAGCACATCCTGAGCAGATTGTTGGTTACGCTCCAAATAATACGAGAGAAGAAACAATCCTAGCAATTGATGCGGCCTATGAAGCTTTTAAAACGTGGGCATGGAGTGATATCGACGATCGTATCGAAAGAATGAATCGTGCAATTCAAAAGATTAAAGACGAATTGCCGGAAATTGCGGAATTATTGTCCCGCGAACACGGTAAAGCACTTTATGACGCACAAGGGGAAATTGCAATTTCTCTTATGTGGATGGAATTTGCCGTAGAAAATGTAAAAAAAGCTACTTCTCCGGAAGAGTTAAACCATGAAAACGGACGTACAATCATTTCTCATGACCCAATGGGTGTAGTATCAGCTATCACGCCTTGGAACTATCCAATTTCTCTATCTACTATTAAAATTGCACCTGCATTGTTAACTGGCAATACAATGGTGCTAAAACCTAGCCCATTTGCACCTTTAGCCGTAAGCCGTGTAACTGAAATCATTGCGGACGAGTTCCCTGCAGGCGTATTGAATCTTGTAAACGGTGATGCAGAAGTTGGGGTAGAGCTAACATCCAATCCTAAAATTGCAAAAATCGCCTTTACAGGTGGTACAAATACTGCGAAGCATATCATGAAGGCTGCATCTGACACGATCAAAAATATGACGCTGGAACTTGGTGGAAATGACGCAGCCATCGTCCTGGAAGACTTCGATGTAAATGACGAACGCGCATTACGCCGTATGGTTATTTCGAACTTCCTAACAGCGGGCCAAATTTGTATGATTGCGAAGCGTGTCTATGTTCATCGTTCAATTTATGATGCGTTTGTTGAAAAATATATTGAAGCAGCAAACAAATGGATTAAAGTAGGCGATCCATTCCACCCAGAAGTTACAGTTGGTCCAGTGAATAACAAGGCCCAAGTGAACTATGTGAACAGTTTAGTGGAGGATGCAAAAAATAAAGGGGCAAAAATCATTCCATTAGGAACAATTCTAAACCCTGAATTAATGGATAACGGCTACTTCCTGCAACCAACACTTGTATTAGGTGCAGATGTTCATGATCGCGTGGTCGTAGAAGAACAATTTGGTCCAACTGTTCCGATTCTTCCATTCGATAATGAAGAAGAAGTAATCCACCTGCATAACGAAAGCATCTATGGTTTAACAAGTTCAGTATGGGGTGAAGAAGAACACGCGATTAAAGTAGCGCGCCGTATTGAAGCCGGTACTACAATGATCAATACTGCGGCAGTACAAGGATTAGATGTTCACTTCCCATTTGGAGGCGTTAAACAATCAGGTGTAGGACGTGAATACGGCATAGATGGCATTAAATCCTATACAGAAACTCATGTCATCAATGTGCCAACTATGAAGGAATTGCCTTACATTCCAGAGTAATGTTTTGAAACGAAATAAAACGAGAAACCTTATTTAGAGAATAAGGCTTCTCGTTTTTTATGTTTATTTTCACGATTCTAAACAAGCAGCTCCTGAACTATATTCGAAAGAAAGGTGCTTAATCAAGAACGAGCTGTGCCATTAATCTTTCGCCTTTTTAGAGCAATAATTTTCAATGAATAACCAAAACTATTTATAGGCAAAAAAAACTCCCAAAGCAAATGCTTTGAGAGTCTTGATATATCCCCAAAATTAACGTTTTGAGAACTGAGGCGCACGACGAGCACCTTTAAGACCGTATTTTTTACGTTCTTTCATACGTGGGTCACGAGTTAGTAAACCTGCAGATTTTAGTGCTGGACGGAAATCTGGGTCAACTGATAGTAACGCACGAGCGATACCGTGACGGATTGCACCAGCTTGACCAGTGAATCCACCACCGTTTACGTTTACAAATACATCATAGCTACCTTTAGTTTGAGTTGCTTCTAATGGTTGGTTGATGATTAAGTGTAAAGTTTCGAATGGTAAGTACTCTTCGATGCTACGGTTGTTGATAACAATTTTACCTTCGCCTGGTACTAAACGTACGCGAGCTACTGAGCTTTTACGGCGACCTGTGCCGATATATTGAACTTGTGCCAAGGGTATATCCTCCTCTTAATAATTATCCGCGAAGCGTATAGCTTTCCGGTTTTTGTGCTGCATGTGGGTGTTCTGCTCCAGCGTAAACATTAAGTTTACCAAACATTTTGCGACCTAAAGAGTTTTTAGGAAGCATCCCTTTAACTGCTAATTCGATCATTTGTGTTGGGTATTTTTCTTTCATTTCGCCAGCTGTACGTGTTTTTAAACCACCAGCGAATTGAGTGTGACGGTAGTAGATTTTACCGTCTAATTTGTTACCTGTTAAATGAATTTTGTCAGCGTTGATTACGATAACAAAGTCACCTGTGTCAACGTTTGGTGTGAATGTTGGTTTATGTTTACCGCGTAAGATAGCAGCTACTTCAGAAGCTAAACGTCCAAGCGTTTGTCCTTCTGCGTCAACTACTAACCATTTACGATCTACTTCGTGACCTTTAGCCATGAATGTTGTACGCATTTATATATCCTCCTAATCGATTCGATTACCGTTATTTTTCATTAGTATACACTTATAAGTTTCGGGGCTTATTTGTGGTGGTAATGAAAATACCATATGTCATCTTATAATATATTTACATATAAGTCAAGAAAAAAAGCAACACTTCCAGGTGTGTTGCTTAATTATTTTAGCATATTTTTTTTGATACTTAAACGACCAGATTCTGGACAAGATATACAATGTTAATAAAATACTTTTTCAAGATATAAACCGTGTGCTGGCGCTGTTTTCCCTGCTCTTCCCCGATCCATCGAAGCGACGATTTGTTCTAGTTCCCGAGCTTCACGCTTGCCTATGCCAACCTCCCATAAAGTACCTGCAATAATCCGAACCATATTATACAAAAAGCCATTGCCTTCTATCACCATATGGAGCTCTTCTCCTTGCCGGGAGAAGCTCAATGAATGAACCGTTCGAACTTTATCAATGATGCTTGTATTTGCCGCACAGAAACAAGAAAAGTCGTGTGTACCAATTATATGACCGGCAGCTGCCTGCATGCTCTCAATATCCGGCTGTACACCATTCGTTTCAACCGAATAATGTCTGCGAAAAGGACTTTGTTCCTCCCCGCAATCCCAAATATATCGATACCGTTTTCCGGAAACACTGTATCTAGCGTGGAAATCACTTGCGGCTTCTTCCACTGCTATAACCCGAATATCTCGAGGCAATTGGACATTCAAGGCTTTTTTATAACGTTCAACTGGTATTTCTAAAGCGGTATCAAAATGAATCACTTGTCCAGTTGCATGAACACGGGCATCTGTACGACCGCTCGCTGTTATCTTTATCTTTTCACCTTTATGCATTTTGGTTAAAACAGATTCAATCTCAAGCTGAACAGTACGTTCCCCGGGCTGAACCTGATACCCCGCAAAAAGAGTGCCATCATAGCTAATAGTTGCTTTTAAACGTCGCAATAACCTTCACCTCACTTACTGCTTGCTAGCTGCGATAAAATACTAATAATGCGGTCATGGCAACAAATATAACCATACATAATGTATCGCGCCAATCCCATTTCAACTGGCGGTAACGCGTTCTTCCTTCGCCTCCGCGATACCCGCGAACCTCCATGGCTGTCGCTAAATCCTCAGCTCGTTTAAAGGCACTCACAAATAACGGAACTAAAAGTGGAACAACTGCTTTTACTCGCTCTTTTAATGGGCCTGCACTTAAATCTGACCCACGTGCCATCTGTGCTTTCATAATTTTATCTGTTTCATCCATTAATGTTGGAATAAAACGCAGGGCAATGGACATCATCAAGGCTAATTCGTGAACAGGCATTTTAAATTTCTTTAAAGGATTTAACAATACTTCGATTCCATCGGTAATGGAGATTGGTGAAGTAGTTAACGTTAAAATTGAAGTCATGAAGACAAGCACGAGGAAACGAATAGAAATAAATATCCCTTGTCTTAACCCTTCCTCATAGACCTTTAAGAAGCCAAGTTCAAATAGAAGATCGCCTTCCCTAGTAAAGAAAATATGAATTAAGAATGTAAACACTAATAAAATAATGACTGGCTTTAATCCGTTGATTAAAAAGTATAAACGAATGCGAGACATTAAGATTACAAGCAGTGTAAAGGCTAATAGTAAAGCGTAAGTAACGATATTATTCGCTAAAAACACTACAACAATAAAGGCAAAGACGAACATCAGCTTCGAACGAGGATCTAGCCGATGGACGAATGAATCACCAGGAATATAGCGGCCAAATATCATTTTCTCCATCATTTTAAGCGTCACGCCCCTCTCGTAAGGCATGTGCCACTTCAGCTGCAAGGTCTTCTTCAGTTAAGCATATTTTCGGTAACGACCGACCCATCAGTTTCTCTATTCTTCTTTGGAAACGAACAATATGGGGCAGTTCTAAACGGTATTTTTCAAGAGTATCCGCATCCGAGAATATTTCTTGTGGTGTCCCGTTCAGTACACAGCGTCCTTCATGCATGATTGCAATATTATCCGCGTAACGTGCTGCATCTTCCATACTGTGCGTAACTAGGATTGTTGTTAAGCCACGTTCTTTATGAAGCGAATAGAACATATCCATAATCTCTTTCTGCCCTCTTGGATCAAGTCCTGCTGTTGGCTCATCCAATACAATCACTTCAGGATCCATTGCAAGCACACCAGCAATCGCTACACGGCGCATTTGCCCCCCAGACAGATCAAAGGGTGATTTATCCAAAACATCCTCTGGCAGGCCTACTAGCTTGATTAAACCGTGCGCACGTTTTTCAGCCACTTGTTCGGATACGCCAAAGTTCATGGGACCAAACATTATATCTTTTAATACCGTCTCTTCAAATAATTGGTGCTCTGGAAACTGAAAAACAATTCCAACCTTCTGGCGAACCGGTTTTAATTCCTTTGCTTTCCTCCCAGCTGCAAGGACACGATCACCAATATGTACTTGTCCTTTCGAAGGCTTTAAAAGACCATTAAAATGCTGAAGGATGGTAGACTTACCAGATCCTGTATGGCCAATAATCGCCTGATAGGTTCCATGAGGAATTGTTAAATCAACATCAAATAAAGCATATTTCTCAAATGGTGTTCCCATTGAGTATGCGTAGCTTACTTGTTGAAGTTTGATGTCCATAAATCATTCACCAACTCTTCTTCTGTCATATGTTGTCCTGCTATAAGCACACCTTTTTCCTGGAATAGCTTGGTCATCCGCATGGCAAAAGGCAGCTCTAAACCAAATTCCACTAACTTATCGCCAAGTGCAAAGATTTCAGACGGCGTTCCTTCTGCATACTTTTTGCCGTCATTCATAAATAGTACACGATCAGCAAAAAGGGCCTCCTCTACATCATGAGTGATGGAGAGTACAGTTAGACCGATTTCTTCACGCAGCGCTTTAACTGTCTTTAGAACCTCGTCACGCCCTTGCGGATCAAGCATGGAAGTGGCTTCATCTAAAATTAAAAGTTTTGGTCGCATGGCAAGAGCTCCTGCAATGGCCACACGTTGTTTTTGACCACCTGATAAGTGGTGCGGTTCATGATTTAAAAACTTGTCCATCTTCACCTGTGCAAGTGAGGAATGTACACGTTCAACCATTTCTTTATAGGGTACTCCACTATTTTCTAAAGCAAAAGCTACATCATCTTGTACAGTAGCTCCAACAAATTGATTATCAGGATTTTGAAAAACCATGCCGATATTGGAACGGATTTCCCATAAATTATCCTCTGTTAAAACATTTCTCATCACTCGAACTTCCCCTTCTTGCGGAAAGAGCAGTCCACTAACTAGCTTGACCATCGTTGATTTCCCAGAACCGTTATGTCCAACGATTGCAATCCATTCCCCTTCGTTAATGGAAAAGGAAACATTATCAACCGCTTTGCGGAGCTCCGGGCTATCGGGTGTATATGAAAAACTTACATGATTAAACGATAAAATCTCGGTCACTTCAACTTTGCTCCTCTCTATCTCTACTACTAAATTACACTGTTTTACAATGCAATGCTACCATTTCATATAGGTGTCATATATAAAAATAAAGTACGTTTATCGATCAGTATAAAACGGGATCAAAACATACTTTATTTTTGTATATGAAAAAACAGCAAGAGAAGTCTTGCCATTTAAAGAAAATAAAAAAGCGCGCACCTCATTCAGAGAAATGCGCTTTACTACTACATTTTGAACAAGAACACGGCTGCTCAATTCCGTGGTCTTTATGAATGAGGTGCGGAGAGCTAGACGAGACGCCATCATCAAGTGATCCGCTCATTATAACGCTCAAGCCATTTTATTGTCGTATAAATCGTTCTTACTAAAAATAGAGGGGTCCGGGTTCAACCGGTGAACCGGACACCCTCTTACCTGTTTAAATTAGAATCGTATTAAACTAATTCGATAACTACTACAGGTGCACCGTCACCACGGCGGGGTCCTACTTTAAGGATACGAGTGTAACCACCTTGACGATCTGCGTAACGTGGTGCAACATCATTAAATAACTTTTGAAGTGCAAATGAAGTTGTTTCGTTACCTTCAGCATCAGTAGTTGTTACTAATTCACGACGGATAAATGCAGCCGCTTGACGACGAGCATGTAAATCTCCACGTTTACCTAAAGTAATCATTTTATCAACTACAGAACGTAATTCTTTCGCACGTGCTTCAGTAGTTTCGATGCGTTCGTTGATGATTAAGTCAGTAGCTAAATCACGTAATAACGCTTTACGTTGAGAACTTGTACGACCAAGTTTTCTGTAACCCATGGATGTTCCCTCCTTTAATCTAGACTGCTATATATAAATTCACTTGCCTAGTCTTCCTTACGTAATCCTAAACCAAGCTCTTCTAATTTAGCTTTTACTTCTTCTAGTGATTTACGACCAAGATTGCGCACTTTCATCATGTCGTCTTCTGATTTATTCGCAAGTTCTAATACCGTATTGATACCAGCGCGTTTTAAGCAGTTGTAAGAACGAACAGAAAGATCTAATTCCTCAATCGTCATCTCTAAAACTTTTTCTTTTTGATCCTCTTCTTTTTCGACCATGATTTCAGCAGTTTGTGCTTCATTCGTTAAGCCTACAAAGATATTGAGGTGCTCAGTTAAAATTTTCGCTCCGAGCGATATCGCCTCTTTTGGACCGATGCTACCATCTGTCCACACATCAAGTGATAACTTGTCGAAATCAGAATTCTGTCCAACACGAGTGTTCTCCACTTGAAAATTAACGCGTGAAACTGGAGTGTAAATAGAGTCGATCGGGATCACGCCGATAGGAAGATCCTCACGTTTGTTTTGATCAGCAGGAGTATATCCACGGCCACGACGAGCATACATACGCATACGTAAATGACCATTTTTAGCGATTGTTGCAATATACAAATCTGGATTTAATATTTCAACGTCACTGTCATGTGTGATATCAGCAGCTGTAACAGTTCCATCACCTTTCACATCAATCTCAATAACTTTTTCTTCGTCAGAGTAGATTTTAAGTGCAAGTTTTTTGATATTCAAAATAATTGAAGCAACGTCTTCTACTACACCTTCTACAGTTGAGAATTCGTGTAAAACACCATCAATTTGAATAGATGTAACAGCAGCTCCTGGTAATGAAGACAGAAGGATACGACGTAAAGAATTACCCAAAGTGTTTCCGTATCCGCGTTCAAGCGGTTCTACAACAAACTTGCCATATTTGGAATCTTCGCTGATCTCAACAGTTTCAATCTTTGGTTTTTCAATTTCGATCATTCAATTTACCCTCCTTTAAAACATCGAATGTATAGGTTCATAACATCATAATAGTCAAAATCTATTGACTTTATAAGATTTGCACAAGATTTTTGTTTTGTACAAGCAATGATGAACTCAAAAAGTACTTTGAGATGCACCCATTATACACGACGACGTTTTGGCGGACGGCAACCGTTATGTGGTACTGGAGTAACATCTTTAATTGCAGTTACTTCTAAACCAGCAGCTTGAAGTGCACGAATTGCAGCTTCACGACCAGCACCAGGACCTTTAACAGTTACTTCCAACGTCTTTAAACCATGTTCAACAGACGATTTTGCAGCAGCTTCTGCAGCCATTTGAGCAGCATACGGAGTAGATTTACGAGAACCTCGGAATCCAAGCGCACCAGCACTAGACCAAGATACTGCATTACCTTGCATATCTGTAATCGTTACGATTGTATTGTTAAATGTAGAACGGATGTGTGCAATACCAGATTCGATATTCTTTTTCACACGACGTTTACGAGTTTGTTGTTTACGAGCCATGTTAAGAAGGAACCCCCTTTACTTATTATTTTTTCTTGTTCGCTACAGTTTTACGAGGACCTTTACGCGTACGCGCATTGTTTTTCGTATTTTGACCACGAACAGGTAAACCACGACGGTGACGGATACCACGGTTACAACCGATTTCCATCAGACGTTTAATGTTAAGTGAAATTTCGCGACGTAGGTCACCTTCCACTTTGTATTTATCTAATTGTTCACGAATTTGGTTTAATTCATCTTCAGTAAGATCGCGTACGCGAGTGTTTTCGTTAACACCAGCTTCTGCTAATACTTTTTGAGATGTAGTTTTACCAATTCCGTAAATGTAAGTTAATGAAATTACCACGCGTTTGTCGCGAGGAATGTCAACTCCAGCAATACGTGCCATGTACGTTGTGCACCTCCTTATAATTATCCTTGTTTTTGTTTGTGTTTAGGATTTTCACAGATTACCATTACTTTACCGCGTCGGCGAATTACTTTACATTTTTCGCAGATCGGTTTCACAGATGGTCTCACTTTCATCTAACCCAACCTCCTTAATAGTCCGGAGTGCAAAAGATTATTTAAAACGGTATGTGATACGACCGCGAGTTAAATCGTATGGAGATAACTCAATAGTAACCTTATCTCCAGGTAAAATACGGATAAAGTGCATACGAATCTTTCCAGAAACGTGTGCAAGCACCGTGTGCCCATTTTCTAATTCTACCTTAAACATCGCGTTTGGCAAAGTCTCAACAACTGTTCCTTCGACTTCAATTACATCGTCTTTCGCCATCAACCCTGTCTCCCTTCTATATGCGTTTTTCGATTCTCTAACATACACGATAAAGAGAATCTATGCAACTGTTTTTATTCAATAGAAGCAACTTCACCAACATATGCGTGGATTGTATGAGAGATGTTCGAAAGACGCTCGTCTGGTTTCGCTTCACACAATCCAGGGAATGACTACTTCCGAAAAAGAAATGAATCATTTCTTTACTCGATATCCCGGAATGTCTTGGATGAGAGATTCATACCCGTTACAAAGATGCTTCCACGAAACCCATAACACTTACCACAAAATAGATTTTATCACATTTGTGTCTCGTGTATACCGGGCACAATATGCTTTTGCAACTCTCAATAAAGTTTTATTTTGTTGCACCCGCAAAGTCTCCCGCTATAAAGCAGTTTGACTTTCGTCTAATGCCGGGTATCAGCTGCGGCTGCCCTGTAGTAATAGAGCGTCAAGATCAGCAAACACTTTTTCGATATCTTGCTGTCCATCGATATTTGTTAAAACACCTTTAGATTCATAGAAATCAAGTAAAGGTTGTGCTTGATTCATATTTACTTCCAGACGGTTTGCTACCGTTTCAGGATTATCGTCCGCACGTGTATATAACTCGCCGCCATCTTTATCGCATTTTCCTTCCACTTTTGGAGGATTGAAAATAAGATGATAAGATGTACCACAAGTTTTACAAATCCGACGACCACTTAGACGTGCAATTAGTTCATCTTTTTCAACTTGGATATTGATAGTATGATCAATTTTTTTCCCAAGTTCATCTAGGATGCTATCTAAAGCCTCTGCTTGTGGAACTGTACGTGGGAACCCGTCTAATAAGAATCCTTTTTCACAATCATTTTGTGCTAGTCGTTCACGAACGATACCAATCGTAACTTCATCAGGTACAAGAGCACCTTTATCCATATACGATTTAGCTTCTAAACCTAATTCTGTGCCAGCACCAATAGCAGCACGGAACATGTCGCCTGTAGAAATATGAGGGATTTCGTACTTCTCAACAATTTTGTCTGCTTGAGTACCTTTACCGGCACCAGGTAGACCCATTAAAACGATATTCATACGTTTCGCTCCCCCTAAAGCTTGCTGGCTTAGGAAACATGAACGTTTCCTAAAACCTGCATTTTATTTCATAAAGCCTTTATAGTGACGTTTGACAAGTTGTGCTTCTAATTGTTTCATTGTTTCCAATGCAACACCAACTACGATAATTACACTAGTACCACCAATTTGAGCCGTAGCAGGCAGGTTCATGAAATTAATAAATAGAATTGGCAAAACAGAAATAACGATCAAGAAGAGTGCCCCAACAAGTGTTAAACGGTATAGTACTTTTGTTAAATAACTTTGCGTATCGTTGCCAGGACGAATCCCAGGAATATACGCACCTTGTTTTTTCAAGTTGTCGGCCAAGTTTTCAGGATTCACTTGAATGAAAGCATAGAAGTACGTAAACGCAACAATCAATGCAATATAGATGATCATCCCGATTGGCTTCGTATAGTCAAACGTGTTTTGAATAAACGAAGTGAAATCATTTTGACCGAAGAACGTAGCTAACGTACGTGGTGTTACAAGAAACGCGATAGCGAAGATTACCGGAATAACCCCTGCAGCATTCACTTTTAACGGTAAATGTGTTTGTTGCCCACCAGTCTGTGGCGTACGACCTGCAACTCGTTTAGCATATTGAATTGGAATTTTACGCAACGCTTGTTGTACATAAATAACCCCAACCACAACTGCCAGCATAACTAAAGCAAGTAATACCAGGATAGCGATTCGAATGAATAACTGATCACCAGCATCCTCAATTTGTTGTGCATAGATTTGGTTCACAGATGTTGGAATTGCAGCAACAATCCCTGCAAAGATAATGACAGAAATACCATTACCAACACCATGTGATGTAATTTGTTCACCTAACCAAAGTAGGAAAGAAGTACCTGCAGTTAACACGACCGCGATTGTTAAGTATGATAATACACTTGTATCAGTGATTAACGAACCACCGTACATTTGGTTGAAGCCAAATGACATAGCGAACGCTTGAATGAAAGCCAGAACAATTGTTAGATAACGAGTGAATTGTGCCAACTTGCGTCGACCTACATCACCTTGTTTAGCCCATTCTGCAAACTTGGGAACAACATCCATTTGTAATAGCTGAACAATAATTGAAGCAGTAATGTAAGGCATAATTCCCAATGCGAAGATTGAGAAGTTAGACAATGCACCACCGCCGAAAGTATTAAGGAAACCAATTAAGTTAAACTCATCGGCTACCTTTAATACTTGAGAGTCGACGTTAGGTACTGGAATGAATGTTCCAATACGGAAAACAATCAACATTAATAATGTAAAGATGATTTTATTTCGTATATCTCGAACGCGCATAAAGTTAGAGATCGTCTGAAACATTAAATCACCTCAGTTGTTCCGCCAGCGTTCTCGATTGCTTCTTTAGCTGAAGCTGAGAACTTGTGAGCTTTTACTGTAAGCTTTTTGTTAAGAGTTCCATTACCTAGGATCTTAATTCCAGCTTTTTCATTACTCACAATACCAGTTTCTAGTAATAATGCAGGTGTTACTTCTGCACCATCTTCGAAACGGTTTAATGCATCAAGGTTAACGATTGCGAATTCTTTACGGTTGATGTTCGTAAAGCCGCGTTTTGGTAAACGACGGAATAGTGGGTTTTGACCCCCCTCAAATCCAGGACGAACACCGCCGCCAGAACGAGCGTTTTGCCCTTTATGACCTTTACCTGCAGTTTTACCGTTACCAGAACCGATACCACGACCAACACGGTTACGCTCTTTACGTGATCCTTCTGCTGGTTTTAACTCATGAAGTTTCATATGGGTGGCACCTCCTTGTTCAATGTTTGAAAATTAATTTCCTTTTACAGTAACTAAGTGAGCTACTTTATCTAACATACCGCGAATAGCTGCGTTGTCAGCTTGTTCTACAGTTTGGTTCATTTTACGTAAACCTAAAGCTTCAACAATTTTACGTTGTTGTGGCTTTGTACCGATTAGAGATTTAGTAAGGGTAATTTCTAATTTGTTTGTCATTATAATTCCCCCCCTTATCCTAATAGTTCTTCCACTGATTTACCGCGTAGTTTTGCAACGTCCTCTGCGCGTTTAAGTTCATTTAGACCAGAAACAGTAGCACGTACCATGTTAATTGGTGTGTTTGAACCTAATGATTTTGAAAGAATATCAGTAATACCAGCAAGTTCAAGTACGGCACGTACAGGACCACCAGCGATAACTCCAGTACCTGGAGCTGCAGGCTTGATTAAGATTTGACCTGCTCCGAAGCGACCAACAACATCATGTGGAGTTGTTCCACCAACACGTGGCACTTCGATTAAGTTTTTCTTCGCGTCTTCAACAGCTTTACGGATTGCGTCTGGAACCTCTTGAGCTTTACCAGTACCGAAGCCTACATGACCGTTTTTATCACCTACAACAACTAGTGCTGTAAAGCGGAAGCGACGTCCACCTTTAACAACTTTAGCAACGCGGTTAATAGTAACTACGCGTTCTTCAAGTTCAAGTTTGTTTGCGTCAATGCGACTCATGAAGTATGTCCCTCCTTCTTATTAAAATTCTAAGCCGTTTTCACGTGCAGCTTCAGCTAAAGCTTTTACACGTCCATGATATAAGTAACCACCACGGTCAAATACAACAGCAGTAATATTTTTTTCCGCAGCGCGTTTAGCGATTGTTTCACCGATTTTTGCCGCAGCTTCTACATTGCTACCTGCACCCTCAAAAGAAGTTTCTTTAGTAGATGCGCTAACAAGTGTTACACCTGCAACATCGTCAATAAGTTGTGCATAAATGTTTTTGTTAGAACGGAATACGTTTAAACGTGGACGCTCAGCAGTACCCGAAATTTTTGTACGAACACGCACATGACGTTTTTTACGAACTTGATTTTTATCTTGTTTCGTAATCACAGAGGTCACTCCTTTCTAATGCTTTACTTAGCATTATTTACCTGTTTTACCTTCTTTACGACGTACAAATTCGCCTTCATAACGAATACCTTTACCTTTATAAGGTTCTGGTGGGCGAACATCACGAATGTTAGATGCTAATGCACCAACACGTTCTTTGCTAATACCTTTTACGATCACTTTAGTGTTTGAAGGAACTTCGATTTCTAGACCTTCTTCAGGTGTGAACTCTACAGGGTGAGAGTAACCAACGTTAAGAACAAGTTTTTTACCTTGTAATTGCGCACGGTAACCTACACCGATAAGTTCTAGAGAACGAGAAAATCCTTCAGAAACACCAGTAACCATGTTTGCTAATAGCGCACGAGTTGTACCATGAATAGTACGGTGTTGTTTAGACTCAGAAGGGCGAACAACGTTGATGATGTTGCCTTCTAATTCGATTTTCATATCTTGGTTGAATTGACGAGTTAATTCGCCTTTAGGTCCTTTAACAGTAACTGTATTATCGTCAGCGATAGTTACAGTTACGTTAGCAGGAACCTCGATTGGTTTTTTACCTACACGAGACATTTAGTTGCACCTCCATTCTTTTATTGCTTATTACCAAATGTAAGCTAAGATTTCTCCGCCAACTTTTTTAGCACGTGCTTCTTTATCAGTTAATAAACCTTGAGAAGTTGATACTAAAGCGATACCTAAACCGTTAAGTACACGAGGTACTTCGTCAGTTTTAGCATATACACGTAAGCCAGGTTTTGAAATACGTTTCAAGCCAGTGATAACACGCTCGTTTTCTTTTCCATATTTTAAGAAGATACGGATGATACCTTGCTTATTATCTTCAACATATTCTACATCACGAACGAAACCTTCACGCTTTAAAATTTCAGCGATTTCTTTCTTTAAGTTTGAAGCTGGTACTTCTAACTTCTCGTGACGAACCATGTTAGCATTACGAATGCGTGTTAACATATCTGCGATCGGATCTGTCATTGTCATAAATTTTACCTCCTTCCCAATTTAGGGGATTACCAGCTAGCTTTTTTAACGCCAGGAATTTGTCCCTTATATGCAAGTTCACGGAAACAAATACGGCAAAGTTTAAATTTACGATATACAGAATGTGGACGACCACAGCGTTCACAACGTGTATATTCTTGAACTTTAAACTTTTGCTTACGTTGTTGTTTAACGATCATTGATTTTTTAGCCACGTTTTCGCCCTCCTTATTTTATTACTTTTGGAACGGCATACCGAATTGTGTCAATAACTCGCGAGCTTCTTCATCAGAATTCGCAGTTGTTACGATCACGATGTCCATACCGCGTACTTTCGAAACTTTATCGTAATCGATCTCTGGGAAAATTAATTGTTCTTTAACACCTAGTGTGTAGTTTCCACGACCATCAAATGATTTTTTAGAAACACCGCGGAAGTCGCGTACACGTGGAAGTGCGATAGAAACTAATTTATCCAAGAATTCATACATACGTTCACCACGTAATGTAACTTTTGCACCGATAGGCATTCCTTCACGTAGACGGAAACCAGCGATTGACTTTTTAGCCTTTGTTACAACTGGTTTTTGTCCAGTGATGATTGTTAATTCTTCAACAGCAGCATCTAATGCTTTAGAGTTTTGTACAGCGTCACCAACACCCATGTTGATAACGATTTTGTCTACTTTAGGCACTTGCATAACTGATTTATATTCGAACTTGCTCATAAGAGCAGGTGAAACTTCATTTAAATACTTTTCTTTTAGGCGGCTCATGTTCGTACCTCCCTTCTCAAATTTCTTATTAGTCGATTACTGCACCTGATTTTTTTGCAACACGAACTTTTTTGCCATCTTCGATTTTGTAACCTACACGAGTCGGCTCGCCAGATTTCGGATCGATTAGCATTACGTTCGATACGTGGATTGCTGCTTCTTGGCTTACAATACCACCTTGTGGGTTTAACTGGTTAGGTTTAACGTGTTTTTTAACAATGTTAATACCTTCAACAAGAACTCGGTCTTGTTTAGGGAAAGCAGCTAAAACTACGCCTTCTTTACCTTTATCTTTACCAGTAATAACTTTTACTTTGTCGCCCTTTTTTACATGCATTAGTGTCGCACCTCCTTGATTGGTACTATCATGAAATTAAAGAACTTCTGGAGCTAATGAAACGATTTTCATGAAGTTGCTATCACGTAATTCACGTGCAACAGGTCCGAAAATACGAGTTCCGCGTGGTGACTTATCGTCTTTGATGATTACGCAAGCATTTTCGTCAAATTTAATATAAGTACCATCTTTACGGCGTACACCAGATTTTGTGCGAACGACAACAGCCTTAACAACGTCACCTTTCTTGACAACGCCCCCTGGTGTTGCTTTCTTAACTGTTACAACAACGATATCACCGATGTTAGCAGTTTTACGGCCAGAACCACCAAGTACTTTAATTGTTAAAACTTCGCGTGCACCTGAGTTGTCAGCAACTTTCATACGACTTTCTTGTTGGATCACTTAGGTTACCTCCCTTCGGAATTCGAATGTTTTCCGAAAATGTTATTAAATAATAACAGCTTTTTCTACGACTTCCACTAAACGGAAACGTTTTGTAGCTGATAACGGACGAGTTTCCATGATACGTACGATATCACCGATTTTCGCTTCGTTCAACTCATCATGAGCTTTGAATTTTTTAGAGTACTTTACACGTTTACCATATAATTTATGTTTCTTATAAGTTTCAACAAGAACAGTAACTGTTTTGTCCATTTTATCTGAAACTACACGGCCCGTGTAAACTTTGCGTTGATTACGCTCAGTCATCCTAAAGAACCTCCTTTATCAGTTATTTGCACTGATTTCTCTTTCACGAATCACAGTTTTCATGCGCGCAATCGCTTTACGAACTTCGCGGATGCGAGCTGTGTTTTCTAATTGACCAGTCGCCAATTGGAAGCGAAGGTTGAAAAGCTCTTCTTTCAGTGATTTCACTTTTAATTCAATTTCAGAAGTGGCAAGGTCACGGATTTCATTAGCTTTCATTAGATTCACCACCAGTTTCTTGACGTTTAACAATCTTACATTTAACAGGAAGTTTGTGTGATGCTAAACGAAGTGCTTCACGAGCGATCTCTTCAGATACACCAGCAACTTCAAACATAACTTTTCCTGGTTTTACTACTGCTACCCAGCCTTCAGGAGAACCTTTACCGGAACCCATTCGAACCTCTAGAGGCTTTTTAGTGTAAGGCTTATGTGGGAAAATTTTAATCCAAACTTTACCGCCACGTTTCATGTAACGTGTCATTGCAATACGGGCAGATTCGATTTGACGGTTAGTGATCCAGCTTGCAGTTGTTGCTTGTAAGCCCCATTCACCGAAAGCTACTTCTTTACCGCCTTTCGCTTCACCACGCATGTTACCACGGTGTTCACGACGATATTTTACGCGTTTTGGTAATAACATTATTATTTGCCTCCTTCCACAGAGCTCTTCTTCGTTGGAAGGACTTCACCACGATAGATCCATACTTTAACACCTAATTTACCATAAGTAGTGTCAGCTTCTGCATGAGCATAATCAATGTCAGCACGAAGAGTATGAAGTGGAACAGTTCCTTCACTGTAATGTTCAGCACGCGCGATATCAGCGCCACCTAAACGACCAGATACTTGTGTTTTAATTCCTTTAGCACCAGCACGGATTGTGCGTTGGATTGCTTGTTTTTGAGCACGGCGGAATGATACGCGGTTCTCAAGTTGACGAGCGATGTTTTCTGCTACTAAACGAGCATCAAGATCAGCTCTTTTGATTTCTACGATGTTAATGTGTACACGTTTACCAGTTAAATCGTTAAGATATTTACGTAAGTTTTCAACTTCCGTACCGCCTTTACCGATTACCATACCTGGTTTCGCAGTGTGAATTGTAATGTTTACGCGATTTGCAGCGCGTTCGATTTCTACTTTAGAAACAGATGCTTCTTTTAAAGCAGCTTCGATATATTTACGAACTTTGATATCTTCGTGTAATAAAGTCGCATAGTCCTTCTCAGCGTACCATTTTGACTCCCAGTCACGAATAATACCAACTCGTAGTCCTATTGGATGTACTTTTTGACCCACGGATTAACCCTCCTTCTTCTCAGATACCACTAAAGTGATGTGGCTTGTGCGTTTGTTAATTGCGCTTGCACGTCCTTGTGCACGTGGACGGAAACGTTTTAATGTTGGACCTTCGTCAACAAAAACTTCAGAAACAACTAAGTTGTTTACATCTAAATCATAGTTATGCTCAGCGTTTGCAACTGCAGATTTTAATACTTTCTCAACGACTGGAGACGCCGCTTTTGGAGTATGACGTAAAATTGCAACTGCTTCACCAATTTGCTTTCCTCGGATTAAGTCTACTACTAGACGTACTTTACGAGGAGCGATGCGCACTGTGCGAGCGATAGCTTTAGCTTGTGTCATTAGGATTTACCTCCTCTCAAAATTAGCGTCTTGTTTTCTTGTCATCTGCACCGTGACCTTTGTAAGTACGTGTTGGTGCGAATTCGCCTAGTTTGTGACCTACCATATCTTCTGTCACGTATACAGGAACATGTTTGCGTCCATCATATACAGCGATTGTTAAACCGATGAAGTTCGGGAAGATAGTAGAACGGCGTGACCAAGTTTTGATAACTTGTTTTTTCTCTGAACCTTCTTGTGCTTCAACTTTTTTCATTAAGTGATCATCCACAAAAGGTCCTTTTTTCAAGCTGCGACCCATTTAGGAACCTCCCTCCGTGACTCCACCACGGCTCTTTTGGCGAACCGTAGTACAATCACATTATTTTTTACGAGAACGAATGATTAACTTATTAGATTTGTTTTTCTTCTTGCGAGTTTTGTAACCAAGAGCTGGTTTACCCCATGGTGTCATTGGAGATTTACGTCCGATTGGAGAACGTCCTTCACCACCACCGTGTGGGTGATCGTTAGGGTTCATTACAGAACCACGTACAGTTGGGCGTTTACCTAACCAACGAGAACGACCTGCTTTACCAATGTGGATAAGTTCGTGTTGCTCGTTACCAACTTGACCGATTGTTGCACGGCAAGTTGCAAGTACTAAGCGAACTTCACCAGATTGTAAACGAACGATTACATATTTACCTTCACGACCAAGTACTTGTGCAGAAGTACCAGCAGAACGTACTAATTGTCCGCCTTTACCAGGTTTTAACTCGATGTTATGGATAGTTGTACCCATTGGAATGTTTGCTAATGGTAATGCGTTACCTACTTTAATATCAGCGTCTGGACCAGATACGATTGTTTGACCAACTTCTAATCCTTTCGGTGCTAAGATGTAACGTTTTTCACCGTCAGCGTAATTGATTAATGCGATATTCGCAGAGCGGTTTGGATCATATTCAATAGTAGCAACGCGTGCAGGAATTCCGTCTTTAGTACGTTTGAAGTCGATTACGCGGTATTGCTTCTTATGACCACCACCATGATGACGAACAGTAATTTTACCTTGGTTATTACGACCAGCTTTGCGTTTAATTGGTTCTAATAATGACTTTTCAGGCTTATTAGTTGTAATTTCGGCAAAGTCAGATGACGTCATATTACGACGACCATTTGAGGTTGGTTTATACTTTTTAATCGCCATGTGTTTTCCCTCCTTCTTGAATGTTCGATTTCATTTCCTTATCGGAAATTAGATATCAAAAATTTCGATTTCTTTGCTATCAGCAGTTAATTTAACGATTGCTTTACGACGTTTGTTTGTGTATCCGCCGAATTTACCAACACGTTTAAATTTACCTTTGTAGTTCATGATGTTTACTTTATCAACTGTTACGCCAAAGATTTCTTGTACAGCATCTTTAACTTGAGTTTTATTAGCACGAACATCAACTTCAAAAGTGTATTTTTTCTCAGCCATAAGCTCAGAAGAACGCTCAGTAATGACCGGACGTTTTAGAATATCACGTGCTTCCATTATCCAAGCACCTCCTCAACTTTTTCTACTGCAGCTTTTGTGAATACAACTTTTTCGTGACCTAAAAGATCAAGAACGTTGATTCCAGAAGCTGTTAATACCGTTACGCCTGGGATGTTGCGAGCAGATAATGCTACGTTTTCATCTAATTCAGCTGTAACGAATAAAGCTTTCTTTTCGATTTTTAGGTTACCTAAAATCGCTTTGAAATCTTTTGTTTTTGGTGCAGCTAATTGTAGTGCATCAAGAACTAGTAAATTTTGTTCTCCAACTTTAGCTGATAAAGCAGATTTAAGAGCTAAGCGACGAACTTTTTTCGGTAATTTGTAGCTATAGCTACGTGGAGTTGGACCGAATACAGTACCACCGCCACGCCATTGTGGAGAGCGGATAGAACCTTGACGAGCACGACCAGTTCCTTTTTGACGCCATGGTTTACGTCCACCACCAGCAACTTCAGAACGGTTTTTTACTTTATGATTACCTTGACGTAAAGAAGCACGTTGTGCAACTACAGCGTCGAATAATACTGCTTCGTTTGGCTCGATTCCGAATACTAAGTCGTTTAATTCGATTTCACCAACAGAAGCGCCTGTTTGACTAAGTACAGATACTTTTGTCATTCCTGTTTCCTCCTTTCTTCGAGAAATTATTTAGATTTTACAGCAGTTTTCACTGTAACTAATGCTTTACGAGAACCAGGAACATTACCTTTAACAAGTAGTAAGTTACGCTCAACATCAACCTTAACGATTTCAATGTTTTGGATTGTAACTACATTGCCACCCATTTGACCAGGTAAATTCTTTTGTTTAAATACGCGGTTCGGAGCAACTGGACCCATTGAACCAGGACGACGGTGGTAACGAGAACCGTGGGCCATAGGACCACGAGATTGTCCGTGGCGTTTAATAACACCTTGGAAACCTTTACCTTTAGTAACACCTGTTACATCTACTACATCGCCTTCTGCGAAAATTTCTACTTTGACTTCTTGACCAACTTCGTATTCTTCCACGTTAACGTTGCGGAATTCACGAATGAAGCGCTTAGGAGCAGTATTCGCTTTTGCTACGTGACCTTGTTCTGGTTTGTTTGAAAGCTTAACGCGCTTATCTTCGAAACCAACTTGAATTGCTTCATAACCGTCTGTTTCAACAGTTTTCTTTTGAAGAACTACGTTTGGAGTAGCTTCAATAACTGTTACAGGGATTAAATCACCATTCTCAGCGAAAACTTGTGTCATACCAACTTTTCTACCTAAGATTCCTTTAGCCATTTGTCACACCTCCTGTGATTATTAAAAATTTCTATTTGTTTTTACCATTAAAGTTTGATTTCAATATCAACGCCAGATGGTAAATCAAGTTTCATTAACGCATCAACAGTTTGTGGTGTTGGGTTAATGATGTCGATTAAACGTTTATGCGTACGCATTTCGAATTGTTCACGAGAATCTTTGTACTTGTGAACCGCACGAAGAATTGTGTACACAGACTTTTCAGTTGGTAACGGAATCGGACCTGATACACTAGCACCTGAACGTTTAGCAGTTCCCACAATTTTCTCAGCAGATTGATCTAAAACACGGTGATCATACGCTTTTAAACGGATACGAATCTTTTGTTTTGCCATTATTTTCCCTCCTTTTTATCGCCTAATTACTAGACATTCTCCACGGAAATTTCCCACACACTCGCCATGGCAAAGCGGCCGGGTGTGTCGGCAACCTCCCGCTTCATCGCAGTCAAAGACCAACATTCAACATTATATCCAATAAAAAAAGAATAAGCAAGTCTTTTTGCTAAATTCTTTTAAATTGTCGTCTTTTATACATCGCTTTTCTACATAATGTTTCAAAGCCTTTATTAGTATATAAGAAATCTTATACTATATCAAACATTTATTCATATATATTTAGTGGTAATTTGAGACCTGATTCCTTTAATATGTAAAATCGCTCCCTAAGCGTATAGGGAGCGATTTGTTATACTATTCAAATATTAATTTTATTTTCTAAAAGCTTAATTTGTGTTTCTTCTATTATAAGGATTCTCTTACAACCTTCTTATAGTATTGTATTGAAAGGACTGCAAAGACTCCATACATAATGATATATAAAGTCATAGTAATAACTAATGGGGCAACTAATTCCGTACCGAATAACCACCAGCCAGATTTCACCGCAAAGTAGCTGTGCAATAGACCAATTGCCAATGGCACTCCAAAGTTAAAGGCTTGTTTCGCATAGATTCCCTTTAGTATATCACTTGTCGAGAAGCCAATTTTACGTAGAATTTTGTAAGATTCTCTCTCGTCCTCTGCTTCAGCCATTTGCTTAAAGTAAAGAATGCTGCCTGTAGTTAGTAAAAAGGCAAGTCCTAAAAAGGCTGTTACAAAAATTGTTAAACCTAGTCCGGTAATATTTCTCTTTCTTAACTCCTCATAAGATAGAAGAGGGAAACTGGCTCCTGTTTCTTCATTAACTATAACTCGTTCATATGGTTTATAAATCTTTTCAGCTTGATCTTTATCCTTCTTGTCAGTAAGATTTATACCAATTTGAGAGGTAAACTTAGTTGTTTCTACATTATTTGATTGTATCTCTTCAAACATTTCATCGGTTACTACTAAGATTGGACTCCCGTATGCTACTTGCTCGGATAATAAAAAGTCTTCTCGGATCTCTTTAATATATAACGGGATTTCAGTTTCCCCTGCTTTTACCGTTATTTCTTTTCCAGCTTCAAGAGGCATTATCTCTGCTAAGACATTTACATAACTGGTTAATAAAGCTTCTCCATCCTCTAACTCAACATCCGGCTCTATTTTGTGTAAATCGCTTAAAGAAACAACTGTAGTTTCTGTTTCCCCATCAAATATTGCAATTTCTCCTATATGCTCAGATACTAAATCCTTGATATTTAGCATTACACTTGAAATGCTATATGTGTCCTTTTCATATTCAATGCCGGCTTGCTCTAACTGATCCATAAACTCAGTTCCATGGTTATTCAATAGAATATAGTCATAAGGTGAAGCCTGTCTTGCATTTGTTCCAGAAGAATAATATGAAATATACGACAAACTCATAATTCCTACTGCTAACCCGGTTAATAAGGTAATCAGTGTCAGCGACTTCGAATTTCCTTTCATTCGGTGCATAATGGGCGTTACTGCCAACACATCCGATACTTTCAAATGACCTTTCTTTTTCGCACGGACCATATTCATAATAAGTGAAACTGAATAACGGAAGAAAAGGAAAGTACCCAGCATGGTAGATGCTAGTATAATGATCATGTTCAAAAACAAGTTATTTAAGAAACTTGATTTAACATCAAATAAGATCGTTGAAAGATAATATCCGAAAGCTATTAAAATGATCCCTAATAATCCCATTATCGACTGGAAGATACTAAAGCGTTTTACACGCTCATCCGCTTGTTTTGTCGCACTAAACAGGGATAGCAACGAAACTCGGCGTACCATCCACGCTAGCTGCAATATGATAACTACCAAAAGGATAGCAAAGATTAAAACTGACTGGTTCAAAGCCTCCTTGGAAAAGGATAGATGAATCACCATATCGATTTCCAGCATTTTCATTAGAATCATAGCAAACAACCGTGAGCTGAAAAAGCCAACGACCATTCCTAAACAAACTGCCAAAACAAATAGAACAATATTTTCTAATGCAATCAATCGCACAACCAATCCCTTGGTCATTCCAATTAGTTGGTATAGGCCAATCTCCTTGCTTCTTCTTTTCATAAAGAGCTGACTGGCATAAAGTACAAACAATGTAATAATGACATATAAAATATAACTAGCTGCTTTGAAGCCCGTTGAAGCTGTCCCGCTTCGTTCTAGTGCTTCGATTACGCTCGGATTATATTGCAATGTGGTAAAAGAAAAACATAGCGTCACACTAAAAATAAGAGCAAAGAAGTATAGATAGTACTGCTTCAGGTTTTTCCGCATACTTCGAAAAACTAATCGACTAAGCGTCATAACCGTCACCGCCTAGTACACTTTGAGTATTAATAATCTGTTGGAAAAATTGCTGTCTAGTTTTATCCCCTCTATAAACTTCAGTATAGATCGCTCCATCTTTTAAAAATAAAACTCTTGAACAAAAGCTGGCTGCCACTGAGTCATGTGTAACCATCATAATCGTAGCCGACTTTTGTTGATTGATTTTTTCTAGATTCGTTAATAATGCTGTTGCTGATTTCGAATCAAGTGCACCTGTAGGCTCATCTGCAAAAACGAGTGCGGGGTTTGAAATCAATGCACGTGCCGCTGAAGTTCTTTGCTTTTGTCCGCCAGAGATTTCGTTTGGATACTTATTTAGAATATCCTCTATCCCCAGTAAGCCAACAAGCTCCTTCAATCGGCTTTCAGCGACTGCTTTCGGAAGTTTGCTAATTGAAAATGGAAGAAGAATATTCTCCTTTACTGTTAGCGTATCAAGCAGGTTATAATCTTGGAAGATAAAGCCTAGCTGTTCACGTCGAAATTTAGCTAACTCCTTTTCTTTCATTCCATTTAAACTTTGTCCATTGATTTCTACAACACCTTCTGTTGGATGATCAATGGAACATAACACATTTAAAAGAGTCGTTTTACCAGAACCTGATGGCCCCATTATCCCGACAAATTCCCCCTTGGTCACTTCAATATCTATACCTTTAAGCACTTCTTGCGCTGTGGATTTTTTTCCGTATATTTTTCTTATCTTTCTGCCAACTAAAACTGACATCTAACCCGCCCCTTTCCTTAATTATCTTCATTGTACAGCTGATAGATTCTCACTACCTCCGATTTACGTGACAAAAATAAAATGGCAGGTGACAATTTTGTCATCTACCATAACTTTTTTGATATTCATTTTGTAACGGGAATTTTAAAGTGAAAACTGATCCTTTATTCAGCTGAGAGTCCACAGAAATGATGATCCCTAGACTCAAAGCGGCATTTTGTGCCAAATACAGCCCCATTCCTGTAGATTGTACGGATTCCCTGCCTATCGTGCCTGTATATGACTTTTGAAAAATTCGCGGTAAATCCTCTGGTCGAATACCGACACCGGAATCTTCAAAGTGAAGTAATAAGTGCCCATTTCCATCTACTTCTGTGCTTATATAGATTTCACTGTTTACAAGACTATATTTAATGGCATTTGATAGAATTTGACGTATGATGAAGGATAACCATTTCTTGTCGGATATAACTTCCCGATCCAAATTCTTTGTCTGAAATCCGATTCCCTTTTCCATACACCATGCTTGAAACTCACGAATCTCTTTGAAAATTACAGATTTTAATACCACTTTCTCCAACCGATTGTCCTTTTCTATAGAAGCTAATCTCGTTTGATGAAGTTGCTGATCTAATAATAAATGTGTTCGCATCCACTCATTTTCGAGTCTATAACGCAGTTTGGGGTCTTCTACCTGTTCAATCATTAACTTCATTGCCGTAAGCGGTGTTTTCATTTCATGCACCCAGGCAAGCAGGGCTTCTGCATCCTCCTGAAGTTGAACTCTTGACTGATTTAATAAAACTTCCTTCTCTTCAATAACATTTAAAATTCCCTCAAAATATTTTCTTTGAAAAGGTGAAAGTGAATTACTTTCTGAGAATAGGAACTCTTTTACATTCGACAAATTTCCCAGGAAATGTGCAAGCCCTCGAGTTTCCTTAAAATAACGCCATATTAAGAATAAAATAGTGAGCGAAATAGTGACTATATTGAAATAACTAACCGACATTCCCGAAAACCCTGCATCTAAAAAGAATACTATATTGATAAATAAAAGCAGAAGGAAATTAAAAATAATCCATGCCCAACGCTCTCTTATAAATAGGAAAAATAACATTTACCACCTCTATAAAGTAACGGCCATATACCCCAGACCCTTTTTAGTTACGATAACCCCATTTAACCCAATCTCTTCTAGCTTAATTCTTAAACGATTGACATTGACTGTTAGCGTATTATCATTCACAAATCTTTCATCATCCCAAAGCTTGCGCATTAATTCCTCTCTTGAAACAACCTTGTCCAGCTGTTGTAATAGCAACCTTAAAATAAAAAGCTCATTCTTTGTTAGTTCGCATGATTGATTCCCCAACAAAACAATCCCTTTGCTATAATCAACCGTTGCATTGTTCCAACGGACTAATTCTGTTCGCTCTTCAGTGTAGTCATATGTACGGCGTAAAATAGCTTTAACTTTGGCTAATAGGACATCCATATGAAAAGGTTTTTGTATAAAATCATCTGCCCCCATTTGCATAGCCATTACCATATCCATCGGGTGATCTCTTGAAGACAAAAAGATAATAGGCACCTTGGAAACCGTCCGAATCTCCCTGCACCAATGGAATCCATCGAATGCAGGCAATTGTATATCGATAATTACTAATTGTGGCTTTTGTTCTATAAAATAATCCATCACCTTTTGAAAGTCAGGAGGACCAATGATTTTCATTTCCCAGTTAATAAAACGCTCCTGAATCATTTCAAAAATTGATTGATCATCTTCTATTAATAATACCTTCATTTCCATAACACCACTCCTCCTACACATTGTACCATCTAAAGAATAATGGAGGGAATATTTAACAATATATGTTTTGTAAGGCAAACAGAAAAAAACCAATTCGAAGGCGTCCCTGCGAATTGGTTTGAGAATTCAAGTATAAACTTAAATTATTTTTGGATAGAAGCTACTACTCCAGCTCCAACAGTACGGCCACCCTCACGGATAGAGAATTTAGTACCTTCTTCAAGAGCGATTGGAGAGATTAATTCTACGTTCATTTCGATGTTGTCACCAGGCATAACCATTTCTACGCCTTCTGGTAAGTTGATAACACCAGTTACGTCAGTTGTACGGAAGTAGAACTGAGGACGGTAGTTAGAGAAGAATGGAGTATGACGTCCACCTTCTTCTTTTGATAAAACGTAAACTTCTGCTTTGAAAGTAGTGTGTGGAGTGATTGATCCTGGTTTAGATAATACTTGTCCACGTTGGATATCTTCACGAGCAACCCCACGAAGTAGAGCACCGATGTTGTCACCAGCTTCAGCATAATCTAATAATTTACGGAACATTTCAACACCAGTTACAGTAGTTGATTTTGCTTCTTCAGCTAAACCTACGATCTCAACTACGTCACCAACTTTAACTTGACCGCGTTCTACACGACCAGTTGCAACTGTACCACGACCAGTGATAGAGAATACGTCCTCTACTGGCATCATGAATGGTTTATCAGTTTGACGTTCTGGAGTTGGGATATATTCGTCAACAGCGTTCATTAATTCAACGATTTTTTCTTCCCATTCTGCTTCACCTTCAAGAGCTTTAAGAGCAGAACCTTTGATTACTGGAAGATCGTCGCCTGGGAAATCGTACTCAGATAATAAGTCACGTACTTCCATTTCAACTAATTCTAGTAATTCTTCGTCATCAACCATATCACATTTGTTTAAGAATACTACTAAGTAAGGTACACCTACTTGGCGTGATAATAAGATGTGCTCACGAGTTTGAGGCATTGGGCCGTCAGCAGCAGATACTACTAAGATACCGCCGTCCATTTGAGCAGCACCAGTGATCATGTTTTTAACATAGTCAGCATGTCCTGGGCAGTCAACGTGTGCATAGTGACGAGTTTCAGTTTCATATTCTACGTGAGAAGTGTTGATTGTGATACCACGTTCTTTTTCTTCTGGAGCGTTATCGATGTCAGCGTATGATTTAGCTTCTCCACCCATTTTTTTTGAAAGAACTGTAGCGATTGCTGCAGTTAATGTAGTTTTACCATGGTCAACGTGTCCGATTGTACCAATGTTAGCATGCGTTTTCGAACGGTCAAATTTTTCTTTAGCCATTAGAGTTAGCCTCCTAAATATGAGTTTATTATTTTTTTTATGTTATAATTGCTGGCTGAAAAGGGCCCTTAACAGCCAGTCAATCATAGCTTACAAATTATTTATACTTGAAACAAGATGAAATTTCAATTATTCACCTTTATTTTTTTTGATGATATCTTCTGAAATTGATTTTGGTACTTCTTCATAGTGATCGAATACCATTGAGAATACACCACGACCTTGAGTTGCAGAACGTAATGTAGTCGCATAACCAAACATTTCAGCAAGTGGAACCATTGCACGAACAACTTGAGCGTTACCGCGAGCTTCCATACCTTCTACACGTCCACGACGAGAAGTGATGTTACCCATGATATCACCAAGGTATTCTTCTGGGATTACAACTTCTACTTTCATAACTGGTTCTAAAAGAACTGGGTTACATTTAGAAGCTGCAGCCTTAAGAGCCATAGATGCTGCAATTTTGAAGGCCATTTCGTTTGAATCGACATCATGGTAAGAACCATCATATAATTTCGCTTTAATATCGATTAATGGGAAACCAGCGATAACACCGCGGTCAAGAGAGTCACGAAGACCTGCTTCAACAGCCGGAATGTATTCACGTGGTACTACCCCACCAACGATTGCGTTTTCGAATTCGAAACCTTTACCTTCTTCGTTTGGTGAGAATTCAATCCAAACGTCTCCGTACTGTCCACGACCACCAGATTGGCGTGTGAATTTACCTTGTACTTGAGCTGAACCACGGAAAGTTTCGCGGTAAGAAACTTGTGGAGCACCCACGTTAGCTTCTACTTTGAACTCACGTTTCATACGGTCAACCAAGATATCAAGGTGAAGCTCACCCATACCAGAGATGATTGTTTGACCAGTTTCTTGGTCAGTATGTGCACGGAAAGTTGGATCTTCTTCTTGAAGTTTTTGTAAAGCTTGACCCATTTTATCTTGGTCAGCTTTTGATTTTGGTTCTACAGATAAAGAGATAACTGGTTCTGGGAATTCCATAGACTCAAGGATAACAAGATTTTTCTCGTCACAAAGAGTGTCACCAGTAGTAGTATCTTTAAGACCTACAGCTGCAGCGATATCTCCAGCGAATACTTTCGAAATTTCTTCACGAGAGTTAGCGTGCATTTGTAGAATACGACCTACACGTTCACGTTTACCTTTTGTAGAGTTTTGTACATATGAACCTGAATCTAATACACCAGAGTACACACGGAAGAATGTTAATTTACCAACATAAGGGTCAGTCATTACTTTGAACGCTAATGCTGAGAATGGCTCTGAGTCGTCAGAGTGACGTACCATTTCATCACCAGTGTCAGGATCGATACCTTTAATTGCTTCTACGTCAGTTGGAGCTGGTAGATAGTCAATTACAGCATCAAGCATTAATTGAACACCTTTGTTTTTGAATGCTGTACCACAAATAACTGGGTAGAATTGTACAGATAATGTAGCTTTACGGATACCAGCTTTAAGCTCTTCAAGAGTGATTTCTTCACCAGCGAAGTATTTCTCCATAAGTTCTTCATCAAGTTCTGCAACAGCTTCTACTAATTTTTCACGGTATTCTTCAGCTTGCGCTTTGTATTCTTCTGGAATTTCACGCACTTGGATATCAGTACCAAGGTCGTTACCATAGAAGATAGCTTTCATTTCAACTAAATCGATAATTGCTTCGAACTCATCCTCAGCACCGATTGGTAATTGAATTGGGTGAGCGTTAGCTTGTAAACGATCTTTAAGAGTTCCTACAGAATACAGGAAGTCTGCACCGATTTTATCCATTTTGTTAACGAAAACGATACGTGGAACTCCATAAGTTGTAGCTTGACGCCATACAGTTTCAGTTTGTGGCTCAACACCTGATTGAGCATCAAGTACTGTTACTGCACCATCAAGTACACGTAGAGAACGTTCAACTTCTACAGTGAAGTCTACGTGTCCTGGTGTATCGATAATGTTAACGCGGTGACCATTCCATGCAGCTGTTGTCGCAGCAGAAGTGATTGTAATACCACGTTCTTGCTCTTGCTCCATCCAGTCCATTTGAGAAGCACCTTCGTGAGTTTCACCGATTTTGTGAATCTTACCAGTGTAATAAAGGATACGCTCAGTTGTTGTTGTTTTACCAGCATCAATGTGAGCCATGATCCCAATATTACGTGTATTCTCTAGTGAGAATTCGCGTTTCATAGGAAATTTCTCCTTCCATATTGGGTGTTACTATTGGTTGTATATATATTTAAATCTACGTACTAGCATGCAGCTAGCACGTAGTCTAAATTACTACCAACGATAGTGTGCGAATGCTTTGTTAGCTTCTGCCATTTTGTGCATATCTTCACGTTTCTTAACTGAAGCACCTGTGTTGTTAGATGCATCAAGGATTTCGTTAGCTAAACGCTCTTCCATAGTTTTTTCACCACGAAGACGAGAATAGTTAACTAAATAACGAAGACCTAAAGTTACACGACGTTCTGGGCGTACTTCAACTGGTACTTGGTAGTTAGAACCACCAACACGGCGAGCACGTACTTCAAGAACTGGCATAATGTTGTTTAAAGCAGTTTCGAATACTTCGATTGGATCGTTGCCAGAACGTTCTTTAACTAAATTGAACGCACCGTATAAAATCTTTTCAGAAGTACCTCTTTTACCATCAATCATCATTTTGTTGATTAAACGAGTTACTAGTTTCGAATTATAAATTGGATCTGGTAACACGTCACGTTTGGAAACAGGACCTTTACGAGGCATGTGTTTTCCTCCTTTCGAAATTATCTCTTTTATATAATCAAATTGCCTTTTGCATTTTATACTTTGATTTTGAATCGTGCGCACAATTCATATGAAATCCAAATTTACATATAATTTACTAAGGCCTTTGTATTTAAGGAAACGAAATTATTTTTTCTCTTTTGGACGTTTTGTACCGTATAGAGAACGTGATTGCATACGACCGTTTACACCAGCAGTATCAAGAGCACCACGTACGATATGGTAACGTACCCCTGGTAAGTCTTTTACTCGTCCACCGCGAATTAATACTACGCTGTGTTCTTGTAAGTTGTGTCCTTCACCAGGAATGTAAGCTGTAACTTCAATTTGGTTAGTTAAGCGTACACGAGCATATTTACGTAACGCTGAGTTTGGTTTTTTAGGTGTCATAGTACCAACACGAGTACAAACACCACGTTTTTGTGGAGAGTTAACATCTGTTAAAGATTTTTTAAAGCTGTTATATCCCTTATTTAACGCTGGTGAATTTGATTTCGTAGTTTTGGATTTACGAGGCTTACGTACCAATTGGTTAATTGTAGGCATCGGTTTTTCCTCCCTTCATTTATTCCTTTTTAATACCACACATCCAGGTGGTTCATTTTTAGGGTAAAAACAAAGTCTTTGTGTTTTTACACAAAAACTAACTTGCAGCGATTGCAACAACCGCAGCTCCAACGTGAATACCACAAGCTTTGCCAAGTTCTTTTTTAGACTCAACGAGACTCACTGGTACGCCGACTTCTTTTGCAAGAATAACCACTGGATCGGTTACCCAATTGTCTGCATCGAGTGCAACAAAGAGTTCTGTAACTTGACCAGCCCGGATTGCTTTCACTGCTTGCTTTGTACCTATGATTGTTTGACTAGCCTGCTTCACTCTTTCATAAGACATTTTCATATCCTCCAAAGTACAGACAGTTAACTATCAACCTTAAGTATATTAACACTATCAATTTAAACTGTCAAATATTTTTATTAAAATTCTCTCGGGAGATAAGACATCTCCCAAGAGATTTTTATTTTTCATGCAAAATTAATGAATAATTATTCTGCAGCAAGCTCTTCTAGCTCTTCTGTCTCTTCGATTTGAATTTGACGATAACGTTGCATACCAGTACCAGCTGGAACTAGTTTACCGATAATTACGTTTTCTTTCAGACCTAGAAGCTCATCACGCTTACCTTTAATTGCAGCATCCGTTAACACACGAGTTGTTTCTTGGAATGATGCAGCAGATAAGAATGATTCCGTTTCAAGAGAAGCTTTTGTAATACCAAGGATAACAGGACGGCAAGTTGCTGGCGCTTTACCATTTAGAATTACTTCTTTGTTTGCCTCTGAGAATTGGTGGATGTCTAGTAATGAACCTGGTAATAACTCAGTATCGCCTGCCTCAATTACACGAACTTTACGAAGCATTTGGCGAACCATTACTTCGATATGTTTATCGCCAATTTCTACCCCTTGCATACGGTATACTTTCTGTACTTCTTTTAATAAGTATTCTTGAACAGTAGCAACGTCCTTAACTTTTAATAATTGTTTTGGATCGATAGAACCTTCTGTCAGAATTTGTCCCGGTTTGATCGTATCTTCAAGTTGTACTTTCAAGCGCGCATTATATGGTGCTTGGTACTTGCGAGTTTCGATTTCCCCTTGGATTGTAATTTCTTTCAAGCCTTCACGAATTTCTTCAATTTCAGAAACTTTACCAGAAATCTCTGAGATTACCGCTTGCCCTTTAGGGTTACGTGATTCAAAGATCTCTTGGATACGTGGAAGACCTTGCGTAATATCGTTACCAGCTACCCCACCAGTATGGAATGTACGCATCGTTAACTGCGTACCAGGCTCACCGATTGATTGAGCAGCAATAATACCTACCGCTTCCCCAACTTCAACCTCTTCGCCTGTAGCTAGGTTAATACCGTAACATTTTTTACATACACCATGTTTTGTATTACATGTGAATGCTGAGCGGATTGTCACTTCCGTGATACCTGCATCTTCAATAACACGGGCAACATCTTGAGTGATTAACGCATCGCGCTCTAAAATGACAGCGCCAGTTTCTGGATGGTAAATTGTTTTCTTCGTATGACGACCGATAATACGCTCGTCTAACGTTTCAATTACTTCCGTACCTTCCATTAAGGCACCAATTGTTAAACCACGATCAGTTCCACAATCGTCTTCGCGTACGATAACATCTTGTGCAACGTCTACTAAACGACGTGTTAAGTAACCTGAATCGGCAGTTTTTAGGGCTGTATCGGCAAGACCTTTACGAGCACCGTGAGTAGAGATGAAGTATTCCAATACTGTTAAACCTTCACGGAATGAAGACTTGATTGGAAGTTCGATGATACGCCCAGCTGGGTTGGCCATCAATCCACGCATACCTGCAAGCTGAGTAAAGTTAGATGCATTACCACGGGCACCAGAGTCACTCATCATGAAGATTGGGTTTGTATCTGGTAAAGAGTCCATCAGTTTAGACTGAATTTCATCCTTCGCAGCAGACCAACTTGAAATTACACGATCATAACGCTCTTCTTCCGTGATTAAACCACGGCGGAATTGAACCATTACTTTATCTACTTTTTTCTGTGCTTCTTCTAGGATTTCGCCTTTTTCCGGTAATACCACGATATCTGAGATCGCTACTGTAATACCAGCTTTAGTTGAATATTTAAATCCTAGGTCTTTCATACGGTCAAGCATTTTAGACGTTTCTGTAATATGGAATCGTTTAAATACTTCCGCAATGATATTACCTAAGAATTTTTTACGGAATGGGCTAATTGTTTTAACTGAAGTGAAGTGTTTTACTAACACAGCACGACGCTCAGCTTCAACTTTTTCACTATCCGAAAGTTCGTTATACCCTTCAGAAACCTTAAGTTGTTGTAAAGTTTCTTCATCAATTGTCAATGGTGTAAAGAATTGTTCTGGTGTTTTTTGCTCTAAGTTCTCAGATGATGGTTCATTAATGTAAGGGAATGATTCAGGAAGAATTTCATTGAAAATTACCTTACCAACCGTTGTTAACAAGTACTGTTTATTTTGTTCTTCAGTAAATGTTTGGTTGTTTAATGAACTCGCTTTAATGGCAATACGAGTGTGTAAATGCACATTGCCTGTTTGGTAGGCAATTAACACTTCATCCGGACCGTAGAAGATAGAACCTTCACCACGTGCGCCTTCACGCTCAAGAGTCAAGTAATAGTTACCTAATACCATATCTTGAGATGGAGTAACAACTGGTTTACCATCTTTCGGGTTTAAGATATTTTGAGCAGCTAACATAAGTAAACGTGCTTCTGCTTGCGCTTCTGCTGATAATGGAACGTGAACCGCCATTTGGTCACCATCGAAGTCAGCGTTATAAGCTGTACATACTAATGGGTGAAGACGAATCGCACGACCTTCTACTAATGTAGGCTCGAATGCTTGGATACCAAGTCTGTGAAGCGTCGGTGCACGGTTAAGCAACACTGGATGCTCACGAATAACATCTTCTAAAACATCCCAAACCTCATTGTGCATACGTTCAATTTTACGTTTCGCACTTTTGATGTTATGGGCAAGACCACGTTCAACAAGCTCTTTCATAACGAAAGGTTTGAATAACTCGATAGCCATTTCTTTTGGAAGACCACATTGGTACATTTTTAAGTTTGGACCTACTACGATAACGGAACGACCAGAATAGTCAACACGTTTACCAAGTAAGTTTTGGCGGAAACGACCTTGTTTCCCTTTTAGCATATGTGAAAGGGATTTTAAAGGACGGTTACCAGGTCCAGTTACCGGACGACCACGACGACCATTATCGATCAGCGCATCTACCGCTTCTTGTAACATACGTTTTTCGTTCTGAACGATGATGCTAGGAGCACCAAGGTCAAGAAGACGTTTTAAACGGTTGTTGCGGTTAATAACACGGCGATATAAGTCATTTAAGTCAGATGTTGCAAATCGCCCGCCATCTAATTGCACCATTGGACGAAGCTCCGGTGGAATGACAGGAAGTACATCCAAAATCATCCATTCTGGTTTGTTGCCCGAATTACGGAATGATTCGATTACTTCAAGGCGTTTAATCGCACGAGTACGACGTTGACCTTGGGCTGATTTTAATTCTTCTTTTAACGTATTTGTTTCATCTTCTAGATCAATTGCTTCTAAAAGCTTTTTAATTGCCTCTGCACCCATTGCAGCTTCGAAAGTGGCACCGAATTTTTCACGGTATGCACGATATTCTTTTTCGGATAAAAGTTGTTTTTTATCTAAACTAGTATCGCCAGCTTCGATTACAACATATGACGCAAAGTAGATTACTTCTTCCAATGCACGTGGTGACATATCAAGAATAAGTCCCATACGGCTTGGAATACCTTTGAAATACCAAATATGTGATACAGGTGCTGCAAGTTCAATATGACCCATACGTTCACGGCGAACTTTCGCACGAGTTACTTCTACACCGCAACGGTCACAAACTACACCTTTATAGCGTACACGTTTATATTTACCACAGTGACATTCCCAGTCTTTTGTAGGTCCGAAAATGCGTTCACAGAACAGACCGTCTTTTTCTGGTTTTAACGTACGGTAGTTAATTGTTTCAGGTTTTTTTACTTCTCCATAAGACCAAGAACGAATCTTGTCTGGTGAAGCTAAACCAATTTTCATATATTCAAATTCATTAACGTCTATCAAGGAGCCTACCTCCCTTTAGTATAAGTCCTCTAACGACTTTTCGAAGCTCAACAATTAATTCATTTATTTATAGTTAAAAATCGGGCAGGCAGAATGTTCTTCCTCCTGCCCGATGCAATAAGACTACTCTACAGACTCAACAGCATCTTCTTTTTCACTAGCAGGTAAAATATTTAGTGCATCAGTTGGTTGAAGCTCATCTTCGTCATCTAAATCGCGAAGTTCAACTTCTTCGTCATTGATTGTTAACATTTTTACATCTAAACCTAGTGATTGAAGCTCTTTAATTAATACTTTGAAAGACTCCGGAACGCCTGGTTCTGGAACACTTTCGCCTTTAACGATTGCTTCATAAGTTTTCACGCGTCCAACAACATCGTCTGATTTGATTGTTAAGATTTCTTGAAGAGTGTAAGCAGCACCGTATGCTTCAAGTGCCCATACCTCCATCTCACCAAAACGTTGTCCACCAAACTGTGCTTTACCACCAAGTGGTTGTTGTGTAACCAGTGAGTAAGGACCAGTTGAACGAGCGTGAAGTTTATCGTCAACCATGTGAGCCAATTTGATCATATACATGATCCCAACAGATACACGGTTGTCTAATGGTTCACCTGAGCGACCATCATAAAGAATTGTTTTACCGTCACGGTTCATACCTGCTTCTTCCATCGTTTCCCAAACATCTTGTTCATTGGCACCATCAAATACTGGTGAAGCCATATGAAGTCCTAAGTAACGAGCAGCCATACCTAAGTGAAGCTCCAATACTTGTCCGATGTTCATACGAGAAGGTACCCCAAGTGGGTTTAACATGATATCAACAGGTGTTCCGTCCGGCATAAACGGCATATCTTCTTCAGGCAAGATACGTGAGATAACACCTTTGTTACCGTGACGTCCGGCCATTTTGTCCCCAACGCGAATTTTACGTTTTTGAACAATATAAGCACGAACTAATTGATTAACACCTGGTGGCAACTCATCGCCATCTTCACGGTTGAAGACTTTAACATCAAGTACAATACCGCCAGCACCATGAGGAACGCGTAGAGATGTATCGCGAACTTCACGAGCTTTCTCACCGAAGATAGCATGCAGTAAACGTTCTTCAGCCGTTAACTCAGTTACTCCTTTAGGTGTTACTTTTCCTACTAAGATGTCCCCGTCGCGCACTTCTGCACCGATGCGGATAATTCCACGGTCATCCAGATTGCGAAGAGCATCTTCTCCAACGTTAGGAATGTCGCGAGTGATTTCTTCCGGCCCTAGTTTTGTATCACGAGATTCCGATTCATATTCTTCAATATGAACAGAAGTATAAACATCATCTTTTACAAGACGTTCATTCATGATAACGGCATCTTCATAGTTAAACCCTTCCCATGTCATGAAGGCAACTAATACGTTACGTCCAAGAGCAAGTTCACCTAGTTCCATAGAAGGACCATCGGCTAAAATGTCTTTTGGTTTAACGCGGTCGCCAACCTTAACGATTGGGCGTTGGTTAATAGAAGTACCATGGTTAGAACGAGTGAATTTTTGAAGTTTGTACTTCGTTAACTCACCTTTAACTTCTTTTCCATCAATTTCTTCAATACGACGAACGTGGATTGAGCGAGCTTCTACATGTTCAACAATTCCGTGGAATTTGTTAACTACAGCAGCCCCCGAGTCACGAGCATCTACGTGTTCCATACCAGTACCAACAAATGGCGCTTCTGGGTTTAATAAAGGAACCGCTTGACGCTGCATGTTCGCACCCATCAAGGCACGGTTCGAGTCATCGTTTTCTAAGAATGGAATACACGCTGTCGCAGCAGATACTACTTGTTTAGGCGATACATCCATATAATCAACACGTTCTCTTTTGAAGACAGTGTTATCTCCACGGAAACGCCCTAAAACCTCTTCATTTACAAATGAACCATCAGGATTTAATGGCGAGTTTGCTTGCCCGACAATATAGTTATCTTCTTCATCAGCAGTTAAGTAATCGATATGCTCAGTTACTCGGTTTGTCTCAGGATCCACACGACGGTACGGTGTTTCAATGAAACCAAACTTATTCACTTTCGCAAATGATGATAATGAGTTAATTAACCCAATGTTCGGACCCTCTGGTGTCTCGATTGGACACATACGGCCATAGTGAGAGTAGTGAACGTCACGCACTTCCATACCAGCACGTTCACGAGTTAGACCACCAGGCCCTAATGCAGAAAGACGACGTTTGTGCGTTAACTCTGCTAACGGGTTTGTTTGGTCCATGAATTGCGATAATTGAGAGCTACCAAAGAACTCTTTAATTGAAGCAATAACAGGACGGATATTGATTAATTGTTGAGGTACGATTGACGCTGTGTCGTTAATAGACATACGTTCACGTACAACACGTTCCATACGAGATAAACCGATACGGAATTGGTTTTGTAATAACTCACCAACAGAACGTAAACGACGGTTACCTAAATGGTCGATATCATCTGTATTTCCAACGCCATATAATAAGCCGAAGAAGTAAGACATTGAAGCAATTACGTCAGCAGGCGTAATATTTTTCACTTCTTCATCAATATAAGCGTTTGAAATGATGTTGATTTCTTTTTGCGCTTCATCATTTGGTGCAAAGATTTTAATTGACTGGATAGTTACGTCCTCTTCTAATACACCACCAACTTGTGATAATGTACGGAAGCCGATTCCATTTTCTAAATATGGAATAATACGATCCAAGTTACGACGATCTAATGTCGTACCTGCTTCAACTAAAATTTCTCCTGTTTCTGGATCCACAAGAGTTTCTGCAATCGTTTGGTTGAATAAACGATTTTTGATGTGAAGCTTTTTGTTCATTTTATAGCGTCCAACGTTTGCTAAATCATATCGCTTAGCATCGAAGAAACGAGAATATAGTAAGCTTTTTGCACTTTCAACCGTTGGCGGCTCACCAGGACGAAGACGCTCATAGATTTCTAAAAGCGCTTTTTCAGTGCTATCAGTATTATCTTTTTCAAGCGTATTGCGCAGATATTCGTTGTCGCCAAGAATATCGATGATTTCTTGATCTGAACCGAATCCTAAAGCACGCAATAATACAGTGACTGGTAATTTACGAGTACGATCAATTCGTACGTAAACTACGTCTTTTGCATCTGTTTCGTACTCTAACCAAGCACCACGGTTCGGAATTACAGTCGCACCAAAGCCTTTTTTACCGTTCTTATCAGTTTTATCATGGAAGTAAACGCTTGGAGAACGAACTAATTGTGAAACAATTACACGTTCGGCACCGTTAATAACAAAGGTACCTGTTTCTGTCATCAATGGGAAATCACCCATGAAAACATCTTGCTCTTTCACTTCATCTGTTTCTTTGTTGTGGAGACGTACTTTCACACGCAATGGTGCTGCATAAGTTACGTCACGTTCTTTACATTCATCCACATCGTATTTAGGTTCGCCTAAACTATAATCGATGAATTCAAGTGAAAGATTACCTGTAAAATCTTCGATTGGAGAAATGTCGTGGAACATCTCACGCAACCCTTCTTCAAGGAACCACTCGTAAGATGCTGTTTGAATCTCAATTAAATTCGGAAGCTCCAGCACCTCTTTAATACGCGCAAAGCTTCTACGCTGGCGGTGTTGTCCGTACTGAACTAGTTGACCTGTCAACTCATTCACCCCTCATTAAAGCGATAATAGGTCTTTGCAAAACCAACTAAATGGTGTATGATTTCGAAAGACAAAAAGAAAACGAGTCTTTTCTCAAGAATCATTTTCGGTTAAACTAAACTTATCCGTGGTAAGTATACCCATATAAAATGCATTGCATACAAAAGGGCAAACTCCCACAAAATAATAATTTTGCATTTTATTATGTTATCATAGCCAATTTGTCAAGTCAATATTTTATACTCTTTGTAGTTTTATATTTCCTTTTACTTTTATATAGCAAAAAAGAAATAAAAAGCTATTTTTTTGCTCGTATAATCCAATAACCCTTCTTCTTCTCGACTACTTCAACCTCTGCAAACTTTTCTTCCAAATGACTTATCGTTGATGGCGCACCCTGTTTTTTCTGAATTACAATCCACAATTCTCCACCCGTAGTTAACTTTTCGTAAGCACCATCATAAAATTTAAAAACAGTTTCCTTACCAGCACGAATCGGGGGGTTTGTTAAAATTGCAGCGATTTGCAATCCTTCTTCAACAGCAGCAAGACCATCACTTTCAAAAATTCGTACATTTTGAACTCCGTTTACTTGCGCATTTTTCTTTGATAGCGCAACAGCTCTTTCATTAATATCCATCATACAGACAGTACGATCTGGATTTTGTTTTGCAATCGATAGTCCAATCGGGCCATAACCGCAACCAACATCCAGTATTGCACCTTCTATTTCAGGAATCTGAAAAGTATCAATCAAAACACGGGATCCAAAATCTACTTCGCTTTTACTAAATACTCCTGAATCTGTTTCAAATTGAAAGACATTTCCGAGTAACGTAAATTTCCAGTGGCGTGGTTTACTTTCAGTTTGAGGCTTGTTTGAATAATAGTGTTCAGACATCGTAACGTGCCCTCCTTTAGAAAAACAAGGTTTGTCGCCACAATGCGACAAATCAATGAGTTTTCTTATGCGGATATCAATAATATGCAAACCGACTTATCCGCCAAAGAAAAATGAAGAAAGCCCGTCAAAAGACGAGCTTTCATTATTTATTGAAAATAAGGTAAGTGAGAAATTATTTAACTTCGATTGAAGCGCCAACTTCTTCAAGTTTAGCTTTCATTTCTTCAGCTTCTTCTTTAGATACGCCTTCTTTTAATGCTTTAGGAGCGTTATCTACTACTTCTTTAGCTTCTTTTAAGCCAAGACCAGTGATTTCACGAACCACTTTGATTACTTTAATTTTTTGGTCACCAGCAGATGCTAGTACTACGTCAAATTCAGTTTTTTCTTCAACAGCAGCTGCACCGCCACCTACTACTGCTACAGGAGCAGCAGCTGTTACACCGAATTCTTCTTCGATTGCTTTTACTAAATCGTTTAACTCAAGAACTGTCATAGCTTTGATAGCTTCTAAGATTTGATCTTTGTTCATTTTATTTTCCTCCTATATGGATGTTGTATTTTTTTTAGGCTAGTTGCCTTAAGATTGTTGTTTTGAAGTTCAGGCTATACTTACGCGCCTTGCTCTTCTTTTTGCTCTGCAACAGCTTTTGTTGCAAGTGCGAAGTTGCGCACTGGAGCTTGAAGTACAGATAAAAGCATAGATAGTAAACCTTCGCGTGATGGAAGTTCAGCAAGAGCTTTCACATCATCAGCTGAAGAAACGTTACCTTCAATGATACCTGCTTTAATTTCAAGAGCTTCGTTCTTTTTAGCGAAGTCATTAATGATTTTCGCTGGAGCTACCACGTCTTCGTTAGAGAACGCGACAGCGTTTGGACCAGTTAAGAATTCGTTGATAGCTTCAACACCAGCGATTTCAGATGCACGACGAGTTAAAGTGTTTTTGTATACTTTGAACTCAACACCTGCTTCACGAAGTTGTTTACGAAGTTCTGTAACTTGACCAACAGTTAAACCACGGTAATCCACTACTACTACAGAAGCTGCAGCTTGGAATTTATCAGCGATTTCTTGTACGACTGCTTTTTTTGTTTCGATTACATTGCTCATGATTGACACCTCCTATTAGAATGGGTCATTTATACCGACAAAAGAAAGCCTCTAGTCACATAAGTAGACTAGAGGCGGAAAGTTCATCATCTAAAAAGAATCCGATTTCTGTGTCCTCGGTAGGATCATTAAGCGCTAAGCACCCCTACTGTCTACGGTACAAATGGATATTCACAACGTCATTCATCTTATCAAGAAAGAGATTAGTTGTCAATAATATTTACAAATTACTATATGTTATTATTTTACAGCTACGCTAGAAGCATCAATTTTCACTGATGGTCCCATTGTTGATGTAACATTAACAGATTTCATGTAAGTACCTTTAGCTGCTGCAGGTTTTGCTTTTTGAACTACGTCAAATACAGCTAAGAAGTTTTCAACTAATTTTTCAGTTTCAAATGAAACTTTACCGATAGGAGCGTGGATGATACCAGCTTTGTCAGCACGGTATTCTACTTTACCAGCTTTAATTTCGTTGATAGCTTTAGTTACATCAAAAGTAACTGTACCAGTTTTAGGGTTTGGCATTAAACCTTTAGGTCCTAATACGCGACCAAGTTTACCAACTTCACCCATCATGTCAGGAGTTGCAACGATTACATCAAATTCGAACCAACCTTGTTGGATTTTAGTGATGTATTCTGCATCGCCTACATAATCAGCGCCAGCTGCTTCAGCTTCTTTAAGTTTTTCACCTTTAGCGAATACTAATACACGTTGAGTTTTACCAGTACCATTTGGAAGAACTACTGCTCCACGGATTTGTTGGTCGTTTTTACGAGTATCGATTCCAAGTCTGAAAGCAACTTCAACTGTAGCGTCGAATTTTACTGTGCTTGTTTGTTTTGCTAAAGCAATTGCTTCTTCAGCATTATATAAAGTTGAACGGTCAACTAATTTAGCTGCTTCTTGCAGTCTTTTACCTTTTTTTACCATTATAATTTCCTCCTTGATTGTGGTTATAGCGGATATTCCTCCCACGAATAGAGGTTGCGCTTGTTCCCAAAGAACTTACCGCAACCTCCAAAAAAACAAAAGCATTCTATCATCAAGTAAACATATTGTTACGAATTAGTCTTCGATAACAATACCCATGCTGCGTGCTGTACCTTCAACCATCGCCATAGCTGATTCAACTGAAGCAGCATTTAGGTCTGGCATTTTTTGTTCAGCGATTTCGCGAACTTTATCGCGTTTAACCGTTGCAACTTTTTTACGGTTTGGTTCACCTGATCCAGATTGGATACCTGCTGCTACTTTAAGTAACACTGCTGCAGGTGGAGTTTTTGTAATGAAAGTGAAAGAACGGTCTTCGAAAACTGTGATTTCTACTGGAATAATTAAACCAGCTTGATCAGCAGTACGAGCGTTGAACTCCTTACAGAATCCCATGATATTAACACCTGCTTGACCTAATGCAGGACCAACCGGTGGAGCTGGATTTGCTTTACCAGCAGGGATTTGAAGTTTTACAATTTTAATAACTTTTTTAGCCACGAGACACACCTCCCTTAAGTCCGTGATGTGGTAATTGGGTTGCCCCTCCCACTCAAATATCTGTCTGTCAGCTATTTGCCGATAACATTAAAAGATTAATTTTTTTCTTAGACAAACTGTCCTTAGACAGTCTGACCTATGAAATGATACCACTTTTAATTTATATTAGCAAGTAAAATCTCAATCAAAACAAATAATACGTGTTCGTACTATAATTTTTGAATTTGTTCAAAGTCCAATTCCATCTTTGTTTCACGGCCGAACATATCAACAATCACTTTAACTTTGCCTTTTTCTGCATCGATTTCTTCTACTTTACCTTGGAAATGAGCGAATGGCCCTTCTAATACCTCGACTACTTCTCCAACAGTAATATCCAATTCGCCAACTGTTTTCTTCGAGATGCCCATTTGGTGCAGTAAACGCTCTACCTCTTCAGGTAATAGCGGCGTTGGTTTTGCTCCACCGCCTGATGAACCGATGAATCCTGTAACACCAGGTGTATTACGTACTACATACCAAGATTCGTCAGTTAGAATCTGCTCAACCAGTACATAACCCGGGAATACTTTACGCATTACTGTACGTTTTTTACCATCTTTTAAATCTGTTTCTTCATGCTCAGGTACAATTACACGGAAAATATTATCTTGCATCCCCATTGTTTCAACACGTTTTTCTAGGTTTGCTTTTACACGGTTTTCATAACCTGAATAAGTATGAACTACATACCATCTTTTTTCCATAATGTTGCCGGACTAAACGTCCGTCCCTCCTTCACTCATCACATACGCCTTATGCGACTTTTTTATACGAACCTGATATCAAGGAATCTCATCAAGCATAGTTCTGTATTAGAAAAGCCTTTACCCATTATTTTGGCGGAAAATCATTTTATTTAATGTAGATTAATGCATTTAATTCAACAAAAGAAAAAAACCCGTTAACATTTAAAGACGGGCCATTTTCAAAATATTATCAATGCATTTTATAAATCAATATACCAGCGGAACAGTTCTGAAACACCTAAGTCAACTAACACAAAAAAGATTGCCATAACAATTACCGTTGAAACTACGACAACTGTATATTTTGTAAGCTCTTTACTTTTTGGCCAGCTTGTCTTTCTCATTTCAGACACTACATCTGATAGAAACGTTTTAATCTTGCCCATTCTAGCTTAACCTCCGAACAAATCATCTATTCTATGTTTCAATCTAATTTACTAAATCAAATGCGCAGCGGCGTATTTGCTTGCCTGGAAATGTCGATATGCCCGATATAACCGGCAGCACGCCAAAAGACATTAACTTCAATCAGCCGTTTGAACACGTAGTTATAGAGCAATTCGCATTCATCGGACCACTTAGACTATGGCAAGAATACTTCTGAATGAAAGTAAAATTATCGAGTTTGTTTATGCACAGTATGTTCATTACAATGTGAGCAAAACTTTTTCACTTCTAGACGCTCGTTTGCATTAGCTCTTTCAGGAACTGAATAATTTCGCGATCCACATTTTTCACAACATAAAACAATTTGCTTTGGCATTTTTGAAAATTCACCTATTTTTTTGCATTTTGTCTTTTAAAGACTAACACCTAAACCTTTTGCTGTCAATAAGAGCAGAGTTTTGCTCAGCTCATTTCCCCTATTTCCAGGTGACGTTCAAGCTTCCGTTTTACACGTTGAAGAGCATTATCGATCGACTTAACATGCCGATTCAATTCCTCCGATATCTCATTATAGGATTGTCCATCTAAGTATAAAGCTAAAACTTGTTGTTCAAGCTCGCTTAAAATTTCGCCAATTTTCTCTTCAAGATGCGAATATTCCTCACGATTAATCATTAAATGCACTGGATCTTCCGATTCAGAGCTTGTGATGACATCCATTAACGTTCTATCCGACTCTTCATCATAAATCGGTTTATCAAGAGATACATAGGAATTTAGCGGAATATGCTTCTGACGGGTTGCTGTTTTAATGGCGGTTATAATCTGACGTGTAATGCACAGCTCCGCAAAGGCTCTAAAAGAAGAAAGCTTGTCCCCTTTAAAATCTCTAATAGATTTATATAAACCTATCATTCCTTCTTGAATAATATCTTCCTTATCTGCTCCAATTAAAAAATAGGAACGCGCCTTCGCTTTGACGAACAGTCGATACTTTGTAATTAAATAATCTAACGCTTCTGTATTACCGTGATGTACTTCTTCAATAAGTTGTTCATCTGAAAGGTCTTCAAATCGTTGCAATACTTGTGTTTGACTCTCTTTTAGCATCGGCATCACCCCAGAACGTTCGTATAGTGTGTTAGGGATAGTATAACTGAACTGGAAAATATAGGTCAACCTCGTTATTTTAAACCTCTTCTCCATTTTTCAAAAGCCAGTTCTACTTCTTTCGATAATTGAATCCTAGATTTCGGTTTTTCTTCATGGGTGATTTTCACTTTTTGCGTAATATTCGACTTGATAATTTCCATTTCTATTTCTAATTCCCTGGCGGACTTGCGAAGGGCACCATTCCCGAAAATAACATTTTGCTCTGTCATATCGGAAGTAGCTACATAGATTTGTATTTTGCGTCCCTTCAATTCATTGGTCAGCTTTTCAATCCGTTCATCTGCTGTTTCATTTTTTCTTGTATAAATAATTTCAACCGCTTTTTGGACATAGGTTTGTTGCGCCCCCGGAACTAAGTGGGCGTCAAACACGACAATCACTCGCCCGCCCATAGTCGCTTTATACTCGGCCATGAGCTCCAGCAAGCGATTGCGCGCTTCTTCAAATTTGGTGTCGCGAAGAGGGCGTAATTCTTTCCATGCACCAATCATATTGTAGCCATCGACAATTAAAATCGTTTGCATGACATTAGCTTATCCATTCTTTTCTTGGCGTTTGCGGTAAACTTCATACATTAAAAGGGCTGCAGCTACTGAAGCATTTAAAGAATTCACATGACCGATCATTGGCAGATGATATAAGAAATCGCATTTATCTTTTAACAATCTACTCATTCCATGACCTTCACTGCCGATAATTACAGCTAAAGGTAAGGTAGCGTCCATCTTGCGGTAATCTGCAGAACCTTTTGCATCCGTTCCAGCAATCCAAACGCCCTTGTCTTTCAATTCATCAACCGTTTGTGCAAGGTTCGTTACTCGAACGACAGGCACATGCTCAATTGCACCGGTAGAAGCTTTTGCAACAACCGCCGTCAGTCCCACCGCACGTCTCTTCGGAATTATGATACCGTGAACACCAATCGCATCTGCTGTTCGCATAATCGAGCCGAGGTTATGCGGATCTTCAAGCTCATCTAGAATCAGGAAAAATGGATCTTCATTTTTTACTTTAGCAGCGTTAAATAAATCATCTAATTCCGCGTACTTATAAGCTGCTACAGAAGCAACAATTCCTTGATGATTTTCACTTGATAATTGATCAACTTTTTTCTTTGGGACAAATTGGACAAGAACTCCGCGTTCACGAGCCAAATCCAGCAACTCATTAATGCCGGCCTTCTTAACACCTTCCGCCACCCAAAGTTTATTGATTTCTCTTCCTGAACGAAGTGCTTCAAGTACCGGATTTTTTCCCGCAATCATTTCGTTATTATGTTCAGTCATTTATGAAGCCCCCTTTGATTGCTCAACAATTTTAATTGCATAATCGATCAGTTCATATACACGTTCGTATTGCTTTGTTAAATATAAACTTCCCAATACCGCTTCAAACCCAGAACTATTTCGGTAGGTTTGTACATCTGTATTTTTTGGAACAGATCCCGATTTTGCGTTACGCCCTCTTTTAAAGACCGCCATTTCTTCTTCTGTTAAATAGTTTTCGTCCATTAAACGATGCATGATCATAGATTGAGCTTTGGCAGATACATAATTTGTTGCCTCTTTATGCAATCGGTTCGGCTTGGCTCTGCCATTCAAGAGGAGATGCTCCCGAACCTTTTGTTCAAGAACAGCATCCCCCATATAAGCTAATGCCAATGCATTTAATTGTTTAACATCCTCTATACGAAGCTGCGTCATCTTACAAACCCCGTTTCCAGCGTGTACCTTGACGTGTATCCTCTAAAATAATATTCATATTTAAAAGCTGATCACGAATTTCATCTGAACGGGCAAAATCACGATTCTTGCGTGCCATGTTGCGTTCTTCAATCAACGCTTCAATTTCTTCGTCCAAAAGTTCATCTTCTACAACTAATTTAATGCCCAACACTTCTCCAAGGACATCAAATGTTTCGATAAACGCTTTTAACACACGTTCTTCTGTATTGGCTTCATTCAGGTAGGTATTCGCTATTCTCGCTAGTTCAAATAATGCAGAAATAGCATTTGCAGTATTGAAATCATCATCCATTGCAATTTCAAATTGCTTTTTCGCTTCCTTGATTTTTTCTAAATACTCTTCACCGTTATCAGATAGATTTGTTGAAGCAGTTAATCTATATTGAATATTAGCATAAGCCGTACGAAGTCTTTCCAATCCTGCTTGAGCAGACTCAACCAGATCCTGCGCGAAGTTAATCGGATGGCGATAATGTACAGACAGCATAAAGAAACGTAAAACCTGCGGATCAATTTGCTGGCGGATATCGTTCACTAAAACGAAGTTGCCGAGAGATTTGGACATCTTCTCATTGTCGATGTTAATATACCCATTATGCATCCAGTAGCGAGCAAATTCTTTACCTGTATAGGCTTCCGATTGGGCAATTTCATTTTCATGGTGAGGGAATGTTAAATCCTGGCCGCCCGCATGAATATCAATTGTGTCGCCTAAATGTTCGCGAGCCATTACGGAGCATTCGATATGCCATCCCGGACGTCCTGTACCCCAAGGACTTTCCCACTTGATTTCACCTGGTTTTGCCGCTTTCCAAAGGGCGAAATCTAAAGGATCTTCTTTTTTCTCACCAGCTTCAATACGTGCCCCTACTTTTAAATCATCAATCGGCTGATGCGACAATTTTCCGTAACCATCAAATTTGCGAGTGCGGTAATACACATCTCCATGGGATTCGTACGCATAGCCTTTTTCGATTAAAACGCCGATAAAATCAATAATATCTTCCATATGGTTTGTAACACGGGGATGTATGTCTGCTTTTTTGCAGCCCAGCGCTGTAATATCCTCAAAATAAGCGTTAATGAAACGGTTCGTTAGTTCAAAAACATCCTCACCTAATTCATTTGCGGCTTTAATAATTTTGTCATCTACATCTGTAAAGTTTGAAACGTATTTAACATCATAGCCTTTATATTGGAAGTAGCGGCGAACTGTGTCATATACAATAACAGGACGTGCATTTCCGATATGAATAAAGTTATAAACTGTCGGGCCGCATACATACATCTTTACTTTTCCTTCTTCTAGTGGGACAAAGGGTTCTTTTTGTCTCGTTAAGGAATTGAATATTTGAATCGTCATTTTCACTCTCTCCTTTTATGCTGATTTAAAATCACTAAATAAAAAGCGCCCCAGCCTTTTCATATGAAAAGACAGAGACGCTATTGTACGTGGTTCCACTCTGATTGAGAGCAACTCAAAATGCTCTCCACTCAAAAGTCCGTTAACGCCGGACGACTCGACTTGCCTACTTAGAAAACATGAATTATCGCTCAAAAAGGCGAAATCAATGTGTTTTCTTATGCGGATTTCAAATTGCTTTTTCTACCCGCTTATCTTTCAGCTAAGTGCTCAAAGGTGCATTTCCATAAAATAGAGGCCTAGGTCACTTTCAGCCGGTGATGACCCTCTCTTTAAAACATATTTTACGTACTTCTCCTTATCGACGCTTTTTCTATTTTACATGTTTATAACTTAAAGTAATTTCATTTTACAATAGGTTTACTAAAAGTCAATGAATTGCAATCCTTACTTAACGTATTTTTCGATACGTGCGATTGCTTTGTCTTTTCCGATTAAAGCGATTGCATCCGCTAATTCAGGACCATGTGTTTGACCTGTTGTCACTACACGAATTGGCATGAATAGGTTTTTCCCTTTATGGCCCGTTTCTTTTTGAACTGCTTTAATCGCCGCTTTGATTGAAGGTGCGTCAAAGCTTTCAAGCTCTTCCAGCTGTGCTTTGAAGACGCGCATAACCTCTGGAATTTGTTCTCCAGCCAACACTTCTTTCGCTTCTTCATCATATTCGATTTCATCTATAAAGAATAGGCTTGATAGCTCCACAATTTCAGCGCCAAAGCTCATTTGGTTATGATAAAGGCCTACTAAAGCAGTTGCCCATGCTTGTTGCTCTTCAGTTAATTCTTGTGGAAGCAGCCCGGCTTTTTGCAAATGCGGTAAAGCCAATTCAACTACTTTTTCTAAAGGCAGTTTTTTAATATATTGGTTGTTCATCCATGTTAGTTTATTTTTATCGAACATAGATGGTGACTTGGAAAGACGTTTTTCATCAAAAATTTCGATGAATTGTTCTTTAGTGAAAATCTCTTCTTCTCCTTCAGGCGACCAGCCTAATAGGGCAAAGAAATTAAACATTGCTTCCGGTAGATAGCCAAGCTCTTTATATTGCGTAACGAATTGAATAATAGACTCGTCACGTTTTGATAATTTCTTATGATCTTCATTCACGATTAATGTCATATGACCGAATTGTGGGTATTCCCAATCAAATGCATCAAAAATCATCATTTGTTTTGGTGTGTTTGATAAATGCTCTTCTCCACGGAATACATGTGTAATATCCATGAAGTGATCATCTAAAACAACCGCATAGTTATATGTCGGAATTCCGTTTGCTTTCACAAGCACCCAGTCACCGATATCTTTTGATTCAAATGTTACTTCTCCACGTACTAGATCTGTGAAGCGGTAAGTTGCGTTCTCAGGTACACGCATACGAATTGTGTAAGGGATACCTTCAGCTTCTTTTGCAGCAACCTCTTCTTTAGTTAAGTGACGGCACTTGCCATCATAAGTTGGAGCAGCTACACCTCTTGCTCTTTGTGCTTCACGTGACGCTTCCAGCTCTTCTGAAGTACAGAAGCATTTATACGCCATTCCGCGCTCTAATAGCTCGTGGGCATGCTTTGTATAAATATCTAAACGTTCCATTTGACGATACGGTGCATATGGTCCACCGATATCGATTGACTCATCCGGAGTAATTCCTAACCAGCGCAAGTTATCAAGCTGAGATGCTTCTCCGCCCTCTACATTACGTTCAATATCTGTATCCTCAATACGAACGATAAATTTACCGTTGTGATGTTTTGCATATAAATAGTTAAATAACGCTGTACGTGCTCCACCAATGTGTAAAAATCCTGTTGGACTCGGCGCATAACGAACGCGAACTTCCTTCGTCATAATTATTGCCTCCTATGTTAGTTCAAAAAGTTTGTTATATATATCGAGAAATCGCAAAACTAAACGACTTCCAGTTGACCTTGTACATTTTACCACTCAATGAAAAGAATGAAAAGCAAGGCCGGCTCTTAGAGAAATGCAGCGTCTTTGATATCTCTTATTCAGGCTAAAACATTCGCCAATTCTCTATAATTTGTGCCAATTTTTTATTTCTTAATTAATAAAATCGTTGCCAACGCCGCGATTCCTTCTTCACGTCCAGTAAAGCCCAATTTCTCAGTTGTCGTAGCTTTGACATTCACCTGAGAAGGCTCAGCTTTTAATAATTCAGCAATTCGATTACGCATTGGTTCAATGTATGGGGCCATTTTTGGTCGTTGTGCCATAATCGTACAATCTACATTTCCAAGTACATAGCCTTTTTCCTCAACGATTTTCCAAATATACTCCAACAACTTCGCACTGTCCGCATCTTTAAAGGCTGGGTCTGTATCCGGGAAATGATGTCCAATATCCCCTTCCCCAATTGCACCAAGTGCAGCATCCGTTACCGTATGTAATAATACGTCTGCATCAGAATGTCCTAAAAGCCCTCGATCATGGGGAATTTCAATCCCCCCAATTATTAGCGGACGTCCTTTTGCAAATGCGTGCACGTCAAATCCTTGTCCTACTCGAAACATAATACTCCTCCTATTGGCAACGTTTGCTTAAAATCGCTTCGCCAAATATTAAATCTTCTTTTGTTGTCATTTTTACATTTTCATAGGTACTTTCCACAATATGCACTTGATGTCCGAGACGTTCAACAAGCATTGCTTCATCCGTTCCCAAAAATCCGATTTTCTCTGCTACGTCCTCCGCTTGCTGCAGCAAATCAAAACGAAAGGCTTGCGGTGTTTGAATCATCCACAAGCTCTCTCGATCAACCGTTTCAACGATTACTCCTTCGCTTACTTTTTTCATCGTATCTTTTGCTTTCACCCCAGCGATAGCTGCCCCTTTTTCATGGGCTGCCTCTGCTAATCGAGCAATGATTGGTTTTGTAATAAAGGGTCTCGCCGCATCATGCACCAGCACAATTTCAACCTGTTTCATTTCTTTAATACAGGAATGGACAGAATGTTGCCGTTCTTGCCCTCCAGTTGGCAGACCCTTTACTTTTGTGATGCGATATCGATCTAACAGCCCTTGAATATATTCACGTTCTTCCGGTTTAACTGCAAGCCATATCCCTGTACATTTTTCATCGTGCTGGAAAACTTCCAATGTATGAATAAGAATCGGCTTTTCATTTAACAGCAGAAATAATTTATTTTGACCTGCTCCCATTCGTTTTCCGCTGCCTGCCGCGGGGAGCACTACTTCATATTGCACAAATTCACTTCCTAATCTAAAAACCTAAATTTTATTGTATCATGCTACTTGTTCATCTTTAGGCTTGGCAAATATCATTCGTCCAGCTGACGTTTGGAGAACACTTGTTACCGTTACAGTAATCGCTTGACCGATATAGCTACGACCACCCTCTACAACAATCATTGTGCCGTCATCTAAATAGGCAACGCCTTGATTTTGTTCTTTCCCGTCTTTAATAACAACCACCTGCATATCCTCACCAGGAATTACTACTGGTTTAACAGCATTCGCCAGATCATTTATATTCAATACTTGAACATGGTGCAAATCACAAACCTTATTCAAATTAAAATCATTCGTTAAAATTTGGGCACCCATTTTTTTCGCAAGACGCACCAGCTTTAAATCCACCTCCTGCACATCCTCAAAGTCTTCCTCCGAGATCTGGACAGTTGTGACACGCTCATCCTGAAGTTTCTTCAGTATATCCAGCCCTCTGCGTCCTCGAGTACGTTTTAATGTATCCGAAGAATCGGCAATGTGCTGAAGTTCCGTTAAAACAAACTGAGGGACAATCAATACCCCTTCAATAAACCCTGTTGAGGAAATATCGGCTATTCTCCCATCAATAATGACACTCGTGTCCAATAATTTGTAAAGCTGTTTTTCTTCTGTTTGAATAGCTGCTGTATCGCTTGCCTTCTTCTTTTGAGATGGATTCGATTTTGAAAACATTTGACTTAGTTCATCACGTTTTGTGAAACCAACACGGAAACCTAAATACCCTAGTAAAATGGATAGTATAACTGGTACAAAGTCCGTAATGATCGGAATTTGAATCCGTTCTAAGGCGAAGCCAATTAAAAAAGCTACCATTAACCCGACAATTAACCCAAGGGACCCAAATAAAAGATCTGCTGCCGGAACCTTAAACAATATTCCTTCCATCCAAACAATCAATTTTACGAAGTAATCCGATAATGCGAATGATAAAACAAATAACAAAATTGCACCTAATGATACCGACACATATGGATTGTTAAGCCATGGATTAGATGATAAATTAATAAACTCGTATAATGGCGGTAAGAAAACAAAACCTAACGCTCCTCCGATAAATAAGAAAGCAATTTGTATCACTCTTTTCAACATACTTCCACCTCCTTTTCTTATTTTCAATTATACATAGTTCACCCACTGTTTTCGCTAAAAACCCTTCAATAATTTTAAAGTTAAGGAAATTTATTCTTTTGCGTATACAAATAGGATATGTACTATTTCTTCCCAAAATTAAAAGGAAAAATGCCCATACACCAAAAATGATTGTATAGGCATGATTTTTGTTCATATTTTAGGCAATATCCCTCATTTATAGATCATTAAAACAAGCTCTTAAAGCTTCATTAATTGTTTCAATGCCGACTACTTGAATCCCGCTAGGATAATCCCAGCCACCTTGATTTGAAGCAGGAATAAATGCACGTTTAAATCCTAGTCTCGCTGCTTCTTGGACTCGCTGTTCAATTCGAGATACTCGGCGAACCTCGCCAGTCAAACCAACTTCTCCAATAAAGCAATCCGTCGACTTTACTGCCTGATCTTTAAAGCTCGATACAATGGAAGTTAAAACCGCTAAGTCAATCGCAGGCTCATCAAGTTTTACACCGCCAGCTACTTTAATGTAGGCATCCTGGGCTTGCAGCATCAATCCCATCCGTTTTTCCAATACAGCCATTAACAGCTGAACCCGATTTTGATCCACACCTGTCGACATCCGTTTCGGATAATTAAAACTTGTAGGCGTTACCAAGGATTGAATTTCAACCAAGATGGGCCTTGTCCCTTCCATAGAGGCAACAATTGTGGAACCAGCTGCATCATAGGAACGCTCCTCCAAAAACAGTTCAGAAGGATTGGATACTTCCTTTAGACCAGCCTGAACCATTTCGAAGATGGCAATTTCATTGGTTGAGCCAAAACGATTTTTGACGCTTCTTAAAATTCGGTAAGTATGGTGTCGCTCTCCTTCAAAATATAGAACCGTATCTACCATATGTTCCAATAAACGCGGCCCGGCGATTTGCCCCTCTTTTGTTACGTGGCCTACAAGGAAAATCGCGATGCCTTTTGTTTTCGCAATCCGCATTAACTCTGCAGTACATTCACGGACCTGAGAAACACTGCCGGGAGCACTTGTCACTTCCGGATGATGTATCGTTTGTATGGAATCGATAATGACAAACTTCGGCTGCACTTCATCGATTGTTTGGTTAATCAATTCTAGATTTGTCTCGGAATAAATATAAAGCTCTGGCGATTGCACACCTAATCTGGAGGCACGAAGCTTCGTTTGACGCATCGATTCTTCCCCGGAAATATATAAAACGCGGTGTCCTTTATTCGATAAAAGGGCTGATACTTGCATGAGTAAAGTCGATTTACCGATACCAGGGTCCCCACCGATTAAGACAAGCGAGCCTGGAACGATCCCTCCACCCAATACTCGATTTAGCTCGTCCATTTCTGTTGGAATGCGCGGTTCATCTGAAGTTTCAATGTTTACAATCGGCGTTGCTTTTTGGGAAATAGAGCTGGAATGCTGGAAAGCACCACGAGGACCTTTTGTTACGACCTCTACTTCTTCTACCATCGTATTCCAACCGCCGCATCCTGGGCAGCGTCCCATCCATTTTGGAGATTCATAGCCACAGGAATTACAACAAAACTTTGATTTTTTTTTTGCCATTTTGTCTCTCCTTTGATTTTAAATACTTTAGTTAATTGTACATGACATTCCTGCGAATCTCCTAATATATAAGTGAGGGTGGTTAAATTTAAAAAACTGTAAAACAATTGTAATATAACTGTGAGGATATACCTTTCAGATATATGAGAAATAAGTTATCGAAATTTCAGCTGTTACGCGGAACCTTTTTATTTAATTTCCTTAGGCTTGTCACGGTATCGATTCGATTGCGATACTTCGCTGTTTTCCCTCTTGAGATTTGTCACAGTTCCAGTTCTACTGTGACATCCCATGCTTCTCCTCCTGTAATCTCCCACGATTCCAGTGCTGATTGACTTGTTCGGTACTGCATCCACTTTACAAAAACAAAAGCGGCTGACCCTTTGATAGGGCCAGCCGCTTAACCGCTTATTTACTTAGCACCGCATTCTTTGGTACTACAATGAATTCATTATCAGCATAGTCAATCACGACACTTTGACCTGTACTGATTGTACCTTTTAGCACTTCTTCAGATAGGCGGTCCTCAACATGTTTTTGTAGAGCACGGCGAAGTGGTCTCGCACCATATTGTGGATCGTAGCCTTCTTCCGCTATCTTCACAAGCGCTGCATCTGTTAGTTCCAGCTCGATGTTTTGCTCTCTTAAGCGTTTTGTCAAAGAGCTTGCCATTAATGCAATGATTTGTTTTAACTCGTCTTTTTCCAGACTGTGGAACACAATCATTTCATCAATACGGTTTAAGAACTCTGGACGGAATGCTTTTTTCAGCTCTTCAAGCATTGTGCCTTTCATATCCTTGTACTTGGACGCTGATGCATTGCCGACGCCAAAGCCTAGAGATTTTTGATATTTCAGTGCATCTGCTCCAACGTTCGATGTCATGATAACCACCGTGTTTCGGAAATCAACAGTTCGGCCTTTAGAATCTGTTAAACGGCCATCATCTAATACTTGAAGTAAAATGTTGAACACATCTGGATGCGCTTTTTCGATTTCATCAAGCAGTACCACTGAGTATGGTTTGCGACGGACTTTTTCAGTTAATTGACCACCTTCGTCAAATCCTACATAACCTGGAGGTGAACCAACTAAGCGAGAAGTCGAGTGTTTCTCCATGTATTCGGACATATCGATTCGAATCATTGCGTCCTCATCGCCAAACATTACCTCAGCAAGGGCACGAGCAAGCTCTGTTTTACCAACCCCAGTTGGTCCTAAGAAGATGAATGAACCAATTGGTCGTTTTGGATCTTTAAGCCCAGCACGCGCACGGCGGATAGCACGGGAAATAGCCTCTACTGCTTCACCTTGGCCCACTACACGTTTGTGTAATTCTTCTTCAAGATTTAGAAGTTTCGCTGATTCTTCTTGAGCAATTTTAGAAACAGGAATTCCAGTCCACATGGAAACAACCATTGCGATGTCTTCAACCGTTACTTGAGACTCTTCTTTTCCTTGTTTCTCTTTCCAAGTTTTCTTAGTAGACTCTAATTCGTCCTTAATTTTTTGTTCTGTATCTCTTAATGCTGCTGCTTTTTCAAACTCTTGGCTTGATACAGCTGCATTTTTCTCAGAGCGAACACCTTCTAATTTATCTTCTAAAGCTTTTAAATTTGGTGGAATCGTGAATGAACGCAAGCGTACTTTTGAACCCGCTTCATCAATCAAGTCAATCGCTTTATCCGGCAAGAAACGATCGGAGATGTAGCGATCGGATAATTTCGCCGCCGCCTCAACAGCTTCATCCGTAATTTTCACACGGTGATGCGCTTCGTATCGATCACGCAACCCTTTAATAATTTGGATAGTTTCATCCACAGATGGCTCATCTACTTGAATTGGTTGGAAACGACGCTCTAAAGCAGCATCTTTTTCAATGTATTTACGATACTCATCTAAAGTTGTGGCACCGATACATTGCAGTTCGCCACGTGCCAAGGATGGTTTTAAGATGTTCGAGGCATCAATTGCACCTTCAGCACCGCCAGCACCGATTAATGTATGCAGCTCATCTATGAATAGAATTACATTGCCGGCTTGGCGAATTTCATCCATTACTTTTTTCAAACGATCTTCAAACTCACCGCGGTATTTTGTTCCCGCAACCACTGTCCCCATATCTAATGTCATAACACGTTTATCACGCAGAGTTTCAGGGACTTCATTGTTAACGATTTGCTGTGCTAATCCTTCTGCAATCGCTGTTTTACCAACACCTGGCTCACCAATTAGGACAGGGTTATTTTTTGTACGGCGAGAAAGCACTTCAATTACGCGTGTAATCTCCTTGCTGCGACCGATTACAGGGTCCAATGAACCTTCACGAGCAATTGCTGTCAGATCGCGAGCCAGACCATCTAAAGTCGGTGTATTGACAGATTGTGTAGGGTTAGCTGAATTTTGTGCAGCTTCATTGTTTCCTAGAAGCAAAAGAACTTGTTGACGCGCTTTGTTCAGGCTCACGCCAGCGTTTGCTAATACTCGCGCTGCTACGCCTTCCCCTTCACGAATTAAAGCAAGCAGGATATGCTCTGTTCCGATATATGCATGGCCTAGCTTTCTAGACTCGTCTACTGATAATTCAATCACTTTTTTCGCTCTTGGTGTATAGTGAACAATCGGACCAACATCCTTTGCACCTTTCCCAACAAGCTCTTCAATTCCAGATTCTATAATTTGAGGGCTTACATCAATCGCTTCTAACGCTTTTGCTGCAATGCCGCCTCCTTCACGAATAAGGCCAAGTAAAATATGCTCTGTACCAATGGATTCGTGTTTCCAACGAATTGCTTCTTCTTGTGCTAATTGCAATACTTTTTGTGCACGTTGAGTAAAACGGTTAAACATCATATCTTTCCTCTCCTTTTTCCATTAACTTTTGATTGTTTAAATTTAGCTTTTCACGCAGTAGTTTTGCTCTATACATATCTCGTTCACTAGCTTGAAGTGTTGTGCCTGCATATTGCTGTACAAAGCCTGGCTGTATAAGAATCATGCATTCATTCAATACATTCAATGGGACCTCGTTAATGATGCCCACATCGGCTCCAAGGCGAACATTTGATAAACAAGCAGCAGCTTCTTCGCTCGTCATAATGCGCGCATATTTTAATGTGCCCAACGAACGATTAAAGCGGTCTTCTAATATTATTCGAGAATTTTTTAATAATGCCTCCCTAGCACCGCGCTCATTTTTAATAATTTGCAGCGCGACCTCTTGAAGATCATTTAAAATTTCCTCTTCGGACTTACCGAGTGTTACCTGATTGGATATTTGATAAATATTCCCTAAATTTTCACTGCCTTCTCCATATATACCCCTAACTACCATTCCTAATCGTGCAAGCATCTGAGTAACGACTTTTATTTGCTTCGACATTGTAAGGGCTGGCAAGTGCATCATGACTGAAGCACGAAGTCCGGTTCCAACATTTGTCGGGCAGCTTGTTAAGTAGCCAAAGGATTCATTAAATGCATAAGGTAGATGTTGTTCTAACTTATTATCAAGTTTAGATGCTATTTGATAGGTTTCAGCAAGTTGGAGCCCTGGTGCCAAGCATTGAATCCGCAGATGATCTTCTTCGTTTACCATTATGCTTATTGTTTCATCACTCGATATATGAACAGAAGCCGATTTCTCCTTTTTCGCTAAAAGCGGACTGATCAGATGCTTTTCAACTAGTACTTGCCTTTGCATCGCAGGCATTTCTTTAATAGTGAAATGTGAAAATTTATGCTCATCTTTGATAGACTGTAATGCTTCTTTTAGCATTTCATCAATTTGATGTGCCTCACTTTCTGTAAAACTTAATGGGAAACGATATCCATCTAAATTTCGAGCTAATCGAATGCGTGTGCTTAATACTATATCTGCATCAAGTCCTTTTACATCCATCCAACCCGGCGCCTCGCTTTTTAAAAAATGTTCTAGATTCATGGTGTATCCACACCCCCACGTGCAAGCCTCTGCTCCATCTCTCGAATCTCATCGCGCAAATCGGCCGCATCCTCAAATCTTTCCTCATGGATGGCCAACTGTAATTGCTCACGAGTGGAATCGATTTGCTTTTTGATCCACTCATTATGATTATTCGGTTTGCCTGGTGCTTTTCCGGTATGAGTTGTTCCTGCTTGAATCTTTGTCAGAACAAGCGGCAGTTGTTTTCCAAATGTTTCATAACATTGTGGACAACCAAGCTTCCCTTCATTCAAAAATTTTCGAAATGTAAATCCGCATGTTGGACATTTTGCACTTTTTTGAGTTGTTGTTTGCGCCTTTTCCTGTGTGCCACTATTCCAAACAGGCAATCCAAACAAGTTAGATACCAATTGATGAATTGGAATTTGTTCCTCTTTATGAAAATCTAGATTAAAAGGATGAAAATTTTGTGCACATACCTCACAATAATGTTTTTCACTTTTTTGGCCATTAACTACTTGTGTAACTGTGACTGTTGCTTGCCGTTCTTTACAGTGTTCACAATTCATGACCCCACCCCTTTTTCAAAAAATTGTTTAAAATATATATACAAGAGCTATAACTTCAGCCCGGCTTTATTTATCGTATTTTAATGTGGTTAACATAGATTTTAGAATATAGGATCTTAACTCGTCTCTTATCGGTAATTGCAGACGAAGTGTGGACCTATCGATTGCAGCGAGCATTAGCTTTGCTTCGCGTTTTGAGATAACTTGTTCATCGATTAAACGATAAATAATATCTTCTGCCATTGCTTGTGTTGCACCATGATTAATTTGACTCATCATATCCTCTAGCAAGTCTATTTTTGAATGTGCTTTCACACGTAAGATTCGGATATAGCCACCGCCTCCTCGCTTACTTTCAACAAGATATCCTCTTTCAGCAGTAAATCGCGTATTGATGACATAATTGATTTGAGAGGGGACGCACTGAAACTTATCCGCTAATTCACTGCGTTTAATTTCAATATGTCCTTGACCACCTAATTCGATAACTTGCTTCAAATAACCTTCAATGATGTCCGATATATTTCTCATTTTTATTCCTCACCCCAATCGCTTACTGACTTTGACTATCTTTGACTATATTATATAAACATCAAAATCAAAATGCAACTTAAATGCCCTTGCTATTTTTTTGTGGACAACGATTTTTTTAAAAAAGAAAGAGGCAATCTCACTCTAAATTGAGACCACCTCTTTTCTATACACGCAATGAGATCGTTTAAGAAATAGCCAAAAAAGTATGAAATGCTTACTTTTGGTTCATTTCTAAGTATGACTTTCCCCACTGCAATCTAAACCCTAATTTTTACAATTATTTCTTAAACCCAACGCCCAACAATTGGGTAATTCCATTTTTCCTCTCCCAACGCTTTGACAATCCCGATAATCGGAACAATAATTGTCATAAGTCCGAAAACAATCAAGAATGGAATTCCAATTATAAATACACTAAAGAAACTGGATATTACAACTAACACCCACATTACGGCCTGGAATAATAATGCTTGAATAGAAAGTCGCTTAATCTCCTCTTCAGAGCTTAATAACCAAAATAAAATCGGCACTAAAACCGGCGCAAAAAATGCACTCGCATGTATAATTACCTTTCCCCATTTACTATCCATCTATCTATCAGCCTTTCGTATCAATATTATTTTTTATATAGTACATTTACGATTTAAATCATAAATAGTTTCAATAAAAGGATTCCCGTATAAAAAATTTTTATGAAGAGAAGAACAAAAGCGCAAGCGCCCTGATTAGCCCTGACAAGCGCTGGAGGGACCTGACAAGTGTGCTTGCCACACGTGGGAAGGTACCGAAGCGACCTCGAGGGGCTAGGGTGCTGGAGCTAGATGTCAAATTTATTTTTTTAAAGTTATCCCCAAAGCGAAATTTTATAATTTCCTTAACAATAAAGAAAACTGCAAGCATGCTGTTACTTGCGGTCTTGTTTACTTGGAAGTTTTCTTCTTTATATCAGCCGGCTTTGGATCCGGCTTCTCTTCATCGTCATGCGGAAATAAAAAATATGCAATAACGCCTGAGAAGAGGGTTGCAATTACTACAAGCAATATACTATCCCTTGTCGAAACCTCCTGAAAATAATTTCTTAACATCATGATTGCTCCAACGGCGACAATCACCATTGTTGGAATGACAAATTTAAAACGGCGCTTCTCCATTTAATTACTTCCTTTACTATGTATTTATCTATATCTACCTTTAACATACCCTTGTTATCTAAACATCTCGTATTTTACATGGGAAAAATCTAAAATACAAATTGTGGTACATACAATTATTCATATATTAATATTTATTAATATTTTTAAGACTAACCTCACATCTTTGTGGAATTTATAAACATATTTAATGTATCATAGATATAAAATACCCTTTACCAATTAGTAGAACGGAGAATTTAATGTCTATTTTCAAAAAGAATCTACAAAAGCGAAATTCCAATTATTTCGATGTAGAAAAATACATAAGCGAAGTTCAATTAGATCTATCTAATCACCCAGAACTATTGAAACAAATTCAATTGATTAATCTAACCTTGGAAGACCTGGCAATCCTAAAACAGCTTAAGCCTTTAACAGATCAGTTTATTCCTGAAATGGTCAATCAATTTTATGACGTACTGATGAAAAGCAACCATCTAATGGGCATCATCAATCAGCATTCAAAAATCGAACGTTTAAAGGTCACTTTAACTAGGCATTTATCTGAAATTTTCGAAAGCAATATCAACGAGGATTATGTAAAACAAAGAAATACGATTGCAGCCACACATGTACGTATCGGCTTGGAATCTCAGTGGTATTTAAGTTCATTCCAATCATTAATGACGACTTTTATCGTATTTATAAATGAGTTAGAGCTTTCAAAAAGCGATGCCCTAAAAGCAATCAATGCCTTTTCAAAAATTATTAACCTTGAGCAGCAGCTAGTGATCCAAGCCTATGAGGCAGAACAACAAAGAATCCGTACAGAGGATGAAGATTTCAAAAATGCATTAATTACTACCGTGCAAAATACGGCTGAAGAATTAAATGCAATCAGCCAAGAAACGGCCGCTTCTTTATATGGCATTTCTTCTCAATCAGGAAGTATTGCAACAGCCACTAACCAGGGATTAGATTTTGTAGCAGATACAGAAGAAAAATCCAGATTGGGGAAAAGCCAATTAGAGACACAGACGCAACTAATGCATGTCATTTTAGAAAGTGTTGATTTACTTGAAAAATCAATGAGCAACTTACGCATTTCCTCTCAAAAAATCTCTGATATTGTTGCACTAGTAACAGGCATTGCCGATCAAACAAATCTATTGGCCTTAAATGCATCCATCGAAGCCGCTCGAGCAGGAGAACATGGGAAAGGCTTTGCCGTTGTAGCAGAGGAAGTTCGTAAATTAGCAGAAGAAACAAAAAATGCCGTTCAAAATGTCTCTCATTTAATCCATGAAACAGAGACGAACATTAGCCATATGACTACCTCTGTAAATAATGTGGATGAACAAGTACAAAGAAGTGTACAAACACAAGAAAGTTTGGAAGAATCCTTTAACTCAATCGCTAAAGCAGTTTCAGGCATTAAGCAGCAGTATACAAATACAACAACAGATATCACAGAGATATCAAAACTAATCCGTGAATTAACAGATAGCGCATCCCAAGTATCCTCTTCTTCAGATTCATTGCTGAATGTAGTTCACGAGTTAACGGAATAAGTCGAGTTCCCTTCTCCAGGGAATCACTTTAAATAGGACGAATGCAAAAAAGAACCTTCCCGAAGTCACTTTTACTCCGAGTGAAGGTTCTTTTTTCATTCAAGGTTTTCTAATAGCCTTCTGCGTTCTTTCGTATTTAGCCTCTTCGCTTGACGCAATTCTCTTCGCGCTGGACCCGTTACAAAAAGTTGCCGTTCCCTTTCCGTTTCTGGAAAAACTTTCGGGATCTTGACAGGCTTCCCAGATTCATCGACCGCCACCATTGTGACAAATGATTCTGTCGTTAGCTTTAGTTCCCCCGTTTTTAAGTTTCGTGCATTCACACGGACATATACTTCCATCGAAGATTGTCCTGTTGATGTAACCATCGCTTCTAATTCTAAAATTTCCCCTACATAAGCAGGAGATATAAAATCAACGGAATCAAAGGACGCTGTTACAACTTCCGACTTTGCATGCTTCATTGATGTAATTGCTGCAATTTCATCAATATAGGCTAATACTTTTCCGCCAAAAATAGAACCATGATGATTTGTATCCGGCGGTAATACAAGGTGTGTCTGAAAAGAACGAGAATAACTTATCGGCACTTCATTTGTCATATAGACCTCCACTACATCTCTTCGCTGAAATAAAATTTAACACTGATTTAAGTATAAGTCATTTTTAATTAATATTTGATATTTATTAAATAGTCGTTTTAATCGTAATAAATTTCAAATCTGTCATTTCCTGAATGGCAAATTTAATGCCTTCTTTCCCGTATCCACTATTTTTCACACCGCCATATGGCATGTTATCTACTCGGAATGTTGGAATATCATTAATGACCACCGTACCTGCTTCAATCTCTTCGGCAGCCTTCATAGCATCTGTTAATACATTTGTATAGATTCCTGCATTCAAGCCCAGGTCAGAAGCATTCACTAAAGAAATAGCCTCATCTAATGTTGAGTAAGGAACTAATGAAACAATTGGTGCAAAGGTTTCCTGGCATACGACCTTCATATCAGGTTTTACATTCACCATTACCGTTGGATGCAATGTTCTTTCTGTAAATTCCCCACCTGCAGCAACCTCGGCTCCTTGCGATTTTGCCTCTTCGATCCATTCTTTGATCCGAATAACTTCTTTCGGGTTAATCATTGCACTAACATCAGTGGAAGGATCTAATGGATCACCTATTTTGAGCTTTTCCGTCTCTCCCACAAAGGCTTTTGAGAATTTCTCATAAATTGATTCATGTACGTAAACTCTTTGCAGCGAGATACAAACTTGCCCTGCATATCCAAAAGCCCCCGCTACACAGCGCGAAACCACATTATCTATCGGCGTACTTGGCTCCACGATAACCGCTGCGTTTGAGCCAAGCTCCAAAGTAATTCTACGCAATCCTACTTTTTCTTTAATTTTCAGCCCGACTGCTCCACTACCTGTAAAGGTTACTTTTCTAACAAGTGGATGGGTGACAAGAATATCACTTAATTCACTGCCGGAACCTGTTACGATTTGCAGTACTCCATCCGGCAACCCCGCTTCCTTGAATACTTCCGCCATCACAAGGGAAGTTAGCGGAGTTTGAGTTGCAGGCTTCAAGACTACTGTATTTCCGACAGCGATTGCTGGTCCCAATTTATGAGCCACTAAATTAAATGGAAAGTTAAACGGGGTAATGGCTGATACTACACCCAGTGGAACTCTTTTTGTATAGCCAATTCGATCTTTTGTTCCTGGAGCTGCATCCAAAGGTACTGTCTCCCCCATTGATTGTTTTGCAGCTTCTGCCGAAAATTGGTATGTGGCAATCGTTCGGTCAATTTCCGTTAAGCTCGCAGAAATTGGTTTCCCTGCTTCCATCGCTAAAATTCGTGCAAATTCATCTTTACGATTGCGCATAATTTCTACTACTTTATATAAAATCTCTGCTCTTTCATAAGCAGTAGTCTTTTTAAATGATTGAAATGCTTGATGTGCCCCTTTAATAGCATGATCAACATCTGCTGTTGAAGCCTTCGCTACGTCTGCAATGACTTCGCCCGAAAATGGTGCGGTTAAGGAATAACTTTTTGCGGCATCTTCCCATTTTCCATTAATCCATAATTTTGTTTCTTTCATTGATAACGACCTCCGTAAGACTGATAAACCCATTGTATCACCGTTATCCAAATCTCACTCTTATGTAGGCTTAGAATTCTTTAATTAAAAAAATCTATTACATCCGCTATCCCTGTTGGAATATACGGACCAATATCTAAAACAAAATCAGCAATATCGAATATTCCCAAGATATTTGCTAATGCGGTAATATCTATTAAATGTTGCATTTCCAGTAGATCCTGAACGACTTTTTGAATGGCGACTATCAATGCATAATCCTTGGCATTTTTAAAAATCTTTTGTTCCATTAATTGACTATGCAATGCAGTAATATCATTCATCTTAGATTCATTAGTTGCCGCTAAAGCTAATACACCCAAATAAGGATAATGAAGTTTTTTTACTTTTATCCCTCGTACCAGCAGTTCTTCTTTTAGCTTCACCACATATTGCAATAGTATTTTATTGTAGTCTGGACTATAGACTGTCATAATTTGCGCCAATGCTTGAAGATGGTTGCCCATCGTAAATTGATGTTTCCTCAATCCGCTATAGTATTTCATAATAGTATCCGCTTGCTCTTTTGGGTCTGTATCCGCCTTTGTAGTTAAAAAGACTACATAAGGAATATCTTCTTTAGCTGTTAAGATGCGTTGGTTTTGATTCATTTCATCAAATAATTTTTTCGCTCTTTGTGCGTGTTCAAAATTACTTTCATGTAAAAATATAGCGCCTAGAATGCGATAGGGGGACTTTTTAAAATTTACCGATTTTAATATGGCATCATTTACGATTAAACGTTGAATTTCCTTTTTTATATCCTCCTGTTGGAGGAGATGGAAGGCTAATTTGTAGTTTGTTTTGTATTCCAGCCGTACGGGCAAGGCATTTGCGTGATCATCTTGAAATTGCTCCATTATCTTTTGTAAAGCAACCCCGCTAAATTGTTTTTGAGAAAGCGTGTATTTACATGCTAAAGAGATCATTAGCTGACTGTCTTGACCGCCAGTATAATTAAAAACACGATTATAATTATCTTGAAATGAGTTGATAAATTGCTCATTGCTCACAATAAACACTCCCTATAATTTCCAATACTATTCTTAGAAATTAGTTTATAGAAAATTTGGCAGCCCGCCAAGTTGATTTGCCATACTTCATAAAAAAAGAAGGGTTTTCTGCTAAACTTCTAGCAAAAACCCCTCTTACTTTCTTATATTAGCTGCGCCAGCTCTTCAGATGTAAATGCCCTAGAACGGGTGAGGAAGCGTTTTCCCTCTACACCTTCCAAAGAGAACATTCCTCCACGACCTTCCACCACATCAATAATGAGCTGCGTGTGTTTCCAATAATCGAACTGGCTTTTGTGCATATAGAATTTGGCTCCGCCGATTTCTCCGAGCAGTATATCAGCATTCCCGATGATAAGATCCCCTTCTGGATAGCACATAGGGGAAGAACCATCACAACAGCCACCTGATTGGTGGAACATAATCGCGCCGTGCTTCGACTTCAACCTTTCAATCAATTCAAGTGCGGAATCAGTAGCGGTTACACGTTCAACCACATGAGCCCCCCATTTCTAAGAAAAGTGCAAGCGCCCCGCTTAGCCCTGACAAGTGTGCTTTCCACGCGGAAAGATACCGAACCGACCTCGAGGGGATGGGCGCGGAAACTAGAAACTGTTTAATATCAAAAAGCTTAATTATCTTCTAATAAGAATTAGAAGAATCCTAGCTTGTTAGGGCTATAGCTTACAAGCAGATTTTTCGTTTGTTGATAATGATCTAGCATCATTTTATGATTTTCGCGTCCTACACCAGACATTTTATAGCCGCCAAATGCCGCATGTGCAGGGTATGCATGGTAGCAGTTCGTCCATACACGGCCAGCTTCAATGCCGCGGCCGAAGCGGTACGCTGTATTCATGTCACGTGTCCAAACGCCAGCACCTAAGCCGTAAAGCGTATCATTCGCAATTTCTAACGCTTCTTCTTTTGTTTTGAATGTTGTTACAGCAACAACTGGACCAAAGATTTCCTCTTGGAAGATACGCATGCTGTTATCCCCTTTAAATACAGTTGGCTGAACATAGAAACCATCTGCAAGGTCGCCTTCTAAAGCATTGCGGTCTCCACCAGCCAATACTTGCGCTCCCTCTTGCTTCCCGATATCTAAATAAGACAGGATTTTTTCCATTTGCTCTGAAGAAGCTTGAGCACCCATCATTGTACTTGGATCTAATGGATTTCCTGTTTTAATCGCTTCAACACGCTTTAATGCACGCTCTATAAATTTGTCGTAAATCGACTCCTGAATTAATGCACGAGATGGACAAGTACATACTTCCCCTTGGTTTAGTGCAAATAATACAAAACCTTCAATCGCTTTATCTAAAAACTCATCATCTGCATCCATAATATCTTCAAAGAAAATATTTGGAGACTTCCCACCTAACTCAAGCGTTACAGGGATAATATTTTGAGACGCATATTGCATAATTAAGCGGCCGGTAGTTGTTTCTCCAGTAAAGGCAATTTTACCGATTCGTGGATTTGAAGCAAGCGGTTTGCCGGCCTCTAAGCCGAAACCGTTCACAATATTCACGACACCTGGTGGTAATAAATCTTCAATTAGCTCCATTAATACCATAATGGAAGTCGGTGTTTGCTCTGCCGGTTTTAACACAACACAGTTTCCAGCTGCAAGTGCCGGCGCTAATTTCCAAACGGCCATCAGCAAAGGGAAATTCCAAGGAATAATTTGACCGACAACACCAATTGGCTCATGGAAATGGTAGGCAACTGTATCATTATCAATTTGGCTCAAACCGCCTTCTTGTGCACGAATTGCCCCTGCAAAATATCGGAAGTGATCAATAGCAAGAGGTAAGTCAGCATTTAAAGTTTCGCGAACTGCTTTGCCATTTTCCCAAGTTTCCGCGACAGCTAACATTTCTAAATTTTCTTCAATTCGATCGGCAATTTTATTTAAAATATTGGCACGCTCTGCAACGGATGTTTGTCCCCAAGACTCTTTGGCTGCATGGGCTGCATCCAATGCCAATTCAATATCTTCTTCAGTGGAACGAGCAACTTCTGTAAATGCTTTTCCTGTTACAGGTGTCACATTTTCAAAATATTGGCCTCTAGCAGGCGGCGTCCATTTACCCCCAATATAATTGTCATACTTATCCTTAAAATTCACTACTGCCCCTTCTGTGTTTGGAAATGCATAAGCCATTGTTAATACTGACATAATTATAGTCTCCCCTTTTCAACTATTAATCTTCCAATACCTTTAAACCGTAAAATCCCAATCTAAAAGCATTTAGTAATATATATTATTTTAGTTGCGAAAATATATCTAAAATATTCCATTTTTTAAAGAAAATTTTTCGACAAATACAATAAGTTTATTAGAAACAACTTCGATCATTAACAAGAAGCTATTAGGAATGTTTCTGCTATTTGCAGTTAACAATAGTAGAGGCTTTGAAATTGATTATTGTATACTTGAATGACTACAAGTAATAGGAGATTTTATGAGAATTAATAAATTTTTAAGTGAAACTGGCGTTACTTCGCGCCGTGGTGCAGATAAATGGATTGAAGACGGACGAATTACGATTAATGGCGAGCTTGCAACTGTAGGAAGTCAGGTGAATGAAGGGGATGTCGTTTGTGTAGATGGCAAGCCCGTTAAAAAGGAAGAACAGCTTGTCTATATTGCCTTAAATAAACCCGTGGGCATTACGAGTACTACAGAACAGCATGTAAAAGGAAATGTTGTCGATTTTGTCGGCCATTCCAAACGCATCTTCCATATAGGTCGACTTGATAAAGAATCAGAAGGGCTATTGTTACTGACGAATGATGGAGATATCGTGAATGAAATCCTGCGTGCAGAAAATCATCACCAAAAAGAATATGTTGTCCAAGTAGACCGACCAATTACAGATCAGTTTTTGAAGAAAATGGCTTCAGGTGTGGAGATTTTAGATACAAAAACATTGCCTTGTAAAGTAGAAAAGGTTTCTTCCCATGTCTTCAAAATCATTCTGGAGCAAGGATTGAACCGTCAAATTCGCCGCATGTGTTCCGCTCTAGGATATTCCGTAAGAAGACTGCAGCGAATCCGCATTATGAATATCCACCTCGGCAACTTAAAGGTCGGCCATTGGCGAGACTTAACGGAGAAAGAAAAGAATGAATTATTTACACTTTTAAATTATCAGCCGAAGAACTAGCGGAAGTTGTTCAATTATAGAAACCGCTGTCTACTCACTAAGATGCGCACTCTCTATAACGAAACATTAAAAGATTGTACTTTTGGGGTAATCTAGACACTTTTGGCAAGAATCTGGACATTTTCAACGTTAATCTAGACATTTCCCCCAAAAATCTAGACACTTCAAATTCTATAGAATTTTAATAGCAATGAATTAATGAGCGACAGATAAAATTCTCATCGATAAGCAAATCATAATTTATATACTTTCACCGGCAAAAAAGGGAAGCCATTTTGGCTCCCCTTTTTTATAAACCGCCCAAATAGGCTGCTTTTACTTGTTCACTTTCTTGAAGTTCCTTGGCCGTACCCGACAGAACAATTTTTCCTGTTTCTATTACATAAGCGCGATTTGCGACAGACAGTGCCATATTTGCATTTTGCTCTACTAATAGAACGGTAGTCCCTTGCTCATTCACCATTTTAATAATCTCAAAGATTTGCTTCACGATTAAAGGGGCTAACCCCATTGAGGGTTCATCTAATAATAATAGCTTCGGTTTTGCCATAAGGGCACGACCCATTGCCAGCATTTGCTGCTCCCCACCAGACAGTGTGCCTGATGGTTGTTTGCGGCGTTCTCCCAAAATCGGGAACAATTCATAAACCTTTGCCATATCCTCTTTGATGGCTGGACGATCGTTGCGTAAATAGGCACCCAACTCCAAGTTTTCTTCTACAGACATAGTTGAAAATACACGTCTGCCTTCAGGAACATGGGAAATTCCATTTTTCACAATCGTTTGGGCAGCCTTACCGCCAATCTGTTGCGTTTGATACAACACTTCTCCCTTTTTGGGTTTTAATAAGCCGGACAATGTTTTTAAAAGAGTTGATTTTCCGGCACCATTCGCCCCGATTAATGTAACAATTTCACCTTCATTTACTTCTAAGGAGACATCTTTTAATGCATGAATGTTTCCATAATACACATCGATGTTATTTACTTTCAGCATTAATCAACAACCTCCTCTCCGAGATACGCTTCAATTACCTTAGGATTATTTCGAATCTCTTCAGGCGTACCATCTGCAATCAATTGCCCGTGGTCCAGCACATAAATACGTTCACAGATTCCCATCACCAAATGCATATCATGCTCAATCAATAAAATCGTTAAATCAAATTCTTTCCGAATAAATGCTATTAACTCCATTAAATCATGTGTTTCTTGCGGATTCATACCTGCTGCTGGTTCATCAAGCAGCAATAACTGTGGTTTCGCCGCTAAAGCCCGAGCAATTTCTAAACGTCGCTGCATGCCATATGGCAAATTTTTAGCCATTTCATCTTTATAACTATCCAAACCAAAAATCTTTAAAAACTCAATCGATTCTTCTTCCATTTTAGCCTCGCCGCTAAAGTGGCTTGGCAATCGGAATATTGAGGAAAGGATCGAATGTTTGGCGATATTATGGTTGGCAACCTTTACATTATCCAATACCGATAAGTCTTTAAATAGGCGGATATTCTGGAATGTGCGGCTCATTCCAAGCTTTGTCACTTGAAACGGTTTTAGTCCTTTCAAATTTCTTCCATCAAAGATAATTGCCCCGAAGGTCGGTTGGTAAACGCCTGTGATCATATTAAATGTCGTTGTTTTTCCCGCACCATTTGGCCCAATTAAACCGACTAATTCCCCTTTGTTCAAGAACATGTTAACATTTTGAACTGCTTTTAAGCCCCCGAACTGGATGCCGACATTTTCTGCTTTTAAGAGAAGGTTACTTGTCATTTTGGAGTACCTCCTTTTTTGCCAAATTTAAATAAAGACGTAATCTCCTTTGTCCCCATTAAACCCGTTGGACGATATAGCATGACGATAATCAATACAAGCGAATAAATAATCATTCTTGTTTCTGGGAAGTTTGCTAAAAATGCGGATACCACGGTCAAAAAGATCGCCGCAATAACTGATCCAGAAAGACTCCCTAATCCTCCCAAAACAACATAAATCAAAATATCAAACGATTTTAAGAAGTTAAAGGTAGTAGGTTGTATGATGAAAAAGTTATGTGCATAAATTGCTCCTGCAAGCCCTGCAAATAGTGAACCGATGGTAAAAGCCACAACTTTATAATAGGTTGTATTAATCCCCATGGCATCTGCTGCGATTTCATCCTCCCGAATCGAGATTGCACCACGCCCATGTCTAGAATTTGTAAAGTTGGAAATGACGATGATTGTGATGACAACAGCAGCGAAAGCATATGTCCATGTCGTCATATTTGTAACTACCATACCTGCTGCTCCACCGACATAATCTACATTTAAGAAGATAATGCGAATGATTTCAGCAAATCCAAGGGTTGCGATGGCTAAGTAGTCCCCTTTTAGTCTCAACGTTGGTAACCCTACGAGTAAACCAGCTAATGCAGCAACACCCGCACCCATGATTAGCCCTACTGGAAGCGGCAAACCTAATTTCATAGTAGCAATAGCACTGAAGTATGCACCGACAGCCATAAAACCAGCATGCCCAATCGAAAATTGTCCCGTAATACCAATAACAATATGTAAACTTACAGCTAGCATAATATTAATACACATTTGTATTAATATGTTTTGATAGTATAAATCGATTATTCCACTTGAGATTAGTCCTTGAACAATTGCATAGATTATTAGCGCTAAAATGGAAAATACCCAAAATACTTTTGACTTTTTCATATACGCCTCACCTACACTTTCTCTCGGGTATTTTTTCCGAATATACCCGATGGTTTCAAAATTAAAATTAAAATTAAGATAACAAATGCGGCTGCATCGCGCCATAAAGAGAAACCTAATGCACTAACAACCGTTTCAACTACACCTAAAGATAAGCCGCCGACCATTGCTCCCGGAATACTGCCAATACCGCCAAATACCGCTGCAATAAATGCTTTTAACCCTGGCAATACCCCCATTAATGGCTCAATTCTAGTGTAGTAAACACCGAATATAACACCTGCTGCTCCAGCTAATGCAGAACCAATGGCAAATGTAGCAGAAATTGTATTATCTACATTGATTCCCATTAAACGGGCTGCATCCGGATCAAGCGAAACGGCACGCATTGCTTTTCCGATTTTCGTTTTATGAACAATAAATTGCAATAAGATCATTAGAACAATCGTTACAGCTAAAATTAAGATTGAAATTGAACTAATACTTACCCCCAAGATATCAATGGATGTTTTCGGAAGAACCTCTGGATATGCTTCTGGGGAAGCTCCTCGGAAGAATATCACTGTATATTCAATCAATAACGAAACACCAATTGCTGTAATAAGGGCGGCGATACGTGTTGCATGACGTAACCTTTTATAAGCAACCCGCTCAATAATCACACCGATAACGGCACAGAGTACCATGGAAATAATAAGGGCGGGGAAGAACCCGATTCCCCAATTTGCAATTGCATAAAAACCAATAAATGCCCCTAGCATAAAAACATCGCCATGCGCAAAGTTAATCAACTTTATGATTCCGTATACCATCGTATATCCCAGTGCAATTAATGCATAAATACTTCCAAGGGATATACCATTTACTAGTTGTTGTATCCACTCCATAAGCTCTCACTCCCTTTTTCTTCAATTCTGTCAGATTAGGATTTAATAGATTTAAAATTGTAAAAAGGGGGGCTAATCTCGCCCCCCCTCATTCGTTCATTCGTCTATACGCAAAATTTACGGATTAACTTTTGTTTTGAACTCTTGATTACCGTCTACGTATTCTAGAACTGTTGCGGATTTAACTGGGTTGTGTTTTTCGTCTACTGAGAATGTACCTGTAATTAAACTTAAATCTTTTGTTTCAGCTAAAGCTTTTTGGATTGCCTCGCCATCTGTTGAGCCTGCACGTTCAATTGCATCCTTGATGTAGTAAACTGTGTCATAGCCAAGTGCATGGAAAGCGTTTGGTGCCTCATTGTATTCCCCTTTAAATGCTTCAACAAATCCTTGAATTGTTTCTTCTGGATCTTGTGAAGAATAATGGTTTGTAATGAATGTGTTATTAAGTGCTTCTGCCCCTGCCAGTTCTACTAGAGTTGGAGAGTCCCAACCATCAGCGCCCATTAAAGGTGCAGTAATTCCTAATTCACGAGCTTGTTTAACAATAAGACCAACCTCTTCATAGTATCCAGGAATGAAGATGAAATCTGGATTTGCCGATTTGATGCGAGTCAATATTGATTTGAAATCCGTATCATCCGCTACATAAGCTTCTTCAGCTACCACTTTCCCGCCATTTGCTTCTATTTGCTCTTTAAATGAAGCCGCTAATCCTTTTGCATAATCCGATGCATTATCCGCATAAATTGCTACATTTTTTGCACCAAGTTCGTTAGTGGCGAAGTTTGCTGCAACAATCCCTTGGAATGGATCGATGAAGCATGTACGGAATACAAAATCATTGATTGTTCCGTCTTCATTTTCAGTTACATTCGGAGCCGTCCCAGATGCAGTAACAGTTGGGATTTTATATTGATTGGCAATTTGAGCCGTTGCAATTACATTTCCAGAAGTCGCTGGAGCAATCATTGCAGTTACTTTATCTTTTGTTGCAAGCTTAATAGCTGCGTTTGTTGCTTCTGCATTCTCTGATTTATTATCAACTTTAACTAATTGAATTTGTTTTCCATCGATACCACCAGCAGCGTTGATTTCTTCAACCGCTAATTCTGCACCGTTTGCGATAGATGAACCATAAGATGCAACCGCACCTGAAAGTTCTAAGTTTGCACCAATTTTGATTACATCGCTGCTATCACTAGAAGCACTTCCGCCTTCAGTGCTCGTCCCTTCACTGGAACTGCAACCTGCTAGTGCCCCTACGATCAATGATGATGCTAAAAATACTGATGCGAATCTCTTTAATGTTTTTCTTTCTGCCATTTTGTTTTCCCCCCGAAAGTTGTTGCATAGAATCATATGTTTTAATAATTATAATATTCAGACTTCTTAACATCAATAGGTAATCTAAATATTCTGAAATTAAACTCTGAAAATATATCTATCTTCAATTAATTGACTTTATGATTGTAAAACATTCTTTATATTTAGTCTAGTGTGATTTTTTAGTAAATTTAGACTTTTTATATTACAGAGTTATCTAGTAGTATAGACTTTCAAATTTATTTATTAGTTATATTAGTAGATTTGTTCTGGATTTCAGGCACCAAAAAATTATTGCAACATAGAAAATTTTACTTTTATCATTATACTGAGAGTTGTTATTTCTAGCCGTGTTACTCACAAACTACTGAAAGGTTTGTAAATGCATATGACTTTAATTTAAAAGAAAAACTGACTTAGAATGTCACATCCTAAGTCAGTTGATTGTTTTTATTTTTCTGGAGATACAAATCTCTGCTTTTGTATCCTTCTTTTAGTATTTTTATCATTTCATGGCGTCGTTTTTCTTTTGTTGCTTCCTGTTTTGCACTATAAACATAGCGTGCCCAATCCTTTTGATATCCTCGTGTTAAGGATTGGTAAAAAGCTAGAACCTCTGGTACCTCTTGCAGATCAGCTTCGATTTGAGGAATCATTCCTATGTAATCATCAACACACTGGCTTGCTTTCGTGGATTTGTTATTTTTGGATTTGGAATCTTCTTTTAAACCTACTACCGTAAACACATCATCCAACGCAACCATACGGGCGAATTTAATTGAACTTCCAATGATATAACCTTCTTTATCAGCATTTAATCCTGCGAACAAATCATCCCGATGAATAAAAGAAGGATAGACTTTATTCCCCTTTTTTGGATAGGCTAAATAAATATAGCCCTTATTATTAAGGTAATTCCCCTCAATAATCTTGTGAACAATGGATTGCAATGACTCCATATCAACTGCAAATGCAAAAATTAAATCATAGGTTTTGGAATTCATTAATTTCGTATCGTATTCAGTTAATTCTTCAAAGTATGCAGTGGCATTTGGCAACTGGAGCAACGCAACTTTCTTATACTTCTGTAATTTAAGTTTTTCAACAATACTTGGCAAATATATTCCCCCTCTACCTTGTTTTACAGGGGAAACAGATTGCAACGGTTGTCCCATTTCCCTTGGCACTTTTATAATTTATGGAGCCATTGTATTTTTCTACGATATTAGTACAAATCATTACGCCTAAACCAGTCCCTTTACTCTTTAGGGAATAAAAAGGTTTACCCAGTAAGGCTAGTTCTTCTGGCGACATGCCAATTCCAGTATCAATTACCTTTATCTCAACATGATTTCCCTCTATTTCTTTTGCTGTGACAGTTATTTCCCCTCCAGCATTTGAAGCTTCAATGGCATTTTTTATGATATTCACCAGCAATTGATGCAGCTCAATTTTATTTATTTCGATTAAACTATCAGATTCAATAACCACTTCTATTTTGTTGCTATTGAAGAGCCCATAAGATTGCAGCAATTCTGTAACGCTGTGTATAGCTGTCCTTATATCGACACTCTCAGTTTTTAGATCCGTTGGCCGCGATAATGATAATAATTGAGAGATTACCTGTTCAGCATTTTCAAGTTCTTCAATTAATAGAGGCAGACTTTGTTTCATTGGATGATCTAATGTAGCGTCTTGCTCATAAAGTTGCAGATATCCCTTTACAACCGTTAAAGGATTGCGAATCTCATGTGCTACCGCAGCTGCCAGCTCTCCCGTCGTTTTCAATCGTTCAGCATGCTTTACTTGTTCATAATATTCCTTCATCTTCGTTATACGCTCTGAAGTGAAATAAAAAATCAGATACAGAAATATCTGGCTGCCAATGAAAGTGGCTATATTTCCTATAGTGTCGCTTGTGACATTCGGATAAAGACTTTCTTGTCCGCTAAAAACAATGTAAGCAATCACCCCTACTATCAGTACTTGATTTAGAATAATTGAAGTGTAGAATAGCTTTTTGTCAAAAAATATTATTGATATAGCTGGAATAAAGTAGATCAATAATATGGTTGATCCTATTTCGGGATATACTAAAAACATTGCATAAAAATAAAGAGTAGCAACTAGGACAATCATCCATCTCAAAATACTGCTTCGATAGATAGGATATATGATTAGGCAGACAGAAAGTATAACTACACACATCAAGTGCAAATTATAGCCGATATCCCCTTTTCCTAATAATGGATTCTTGTAGAATAGCCCCATTATCATGAGGGCAATCAATAAATAGATAATCAGATAATACCTTTTCAAATTCATTCTTGTTTCAGTTTCTTCCATAATTTAATTCATTTTAATCCTTCCATTTTTTTAGCCTCAATTTAAGCACTTACATACCCAAATCATTGTATCTTTTTCCAATATTTACTACAATGACATTTTCCCTATCATATTCATGCATCCACCTTCATAATATACTATTTAATTAGAGAGAATGGATTATTAAGGAGGTATGATACCATGAAAAAAGTGGCATGGAAAATGTCCATAAAGTTACTTCCCGCGGTGTTGCAATGGTTTTTAAATTTTTGCCTGATCATTTTGGCTTTCATTTTATCATTCCTTCTGCTTAAAGAAATATTGGAATTTCTCAAAATCTTATTATTTGGAAATAGCGGAGATTATACGCTTTTCCTAGCGAATATTCTCCTCTTTTTTCTATACTTCGAATTTATAACAATGATTGTCAAATACTTTAAAGACGACTATCATTTCCCTCTTCGTTATTTTCTCTACATCGGGATTACTGCTATGGTGCGCCTTATTATAGTAGATCATGAACATCCCTTAGACACATTGATTTTTGCGCTTGTAATTTTAATTTTAATCGTTTGTTATTTCATCATTAACATTACCCCTCTTGAAAGGCCGAAACGCTCCCACCTGTTTAGTAAAAATGACGACAGTTAAAATTTTGGCTGCAGCTTCTTCTAACGTTGTATTTCTAGTTTTTTTTCGCACCAATTCCGATGAATCTAAAATCTATATTCCCACATTTTTCAATTAGTGCATACACTATTGAAAAACGGAGGATTTTATGACTCATGTATAATGGTTATCCATATTATTACGTGCAATATGTTCCAACGAATACGGACACTCCTTATAATCCAGCAAGACCCCAATATGCCCAAAGAAATCCACAGCAAAAACCGAGTGTTCAGCAGCTTATGCAAACAATCCGCAGCCAGCATAGTAATCTATTCACTCAATTGCAGCAGGCTGGTGTAAACCAACAATTGGTAGCAACACTCTTTTTTTATGTCGTGAACTTTACAAGAAATCAAGCAAATATTAATCGTTCGGCTAGTCAAATATATACACAATTCCAGAGGGAAACGCCTTGGTTTAATACCTTGGTGCGTTCAATGAACCTTCCTTTAAACACCATTGACCAGGTATTAACTAGAGTCATCGAAATTACATTAAATCTTTTAAGAGGAAGCCAACCGAATCCTGGGCCAGCACCCGCTCCTACACCGACACCTGGGCAAGGTTGGGCAAATTGGGAAAGCCTTGGCGGCACACTAGTTGGAGCACCGACCGTTTCTTCCTGGAGTGCAAATCGCTTAGATGTCTTCGGTAGAGGTACAGATAATGCACTTTACCATATTTGGTGGGATGGTACTCGTTGGAGCAGCTGGGAAAACCTCGGCGGTACTTTAACTTCCTCGCCAGCAGCTGTTTCTTGGGGGCCAAATCGCATCGACGTATTTGGCAGAGGGACAGATAATGCGTTATATCATAAATGGTGGGACGGCAGCAGTTGGAGCGACTGGGAGAATCTTGGCGGTACATTAACAAGTGGTCCTGCCGTTTCATCAAGCCGTGCAAATCAATTAGATGTTTTTGTTAGAGGTACAGGAAATCGTACTTATAAGCGAACTTGGAACGGCTCTCGCTGGGAAGAGTGGGAAGACCTTGGTGGAAATCTAAACTCTGAACCAGCTGCGATCTCGTGGGGTCCTAACCGAATCGATCTTTTCGCAAGAGGACAAAATAACGATTTAATTCACAAGTGGTGGGACGGCAGCCGCTGGAGCGATTGGGAAAGCCTTGGTGGTACATTAACAAGTGCGCCAACTGTTTCATCACGACGCGCAAATCAGCTTGACGTCTTTGTTAGAGGAACTGGCAACCGTCTATACAAGCGCTCTTGGAACGGCTCTCGCTGGGATAGCTGGGAGTCTATTGGAGGCAATCTTACAAGTGCACCAGCAGCTGTATCCTGGGGTCCTAGCCGAACAGATGTCTTTGCAAAAGGACAAAATAATGAGTTAATTCATACGTGGCAAGGGCAATAACTATTTTACAAAAGCTAAAAATCCGGTGGGGATAGAAATTTGATCTTTTCTTCACCGGGTTTTATATTGCCAAAAAGCTGATCTCCTTTGGGTTGTTCTAAATGAAATTGTAAAACTTGATAGATAGAGAAATTCATTTTTGGCCATCATCACTATTTCACTTCGAAAGAAACACTAGCATTTTATTTTATTTCACAATCTTAAGTCCAATTAATTTATATCTGCCAATACCTGGACTCACGCTGTGCATTACGATTACCCTGACGAAATTATCAAAACCGTTGTGGAAGTCTATAAGGGACTTGCTGGTACAAGATCGTAAGCTTAGCCAAAATTAAAATCCGTTTCGTAAGGAACTTTCCTTTTGAAACGGATTTTTTATATAAGTGATAGGATTATTCCACCAACTACTCCCGTGATTACAATTATCCAAGGAGCCATTTTCCAATAAGTCAACATACTAAACAGTATAACGGCGAAGACAAAATCGATTGGCTCGATGATTGCGGAAGTAAAAATCGGATCATACAGGGCAGAAATTAATATTCCTACAACCGCAGCATTCATGCCCATAAAGGCACCCTTCATTTTTCCATTTCGGCGTAGTGCATTCCAAAACGGGAGTGTTCCAAAAACAAGCAAAAATGCTGGTAAAAAGATAGCGATTGTTGCAAGGATTCCTCCTATCCAGCCATCCATGACAGCCCCTATATAGGCGGCAAAAGTGAACATTGGACCCGGTACTGCTTGTGTTGCCCCGTATCCTGCCAAAAAGGCTTCCTCGCTAATCCAGCCCGCAGGAACAAACTCCCTCTCTAATAACGGCAACACCACATGGCCCCCTCCAAAAACGAGGGATCCTGCACGATAAAAGCTATCAAACATCGCCACCAATCGTGATGAAACGACCTCCCTCAGGATGGGGAGAAGAATCAAAAGACCGAAGAATAATGTAAGGCAAAAGATACCAAATTTCTTTGTGATAGGAAAGGAAAAGTTAGAAGTATTTCCTTCATTTGATTGTATAAAAAGCACATATCCCAAAATGCCGGCCAATAAAATAATCCCTACTTGGGCAAAAGCGGTTTGCCATAATAGGACAACCGCTATTGCAGAAATCGCGATGGCTTTTCGCGGCAAATCCGGCGTTAAATTCTTCGCCATTCCTAAAATTGCATGCGCCACTACAGCAACCGCTACAATTTTAAGTCCATGAATCCATCCTGCATCACTTACATCAAACCCCTGAACAAGCAACGCAAATATTATTAAAGCAATGACAGAGGGCATGGTAAAACCTAAAAACGAAATAATGCCTCCTAAGGCCCCACCCCGCATTACTCCGATTCCGATACCTACCTGACTGCTAGCTGGACCAGGCAAGAACTGACATAAAGCCACCAGTTCTGCATAAGTTTTTTCATCGAGCCATTTTTTTCTGCGAATGTATTCTTCATGAAAGTATCCTAAATGCGCAGTAGGTCCACCGAATGATGTGAAACCTAACTTAGTTGATGCTTTAAAGATTTCCAGCAAAGTCTTTAAAGAAGGTGATTTTTTCTTTGAATTCATAGTTAAATTTTATTTGCTCCTCTTTTTTCATAACATCTTAACAAAGGAGAGATTTGTATACAACCTTTTTCGTGATTCTTTACACAACTTTAAATTATATTCAAATAACAATTCAATACTTTCCTATTTAATAGAAAAAAGAAGAAAAGCCAAATTAAATGACTTCTCTTCCTTGCCCAAAATTAAACTTTTTTGACTTCTTCTGCTTCAGTAACCTCTTCTATCTTTAAGTCCTCTGTTACATCGTCCATTACACCTTTAGTAGATGTTTTAAATTCTCTAAGTGTATCACCGACTGCTCTGCCTAATTGCGGCAATTTTGAAGGCCCAAAAATAATCAAGGCTAAGACTAAAATAATGATTAACCCAGGTACACCAATACTGGCCATCGTTAATTTCCTCCTTTAATTTTCTTATATAAAATAGGCTAAACTATTTCTCCACTATTTTCAGGGGAAAGCAGCTCTCTTTCTTTTCTCCTTTTTTCTGCCCAGCTGGAAACACTAATGCTAATTTCAAATAGCAGTAATAGCGGGACAATGATAACAAAATCAGAAATAAAATCTGGTGGAGAAATAGAGACCCCTACGATAATCAAAATAAAATAAGCAACTTTCCGCATTTTTCGTAAACGATCTGGTGTGACAACTCCAATATTAGTTAAAAATAAAATGACCACCGGCAACTCAAAAACAAGACCCACTGGGATGGTTAGGTTAAAAAGCAATGAAAAATATTGCTGAATTCCATAGGTCTCAATAGCGCCAATCGAAATATTCACGTTGGATAAAAAATTCAGCATTAACGGAAATAGCACAAAATAGCTGAAACTAATTCCTAATAAAAATAAGAAAAATGAAATAGGGATGTAGAAAATTGTCCCCTTCGCTTCCCTTTCACTAAGCCCAGGTTTTACAAATAACCAGATTTGCCATAACGCAATTGGCAATGTAATAAGAATTCCTAAGATCAGCGCACATTTCACATAAATCATCAGCCCATCTGTGTACCCAAATAGATTCCAGTCAACACCTTGTGCGGAAGGTTGATCTTTAATAAGGTTTAATGTTTTTGGTGCAAACCAAAATCCAATAAGCAGCGATATCACTAAAGTTACAGCTACTATAATTACCCGCTTTCTTAACTCCTCTAAATGTTCTACAAGGGTTAATTCGTTCTCTTGTGTCATTTTTATCACCTTATTTTTGTATGTTGACAGGTCACAAATAATTTTCGTATAGTATTAGAATTTTGTATGGACCTGGTCCCACATATTGTTCGCAGAAAATGAAAAGTTATTCTATATAAAATTGTTAAAAAATATCTATATTTTCGAGCATATTCGTCAAAATATTTAATAAGGATTTGACCCAAATAGTGAATCATAGTAATATTTCTCTCATAATTCAAAAAGAATAGGTGTTATATTTGTCAAATTTATTTAGGAAAAAACAGATTGGCGATTTACTTAAGAAGAAAGATGGCGGCGGTGTTCAGCTTAAGCAAACGTTAGGAGCGTTTGATTTAATCATGCTTGGTGTAGGGGCGATTGTCGGGACGGGGATTTTCATTCTCCCAGGAACAGTGGCAGCAACACACGCAGGGCCCGCTATTATCTTTTCCTTTGTTATTGCAGCATTTGTTTGTGCCTTAGCAGGGATGTGTTACTCCGAGTTCTCTTCAGCAATACCAGTTACAGGTAGTGCCTATACATATGGATACATTGTATTTGGCGAGATTATCGCATGGCTTGTCGGTTGGGCACTCGTATTGGAATATGGTTTAGCTTCAGCCTCAGTGGCAACGGGTTGGTCCTCCTACTTAATCTCTTTACTCGAAGGATTAAATATTGCAATCCCTCACAGCTTTTCAGGTCCATTTAATCCTGCAGAAGGTACCTATATTAACTTACCTGCCGTACTCATTGTCTTGGCCATTTCATATTTACTTTCTCGCGGTATGCAAGAATCGGCTAAAATCAATAAAATCATGGTTTTTGTTAAAGTTGGCGTTATTTTATTATTCATTGTCGTCGGGGTATTTTATGTGAAGCCTGACAATTGGCAGCCGTTTATGCCTTTTGGTTTTGATGGCGTTTTGGCTGGTGCCGCATTGGTATTCTTTGCTTTCTTAGGATTTGATGCAGTCTCTTCTGCTGCAGAAGAAGTAAAAAATCCGCAAAAAAACTTGCCTATCGGGATTATCGGCTCATTAGTAGTATGCTCATTGCTCTATATTACGATTTCCTTGGTCTTAACAGGTATCGCTCCATATACAGATTTAAACGTAAGCAATCCTGTGAGCTTTGTTATTCAACTTGTTGGGCAAGATTGGATTGCAGGGATTATTTCACTTGGGGCAGTTACAGGAATGATGACTGTGATACTTGTCATGCTATATGGAGGTTCCCGACTAATTTTTGCGATTGCTCGTGACGGTTTACTTCCGAAATCATTATTTAAAGTAAATCCTAAAAATCAAACTCCGGTTATTAATACATGGGTTTTCGGTATAGCTGTTGCCTTTTGTGCAGGATTCATTCCTTTAAGCAAGCTGGCAGAGCTCGTAAACATGGGCACATTACTTGCCTTCATGATCGTTTCAATCGGTATTATTTACTTAAGAAAAAATAAGGATATTCCTTCTGGCGGCTTTAAAGTACCACTATTCCCTGTACTTCCAATTTTATCGTTTTTTGCTTGTCTATTTTTAATTAGCCAATTATCCATTAATACCTGGATTGCTTGTGGCATCTGGTTCGTGATTGGCTTAATCTTATACTTTATCTATGGACGAAAACACAGTAGATTAAATAACTAAACGGGTGCCCCATCATAGAGTGGAAAACAGGCTAGATAACATAAGTAAAAGCATGGCAATTCGGAATGGAATTGCCATGCTTTTATATTCCTTAAAAATTTTATAAATATCTGACGTCTTAGGCGGAGAATTTTCGTCTATTTACGGAAAAAGACTTAAGAAGCAGAAATAAGCGAAGTTTTTCCGACTAACTACTCTAAATAAGCAAATATGCATGGATTTAGTAACTATAAGCGGACAAACTCCTTTTATTTTAAGTAAAGTAGCCGAATTTTTTAATTTAAATGGAATTTCTCCCTTTATTTTTCAAGCCCACTGAAAATCGCTGTGATTTCCTATTATTTCACCGTGGCCCCTAGGAGAACTCGGAAAAAAATCCTGGCTCACTTTTTCTTTAGTCTTGGTTTTGCAGATATTGGCGGTAAAGATAGGCACACCATCTACATTGGTCATATTCTTTTATATTCTTTAATAAGCCTTCAAGCAGGACTCTGCTTAATTTCGGATCTTGTAAATGCTCCTTTAATAATTGTAAAGATTCCTCCACAATGGCATTTCCTCGGATTTCTTTTAGTAAAGTAGTTATCAGTTCAATCAATTGTTCCTTCGAGAAATTTGAATTTTGATTTATATAGGATAAATACTCTGGTGTTAAAACTTGGATTGTTGCTCTTTCCGCTACAAGAGTCACTTTTTCAACAATGGATTTACATAATGTATCTAAATCTACTTCATAATCACCCATTAAAAATATTTCGGAATAACTTTTGACAAAGCCATTAATGGTAAATACTAAATCCAGATACATGTTGGGATTCGTTGCTGCAAATTGTCTTTTAACAATCGAGAAGAGAATTCGATTGAACATGTTCATGTAATTTTGCATTCTTTCAAATAGATCTTTATTATACGAAAGAACTTGCTCCGTCATAAAAAACTTAGCAAAATTCGATTGTTGTTGAAATTCGCCTAAAGAAATAGTTAGGAAATTATACAAGAGCTCCTCACATTTCTCCGTCGAACTGACCGACTGTTCAATATCGGTAATAATACCGGTCATAAACTGGTCAATTAAACTATTAATAAGCTCATCCTTGGATTTGAAATATAGATAAAAAGCTCCCTTTGAAATGCCGCACCGTTCTGTTATCTGCTGTACCGATGTTGCTTCGAAACCGTTTTCAGCAAACAATTCTAGTGATTTCTCCATTATGAGTTGTTTCTTTACCAACTAAAACACTCCTACTCTTTCATTTGACAACTGACCGATTAGTCATTAGTATAAATAACTGTATAACAAGAGTCAAATTTTTAAGGGCAGGTGTAAAAGTGAAGGGTTTAGTGAATTTTGTAATAAAAAACAAGCTAGCTGTATGGTTGCTGACAATTATTATTACTGTATCTGGGATTTATTCTGCTACAAGAATGAAAATGGAATCCATTCCTGACATTTCAATTCCTTACTTAATTGTTATGGGCGTCTATCCAGGTGCTACTCCAGAGCAAGTAATGAATGAATTGTCAATGCCAATGGAAAAAGCAGTAGAAGGATTGGAAGACGTTAAAGCTGTTTACTCCAGTTCCTCATCCAACGTTTCTCAAATTCAGGTTGAATATGAATATGGCGTTGATATGGATGAGAAAAAACGTCAGCTAGAATCCGCTCTTGATGGTGTAACTCTACCAGAAGAAGTAGAAACACCTTCTATTATGGCAATCAGCATGAATATGATGCCGGTTGTTGCACTTTCTATTAGTAGTACTGAAGAAGATATTGTTGAATTAACATCAACAGTTGAAGATATCCTGCTTCCTGATATCGAGAAAATTGATGGGGTTGCTTCTGCAAGCATCACTGGTCAACATATCGATGAAGTAGAATTTACATTTGATGATGCAAAAATGGCATCACTTGGCTTAACAGAAGACACTGTAAAGCAAATGGTTCAAGCAAGTGACATGGCCTTATCATTAGGTCTTTATGAATTTGTTGAAGGAGAAGAAGCGGTATCGGTAGATGGGGATATTCAAACAGTCGACCAGTTAAAGGAAATGCTAATCCCTGTAACACCAACTGCCGAAAACCCATCGCCTTTTGTGAAACTTGGTGATATCGCAAAAATTGAAACAGTTGGTAAAGTTCAATCTGTTTCACGTACAAACGGTAAAGATGCCATCTCCATCCAAATTGTTAAAGGACAAGAGGCGAATACTGTAACCGTAGTAAATGCAGTGAAGGATTTAATTGAAGAACAAGAAGAGAAAATTGATGGCCTAGTTATTGATATCTCGCTTGACCAAGGTAAACCAATCGAGGATTCCGTTTTCTCAATGGTTGAAAAGGCGGTATTTGGTGGTTTAATCGCGGTATTAATCATTCTGTTATTCTTACGCGACTTTAAATCGACAATCATTTCAATCATCTCTATTCCAGTTTCACTCTTTATGGCAATTCTATTGCTAAACTGGATGGATATTACCTTAAATATTATGACACTGGGTGCGATTACGGTTGCGATCGGCCGTGTGATCGATGACTCGATCGTAGTAGTAGAAAACATTTATCGCCGTATGCACTTAAAAGAAGAAAAACTTCGTGGCCGTGCCTTAATTCGTGAAGCCACAATTGAAATGTTCAAACCAATCCTTTCTTCTACATTAGTAACAGTTGCAGTATTTGCACCGCTTCTATTTGTAGGTGGTATGGTTGGCGAGCTATTCATGCCGTTTGCTTTAACGATGGCATTTGCATTAGGGGCATCCCTGCTTGTTGCGATTACAATCGTACCAGCACTATCGCACTTCTTATTCCGTAAAAAGCTTTATGGTGAGAAAACAGAAAAAGCACATAAAGAAGTGGGCAAACTTGCCTTATGGTATAAAGGTGTACTAGAGAAAGCATTAAATCATAAATGGATTACTTCAATTATTGCCATTGTTGTATTAGCTGGATCACTTGCTCTTACTCCTTTAATCGGATTCAGCTTCATGGGTTCTGCGGAAGAAAAGGTTATGTACTTAACTTATACTCCTAAAGCAGGCGAGTTAGCCGAAGAAACAGAAGAAAATATCGAAGTAGTGGAACAAGAGTTAATGAAACGCGAAGATATCGATATTCTTCAATTATCTATTACAGAGGCTGGAAACGCAGACCCATCTGCCATGATGATGGGTGGCGGAGGCGGTGCATTAATGTACCTAATCTTTGACCCGGACATGGATAACTTCCCCGAAGCTAGAGAAGAAGTGGAAGAGTATGTCTTTAACATCGGTCAATCCGGCGAATGGAAATCACAAAACTTCACTTCTATGTCAATGTCTACGAATGAAGTGAGCTATACACTTTATAGTGAAGATTTAGATGATTTAATGACAGCTGTCGACCAAGTTGAAACAGCATTAGGAGAAGTTAAAGGTCTAAAAGATATTACGTCTGATGCAGAAGATCCATACGTTGAGAATGTGTTTAAAGTTTCTCAAGAGCATGTTCTTCAATACGGCTTAACGACCGGTCAGATTGTGATGGCTTTAAATAGTACCGGTTCCGATGAAGTATTAACGACTGTTGAAAATGATGGAGATGAAATCGAAGTTATTATTCAGCGTGAAGCAAAAGCTGCTCCAGAAACAGTAGACGATTTATTGGCTACTGAAATTCCGACAGCACTTGGCACTACAATGCCATTATCTGAACTGGTGGAAGTAGAAAAAGGAACAACGTTAAATACTTTAACTCGTTCTGGCGGCGAATACTACGCAACAGTTTCAGGTACGATTACAGATGACGATATCTCTAAAGCTACTAGTGCAGCAGATAAGAAAATCGATGCTCTTGACTTGCCAAAAGGTGTAACAAGCGGTGTTGCAGGTGTTGCTGCAGATATGACGGAAACATTTACACAATTAGGAATTGCCATGGTTGCTGCAATCCTTATTGTATACTTCATTCTTGTTGTGACATTTGGTGAAGGTTTAGCACCATTTGCGATTCTATTCTCATTACCGTTTACAGTAATCGGTGCTTTTGTTGGCTTATATGTAACAAACCATACGATTTCTGTTCAAGTAATGATGGGGCTATTAATGCTAATTGGTATCGTTGTAACAAATGCCATTGTATTAGTAGACCGTATTATTCATATGGAACGTGATGGAATGGGCATGCGTGACGCAATCCTGGAAGCAGGGGCTACTCGTTTACGTCCAATCCTGATGACGGCGATTGCAACAATCGGTGCCATGATGCCAATGGCTCTAGGTGTTGGCGGCGGTGGTGGTCTAATGTCCGCTGACCTTGCTATCACAGTTATCGGTGGTCTATTAAGTTCTACACTGTTAACATTAGTTATTGTTCCAATCGTTTACGAACTTCTTTCTAAAATGTTAAAGAAAAATCGTAAAGATATTGAAGAAGACTAACAAGAAGAACAGCGGGTGCCCGTACGCATCAGCTGCATCTAGACAATAAAATCAAAGGTGCCTCCACGTGAGGCACCTTTTTTGTTCAATAAAGTGATTACTCGATTTGAATAGTGACACTTCGATTTGCAGACATTCTAGATTTGTCCTATTGGTGAGAGTATTGTGACGCACTGTTTCGAAACCAATTTTGGTTTATCCCGTTGGAGCTCGTCTCGTGACACTTTCTCTCCCAACACACCTTTCGCCATCCCACCATCTTGTATCAAAATTTCCATGTATAGAATGCGATTAATCTGGCAAAAATACTATAGAAAACGATATTAATTGTCATTAAATTTTTAGAAAATACTTTTTTCATAGATTAATAGATGCCAAAAGCTCTAGATAATCCTAATTGTTTCACATGGAACATTTTACTAAGATAATATTCTGTTTTTTTGATTTAAATGGTAAATGTGTAATATGATGAAAACATGGGGTGATGGAATGAGTATTAAAATTTATTTGGATAATGATCAATTTATTGCAGGAACAACTTTAAAAGACTTCGGGAGTCCTGAACAGAATAATATGGCACTGCATGTATGTGAAGATCCGCTGAGTATCATTGAAAATCGCCAAAAACTTGCTGCTGCATTGAATTGTGGTATACAAGATTTTGTTTGCGCCAACCAAACACATAGTGCAAATGTGCATCAAGTTACCGTTGATGATAAAGGACGAGGGGCTCAAAGTACAGAAGATGCAATTGTAGATACAGATGCTCTTTATACATTTGAACCCAACACATTGCTTTGTACATTTACTGCAGATTGTGTCCCTGTTATTTTCTATAATGAAGCCTCGGGTCTTACCGGTGTTATTCATTCGGGTTGGCAGGGAACAGTGAAAGAAATTGCACAAAAGGTATTTCACCGTATCCTAGAGGAACATAAATGTGACCCAAAGGATATTCAAGTACTCCTTGGTCCTGCCCTTAGCCAGGAAAAATTTGAAGTGGACGCAGATGTATATGATAAGTTTGCTGCCCTAGGTTATGCAGATGATTATATGTATTTTAAGGAAGAGACAAACAAATACCACATCGATAATCAGCTGACCGTGAAAAAACAATGCGAGTTGGAGGGAATTCCAACCGCCAATATCACTATTGATCGTACTTGTACATTTAAAAGTGAAGAAGGTTTCTCTTATCGCCAGGATAAAAAAACAGGCAGACATCTAAGTTTTATCCTAAGAAAAGGGAACTAATTAAATCAACATGAATTCGAAAACACTTCGAGTTCATGTTTTTTATTGGGCCGGCGAAAACAATTTATTTATATGATTTTCTAAGGCAGCAATTCATATAGTGCTTTATGGAACAGATTTCAGAGGAGGCTTATGCATTGCTTATACATGTGGTCAGTAGGGGAGAAGCGCTTTGGCAGATTGCTTCACGATATAATGTGAACGTGAATGCCATCCAGCAAATTAATCAACTGCCCAACCCAAATCAATTACTAATCGGACAATCACTTGCAATTCCAACTGCTGGTGTTATGCATACTATTCAAGCTGGCGAAGATTTATGGACCATTGCACGAAGCTTTGGTGTTTCCGTGAATTCGATTGCGACCGCCAATCGAATTACCAATCCAAACCTCTTGTATCCAGGGGTAACCCTCTATATTCCACCGATTATACACAATGTTCAACCAGGTCAAATCTTATCGCAAATTGCGAATCATTACGGTACAACCGTTCAAGCAATCCTCACCGAAAATCAACTCTCAGATCCTAATATTATCTACGTAGGGACGTCCTTAACTATCCCTAGAAGAAAGCCATTAATCGAAGTTAATGCTTATACGTATCAAAAAGATGAAGATGCCGCAGAAAGTGTGAATGAAGTTGGACATCTACTGACATTTTTTAGCCCCTTCGCTTATTTAATCAAAGAAGATGGTTCCCTGGAGCCATTTGATGATGATTTAATGCTAACCGCAGCTCGCTCCAAAAATGCGGTGCCTATGCTGGCTATTACCAATTTATCGGTTACGTCTACCGGAACGAACCTCGCACATGCTGTGTTATCCAACCCTGAGATAAGGGAAACTTTGCTTTCAAATATTCTCCAACTGATGAAGGAAAAAGGCTACAAAGGCTTAAATATCGACTTTGAATATGTACAGCCTGAGGACCGCGAGAATTACAATCAATTTCTCCAGTTGGCCGTGGACCGCCTGCACCCGCAAGGATATTTCGTTTCCACAGCAGTTGCACCTAAAACAAGTGGCGCACAGGAAGGACTATTATATACAGCCCATGATTATGAAGCTCATGGCAGAATTGCAGATTTTGTTGTTTTGATGACCTATGAATGGGGATGGAGAGGTGCATCGCCTCAAGCCATCTCACCAATTAACCAGATGCGCCGTGTAGTTGAATATGCACTATCCGTAATGCCTGCCAATAAAATCTTCTTAGGGTTTCAAATTTATGCTCGAGATTGGAAAATTCCACATATGGAAGGGGCTACTGCAGAAACCTTTAGTCCTCAGGAAGCTGTTCGCCGTGCAACCAAATATAACGCAGCCATACAGTACGATGAAACCGCACAGTCACCTTTTTTCCGTTATGTCGATGAGCAAGGGCAAGGTCATGAAGTTTGGTTTGAAGATGCAAGAAGTGCACAAGCCAAATTTGATATGGTCAAACAATATAATCTGAGAGGCATCAGTTATTGGGCATTAGGCTATCCATATCCTCAAAATTGGGCATTATTAAATGCTAATTTTGATATTCAGAAAAACTATACTCCTGATTTTTCCTAACCATAAATAAGAAAATAAACCCTGCTACGCTTAGATGCAGAGTTTATTTTCTTATTCTAGCTAATACTCTTTTGGCATTTTTTGCTGTATACATTTGATGATCAGCTTCACTATACAAACATTCCATATTTCTAATAGAAGAATGAATGTAGGAATAGCCGATGGACATATGAATTTGCAATGACTCATTAAAGGTATTATGATAATTTAAATTTTGGAAAACCTTGTTAACAAATTCCTCCACATCTTCCTCTTCCGCATTCGGTAAAAGAACGGCGAATTCATCTCCGCCTAATCGTGAAATAATCATCGTTTCACTAGCGCAATTCGTTAATATATTGGCTGCTTCCAAAATTAAACGGTCCCCGGTTTGGTGCCCATAAGTATCATTTATATATTTTAACTGATCTAAATCGCAAATAATCACACCCATTGGGACTTCCTTTATCTTATTGTAAAAATTCATTTTTGTTTGAAAAAATGTACGATTATAGACATTGGTTAACCCATCATGGGAAACTTCATATTCCAATTGCTGCTGCAATTTCATCTTATCGTCTATATTCCGATAGATACCTTGAACTGCAATCATCTCGCCATCTTTATAGACGGGCGTTGCATACTCTTCAAACCAAATATAATTACCCTCTTCATTAAGCAGGCGAACGGTTATCGGTTTGCTAAAATCCACCTTTCCCAACACCTTATTTTCCAGCTTTTCATAATCCTCGTGGTGAATAATTTCAAAAATTTTATTCGGATTTTCCATGTGCTCAATATAACTATTTGGCCCTAACTGATTTACTCCAGGGCTTAAATACCGATATTTTATTTGCGGAGTTTCACAATAGTAAATAATATCCTTCACATTTTCAACCGTCTCTATTAGCGGTTTTAAGTAGTCTATCTGCTGTTTCATTTGGGCTAATTGAAAATATTGTCTAATGCAAACGATTAAAAGGAGTACAGTTGCTCCTAATACAATAAACCACATAAAATAACACCACTTTTCTACTATACTAATAACTACAATGTTAACTTTCTTCCTTTATCTTCCTTCTATTATATAATTATATTAACACGGTTGTAATGGTAAAAATTCTAAAATCATCGGTTATTTAGTTCTATTCATATTAAAAGCTCAATGAAATTTTATATTCCATTGACGCCACCATAAACATAATCGAATTAGTTAGTCATATAATTTTTATAATCGAAATTTATGAACTCTTAAAAGGGAGGAACATATTGGACGTTTATGTAAGACCGGGAACTTCTTTTTGGTACTTAAGTCAATTGTTTTCAATACCTCTTCGATTAATTATCGATTCCAATCGGGATATTGATTCGGAATATCTCTCAGTAGGACAAAGGTTAAAGGTACCTGGCTATGTCACTGTCAGCTATGACATTAAGCATGGCGATTCTTTATGGTTAATCGCTCAAAGGAACAACTTGCCTGTAGAAAGTCTTTATTTGATTAATCCTACTTTGAATTCAAACGTTTTGCAGGTTGGGCAATCTATACGGATTCCGCGCAGAGTGACTTCGCCTTTTGTAAACGGAAAACAAAATTATGACTACAACCAGATGATGAATGATATATGGAAGCTAATTGCTGTATATCCATTTATGAGAATGACAAACATCGGAACATCGGTCTTAGGTAAAAATATACCTGAATTAGTAATTGGGAATGGTTCAAAAGGGATTCATTATAATGCTTCCTTCCATGCAAATGAATGGATAACGACGGCTGTACTTATGACATTTCTAAACGACTATCTCTTATCACTAACCAATCAAAATTCCATAAGAGGTTTATCTACTTTCCCTTATTATCTTCAAGCCATGCTATCCGTTGTTCCAATGGTCAACCCGGATGGTGTGGATTTAGTGATTAATGGGGCAGAAGAAGATGCACCTTGGAGGGATCAAGTAATAGAATGGAATAATGGAAAAGCTGACTTTTCGAATTGGAAAGCGAATATCAATGGCATTGATTTAAATGATCAATTCCCTGCTAACTGGGATGTTGAACGTGCTCGCAATCCAAAGACTCCCGGTCCAAGAGATTATGGTGACGAAGCCCCTTTGACGCAGCCGGAAGCAATTGCTTTAGATGAATTAACTAGAAGAAGAGATTATGCACGTGTACTAGCCTTTCACACACAAGGAGAGGTGATATATTGGGGCTATCAGAATATGGAACCGCCAGAATCAGAAACACTAGTGAATGAATTTTGTAAAGTAAGCGGATACGAACCAGTCAAAACGCTTGAAAGCTATGCTGGCTACAAGGATTGTTTTATTCAAGATTGGCGTCGGCCAGGGTTTACTGTGGAACTTGGATCTGGTCAAAATCCCCTTCCTTTAGCCCAATTTGAAGAAATTTATGAAAAAGCTTTAGGCGTTTGTCTAGCTGGATTATATATGTAATGGAAAAATGCTGGAGAAGCTTTTAATCTCCAGCATTTTTTCTATGGAGTAACACTTTTTTTGTTTGTGAATATTCTAGAAAGAATGTGCTTTTTAAAAACAAATCCAACGATTAAAAAGGGGCTTCGTTGGAGGATAGGAGAAACATGAAAAGACTATCACTTTTTCTTTCGCTTGTTGCCTTTGTTTTTTTAGTTGGATGCAGTGACTCAGATGCAAAACAAGAAACAAAAGAACCGGTTGTTACGGAAGAGCCAACTTCCACTGATAAAAAATCAGAAACTGAAACTAATACTGAAATCGAAGTGTCTACGGAAGAATCTGATTTAACCCAGGAATTTACGAATTATATAGACGAAATCATTTTGTTAGCTCCGGAAGAGGATCGAATTATCGGCCTTTATGATAGTGTTACTGGACTAAACTATACAAATGATGAGGTACTTTACTATACACTTCTTGATGATGTCATTCCTAGCTATCGTCAATTTACCGTAGAAATAGAGTCCATCATGCCAAAAAATCAACGCATTAGAGACCTGCATGAACTATATATTGAAGCAGCCAATACTCAGTATAATGCCTTCACTTTAATGATCTCGGCTATAGAAAATCAAGATATGGATACTATGACACAGGCAAATCAAGGCTTAGATCAAGCAAGATCTCTTCTTCGGGATTGGCTATATGAAGTTGAAGCCATTTCCACTGAAACTGGCGTTAGAATACAATAATCGTTCTATAAAAGGATATGTCTCAAAAGTGGCACCACTAACTTTTGAGCTTTTTTAAGGGAGTTTTGCGATTTTCGTTAATTTAACGAAAATCGCATTTTTTTATGATAAAAAATCGGCCAAATGCCATATTAAATAAGAATTCAAATCGAAAGGAGTTTTCCTTATGGGAAGAGACGATAGTAAAAGCAAAGGCACCAACAAACAATCACTGCCTCAAACACCGGATAATATGAAAATCGCTCCAGGTGAAATGCGAGAGGAAATTGCTCAAGAATTAGATGAACTTCACCTATTAGCTCAAAAAGCAAAAAATAAACGAAAATAATAGGGGGCTCTCTCTTTGGATTACAATCGTGCACAAGAAATTATTGAATCATCAAAGGAATTTGAAGTTAGCTATAACGGTGTTTCTATCTGGATTGATAAGCTGCACGATGATGGGAAAACGGCTACAGTTCATTTAAGACACGCTCATGAAGAACGTTCAGAAGTAGATATTTCCGAACTCAAAGAAGAATATCTCGTTCAATAAATGTCCCCATCCCACTAATGCCTTAGTGGGATTTTTATTTACATAGATTGCTCCTTCCATACATACGCTTTTTTAAAAGCATACATCAAAATTAGTGTTGCACCCTTCCCAGAATCCTTTCTAAGAATAAAAATGGAAAAATCCGCTAATAATGCATATGAAAGTTTTACCAATTTTGAAGGGTGGTTATATGGGTAAACAATATATTATGTTATTTGGTATTTCCATTGCTGTTTTAAACCTTTTTGATGGTATTGCAACAAACTATGGGTTAATGAAAAAATTGATAGAAGAAATGAATCCTATAATGGATTTAATTATCTCCATTCATCCTGCTTTATTTATGGCATTAAAAGTGTGCCTTTCACTTCTTATTCTTTTTGTTTCTTATCGAGTTTATACAAAAAGCAAAGTATACTTCCAAAGGCTGTACTTACTAACATTAGTCGGCGTTTTTTGCCTGTACTTTGGCATTTGCGGTGTGCATTTATACTGGCTATCATTGCTTTAGATTGAAGCTCGTTAATGAAATAAAAGCATCAGCCGCCAACCGCCCAAACATGGGTTAAAGTTGCTCTAAAAAGTACATCTAGTGACTCTGATACGTCATATTGCTCTACTTTTTGCCTCAATAATAATTGCTGGGTCCACTGAATATTCATTTCGATAAATTCGGAAATGACCGGGTATTCAAATAGAGCAAACTTTTCTTCTCCTAATAGTTTCAATTTTACTAATTGCTCTACTTCAGGCTTCATTTTTTCATCTACTACCGCTGATAACAAATCTTGAAGCCGTACTGGCGGGAAAGATTTGTTCTTTTCAATCCAATTACAGGCCAATAAGGATTTTACAATATATAAGCAGATTTTAATTTTCGCTTCTTTTCCTTGGAAATATTTCTTGTGGTTACCCTTTGCTAAATTAACGTAATGATACAAGGTTGGAATTGGATTGAAAACGTCTGTTTCGAGTTCACGCAATCGTTCAACAAAGAAATCATTTTGAAAGTAGATTAAATCGCTCTTTAGCCATTCTAAAATGGTTGGATTGCTTTTTCTAAAAAGCCGTAAAGCCTTCGTTAGTTCCCAGCCGCTAATATCTAGATTCTTTTCAACAGGATATTCGATGACATCTCTTTTTGAACCTGTACCTTGAGGATCAATAGAGAGATACCACTCTGGTTGATGGATATAAATAAAGCGAACATCGAAATCGCTATTTGCTGAAGCAAATCCCCAAGCATGACTTCCAGACTCTACCGCAAGTAAAACTCTAACATTAAACTGTTCTTCAATTTCTTTCAATTTTCCGCTGATAATTTCTTCCATTTGTCATCTCGCTTACTGTGTTTTATTTATTATAGAGCGTGGCTTTTGTTTTATTCTAGTTAGAGCTACATAAAAAACCGCCAAAATTATTATTTCAAAATAACTTTAGAGGCGGTTTAATTTCACTTTTATCTTTCATTTGTCCAATTAATAAATTCTTCCGATGTAAGAGGCCTTGAGAAGTAATATCCTTGAATGAGAGGTGCTTCCTCCATTGAGTAAATAAAATTATATTGCTCCTCAGTTTCCACACCTTCAATCACAATTTTCAAGTTTAAAGAATTTGATAATGTGATGATCGATTTTAACACCGCAGAGTCCTTCTCCGAATTCGAAATACCATCTACAAATGATTTATCGATTTTAATTGTTGATATTGGCATCTTCTTTAAGTAGGACAATGACGATAATCCAGTACCAAAGTCATCTAACGCAACCGACAATCCAATTTCCCTGAATCGATTGATCGCTGTTATGGCATGTTTAATATCATAAACGACACTAGTTTCTGTAATTTCCAGCTCGATATATCGACTGTCTACATTATACTTTTGCAGATTTGAGTTAATAGTGTCATACAGTCTCGATGAAGTAATATATGAACCTGGTATATTTATGGACACTTGTTCAAATTCGATTCCTTCTTTTAACCAAAGGGAAATTTGCTGACAGACATGCTCGACAATCCAATCCGTTAAATCGAATATTTTATCACCTGCTGCTTCTACAATCGGAATAAATACAGCTGGAGATATCATGCCATTGATTGGGTGCTTCCAACGCACCAACGCTTCCAATCCAGATACTTTTTTAGAATGCGACTGGACTTTCGGTTGGTAAACTAAAAATAGCTCGTTGTTCAACATGGCCTTTTCAATATCTTCAACAAGTTGTCTATCCACATTATAGGTATGAATATTCGGATCAAATTCAATTACATTTTGCTCAAAGTTGTTTGGTGGATAGTGAAGAACAGCAAGATTATTCGCTAAAAGCTCTAAAACACTTTCCTTATCCTTTGAAGAAGAAATCGCACAAACTATATCTACTACGATTGAGTAATCTTCAATTTGAATCGGTTGTTTCAGCTTAGAAGAGATGCTTCCCATTAAGTCTTTCAACTTCTCAAAATGCTGGTTATTAAAAGTATAAATAGCAAATCGGTTTCCTTCGATTCGATAAACCTTATAAGAATGCAATTTATGATTCTCAATAACTTCCCCAATGGCTTTTATGATTTTATCCCCAAAAATATAGCCATATTGATTGATCCATTTTTCAAGATCTTGAATTTGAAGAATGGCAAGATTACCTGAGGTTTTCAAATTATTTGTATCCTTTTCAAACTGACGCTGATTCGGGAACAAAGTTAAAGCATCATAGTAATTTAAACGGTAATCTACAAAACGCTCCAAAACGCCCGTCAATCCTACAATTATAAATAGAATCCCAACGGCAACCAACACAATGATCGATAAATCCTTAGAGAAATTATGCAGATGGCCAACCGTTTTTAATGGGCCTTCCAGATAGAAAACGACTGAAGCCATTCCAGTATAATGCATGCTGGAAATCGCAAACCCTAGCAAAATCGCCGTTATTATTCTGATTAATTGATTGCCCATATATTTTTGCAAAGCTGCAAACACATACATAGCCACCATTGAGACAAAGACGGCAATGATAATCGATAAGATAAATAACCCCGGCTTATAGTAATACAGTGCATCAGTTTTCATTGCTGCCATTCCTAAATAATGCATGGAGGCAATCCCTATCCCCATTATTACGCCTACAATAGAATAGGAAAGAGGGGTATGATGCGATTTATTGGCAAAATTGAAGGCTGCATAAGAAGCAATAATCGCAGGCAGCATAGAAAAAATCGTTAGGAAGGTATCATTTTTCATTGGCAAAGGCAGCATAAATGCACTCATTCCAATGAAATGCATTGACCATATCCCTAACCCCATTGCAAAAGAAGAAAGTAATAACCAAAAACCTTTCGGAAAAAAGCCATTCTCTTGTATTCTTTGATTCATGAAAAGTGCAGTATAAGATGCACAACAAGCAATAAAGACAGATAAGACAATTAATAGGACAGAATAATCTCCATGCAGAATGGTGATTTCCTGGGAATCAGGTATAGAAAACATGATTGAATGAACCTCTGTTCTTCGTTAATTTGTTCTTAAATTATAGCTGAATAAGACTAGATTTTATAGATTAAGTTACTAGCCAATAAAAGTAATAATTTTCTGTAAAACCAATTTTTTCCTAATTCCAAACTAAAAAAGAAAGGGACTAAAGATTCCCCTTTAGCCCCTTTCACTAACAATCATCATGTTTCAAACAGCTTTTGCCTTCATGTATTATCTTTGAATAGAATAGTAAGAATCTATTTATTCATCACGTTCATCTTTTGGTTCGAACGTTTTACAGCACGTATCTCGGGAATTATTTGCTTCCTCTGAAATCTTGTCGAAATCAAAATCTGAAGCAAACTCTGTATTTTTACTTTTAGAATGGTAATCCATGTCTATCTGGATTTTTTCCGCTCCACAAACATTCCCTTTTTCATGGAAAACACAGTTGGATACAGCACAGTTTACTTGTACATTTGGCATAGCTATCCTCCTCATAGATTGTCATGAAAAGTTAGAAATGAGAAACTGCAAATTCCTCATTTGCACTCTTCGCTTTTATTGTGTCCAAATTAGAGTTTTTTATTTTAATGGAATGTGAATAGAAGAGTTCATCCTACGAAAAAATAACCCTCAAAGCACTTACTTTGAGGGTTACTTCTGAATTCTAAGGCTTTTTAACCGACGTATCTTCCGTTTTCTTTACGTCAGTCGATTGGCTGTTGGATGATTCTACATTGATATAAAGTTTGCCCGCTGCTAACTTGCGTGTTTCATTGCCAAAGTTATCAATTCCCTTGACTTCAATTTGTGCACCATCAGCAGCCGTTCCATATGGTACCGTATAATAGCCAACGTAATGCCCTGAGCTTTCTTCCATCATTGGCAATTCTGTCGCGTTTTGCAACTGACCACCTAAGTTTGTTAATGGCATATGAACTTTGAATGTTGCACGCAATCCAGGTTCGCTGTCAAACTCGATCTTTACGCTTTTGCCGGTAACTAGGCTAAGATCAGCATCTGGTTTCACGGTTTCAATGACTGGTGCATCAAAATCTGCCGATATAGTAAGTGTTTTTACTTTACGATTACCAGCTAAGTCTTGTGCAATGACTTTAATGTTATTTGCTCCATTGTCCAATAAAATACGTTTAGAGAATTTGCCATCTGTTATGGCTGCAGCTTGTCCATTCACTTTGACAAAATCTAAATTGGCATCCTCAACCGTACCCGTTACAGTGACCGTTTCACGATTCACCTTATCGCCGTCTACTGGTGCCGTAATTGCAATAGTCGGATTTGCTGTATCGAGAACAACGGTAACTGGTGAAGATTCGCCAGTTGCCCGACCTTCTAATGTAGAGGTTACTTTAATTTCGTTTGTTCCCTCAACAAGTGTAACAGGGATTTCAAATTGACCGTTTTCGCTGACTTCAACTGAACCGGCAGCTTCGCCATTTTGTACAAGCTCTACTGTTGTAGTTGGAGAAGCCGTACCTGTTACCGTTAATTCAGCTTCATTTGTAATCAGATTTTCTGTTGGTGCCGTAATCGTTGGTGTATCGACTTCATAGCTAACACGAGCGCGAATCATATAGTTTCCTTCTTCTTCAGGGACTGCTGACCAAGAACCTGAAACAAACTGATAACTTCTGCCCGCATTGTCACCATCTTCATCCGTACCTAGACCAGGTGCATCCGGATTTGCATTTGCTTGAATATAGACCATGTAGAAATCACCATTAACTGCTATATTATGTTCACGCAGATCAACAACCGTCCATTCTCCATTGCGAAGTGCAGTCGCATTGATTGGTCCTGCAATTTTTTGACCTGGAGCACCATCTGCCCCAGTTGCATCCCAAACCTCGACTTTAAAGTCTGACCCTCCAGGACTTGGCCAAGTAGTATCCCAGAAACGGAACACACCGTCTGTTACAATTCCATTTTCCTTCCCTTCAGGAAGCGACATTTTGACCGCCCAGCCATTCCCTGCATCATAGAATACACGTGCATTTTCGGCGGTATTGTCATCATAGCCAATTTCTCCACCAGGATATGTGTAGAATGGTTCAAGAGCAATATCCTGTACCGTTCCGTCTCCATCTATTGAAAGCGTTACTTCTTGGCTATGGTAACCATTCGCCACCACTTTCAACGTATAATCACCTTCATAGGCAGTTAATGAGTAGGCTCCACTCTCATCTGTTGAAACTGGTGCAACGTTGGCGTCCTCTACCAGAAGGATGGTTGCCCCTTCAATTGGCTCACCTGTTTGTGCGTCGCTAATGGATCCTGTTACCGTATTTTGCGGGAGTTCTTCTAAGGTAAAGTCAGCAGAAACTGTCTGATCTGCCTCTAAAGTAACCGTCTGTTCTTCTGATTCAAATCCGTAGGCCCCTGCTTTGACAGTAAATGTACCTGCATTATGCAATAATGAGTACGAGCCATCTGCCGGATTCGTATAAACGGAACGGCCTGATTCTATTACACTTACCTGCGCTCCTAATGGAAGGAGTGTCGGATTGACAACAGCTTCGACTTCAGGTGTTTTTTCTTTTTCAGGTAACACGGGCTCTATTTTCGTTGGATCAATCGGTTTTTGCGTTTTGTCTTTTTCTTTTTCAGCCGCCTTTTGTTCCTTGTTTAATTTTGCAGGCTTTTCAGCTTTGATCTTTTTAACAACACCTAATTGGTTCTTAGTAAGGGTTGTGGCAGATAGCCCAACATCATCAATATACCAACCATCGCGTAAAACACTTCCATCAGAATAGGCATTAAATCCAATATATACCCGTTGGCCGGCATACTCGGTTAGATCCACTTCCGAGCTTAACCAACTATTGGAGTCTCCAGATACTTGTTGTAATTGCGTCCAGTTTTCCAAATCTGTGGAGATTACCACATGCCCATAATCCCAGGCTCTTCCTGAAGAAGACATCTCAAAGCTATGCCAATGTTTAAATTGCAGATAACTGCTTCCTTCCGGTAAATCTACTGGGGGCATAACTAGCGTTGCATTCATATTATTGTCATATGTGCCATCTAAATTTGTGGCATATGCTTTTTCGCCTGAAGCTGCATTTCCAGGTCCCGAAGCTGGCACTCCCCATTCCCAGCTGTTCGCATTTCCAAATGAGCTCCAGCCAATAGGTTGGCCTTCAAAGTCTTCTGAATAGCCTGTTGTAACCCCCGGATTCACTGCAACCGTGTACTCATCACTTGTTACTTCATTATTGCCAAAGTCATTGATTGTCCAGAAGTACGTAAACTCGCTTCCAGTAATTAAACTACCTGGTACAACTACTGTAAACTCGCCGGATTGATAATCTCCTGATGTCGTACCGGCTTCTATTGTTTGTACTTCACCATTCCCGTCAATATAGTTTAAATTAACTGATGAAACACTAATATTGTCTGTCACTGAGATAGCTAAAGTTAAATCCATCCCTTCATAGGTTTCTGTTGGAGGAACATGTTCAAATGTAGGGGCCACTGAATCTTCCCCCTGCTTCGTCACTTGGCCACTAATCGTTCCAAGCCCATCAACAATAGAGGATACAGCTGAATAGGCATCCACTAGACCATAGCCATAGCCATGGTTAGGAGAAGTAGTATATTCTTCGTCTGTTAAAGGCGTAGCTGTATTGATAAGAATTTCTTCCATTTCATCAACCGAAATATTGGAGTTTACTTGGCGGAGCAATGCCGCAACTCCTGAGACAGCCGGACCAGCCATAGATGTACCGTTCCAGCCTCCTTCATAACCGCCGCCTGGTACAGAGGAACGAATGTTGACTCCTGGCGCCGATATATCTGGTTTGATTTCATCATAAGGAGAGGGTCCTCGTAAAGAGAAGCTTGCTACACTATTGTTACTATCAATTGCCCCTGTAGCAAAGGACTCAGGATAGTTTGCAGGAGCTGCAACTGAACCAGGACCTCCTGGGTTGAAAAGAGTCGTGTTTCCAGCCGAGAATTCAGGGAAAATTTCAGCTGCCCGCCAGCTAATCACCACATCGCGGTACCACTCATCAAGACCAGGGCCTCCCCCCCAAGAGTTGTTGACTACATCAGGCGCTAAATCGACACGAATATTTCCTTCTGAATCAGTTGGCGCTAAAATCCATTCTGCTGCTTCTAAAAGATCTGCGTCTGTACCACCTGCAGGAGTAAATGCTTTCACCGAGATAAACTCCGCACCAGGAGCAACGCCAATTTGATTTGAGCCATTAGGTTCACTGCCAACCATTGTTCCAGTTACGTGCGTACCATGGCCATCATCGTCATATGGCTCAGCTTGCCCGGCTGTTGCATCAAACCAGTTAAAATCATGATCTGCTTCACCAGTTGCCTCATTATAGCCACGATATTTTTCCTTCAATGCCGGATGATCCCAGTCAACTCCAGTATCGATACTAGCTACAACTGTTCCTGAACCATCAATGCCCATTTCCCAAGTTTCTGGAGCTTTGACGCGAGAAACATTCCACTCGACATTCGCTACATCAGAGGCAGGTGTCATAGCTTCCTCTGTTTTGGTTGTAACTAATTGTCGGGTTTCATTTGGAAGTACTTTTTCCACCTCAGCAAAGCCAGCAATCTTTTCCGCGATTTCCTTTGTAGCAGTTACTGCCATCCCATTAACAACATAATAAGAATTAAAGTCTTCTACGCTTCCTTTCTTTTGTTCCTGCTTGAGAAATTCTATAACAGAACTCTGCGAATCAACAGAAGTAGCTTTCAACTCTGAGACTACAGCAGAGCGCTGCACGAGCTTAGAATTTTGTGCAGATAAATTTTTGGACTCCGCTGTTTTGCGAGCTTGCTCGGCTACCTTTTGTGCATCTGCTTTTTCCTTAAATTTAACTAAGAATGTTACCTTCTTTTCGTCCTTGAAATTCGTTAGTAAACGTTCACTAATTTTTTCTTTGGCAAGGACATTTGCTGCACCTGTTTGCTTTAACGATGCATGAAGCTTGTTCACTTCCTGTGCGCTTGCCATATTAGGTGCAATTAGTGACACTGTCATAAGTAAAGAAGCTGTAATGCTTAACACTTTGGTTGAACGTTTCTTTTTCAAATAATCTCCTCCTCCCGAAATTAACAACAAGTCCATTTACCTGCCACTTCCTTAATTCAGTGCTCCTTTCTTTATAAAAATTGAGGTAAACAGCAGCCCCAGATGTTCTTAATCGTTCTAGTTGTTAAAACTACTATAGAGAATTGGAAATAGATTGTTTGTCTAAATTTGTAAGTTATTTCATGTCGATTTGTAATTTGAACATTTGTATCTATTTGGAAATACTATTTTTAAGGAATAAGAGGGGAAGGAACATAGTCTGAAATTACTTGAATTGGGAAAACCAGAAGATTATTGAAATGAAATCTATAAACTACTAAAAGAAAATGATTAGTTACACCTATAATTTCTATTCTATTAAATTCTACATTTCGAAAATACTGTTGATATAAAAGAGAAAAGTACTATTTACGACTTCGAAATGATAACATTTCCTATTATTATTAGGCTTCCTTATTTGCAGCATTAAGTCCATATAACCAGATAATAAATAACTTGAACAACATAGCCCCTATTAATCTGACCCCTAAACTTTTCGTAAAAGTGATACTTTTTTTAACGCCAGTCCTCTGCTATTGTTATCTGTAAATTCTTATAAGTAAGGAAGGTATTGAAGATGCAAAAAACACAAAGTTATTCAAGCTCCCGCAGCCAAACCTTTGATTTGATTCTTTCAGCTTTGCTTATAGCACTTGTATTTGTTTCTACAGTGTTTATAAATATTAAGCTGCCTATTGGCGGAAATGGCGGTTTGGTTCATCTTGGCACTGGCATGCTCTTTATAGCATCAATTCTGTTTGGTCCTAAAAAAGGAGCAATTGCCGGTAGTTTTGGGATGGCATTATTTGATCTCATGTCAGGATGGACAATTTGGGCGCCGGGCACATTTATCGCCCGCTTCTTGCAGGGATATATCGTAGGGAAAATCGCCTGGTCAAATGACGAGAACGGCAATAGTATCATTTTAAATTTAGTAGGAATGATTATTTCAGTTCCTGTCATGGCCGCAGTCTACTATGTTCATGAAGCTATTATTTATGGGAACTGGATTCAGCCAGCAGCCTCCATCCCCGGCAACATCACTCAAAATGTTATAGGAATGATCGTTGCAATCCCGGTATGCCTTGTCTTAAAGAAGACGCCTTTATTCAAATAACTTTGGATACTGTTAACATTGATGCAATTTCCTTATTGCTGGTACCTCATTTGGATGCGATCTATTTCGAGCTCTTGAAGCTGGCTGACGGACGAGGGCAAGATGCACATAAATGGATTAATCCCGCCTTTCATATGAGAATTTATCACATTTTTATATGCTTTCCACTTTCCAGTACAGCAGCCTGTTTAAGAGTGGGATTTATTTGGTGGAATAAAAGAGGTGCAATAGATCCCGCTTTGCCTTTTAAATACCTTGTTTAGATGGATTAAATCTCCTTTAAATGCATCTAAATGAGGTATTTTTTTCTCTTTTAAAAAGCACAAGTATAGAGAGGCTCTCTCTACTTGCGCCTAATATTTCATTATTCAAGAAATTCAACCTACCAAGCTGCAACCATTCCATCCGTTCTCGATTCAGTGCCTCCAGCAAGGACACCTGTTTTCGGATTTCTCCAGATAATTTGTCCCCTTCCGAAGCTGCCGCCATCCGGCAGAACTTCAATATCATGCCCTTTTCTTTGCAGGGCTTGAACTAGATAATTTGGAAACTCCGGCTCAACATGTACTTTCTTGCCGCCTACCCATTGCCAACGCGGCATATCCAATGCACTTTGGGGGTTCAGAGAATAATCAATCGTATTTGAAACTACCTGGAAATGCCCTTGAGGCTGCATATACCCGCCCATTACGCCGAATGGTCCGACTGCTTCTCCATCCTTTGTTAAGAATCCCGGAATAATCGTGTGGAAAGTTCGTTTTCCTGGTTTTAAAAAGTTCGGGCGACTTTCGTCTAAAGAAAAGTCTGCGCCCCGGTTTTGCAGACTGATGCCCGTTCCAGGAATGACTATTCCCGATCCAAATCCCATGTAATTACTTTGGATATAGGAGACCATGTTTCCTTCATCGTCTGCTGTGGCTAAGTAAACTGTGCCGCCCTTTGGCAATTCATATGGAGTTGGGTCAATTGCCTGTTCATGAATCTCTTTTGCACGAACATTAGCATACTCCTTTGACAGTAAATGCTCTACCGTAATCGGCATGTCATTTTGTTCCGTGATAAACGCTTGTCCGTCTGTAAATGCTAGTTTCATCGCCTCAATTTGCTGGTGATATGTATCGGCATTTTGCCATTTTGGCTCATCTAGCTGCCCGAAAATATTTAAAGCCATTAAAGCTGCAATTCCTTGGCCATTCGGAGGTATTTCCCACACATCATATCCACGATAATTCGTTGAAATCGGTTTTACCCATTCAGGTTGGTAAGCGGCTAAGTCACTTTTTCGTAAAAATCCACCATGCTCTATCATGAAATTCTCTATTTTTTGGGCCAATTCACCTTCATAAAACTCTCTTGCACCGCTCATTGCAATTGCTCTCAATGTATCCGCATGGTCTTGCGAGCTCCATATCTCTCCAATTTCAGGGGCTCGTCCGTTCGGGGCAAATGTCTCGAACCAATGTGTAAACTCTGGCCCTTCCAGCCTTTTATAGGCATTAAATGCTTTCCCCCAATACTTTCCGAGTATCGGTGTTAAAGGAAATCCTTCCTCCGCATAAGCAATAGCCGGCTGTAATGTCTCCTCCAACGGAAATCTGCCAAACTTTTCAGAAAGTTCAGCCCAAGCAGCAGGGGCACCAGGTACTGTAATCGGTATTAGCCCCAATTTCGGCATCATTTCATGACCAAGTTCTTTTACTGCTTCCGCTGTGAGTAGTTCAGGAGATGGTCCCGAAGCATTTAATCCATGAAGCTCTCCCTTTATCCAGACAAGCGCAAATGCATCCCCGCCGATTCCATTAGAAGTTGGCTCCAATACCGTAAGTGCTGCTGCTGTTGCAATGGCCGCATCAATCGCATTGCCGCCTTTTTTTAGTATTTCCAGTCCTGCTTGAGCAGCTAGTGGCTGGGAAGTTGCAACCATTCCTTTTTTAGCAAAAACCGTATGTCTTTTCGATGAAAACGGATGGTTTAGATAATCCATTGTTTCCCCTCCCTTAAAGTGTGTACATTTAGAAAAAAACGGCTGCCCAAATGGACAAACCGTTTCTCTTTGTATTCATTATATCATTATGTCTATTAAACTACTTTCTTCAAAATCGGTATGATCGAAATAATGTATGATAGAATGACGCAAATTATAAATACCGCAATCGCTATAAACGGTATCGTTATTAATAAGCGATCTTCATATAGGTAATTTAAGTTGCTGCTTTCGCGAACATATTTCAAAAAGAGTGGATGCAGTAAATATACACCAAATGTTAGTGCACTAATTTTCGTCAACAGCTTGGTACTTTTCATTTTAAAATTGAATGCGTATTTAAAAAATACAAAGATGGCGATCGACATTATTAAAACATTGGGTGAATTATATTCATATAAAATTGAAAAGAAGTTATCCGCTCTCATAGAGTAAAAATGAGTTCCTAGAAGAGTCATCAGATATCCCAGGATTCCCAGGAAATAAATAACGAATCTTTCAATCTTTTTAAACGATCGATTAAAAAGCACATACCCCAATAAAAAGTAGCCTAAATAAGTACCAAATACGCCAAAATTATTTATTTTAAATAATGGCATCATGTTATTTATAAATGGAACGATCGAACACAGGATAAACCACACTATAAGTATATAAATATTAATTTTCTCGCTAGATTGCTTAACAAATACTATTAAAATCGGTGCAAATAAATAAACTGCGATTAATGCATAAAAGAACCATAAATGAGTGGCGATTCCATTATTCGCCAACCCTACTATAAAATGCTGAATATCTAGGTTTGGACTATCCATTACAAAATAAAAAACACTAAAAAATAAAAATGGAATCAAAATTTTGCTAAATCTTTTTTTAAGGAAAAAAGTTAAGTCGAAATCTCTTTTCGAATTTAATAATAGTGCTCCACTTATCATGAAAAATATAGGGACACTCCAGCGGGTAGCGCTATTGATGATATTCCCCTGGATAAAATGCTCCGTATTATTTTCAGCTATTCTTACTAATAGAGGTGCAGAGGTATGTAATAGAACGACTGCAAATGCCGCAAATATCCTTAAAAAATCGATATAAACAATTTGTTCTTTTTGCTGTTCTTTCATAGAATAAAAGATTCCCCCAGATGTGCTTCTAATTGCAAAATAATAGTTACAGTTTAACTAATTACACATCTCTAAAGAAGTAATTTCTATAAATTTCATCTTTTTGTATTAATTCATCCAATATTTTCTAACTTATTACGACAGATGTACTGGTATTGATTTATCAAGGACGATCTCGTTTTCTTTGACATTGGTGTCATATGCCAATATTTTTACACCTGCTTGATATGCATGCAGCAAAGCATCAGCAAATTTTGGGTCAGTCTCCCGATTCGGAATAAAATAGTGGCCCCCCTTTAATTGGACAACTAAAAGAATCGCGCAAGTGTAGCCTTCTTGGGCAGCTTTTGCTAATTCGAGCACATGCTTCGTTCCTCTTGCCGTTGGTGCATCAGGAAAACTGCAAACCCCATCATTCTCAAGCGTAACACCCTTAACCTCAATAAATCCTTTTTGAGCACCCTGTTCAAAATATAGATCAAACCGGGATGTCCCATATGTAACTTCTCTTTTAATGGCAGTTACAAAACCAAACTCGGCAATTTTCCCTTCCAGCAATGCTTCAAAGGCAACTTTATTTGGTGCTTGAGAATCAATATTTACCCATTGGCCGTTTTTATCTACTGCTATAAGTGAAAATTGTGTCTTGCGATTAGGATTACTGCTCCGCTCCAAAACAACATCTGCATACGGAAGAAAGAGCTCCTTTAACCGACTAGTATTTTTAATATGTACTCGTTCTTTGACCCCATCTATGTAAACTTCGGCTATAAATCGATTAATTCTTTTATGAAATTTACCATATATGATTTCCCCATACTTCATGCTTCCACTTCCTAAATCTTTTTCCTTTATTATGACGGAAACAAAATCTCTTTGACACGCATTAAATTATATAAATGGTAAATAATAAAAACCCCGCAGTTATAG
>JASENG010000012.1 GCA_030027265.1 Lysinibacillus fusiformis | reverse complement strand
TAGCCCAAATTTTTAGCTGGCATCAATTTTGATGTCCAAAATTTTGTTTCTTCAAATTAATGAAGAAACTATATTCATTAACGTTTTGTTGTTCAGTTTTCAAGGTTCATTTTGTTATCACGTTTTTCAACAGCGACTTTTATATATTAGCAAGTTATCCATTCGATGTCAACAACTTTTTAAAAAAGTTTTTTTAATACTCGAGACAACTTTTATATAATAACAACTTATTGTTCTGAAGTCAACATTTTTCTTGATTTCTCAACAAGTTAATTACTAGGTCACCGTAGCGACTTTTACTATATTACACGGATACTTATTGCATGTCAACAACTTTTAAATAAAAAATCCAAGTTAAATATTTTTCGTTTTCACCTTCCTATCATTCCTCTATTTACAGTTATTTTTCTTTTATATATAGAAAGAAAATAATAGATATTGTTTTTCACTTCATATACCCTTAACATCCCTTCCTGAACAAAATTAAAAATAAAAAATGTAAACAAAGTCAAAACTGACTTCATTTACACCTTTGTATTATCAAATTAATAGCACTATAAATTTCTCTCGTACCATTCTTTTGCAGCTTGGACTTCATTTATTGTTAATTGATGACCGCGATTTTCCCAATGCACATCAACAGCAGCTCCAGCAGTTTCCATTAATTGTTGAAGCTCCACTGATTCTTGTTGCGGGCAAATTGGATCATTTGTGCCAGCTGCAATAAATACTTTCACTGATTGTAGATCCGGTAATTCAATTCCACGTCTAGGTACCATCGGATGATGTAAAATTGCCCCCTTTAAAGCATGACCATAATGGAATAAGAGACTTGCTGCAATATTAGCTCCATTCGAATATCCTATTGCCACGATATTGCGGCGATCAAAATTATACTGCTTTGATGCATCATCTAAAAATTGATTTAACTCTTCTGTACGGAAGATTAAATCCTCTTCATCAAAAACACCTTCCGCTAAACGCTTGAAAAATCGTGGCATCCCGTTTTCTAAAACGTTCCCTCTGACACTTAGAACTGAAGCTTCACTATCCACAATATCCGCTAAAGGTACTAAATCGTGTTCGTTCCCACCAGTACCGTGCAGCAAAAGTAATACTGGCTTATTCGGGTTTGTACCCGCTTTAAATATATGATTCATCATTTTTGCCCCCATAGTTTTAAATTATTCCGGCCTTACAATAGAGAAAACCTCCCCTATTTTTGCATAGTCCGCACCCGCCAAACGACTAACTGGGTTTAATTTTTCTGCCGTAATTCGTCCATTCTCTTCATATATCTTTTCATCCAAATGGAAATGAACTGCTTCCCCTATAAAAACATCACAAATGACACGACCTTCTTTTTTCAGAGGGATTACCTTAATAAGCTTGCATTCCATTCGCACTTTCGCTTCTTTTATGCCTGGTACGCTTATCATTTCGCTTCGGACTTGTGTCATCTTTGCAAGTTCCAATTCGCTTTCATTATACGGTAAGGAAGCAGCAGTTACGTTTACCTTCGACACATTATCCTGGTCCACAATATGAACAACAAATTCTCCATTATTGTTAATATTTCTTGTAGTATCCTTTTGATTCCCATCCTCCCTTTGAATTGCTAAAGAGATCATTGGGGGATTCGGAGACACAATATTGAAGTAGCTAAAAGGTGCTCCGTTAACAACCTTCTTATCAGAAAGCGTTGTTACAAAGGCAATAGGTCTTGGGATGATTGTGCCTTTAAGTATTTTAGAAACTTCGTGCTCACTTATTGCATTTGGATTTATAGAAATCATTTTATCGCTCCTTAATCAAGAGGCTTAACTTCAATTGGTATCAGGGATTTCTCTAAACGATCACGCAAATGTTCATACTGTGTCGGCAGCATTAATTGTTCACCCATTGTTTCACGGGACTCATCATGCGCAAAGCCTGGAGGATCTGTTGCGATTTCAAATAAAATTTCGCCTGACTCACGGAAGTAGATTGCATTAAAATAGTTACGATCTTTAATTTCAGTAACATATTGGCCATGATTCATTGCATATTCATGCCATTCTTGATGATCTACATCATCTTTTGCTCGCCATGCAATATGATGGACTGTACCAACGCCCATTGTCCCTCGCACACCCATAGTCATTTTCACATCAATAATATTACCAATATCCGCTGTTGCTTTAAAACGAGTATAATCCCCTTCAGTCCCTACGACTTCCAGACCCATTACATCAACTAAAGTTGCCGCTGTCTCTTTCGGGCGAGAAGAGTATAAAATTGCTCCACCAAATCCTTTAATGGCTACTTCTTTTGAGACTTCGCCAAAAGTCCACGAATTTAATTCTCCTTCTTCACGTGCAACAATTTCAAGGTGCAGCCCATGCGGATCATCAAATTGAAGGTAGTTTTCACCAAATCGCTCTACTTCAATATATTCGACATTAAATTTTGATAAACGATTTTTCCAAAAGTCTATAGCCCCAGATGGCACCACATAAGTTGTCACCCCTACCTGACCATCACCGATTCTGCCTTGGTAGGCATTTGCCCAAGGAAAGAATGTAATAATCGAGCCTGGTTTACCACCCTCGTTACCAAAGTATAGGTGATATGTTCCTGGATCATCAAAGTTAATCGTTTTTTTCACTAGTCTTAAACCTAAAATACCTGCGTAGAAATCTACATTTTCTTGGGGATGGCCAACAATTGCCGTGATATGGTGAATCCCTGTTGTCTGTTTTTTCATCATCATTTGTCTCCTGTGTTTAAGTCAGCATAAAATCTGAGCACATCCTTCAACCAATCAATTGATTTGCTCAAACTTTATACTTTCCCGATTCTTGATACTTACTTACAATATGCACACAATTAGATGTGTGCATATTGTAAATGTAAGCAATCTACTCATTCATATTAACGAATTGATTTTAAAGCTGTTGCCCAAGGAATTACTTGGTCCAACATTTGATTGACTGAATCAGCTTGAACTTCTTTTGGTTTGAAGTCAGTACCGTTTTCGAAATCAGTGAATAGAGATAAAGCTGGGTGTACACGTACATCCGCTACTAATAATTCACCTAGGATTCCGCGTAGATGTTCGGCCGCACGAGCTCCTCCTACCGATCCGTAAGATACAATCCCAGCAGCTTTGTTATTCCACTCTTCACGCAAATAATCCAACGCGTTTTTCAGTGCTCCTGTAATTGAATGGTTATATTCTTGAACGATGAATACAAAACCATCTTGAGCTGCTACTGCATGTGACCAAGCTGCCGCTCCAGTAGCATCTCCCCCTGCTTCACCTAGTAACGGCAATTTGTAATCAGCGATATCGATAATTGTATAGTTTGCATCACCGCGTTTGTCCGCTAAATCTTTCACCCAAGTACCTACTTGAGGGCTTACACGTCCTTCACGAGTTGATCCTAAAATAATACCAATGTTCATTTTTGTCATTGTTTGAACCTCCTCTTGTTTTTTGCCGAATAAATTATCTAAAAATCCCATTTAAGCCTTGCCTCCCTATTCGTACTCTTTCTCAAAATGTTTCGTGCTGCGAATTGTATCGATAGGTCTTACTAACTTTTCGATTTGGTCACGCTTTTCTTCAAAGAATGGCGGTAAAGATAATCTTTCACCTAATGTTTCGTATGGTTCATCACCCATGAATCCAGGTCCGTCCGTTGCTAATTCAAACAAAATCGAAGGTGCAACATTTGTATATAATGATCCAAAATAGTAACGCTCTACATAACCGGAATTTGGCAATTTGAATCCTTGAAGACGCTCTTGCCACGCTTCTAAATCAGACTGGTCATCTACACGGAATGCTGTATGATGAACTGTGCCAAATCCTTGTCTTGCCTGAGGGAGTACAGTATTATACTCCAGAATGACTTGTGCTCCGTTTCCGCCTTCTCCCATTTCGAATAAATGGAATGAATCTTCGCTAGCTACCTCTCTCATAAAGAACACTTTTTCTAGTACTTCTTTAAGGTAGTCAAAGTAGGAAGTACGTACAAAGATTGGTCCTAATCCTGTTATGGCATATTCTAAAGGAATCGGCCCTTTTTGCCATGGCGTTCCGGATTCCACACCGACATTCAATTCATCTGAGATTAATTGATATTGTTGATCGTCAAAATCAACAAAACCTAAAACCTTTTTACCGAATTGTTCTTTAATTCCCGTATGTTTTACTTCTAAACGATTAAACCGTTTTTCCCAATAATCTAACGCGGCGTCATTTGGGACACGGAATGAAGTTTTTGAAATTTCGTTCGTACCATGCACACCTTTTGGAATCCCAGGGAAATCAAAGAATGTCATATCTGTACCCGGACTGCCAACATCATCCGTAAAGTATAAGTGGTACGTCTTAATATCATCTTGGTTAACAGTTTTCTTCACTAAACGAAGGCCCAGTGTATAAGTAAAGAAATCATAAATTTTTTCAGCACTACTTGTAATTGCAGTTACATGATGGAGACCTTTTAATTCGTCCATTTTGCTTCCTCCTCAATTATCTCGATTTCGAGATATTTAATCAAAAAAAAATATATCACTTCAAATAATCTAATATTATTATGTCTTTATTCTTTGCTTTTATTCAATAGCGTTATATTTCAAATTAAATTATCTTTAATTCGAGATAATAATAACACTGAACTAAGTTTTATGTCAATGATAATATTTCTCAATGCACCTTAGAAAATAGAGGACAACCATTTTCGAATCGCCCTCTTTTATCCAACAAATTATGCTGCTGGGTTAACTTCTAATTCAACTTTAATTTTGATATCTTTTCCTACTAATACGCCACCTGTTTCTAGTGCTGCGTTCCAAGTTAGACCGAATTCTTCGCGGTTGATTTTCGCCTCAGCTTCGAAACCATAAACTTCGACGCCCCATGGATTTTTACCTTTACCACCGTATTCAACATCAAAAGTAACTGATTTAGTTACTTCTTTAATTGTTAAATCACCTGTTACTTTGTAGTCATCGCCATCTTTTGTAATGCTAGTTGATTTAAAATCAATTGTAGGGAATTTTTCTGCATCGAAGAAGTCTGCCCCTTTTAAGTGATTGTCGCGGTCTTCGCTATGTGTATTAATGCTCGTAACATCGAATTTAAAAGCGATAGTAGCTGTAGTTAAATCAGTAAGATCTGCAGCTTCTACATCTGCAGTATATGCATCAAATTGACCTTTTACTTTTGAAACCATCATGTGTTTTACTTCAAAACCAACGCTTGAGTGAGATTGATCTACTGTCCATTTTGCCATTTTATATTCCTCCATTTGTTTTGTCTCGAAATCGAGATATTATATTAAAAAAATAATTACTTAACAATTTCATGGTATAATCCTCGAATTAAGTTATCTTTAATTCGAGATAAATTTATCATAATTTAAACCTCTTTGTCAATACAGCTTAAAAAATAATTTTTACCATTAACAAAAGGCTGCCTTTTAGAGCAGCCCTTTGTTTATTTCTTCTGTGCCCTTGTGAATTTTTCCCATTGCCGAAGGGATGGGTATGGGTCGAATGCCCACTCAGTACGACCGTTGAACTTATACATTCCGTAGTGTAAATGGGGAGGGAATTTACCGGAAGTGCCCTCTTTCCCATAACCTGAGCTCCCTACCCCACCCAGCATCATTCCGGGCTCCACAATATCGCCAACTTTTAGGTCTTTATTGAAATAAGCTAAATGGGCATAGTAGTGATAGGTATTGTGATTATCACGAATTCCCACTCGCCAGCCACCGAATTCATTCCATCCCATTATTTCCACAACCCCATAAGATGTAGAAACTACAGGTGTACTATAGCCCGCAAATATATCTGTACCTTCATGTATACGTCTTCCGCCCCAGCCACGATTGGCACCCCATGTTCCTCGATAGCTATAATTATAGCCGCGCACTGGAACCGGGAAAACATGTGTATCTAAATTAACAGTGTCGTAATGTTTGTACAATTTAGCGATAGTCAAAATTTGATTAACAACCTGCTCACTTTGGTAATATTCATATAAAGCCAGTTTGAAATCCTCAGGTGTTGGTCCAAATTTGCTTAAATAATTCGCCATTGTAAACATTATATCCTCGTCATCCTCTCGACTCGTAACGCCATCACCATTCCCATCAAGCCCTAAACCACCAAAGTATTCGATTGAAAAGGGGGAAGTATCATCTTGTTCTGGATTTAAAGCCCCTACCCAATACTCTTTAGAAAACTGAATGGCAACGGTGCTTTCCCTTTTTGGAATGTCGGGTCTGACCGCTTGGATGTTTCTCTCATATTGATCAATAGCGGCTAAATTGTACCAAGGAACGATATGATCTTGATACTTCACATACATGGACATACGTTGTTCCATTATCGTTTCCTGGGAAGGTGCTTCATTTGCATTTACGGCATCGGAAAGAACCGTATTAACCACTAACAACAAAATAAACCATGGAATCAAATGCCGAACCAAATAGAAACCTCCTTTCGTCAATAGAATGTCCGAAAATTATCAATCCATGAGTTGTGAAAACTTGGCACTTGGTACTTTGCATGGTTTCATCTAATTGCTCTAATGCAAATATTTTGGTCGATTTGTGGGATATTATTTAAAGAAGTTTTTGTCATTCCTTAGCAGACCTAAAGGCAATATTTATTTTTTTATGGTAAGATGAGGAAAAAATATCAGGGGGAATATCTTGTGGAAAATCTACAAACAGTTGAACAATTTGAAAAACTTAAAGCAGAGGGCAAAACAATCTTTATGTTTTCTGCAGATTGGTGTGGAGATTGTCGCTTCATAGATCCTGTTATGCCATCTATTGAAGAGAAATATGCGGACATGTATAAATTCATCAAGGTAGACCGTGATGAATTCATCGATTTATGCATCCAATTAGATGTATTTGGTATCCCAAGCTTCGTTGCTTATGACAATAATGAAGAAACAGGACGCTTTGTAAGTAAGGATCGTAAAACACAAGAAGAAATCGAAGCATTTATTGATGGTTTAAAATAACAATCATGTTTTCCGAATCTGCGGGCACTATAACTATACAAACAAATTAAAAAAGCGCCTTTTCTTAGACGCTCTTTTCATATAAAAATGGATAGTTGGCCGCAGAAAATAACATCCCCGACGCAACGGCGAAGGGGGTTTTTTGCATTTAAAATAAAAATCTATAAATTCATTTAATTTTTGGGATTTATAGCACTTCTTACAAGCCATGTGGCTGTTCTTGCTAAAATCTCTGTCCGCAACTGCACCAATTCTTCATATTGATAAAAGAATAACAGCTTTTCTTCCATCACATTTTGTCCACTAGGCTTTTTAGTTAAGACAAAATGAGCAAAGGATTCCGAAAAGTCTTCTTCAGGAGAATACATCGCATATCTTGAAACATAAAAATCCTCTATTTTCCCATGACCACCCAATTCCCAAAATCGTTTATAGAAATCACTCAAATAAGCGTCTTCATAAAAACAGCCTGAATCCTTCAAAAATAACGATGAACACCTTTCTTCCGCTACCCTGTAATTAACTTGACTTTGATTTAAAGATAGAAAATGCGCATATTCATGTAAATATGTAACAAGGGTTTCTGATGCAAGTTCAATGTCTTCATTATTCATTCCAAGAGTCCAAAATCTCCCATTTCTATCTTGCGTAGATACGTAAGCGAGTGTATCGCCACTTTCAAATACTTCAAATTGATTGATCTCTTTTCGATACCGTTCAGGAATCAACCAGCTAAAGCTATACCAAAGGTGCGAATGATAGTCCAACATCTCACCTGATACTTCTTGCACCGTATATATCATTTCACCTTCATTATCAATATTATAACTAGCAAGCAAGGTGATCCCTTCATTACCAGTTGCAACAGATTCCTCAAAAGTAAGCGAGCCATAATCCGCTTCAAGCGTTTCGATTATTTTATTTCCCCACTCAATACAGGAATTATAGTCGCTGCATTCAATCTTCAACGAACAAGTTTTTTCCTCTTTTATATAGATTTCATTACTGTTACAAACATTCAATAACTCAATCTCGTCACTGGAAGACTCCAATGCTAAATCTTCTTTTTCTGACCTTTCTATAATAGAACTTGCTTCAATCGCTGGTTTGGCATTTATCATAACAACTGGATTTTCTTCCACTGACTCTTTACAACCAACTAAAAATAACGCGATGGCAACTAAGAGAAAGCGGAAAAGCTTCAAAAGGGACCCTTCCTCCTTTCATGTACTACACTATATATTACTAAAATTAACCATTTGTAATGAATGAAATATTAAAAGTTTTTGTCGCTTTCTTATTACATTTTCCTTAACTTCATCGGCCATATCGACATTAAAAAAGTGTACAGCTATATAGAAGCTGCACACTTTTATCAATTAGTTATATCCATTTTCCCCAAAAGGATTTAGATGGTCTACCCATTTTTGCTCCATTGCTTTTAAGGCTTCTTTTTCATTGAAATATGGATCACTTTCATCCTTTTTCAACTTCTCTAAGATATCAATGGAAAAAGCATCTTTTCCATGCTCATTCCAATCATATTGGAGCTCATTATTTTTATGCGTATTATTATCGAGCATAAATTTAACCCCGTTTATCGTTTTTAAATTTCGTGTGCTCTCCACAAAAAGCTTTCCATTTACATTATTTTTGATTTGATAAACTCCGGCAACAATCTCAATTTCTTGATATTGATGTTTCAATTCTTTTTTTCTATCCACACAATAACACTCACTTTCTGCTTTTCCAGCTCTATTTTTTCACCCAATAGGCACTTCCATCTGCTTTTCGATCAAAAAATCCATATTCGATTAAGTACCTTCTCAGCAATACAAAATCTTCGTATATTTCTTTTAAAATGGCGTTCATTTCTTTCTCTGTATAAACTGCCGTTTTATCGAATCTTTCTACAATCGCCCGCAATATAACAATACGTTGCTTTTCCTTCGGAGGAAATTTTGCTATTGGACCGTTTAAGCCTTTTGAAAAATATTTTTCTAGAATTTTAGTTTGTTCATTGGTCGTAACGGAGTAGCGATCATCCACCATAGTCGCATGCTTATGAGGAGGGACAAAGGCAGGTGCATTCTGATCTTTCTCCTTTAAAAGCTCCATAATCGCAAGCAACGCTTTTGCCTGGCGTTCTTTTTCCTTTAAGACGAATCGATGATGGCGTATTGTCGAACTGCTGCCTATCCCCATTTCCTCCTGTACTTCTTTATCACTTTTTCCTGAGTAGAAATGACGTAGAAGTGTTGTTTGATGCTCTGTTAGCCCTGTAAATTTTTTATCTAGACCAACTAAATATTCGAACACCGACCCGTGGCTTTGCTCTATATGCAAGCGGATATAACGCTTCGCTTCATAAAGAACATCCCCTTGCGGATAAATAACCCCCTTTTCTATCTGTTCTCCACATAATAGACACGTATATTGCAAAGCATCCTCCGAGTATCCCTTCTTTATTTCCTCCAATGTCGCATTCCAAAATGTCTCTGATTGATTCATCTATGAACACCCCTTTTTCAAACGAAAACTTCAACTGCTTGTACTTATAACAAACAAAATTAAAAATCGTTTATATTTATAAACAACAATTTACCAAAATGTTTAAGTGGTGTCAAGGATACAAATAGGGAAAGGCAAATAAAAAAGAGTGCGCGAGGAGAATCATCAGGCACTCTTCTAAAAACTCTTACAATAATAGATAGCTTGTCTGCTGCTCGCTTCTTTATAAAACGAGCATATACATCGGCGACAATAATTACAATTACTAACAAAATTGCTGAAGTTGATTTTGAAAACTCCTGAGGAATAAAAGAAAAGATAGAACCTGCAATACCACCAAGAATAAACAGCCAAAATATAAATTTCACTTATATATCCCGCCTCACTTGCAATTTATTACTTAATCGAAATAATACTGCACAGGGAACTAATTTACTATTCAGACGTATAAATTCTAAAAGGAAGTGATTGATAATGGGTAAGAGCAGGATAATTATAAATCTAATCGCAGGAATAGTTTGTTTTATATTATTTGCTGCTGGAATGCTTTATGCCGACCAAATAGCTCTTTTAACTCTGGTAGGTATAATCGGATTGACTGGATATTTATATTTTATATATAAGATTATTTTTAGTTCATACCATTAAAATAAAAGATTTTGAATTAAAAAGACATATTAAAGTGTTATCTTTAATATGCCTTAAATAAAAGTTTAATCTAACTTATCCTTTTCCAAAAATACAATTAGACCAGGCAATAGAATACCCCGGATCAGGAAGGTATCCAACAAGATTCCAACTGCAACGATGAAACCAAATACAAATAGCAGTTCGACTGGCTGTGTCATAAGAACTGCGAAGGTCGCTGCTAAAATGATCCCCGCCGAAGAAATAACGCCACCCGTATTAGCGACAGCAATTTCCACCGCTTCTTTGACTGAATGATTGCCTCGTTCTTCCTGGAACCTGGAAATCAGCATAATATTATAGTCGATACCTAGGGCAACCAAGAAAACAAATGCATAAAGCGGTACACGATCACTAATAGAACCAATATCAAAGAATAAATTACTTAAAAACGTTCCAAGCCCCAAAGCTGCTAGGAAGGAGATTAAAATAGTGCCCATCATATAAATTGGCATTTTGAATGATTTTGTTAGAATAATCAGCATAACAAAGATTAGAATCGTCTCTAAAACAACAATAAGAAGAATATCTCGATTATTTACGCTTCGATCATCAACTTTAGAAGCTGTCTCACCAGCAAAATAAAGCTCTCCACTCACATTGCTCTCGTCTAATACTTCTTCCTTGGTATTAATAATTTTCTCCATAGCATCCATTGTATCGGTAGCATAAGGATTTCCATCGAAAGTTAAGCTATAATTAATTACCTTTTGATCCTCGGTTATATTATTAACACGTACAGTGCTTACTTGTTCTTGATCAGCTAATGCATTTCTTAATTTCTCTACCTGTTCAGCTGTTAGCGCCTGTTTCGCTTCAAATAAAACCGTAGTCGGTGCAAGAGTCCCTTTTTCGAACTTATCTTCTAAAATTTCATAGCCTTGACGAGAAGGCATATCATCAGGGAATGATTTCATCGTGTCGAATTCATATTTTAGGTTGAATAGATTACTAGCCGCTAAAACCAAGATAATGCTGGCAATTGCTACTGAAATACCTGGTTTTTTTGTAACAAATCGACCCACTTTGCTCCAAAAAGTCTGTTTATGAATCGTTTCTTTTCCAACCTTAGGAATTCTTGGCCAAAATGATTTCCTGCCGAACAAAGTAAATAAGGCAGGAATCAGAGTAATTGAAGCAGCCATGATGATGACCATCGTGGTAGCAAAAGTTGGTGCAAAATTGCGATAGTCCCCCGATTCGGCGAAAAATAACACAAGCATTGCAACCAATACAGTTCCCCCCGAGAAGAAGACAGGCATCCCCGTTTCCTTCATAGCAGCTTGCATGGCCTCATATTTACTTTCATGATTTTTCAATTCCTCACGGTAACGAGAGAAAACAAATAAAGAATAATCGATGACAGCAGCAAATAAGAGAATTGACATGATAGAGACAGTTTGACTGCTCATTACCAAACCGCCTTTACCCATAATTCCAAGTACTTGGGTTACTACTTCATATACAAATATGGCGCCTAGAAGCGGGATAAAAGCTAGTAACGGGGAACGGTATATAACGATCAGCAAAACTAAAATGATGCCTACCGTTGAAAAGATCAGGACTAAGTCGGCACGGGAAAACAATTCAACCGTATCAGTAGAAATTCCAGCAGGACCTGTTACGTACAATTTAAGATTAGATGTATCTTTTACAAAATCACTAATTATATTGATTGATTTTTGCATTTCCTTTGTTTCCAGGGAAGAATCAAATGTTAAAGGAATCAATGCAGTTGTTTTATCCTCTGAGAAAAATCCAGCTGCTGCTTGAGTGGGAAGTGCCGATAAATCGACCACCTGTTGTACCCCTTCAATCTTTTCATTTTCGGTTTGCTCTAAAATTTTTGCAATATCCGAATATGCAATCTCACCTTTATCTGATTGAAAGACTAATATAGCGGGTATACCCTTGCTATCCTTAAAATACTTATCCACTTTCGCTTGAGCAATAACAGATTTAGCATCTTCGGGAAGTGAATCAATTTTCGAAACCTGATAATCTCGTACGCTTGGTGCAAATAGTGCCAAGGCAACGGTCAAAACTAACCATGCTGCTAAGGTAATACACATGCCCTTCTTTGTTGAAACACGATCTGTGATTGCTTGTATCAGCTTCCTCATCATATACCCCTTTCAAAATACTATATCAAAGTAACATTAGTGTCACTTTCAACAAAAAAATATGACACATGTGTCACTATCATTATCTTCCAAAGTAACACAAGTGTCAATTACAATTATTTTATAAATCCATGGCAAAGTATTTCCTTTATTGAGCGAACCCAATCGGAATGTGGGATTCCAAAATGATTAGGAATCAAAATGGATTGGAAAATAATACCCAATATTAACATATCCGGTATGGAGTCTTTAAATTTTTGTTCTTGTCTGCCTTGATCGATAAACCCTTGAAGATATTTGTACATATCGAGATGAAGACTATCTACCTGAATGATATTCTTCTTCACCTTCGAATTTCCATTTACGGGTATACGTCGGCCTATCTCGATTAATTTCGGGATAGTAGAATTCCTAAAAATCAGGTCTAATAAAAACGTTAATTTTTCATCAAAGGTATCATAATTATCAATTTGCTTGAGCTCTTCAAGAAAAAGCTTCATTTCAAATTGCATATAGTCAAAAATGAGTTCTTCGCGATTGTCAAAATACTTATAAATGGCTCCTCTAGAAATTTCTAATTGTTCCGCCAATAAACTAAAACTAAATCCTTCATATCCATGCTGAAGAAGGATCCGATTCGTTGCACGGTATAAATCATCCGTTGAAAATTTGCGTTCACGCGCCATTTGGGTCACCCCCTCAAGTCACTATTATAGTGTAAGGAGTACCACAAGGAAATAAATGCAGCAATCTTTTAGAATCTACTGATTTCAGCTATGTAAGAAAAGATGAAAAAATCGGAGCAAGGCATGCCTCCTTCCTCCGATTCGCTATCGTTAACTAACGAATAATAGCTTCGTTGCAATATATTTTCGAGCTTCCGCAGTTAGTAATTGCAGTTGAACAACTTCCCTTTCGCTTGCGCCTTCACCTGTTACAAAATCAACAAATGTGCCACTTAAATTTTCAAAAATACTGATGACTTGGTAGCCTTTGTCAAAGTAACCATCAATTTTGTTTTTCTCTTCCATATAAGTCTCATACTCAGACATGCTTACACCTCACTTTTCTACTCAGTCTTAGATTCTCAAAAATTATTTAGCGCTCCTTTAAGTCATAAAGCTGGCAATGCGAGATTGACGTTCGTTCCAGGACATACTCGGTAACGCCTGTTTTATTTCCACCATATCGATTGCACCATCCACAGGACATACAATGGAACATAAGTTACAGCCAACACAATCTTCCTCGCGTACTTTCAAATAGGACTTCCCATTAGCATCAACTAGCATATCAATACATTGATGGGAAGTATCTTCACAGGATATGTGGCATTTGTTGCAATTAATACACACATCATTATTAATTCGAGCAACAATTTTATAATTTAAGTCTAAATCTCCCCAGTTCGAATACTTTGATACTGATTTCCCTACTAAATCCATTACAGAGGCGATTCCTTTTGCATCTAGATAATTATTTAAACCATCAATCATATCCTCAACAATACTAAAGCCATGATGCATAGCCGCTGTACACACTTGAACACCGGTTGCACCCATTAATATAAATTCGGCAGCATCTTGCCAATTCGATATGCCGCCAATTCCAGAAATCGGGATATTGATCAGCGGATTACGTGCACACTCTCCAACCATATTTAGCGCTATCGGTTTTACTGCAGGCCCACAGTACCCTCCATGAGCTCCTTTCCCAGCAACATTCGGAATGGTGTTCCAACTATCTAAATCAACACCCATAAGACTATTAATCGTGTTTATCATGCTGACTGCATCGGCTCCGCCTTGCACAGCAGCTTCAGCCGTTACAGTTATATCCGTAATATTCGGCGTCAGTTTTACAATAACTGGCGTTTTTGCCACTTCATTCACCCAATAAGTTTGTTTCTCGACCAATTCCGGAACTTGACCAGAAGCAGCACCCATTCCCCGTTCAGCCATTCCATGAGGACAGCCAAAGTTCAGCTCTAAACCGTCTACACCAACATCCTCAACACGCTTTACGATTTCATGCCACTTTTCTTGCTGCGGCTCCACCATTAAAGAGGCAATAATCGCATGATTAGGGAACCTCTTTTTCGTTTCATAGATTTCCTTTAAATTCACTTCCAGGGGACGATCTGTAATTAGCTCAATATTATTAAATCCCGCTACTTTCTTGCCATTAAAAGTAGCAGCCGCAAATCGGGAAGTTGTATTAATAATTGGATCACCCAGAGTTTTCCAGACTGCCCCTCCCCAGCCGGCTTCAAAAGCTCTTTGCACTTGATACCCAGAGTTTGTTGGCGGAGCCGAGGCTAACCAGAAAGGATTGGGTGATTTAATACCCGCTAAGTTAATGCGTAAATCTGCCATATCAATTCCTCCTTCTTATGCAATTTCAGACTGTAGCATAAAGGTACGATGAATGGCTTTTGCTACTTCTTTTCCTTGTTCTGCAGCAGATACAACCATTGCCTCTGTCTGGCCGTTCCCAAAAACACAGTCTCCGCAAGCGTAGATATTCTCTTGCGAGGTTTGGTAAGTTTCCGCATCCACATCCACTACACCTTTTGTATGATTTAAACTAAAGGCTTCTATTAGCTCGGAATGTTTTGTTTGCCCGATTGCTTTTATCACTACATCCAGATCTATGGTCGTTTCAGAACCCTTAATCGGCACTGGTCGACCCGCCTCGTCTAAAGCCATCTTCACACACTCCAAGCCAGTAACTTCATATTGTTCATTGCCTATTATTTTTAGTGGCGCAGTTAGCCATCTAAATTCCACACCGTCCTGTTTAGCGAAATCATATTCAAATTGATAGGCCGACATTTCATTTTTTGTTCTTCTGTATAATATTTTGACGTTTGCTGCACCTAGACGAACCGCTGTTGTTGCAGCATCGATTGCTGTATTGCCTGCTCCAATTACAGCTACCGTTTTGCCGACCAGTTCATCCGTTGGATCTTTTATTTTCGTCTGTTTTACGAATTCAATGGCATCGCATACACCTTTTAAGGTTTCTCCTTCGATTCCTAAGTTCGGTACTTTCCCCATACCGATTGCTAATATAATACGATCGAAATGATCGATTATCTCTTCTGCCTTGATATCGACACCTACCGTTGTATTTGTTTTAATCTCAACTCCAAGCTGCTTTACTTGTTCTACTTCCCATTGCACAACTTCCTTCGGCAATCGGAATGAGACAATTCCATAATGATTCAAACCACCGGCTTCTTCCTGGGCTTCAAAGATTGTTACTTCATAGCCGAGCAAACTCAGTTCTCTAGCGGCGGATAATCCAGCTGGACCACTGCCGATAATGGCTACCGTTTTTCCGTTTCGCTCTCCCGCTTTAAATAAAGGCTCTTTTTGTTTGATCGCCCAATCAGTTGCATACCGTTGAAGGTGTCCGATTGAAATGGGCTTTGTGTCATGATTTAAGACACAGGCACCTTCGCATAATTCTTCAGTAGGACAAACTCGTGCACAGCTGGCTCCAACAGGATTTGCTTCCAATATTGTTTTCGCGGAACCTTTCAAATTACCGCTGGCAATCTTTTTTATGAACTTTGGAATTTGAATACTTGTAGGACAGGCTTTAATACAAGGTGCATCATAGCAATATAAACAGCGATTTGCTTCTTCGATCGCTTCACTCCTTGTTAGTCCTTTATGTATTTCCTCAAAGTTCTCAATCAGATTTGAAGAAATACGACCACCTTTAATAGCACTCATAAGATTCCCCCCTAAATTGCTTTGTAGAAACTAATTTGATACAGCGATTTCTAATGCGCCTTCTTTTTTATCGCCAGCCTTGCGTTTTAGATATTTTCCGTAATCCAAAGAACCAACAAAATGCTTTTCTCTAATCACAAACTCGCCGCGCAATAAAACACTTATTGGTTCTCCTGTTACTTCCATGCCTTCGAAGGCATTGTAATCAACGTTCATATGATGGGTTTTTGCAGAAATAGTTCTCTTTGCATTTGGATCGAAAATAACTATGTCTGCATCCGTGCCGATTGCAATTGTTCCCTTTTGAGGATACAAACCAAAGATTTTCGCTGCATTTGTTGAGATTATATCGACAAAATCATTCACAGAAATGCGTCCTTTAGAAACGCCTTCTGAATATAAAACACTAAAGCGATCTTCAATAAATGGGCCGCCATTCGGGATTTTTGAGAAGTCATTGATGCCTAGTTGTTTCTTTCCATTGAAGTTAAATGAACACTGGTCAGAGCCGATTGTTTGTAATTGTTTGGCCTTTAAGGCATTCCATAGAGGTTCTTGATGAGATTTTGGTCGCAGAGGTGGAGACCAGACATATTTCGCACCTTCAAAGTCAGGTCTTTCTAGTAGCGTTTGGTCTAAAGTCAAATATGGAGGACAGGTTTCACCATAGACGTTATAGCCTTTTTCTCGGGCTTTGATAATTTCGTCTACTGCTTCTTTACAAGTCACATGTACAACATAAAGTTTCGCTCCAGCCACATGTGCCAGTTCGATAGCACGCTTTGTTGCCTCCCCTTCGATTTCAGGAGGTCTCGTAAGGGCGTGATAAATCGGAGCAGTATTTCCTGCAAGTTTAGCTTCTTCCACAAGTTCATCGATAACCGAGCCATTTTCACAATGGACCATTACGACAGCACCTGCTTCTTTTCCGATTTTAAAGGCTTTATAAAGCGTACGATCCGATGCTTGGAATTCTTTTGCATAAGCCATGAATACCTTAATGGATGTAATGCCTTCTTTTTCTAATAGCAAAGGCAATTCTTTTTCGGTTTCTTCATTTAAATCACTAATCATTAAATGATAGCCATAATCGATCGCCGCTTTGCCTTTTGATTTTTCATTCCATTTCTCAATAGCGTCCGATAACCTAGATTCTCCAGATGTTAAAACAAAGTCTAAAATTGTTGTTGTTCCACCAAATGCAGCCGCAATTGTCCCTGATTCCCAATCATCATCCGTTACTGTATTATTGAATGGCATATCCAGATGGGTATGTGGATCAATGCCTCCCGGGAAAACATATTTCCCTGTTGCATCTATGATTTCGGCATCTGGGTCTACAATTTTTGTTGCAATTTGTACAATTTTTTCATCTTCTATTAAAATATCTGCCTTAAATGTATCTGTTGCAGTTGCAATCGTACCACCTGTAATAATTTTCTTTGCCATAGTTTTGAACTCTCCTTTTCTCCTGACCAATCACAATCTAGTAATCGATAAAATAGTTTCATTTTCATAGCAAATCTCATAATACAAATTTGTTTCGGCTAAAAGATATTCATAGTTTTATAGAAGGATTAAATTAACGTTTCTTTTAAAGCAGCCTTTGTTTGAAGATTCAGCACCGTTTCCAGTAATACATCTGCTCCTTTAACGCAATCCTCAAAGGTAGTTTCTTCTTCTTCACAGTGGCTTTTGCCATTTATACTAGGTACAAAAATCATGGCAGATGGAATGTAGCTCGCCATGAATTGCGCATCATGTCCCGCCCCGCTATAAAGCCGCTTAGATGAATACCCATAGCCATTAGCTGCCAGCTCTACTTGGCTGCAAATTTCTTGGTCGAATACTACAGTGTCTCGGCCCCATAGTTTTTCTTTTTCTATTTTGCATCCACCCTCCATTGAAGGCAGCGAATGAATGATTTCTTCTACTTTGCTTATTTTTTCTGGATTCCGATGTCTTGCTTCTATTGTAAATACAACTTTATCTGGAATGACCGTATGAATATTTGGCGTTACATTCATTCTTCCGATCGTAAAGACTAGCTCATCATCTATTTTGCCAAGTTCTTCAATCAGCATCGTAATACAGTGGTTAGCCAAGAATAATGGATCCTTTCGCATTTTCATCGGTGTTGTGCCTGCATGGTTGGATTCACCAAATACACGGATTTCATAACAAACCATTCCCAGAACACCTTCTACAACACCAATTTGTATATTTTCCGCTTCTAAAACCGGCCCCTGTTCAATATGTAATTCAATATATGCAGAGGCTTCTTCTAAACGGTTTTCTTCACTGCCTTCATATCCACTATTTTTCAAAGCCTCTTTAAAAGAAACATTATCCATATCCGTGGATTTCAGCATTTTTTCTTTATCGAATTTGCCCGAAAGAACACCCGAACTCATCATGGATGGTTCAAACCTTGCCCCTTCTTCATTCGTGAAATTGACAATTGTTAAAGGTACATCTAATTCGATACCATTTTCTATGATGGTTCTTACCGCTTCTAATGCCGTCAATACACCAAGAACACCATCAAACTTGCCGCCTTTTAGAACAGAATCAAGATGGGACCCCATAACAATTGGAGGCAGGCTGCTTTTTCCTGGAAGTGTTGCATAAATATTGGCCATATCATCCACCCGAATGGCCATACCCAGTTCCATACAGCACTCTACGAAGTACTTCCGGGCTTCTAAATCTTCCGGGGATAATGAAAGCCTTGTTACACCACCTTTTTCAGTTGCACCAAAACCGCTAAACGTAACAATCGATTCTTTCAATCGCGCTTCATTACATTTATACATAGAACACCCTCCAATACGAATGTGAACTTTTTTAACATATAGATTTATAGCTTATTTTAATATAAAATAAATTTACAGAATATGGACATTCATACTAAATATTTTTGTGCAGTTGCACAGTTCTAATGTTAATTTTTCTAACATCCTATTTTAAGGAGGAAGTCTAATATGGCGTCAGTAAGCGAATTACTAACAGAACCAGAATTTAAAATGCTCCAATTAATTGCAGGAGATAATGGTGTCTACAGACAAATTTCAGGAATAAATGTGATTGAAAGTGTAGATTTAATTCCATTTTGTCGGCCAAATGAAATTATCGTCACGACAGGTATTCACTTGGATAGCGACTCGATGCAATTAGAAGAGCTTATAAAGAAGGCTTTCGAGAAGAGAGTTGCAGGATTCGTCATTAATATTGGACCTTATATTTCTATGGTCCCTTCTTCAATTATTCAGTTTGCCAACGATAAAAATTTGCCCATTTTTATAATGGACTGGCAATATCGCATCGCGGATCTGCTAAAGAGCACCTTTCAATTTCTTTCGTTCAAACAGCATTCCGCCCACCAACGACAAACAGACGAAAAGCTGCTTTATAATTTGCTGTTTCGTTATGATGAGTATCAATTTTCCATTGATTCCTTAGAAAAGCGCGGTTTTTCCAAGGGGGCCGAATTAGGAATAATTACTTGTACAACACCAACTTCCTCAAAAAATCGCACCCATCGATATGAATCGATTATTTTCTATGAATTTCAAAAACGCTATAACCACTACCTTGCTTTGAAACATAATAATCAGTTGATTTTTTTAATAAATCGGCAAGAAGTAAAAACAGCCCATATCCCTTTTTCTAAAACAGTTGAAGCAATTTATGAAAAAGTAATCGAGATGAATGGACAAGAGGATTTAATTATTGGAATGGGAAATTTTTCAACTTACTTGGGGGATATATACAAAAGCTATAATGAATCTTTAACTGTTCTTCATTTAGTGGAGAAACATAAAAATCCCTTTATTCAAAAATACAAAGAAATCGGGGCTTATAAATTATTGATGAATGTATCCGATCAATCAATTATGAAACAGTTTCAGCAGGATATGTTGGGCCCACTTTATATGTACGATCATCTGCATAATACGGATTTTGTACACTTTCTGCGAATTTTTCTCGAAGAAGAGGGCAGCACAAACAAAATTAGCAAGAAACTATATATTCACCGAAACACCGTTAACTATAAGATCAAAAAAATCGAAGCCTTATTGGATGTAAACTTAAATCATACATTTACAAGAACCAATTTAAATATGGCTTTGATGATTGAAGACATACTGAGCCAAAAAAGTACGCTAAAATGAAAAAAGGTGAAAAAGCTTGGACTTTTTCACCCACTATCTATTTAATTTGCGATACTTTTTTTGCTTCGAATCGCATGAATAATAAAAGTTAATATAAACGCTAAGACTAAGACGATGATAAATATTTCATTAGAAATATGAATATTTACAAGTGTTAGGCCCATCTTGATTGCAATGAAAACAATTAACACGTATGCGGTAGTTTCTAATTCCGGTACTTTATTCATTAGGGCAATAAAGAATGTTGCAATCCCCCGCATTAATAGAATACCGATCATTCCACCAAGCAGTACAACCCAAACCTTTTCAGAAATGGCAAGCGCCGTTAAAATGCTATCTACAGAGAAAGCTAAGTCCATTAGTTCTACGCTAATAACCGTTGCCCAGAACACGCCAAATACTTTTACTAGCCAGCCCTTAGGTTTAGCATCATCGTCATCTTCTTGTGCATCTTGACCTTTACTTTTTTCGCGGAAAAACTTCACAGCTAAATAGAGCAGATAAAGTGCACCTATTAGTTTTATTGGCCAGAATTTAATGAGCACTGTACCAAGACCGATAAAAATAAAACGGAAAATGTAAGCTCCCCATAGACCGTAAACTAGCGCCTTTTTCTGCTGTTCCTTCGGCAGCGGCTTTACAAATGCAGATAATACCAATGCGTTATCAGCTGATAATATACATTCCATGACTGCTAAAGACAGGATCAGTCCCCAGCTTTCCGAACTCGTTAATACTTCCGCCCACATATGCCAATCAAACATGGAAGCATATGTTGAAAATATCTCTTCTAACACCTTACTCGTCTCCTCATTTATGAATTATTGTTCAATTTCTATTAAATAGAAAAAAGATATATCCATATAACAGATACTCCTCAAAATTAACCGTATCAATCATATGGCTCATCATTTATAACAGTAATCATTATATACCTTTCAATTAAATTCAACCATTTTCCACACCCGTTTTTTTATCATTTATTCACCTTCCATCATCAGAAGAGGTTACTTTATTAGAAAAATTTATATAATAGTAAATTTAGGATAATAATTCCATCCCCATAGGAATATGATGAATAACACTACGTTTACATGGGGGTTTGGGAGTTGGAAAATGTGAAAGCTATTGCCACCTTTCAGCTAATTGGGGAGGAAGTTTATCGTACAAATACGTATATTCAATTTGGCTCTTCCCGCAAGTCATTAGGTGCCGTAGTTATGTTAAATCCAGGTTCATCAAGATTGAAAGGGGAAGCTAGGAAAAAGCTCATTATGAATGGCTCTCATACGGATGAAACAAAAATCGATAATTCAATGCGGCAATTAATACAATTTATGAAAGCATCTCATCCCAATTTAGAAGGCAGACTTCATATTTATAATTTATTTTATGTAAGAAACACTGCCGGCATAGAAGCCATTGAACTTTTTGAGCTTCTAAAAACAACTGGTAAATACCCAACAATTACCTTGCCTTCCTTACTGGAAATGTCTCAGCACCCCTGGATCCTAATTGGTTGGGGAGTTGAAAAAAGAAGTAGATGGCGCTTTTTCGAGGAAGAAAAAAGGGAGTGGCTTCAGTTAATCCAAGATAGCGGTATTCCTTCTTTTGGCATTCGATCAGAAAATAACGAATATTATCACCCTTGCCCGAATGGCCCTGCCAAATCTGAAAGACTCCAACAGCTTATCCAGGCATATAATATAGAAATCAAACCTCTAATACTTGAAAAGTAATTTCCCTCACTATACTATTTCGATCAAAAAATAGCTAATAAAAATCAATCACTTGTTTACTTGAACTAAATATCCAATTAAAAATAATACAAAAATAGAGCTAGGAAAAATTGCTTCCCTAGCTCTTTATTATTGTCTAAGCTTTGCTTGTTTACGCATTCGATCAACTAAGAAGCCGCCCTTAAATGATTTCGGTTCATAGGAAATGATGAATGCTTTCGGTTCAATGTTCTCAACTAGTGTAAATACTTCTTTTTCACGATTCCTTTTCGCTAATATCTCGTATTTATAACGGTCACTATCACGCCCTTCACCTACATATGTTGTGATGGCAAAACCGTTAATTCTTAATGTATCGATTAGTTCTTGATTTTTATTTTGTGTATTAATCGTGATATAAACGTAGCCTATTGCTAGTTTGTTCTCTATTTTTGTCCCTAAGAACATACCCAGTCCAAACCCTACTGCGTAGACAATCATCGCTAGTAAGCTTTGATCTCCATTAAACACTAAAGAAAGGCCAAATACATAAATCAGCATTTCTAATATCCCGAAAATAGCCGCAAATAATGTAAGATTTTTTACTAAGAAAATTGTACGCAACGTTAATAGCGGTACATATACGAGCTGCAATATTAAAATTAATATGATATTAGTCATTCAAACGCCTCTTTCAAAAATTATCATTAACATTATTCTTTACCCACAATGACGTATTGTACTCTTATTATTTTTTATCGTCTAGGTGAAAACCAATATTTTGACAATAAATAGGCATTTAAAAACCACTAGCTCTGTTACTAGTGGCTTGTAGACTTATTTTATGACCGCTTGTTTAATTTCCTCTATTTGACCCACATGGCGCTGTTCATGGTAGCCTACCAAGGAAATCCATTGATTCAAGGTTAGGACACCAAATCGTCGGTGTGCAAATGTTTTTTGATTTAACTCTTCCTCACTTGTTTCCTTAGCAATTTTTTCTAAGGAAGTTCTAGAAGCAGCTAATTTTTCCTGAAGCTTATCTAATGATGCATAATTTGTTGCAGGGTTTAAAAAATCCGGAGCACTGATTTTTTTAGTACGGTCTGCCACTACATGCAGGGGAAAGTTTCCAGGTGCTTCGAACTCTTCTTGTTGAAGAGCATGACCGATTAAACGCACTACATTTTCTTCCATTAAATATAGGTGCTCTAATACTTGTGCGATGCTCCATGTTCCTTCTTCCACTATTTTATTTAATTGGTTATCTGTTAAATTCCTCACGCTATTTAATAGTTCTTCTCGAATTTTGTTTAGTTTCTCCATACATTCATTCCCCCAAGATTTTTATCATCCATATTAAATATTCCATGCTTGTCCAATTTAGAACTCCAATTAAAAAGTGAGATACATACACAGCATCTCACTTTGAAGTGGGGGTCTATTCACGAACTTTAGGGATGTGGATGATTTATTAACTATTTAGTAGCATTGGAAGAACCAGATGCTGTTTCGGTTGATGGAATCGTAAACCCATCCTCTTGTACCTCTCCATCGGAAACCGATAATCTGATTTCCAAAAGCAAGCATTGGGAAGAACCAGAAACTATTACCGTTTCTCATCCATATGAATGTGTTTCTGAAAAAGCATCTTCTAATACTACTTACTCCACCACTGCGAGTGAATTCTTGTTGTTGAAATGTCGTCATTTGTGGTGTAAAGCTTGGTGGCGGTGATGTTGGCGCCTGAAGTTGGCCTGGGCCTCCTCCCGGAAAACCTCCTGGAAAGCCACCTGGAGCACCACCTGGGAATCCGGGAAGTCCAGGGATACCTGGAATACCTCCTGGGAAGCCAGGTTGTCGTCCACCACTTCCACTTCCCCTGCCCCGGGAATTATCATCAAAATCAAAAGGGTTCATTACACTCCTCCTTTCTATCTAAACTATAATCAATTTATGTAGAAAAAAAGAGCCCATATAGGGTGTCCATCCCTACTATAAAAGTTTCTATGAAAATAATTTTTAATAGGACTTCTTTTTTTGCAATCTCTTAAAAGATTTAGAATCCATTAGAAAAACCATAATGATGCATATTATTCAAATTGGCGAATATGTTTTAACGAATTGCTTTTTCTTAACCAGCCAAAAACGGCTTAACAACCTAGAAGGAGCTGAATGCTATTCTCCAATTTGTCATTCCAAAGGAAAAATACAGCCTATGTCTTGTGAATCCAAGTAAAAAAGACGTTCAAGACGTCTATTTGAAGTATTCTGGGTATGCAGTTGAAGGCTCCACTTATTATGAGTTTGAACCTGTCCAGATGCAAACAGAAGTTTTGTTTGGGGAGAGCTATGCCATTTTAGAAGAATTCAATACATGGGAGATTGATACAACCTTTAATTATGAAGTCCTCTACGTTTCCGATGAAGGCATTATTTTAAAGAAGTTTTACAGAAAGAAGCTAGAAAATTTGCAAACACTTGAATCCCATCCATTATTTCAATCAGCCATTTTGGTGATTGAAGAAACCGCAAGCGAATACATCAATGTGGAAGACATCATCCAAATTGTCACCAAGGATGTATATGCCTCCAAAGTTCCGACAAATAGTAGTACTTATCGGTATCTAGTTGATCGAAGCGATCTTTTTGAGCAGTTTTTTGAAGATCTATATAGTGAAATGGACAGCTATTATAATGGACAAAAACAAAATACCCCAGAAAAATGGGATTTCGCGAACTATCTTCAAACAGACTATGGTGTTCAATTCGAACAATCTGAAGGAGCCGACATCGTTTTGTCCAACTTTTTGGGTTTAATGCGAAAATTAAACTTAACCTATCAAGAAATGGCAGAGTATTTTTGCAAATATATTTTGTAATGCATAATTGGCCTATCCTCACTTGGGCCAATTTTATTTTTCCTCGCTTTCTTCGGCCAGCCCCTCCTCGATATCCTTCATATATAGCTTCTTTTTACATGCATAACTAGTTAAAAAAATTCTTCACAAGATTAACCTCAAATTCCCCCCCAATAACAACTTATACAATGTTTTTATCCTTCAGCCCTACACTATTCTCAAATAATAGTACAGTTAAACTATTTTCCATTTCGAATCAATTAATTCGAAAGACGGATGAAAAATACCTTTTCTGCTTTGTTAATCAATTTTTTCTTTTAAAAATAATAATATTGTGCCGTTATTACTCATACGTTTTAACATAATACGATACGTTTCAGGAGATTAAGGAGGTCATGGGCCATTTTATACATTTTTCTGTTATTAACAGCGATTTGTCTATTTATTGCTTTACGTAAAAAACGCTTTGGATTTCTTGCAGTGCCATTTGTAGCTATTGCAGTTTTTATTATTGTTGAAATAGTACTCGTTCCAGCTCCATTTATAGAAACCGTTAAATTTATCTTTAGCTTACAGTAATCACGCCTCTATCCCTCTCTCGTTTTATTTAGCTTCACTAATCAATATCACAACACTAAAAAAATTTGCTATTCGTCTAGATTTTTCTTTGTCCAAAAGCGGCAAAGTAAAAATAGAACCCTAACAAAAAAGGAAGTGAGAACCCTTACTTTAGAAAGAAGCCATCAAACACTCTTGCCACAAGAAATTTTTTTGGAAATTGAAAACAGGGGTGAACCAGTGAAAAAAATTGAGAAAAGTAGAGCAGATGCGTACTTCCGTGAGAAAAATACTTATATGGTGATTTACTTTATCATTTGGGCAATCGTTTCTTATGGTGTCGTGCTAATAGCTGAACCATTAAGCGACATTTACTTTAATGGGTTTCCATTCCACTATTTTATGGGCGCACAAGGTGCTTTAGCGGTATTCATTATCTTGCTGTTTGTTAATGCCATCGTTGGGGATAAGATCGACAAAAAGTATGGAATCGACCATAACAAGAATGAATCGATTGGTCGAGGAACTACTGTTGATCATTAATGTACTAAAATCATTGAGATAGAGGGGGATGATTTTTGGATACACAATTTTTTGTTTCATTGGCGATGATATTAGCTACATTCGCGTTATATATCGGGATTGCCGTATTTAATAGAGCTAAAGGGACATCCGAGTTCTATGTAGCCGGTCGAGGAGTTCCTCCATTATTTAACGGGATGGCAATCGGCGCCGACTGGATGAGTGCAGCTTCTTTTATCGGGATGGCTGGAACAATTATGGTGCTCGGCTATGACGGATTAGCTTATATCATGGGTTGGACTGGTGGATATTTACTTTTAACCTTCTTGCTTGCACCACAACTTAGAAAATCTGGAAGCTATACCGTTCCTGAATTTATCGGGGATCGATTCAAGAGTAAAACTGCACTTATTATTGCGGCAATTTGTACGATGATTATTAGTTTCACTTACTCGATTGGGCAATTATCTGGCTCAGGGGTGGTTATCGGCCGCCTTTTTGAAATTGATGCTAAACTTGGAACAATGATCGGTGTAATTCTGATTGCAATCTACGCAGCGTTTGGCGGAATGAAAGGGATTACATGGACACAAGTGGCACAGTACCTTGTATTAATTATCGCTTACCTCGTTCCTGTAATTTTCATGTCACTTCAAATTACAGGTAATCCGCTTCCTTGGTTATCTTACGGCGAGATTGTCAGCAAATTAGGAGATCTTGACCGAGAACTCGGACTTTCGGAATACTTTGCGCCGTTTGAAAAAGGAAGCAAATGGCAATTCCTTGCACTTATGTTTACTTTAATGGCCGGTACTGCCGGACTTCCTCACGTAATTGCACGTTTCTATACAGTATCAACAATGAAAGCAGCTCGCTGGTCAGGTGCTTGGGCCCTATTATTTATCGGTTTATTATACTTCTCTGCTCCTGCATATGCTGCATTTTCCCGTTTCATCCTAATGACACAAGTGGCTGGCAGTAAAATTGCCGATCTTCCTGCATGGACGAAAACTTGGGTGGATACTGGTTTATTAAAAGTAGCTGATACGAGCGGGAATGGCATTCTTGAATGGGGTGAGTTGATCATTGCGAATGACATTGTCGTAATGGCCACTCCCGAGATTGCGAATTTAGGGATATTTGTTATCGGTTTAGTAGCTGCCGGTGCGATGGCAGCCGCATTATCAACTGCCGGCGGTTTATTGATTGCCATTTCATCAGCCTTTGCACACGATATTTATTACCGTATTCTAAAACCAACTGCAACTGACAAACAACGCTTAAATGTTGGCCGTATTACAATTGTTGTAGCCACACTATTAGCTGGAATAGTGGCATTAAATCCACCTGGTGCCATTACGCAAATTGTAGCATGGGCATTCGCTCTTGCAACAGGTACATTCTTCCCTGCGTTAGTGCTTGGGGTATGGTGGAAACGTTCCAACTCTAAAGGGTTGATTTCTGGTCTGCTTGTCGGTCTAGGGGTGACATTAATTTATATCTTTGCCGCAAAATACGGTGGCTTCACAATTTTGGGGATTATTGACACGGGTGCTGGTGTATTCGGTGCAATTGCTGCTTTTGCAACAAACATTATCGTCTCTCTTGCAACAAAACCACCATCGCAAGAGATCCAAGATGCCGTTATCAATCTGCGCTACCCTGAACAAATGACATACAAAGACGGCGAAGTTTATATGGAAGAATAAAAAACGGACCAGATCCATAAACAATTCAGAATTGTTTATGGATCTGGTCCCTATTATTATAATTTACACACTCACTGCCTGATTCTTCCTCTGTACTAAGAAATAGTATAAAACTAGTGCCAGGAGAATGACAGGTACCATTGCCAGGTACAGCATACGGTAGGTAGTGTGGGGTTCGATCAACCCTAATAGATATGGGCCAACCCCCAGTCCGATATCAAGAAAAATAAAATAAGTGGATGTTGCTAAACCGTATCGGTGAGGCTCTGTTGATTTTACAGCTACCGCTTGAGCAATCGAGTTCATATTGCCATTGCCTATTCCAATTAGACCTGCCGCTAGTAAAAATAACCATGAATTCGTAGCTTGACTAAATAACAGCATTCCCGCTGCAAAAATTATTAAAGCTGGGTAAACAACTATATTGGCACCTTTTCGATCCATTAAGGGCCCAGTGATTGGTCGGGTACAAAGAATCGTAATCGCATAGATAAGGAAAAAGAAGCTCCCTGCTTTTACTAAATTAATACTCTCTGAGTAGAATGAAAGAAACGACATAACACCCGAGTATGCAAACCCAATAAATAACACGATAATCGATATTGGCAATGCTTTGGTCTCAATATAATTGCTAAACTTGAAGCCCTTTTCTTTTGGTGCATCTACTGTATTTTTCGCTTTCATTGGTGCTTGGATAGTATTCAAATTCACAGTGAAATACATGAAGACACAAGCAACCACCAAAATAGTATTAAAAATAAAGACAGATGAAAAACTATCCGTATTTTGTGTAAGTAAAATACCGATAAATGGACCAATTGCCGTTGCAAGCACTGTACTCATACTAAAATAGCCAATTCCTTCACCACGTCTTGATGCTGGAATAATTTGCGCAATTAACGTCCCCGTAGTTGTTCCGATGATTCCAAATGAAATTCCGTGCAATAAACGGACCATAACTAAAACAGGTAAATTTAAGGCGATAAAATAGGCGCAGGTAGTGATGAAAAATGCGATTAAACCTATTTGAAATGTCCTTTTGCTTCCTATAGAAGTGATAACACGTCCTGTAAGAAGCCGCCCCAATAAGGACCCAACGATAAAAATACTGGATACTAACCCCGCTGTACTTGTAGATGCATGAAATTCATCAACTGCAAATCCTGCTATTACAACAATTAATAAATAAAAAATTAAAGTCCCTAGAAAGTTGATTAAAGAGATCATCATAAAATTTCTGGTCCATAATGGCTCTTTTTCGACCATGATTGTAGTTCTCCTATCTTAATATGTTTTTTAAAATTTGATCTAATACACTTCTGGCTGTTTTTAAATCTGCCTCGTTAATTCCTTCCGTGAGACAATTTAGCAAAATAGCCAGCTCAACTTGTATCGTTGAAAACACTTCATTCCCTTTTTCGGTAAGGCGGAGATACTTTTCTCTTTTATCGTCCCCTTGTGTTACTTCAACGTATCCAAGCTCTATTAGCTTCTTAATAATGGGTGTGACACTAGGCTTTTCAACTCGCATCTCTTTTGCTAATTCTGCTGAAGTACAAGACTTCATATTATTGATCAAGCGCAGTACTCCCCATTGAGCTGTGTATAATTGATACTTCGCTAATTTATTGTTCACGGCATTTACATAAGGTCGGTACAATTCTCTATAACTATCAAAAAGTGTTGGTTCTAAATTATTCATGACATCTCCTCCAAAATAGATAGTTAGTCTAACTAACTATTATATTCTACACCTCGAAAGCAGCTCTGTCTAGGTTCCATTCATAAAGCCTTAACTTATTGAACAATTTATCTTGAGAGAATGAAACTTCTTTTACTTATAATCGTATAATAATTATCAACGGATTATTATAACAAAGACTTTTATACAACTCGCATATAGAGAGGAAGGATTTTATGTTAGATAAGATTTTAAAAGGGTTATTAGGCGGCGGACATGGAAAGCGCCGTTACTCTTCCAGCAGTCGCAGACATTATTCTCATAAACATAATTATTATGGACACAAGCATTATAAAAAGGGCTACAAACGTAGCTCCGGCTTTTTCGGTTCAAGAAGTTCCCGCAGTTTTTTCAGCAGCTAATGTTTCTTCAATACTTATCCGAAAAGAAATATGATCAGCTCGTAATAGACTATATTACATCGGAAACCAACTATGACTTTATCGAAGAAATTGGTGTCGGTGCTTATGGAGTCGCCTATCTGCTGGAGGATTCTACATCCAATAACAAATATGTCTTAAAACGAATGAAGACAAAGCATCGGCATAAGAAAAAAATACGTCATAAATTCGAGCAAGAAATAAAAATATTAAAAGAAATCAATCTTCCAAATGTGCCAGCTCTTATTTCCCACGGGGATATTAGAGACACACCGTTCTATATTATGGATTATGTAGAGGGAAAGACTTTCGAACAGGCCATTTTTAGAGAGGGGCAAACTTTTTCGGTTGAACAGTCCCTGAAAATTACGAAAGAACTGCTTGAAATCATTATGGAATTCCATAAAAAAGGCATTGTTCATCGAGATTTGCGGATTCCAAATATCTTATTTAAAGAAAATAGACTCAATATTATTGATTTCGGATTAGCTGCATATAAGAAAAATGAAGTTCCCATTGAAGAAATTACTAATCCAAAACGTACGGAAAATCATATTAGTGATTTGTATTTCATAGGGCATTTCCTTCTATTTTTACTTTACTCCGATTACACGCCAAGCAAAAAGAAAGAACAGGGTTGGCAGGAGGAATTACTGCTCCCACCAGAAGTTATAAATTATATTGAACGCTTGTTATTAATTCGTTCTCCCTTTTCAAGTGCCGAAGACGCACTGCAAAACCTTTCCTTAATAAGCAAAGCTCAAGCACAAACGTAAATTAGTTTGTGTTTTTCTTTTGTATATTTTTAAACCTTTCACCTGATGTATTGACTTTGATATTTTTGCCTATCCTTTTATCAAAAAACAATTATGGAGGTTAGACCTATGCTACAATTCGAATCCAACCTTGAAGGAAAGCATGCACAATTTGGCTTTTTGCGTGATAAACTTAAAAACTATGGTTTTTGTCTTGGAGGGTACTGGGATTATGATCGAGGCTTTTTCGATGCCATTTTGTATAGAAAAGATGGAGAAACAATCTATTTAAGATTACCTTTTGTTGTCATTAGTGGGGAACTTGATTCTTATAGTGCCCATATTCAATTTAAAACACCTTTTGTCATTAAACATATAGTAAATTATGGTCTAGATTACGATGAAAGCTCCCTTCTTGATGCTACGGGATTTAGCCAGTTTCAAACTCCGGTTGATAAGGATGGGGAAATCCACAACAAAAACAGATGGGTTAAAGCGGGCGAGCAAGTGGTTGAGAAGGTGCTCCAATACCTAAATTAACAAAAAGATAGCCCTATGGTATGATCTATAACGAAACGTTCCATAGGGCTTCCATTATACTTTATTAAAAAACACAGTGACTTGATCATAAACAAATTCGGTATTGGGAATCGGTTGATTTGTAATCCTTAACGTAGTCATTCTATTTATAAGCCGCGCCATGTGGTCCTCTAATGTCCGGTTCAAATTGAATAGCACCCCATATGAATAGACATCCTGAAGCTCATCTTCAATCCATCGCAATTTACCATGGACCTCAATGTCTTCGCCAAGGACTTTAAATTCAAATTTAAATTTCATATTGGAGTTAACCGGGAGTTTTAAATTCGATAAAATTTTAATGCCGCCCAAGCTGAAATTTTCGATTAATATTGGTGTTGAACCTACTTGAACAACCTGATTATTTACTTCCGCAATCGTCATTTTACCATGGACATGGAAAGGCAATTCAAATCGATAAAAATTCCTGTTTTCTCGCATGCTGCCTTTTTTCTTGGATTTTTGTACTGCTTTTAAATATCCCACCTGAATGATCTTTTCATACTTTTCCTGAGGTACCGGCTCCGAAAATAGGAAACCTTGAATCATATCGCATTCATTTTGCTTTAAAAAATCCAATTGATCCTTTTCTTCTACCCCTTCAGCAACCACCTTCATATCCAATCTTTTGCCTAAAAATAAAATCGAAGCAACGACACCTTTATCGATTTCACTTTCACTTTTAATATTTTTGATAAAGGTTTTATCGATTTTAATGGTATCTGGTTTAATTTTTCTTAAATAATCCAATGAAGAATATCCTGTTCCAAAATCGTCAACTGCCACTTTTACGCCTAGATTCTTCAATTCCTTTAAGATGTTTAACACCGATTGATCGGTTTTTAAGAGCGAGCTTTCTGTTATTTCCAATTCTAGATAACGAGGATTCACTTCATACTTTTCAAGCTGGGTCCGGACAAATTCAACCAAGCCCTTTTTCATAAAACGAATCGGCGAAATATTAATGGAAATGGGATAAAGACGATAGCCTTTTTTCTTCCATTCATGTAGGATGGAACAAACCTTCTCAATTTCCCAATCGATGATTTGATTCACCATATGATTTTCTTCTGCCAGAGGGATAAATTCTGCTGGTGAAATATCTCCCCATTCTGGATGCTGCCAGCGGATGAGCACTTCTGCTCCGACAACAAACCCTTTACTCGGTTCAACTTGAGGCTGAAAATATAATGAAAACTCTTCATTTAATAAGGCTAGACGCATATCCCGGTCCAGAACATACTTTTTATAGGAAGAAATATCTCTTGAGTGAGAAAATAGCTGATAATTGTTTTTCCCCTGTCTTTTTGCTTGGAAGAGAGCCGTGTGAGCGTTTTCTAACAAAGTAAGTCTACGCTCCCCTTCCTCAGGGAAAAATGTAATTCCGATACTGGTTGTAATATGAAGGACATAATCCTGTATGGTAAATGATTTTTCAAAAGAACGAAGTATTTTTTCCGCTAATTCATATACCCTTTTTTCATCCCCATAGTTCTTAACTAGCATAATGAAATCATTGCTATTCAAACGCGCAAGATACCCATCTTCCGGGGTTAGCCCCGAAAGACGCTCCGCTATTTCCTTTAAGGCCTCATCGCCAATTTGGTAGCCTAAGGAATTATTAATCACATAGAAACGGTCTATATCTAAATAAAGGAGAGCAAAGGTTGTACGTTCTCTGCAGTTGTTATCAAGCATTTCAAACAAACTTTTTTGATTTGGCAGTCTAGTTAATGAATCATAGTTTGCCAGAAAGTTGAGCTTTTCTTCGATATCCATTTCATGCGTGACATCTGTTATCATTCCGAATATCTGAGTGACGGTACCAGCATTATCAACTCGAGGGATAATTTGTTCCAGCAGCCACTTTTTCTGCCCTTTTCCATCCGTGATTGGATAAAGCATTTGCACCGTTTTTCCCTGAGCCACCGACTGAAAATTAGCTGTCACTTCTTTTTTATATTGCGGATGGACCATTTGGTATCTCAAAGAGAGCGTTTTATATATTTTAGTTAAAGGGAGGTTTAAAATTTCTTCAAACCCCTTTGAAGCATAAACCAGATCCCCATCTAATTTTTCCCGGAGCCAAATCCCCGATGTTAAGTGGTCAAAGATATATTGGAAATTATTAATTTCATTTTCTATGGTTTTTTCATCTATAGGGGGCATGTCAGTATTAATGTCTGTGATTGCTGCATTCTTTCTGGTTTCTTCAACAATTTCTTCATTATTAAAAAGGCGTTTTAAAATATTCATTTTTGGTTCTTTATGCCTCAAAACTCCCACTTCTTCCTACATTTAATAATAATTTGGAAATGTTTAGTTATTACCATTTTAGTATAAAAGACACCGATAATGTATAGGTAATTATTACCTACCTAAAAAAAAAGAAAACAACCTGACGACTCTGTCTGGTTGTTCTTGATACTCCTTATTTACTTTTTTTCGTTGAAAAACGAAAAGCTCGACTCATCGTTGTGGGAACAACTGAGGCATGATTTTCTTCTTGAGCAATGTATAGCTGCTTCGTCTCACCTGCTGGAAGTTGATCGTAAAAACGAATTGCATCCTTCACCATAAAGCCTTCTTGCTCTCCAACAATGATAAATACGGAACGCTGCTCTTTTAAATCCGCCTCCTCAAGATAGCGGAATAATTCTTCGTCATTCCACCAAAGAGATGGACTAACTGCAAGATAGGTATGAAAGCAATCCCTTTTTGTCAAGTAGCTCCATAGCACAAAATAGCCCGATAAGGAATGGCCATATAAGGTTTGTTTATTTTGATTGACGGGATAACGGGATTCAATTTCAGGCTTTAATTCGTCTTCGATAAATTTGCTGAAATTTTCTGCCCCGCCAAGATCATTTAACTCGACCCATTTTCCTTTAGTTCTCTCAGGAAAATGATAGGTTTCGGCTTGTGCCGTAAAGTCATAAAAACGTCTCAGGCTTTCATCTTTTTCTTGATGGCAAATCCCCACCACAATCGCTGATTCTACATTTGTTTTAGGTGAATTTCCAGACTGTAAATTAATCGTTTGTTTAGCAAAGTCAAAATAATTTCGACCATCCAGTACATAAATAATCGGAAATCCATCCTCAGGTTGGCGACCATTTGGAACAGATACGGAAATATTATATTGATAGTTTGTATACGTTGAATCTATTGTGAAATGCTTCATTTAAACCTCCTGCAATTCTGTTGCCTGTTGCTTTAAAATATCGTAGCTAAAGCAGATTGGAGAATTGGTCTCCTCATCCTGCAAAACCTTTGCATGAATTTGAAATACTTCTTTTAGCACCTCTGTTGTAATTATTTGTTGAGGTGTCCCACATTGAATGATTTGCCCTTTTCTCATGGCAATCAAACCATCTGAGTACCGCGCCGCATGATTGATATCATGCAATACCATCACAACCGTACAACCATGCCTTTTATTGAGTTCTTTTACGATATTTAGAACCTCTAGCTGGTGGGCCATATCCAAATAGGTTGTTGGTTCATCCAATAACAGAATTTTGGTTTCTTGCGCTAAAGCCATCGCTAGCCAAACTCGCTGTCTTTGCCCACCGGATAGCTGCGCCAATTTCTTATGACGAAACTCGACGGTGTTTGTTGCTTCCATTGCCCAGTCGATCATTTCAATATCCTTTTTTGTAAGTCGATTCACATTTTTACGATGTGGGTATCTGCCATAAGAAACAAGCTCCTCGACCTTTAGCTGAAAAGGTGCAGTAGGAGATTGAGAAAGAATAGCTAAATGTTGAGCGATCTCTTTTGTAGATAGTTCCTCCATATTCTGCTCCTGCAAATAAATTTCTCCAAAATCCTTTTTCAAAATTCGCCCGACTGTTTTGAGCAGCGTTGATTTTCCACAGCCGTTTGGACCTATAATCGTTGTGATTTTGCCTTCAGGAATGATGACATTTAATCCATTTAAAATTAAATTGTCTTCATATCCTGAAGATAGATTTTCGATTCGAAATGCAGCTTTCATGCTCTCCCTCCTATTCCTTTGCCTTTACTAGTAAATATAAAAAGTATGGAATCCCGATAATAGAAACAACAATGCCCACCGCCAGTTCAGCTGGTGCAAAAACTGTTTTTCCTATAAAATCAGCGATGATCAATAAGGTCGCACCTATAAGTGCACTGACCGGCAGCACATATTGATGTCGAATCCCCACCAATTGCTTCGCTATATGAGGTGCCATTAAGCCAATAAAACCAATACTCCCAGACACGGAAACACAGGCACTGACTAATCCAGCACTTGCAAGCAACAACTTGATTTTCTCTTTTTCTACTTCAATTCCCAGACTCGTAATACTGCCTTCCTCTAATTGGAAATAATCTAGCAAATAGGCTTTTTTATATAGATATATTCCTAGAATAATTACCCATGGCAGCATGGAAACAATAAAAATCCAGTTGGCATTATAAATCGAACCTGCCATCCAGACCGCTGCTGACTCATAATCCTTTTCATTCATTTTTAAAGACAGATACATGGAAAGTGCGCCAAACCCACTATTAATGGCAATCCCGGTTAAGATGAGCCGTTGCATATCAAGATACCGATTTTTCATCGCAAATATAAATATGAGAGCTGCTGCAACAGCCCCTCCTGCGAAACCAAAAACCGGCATCATTAATATGGAAAGCCAACTGTGGATATCTGCATCCACTAATCGAACCTGGAAAAAGAACATAAAAATAACGACCGCTGCACCTGCTCCGGCATTAATGCCAAGGATGCCAGGGTCAGCTAATCCATTTCTTGTAATCCCTTGCAGTACCACTCCCGCAATGCTTAAACCAACACCCACCAGCCCAGCAATAACAATTCGCGGCAAGCGAAATTCAAAGATAACTAGGTCATAGTTCACATTTGAATCAACCCTTAATAATGTTTTCAAAACATCGACAATCGACATATCGAACACACCATTTGTAAGGTGCAAATAACTTGCTCCAATGATGAAGATTAGCAGGACAAACACCGTAAAAAGAAACCTTCGGGATGAATGATTAGCCACGTTGTTCACCTCCGAATTTTCGAATTAAGAATAAGAAAAATGGCACGCCGATCAACGCTGTAACTACCCCAATTGGCGTTTCATAAGGAAAATTAACATATCGACCGATTAGATCGCAAAGGGATAAGAAAAATGCACCCAAAACCGCTGAGCAAGGAATAATATACCGATAATCTACTCCCACTATAAATCGAGTAATATGAGGAATTACTAGCCCGACAAAAGCAATCTTTCCAACTAGCGCTACGGCTGTTCCTGTTAAACAAACAACCGCGAACATACTAATCAAGCGGATTGCCTTAGTCTTTTGGCCAAGTCCCACTGCAATATCCTCCCCTAGCGAGGATATGGTAATAGCTCGTGCTGCTAAAATGGCAAGGAAGAGTCCTAGCAAGCCAAAGGGGATGGAGAGTAAAAGCATATCTGCGTCAACCATATGTACTTTTGTGTTATACCAGCTACTGACGGTTTGAGAAACCTGAAAATACATTGCAATAGCTGTAGCAATACTGCTCAGGAATGTACCGATAACCGTCCCGATAATGGCTAATCGAACGGGAGATAATCCGTTTCGAATAATTGAACCAAATCCAAAAACAAGCCCTGCTCCGATACATGAACCAACCATGGATAACAAAATCATTTGATAGTTGGGAAGCCCGGGGAAAAAAACAAGTGCTATCGTAATGACAAATGCAGAACCGTCATTTACTCCCATTAATGAGGGGGAGGCTAAATAGTTCCGCGTAATCCCCTGCATCACCGCACCAGCCACTGCAAGAAATGCACCGACTAATATAACGGCTGCTGCTCTAGGAATACGGCTGGTCCGAATAATTTGATGGTCAATATTATTCGCATCAAATTGACTAATCGAATTCCAAACGGTCATTGCACTAATATCCTTTGTTCCATATAAAATGGAAAGTAAAGCAATCGCACAAATGACAAACGGTGAACATATTAAAATAGCAAACGGTCGATGAAAAGTAGTTTTCAAAATACACACCTTTTCCTTTTATAAATCACCTTATCCATAATTAACGAAAACTGGCAGTAGAGCCTATTAAATTACTCTAGCTACCAGCGACTTGATGTTATTGAAGCAGGTTTTCGTAAGCTGCGTCTAAGAATTTAACTTTCGACCAAGCTGTCCCGCCCTGTGCTAAAGGATCAATGGCATTAACGAATACTTGATCATTTTTTGCAGCGGCTAAGCTAGCGAAAATTGGATTATTTTGCAGCTCTTCAAGACTTTTCGGAGCATCTGCATTTTCTGATGTTTCAAATTGAAGGAAAATCGCATCAGGATTTACTTCAGCCAATGTTTCGAGTGTAATTTCTGCTTGTGCCTCTGTTTGAGTAATGATTTCTGGCACAGGCGCTCCTAGATCTTCATACAACACTGGATTTAAATATACATCTTTTGGATAGATATACATTAAGCCGCCACGAATACGAATGATCAAGATTTCTTTATCCGCTAATTGTTCTTTTGCGCTTTGTGCATCTGCTACTTTTGCTTCATAGTCTGAAATAATTAGCTCAGCTTCATCAACTTTCCCGCCAAGCTGGGCAAGAACCATCAAGTTTTCTTTCCAGTTTGTTGAAATATGGGAATAAGGAATCGTTGTTTGGATTTTATTCATTTTTTCTGCTACTTCCTCCGGCCACTTCGATGTACCAACAATTACGTCCGGGGAAAGGACCAGGATGCTTTCTGCATTCGGCTCTCTCTTGTCACCAATCAATTCGGCTCCAGCTAAATCATCTGCTAGATATGCAGGAATTGCACCGCCAACTTGCAGTACACCTGTTGGTTTAATACCTAAAATCGCTGCATCCTCCATTGCTTCTAAACTAGCAGCAACAATATTCTCTACATTAGCTGGCACTGTATAATCTTGACCTAAATAAGAAAGCGTTTGTGTTGTTGCTTCTGCTTTTTCTTCTGCCGAAACAGTTGTTGTTTCTCCTTGAGAAGCACCCGTTTTTTCGGTTGATGCCTCTTCTCCAGACGAGCCGCATCCTGCTAAAGCTAATGTTAAAAGTGCTGCTGCACCAAATCCCCATCGTTTTTTCATCTTTAAAACACTCCTAAAAATCTATATTTTTTATATAAGTCGACTTATTTATAATGATAATGATAATCGTTTTCAATTAGAAGTCAATAGCTAATCGTATATAACTCAATCACCTAATTGATTATCATTCTCATAACGTCTGTAATTCTAGCAAATTATCAAAATTATTAGAATGGACAAATTTGCAATATATATGGACTTTTGCCGATTTAAAGCAAAAGAAAAATGCCCCAGTTTATTCTGAAGCATTTTCATATAACTTTTTAAATTCTGTCGGTGACATGCCCGTCTGTTTTTTAAATACTCTGCTAAAGTAAAAATTATCAATATAACCTACTTTTTCAGCCACTTCAGCTACGGTATTGCCGCTTCGTAGTAATTCTTTTGCTCTTCTTATCCGGATTTCTGTCAAATAGTGTATAGGTGTTAACCCTGTATAACGTTCAAATAGATACGCAAATCGTCTTCGCTCTATTCCAAGCTGCAATGCCAAATCCTGTATTGTAATAGGCTTGAAATACTCCTCATGCAGAAAGCGCGCTGCAGTGGCCATCAGGTTTTCATTCTCATTTTCTATTATTTTTGACGGGCTGCTTAGAATTGTTTCTAGTAATTTCAGGAAAAGTCCCTTGCAAGATATTCTAGCCATATTAGTAGGTGTAATATAATGTTTCATTAGTTGGTGGGTCATATCAGAAAGCATTCTATTCCCATCAATGGAAATGGAGAAATGCTGATTAAAGAATGGAAACATAACTTTTCGATTTCCAGCTATTTGATAATGTAATACGGCATATTGCCATACCTCATCATGCAGCACCTCTATATCTATTTCCATACTTGGTCCAGCATGAACAATTGTATTAGTATTCATTGAATAAGGCGTCCCGTTTAAACTAAATATAGCGCTTCCTTTTAACGGGATGATCAACCCTGCTACATTCGGTGCAGTAAATCGTTCACTATCTTTACTCCCTTGAGGCATCGTATTCATAAACATATCAACAAACATAACCGGTGCCTCTGCATAGTATTGTTTTATTTGATTTATAGGAGGATACATCTGGCAAAACACCTTCTTGTCTACTATCTTTTAAGTCCAGTATAAAGAAATAAAAAAGGGGATGGGACAGAAGTGAAAAATTCTACAAATGGTGAAAGAAGCTATATCAAGAAATTGATACTTTATAAATTGATTGGAGTGAAAGGGCTAGTGTAGCTGTCGGCTGCGCCTTTCGCTACAGAGCCATGTCTTTTCTGCACAGAAAGCAAAGCGACAGGTGCAAAGCTCCCTGGGGGGGAACCGCACGGTGAGAGACTACAGGCTCTAGCCGTGCCAATGGATGCGCGTCCCTGCAATGGAATTCAATTTTAGTTACATCAAGAAAACAGCATTTTCCTACTTGAGGAAAATGCTGTTTTCGGGTTTTGTCCCACCCTCTATACGTTAGCTATATTGATGCTGATGCAATCTTGCAAAGATTCCGTTGTCTGCAACCAGTTCATTGTATGAGCCGTCTTCTTCGATGCCATTTGGAGTTACGACCATTACGCGGTCTGCATCCTTTATGGTAGCCAGTCGATGGGCAATGACAAGAGTTGTGCGGTTTTCTGCTAGTTCTGATAAGGATTCTTGAATAATTTTTTCAGTTTCTGTATCAAGTGCAGAGGTTGCCTCATCTAAAATAAGAATCGGCGGGTTTTTTAAGAACATACGTGCAATCGCAAGCCGCTGTTTTTGCCCTCCCGAAAGCTTTAAGCCACGCTCGCCAATTTCTGTTTCCAGGCCATCGGATAAATTATTCACAAATTCTTCTAAATGGGCTTTTTTCAATGCTTCACGTATTTCTTCTTCGGAAGCGCCAAGTTTACCGTAAGCAATATTTTCCCGAATAGTTCCTGTAAATAAGAACACATCCTGCTGCACAATTCCGATTTGGTCACGCAACGAACGTTTTGACATCTCACGGATATCAATGCCATCGATCGAAATCGCTCCACTTGTCACATCATAGAATCGTGGAATCAATGAACAAATCGTTGTTTTCCCCGCACCGGAAGGACCTACGAATGCTGTCATTTCTCCAGCTCTTAGTTCGAATGAAATATCATTTAAAATGACTTTGTCTCCCTCATAGCTGAACGAAACGTTTTCAAATTTAATGTCTCCATGTAAATAGTCAACTTCGATTGCTGCTGGTTTATCCTGCACTTCGGGCTGCTCATTCAACATCTCTTGGAAACGTTTAAACCCTGCCATTCCTTTTGGATATAGCTCAAGTAATGCACTAATTTTATCGATTGGTTTGATTAATACATTCGTGTAAAGGACAAAGCTGACCAGCTCACCATAAGATAGTTTTCCGTTAAAGCTTAACCATGCTCCAACAACAAGCACCGCTAAAGTTAACAGCCTTGTCATCATATAAATTCCCGAGCTTGTACCTGACATTACTTTATAGCCCATTAATTTCGCTGTCTTAAATAAACCATTTTGTTCACGGAAACGTTCCATTTCAAACTTTTCATTTGTAAAGGACTGTACAACACGTATCCCTGAAACACTATCTTCAATACGGCCATTTACATCGGCAATTTTGCCGTACATTTCTTTCCAAGCTGCGTTCATTTTTTTATTGCTATATGTAACGATCCAAATTAGGAACGGTACCGCAATTAAAGCGACTAAAGCCAATGTCGGATTGACGTTGAACATAATGACAAAAGCCCCCACGAACGTCATGATCGCGATGAAAAAGTCTTCCGGTCCATGATGGGCGAATTCTCCAATATCGAACAAATCATTTGTAATACGACTCATTAAGTGACCTGTTTTATTATTATCGAAGAATCGGAAGGATTGCTTTTGGAGATGATTAAATAAATCCTGACGCATATCCGTTTCAATATTGATCCCCAGTTTATGTCCCAAGTAGTTGACAATAAAGTTCAAAATTGCACTCAGTACAAAAACCATAAGCAATAAAATACTTACCTTTACAATCATTCCCCAATCGTTCGTTGGAAGAAGCTCATCGATAAACCATTGAACGGCCATAGGAAACGCTAATTCTAAAATCGCTACAATAATAGCACTTGAAAAATCGACTACAAATAACCGTTTATGCGGTTTATAATAGGCAAAAAACTTTGATAGCATAGTAGACTCCTCTCATTTCGGTTTACGAAGTATAATTTCTTATTTTAACCTATCTATAGTGTAAATGTTAGATAAATTTATGTGAGCCTGAGGATTTTCACAAGCTGCTCATTTAGATAGCTTGCTTTCTGCTCAAAGTCCTCATTATACCACGCTATAATCAAACCTAAAATAGCATTCGCTGCATAAGCTGCATGGAAATTCGAGTCAATTCCGACGTCTAATGAATAATCCTTTTCCAGATTATCGGTTAATAGACGTTTAACCTCTTCAAGCAATAGATAATAGTAGGTTAATGGAACATTTTTGGATAGGATAATTCGGTAATATTCTTTATATTTTTCTACATGATGAAAAATTCGAATCGTTGCTGGATTTAAGGCTTTAGGATTCAGCTTTGCTACATGTCGATAAGGCTCCTGATAAGAGTTTGCTAAATCATCCATGATTTCTCTAAAATACTCTTCAAACAAATCCCCTACCTGGCCATAATGCAAATAAAAGGTGCCCCTATTTACTTTTGCAATACGGCAAATTTCTGAAATTGAAATGGATTCCAACGGTTTATTTTTCAACAAAGTTAGTAATGCTACGTGCAATGCTTCTTTGGTTTTTACAATTCTTAAATCGATTTGAGTCATTTTTTTCACCTCTTTTTGAACACAAAAGATAGAATCTGTTCATTACTAAACATTATACTATTTTTTGTCGATTGAAAGCGTTTACTTGTTTCATTTATAATTTTTATTGTACAACTGTTCAATAATACAATTCGGGAGGTTTTTTATTATGAGATTACAGGACAAAGTAGCAATCGTTACAGGTGCAGCTTCAGGTATGGGGAAAGCAATAGCGGAACTTTATGCAAAAGAAGGCGCAAAAGTTGTTGTTTCCGACTATAATTTTGAAGGGGCACAAGCAGTAGCAGAAGGCATTAAAGCTGCTGGCGGAGAAGCAATTGCAAACCGTACAAATGTTGCTGAATTAACTGATTTAGAAAACCTATTCACTGAAACAAAAGAAGCATTCGGCAAATTAGACATTTTAGTAAACAACGCTGGAATCATGGACGGGATGGAGCCTGTTGGTGAAATTTCAGATGAAAAGTGGGATCGCGTATTTGCAGTAAACACAACAGGTGTTATGCGGGCAATGCGCATCGCAACAAATATCTTCTTAGAACAAGGCCATGGCGTAATTGTTAATAACATTTCTGCGGGTGGTTTACGCGGTGCTCGTGCTGGAGCAGCCTATACTGCATCAAAACATGCTGTAACCGGATTAACAAAAAATACTGCTTATATGTATGCAGCCTCTGGCATTCGTTGCAACGGAATCGCACCTGGTGGTGTTGAAACAAATATCGGTGCTTCGATGACAAACGTTTCCCAATTTGGGATGGGTCGTCAAATGACGGGCAGCGGTACAATGCCGAGAGTTGGTAAACCAGAAGAAATCGCACAGCTTGCATTATTCCTAGGCTCAGACGAATCAAGCTTTGTAAACGGACAGGTCATCGCTGCTGACGCTGGTTGGACTGCTTACTAATATTGGGATAGATATAGGGACCCGGAGATTTTGTCGGGTTCTCTTTAAAGGGGAGAGAATCGCGGTGATTTTCTACCCCTATTTTTTATTGCGGTTGCAATACTTTGGGGAAATGCTCTGTCTTAACTGCAGGTTGATTTCAGTTTTTTTAAATACAGGGAAAATTTCCGTTTAAATTACAAAATCCCCTTATTTCGCTTGAAATAAAAGGAATTTTTCCGCTTATATTCCCCAAATACTTGGATTTTGGCTTATTTTGAGCAGTTAATCGGAAATTCTCCGCTTATTTCTGGTTCTTAAGCCTCCATTCAACATATTAGAAGGAAATTCTCCGCCTAATAACTCTACCTACATTTAAATAAACAATGATTACAGACAGTCTTTCTTTCAAGTAAACTCCTTGCTAAATTAGCGCCCATTCTTATGCCTTCTCTCAAGATTTACAGTTACTCCACAGACTCCAAATATCGATAAAGCGTTGATTTACTGATGCCAGTTTCATTTTTAATCTCTAGCAATGTGTAATTTCCTGAATGGTACATGGAAATGGCTTTTTTTATATTTTCATCTGACTTCTTAGGTCGTCCAATCGATTTTCCTTGCTCTTTTGCGTTGGCTATTCCAATAATAGTTGATTGCTTCACAATATCTGACTGGAAGGCCAGCATAGACTCGAGCATTTCAGCAAAAGTAAAATCTAAAGCCCCTTTGCTTTGTATCCCTTCCTTTATAAACTGAATGGCCACACCATCTTTTTCACATAATTTTAGTAGCTCCATAAGATGTCGAGTTGTATCAGCAAGAGCAAACATTCGTTCAACAATGATTGTATCACCTTGTTGCAAGGACATTAGCAGTCTTTCCAGCTCAACTCTATTTTTCGGAGTCCCATGCGATTCTCGAAAAATCTCATCACAGTTTTGAAGCAATTTCAACTGTTGCTCATTTTTTTCATCATTATATAAAGGGCGCATATACCCATAGATCATTTACTTCACTCCTTACCAATTCCCAAAAAGGTTCCTTTTTAGGAATGAAAGTGTTATGATAATCAAAGAATTTTTATTATAAAGGAGAGTTCCATGCAAAGTTTAAAACAACAATGGTTCGGCAATATCCGAGGCGATATTTTATCCGGGCTTGTCGTAGCACTTGCACTTATTCCCGAAGCCATCGCATTTTCCATTATCGCTGGTGTTGACCCAATGGTTGGTCTATACGCATCTTTCACTATGGCCGTCACCATAGCATTTGCCGGTGGACGTCCCGGGATGATTTCTGCTGCAACTGGTGCAATGGCGCTCGTAATGATGCCGTTAATCAGAGATTATGGATTAGAGTATTTATTTGCCGCAACTCTATTAACTGGTGTGATCCAGATCATTTTCGGCGTGCTAAAGATAGCAAAATTAATGAAATTTATCCCGAATGCGGTCATGATCGGGTTCGTAAATTCATTGGCCATCTTAATCTTTATGGCACAAGTACCTCATTTTATCGGCATTTCTACGATGACTTATGTCTTTGTTGGCATCACTTTAGTACTTGTCTATACATTACCACGTTTTATAAAAGTGATTCCAGCACCGCTTATTGCAATTGTTGCATTAACAATTGTTGCGATCTTTAGCGGTATCAATTTAAGAACAATCGGAGATCTTGGAACGATTACTCAAACTTTGCCGACATTCATGATTCCAGATGTTCCCTTTAATCTAGAAACATTCAAAATCATTTTTCCTTTCTCTATTTCACTTGCGATTGTTGGTCTAGTTGAATCTCTATTAACAGCCCAAATTGTCGATGATATGACTGGAACAGAGAGCAATAAAAACCAGGAAGCAAGAGGGCAAGGGATTGCCAATATTGTCACAGGCTTCTTTGGTGGAATGGCTGGCTGTGCGATGATCGGCCAATCTGTTATTAATGTGAAATCTGGTGGGCGTGGCCGATTATCTACATTAATAGCCGGGGTATTTTTAATGTTTTTAATTCTCGTATTAGGTGATTTGGTCGTTAAAATCCCAATGCCCGTATTAGTTGGAATAATGATTATGGTATGTATTGGAACTTTCGATTGGACTTCTTTTAAATATCTTGTGAAAGCTCCACGTACGGATGCGATTGTCATGCTCACAACCGTAGTAATTGTAGTGTTGACACACGACCTTTCAAAAGGTGTAATTGCAGGGGTCATTTTAAGCGCGATGTTCTTCGTAGTGAAAATCTCTTCTGTGAAAATTACAGAAGAAAACAATCACTATCTTGTAAGTGGGCAACTTTTCTTTGCTTCAACCGACTCTTTTGTTGACTACTTTAAATATAATGAAATTAAAAGTAATTCTATTCAGATCGACTTCTCAAATAGTCGTATTTGGGATGATTCAGGTGTTGGTGCACTTGTAAAAGTCGAGGATCTTCTGAAAGAAAAAGGGATTCAGGTTGAAGTCGTTGGACTAGATGCTTCCAGCAAGAAAATTATCTCGAAATTAGAAGGTGTATCTTCATCACATTAGGAGGGTAACGATATGTACAAACATATTTTATTAGCTGCTGATGGTTCTGAAAATGCTGTCCGCGCTGCAAAAGAAGCGATTGAAATAGCAACATGCGTCAACGATTCAATTGTTGAAGTCGTTTATGTGGTCGACTTCGATAAATCGAAATCTGAAGTTTTACACACAAGCTCCAGTGAAGCAAGAAATTTAGAACGCCGTAAAAAGCTTTCGAAGATAGAACAATTGCTGAAGGAATCAAATGTTTCTTATAAAGTGACATTCTTGCATGGGGCGCCTGGTCCCGAAATCATAAAATACGCGAATGATCAAAAAGTGGAACTCGTTGTCATTGGCAGCCGCGGTTTAAATGGATTGCAGGAAATGGTCTTAGGAAGCGTCAGTCATAAAGTCATGAAGCGCGTGAATTGTCCTGCATTAATCGTGAAATAAAAATAAACGAGCATCTCCTCATTGGAGATGCTCGTTTTGAAAATCATTTAAAAATCTGCTTAACCATACTTCCATTATTGTTATAGACCCTTACCTCCGCATATGCTCCGTTGATAAAAGTCAGCTGCGGCGGCATATGTCCACAATCGATATCATAGGCAATAGGCAGATTGATTTCTTCAGCAAGCTCCATATAGACATCTAATACATGATAATCATCGGCAGTATCATTGGCCATGCTTCTCCCAAAAAGAATCCCGCTAGAATTTTCAAACCATCCAGCCAGCTTCATTTGTACAAGGGTTCTACGCAGATCCGGCACCTTTAACTCACAATTTTCAAAGTACCAGATGATCGGCTCTTTATTTATGTACTTTTCTTGAAACTGCCCGACATTCCCATATGGCGTACCGATTAAATGACGAATGACATCGATACAGCCTCCAAGTAAACGTCCTTTGATTAAAATAGGCGTGTTTTTTATTGTCTTCCATTTTGTAGGTTCTGTTAAATGATAAATCCAATCTGTCACATAATCGTGCTGCCACCTTAGCTGATACATTTCAGATGGAAATTGAATGATTTCTTCCCCCATTTTTGTGAATAATACCTTTTCCCACATAGCCGTTGTCGGATCGGAGGTTTGTCCACGCAGGTCAATTAAATTTGGCCCGTGTGCGGTAGCAATTCCTGTCTTTAAAGTGACAGCAAGCAATAATGTACTGATGTCTGAATAGCCAAGCAGCCATTTAGGCTTTATGTTTTCAAAGTCCACATGCTCCAAAGTCTCAATTAATAATTCTCCACCCCATGGGGGATATATGAACTGTACAGAATCATCTTGAAACATAAGATTTAATTCATCTGCCCTTGTTTTTGCGGGTGCGGATTTTAATTTATATTCCGTCCAGCAGGTTTGTCCAATTAGGAATTCATAGCCTTTCCCTTTCATTCGATAAACCGCTTCTTCCAATAAGGAATGCTGTTCCAAATATAACCCTGAAGAAGGTGCAGTGACGCCAATCCTTACCGGCTTACTTAGTTGTGGATATTTGATCATATCTCTTAGCCCCATTTCGTCTAATAATCCCTTGTTTTTATTAACATATTATCAACTCCTGATTTTTAGGTGCATTTTTAAAAAAAATAAAGCCGATTCCATAATTGGAATTGGCTTTAACAAGCTAATTATTCTTCATCATCCGCTTTGTCTCTGTCTGTTGTACCACCTGTGCCAGTACCACCTGTAGTTCCAGCTCCATTTGTAGTAGTACCACCTGTACCACCAGTCGTACCGTTTGTTGTACCACCAGTAGTATTATTAGTACCACCAGTACCATCAGTTGTACCGTTGTTAGTACCCATACCATCTTCAGTATCTACTGTTTCATCATCGCCAACAGTATTATTGTTGTTGCCTGTACCGTTTGTATCATCAGTATTCAAGTTGTTTGTACCATCATCATGTACATCTTCATTTATGACATCTTCAGTACCATTTTCTATAGCATCATCTGTCGTACCACAAGCAACTAATGCTCCTGCAAAAAGAAACATAAATGGAATTGCTAATAATTTTTTCAACACAAATTCCCTCCTTTACGTGATGTATATAGAATGTGTTGTTTTAAGGAGGATATACTCAAATTTTTTATAAATCTTCACCATAAATTGCAATAGTTTGGCGCACAATAATAAACTCCCGACCATCAAAGTGGAGAAGATTTTCAACATAGCCCAATCCATCTGCATGATAGCGTCCTGCAATTTGTTGCATGCCGAGCAAGTCATATTTACCGTTCCGCGCTAAGTCAATTGGGTATAGTGCACTTACTGGATCGACCCAGCCTTCTATCGGTTGCTTTAAAGTGCCATCGGGATTATAAATTTCATTCAAATAGTCGGTTCCCTTATAGCTCAAGTCCAAAGTATATTTTTTCCTTGGACTTCCACTGTATACATCTGCCTTATAATTATTTGCGTATTGCACTTTATATGGGTGCTGCTCATTAAATTGAATGGAATCAAAAATTTTCGTCATTCTTCCTTGAATAAATGAATACACATAGGCAAAAATAATTGCGCCGCTTCCACCTGAATCAATAACGATAAAAATATCTTTTACACCGTTCCCAGTCAAATCGCCAAGCCACAAGGTCGGCTGATATCCTGCATTTTCAGACAAATTAAAAGCTTGAGATTGGTTTGTACGGCCATTTCTAACTACCAGTTGAATGTTGGTTATATACGGACTATCTGTTTGTTTAGTCCCGATCAGATAAATCCAATCCTGAAAACCATCTCCCGTAACATCGCCAATCTGACTAGCAACAACAGATTGACCTGGCGAAAGAGGCACTCCAGGAACTCTCCTCCAATAAAATTGATTATTCATCTTCATTCTCCTTGCAAGTAGATTCTTCTTCTTATTAAATGTGAGCAGGCAAGGAAAAGTGTCATAAAAAATAACCCCCGAATTGTCGGAGGCTACCGTTTGTTTATCCACGAAAAAATAATAGTGATTATAATTGCAAAACCTAAATAGCCCATTAGCGAATATACTTGCCCAACCAGGGTTGTAAAGCCTACAAAACTTGCCATAAACCCAATCGCCCCTACCATAATGACAATCGGTTTGTAGTTGGGGTCCTTGGGAGGAGTAAAACGGACAATAAATGAATACATAAGCCCCACTGCCGTACTATAAATCATTCCCAACAATGCTATTGCCATTAAAAGTCCCAGTACTGGATGCATATTTACTGCTATTTCGAGAATTGGCATGTCTTTTCCCGAGACTACATCCATTTTAGCTAACATCGCAATGTTAATAAGGATAATTAAAATCCCGATCATAACGCCACCGATGATTCCGCCAATACCGGCAACTCTTCGGCTGCTTGCTGTACTGCCAATAACCGTCATCATCGCAACGCTCGTGGCAATATTATAGGATACGTAAAGAAGAGCACCCATTAACCAGTTCGGAGCTGCTACACGCTGATGCTGCGCCAATATATTTTGTTCTGCCAACGATAAATCCATTGTAAAAATGGAGTAGAGCGCAATAAGCAACATGATCGCCATCAAATATGGCGATGCGACTGCAATGACATTAATAATATCTTTTACATTCAGCATTAATGTAAAAACCGTAATAATCACCATAATTAGGCTACCCAAAATCGGATCAATGCCTAATATTTGATAAAAGGTAGCTCCTGCTCCCGCGAACATGGCAACTGTTACTGCAAATAAAAAGAAAGTGATAAGAATATCCAAGACTGTACCAAATGATCGTCCTGCGATATGATAAACCACTTCTTTATGTGATTTTGTATGTAGTTCGTAGCCTAATTGAGCAATATTCATGCCTAGAAATGCAAAGCCGCCCATTGCCACGATAGCTCCCATAATTCCGTAAATACCAAAACCCGTAAAAAATTGCATGATTTCTTGGCCAGATGCAAAACCTCCACCAACAACTAAACCAACAAATGCACCACCGATTTGAAAACTCCTTTTCACCCATTCCCTCTTTTCTAAATTTGGACAATCATATATTGCATACTTTCATAAATATGATTTCTCTCTCTTTATACATACGTCTATTACAGCAATTAAATGTTTTACAAATTTCGACGAAAAAATCGCCAGGATGGAATGAACATTCCTTATCCTGGCGATTTTTCACACTTATTTATAAGTTTTACTTGCAATTGTATATCCTTCGATAGCATCCAGATTCGCCTTATAGCCAGTTCCGCTCTCTTGTGGAACAGTAATGTACCCATCATCCACAATAACTTCCGGTTCAATAATATCTTGCTCCCAGTAATGCTTTGAGCCCGCTGTGTCACCAGGCATCACGAAATTAGCAAGAGACGTTAGGGCAATATTATGTGCTCGGCCAATTCCTGATTCAAGCATTCCGCCGCACCAAACTGGAATCCCTTTTTCTTCACAATAATCGTGAATTTTTTTGGCTTCCGATATTCCGCCAACGCGCCCAATTTTAATATTGATGACGCCACAGCTTCCTAACTCGATCGCTTTTCGTGCATCCTCCAAAGAATGAATACTTTCATCTAAGCAAATCGGGGTTTTAATTTGTTTTTGCAAAATAGCATGGTCAATAATGTCATCGGATGCAAGAGGCTGTTCAATCATCATTAAATTAAATTCATCCAGTTGTTTCAAAATCCCGACATCCTCTAACGTATATGCAGAATTTGCATCTGCCATCATCGGGATATCCGGGAACTTTTCACGAAGAATGCGCAACATTTCCACATCCCATCCTGGCTTGATTTTTAGCTTGATACGCTTATATCCATCCTTGATCGCCTTATCTACAACCTCGATTTGTTTCTCTAGCGTCTCTTGAATACCCAAGCTAATGCCTACTTCGATTTTCTCTTTTTTCCCACCGAGAGCCTGCGCTAAGGATTGATTTGTTTGTTGAACATAAATATCCCAAATCGCCCCTTCAATTGCAGACTTTGCCATATAATTCTTTCGGATCCCTTTAAATAACTCCCCAAGCTCATCAGGATGCTGTATTTCCTTATTCAAAATTAAAGGGATTAGAAAATCCTCTAACATATGCCAGTTTGTTTTTAATGTTTCTTCGTTATACCAAGGAGCATCGAAGGCTACGGATTCCCCAAAACCGATTGTTCCCCTTTCATCTGTCACCTCCAATAATAAAAATTCTTTATCAACAAAGGTGCCAAAGCTTGTAGAGAAGGGATTTTTCAGTTTCATTTTTAAATGGCGGATGGTTACTTCTTTTATTTTCATAGATATCCTCTTTTCTTTTATGTTAGATCGATGAGTTCTCTTTTTACGAATACATAGTAGTGGACTTCTTTTTTTCCTTTTTCTAAGCGCACAGCGACATAGCCTTTTGAGAAAAATGACTGAATCAATAATCGAGTTTTCAATCGCCATTCTAAAGCAAGGTCTGGATCTGCGGCTTTTAAAAGCTGCATATTTTGTGGTACTGGTAATAAATATACCTCTTCTTTAAGAGAAAGTTGAGTATCCACCTCTGCCAGGACTGGGAAATGGGATTCATTCATGCTGTATGGGGCAATTACGCTGGCATTTGTAAAATCAATGGTGCACTTTTCTTCCACATACTTTGAAGTCAGATGCCAATTCACTTCAAACCGATCAGAAGGCAGCCCTTTATTCAACCCATCTTGCATTTCTCCGTAGCAGTTTTCAATATATGTATCACAAATAGCATGTAATTTGGTTAAGTTTAAATAACCATTGCGCGTTTCCAATGGATCATATGTCCAGAGCATCATTTCGTAGCCTCGCTCTATAGCAATTTTTCTTTGCTCCCACTTTAATGCTTCCCCAATTCCTTGTTCCCTCACCATGCTGGAAATCGCTAAAATATGCGATGTGAGATGAACCTTTCCATTCTTAAATCCTGCAAAGCTATAACTAAACCCCGCTAATTCCTCGCCATGAAAGGCACCAACGACAATTCCTCCATTTTTTATGGCGGTTAAGGTTTGATGAATTGGTATCGGTGATTGCCCCCACACCTCTTTTTCTAACTGCTGAACTTTTTCGAGCTCTGATATAGATTTTATCTCTCTAATCTCCAACGCCAGCCCTTCCTTTCTGAATAAGTCGTTTGTTAACTTTAATTATATATATTCATAGCCAATTCCTTTTTGAGCAAATTTGTTTCTTCTTTCATTATCCTAAAAAATCTTGATTTGCAATATTAGAATGTTACAATTATAGGAAAGTTTTTGAAATTTTTCATAAAATGATTGTAAGGGGATGTACTATTTGCACAGACAACACATAGGGGTGCTTTTTGGGGGCGTGTTGCTTTTAGTTGTTGCGATGGGAATCAGTCGTTTTGCATTTACACCGATTTTGCCGTTTATGCGAATTGAAGAAGGGCTTTCCTTTGAAGAAGGCGGCTATTTAGCTTCCAGTAATTATATTGGTTATTTTGTAGGAGCTCTTGGGGCTGGTTTTATTTATCGCAATAAAAAGAATTTCTTACTTATAACAGTCTTATTGAATGTATTTTCCATTTTCTTTATGGGGCTGACCCATTCATTTTTATTGTGGGTGCTATTGCGATTTATCGCTGGAGCATCAAGCGGTTTTATATTCGTATTAACGTCCAGCATTATTATGGATTATTTAGCAGCTCATTTTCAGACACGATTTTCAGGCTTTTTATTCTCGGGAATTGGTATTGGAATCGCCATTTCTGGTCTACTTGTTCCGTTTATCGAAGGTTTTTTTGATTGGGAAGGTACATGGCTGGGTCTTGGCATATTATCTGCCCTATTCCTCCTTATTACACTTTTGCTTTGGAGAACGATCACGATCCAGAATGGCGAGAAGGTTGAAAAATCGAATGATACGAAAATTCTTCAGGGGTTTATGCCTTGGTTGATCATCGCCTATGGTTTAGAAGGACTTGGATACATTATTACGGGTACATTTTTAGTAGATATCATATATAATATCGAGAGTCTAAGAGCGTTTGCTAGTTTTAGTTGGGTTATAGCCGGAATTGCTGCTGCTCCTGCCGCACCAATCTGGATGTTGCTCATATCAAAATATTCTACCGTGAAAGTACTATCTATTGCTTACATATTACAAGTGATAGGAATTCTATTACCGGTTTTAACACAGACTGCATGGAGCGTGCTTCTATCTGCCTTTTTATTTGGCTTAACTTTTGTCGGGATTGTTTCTGTCTCTACGGCCTATGCGCGAGAGCTGTATCCAAAACAAAGTGGTGTTGTCGTTTCAGCATTAACTACTGCATATGCACTCGGCCAAATTATTGGCCCTATTTTAGCAAGCTTTGCGGAGTCTTCCTTTAATAGCTTTAAAGCGCCCCTTTCCTTCGCGGGTGCCATTGTAGCAGTCGCCCTTGCTATTTTGTTAATAGGAAAATGGTATAGTGATCGAAAAGTGCTCTCGAAAGCCATTGAAGTTTATCATCCTCCTAGGTAATTCTTTATCAGCAACAGTTTCTCTTTAGATAGGAGAAACTGTTTTTATATGCTTTTGCAGTTTAGGCCAATCGAAAATCCCCTGATTTTATCCGTCAATCTCCCAACTTCTATAAAGAAATAGAATGATTCTTCATGAATTATATTAGACTCTAGCACATTTTTAACTTTCATGGCTATATGTCCATGAACTAAATCTATCAACCGAATATTATGGTACAGAAAGGAGGTGAATTAATGGTTTGTAAATATTCTCCTCATCCTTCTTGCCAAGTCTCACACTCCTCCAAATAGGCAAAATGATGATTTAAATCTTAAAGAATAGATGCAAACCGTCTTAATATTCTATTAGTAGTCTTTCGTTTTTAAGAAATGGAAGCATGACCTTGAAAGAACTTGAGTTTCCTTATAAGAAAATGATTATCATGTTGGAAAACATACTCGTCTGGTAGATTCGACTTAAACAGCGGCTGCTAATTAATTTCTTTCCCCTCTCAAGAGGAAACTCCATGATGGATGGGGCTTGCACGTACAACATTTCTTAAAAACTATGCGCCGATCAAAAAATGTAGAGAATAATGACAATGCAATGATGCTGGCAAATGCTAGAACATGCGTAATTTGAACGAAAAGCCAAAAAAGGACAATACACAACCACCAAATAATTTGGATACACATTTCATCTGCTGGAAACAAGGCTCAAAAGACTCTAGCAAATGCACGCGTTATGGCATTGCACATTTACTCTGATAAGGGCGCCATGGAAATTCATATTCCAGCCGGAGCCTCAATTGATCCGCATAAGAAAATTCCTAAGAAAACGGCTTCCAGTTTTGGCTTTCTTTTTCGCACAAACAGGGCTTCCAAAACTTAGAGGCTTTATTTTCAAAATCGGAATCTGAACTTAAAGAGGATTCCACAATCTACTGTTCTATCAGCGAATCTAGTACAGATCACAAGCAATAATGATGAAAACCTCCTCCTTTCTGCCATTATTAACGAATGTGATTTAAAGCTAGTGCTAATGCTGGTGAATTGAAGGCTTTTACGAGCATCTCACCGTTGGAATTTCTCGTAAAAATGCGCACGCCTTATTAAACTCAACTTAGTAAGGGCAAAAATTTCTTCCACTAACCCATTTAAAATACAACCTATTTAATGCCTACTGGTTCAGCGCTGGTAGGCATCTTTTTGATGGTGGAGGAATTGCTTGGATTTTCCGGCTGTTCTGGCTTAAGTTAACCGCGAAATGTCTTATAGAATACAATACAGCTATTCTACCTTGCGTGCATATGCCAACCATCCATTACCGTATAAAATGGTACAACTTTCTTTAACAAAATCCCAAGAATAAAAAAGGATGAGGAAAAATCTTCAATTTTTCCTCATCCACACATACTATTCTTTTTTCTTCGAGAAGATGTTTTTTATTTTTTCGGTTAAGCCCATAACTGCCGGCATGAAGACTGGCAGCATGATGAAGCTCAATAAGACAAGACCGACCAATACGAGAATCGCTACTTGCATCAAAGTAACAATGCCGGATGGAATTAAGGCTGCGAATGTACCGCCTAAGATCAAGGCTGCCGATAAAACAACGCCACCGATATGTTTGGCTGCTTCTATAATTCCAACACTGCCTTGATCCTTCACTTCCTGATAACGCATCATTAAGAAGATACTATAGTCTACGCCCAGTGTGACAATCATTATGAAACTGAAGAATGGCACGTTCCAGCTCAGAATACTGTGTCCCAGCACTGCTTCACTTAGCCATTCGGCAAGACCAAGTGATGTATAGTAAGCTAAAATCAATGATCCGATAATAATTATCGGCTGCCAAATTGAGCGTGTAATGAACACTAATACAAGGGCAATCCCAATCATCATGATAATAATTGTGCGCGAAAAATCATCGCTGGAAATTTGCTGTAAATCGACATTTGCTGTGGATTTACCGCCTAATGCAATTTCTGCATCGGAAAGGCTGGCATTTTTCGCTGTTGCTTGAATTTGATCGTTGATATCCTTGATAATGGACATCGCTTCTTTTGAATATGGATTTACGTCTAAGATAATCGTCATTTTTGTCATTGTACGATCATCGGACATGTACATATCTAAGCTTTCTTCAAATTCTTCGCCATCTAAAACCTCTTGTGGTATATAGAAGACGCTATTTGAATCTGAACTGCTTACTTCACCAAGATAATCTTGTGCATCCAATAAGCCATCGCTGATTTCAGTTAAGCCATCCGTACTCTTAGCTAACCCATCCTGCAACTGCTGCATTTTATCTTGGAGTGAAGATAGGCCATCTTGTAATTGTTTTTGGCCATCATTTACAGTAGATAATCCGTTTTGCAGTTCACCCGTTTTTGAACTAATTTGATTAACCCCTGACTGACCAGATTCAAGACCTGTTGCTAATGTATTCGCTCCAGTTTGTAATTTCCCTGCTCCAGCTTCAACTTGCTGTAACCCGTTTGTGATTTGAGCGAAGGAAGCATTTGCTTCTTGCAATGATTTAACTGCCACATTGTATTGTGGTGTAAGCTCTTTAAGTTTTGCTGACAGTTGTGCAAGCTGTTCTTGAGCCCCGCGAGCTGTCCCAATCACTGTTTGGACATTTGTGTCCGTTGCCAGCTCTGGATTTGACTCTACCAATGCATTCATGGATTGTTCAATGGCTGCATAGCCCTGTGAGCTGCTTGCTATGGCATTTTCCACAGTCGTAAATAATTCAGTAAATGCACTAAAGCCATTTTCCAATTGCCCGTAAGCATTTTGTAATTGTGAAGCACCAGAATTTAAGTCGCTGACACTTTGTTTTAATGTATTTAAACCATTCGCTAATTCGTTTGCACCGTTTGCGCCATTTTCAAAGCCTTGAGCTACTTGGTTTAAAGCATCGCCTAATTGCCCAACTCCTTGTTCCATTGCAGCCGTGCCATCGATTAGCTGTTGAACACTATCAAAGCTATTTCCATCTACCTGACCAAGCTTTTCTTCCGCTTCAGAAAGGCCATTATTGATAGTTCCTAAACCTTCTTGTGCAGAGCCAAGACCTTCATTTAATGTATTTGTTTGATCCTGGATATATAATTCTTGAATTTTTTCCCCGGCTGGACGTGTGACAGATAGAACTTGAGAAACACCATCCACATTGGAAATTACATCCGCTAATTGATCGATATCCTGTAAGCCTTTTTGAGTCGCTAGGGAATCATCCGCTTTAATCACTAAAGTAGTAGGCGATGAGAATCCTGATGGGAAATGATCTTCAATAACATTGATTGCTTGCTTCGATTCATATTCATCACTGATTTCAACCAAGTCATTATAATTCAGCTCACCGGAATATTTAATAATAAACGGTACCGAAATCAATGCTACTAATACCAATGCAACGATTGGTCTAAAGAAAGAATGCTTCGATAAGAATAGCCAGATTTTATTTTCACTATGGCCATTAACCGATTTTGCCGGCCAGAACATTTTAATGCCAAAAATGGCCATAAAGAATGGATTTAATGTAAGTAATACAAGCAATAAAACGGCTACACCAATCGCAACAGCTGATGTCGCCTGATACAGCTTGAATTCAGCTAAGTACAATACAATGAATCCAATAAATACAGCAATTCCACTATAAATAACGGTTTTACCTGCAGTACGGTATGTCTCTGTTATTGCTTTTAAAATATGTCCGCCTTTACCGAGCTCTTCTTTAAAGCGTGTATAAAGGAGGATATTATAATCCGTACCAATCCCAAACAAAATAACAATTAAAAAGACTTGTGTAAAGTTTGAGAATGGGAAGTTAAATTTGTCGACAAGTTGTGTAACAATCCCTAGGGACACAATGTATGAAACACCCACTGTAATTAATGAAATTAAAGGTACTACAGGGGAGCGGAATACTAGAACTAATACGATTAGAATGAAAACAATTGCAATGACTTCTGTTTTCTTAATCCCCTCTTGAGAAGACTTAACAAAGTCATCCATTACAATGTCTGTCCCTGTATAATAGGAATCTACAGATTGCAGCTCCGTTTTTTCACGTAAGCTTTGTGCAGCTTCTTCAACGGTACCTTGTTTTTTATCAACGGAAATCTGCGTTAAGATTGTCGTGCCGTCTTCTGAAACAAGTTGTTTTTCTGCTTCCTCACTGTCGGTTGGAGTTAGCATATCTGTAATCCCTAGTTCAGCACTGTCTTCTTTAAGCGTCTGAATCGCTTGATCAACCTCTTCAAGCTGCGCATCACTTAGCGCTTCATCACTTCCACTCGTAAACACAGCAATAAACTGATAGGCATCTGTCCCTTCATCAGCCATTTCTGTCAGCAACTTAGATGCTATTTCACTTTGTGTGTAGGACGGAATTTCTGTTTGACCTTTTTCACGTACAAGCGTATCTAGGTTTGGCATTGTGACAATCATTACAACAGAAATGATTACCCATATAAGAAATGATACTGTACGTACATTCAGCCAATTTTTCAAAACGATCACCTTTCTTCTATAAAATTAATCTTCCGATGAAACTTCTGATTCATGAAAAGCTCTATAAATACACTAACACGATAAAAACGGTTAAAATATAGACAATGAGGGTCGAATTGTTTAGAAAAACACAACTAAAAGCATAATAGGTCGAGTTAATGTTTTTACTTATACAGATTTCCTATATAAGCTATATTTTCGTATCCACTTAAAAAATTTATCGAAGTTTGAGGGTGAAATAATGAAGCATAGTGATGAAACCAAACGAATACTTGCGGATTCCTTAAAAGAGTTAATGAAAAATAAATCCCTCGAAAAAATCTCGATTCGCGAGCTTGCTGATACTGCAAATGTGAACCGCCAAACCTTTTACTATCATTTTGAAGATATTTACGATCTGCTTAAGTGGACATTCCAGCAGGAAACGGTTCAACTGCTCCATGTCGATGAAAGTTCGCTGCTTTGGAAGGAAGGATTACTCCAGCTTTTTAAATACCTAGAGGCAAATAAAGAATTTTGTTTATGTGCCTTGCAATCTCTGGGAAGAGGCCATTTAAAGCGCTTTTTCTACTCAGATATATCCTCAATCCTGGGAAGAGTCATCAAATCACTTTGTGAAAAGCTGAATGCGGGTGAGGAGCATATTGCATTTCTGACTCATTTCTATACATTGTCATTGGCGGGACTTGTGGAGAGTTGGCTTTTGGGAGAAATGGATCAATCACCAAAAGAAATAATAGAAATAATCGATATTTTTATTCAAGACCAGATACGCGGGGCTGAGTATCGAATAAAAGGGATTGGGTGATCTAGAAAACCATTCAAAGGAATCATTGACGACCTGTTTCTTATCGATAACAGCTCTCCCAATTTCATGCGTGAATGGTAGCGAGAGCAGCATTGTCGGCAATACAACTTCACAACAATCATGATTTTCGAATTCCTTTCCTGCTTCAACTACCGTTTTATAACCAAACTCTCGAAATTGTTCTTTAAAAGAAGGCTCCGTCGCTTGTGGCTTTGCATTTGCCGTTCCATCAAAATATGTCCAAAATTAAGCTGCCCATAAAGTTTAAATGAAATATATTTGTTCAAGCCGATTATCCTAACTGACCTTTCGTTTTAGCTTGTTCAAGTTGTGCAAAATTATCCCTTCCAACATTATTTGATCTCGTGTACCAATTTCTTATAACCAAGACGTAAATTTGCACAACAAAAAGCAGCACTCATCTTTTTCCAAGATGCGGTGCTACTTTTTTCGACCTCTTTTAGTAGATTGCAAAATGCCGAGTTCTTCCCTATATTTTGCGATGGTGCGTCTAGCAATGGGAATGTCTTCTGCAAGCAGGATGTTGGCAATTTTTTGATCGGATAAAGGCTTATCAGGGGATTCCATTTTGATAATGTCTTGAATCTTTTCTTTTATAAACAATGGTGATTCCACCTCACCACCTTGCATTTTTACACCTCGAACAAAAAACGTTTTCAACTCCATAGTCCCTTTTGGTGTTTGGATATACTTTTGACGGATTGCTCGACTAACCGTGGATTCATGAAGCCCCAAAATCTCTGCAATATCCTTTAACCTAAGTGGGACCAATGCTTTTTTTCCATTTTGCAAAAAGGCCATTTGTTTTTGCAGGATAATTTCCGTCACCCTATACAAGGTTTCATGACGTTGCTGAATCCCGCGCATTAAAAGAAAAGCATCTGAAAGCTTAGATTTCAAATACGCCTTCGTCTCCTTATCGCTGTTCGAGTGTAATAACTCTTCATAAACGGTATTAATGGAAACTTGAGGTAAATACCTATCATTCAGTTGAATAAAAAACTCCCCATTCAATTCTTCAACAATAAGATCAGGGATAATATATTGTTGTTTCTCACCTTGCACTTCCGCTAATGGACGTGGATTCAACTGTTTAATATATGAAAAGGAGCTTTCTACTTCCGCAACTGAAGCCTCATAAAGATCGGCTACCATCTGAAGATTCCCTTCCGCTAAATCCTCTAGATGATTTTGGATAAGCACCTCCGTCAATTTAGGTGCATCACCTTTTCTCACAACTTGTAAATATAAGCATTCCGACAAATTACGAGCGCCGATTCCAGCTGGTTCAAAGCTTTGAAGCACGTAAAGAAGCTCTTCGCATTTTTCAACAGAACTGCAAAACCGTACTGCCGCGTCTTCAATATCACAGTCAAGATATCCTAATTCATTTAAATTACGAATAAAATAAAGTACAATTTCTCGTTCAAGTTTTGTTAAACCCTTCTGAACCCCTAGCTGCTCCATCAAATAAGTTTCAAGCGATTCATCCTGATAAGGTGCATGCATCATCAGATCCAAGTAATCCTCCCTCGCTATACTTGAAGCATTATTATCCTGCACACGAGCCATATCCATTATGGTATCTGTTTCCTTTAAATCGATTAAAGGATTGGCATTGGCTTCTTCCCTAATGAACTGCTCCAGTTCTTCCAAAGAATACTTTAAAATCTCCAGCGATTGCTTTACCTGAGGGGTTAAGGAAAGCTTATTTTCTAGCTTTTGCTGTAAGTTTAACGAAGTCTCCATTTAGATAGCCCCTTTCATTAATCCCGCGGAATACGTATTTTCAGTCGCTTCATGCGATATTGCAGGCTTTGTCTGCTTATCCCCAAGGCAAATGCCGTATTGGTAATATGGTTATGATGTTTATGTAACGAATGCTCGATTGTTTGTTTTTCAAATAAAGCTAATTGCTCTGTTAAACCTGCATGATCCGGAATTCTTGATACCTCCTTAGATCCTTGACCCTGCAAAGGTGGTTCTGCTTCACTTTTTCGATACTGATATGGTAGATGATCAAACTCGATCACTTGTTCATGATTCACTAAATTCATGGATGCTTCAATCACATGCTCAAGTTCCCGGATATTACCCGGCCAGCTTTGGGATTCAAAAAACCGAAGAACTTCATCTGATACACACTTGACGTTCAGTTTGAATAATTGATTATATTTTTGTATAAATTCCTCTATAAGCACCGGAAGATCTTCCTGTCGTTCTCTTAATGGCGGAATAAATAAAGTCACCACAGCTAATCGATAATATAAATCCTTTCTTAAGTGATTATTGGCTATCGCATCAATCGGATCCTCGTTGACGGTTGCAATTACGCGAACATCAATGGGAATTTCCTTGGTGCCGCCGATTCTACGTACCTTTCGTTCTTGCAATACGCGCAGTAGTTTTGCTTGCAAGGCAATATTTAAAGAATTTAATTCATCCAGCAAAATTGTGCCGCCCTGTGCCTGCTCAAATAGACCTGGACTATCGATTGCCCCTGTAAATGCACCTTTCGTTGTACCAAATAAAATTCCTTCAATCAACGTATCTGGTAATGCTGCGCAGTTTTGTGAAATAAACGGTGCTCCAGAACGTTCACTTTCTGCATGAATGCTTTGGGCAAACAATTCTTTCCCTGTACCGGTTTCGCCAATAATTAACACATTGGAATTAGTCCGTGTCGCTCTTTTTGCTAAAGCGATCACCTCTTTTAACTCACTGCTCTCCCCTATAATATGGTTAAAGGTAAAGTCTGTCTTCGTTTGTCTAAGATTTTGGCGCATCAAGCGTTCCATCCGTGTTACATCTGTTGCAATTTCAACCGCAGCACAAATATTGCCGTCTATCTTAAGGGGAAATGTATTATTCACCGTTGTGATTTCTACTCCCCGATTATTAAAATAGGTTTGTTTGACATTGACGACTTCCTCTCCATGCTGCAACGATTTTAATAAAGTGCTGCTCTGATTTTCTTGGAATTGGAAAATATCCCGAACATCTTTATATAACACATCTTCTTTTTCCATAACTTCCATTTCACGCATTTTTTTATTATAGATAATGCTTTTCCCGTCTTGATCAACAGCATGTATGCCGACTCCGATGCGCTCGATAATTTCTTCATATAATTGTTTCATAACCTTCTCATTGTGACTCAATTTATATCACCTCTTTTCTATCATACTGTAAAAATTTTTGGCGATAAAGATTGGAATTATATAAATTTTGCGCCAAATTATTTGGCAACTGCCTTTTAATAGTTAAAAATACTGAATGAAAAAGTTGGCATGAAATTTGCTTATTTAAATAATGTAATAAGAAAAGGCAAATTTATTCAATAATTCACTTATCCACGGGGTACAAATAAGTAGGATTGCTCTTATGATTACAGTGTTTTTGAAAACAACAACTTGATTCAGTTAGATATTTTCAAAGGAGGATTTTTTAAATGACGACAAAATCAGCTAGTGTAATTGAACAAACGGAAAAATTCGGTGCACATAACTACCATCCACTGCCAATCGTAGTTTCAGAAGCCGAGGGAGTATGGGTACAAGATCCTGAAGGCAATAAATACATGGATATGCTTTCTGCTTATTCCGCCCTTAACCAAGGTCACCGTCACCCTAAAATTATTCAAGCATTAATTAACCAAGCGAACCGTGCGACTTTAACATCGCGCGCTTTCCACAACGACCAGCTTGGACCATGGTATGAAAAGTTAACTAAAATGACTGGCAAAAACATGGTGTTGCCAATGAATACCGGGGCGGAAGCCGTAGAATCTGCCATTAAGGTTGCACGTCGTTGGGCGTATGATGTGAAAGGTGTAGAAGACAATAAAGCTGAAATTATCGGATGCAACGGAAACTTCCATGGCCGAACAATGGGTGCTGTTTCACTATCATCCGATGCAGAATACCAACGTGGATTTGGCCCTCTTTTACCAGGCTTCAAATTAATCCCTTATGGTGATGCAGAGGCTCTGAAGGCAGCGATAACGCCAAATACTGCTGCATTTATTGTAGAACCGATTCAGGGAGAAGCAGGAATCGTAATGCCTCCAAAAGGTTTCTTAAAAGAAGTGGAACAAATCTGTCAAGAGAACAATGTTTTATTTATTGCTGATGAGATTCAAACTGGTCTTGCTCGTACAGGCAAGATGTTTGCTCATCAATGGGAAGAAGTATCTCCTGATGTTATTATCCTTGGGAAAGCTCTTGGCGGCGGTGTATTGCCAATCTCGGCCGTTGTTGCCAACAGCGATATTCTTGGCGTATTAAACCCAGGTTCACACGGTTCAACATTCGGAGGGAACCCGCTGGCTTGTGCAGTTTCGATTGCTTCTTTAGAAGTTCTTGAGGAAGAGAATTTAACTGAACGTTCTTTAGAATTAGGGAACTATTTCCAAGAACAGCTGCGTATAATCAACCATCCTTCTATAAAAGAAGTTCGCGGCAGCGGATTATTCATCGGCGTAGAGTTATCGGTTCCGGCTCGCTCTTACTGTGAACAGTTAAAAGAGCTTGGGCTACTATGTAAAGAAACTCATGATTACGTTATTCGTTTTGCACCACCATTAATCATTACAAAAGAAGAAATTGACTGGGCATTGGAAAAAATCAAATCTGTTTTCGCTTAAACCTTTCTTTTTGAAGAGGCTGTTCGAATAATTTCGGATAGTCTCTTTTTTACGTTAAGATAAAGAAAAGAAAAGAAGGAGCTATCTATATGCAAACAATTTATATCTCTGGGTACCGCCCCCATGAACTCGGAATTTTTAATGATAAGCACCCCGGCATACCGATTATTAAAAAAGCAATCGAAAATGAATTAAGAAATTTGTTTGATGAAGGACTGGAATGGGTAGTGATTAGTGGACAGCAAGGGGTCGAAACCTGGGCAGCAGAAGTCATAATTGATTTGAAAGATAAATATCCTAATTTAAAGTATTCAATTATTACACCCTTTTTAGAGCAAGAGAAGAACTGGAATGAACAAAAACAGCAAAAGTATCATTATATCGTTTCGAAAGCCGACTTTGTCACAAGCGTAACGAAAAGACCTTATGAAGCTCCTTGGCAATTTATCGAAAAGGACAAGTTTATAATTCAGAACACCGATGGAATGCTTCTTGTTTATGATGAGGATAACGAAGGATCTCCGAAATACGTGAAAAAACTTGCACAAAAGTATGAGAATCAGCATAACTATAGGATTATAGAAATTAATGCGTATGATCTACAATCTATCGCAGAGGAAATGCAAAGAGATGATTGGTAGCATCATTTTTTCGCGAATAGTGTTTGTTGATGATGGTACCTATTGTTCCTCAAATAAAGCTTCTTCTTTTCTTTACCCTTCTTGCTTTTTCAAGCATTCATAATTCATTTTTAAAAACTGAAAAATATTGATTAAATTTTCTGACATTTTAATCAATTTTTGTTATAATGATATGAAACCCATATAATTTACTTAAAGGAGATGATGCTATGGAACAAATTAAATTTGTCAGAGAACCAAAACCAATTAACGTATCACATGATACGTACAGAAGAGAGTGTATGTACACTCGGGGAGTCCACATTCCTTATGATGATTTTGTAGGAATTTTGGAGAGTATGTCCCATGATACGAAGCTTTATTTTGAATTCCATAATCCGGGGAAGAAAATTGCTCCAGGAACTTATTTAAATGGGCATGCAGGGCTTGCAAAGAGTATTGTGAACTACTATCAAAATATGAAAAATATGAATGTCGGGAGCTTAGTCGGTCAAGACTTCTATGTGAAAATTGTTTAAATTTTGAGGTGACAATAAGGTGAATACCAATTAAAAACACCGCTTTGTACGAATGGCCAAAGGGCTTCGCTTCAAGCGGTGTTTAAATTATATTATTTCTTTTGAATTGAAATCGTCCAAGAAGCTTCATCTAACTGTTCAAAATTTGTAACAGTATGCCCTGCTTCTGCTGCCCAAGTTGGTATTGACTCTGTTCCTTGCGTACAGTCAAATTCCACTACCAGTACATCCCCGGAGTGCATTTCTTCTATTGCATTTTGCGCTTCTATTAAAGGAAATGGACAAACCATTCCTTTTACTTCTAATGTTTTTTGCATATCATATCCTCCTCTTATCTTATCTTATCTTTTCCTAAGCTTTATGCAGGTGTTACTTGTTCTTTTAATTTTGCAGCCTTCGCTTTTTGGCGAGGACGAACAAATACAAAGTATGATGCTGTCCAAGTACCTAAAATCATAAATACAAGACCAATCCATCCCTGCCAAGTCATCATCGCAGTCATTACTAAACCGTTCCCGATCGAGCAGCCTCCGGCAAGACTTGCACCAACACCCATTAAATTACCGCCGACAAAGCTATTGATTCCTGTTTTAACATCCGGCATTCTGAAACGGAATTCTCTACTTGCTTTCGCAGCGATAAATGATCCTGCAAAAATTCCTAAAACTAAGAACACGCCCCAGTTAAGAGTTCCTTCATCACCTGTTGTTAAATATTGAAGAATATTCGCTGATGGCGTTGTAATTCCTAAACCAAACACACGGCCTGTCGCTGCACTTAATGGCCACGCAATAAAAGCAATTAGACCGATTAAAGAAGCTGTTACAAATGGATGCCAACGTTTTTCAAATAAAATATGTGCCAACCCAGTGCGTTTTGCTTTTAAAGACGGAATGACCACTTTTGGTTTTGTTAATTGTTTATAGACAATAAACCCTACTATCGCTACAAATGGAAGTATTACTGCCCAATGGTTAATGCCAAATGTCTCTGCAATCGAGTTTGTAGGCAGTACAGCACTTGCCTGCGCCTGTTGATTGAATGATGCAAAAACACCCGACTTCATCATAGTACTCATTAACATATAACCAGCTAACGCAATCCAGCTACCAATCAAGCCTTCCCCCGCTCGATACCATGTACCTGTTGCACAGCCTCCCGCAAGAATAATCCCAATTCCGAAAATAAACGATCCTATAATGACCGAAAGAATTGGTAACGAACCAGCAGAATATTCAAATACACCTAAATCTATAAGTAAAAATACACCGACGCTTTGCACTGCAATGGCGATTAACAATGCATAAAACATGCGGTTATTTTTTGCTATATACATATCACGGAATCCACCTGTTAAACAAAAACGCCCTCTTTGCATAACAAAGCCAAGTAATGCTCCACAAAGTAGTCCGGTAATTATCATGTAAGTCACAATCTCACTCCCTATTAAATTCTTAGTAAATTGATATGATTATATTACATTAACAATTACTATTATTTCAATGGTTTTTTTGTATACAAAAATATAAATAGTTCATAAGCCATGTGTTTTAGGTTCATTTTTACATTTATAATTATTTTTAAAAATTGCGAATAGATTATTTGAAAAATGTTGACAATTTAATTGATAATGATTATCATTATCGTATATTGTTACTCTTTCGAGACGAACCCCTCAGACTTCTCGAATAAATATGATGGAAAATGGCAAATCTATTAGAGGTTTGCCATTTACTATTTTGACTTCTAATTTTGGGTATAGCATACATATATATGATTAAAGGAGAGTTGATAGAATGGAATTTCGAATTGAAAAAGATACACTAGGTGAGGTACGCGTACCGGCTGATAAACTTTGGGGAGCTCAAACGCAAAGAAGCAGAGAGAATTTCCAAATTGGTACAGAAAAAATGCCGATTGAAATTATACACGCTTTTGCCATCTTAAAAAAATCCGCTGCTCTTGCAAACAAAAAACTCGGCAAGCTTTCAGACCTAAAGGCAGACGCAATTGTTGCAGCCAGCGATGAAATTCTAGCTGGTAAATGGGATGATGAATTCCCTCTTGTTGTTTGGCAAACAGGTAGTGGTACACAATCGAATATGAATGTAAATGAAGTAATCGCATTCCGCGCAAACCAGATGCTTGAAGAACAAGGAAGTTCAGAACGCATTCATCCCAATGATGATGTCAATAAATCACAAAGCTCGAATGACACATTCCCTACTGCATTGCATATTGCGGCGGTAGAAATCGTTGAAAACTATTTAATGCCTCGTCTTCAATTATTAAAAGCTACTTTAAAAGAAAAAATGGACGCTTTTAACGATATTATTAAAATCGGCCGTACTCATCTTCAGGATGCAACGCCTCTTACTTTAGGCCAGGAAATTAGCGGCTGGCATCATATGCTCGTGAAATCTGAAAAAATGATCATGGTAAATACACAATTTTTGAAAGACCTTGCTATTGGCGGAACTGCAGTTGGTACAGGAATCAATGCCCATCCTAAATTTGGCGACATGGTAGCAGAAGAAATCAGTTCCTTAACAGGTCAAAACTTCAAATCTTCGGAAAACAAATTCCATGCGCTGACAAGCCATGACGAAATCGTGTCAGCCCACGGTGCACTAAAGGCGCTTGCAGTGGATTTAATGAAAATTGCCAATGATGTTCGCTGGCTGGCAAGTGGTCCCCGCAGTGGGATTGGGGAAATCACGATTCCAGAAAACGAGCCAGGAAGTTCCATCATGCCCGGCAAAGTAAATCCTACTCAAAGCGAAGCAATGACAATGGTTGTTACACAAGTTGTCGGAAATGATGCAACAATTGCCTTTGCCGCTTCACAAGGCAACTTCGAGTTAAATGTCTTTAAACCCGTGATTATCTATAACTTCCTGCAATCCGCCCGTCTTCTTGCAGATTCAATGAAGTCCTTCAACGATAATTGTGCAATCGGTATCGAGCCAAACAAAGAGGTTCTTGAACGAAATCTTGAAAATTCCTTAATGCTTGTCACAGCGTTAAATCCTTATATTGGCTACGAAAATGCAGCCAAAATCGCGAAAAAGGCTCATAAGGATGGTACGACATTAAAAGATGCTGCCCTTTCCCTAGGCCTCTTAACAGAAGAACAGTTCAATGAATACATTGATCCGAAGAAAATGATTTATCCGAACGCGGAATAATCAATCATAATTTAAAAACCGCTCGATTATTCGAACGGTCAGATTGTCGACAAAAGGTCTTCAGAATGGTCTCATTCTGAAGGCCTTTTGTAATTTCTAACAAGATGATTCGGTGGCACAAGTTGATCAATAGTTATCATCTCAATTTGATCCCGTTCATTTATTTTTTTTGACATCATATCCATTCACCTCAGACATTTATTTAGAAAGGAGTTGATTGTAGTGTAGGCGGCGACTCCTGCGGGAAAAGCGTGAAGACCGATACCCCGCAGGAGCAAAGCGATGAGGAGGATTGGGCCACGTCCGCGGAAAGCGTCCGTCGAAACGGAAATCAACTAACTCTATTTCAAAAGCTTTTAATTTTATTTTAAAAGAGAAAAGACTGTAGACAAACTCGAAATTTCGAGTTTGTCTACAGTCTGACCGTTCAATTATTCGAGCTGTTTTTTCAGTTCTAAAAAGGCGTTTGAAAAAATAAATATATTAAATCAAGAATGATAGAAAGGTATTTTTCATATGCACTATAAAAAGGTAAAACCTAAAAAGCTTTATGAGCAAGTAGCAGATATTATTGAACAACAAATTATAAGTGAACAGCTTCACCCTGGTGAGAAAATTGAATCCGTTGAACAATTAGCCAAGCATTTTGACGTTGGACGATCTGCTGTTCGAGAAGCTCTAACATCCTTGCAAGCAAAAGGAATGTTGGAAATCCGGCATGGAGAGGGTACTTTTGTACGCAATTACAGTGCTGAAGATATTCAATTTCACATACCAAGCTCACTTCTTTTTGACAAACAACAAACTAAAAACATCTTTGAAATTCGTAAGATTCTTGAACTTGGCTTAATAGAAAATGCAGCAAATTACAGGACGGAAACTCATATTAACACTTTGCGCGAAACGCTGCATGACATGGAGCAATCCGTTTATGAGGCAAATATTAGTGGCGAAGCTGATATTTTATTTCATAGAACAATCTCGGAAGCTGCAAATAATAGTCTTTTAGTCACCATGCTGCAAAACGTCTCAAATACAATTGCCCAACAGATTATCCAAACAAGAGAACTGCTTTCCCACACGAATAAGAATGCATTATTGCAGCTTCACCAAGAACATCTAGAAATTTTCCCATGCAATTGAAAAACAAGATTCACAGCTTGCTAGAAAATCTATGGCAAAGCATTTATCGACTGTAGAGGCACTTCTATCTATTCACCTGGAAAGTGATTATTTCTCGAATTATCAAAAATACTCTATCTAATGCTTATATATACTAGTCATCAGATGAGCAGTTGAGTATAATTAACATAAATTGTAAATGAATTTGATGGGGGGATGTTTTTGAAAGTTTCATTATTTGCGACCTGTTTAGTCGATATGTTTCAAAGTGAAATTGGAAAAAGTACAGTTGAACTGCTGGAACGTCTAGATTGTGTAATTGATTTTCCAAAAGCACAAACCTGCTGTGGTCAGCCAGCTTATAATAGCGGCTATGTAAAGGTTTCCAAGGAAGCGATGAAAAATACTATTCGCACCTTTGAAAATGCAGAATATATTGTCTGCCCTTCCGGTTCATGCGCCAATATGATCAAAGACTATGAACAGATCTTTGTACATGACGACATATGGAGGGAACGGGCAAAAGCTGTTTCAAGCAGAACGTATGAACTGACTCAATTTATCGTCGATGTTCTGAAAATTGAAAATGTCGGAGCGAAGCTAAACGGAACAGCAACATATCATCCTTCCTGTCATATGACAAGACTTTTGCAAGTAAGAAACGCACCTAAAACACTCCTTCAAAATGTAGAGGGTCTTGAATTGATTGAGTTGCCGCTAAAGGAAAACTGTTGTGGATTTGGTGGAACATTCTCAGTAAAAATGGGGCAAATCTCCAAACAGATGGTTGATGAAAAAGTCTCCACCGTTCAACAAACAGGGGCACACTATTTAATTGGCTCTGATGCAGGCTGCTTAATGAATATCGGTGGTCGTATTAATCGCAAAGATCTAAATGTGCAAACCATGCATATCGCAGAAGTTCTAAATTCTCATTAGTTTATTAATCTTTTAGGGGGCCTACTTATGCCAATGAAAATATCGAATGATAAATTTACTGATAGATTAGAAACAAATTTAAAAGATGAATTAATGAGAAATGCCGTTGCCTCTGCTCAATCAAGACTTCAATCACGAAGAAGTATCGCAGCACAACAATTGGGAAATTGGGAAGAATGGCGAAACCACGGTGAAGAAATAAGGAAGCATGTTCTAGAATATCTCGACTATTACTTATATGAACTAAGTGAAAATATTGCAGAACGTGGCGGTCATGTGTTTTTTGCTCAAACAGAGGAGGAAGCAGCGAACTATATTACTTCCATCGCAAAACAAAAAGAAGCGAAAAAAATAGTAAAATCTAAATCGATGGTCACAGAAGAAATAAATTTAAATACACATTTGGAAGCAATCGGTTGTTCTGTAGTCGAAACCGATTTAGGTGAATATATATTACAGCTTGATGATCATGATCCACCCTCACATATCATTGCTCCCGCCCTGCACAAAAACAGGAATCAAATCAAAGATGTATTTGCCGATAAAACCGCTTATACAAATTCCTCCAAGCCCGAGGAGCTCGCCTTGCACGCCCGGAAAATTTTACGCGAGGAGTTTCTAACTGCCGATATTGGAATTACTGGCTGCAATTTTGCTGTGGCGGAAACTGGCTCTATTTGCTTAGTAACAAATGAGGGAAACGCAGATTTAGTAACTGCATTGCCTAAAACGCAAATTACAGTTATGGGGATGGAACGTCTAGTGCCTACCTTCGAAGAGATGGAGGTGCTCGTTAGCATGCTGACAAGAAGTGCAGTAGGCCAAAAATTGACGAGCTATATAACAGTTTTAACTGGACCCAAAAAAACCATTGAAGTAGATGGCCCTGAAGAGTTTCACCTTGTTATTGTAGATAATGGGCGTTCCTCTATACTGGGTGGAGAGTTCCAATCCATCTTGCAATGTATCCGCTGTGCGGCTTGTATAAATACGTGTCCCGTTTATCGTCATATTGGTGGCCATTCTTACGGTTCCATTTACTCTGGCCCAATAGGCGCTGTCCTATCCCCTTTGCTTGGCGGCTATGACGATTATAAAGAATTACCTTACGCCTCTACCTTATGTGGTGCTTGTACAGAGGTATGTCCAGTAAAAATCCCCCTTCATGAATTATTGCATAAGCATCGAGAGGTAATCGTCGAAAAAGAGGGTCGTGCACCCATTAGTGAAACTGCTTTAATGCAGGCATTTGGCTTTGGTACGGGCAAAAGTTCAGTTTATAAATTAGGGTCAAAAGTGGCTTCTACTGTTATGAAACCATTTGTAAACGAAGAGAAAATCAAAAAAGGACCCGGCCCTTTAAAACAATGGACGGATTATCGTGACTTCCCTTCACCTGAAAAAGAAAGATTCAGAGATTGGTTTGAAAAAAGAAGTAAAGGAGGATCCAACCATGACCGTTCATAATCGGGCTGCATTCCTCGAAAATATTGCCAAAAAATTAGGCCGAAGCAAATCACTTACTGATAAACCTATCATTTCATGGAATCATCAGCCCCAGCATGAGGTGTTAAAAGGCGCAACGAAAGACGAACTAGTAGAAATACTAATCGAGCACTGTGAGAATATCCATACAGAAGTTAAAGTCTGTTCGATTCCTTCACTAGCCCAAACACTAGAAGAAGTCATACAGGGTTATGGAAAAGGCTCCATCATCTATTCCAATGATGAGAGATTTAATGAATTGCAAATCGATTCTTTTTTACAGTCGCAACCTGATACCTTCAAATGGCAGCCTGCCCTATTGGATAAAAACAAGAAAGCAGCAGAAAAAACAAATATCGGTATTGTAATTAGCGATATGACACTGGCGGAATCTGGAACGATTATGTTGCAGACAAATGAAAACGTTGGCCGTACTATTAGCTTTTTGCCTCAAAACTCGATAGCAATTGTTCCAAAAAGTTCAATTGTGCCTCGCTTTACACAGGCCGCTCAATATATAAGAAACCTGGACGAACCTGTTTCTACTTGCATTAACTTTATAACGGGTCCCAGCAATTCAGCAGACATCGAAATGCACTTAATTGTCGGTGTTCATGGACCTGTCAAAATGACTTATATAATAGTAGAAGATTACTAAAAATATGGGGGCTGTTCCAAAAGTAAAAAAATGTGCAATTCTGAGAAATTGAATTGTACATTTTTGCTTTTAAAGTCTGTTGATTTCCGCTACGGCGGACGCTTTCCGCAGGCGTGGCTTGAGCCTCCTCGTCGCAAGCTCCTGCGGGGTCTCAAGGCTCACGCTATTCCTGCAGGAGTCGCCTCCTTCGCTACAATCAACAGGTATACATTTTATAAAAGTATACAAATATTTACTACTTTTTATAGAGTAATTTTTGAAAAGGCACTTATTAGACAGTCCTCTTTAAATTGTCTTTAATAGAGGAAATTCATTTTTTTAGTCGAATAAGTTGTAAGAAGTATTATAGCGAAAGGACGTAGGAACATGAACCGGCCTATTTTATGTATTGGGGAACTTTTAATAGATTTTTTTAGTGCTGATCGAAATGCTGATTTAATGGATAGTCATACATTTACGAAAAAGTGCGGCGGTGCACCGGCGAATGTCTGTGCAGCTATTGCTAAGCTTGGTGGCGAGGCGCATTTTTGCGGAAAAGTCGGCAATGATTCCTTTGGTGAGTTTCTGCAAAACACGTTGGAGCAATTAAATGTCAATACGCGTCTCTTACTGAAGGACGACACTTCCCCTACTACATTGGCCTTTGTTTCATTGCAGGAGGATGGACAGCGAGATTTTATCTTCAATCGGGGAGCAGATGCATTTTTATCGATAGATGAAGTGCCGCTGCATATATTTGATACTACGAAGCTCGTTCATTTTGGTTCTGCCACTGCCCTTCTTCCTGGACCATTACAACAGGCATACATAAAATTGCTTGAAGCAGCAAAGGACAATGATTGCTTTATTTCCTTCGATCCTAATTTTCGATCCGATTTATGGAAAGGGCATGAGGCTGATTTCGTAAAGTCGGCTCGGAAGTTTATCGGGAAATGCGATTTTTTAAAGGTCAGTGATGAGGAGCTAGTATTGCTGACAAATGAACCCGATATGGAAAAAGCCGTTTCTGCGCTTCATTACCTTGGTGCGAAATGCATTGCAGTGACTCTTGGAAAACAAGGGACTTTCTTTTCTTGTAATGGAGAATCAGCAATTATCCCCAGCATCCCTATTCATGCAGTGGATACGACTGGAGCAGGCGATGCATTTGTAGGAGCGCTTCTTTTCCAGCTTGGGAAACTAAAAACATTAGATTCTCTAAGCTTCAAAGAATGGCAGGACATCGTTTATTTTAGCAATAAGGTCGCTGCAAAGGTTTGCGAAAAAATTGGGGCGATTGAGGCATTACCTACTCTAGAGGAAATTCAAAGCATTTAAAAAGAGGCAATCTCAAAGGGACTGCGAACATCCCATGAGATTACCCCCATCTCTTTTATTCTGCTTCTAATGCCTGGGTATGCATGGCATCTACTTTTTTCGGTCCAATCATGTTGAACAGAATATTTAAGATGATTGCCGTCACAGAGCCGCAAACAATACCGTTTGAAGTTAAAACTGAAAGCCCTTCTGGTAATACGGCGAAGATATTTGGAACGAATACAACTCCCGCCCCTAAACCTACAGCGATTGCAGCGATCATGGCACTTTCAGGAGAACGCATAATTTCAGGAGCCAGCATTGTAATCCCTTGCGTTACAACCATACCGAACATCGCAAGCATTGCTCCACCTAATACAGCTGTCGGAATAATTGTTGTTAGTGCCGCAACTTTTGGCAAGAAACCTAGCACAACTAATAATGAACCAGTAATAAAGATTACTTTACGTTCTTTAACGCCTGTCATTTTTAATAGCCCAACATTTTGAGAGAATGTTGTATATGGGAATGCATTGAAGATTCCACCGATAATTGAAGCTAACCCTTCCGAACGATACCCGCGGGATAGATCTTTAGAGTCGATTGATTTTTTTGTAATATCACTTAGTGCGAAATAAACACCAGATGATTCTACTAATGAAACCATTGCCACTAATGTCATTGTAAGTATTGCGCTAATATCAAATGTCGGTGTTCCGAAGTAGAAGGGCTGAACCATATGGAACCAAGATGCATCCACAACTGGTGTAAAGTCCACTTTTCCTAAGAAAGCAGCAAGAATTGTACCCACCACAAGACCAAGCAAAATTGAGATAGAACGAACAAAGCCAGTTGTAAAACGATAGATTAATAGAATGAAAACAAGTGTAATCATCGCTAAAGATACATTTGAAGCTGAGCCGAAATCAGCCGCCCCTTGTCCGCCACCCATGTTGTTTACGGCTACTGGAATTAAGGAAATCCCGATAATTGTTACAACTGATCCCGTTACGATTGGCGGGAAGAATTTCACTAATTTACCAAAGAATCCTGAAATTAAAACAACTATAATTCCTGACACGATGATGGCACCATAAACTGCACCAACACCTTTACCAGTACCAATAGCAATTATCGGACTTACCGCTGTGAACGTACACCCTAGTACTACCGGCAGCCCGATACCGAATGCTTTCCCTCTCATTACCTGCAAAAGTGTTGCAATACCGCACATCATAATATCAATAGCTACTAAATACGTCATTTGCGTTGAATCAAAGCCTAATGCGCCACCGATAATTAATGGAACTAAGATGGCTCCTGCATACATCGCAAGTAAATGTTGAATTCCAAGTGTCGCTGCTTTTGCATTATTCATGTGAATAATATCCTCCTAATTTTCTATCCGAAGTGTTTGTGATTAGTCAAAAAACTCAACTTGTCCATTTGCTAATGATTTAATGTTCGCTAAAGATTCAATACGAACGCCTTGTTCACGTAAAAGCATTCCGCCTTGCTGGAATCCTTTTTCAATAACAATTCCTACCCCAATGACGTTGGCGCCAGCCTGCTCGGCGATATCAAGCAAACCTTTTACCGCTTCCCCATTTGCCAAAAAATCATCAATGATTAATACATTGTCATCAGCTGATAAAAAGTCTTTCGAAACTGAAATTTCATTTGTTTCATTTTTTGTGAAAGAATGCACCTCTGCAGAATACAGATTTCCTGAAAGTGTTAATGATTTTCTTTTGCGAGCGAAAACAACTGGTGCACCGATTGTAAGTCCCAGCATTGTTGCCGGGGCAATCCCTGAAGACTCGATTGTTAGAATTTTCGTGATTACTTCGTCTGTAAAGCGATTGGCAAACTCATCACCGATTTCTTTCATTATAAGTGGGTCGATTTGATGATTAAGAAATGAATCTACCTTTAACACCGTATCTGATAGAACTCTTCCTTCTTTAAGGATTTTGTCTTTTAATAGTTGCATGCTAAAATTCCCTCTCTTTTTGGTTTAGTATTAAATTAAATAAAATGAATGTTAAATACATATAAATATTCTAAAACGCTTGTTTTAGTGAGCAGGCCTAGCACACAAGCCGCAGAGCCACCTTGAAGTGTCTCTTCGACTTGTCTTTGTGCTTTTGTGAGGTCCCGCTCAAATTGGATAGACCTTCTAAAACTTCTGAAATTATTGCGAGCTTACATAGTAGGCTGCGTGTCCTAATTAATTATCCTATCCTAATAAGATGGCTATCTTCTACACAGAAGAATTAACAAGTTCTATAAATACAAAAAACTCGAAAAACTTATTCCGCTATGAGGGGAACAAGTCTTTCGAGTTGAAGGTTCGAAAGTTAATTGAATACGAAATTGCTTATAATAAAGAGCATTCGATTCTAAACATGGTCTCTCTCATAGTCAGCTTATTTACGGTAAGCTGGTAGAAACTTGCGAGCCATATTCTCGCTATTATATGAGTGAAATATAGAAGCTGTTATTAACAGCCTTATGTTAAGTTTTCTTTAAGAATGTCCTCATTATAAACAGGGATTGAATTGTTTGCAATAACATACCAAATAATAAAATGATTCTAATTATTCGGAATTTAGCTATTTATTTGAATGATTATAGAGATAATGTTCGTCTTTACTTCCAAAATCATCCTATTATTGCTTATCAACAGAAAAACTGCAACTCAATTGTTAGATGATACCTAACAATTGAGTTGCCGTTCAAAGCTTTAGTACAATCAAATTTTTTGTATTAATATACTATTCAACCAAGTAAACCATAAAAGTTTTGGGCTTTCCATCAACAATAACATCTTTCACTTCTGTCTGCCAAAACGGTAATATGGTCTCTTTAAAGTCTCTGATAATATCATTTTTCAACTCTTTGCTGTCTTTAAGGAAATATTTATAGTTATTTATAACAAGTATATATTTTTCTTTTTCTAACCAATCCAAGTCCCTCATCCAATCGAGATATCGATCTATACTATCAGTACACGATGAAGGGAATTTGAATTTATGTTCTATCTCTGAAATATAGTCTTCCCACGATTGAATATTAGCACCCTCAAGTTCTATAAATAATATCATACCCGTATTGCTACTTATTTTCCTACAAAGAATACTATTAACTCTCTTTGATAGAAGACTTTTAACAATGCCAGTAGGATGTCAAAGTAAACTGGATTATTGTTTACATAGTTATATCCACTCAATGTTCGGGAATCATAAATTTTCTACTATGAGGTACCTGACATGAATACAAAAACGTTGAAAGACTATCAAGGTTTCAACTAGATAATCTTATTCTAAACTAGAATATGGATTTTCAACATGTCCGTCTAGCTCTTTAATAGTTTCCTCTATCAATTCTCTAACAGGAAAAATCAGATTTCTTTTATCCAACTTCTTTAATGCTTGAAAACTCTTTGTGAGTCCTAATAATGCAATTATTGATGTGACACTATCTAATATTTCAAACGAATTTGGATCGATAATTTCTACAATTATTGACTCTATTCTTTCTTTTATTTCTTCATTTAATAAATGATAAGTATGCCACTGTCTTTCTGCAAGATGAAATAAGCCCTCTAATAAATCGATTAGATTAACACTTTCTATATTTTCATAATAATAATCAATAACTTGATTAAAATACATTTCCAAAATTTCAACTGATAAATAATCAGGTAGTCCTTCAAATTTAGAAAATTCCATTTTCATACCCCTATTTTACTGTGATATGTGTTAAATTGTTCAGTTTCTTATAGAAGTATCCATCTATATCCAGATTTTTTACCACATATCGATAGCCTGCATAACGATATGGATTTAGCTCGTCTACAATTGCACCACTTGTATTTGTTAAGGCAAGTACGGCTCCACGGCAGGTTGTTAAGTAGTAGGTTTCACCACGGTATATCATTGTTAGTGGGTGCCCGTTTGATGTGCAGGCTTTTATGATAGTGCCACTTGTATTCTCTTCATTTAATACATGATTTGTTGTTTTATCGTAGCGATAGTATGGTTCTTTACCGTTTATTTTCCCACTTAGAATACTCATCACTAGACTTTTCAATAACAGAAATCACCAGGCATTTAGGACAATTAATACAAAAATAATTGTAGCGATTGTACCAAAAATAAACCATATTCTCATAAGGTTTATAAAAAAACCTGTACCATTTCTGTAAAAATATAATCCACCAATATTGGTGATTAAAAAAATTATTAAACCTATTATTAATCTTATTTCCACTTTACATCTTCCTTTTTAAAACAATTAAAACCATGCAGTACCATGTTTTTTGTATACATGTAATCCGAAATTAATCATATTCTTATTCTTGTACTTATCGTAGTATTTCCAACCTTTAGTAATACCAGTAGCAAATATTATACTGTGAGTAACTGCGCTGAGTGGTAAAAGAGTCTTAATCCCAAACTTCAAAGCAGTTTTTCTTGCTTCTTTTTTGATATCTTTGAAATAATTCGGATTTCGTACAGCAAGAGACATTGCTTCACTCATTGAAGTAACTCTTCTTGCATTTACAGTAACTTTATAGTTCATTATCGAAAGAATAAATGAGGATATTATATTTATTCCTGTCACACCACCAACTAATTCTGAGAATACGTAAATAAGCCCTGTAACAAGTGCATATGTTGTCCTAGTCACATAATATTTCACTGCTATGTTACCATCTGGATCCACATTCATAACCGGGTTATTATTCGCATAATTGTATCCGTTCATCGTAATCGGGGTCATCGCATCTCCACGCACAGGATCTATCGATAAAAATACACCTGTATTTGGGTCATAGTAACGTGCCATCAAATAGTACAGCTTTGTGTCTTCATCATAACGATAACCTGCATAGCGATACGGGTTGATTGTTGCCATCTCTCCACTCTGCGATAGGATATTTCCCCATGCATCATATGAGTAAGACGCCACTACATTTCCACTCTCTTCAGTCATCGCTAAGACGTCACCACGATAATTCGTTAAATAATAATAAGTAACACCCTTATAACAAGGAATGTGTATCATACTGCCAATAATCTTCTAGTCCTAGTCTTGCTGGCGTTTTATAAGTAACAATAATTTTTGGATGAAATTGATTTCCTATAGTATGTTCGCTTGATACAAATTTTTTGTAGATCTCTGTATTTTCAGAATCACTTTTTAATAATAGACCATTATTATTTTGTGCATTGTTTATCCAATTACCAATTATCGACGTCGGAATATCCCATTTGATTTCAGCAATTGCTAAATCTGGAACTTCTGACAATCCAATATTTGTTGAGAGCGGGCTACTGTTGTAATCTCCTCCCTTAGTTGTCCACGGAGTTAACGGTGAGGTTTTAGCTGAATTCCAGTTAGCTTGATTCTCTGTCCAACCTTTCGTTACATTATGAATACTCACATTTATTGGATTTTTGTTATTTGTAGATGAGTACCATAGATTCATATTCGATGAAATTATAACTGAACCTGCAGGAATGGATGAAACATCGAACTTTAACAGTCCGCGAATGATATTGGTACCTGATCTGCCTGCCCCTAATTCAGTATCATTACCACCTGTTTGAGTAGGAAAGCCACTCCGAATATTAGTATCTTCAACGTAATTAGAACCCTGAAGCTTTACAAGGGGTGGATCGATTGTAATCGGGTAAACACGGTTATCATCCTCTAACCACTCTTTATTTGGAATTACGTGTAAAAACAACTGATTATCAACCACTTCATGCTGAAGTTGGATATCATATGACATTGCTTCTTCTGGTACAGATTCAAATTCTTTTACTGATTGAAACCCATCAGGTATAAAAGAATCATACATATAAGGCATATCAAAATAGTAGAGTGGTTCATTTTTCTCATCGTCGTATAGATATAAGATTCCATCACTTTCTTTTACCGACATCCCATTTAGATTCATTTTATAAGTGAATTGCTCTGGGAACCCTTCGCTTGGCTTTTCGTTATAAATAATGTCTTCTTTTACACGATCATTGCCGATCGTGTATTTAATATCGATGTTTTGATAAACATTCGGATATGTTATCGATTCTCCTTCTACAACAGCTTCAGATTTGGCTGCCATTTCATCTGTATGTTCAAGTGGCTCCAATTCAAATTCTACAGTAGTTTGTTCATCTTCCAATTCCATAAAAGGACTGTCTGTTTTCTGTTCTTGATCAAATTTAACCTTAAAAGCATTGGCTTTATTTTCATAAACTTGTTCTTTTTGATTTTCTACTAACTCATTTTCAATCGATTGCCATTCTTTTCGATTATTTTTAAAATGAATTGGTTTTTGACTTATTTCAGTTGTCAACGTTCCATCAGGATTTAGAAATGTTTTTGAAGTCTCTGTTCTTTTATCAACTAGTTCTTTCCTAGTTGATTCACTAACTTGATTTTGAGGGAGATTACTGGTTGATTGATCTATAGAATCTGTTGCATAAACAGTTGAGAAATGTGTAAGAGGTATAGTTGTAAATATCATTGCCAAAACTAAAGTAGACGATAACCATTTTGTTAGTTTTTTCTTCATGAAAACGACCTTTCTTATAATAATTTTGTTTGTGGTTGGCCAACAAGAACAAAGTTTATCATCTTTAATTCAAGAAAGATGCAAGTAAATAATATGTATGAAGTGGTAAAGTATAATTTACTAAAACACTAGTAATATTTCGAAGTGTAAACCAATCGTTATTAGCTAATTCCAATACTTTAAAAACAAATCTTTCACTGCATTTTACAAAGCTTCATTCATCAAAAAAAGGAAATCCCATTTCAACAGGATTTCCTTTTTGATTTGTGTTTACTATAAATTTGTTATTCTACTCAGCAACTATATTTAATGTTGCAGACATTACTTCTAGAAACAAAATTTAATGTTGGTTAATTAGATTGCGCATTATCTCTTTAAATTCCCCAAAGGTTTTCCCTTCCTTACCAAAGGCACCCATACTTCTGCAAACCAATATGTTCACTTTTCGGTCATTGTTTAAGCTTAATTTAGCGATAACGCCTTTTTGTTCTAATGCCTGTACTGACATCGTCAGGTCATCCACTTCAACATCTACTAATTGCTCTTTATATTGTTCCATAAACAGTTTATACGCTGTTGAACCTTGGATGATTAAGACTTCTGGCTGGAATTCATTGATCACTTCTTTCAAGATATCAAAGCCCTTTACATACAGGGGATCTTGCTCTTTTTTTAATGGTTTTAATTCTCCAGCATCTAGATTTAGAGCGTTAATACTGGAAAGGACGACTTGTTCATGCAAGTTTTCTTTTACCCAAGCCGCAAAATTCAAGGATCCTTTATATTCTCTGGATGCCTCTGCAATTTCATCAGGGAATAAGTCGCTAAATAAATTGGCATCGACTAATGTTTCAGCGAAAATCTGAAAATCCGAAGCATCTACTTGCAGCAGCGGCTCTGGATTTGCTCCTGCGAGTACCACCTTGGATTTATATGGGTTGCCTTCTGTCTGGAATGGTAAAAATAAAATTTCCCCCGATTGCTCGTCTATTGCCCATCGCTGGATTTTTTTCATAAAGCCTGTGGATACCGCCATGTTCTCTACTCCCTTTATCTCTCGCACTTGATTTAATACGTCCATTATAACAAGGACGGCCGGCAATGATATAAGAAAATTCCTCTGCTTGAGATGAAAAAAATCGGTAAAACTCATTTTACTGAATTTTACCGATTGAAAAATTATCTATGTGTATCAACATCGCACTCTTCCAAAGGTACGATTTTCGTTTTATGTTTGATTTTATAGCCTAACCATAAGGCGATAAATAATGGAATCCCAATATAGGATACAGCAATTCCATACCAATCAATGGAATCCAGCGAAAATGCTGAATAGTTTTGCCCAACAATAACAATTATACAAACGATTAACGCAAATAACGGTCCGAATGGATAAAATCTTGCTTTATATGGAAGCAAGCTTACATCATGTCCTTGTAATACATACGCTTTACGGAAACGATAGTGGCTGATGGCAATTCCTACCCAAGCAATAAATCCTGATAAACCAGATGCATTTAATAACCACATGTAGACAATACCATCACCAAAGAAAGATGATAAAAATGCAAGACATCCTACAGCTAACGTTGCTAAAAGTGCATAGACTGGAATCCCTCGTTTAGACAGCTTTGCAAAGACTTTCGGTGCCTTGCCATCTACCGCAAGCTGCCATAGCATACGCGAAGATGCATAAAGCCCCGAGTTCCCTGCCGAAAGCATCGCCGTTAAAATGATGGCATTCATGACAGATGCAGCAAAAGCGATTCCTAATTTATCAAATACTAATGTAAATGGAGATACTGCGATATCTTCAGATAATAAACGAGAATCTGTATATGGAATCAGTAAGCCGATTGCTAAAATGGCTAAAATGTAAAATAATAAAATTCGCCAAAACACAGAGCGAACTGCTTTTGGGATATTTTTCCCCGGGTCATCGGTTTCCCCGGCAGTAACACCGAGCAATTCCGTCCCTTGGAATGAAAACCCTGCGGCTAGGAAAATCCCGAAAATTGCAAGGAATCCTCCATTAAATGGCGCTTCTCCTACAAAGAAGTTCTCAAACCCAATTGGATCATGCCCTCTTAAAATCCCGAAAATCATCAAGAACGATACAATGATAAATACGATAACCGTTGCTACCTTAATCATCGCAAACCAATATTCACTTTCCCCGTACGCTCTTACAGATAACAGATTAAATGTTAAAACAATCGCTATAAATAACACCGTCCAAAGAACGGACGAGCTATCAGGGAACCAATATTTCATAATAAGTGATACGGCTGAAATTTCCGCGGCAATCGTGATTGCCCAGTTATACCAATAATTCCATCCCATTGCGAAACCAAAAGCAGGGTCTACAAATTTTGTTGCATATGTACTAAATGACCCTGATGTCGGCATGAAAGCAGCCATTTCCCCTAGACTTGTCATAAGGAAATATACCATGATGCCAATTACTGCGTATGCAACCAGGGCACCACCTGGACCAGCTTGTGCAATGGAAGCGCCACTCGCTAAAAATAAGCCTGTCCCGATTGTCCCGCCAAGTGAAATCATCGCAATATGGCGACTTTTCAAGCCCCTTTTTAGCTCGGGTTGATTATTCTTCTTACTATTTTTGTCACTCATGCAAAAAAATCTCCTTTAAAATACACTCACTTACAGTATGTCCAATCTACCCAGCAGAAACATATATGTTATAGAAAAATAAAAACCATCACAAAAGCGATGGTATGTTAACCCTAATCAGTGATAGTCACTATCTTTTATAAAGAAGTACCTTGCAGGTTAAATTTTTTATCTTTCTGCGGATTACCGCCTACGAAGAATAAAGTTAACACCTCTTGGCATATGTATCTCTATGGAAGTCTACCCTTGAAAACTTTTAAATATATGGGTATACATACATTGAAGCCTATGTGATTTTATTGAAATCACCACTATCCCAAAGTCACATTAAGATGTAAGATAGAAGTTGGTTTAAATAATAGTTTAACATGAAAAATTCTATTTTTTAATTTGTAGAATTTTCACATACATTACGGAGGCATAAGATGACTACAACAAATGCAACTCATAAAAGCAAGAGGCTGCACATTACATCCTCTGCACTGATTTTCGTCGTAGCAATTATTTTCCTGGCAAGTACACTCAGAACTCCATTAACGGGCGTTGGACCCGTTATTTCTTCTATTCGGGAAGACCTTGGGATTTCAAATGTCCTTGCCGGCTTTTTAACGACGATTCCATTACTGGCTTTCGCCGTGGTATCACCCTTTGCGCCGCGGATTTCTAGAAAGCTCGGTTTAGAAAAAACATTAGTTTATTCGGTTATTTTGCTGACAATCGGAATTATTGTTCGTTCACTCGGCACAACCACGCTGTTAATTTTTGGAACAGTGTTAATCGGAGTAGCCATTTCTTTTGGCAATGTATTAGTTCCAAGTTTCTTTAAATTAAAATACCCGTTGCATATAGGATTATTAACTGGAATTTATACGGTATCGATGAATATTTCTGCCGCTGTTGCCGTTGGAATTAGTAATCCGCTTGCAACGAATACTTCCTGGGGCTGGCAAGGTGCCCTTTCAGTATCAGTAATCTTGACACTTATTACATTATTCACATGGTTTCCGCTGCTTCGTGGAGAGAAGGTCGACTTAAGCACTCTTTCAAATAGTTCAACCGATATCCCAGAAATTAAAATTTGGAAAAAACCTTTGGCATGGGCTATCGCCATTGCAATGGGTTTCCAATCGCTGTTGTTCTATTGCTCCATTTCTTGGCTGCCGGAAATATTAATTTCACAAGGCTACAGTGCCGAAAAAGCAGGCCTTTTAACTTCAGCCATGCAGATGGCCCAAATCCCTATGACGTTTCTTATTCCGATTATTGCCGAAAAATTACGTTCTCAACGACCTTTAGTATATATGTTTACAGTACTTTATATCATTGGTTTTACAGGGTTGTACTTTAAACTTACCGATTTCACTGTCTTTTGGATGATTTGTATCGGCTTAGCAGCTGGTTCTTCCTTTGGAATTATCATGATGCTCTTTACCTTACGTACTAAAACAGCCTATGAAGCTGCACAAATTTCAGGATTTGCCCAGTCCATTGGCTACTTGCTGGCTGCAGCTGGACCAGTATTATTTGGATTCTTGCATGATGCTACGGGTAGCTGGGATACGCCAAACATTCTATTTATAGGGTCAGCATTGATTTTATTCTTTACTGCCTTCATCAGTGCAAAGGATCGTTATTTGTAATAATCACAGCTCCGAGACTCGAAAGCAAACATATGTACCCTTTTTATGTTACAATAGTATAAATTGTAAGTTAAAGGGGTTTACCTTGTTGCGAAAGAACAAAGAACAAAAGAAATCACGAATCCGAATAATTCCTCTGCTTATTCTACTAGCCATCGCCTATGCTGGCTGGCATTATACTGGAACGACAAATGGCGCCATTGCAGCAGTGGTGATTTTCATACTCTTGATCATCATTTTTAAAGTGTGGGTCGGTTCAAGAGGTTCGGCTCGTTTACGAAAAGCGGGCATTCGGGAAATTGATGAAATGACTGGTGAAGAATTTGAAGAATTCTTGGGCCATCTATTTAATAAACGCGGTTATGAAGTTTCTTATACGAAAGCTTCTGGTGATTACGGCGCCGATTTAATCCTGGAAGACAGGGATGATATTATCGCCGTCCAAGCAAAACGATATTCTGGAACAGTTGGCGTAAAAGCAGTTCAAGAAATCATCGGTGCCTTAAAAATGTATGAAGCAACGGAGGGCTGGGTTGTAACAAACAGCTACTTTACGAAACAAGCCGAAAAGCTCGCCGAGTCAAACGATGTCTATTTAATCGACCGCGATGAATTAATCGATATGATTTTAAAGAAACGATAGTTGATTAAAAAAGAAGCCCCTCTATTGGAGAGGGATTTACTTTGAAATTAGTTAGGGGGGGGAATCAGGGTGATTGTGATTTTCTCACCCTTTTTTTATTTGAGCAAATTTCTGGCGTTTCGATCAATTGGATGGGAAATAAAATTATGATAATGATGGCGGCTAACTAACAGACGATTAGGGCTCAGTGATTGCACTGTTTTTAAAAAATAAACGGAGAAATTCCGTCTAAATTTAAGAATATTTGTATTTCCCTTAAAATAAAGGAAGTTTTTCCGTTTATTTCATTTAAATCTTGGTATTTTGTCTGATTTTGAGCTGTTAACCGGAATATCTCCCCTTATATCTGCTCATTAGCTTCTAATTTATACAATAGTCGGAAATTCTCCGCTTAAGAGAATGGAAATTGGTTTTTACATAGCATGGTAGACCATTACCATTACCATTACCTTTCTTATAACGTAGCGGATTAATAGACGGTTCTGACTACGTGCTGCCACCGTGACCGAAAATAAACGGAAAGTTTCCGTCTTAATTTAAAAATACTTGTATTTACCTTAAAATGAAGGAAGTTTTTCCGTTTATTTCATTTAAACCTTGGTATTTTGTCTGATTTTGAGCTGTTAACCGGAATAGCTCCTCTTATATCTGCTCATTGGCTTTTAATTTATACAATAGTCGGAAATTCTCCGCTTAAGAGAACCGAAATCGGTTTTTTATGAGTTTTAAAAAGCATGGTGAATTCGCATTCTGAATTACCACGCTTTTTCTTAATTTTTTTCACTTCGATTGAGAACCCGATGGGCTCCCGTTTATTTAAAAAGGAGTTTTTTGATAAAAATAGTTTGGTTTTTTAATCAGATTTTCAATTGGTTTATGGAAAATATGCGTCGTTGCTGGCGAAACCGGCGGAATCAACCACGCCCAATTGCCAGTCGCTTGGCGATTCGCCCCTTCTTCCTGTTGCTCAAATAATTTAAATTGCTGGGCTGCTGTATGATGATCGACAATGCTGACCCCGTCTTCTTTAAAGGATTGAAGTACCGCAAGATTCAGCTCAACAAGAGCACGATCCTTCCAAAGCGTCATATTGGATTTTGTATCGAGCCCCATGATTTCTGCCACAGCCGGCAACAAATTATAGCGATTTACGTCCGCAAAATTCCGCGCCCCGATTTCTGTTCCCATATACCAGCCGTTAAATGGCGCCGCTTGAAACTCTATACCGCCCACACTTAACTTCATATTTGAAACTATGGGCACCCCATACCACTTCAAATTCAGCTTGGAGAGTTCCTCGTATCGTGGATGGCGGATGGATACTTCTAGTACATTTTCTTTCGGGATTTCAAAAAAAACAGGTTGCCGCTCGCCGATTTGGATTACCAATGGCAATACATCGAATGGCGTCCGCTCCCCTTTCCATCCTAGTTGCTCACAAATTTTTGTAAGCTTAATGGAATCCGGGTCGCCAATTATCCCCTGTTCAGTTTCATATCCCGCATATCGGATTAATTGATAATTCCATATCCGAACAGAATTCGGCTTAAATACGGTGATTGTCGGGCGAATTTTCCCGTCATTTGTTGCGTATTCAATATGCCGAAGAAGTGCTTTGTAGATTTCTTCTTCCGTATTGAGTTGACGCTCATCAAATACCTGCAGCGAATTCCAAAATAGTCTTCCAATACAGCGGTTACTATTTCGCCAGGCAGCCTTTGCACCGAAGGTTAACTCTTCAGTCGTTGGAATAAACTCGCCAGTTTTCTTGATTTCATCTAATCGATCGTTTAACCAGTTCTGCGGTAAAGCGTTTTCATTCTTATATAATGTTAAAAACTCAATTGCTTCTTTTTGTTGTTTGTTTTTAAGCTCATCAAATTGTGTCATGGTTCGTTCCTCCATAGCCCTATTCTATAGGAATGAATTTCGTGAACTCAATAAAAGAGAGGCTCGCTAAAAGATGTAATTTATATATATGACTAAGAATAGACAAAATTATTGGTATTAATATCGAGATATGGGTATTTTTGAAGTTCGGTTTCACTTGATTTGCGAGGTTGCTGCAAAGCTGCGGTAGATGGTCGGGATTACTTCGTAAATTGGTATAACTGTTTTTGGGGGTTGTATCATTCCGCGGTTGTCGCGCTGTTGGTTTGTCACTATAACGCCTCATTTGTGTTATTCCTCCGGGGGCAGCGCCGTCCATTTGTTCCTCCATACTTCAGCCTACAAATTAGGGGAATTACTAAGCAATTCCAATTAGGCTATTTTCTTTCCAAAATTAATACTTATCTTATATAATAATAGATATAAACTTCATCGAGAAAGACGGATCCCCACCATTTTCAATTAGAACACTCTATTTTCAATAAGAGTGATTTTTCTCACAGAGCAAATATATACTCTTGTATTAAAATGTTTATGGTATGCCATATAATATAAAAATAATTATCCCCCTGAGCATCAGCACGCACATACATCTCACTGCATTAAGCAAGCTTTATTGAGACATCACACTTCCAATATCAAAAATTACAATATTATAAATAGTTAATTAAATATAAAGATTTCTTAAAAAGAATAATTATAATTTAGTAGAAATTATGATGTGGTTTTGTTATACTCATTTTTGAAGAGTTTTAATTTATATTAGGAGGTACAAACATGACAAACAATAATCAACGTTTGACTACTACTACTGGTACTCCAGTTGTAAGCAATGACGATGCATTAACAGCTGGTCGCCGTGGTCCAATTCTATTACAAGACGTTTTCTTAATCGAAAAATTAGCTAACTTTAACCGTGAAGTTATTCCAGAACGCCGTATGCACGCTAAAGGTTCAGGTGCATTTGGTACTTTCACGGTAACTCATGATATTACTAAATATACAAAAGCTAAAATTTTCTCTGAAGTTGGCAAGAAAACAGAAATGTTCGCTCGTTTCTCTACAGTAGCTGGAGAACGCGGTGCAGCTGACGCAGAGCGCGATATCCGTGGATTCGCACTTAAATTCTACACTGAAGAAGGTAACTGGGACTTAGTTGGTAACAACACACCTGTATTCTTCTTCCGTGATCCATTACACTTCCCGGATTTAAACCACGTTGTTAAACGTGACCCAAAAACTAATATGCACAATGCTAATAGTAACTGGGACTTCTGGACAAGCCTGCCAGAAGCATTACACCAAGTAACAATCGTAATGTCTGACCGTGGTATTCCAGATGGCTACCGTCACATGCACGGATTCGGATCTCACACTTACTCAATGATCAACGCTGACAACGAGCGTGTATATGTGAAATTCACTTTCCGTTCTGAACAAGGTATCAAAAACTTATCTGGTGAAGAAGCTGCGAAAGTAATCGGTCAAGACCGTGAATCTTCACAACGCGACCTATTCGATGCAATCGAAAAAGGCGACTTCCCTAAATGGAAAATGTACATCCAAGTGATGACAGAAGAACAAGCTCGCAATTCTAAAGATAACCCATTCGATTTAACTAAAGTTTGGTACAAATCTGAATACCCACTAATTCCAGTTGGTGAATTCGAGTTAAACAAAAACCCAGAAAACTACTTCGCTGATGTTGAGCAAGCAGCATTTGCTCCATCTAACGTTGTACCAGGTATTGGTTTCTCTCCTGACCGTATGTTACAAGCGCGTCTATTCGCTTACCAAGACGCAACTCGTTACCGTTTAGGCGTAAACCACTATCAAATTCCAGTTAACCAACCACGTTGCCCATTCATGGTTTACCACCGCGATGGTCAAGGCCGTGTTGATGGAAACAATGGCAGTGCGGTTTCTTACTATCCAAACAGCTATGGTGCGCTACAAGCTCAACCACAATATAAAGAACCTGCTTTAGCTTTAGATGGCGGTGCTGACATCTACGACTTCCGCGAAGATGACAACAACTACTTTGAGCAACCAGGTAAATTATTCAACTTAATGTCTGCAGAACAAAAAGAAGCTTTATTCCAAAACACTGCAGAAAACTTACAAGGTGTAGAAGAATTCATTCAACGCCGCCACATCTTACACTGCTACTTAGCTGATCCAGCTTACGGTGAAGGCGTTGCAAAAGCTCTTGGCTTAACTTTAGATGGTATGGACCTTTCAAACCCTTACTTAGCTAAAGTAGGTCAATAATTGGTAAGTATTAGATAAGTAGATTATCTAACCTTCTCATTGATATCCAATCAAAAAATAAAGCTTCGTAATTCATTGAATTACGAAGCTTTTTATATAGCTAAAATAGAATCGTTGATAAATAAATAACGAATGTTACCGTTAAACAGCTGGCGATTGTGGAAAATAAAACAGTTTGAGCAGCAGTATTCGACTCGATATCATATTCGAGTGCAAGGCTTGAACTATTTCGAGAGGTTGGGAATGAACTAGCGATTAATAATGACTGTGCCACTTCCCCATCAAGCCCTAATAGGTATATAACGAGTAAAGCGATAGTAGGGCCAACAATCAATCTCGTAAAGCTGCTTATTAAGATTGTTTTATTGATCATCGTCTTTAATTCAATCTGAGCAAGCTGAGCACCCAGAGTAATCAGCGCCATCGCGACAAATCCATCCGAAATATGATCGAGCGGTATGCGGAAAGTTTGCGGGATTTCTATGTGAAATACATTCAAAAGGACACCCAGAACAAGGGCGTGGACAATAGGCATTTTCAAAAAATCCCTTACAATCTCCGCTCCCGATTTAGTAGCCGAAATTAAATTATATAAGCCATATGTATAGGTTGTCATGTTTTGAAAAATTACAAGAATCACCTGAATAGCCACCCCGATCGGCTGGGTTGCAAATACCATTTGGGCTACTGGAATTCCGTAGTTTCCTGAGTTTATTAAAACAACGCTATTTTTAAATACCGCAGCTTCTTTTCTTTCGAGACGGAGAAGCTTCGTAATATAATGGCTGATAATCATCTGGCTGCCAATAAAAATAGCAATAAATAAAGCAACTTGTCCCAGTACCGATATTTGAATCGTAGTTTCATAGATATTCAGAAAAACTGCTACCGGCATAAAACAATAAGTGATGAGCTGAGACATTGCTTTTAAATTAAAATTAAATTTCTTCTGTAATCCTACACCAATCACTAGTAATACTAAAATAGGTGCAACGATTTGAAAGAAGATCATAGAAAGATAGGTCATGGTTTACAAATCCTTTCCGAAAACACGGCTTCGTTATCCTTATTTTACCTCTTTCTATATTGTTTTGAAATATTAGAAAAAAACAACTCAATCAAACGCGAATTTTAATTCTTTAACGAACGAAACCATTGCCAGTATATCTTTTGCTCTGGTACCATCAAGGTAAATACATTTAAATGAGGTTATCCATGAAATCACGTAATAATAAAAGGCATTTTTTCATCTGTCTTTTTATCTCCGTCCTATTTACGATTAGTTTAGTTAGAACGTATTCAAATACCGGTGAATTGCCGATTGGCAGCATTATCTTTACTGTTGTTGTTTATATTGCAACGATTCTTTCCGCTTTGACTTTAAAGAGCAAACCTAAAAAATAACCAAACGTCTATTCAGGAGCCGGCTGCCTTGTTTAGACGTTTTTCATGTTATTACGCGGAAATTCAGACCCAATCGACTAGTAAATTATAAGTTTTCTTACTATGAAGCGCGAATTTTTGATATATTTTGAGTATGATTTTTCTTTGGAAGGAAGATTACAATGCTAAAAATAGATGAGCAGCTGTTGAACGAATCTAAAGGAATGATAGGACAACCTCTTGAGGATGCTATTTTGAACCTTACCAGCATTAAAGAATTTCATTATGACAGCTTTGGCGCATTACTTCCGATAGATTTAATACTGATTACTAAAAAGAGGGCTCAAAATCTCATTTTTTCAATTACTCAAAAGTATTGGGGAAACGTGGATTTATTTTTACTCGCTACCTTGCAAGAGACAACGATTGATCTTGAAAATGCAAACGATCGTTTAGAAGCATTTTTTTCATCTCCCTCTGGGAAAAAAGCAATTTGGGATTATATTACGATACACAATCGATTAGAATTCGACAATCTTATCGGGTTGGTCTTTGGAAAAGAAATTAGGATCCCAAAAGCAAAATCTGTTGGTGGATTAAGGCAGGTCTATCTCTATCAAGTTGGAAATAAATATTTTACCCACTCGACTCTTAATGATAATCAGGAATTTTGGGATGTATTATTTATCAAAAAAAGTTATTCGCTATTTATGCAAACTCCTTTGGATTCGATTCACAATGCAAACTATTTAATAAAGCATTTCAAATTATTATTAGAAAGCCATTTTACTTTAAACCAATCCGTGATTATTACCAATCACCTGATTTCGTATTTAGATAATGAAAATTTACGCTCGTACCATTTAAAGGAACTGCATTTATTTAACTTGATTTCTCATTTTAATGGTGGAAAACGCCATTTTCGAAAAGTAGATTCGCTTATCGAAGAAATTATTGCTTCATGGGGGAATGGCAAATGGGCTCTTTCAGAGAAGGAGTATACGCTTTTATGTTATATCCAAGCCATTACAGCTGCCGCGCATAATGATACAGCGAGGGTTATAGAATACGGAAAATATTTAATTGCTAATGACCGTTTGATCAACCATGCCATCGAATTATTTTTGGAATACAGCGACGTCTTGCCAAATTTAAAGCCTGAGTCAAATAGCATCGTGAAACGATACGACAAAAACTATTTAGAGCAAATTTTTTACATCCTCATTGATGCACTTGTGCAGAATAGTAAATTTCAAGAAGTTGTCGATCTTCTAAAGCAGCATGAAATCGCGTCATGCATCAGTCTTTATGAATATTTGAATCGCGAGCAATTTGACCAAGATGCCATCTTTAAAATAGAGGCAACTGTACAACGGGATATTGCCTATCTTGTGCATAACTCTCCTCAACACGTTATACAGTCCGTAGAAATATGGCTGCAAAATTACCAAGATGATAAAAGCCACTATTATGAAATTGCCTTTATGACATCAAAGCATATTTGCAACTTATTAAAATCGCTTTTTGTAACTGAACATTATGAGCTTTTCGAAAAGTTAATGGAAGTGTATAAGAAATATTTACAGATAGATGTTCACTTTGGAGATTTACGAGACTTTGTTTCTGCCCATGTAAAGAGCTGATAGTGCAAAGGCATGTATAGTAGCAAGAGATCTTTTTTTCTTTTGTTTTTCTTGCGTCACACCGATAAAGTTCTCCACTGTCCCTTTATAGATAAATGTTAAATATGGCAAATGAATAAAATCATTCGGCTTCATGAAGTATGGGCATGTTTCATAAAGAGGCAGGCCCGCTTCTTTAAATAAAGTCGCCACAAATTGAGAGCAGAAAAAAGCTCTCTCTCTTTTTATCTTCACACGGCAAGCGACACCGAACAGCCCTATAAAATTATATTTATATTCATCTTGGTTTTCTTTATAGTAGCCAATTTTGTTTTTCAACAGTGCATATTGATGTTCTGTTACTTTGCATGTCAGGATGACACAATGAGACTCTCTTAGCAAAGTTGAAGATGGATTCTCGTGCACAAAACCGCCAATCCAAGGATTATTCTCATTTTTTCTCCCAAAGCTATACATCTCTTTTAACTCTGAATCAAAGGAAATCGAGACATGATTGAAATCATCCTGTGTATACATTTGGATCGCCTTTGATAAGACTGTTTTTGTTTTAGTTAGCACAATATAAATCACTTTGCTCATCTCATCACCCCACAACATCAACTTACTCTCTATAATAACAAGAATTTGTTAAGAATAAATGAATAAATATATGAAGATTTCCTTAATTTTGGAACCTTACTATGAAATACGTTTCATATAGCAAAAAAGTTTCATAGGTAGCTTCTGATTTGAAGGCCTCCATATGAAGTTATTGGTTGATTCCGTTTAAAGAGATGGAAAGGGTGCCCGGATAATTAATTTTCCGAACACCCTTATAGTGCATTATTCTAAAACACCATTTTGATTTAATTGAATAATTTGTTCCTGGGAATACCCGATTTCTTTAAGGATCTCTTGAGTATGCTCCCCTAGTTTAGCGCCAACAAAATTATATGTAGGCTCAATTTGATCAAACTTGATCGCCGCACCGATTTGCTTTTGCATTTTGCCATCAGCTTCAGGAACTTCCACAATCATTTGCCGTGCTTGGATTTGCGGATGATTACAAGCTTCTTCGAATGTTAATACAGGTTCAATACAGCTATCGAAATCTTGTATAACCTCAAGCCATTCGTCAAAGTTTTTTGTGAGGAACGCATCCTTTATTGCCTCTTTAAAACGCTTTTGTGTATAGGGTGAATCATTAAAAGTACTTTGGATCAATTCCGGTATATCCAATGCTTCACATAGCAGCTTTCTAAATTGCGGTTCTAAGCTTCCGACAGAAAAGTAGCGTCCATCCTTTGTTTGATAGTAATCGTAGAAGGTTCCTCCGTTTAAGATTTCTTCTTCCGGCTTAGGCAGTTGTCCACTCGCTAAAAAAGAAGTCCCATATAATGCGTTAAATGTAAAAGCAGCATCCGTCATGGAGACATCGATATACTTCCCTTCACCCGTTTGTTCACGGTGTAAAGCTGCAGCCAGCACCCCTACTGCTGCATGTAAAGTCCCACCTGCAATATCTGCTATTTGAATTCCTATTGCAACCGGCTTTTTCCCCTTAAAACGGGAATGATCCAAAACCCCTGCAATGGAAAGATAGTTATTATCATGACCTGGCCGTTGCTGATAGGGACCAGTTTGTCCATAGCCCGTTATAGAACAGTAAATAAGCTTTGGATTCACCGCTTTTAACGACTCATAATCGATTCCCAAACGCTCCATGACCCCCGGCCTAAATCCTTCAATGACAATATCATATTCCCGTATTAAGGATTTAACGATTTCAATGGCTTCCGGTGTTTTTAAATTGAGCGTAAGCGATTTCTTGGAACGGTTTAAATGTTGATGAATATAAGACTCCTTATCTTCTTTATAAGGTGGCATGATCCGCATCATATCAACTCTCCGCGCTGATTCAACATGAATCACATCGGCCCCATAATCCGCAAACATCATAGTGGTAAATGCACCAGGCAATAATGAAGAAAAGTCGAGAATTTTTAACCCCTTTAAAATTGTCATTTCCCATCCCCCCATGTACAAAATAAATTGTACGATGTAAAAATACATTCTACTTCAAATAACAATGTTATAATACAGAAACTTATTTGTGTAACAGTATTATAACAGAATTTCCATAAACTTGTATATGATAGAAATATTATATTTTAAATTATCTGAAAGTATATGAATCAAAAGAGGAAAATATGAGTGAGGTTCGGGGTGTCGTTTGGGTTTTATCAGCTTGAAATCGCTCTCCAAATGCAGTTTATAAGCTTGATGAAAAGCGATTTCGGCCAAAAACATTCTTCTTGTTAATCCACTTCGTTATTTCTCGTTAACAGCTCGATGTTAAATATCAAACTCAAATTCAGCGCCAATCTTAACTATAATTGCTCAATTTTCTTGAATATTTCAGTATAAAGGGCATCTACTTCTTTCTGATTTTCCAAATAAAAATACCAAGCATCTTCTTTGTTGATTTTGGCATCATATCTATAAATGGTTGTATGAGAACCGTTTTTCAAATACTCATAGGCTGAATCATAAGTAAGTCCCTGATGAACAAATGGCTTGTGGGTTTTAGCTGAATCAAAAAATACAATCGGGATGTCCAAACCTTCATAAACATTGATAAATTTATCATTTGATGCTTCTTCAAATGCTTTCGGTGTAATCATGATGGCATTGAAATTTTCGGAAACTTTTTTCGAATTATCACTTAGTGCTTCGAATAAGAGCGTTTCAAGATGAATTTTTTCGTTTTTTATTTCCGGAATATCACCTACAACCCCAATCTCTAAAGGCGCTCCGTCATATTTTACTTCATGCTTCTCTAACATTGTTGGCGTCAACCAGATGGCTATTACTAGTAAACAGGCTACCCCAATACCTATTATGAACCGGTTCATATAATCTCCTTTTCACATAAAGCTAGTGCGATTAATATCTCACATTACATTTTTTAACATTATAGCATTAGTTTTTGGAATAAATATGCGAGATGCAAAACTTTGCAACAAAAAAGAACCTCAATTTCTTTAGATTAAAGTTCTTAATAACCATTCAGCATAATTACCAATCCGGCCCATCTTCTTCATTTCCCACTTCGATAGTAAAGGCATTAGGGTCTAAATTGTTTTTTTGAATTAATTCAAAGAAAATAGATTTCACCTTTTCCTGATCGGATGCTGTAGCTTCTTTATCTACCAAGAGAAATTTCAATTGAATATCCTCTTTTGAGTAATAGACAAGTGCTGTTCTCGCCTTATAGCCTTCCTTCAATAATTCAGTATTCACTTGATCCATAATCCCATTCTCTGCAAAAAGGAAATTCTGCATCTCTTCTAAGATCTCATTATTCTTCGGTTGAATTTCAGGGCTAACTGTAGAAGGCAGTTCAGCTGCTTCACCTTGTAATGGCAAAAGCAATCCAATCATCACTAAAGCACTAGCTGCACTTAATATTACTTTTATGTTTTTCATGCTGTTCAAATCCTTTTTTTAGGTTAGTATTCACTGAAAATAGGATTTTAAACTGCATGTGCGGTTCTTTAATGCGCCTTTTAGAAATTCTAATATATCTTTCCGGCTTTATCGCAGCTAAATTCCAGTGTGAATGCTTTTTCATAGGAAATATTATTAAGAGTAAAAATCCCTTCAATTTCTATGCTGTATTTCTCTCCGTTTTCGTTTAAAGAAGCCTTATAGGAAGTCTGTTCCCATGTGCCGCGGTTTACATATACTAAATTTGTTGTTACATTCTCTATTCCTGCAAATAATTGACGATCAGCTTCTTTACTGTATTCCGTATCAAATTTAGCTGTCACTTCAATCTCCTTCAGGATGTCGGAGAAATAAATAAATGTCCCTTTTGTTGTTTCTCCATTTTCATTTGTGATCGCTCCTTTAAGATTGGAAGACGCTGCTGCTACTTTTTTACGTTCCGTCGCTAAATGATCCTCCAATATGCCAGCGACAAAGGCCTGATATTGTTCTGGAGTCTGCCAATCTGAATCTTGAAAGGATTCTATTGGCGGGACCTCAAGAAAAACACCTGTTTTCTGTCCATTTGCTTGTTGGATAATTTCTTTATATTTTTCGTAGTAAAGCAGTTTTTGTTCGTCAGTTATCGGTTTTCCAGAAGCCGTGATGACAGTTTCACTTGTTCGGATTGATTGGATGGCAGGCAATAGCAAAACACCAAGAATCATAACAAACAGTACAGCGGCAAAAGCTGGTTTAAAATGACGTTTCGGTTCATTCGAGTGTTGGATGTGATATCGAATTGCAGTTTTTTCAATTTCCGTCATTTTTAGATTAGCTGGAATAGATTTCTCTAAATCATTTTTGATATTCATAGACTCCCTCACTTTCCTCAATCGATATTCTCGCCAACTGTCTTCCACGAGATAATCTTGTTTTCACTGTATTCGCTGAGCAGTTCACTACTTCTGCAATTTCAGAAACAGATAGTTCCACATAGTAAAATAGCCAGATAACCTCTCGATATTTAACAGGCAGCTTGTTCACTAGCTCAGCTATCGTTTGATTTTGTTCTTTTTGTATATATTCTGCCTCTAACGACTCGCGATTTTTCCATAGATTAATCTTTTCTGCGATTTCCAATTTTCGATAATGCCAGCTATTAAAATAGTTTTTGCATTCATTCACTGCAATTCGGTATAGATACGTCTTTATGCTAGATCGCCCTTCAAAACGATCCAGGCTTTTATAAAATTTAATAAATACATCTTGAATTATATCTTCTGTTTTCTGAAGATCTTTTACATATGTATAGATTAACTGTTTTAAATAATCCCCATGCCGATCCATGGCTTCATTTAAATACCGCTCCTTCTCGTCAGCATTCAAAAAATAACCTCCTCTCTATAAAGTTAGACAAAGCATCGGATAGTTCGGTTTCATTTTAAAATCAATAATAAAAACCCTCCTAAATTAGGAAGGTCATATCTACAACCGTCAAGTTGCCACTTCAAAATCTTTGCTATATATAAAGAATAGAGTGAATAAAGTCAAAATAGTACTAAGAATCATTATGAAGGAAATGATTGAGTCTAGTTTCATAATTTCTAAGGCTATAAAAGTTAAAATAACTGTGATTAGAAAGTTTAAGGTTAAGTTTATAAATAGGTTTAGTTGCATTTTCCTCATTAGAAACTTAATCGAAATACACCAACTTAAACCGAAACAAATTACAGAAATGATAGAAAACATACACGAAAAAATAGAAGAATACATAAGCGAAGCAGACAAGTCATATTTCACATCAAATCTATAAATATATTGCAAGTTTAAGATTACTATAAAGATAATGTTAAATGTTGCAAAGAAAAAAATCAGCATCTTAAGTGTCTTCATTTTATAACCCACTTTTTGGAAAAATTTATATTCTAATACTACATTTAATTTATTATTTGTTCAACCAAGATCAAAGGTTATGCTAGAGCACAAAAAACGCTTAGATATTTTCTCCAAGCGTTTCAATAGTTTAGTTATTGGAAACCCCGGACTGCATTGCATAATTTCTTTTTACCATTCCAGTTACATTTATCTTTTTGAACGGTGAGCGCAGTTTTTGATCACTTAGCTCCCTTTTTGAGCGCTTAGCGGCATTTTTGATCACTTAGCTTCCTTTTTGAGCCGTGAGCGCAGTTTTTGATCACTTGGCTCCCTTTTTGATCACTTAGCTTCCTTTTTGAGCCGTGAGCGCAGTTTTTGATCACTTGGCTCCCTTTTTGAGCGCTTAGCGGCATTTTTGATCACTTAGCTTCCTTTTTGAACGGTGAGCGCAGTTTTTGATCACTTAGCTTCCTTTTTGAGCGCTTAGCGTGGGGGTTTGATCACTTAGCCTTTTTATGAGCAAAAAATCCCCGCTTAAAAGCAGGGATTTTCCTGAAACGTACTTTACCAATCAATAGCATGACTCCGAAATGGTGAAAGTTCCGCCGGATTTAATTAATATCCTCCTTATCATGTTTATCGCGGACGACAATTTTATAAGGAGTGTCACCGACAATGTCTTTTAAGTCTTCGGATTGCAGGAAGTCTTGAATGGCATTTTCGATTTTCTTCCCTAGAGCAGCAGCTTCTTTGTCGGATTTCTCTACTTTTGTTGTGATATGGATGTTCATAGTACCTTTTTTGAAGGAATACCCGACACCTTTGGTTTTGTACTCTTTTTTATTTAACATGCCTTCAAAAATGACTGGCAATACTTCCGTGCTCCATTGCATTTCCGTTTCTTTTGCTTGTACGTCGATTGTATGGAATTTCACCTTCACTTCTTCTTGAATGCCTTGTTTTTTAACCTCCTCAATCATCGCGTTTTCAATCTCGGCTTTGCGAGTTTCGGTATCAGCAATGGTCAAATCAATCGTAATGACATCAGAATTTGCAGCAGGAGATCCATCAACGATTAGGTAGTTAGTCTGTATTTTATAACCTTGTTCGATTAGCTTAGGCACTAGTTCTTCCATAACAATTTTGTTCACCTGTTCCCTAATCAGATTATTCGCATCATTTTCTATCATTATAGGGTCAATTCTTTCTTTCTCTAACGTTACTTTAAAATCATCATATCCTCTTGAAGAAACGATTTCTTTAATAATTTTTTCAATTTCCCCATTTACTTCGTTGTAATATTCCTCTGACCCTATCACTGTTGCATGAAATGTTTTCTTTCGCACACTATAACCAACACCATCAACCTCATAGCCCCGCTCCTCAAGTTCCTCACTTATCACTTGATTTATAGGCTTTTGATCAAAAATCATATTTAAAAAAGGGATTTTGGAGGCTACTTCGGCCATTGCCGGGGATATAAAAGCAGATCCCAGGAAGAGCCCGAATAATAATATAAAGGCAGCTGCACTATACGAAATCCTTTTTGCAATACTGTAATTTCGCATTTTTATCGGTGAAATTACGTCTGCATTTTTAAGCTCTTGATGAACTTTATCTTTAACTTGATCGGCTATTTCTTCATTAAAATAATTGTCGCGATAATGTTCATGTATTTTTTCAAGCTCCTTATCCACTAAATATATCTCCTTTCTTGGCCTCGATTTTTCGTCTGAGCATCTCTCGCCCTCTTGATAGTCGCGTTTTCACAGTATTCGATCTTACATCCAATACTGTAGATAACTCATTGATTTTTAGATCATAAAAATAATGAAGGACAATGACTGTTCTATATTTCATGGGTAAGGTGAGAATGACTTCCAGCAGCTGTTCATTTCTGTCCGATTCAAGATAGGACGTTTCGGCGCTCTCTGTTCGATGGAAGCTTTCAAGGAAACTATTTTCGAACAGCAGCTGCTTCAGGCTCTTTTTCTTTAAAAAATCCATGGACGTATTCACGGTAATGCGGTAGATCCAGGATTTTAATGCTGCTTCTCCTCTAAAACTATCAATATATTTATAAACCTTTAGGAAAACCTCCTGAGAAATGTCCTCCGCAATTCCTCTATCCTTTACAAAGGAGTACGCAAGCAGGTAAACCCTCTCAATATATTGCTCCATTAGCTGCTCGATCAGTGTTTCTTTACCTACATATGAACTTTCAGTTTCTTGATTTATATGTATTTCTTGATTTCCCAAATACGTCCCTCCATTCATTCACCCTTTAGACATGGGTGCATGATAAATAGTTTCATTTTTTTACCAATTAACTTCATTAAAAATAACAATTGTAAATTCAAAAAATCCCTACCATTATAAAGTAGGGATTTTATAACAAATAATCTTACTTCGAATTCATTTTAAAAATTAAATTCTTCTTCTAGAATTGAATACATTTTTAAATCCTGGTGCTGTTCTTTTACATACATTCCTTTTCTAATAATCCCTTCAAAACTCATACCCGCTTTTTCCATTACTCGAGCTGAACCGATATTTTCTAAAAAACATCTAGCCTGAATACGAACTAAATCCATGTTTGTAAAGCCAAATTTCATAATCTCTTTGGCCGCTTCTGTAGTGAACCCTTTTCCCCAATAATCTTGTGAAATCACATAGCCTATCTCGGCAATTTTATGGTTCGGCTGCCACCAAACAAAATCAATAGTCCCAATAAATTTCCCATTTGCTTTGTACTCGATTCCCCAAGGCGCAACTTGACTGCTCTCATATTTACTTATTATCAAATTAATAAATTCTTTGGTATCTGTTAATGTCTTATGGGGATTCCATGTGACATATTTTGTTACTTCTTCATTTGAAGCGTATGAAAACATATCTTCTGCATCATCTACTGTAACTTTTCTAAGAATTAGACGTTCAGTTTCTAATACTGGCAAATCTTTATAGATTGTTTCGATCTCCATAAATACTCACTCCTTATTCGTTTGTAAATAACTGCCGGATGTACCAATTTAGTTCAAGACTCGTTCCCCAAAATCTAGTGTTCAACTAAAAATGCGCGATCGTGAATGAAAGCAAACAAAGGACATAACCCAAAATTGAACACAGATGATATAACTAATCACAATTAAATTGATGTAAGGAGTGAGTACAAGAATGAATAGCGTATAACTGCTGGTTAAAGCTATGCTGCTTTTATAGTATCCTTTAAAGCTAATAGTAGATTGAACCAAGATAAGTATTAAATTTAATAGAATAAACCCTATGAAAAACAATTGCATCGCCTCCTATAGCAGCTCTATCAATTAACATAATTATCCAACCGTTTTCCATTAGATGCAATTATTAAGTTTGTTAATTATTATTAAGGGTTTGTAAAATCACCCTATTTTTAACAAAAATAAAGTATGATTAGTTATGAGCTAGAAGCTAGCATACATAGCAATAGCTCCCTTTATACGTGAGATAGCCTAGCTGCCCATATTGGCAGCTAGGCTATTTGTATCTATATGGGTTAGAATGAAAAAAACTTGTCAATTTACTAACAAAGCGTTTATTACTATCTGATTCTCTTAATCATTTCTATTTCAAATTAAAAATTTCACTTTTGCCATTCCACCGGATTTCAATTTCGAACTCATCTTCTTCTTTAGTAGAAGGGCTATTTTCGCCTAATAGATTATTTTCAAATATACCTTTTTCATTCAATTCAGCATTCTGATCGGTGTAATCCACTACTCCACTCTGTGATGTGAGATTGTAGAAAAATGGTTCAACTTCATCTAGGTTGTCCCCTTTATACGCAAGATGAATGTAATAAGCTTCGTCACCTTCATTTTGATCGACAATGAGTTGTGCTGACCAAATATCACCTTCACCAACGAAAGCTAGCTCCTTATTAATCTTCTGGCATCCAGCTGCAACAAGGATTATCAAAAATAGAAACAGTAATAAGAATTTTCTCAAAAAGCACCTCCCCCTTTTCCCTATATGTAAAGACGTCTCAATTGTAAAAAAGAGGTCCAACCAATTATAGTGGTTGCACCTCTTTAAAAACTATTCGATATTTTCTTTTGTTAATTCTTCCTTGCAGAAGGCTAAAATCATGGCTTCTTCCTCTTCTTCAAGTTCAAAATCCAAATAGGAATTACCGCCTTTATCGATGATGAAATAATTTAAGATGAAAACCTCGTCCTCTGCTTTTTGGCCGACTAGAACACGAATTTCTATACCTGCTTCTGTATAAAGCTCGTCCTCTTCATCGACTTCAATATCAAGCAAGAATTCAAAACGTTTTCCTTCGATAATGTTTGTTGGATCCTTAATTTCTTCAATTGAAAATTGTGTAATCTCCATACATCAAACTCCCTTAGGTTTCTACTTACAAAGCACTATAAACGTTATTATATAAGCCTTATCATACACACAACTTGGTTAAATTGTAAATTTAGATAAACGTATTTGCAATTCTTCCGCAAGATTTGCCAGTGAAACTGCTGCACCTGATATTTCTTCCATAGAGGCTAGCTGCTCCTCTGATGTTGCGGCTACCGATGTTGAACTATCAGAAGTTATTTTTGAAACCTCTGACATTTCATGAGCATGTGTCGCTACTTTTGAAACCTCAAATTCAATTTGATTTGAAATTGTTGTGATATTCACTACCTGTGTTTGCACATGTCCCACTGCATCGTGAATTTCCCCAAAGGTAGTTTGTGTTTCAGAGGCGATTTCCAACCCTTTTTGAACACGATCCTTCACATCATTGATGGAGCTGACTGTTTTTTCTGTATCGACATCAATTTGTTTTGCAATGCCTGTAATATTCGCGACAAGCTGTCTTGTTTGATCGGCCAGTTTTTTGACTTCATCCGCTACAACAGCAAATCCTTTTCCAGCTTCTCCCGCTCGTGCAGCCTCAATAGATGCATTTAAAGAAAGAAGGTTTGTCTGGTCGGCTACCTCAGTAATTTGAGATAAGACTTTCACAATTTCCTTTGTTTGATTGTTTAAGATAAATAATGCCTGATCTGTTTCTTCAACGGATTCATTAATTCTTTCCATTTGTGAAACTGTCACTTCTACATAATTAGAGCCTTGCTCTGTTTTTTCTACTGTTGAAATAGATAGATCTTGCGCCAATTTAGCATTTCTTGAAATCTCATCCACATAAGATTTACTTTTATCTGCTGACTGAACGGATTCAATCGACATTAAGGATTGCTTTTCCGCCCCGCTTGAAACTTGTTGGATCGAGTCTGAAATAAGCTCGGCACCCTTCATTGTTTCATCAGCACTTGCCATTAATTCCTCAGCTGAAGCCGCAACCTGGCTTGAACTATCTTGAACATGGGACAAAAATTCTCTTAAGTTGATGGACATTTTTTGGAATGCTTGCTGTAATGACCCAACCTCGTCTTTTGTTGTTGCATCCTCTAATTCAATCGCTAAGTTCCCATTGGCAATTTCTTCTGCATTTCGAGTTACTTGTCCGATTCGACGAACAATGCGCGTTGTTAATAAGTACGCTGTTGCAATACTGCCTACTAATAGAATCGCAATTAAGACAATCGAAATATTTATTATGTGAGTAATATTGCTTTGCAGTTCGCTTTGCATAGCTTGATACTGAGCTGTTATGTTTCGCTTCAGCTCAATGACATCATTTATCAACCCTTTTACGCGGTATGATTGCCTTTTAATTTCTGCTTGGTTATTGTTTTCTACTGCTTGTGTTGACTCATTCAGAACTTGATTATATTTACGGGTAATTTTTTCAGCAAATTTTTCTTGCTCTTTGCTGGTTAGAAACGGTGCCAATTCATCATAATTGGTTTGAATTGAGTTTAAATCTTGTTCGATATTATTTTTATTGCTCTCAGAAATATTAAAGGCATAACTATCCAATGACTTTTGCAAGCTTTTTGCAGAGCTATTTAATTCTTCAACATCTATTAATGATTGTACAATCTCTTCCGTTGAAGACTGTAATGTAAATAGTTGACTTATATTAAACCCAATAATGCAAGTTGAGAGCAACAAAGGAATAATGGACAGTAGTAATATTTTTCGTTTAAGCTTCATCTTCATCATCCTCTATTCTAGTATAGTAACTTTTCCGTTAGAAATATCGTCAATGTACTGATCGAGCTTGTCTTGCTCTGCTGGAGTTAAGTTAATTACTCGAATAGGTGCGATGGCCACTCCATTTTCTTTCAAGCCTAGTTGTTTATTCTTCTCATTAATGGAACCTTTTTCGACTAATTCCTTAACAGTATCATAGATGGCTACATCCACTTGCTTCACCATTGAAGAGACTACTGAGCCTTCCGCAAGATAAAACTGGTCACTATCTACCCCAAAGGAGTACGTTCCAGCTTTTTGAGATTCAAGGATAACCCCCACTCCGGTAAAACCAGCTGCAGGATAGATATAGTCCGCTCCTACTGTAATCATTTCTTTTGCAATACTTTCACCCAACTTATCGTCGCCGAAAGTACCTGCATATTTCGATACAACTTTCGCCTCTGGATTGGCTGCCTTTACCCCAGCAACAAATCCAGCTTCGAATTTATGAATTAGTTCCACGTCTTCCCCACCAACAAATCCAACAACATTGCTTTGTGTTTTCATTCCGGCAACTAGACCAACTAAGAATGAGCCTTCATCTTCTTTAAAAGTAATATTATGAACATTTGGCAATTCCGATTGGGAATCAATCAATAAGAAAGAGACATCCGGATTTTCTTTTGCAACTTTTTCCAAATCTTCCTGAATCGAAAAACCAAGACCGATTACTAAGTCATTCCCCTCATCGACTAATTCATTTAGACCTTGCTCGTAGGTTTGTGTATCTTGCAATTCGCGATAATCAAAGGAAATTCCTAATTCATCACGCGCTTTTTCAAGACCAGCAAACCCCATATCGGAAAACGACTGATCTCCTAATCCAGCATCGGAAAGCATGATTCCAACTTTTAAATTATCCGTTTCTGGATTTTCTGCCGTATTTGAGCATGCTGAAAGAACCAATATACAGATAGCAAATGTGAATAAAACGATATATTTTTTCATAAGAAACTCCTGCTTTTGTATTTTATTTGATAAATATTATCTAAATTATCTAAAAATAATGCAAAATTAATATTTTTACGTTATTTTAGTTTACACGATGGTTTTTACTATGGAAATAGCAAAATCTCAAATTAAAGGTAATTTTTTTCATTCAAGTGACACCTTTTAGTGAATATGTAACAATAAGGGAAATAGTTAGCTTTAAAGGAGCGATTCATTTATGAAGGAGTTATTTTATTACCAAGATGCCATGATGCAGCATTTTACAGCTGAGGTTATACGAACAGGAATTGAAAATACGCGACCATATATTGTCCTTTCAAATACCGCCTTTTACCCAACTGGCGGCGGGCAGCCTCATGATACCGGAATAATTGATGGCCTCCCAGTAGTGGATGTGGAAAAAGTAGATGATGAAATTCGCCATTATATAGAAGGTGATCTAGATGCACTCGAAGGTCCCCGTGGGGAAGTAACCGGCCGCATCGATTGGAAACGCCGTTTTGACCATATGCAGCAGCATTGCGGGCAGCATATCTTAACCGCTTCATTTGTGGAATTATTCAATCTTCCAACGGTCAGCTTCCATTTGGGAACCGAGCTTGTCACGATTGACATCGAGGCTTCGGAAATTACAGAGGAACAACTAGCTCAAGTAGAGAAACGGGCAAATGAGATTGTGCTGGAAAATCGTCCAATCGAAACGAAATGGGTATCGAAAGAAGAGCTTTCTGATTTTCCATTGCGCAAGGATGTTTCTGTTGATGAGGATATCCGCCTTGTTATTATTCCCGATTACGATTACAACGGCTGCGGCGGAACACACCCAACCTCAACTGGCCAAGTAGGGTTGATTAAAATCATGGGTACGGAAAAAATGAAAAAGAATACCCGTGTTTCCTTCGTCTGTGGAAACCGTGTGCTCAATCAGCTTGCCATGCGGAAAAATGTATTATCTGATATTGCCCGTCAACTAAGTGTTCCTGAAGAATCGGCCGCTATTGCATTACGGAAAGTTTTAGATGACGGTAAAACAATGGAAAAAGCGTTAGAGGATGCAAAGAATCAATTGCTAGAATATGAAGCAAAAGAGCTTGTCGCTGCAAGTGTGGATACTGGGCTTATTGCTGCCTCTTTTGAAAATCGTTCGGTACAAGACCTGCAAAAGCTCGGACGTGCAGTCATATCACAGTTTGGGGAAGGAATCTGTCTCCTTGTGGCTGAAAATGAAGACAAACTTCAATTTATCGCCGCGCGTGGCAGCGGGGTTGAAAAAAGCATGAAAGAAATTTCTGGTGCCATCCTTCCATTGATGAATGGCAAAGGGGGCGGAAATGATGCCTTTGTTCAAGGCGGCGGAGAAAAAAGCATTTCCGCTAAGGAGTTATTGGCAGAAATGAAGAAGTTGGTTTAAAGAGTAGTTTTGGAAATAGCCTATAGGGGGAGCAGAGTTGGAGTTGGTCCCCCTAGCACAAGGGAATTAACCGGAATTTTTCCGGTTATATGCGTACTGAAGCTTGTTTTGGGGTAAATAAGAGGAGATTTTCCGTCTATCCTAAGGAAAATCCCCATTTTTCATGTTTTTCGTGTCGATAGGCGGAATTTCTCCTTTTATTGAGGCTACTTTTCAGCTGATTATCTAATTAAGAGAAATTTCTCCTTCTATTTAGCAGCCACAGTACTTTCCTGATAAGAGCAGTCCTTTCAAAACTAGATCGGGTAACTAGTACAAGGGAAATAACCGGAATTTTTCCGGTTAAATGCGCACTGGAGCGTTTTTGGGGGTAAATAAAGGGAGATTTTCCGGCTATGCTAAGGAAAAACTCCATTTTTTCATGTTTTGGTGTGATAGGCGGAATTTCTCCTTCTATCGAGGCTACTTTTCAGCTGATTTTCCGATTAAGAGAAATTTCTCCGTCAATTTATCAGACTCGGCACTTTCCCGATAAGAGCAGTCCTTTCGAAACTAGATCGGGTAACTATCGCAAGGGAAATAACCGGAATTTTTCCGGTTATATGCGCACTGGAGCTTGTTTTGGGGGTAAATAAGAGAAGATTTTCCGGCTATGCTAAGGAAAAACTCTTTTTTTCATGTTTTTCGTGTCGATAGGCGGAATTTCTCCTTCTATCGAGGCTACTTTTCAGCTGATTTTCCGATTAAGAGAAATTTCTCCGTCAATTTAGCAGCCACTGCACTTTCCTGATAAGAGCAGTCCTTTCGAAACTAGATCGGGTAACTATCGCAAGGGAAATAACCGGAATTTTTCCGGTTATAGGCCCACTGAAGCTTGTTTTCAGGTAAATAAAGGGAGAGTTTCCGTCTATCCTAAGGAAAATCCCCATTTTTCATGTTTTTCGTGTCGATAGGCGGAACTTCTCCTTCTATCGAGGCTACTTTTCAGCTGATTATCCGATTAAGGGAAATTTCTCCTTCTATTTAGCAGCCACTGCACTTTCCTGATTCCACAACATCATGCCGCCTTCAACTCCACAACCACAAGCTGCGGCAGATTAAAGATACGGTAAGGCACGGTGCTATTGCCTAACCCTCGACTGACATACATCGTCGTTTCCCCATCTTCAAAAGTCCCGGCTGTGTATTTTGGGAAGAATCCCTGTCCAGGTGCGACTAGCCCCCCAACAAATGGCACTCGAATTTGACCGCCATGGGCATGCCCCGAGAAAACAAGATCCACATTGTTAGCGACATATGTATTGAATTTCTCAGGTCGGTGGGCTAAAAGGACCTTCAGATTTTCCTTGTCAACACCCGCTAATGCCGTACTCAACATACTTTGTGTCTCATAGCCATTCAGAGGGTCTTCTATCCCAATAATCGATATCTGTTCCCCATGACGCTCCAATACGGTTGAAGTGTTTGGCATGACATGTACACCGATTGCCGTTAATGCTTCATAGATTTCCTGTACCTTGTTAGTAGCAACTTCATGATTCCCAATTACATAGTAAACATCGGCAATTTTCACAAATTCTCTTACAGCTTGTAAGCTTTGCTCAAGATTATATCGATTACTATCGATGACATCTCCCGTTATAAAAATCACATCTGGGTCAGTAGCCTCCACCTTTTTCACAAGTTTCTCTTGATGGTCCCCAAACAAAGCATCGTGTAAATCGGAAACCTGGGTCATGCGAAAGCCATCAAAGCTTTGGGGAACCTTTTCTGATTCCAATACATGCTCTGTTGTGACAATCCAATGGTTGTTTATATATAAAAATAAGTAGATAGCTATTATAAAAAAGCAGAATTTAAAAAGTTTTTTCAAAGCACTCGCTCAATTCATTCAAAGATTATGGATAAAACCGAAGCTCACCCTCATCGATAATAGTAACATGACTCGGGACATTCAAGTAAAGAAACGTCGATCCTACTGCCGCATTGTTAAGTATATCATCAGAAGCAGACGGCATTTGCACATTCATCTCCAGCATTTCCATTTTTGGACTAATGCTATTAAAAGTAAACTGTTGAACAGGCGGTTTCTTTACAATCAGCTTATCCCCCGTGAATTCAAACTGATCTTTCGTAAGCTCTTTTGTCAAATCAATTCCTTCATAAACATATGGTATTTGATAGGTTTTTGCATAAATTTCATTTGAGGCTTCATCATTACGCCAATCAATTAAAACAAACACACTTCCATAAGTATCCTCGGACTCTCTTTCAAATGTCACTTCGTCTGATGACAACTCCATGGACCACTCATCTACTAGATATTTTTCGTTAAACTTATCACCATGCTTTTGAGAAAAGAAATTATTAAATTCAATTTCGTCCTTCATCAATTGTTCGATCTCCTCCGAGGTAAGAACCTTGTAATCATCATTATTATTAGTGAAGGTTAAATAAATAAATGCAATCAAACCCAGCCCAATATAGCCTATGGTTACTATACTTATTCTTTTGGCTGTCCAAAAATTCTTCTTTAATTTTATTCCTTTTGAAACAGCTAGAAATAGCGAAAAGAAAATTAAGATTAAAAGTATGGGCAGCACTACCATAAATACCGTCATTCTCTAACCTCCTCTTTTCCATTAAGAAACACGACTGGCAGCGCAAACAAAAGTGCAGCTGTTATCAATGCTTTTACAAGAAATAAAAAATAGCCTGCTTCAAAATAGAATTTCATGATTGTCAGCAGTTGCTCATCCAAAACCCGTATACAAAGAAATCCACCTACTAGTACAAATAAGCTGCCTAAAATCTTTGAGAGATTAAAAAGTGAAGAGATAAAATACCCACTGGATGCTGACAGAAGTATGATAAAAAATGCAGCAAGGAATTGCATGAAATTAAACAATTCACTATTTGGGAAAATATTGATTCCCTTAATAAGCTGGATGGACGCAACTAAAATATATAGCGACATATAATTGATAATAACGGCGATAAAACTAAAAAATATCAGGCTAATGATATTTGCGGTGTTTCCAGTCGCCCGATTCGTTATAGCAGAAAGATCTGTCTGCCGATACCCCCTTGTTTGGATTAAAAAAGCCGTAATAACCACCCAAATACAAGTGGAGATCAAAAATACATCAACACTATAGAAGTAGCTCTCTACTGTAACCTGATTTATCGTCAAGGATGTCGTGCCGCTGCCGCTTGAAGTTAAAAATGCCATTATAATTTGCAAAATCAAAAGGGGGACAAGCGCTTGACTATATGCTTTTATTTTCCATTTAGTCTGGACTCTCACTACTTGCGGAAAAGTTTTATGATTTAAAGACATCATCAATTCCCCCTTTTTGTTTATGCGTCAACAGTTTACATACTTCACTAGCTGATACTGGCTGCATCTGAACATTCGTCTGGTTCTGGTAATTTTTATTGATTTTATTTCGTTCGATAATCGCCTCATAGCTTACAGCATCCTGCTTTTCAAAAAGCACATCCTGATAATCCGTGATTTCCTTAATTTCATTTACATCCCCTTTAAGACGGACCAACATTTGGTTTACATCTTCAAGAGAAACGTGCAGCACGACTTCCCCATCATCGATAAGTAAAATTTCCTCTAGTAAGTGCTCAATTTCAGGGAGATGATGACTTGAAATAATCATTGTTCGTGGATATGCAATATACTCTTTTAATATTGCTCGGTACATATCTGTTCGAATTCCTTCATCCATTCCATTCATCGGCTCATCAAGTAATGTGATGGCACATCTGGCAGCAAGACCATAAATTAGATTGAATGTGGAAACTTGCCCTTTTGACAAATTATGGTGAAAGCTTTTTAACGGAATATTGGCATACTCCAATAATCGAATTGCTAAATCCCCTTGCCAATCTGCATAAAAATCGCTCGCCATATCGAATAATTCTCCTAGATTAAAAAATGGAGGAAAGGTCATGCTATCCTCTATCAAAATGAGATTGGTTGCGATTTTTAAATTATTAAAGGGATTTCTCCCAAAGATATGTATCTCCCCATCGGTTGGTTTTAAATGCCCCGCCAAAAGTTTCAACCACGTAGACTTTCCAGCGCCATTTCGTCCTATTAACCCGATAATTTTTTCTCCTTCGATTGAACAGGAAAGTTTATTCAGAGCTTTTTTGTTTCGAAATTTTTTCTCAACTTGGTTGCATACAATATCAGTCACGGTTTCATTCCTCCTTTTGTACTTTTTTGATTAAATCGAGCAGCTCCTCATCGGAAACAAACAATCGCTTTGCTTCCTGTACAATTTCTTTAGCAAGCTTTGATAGCTTTTCATCACGTCTTTTGGCGAGTATCAATTCTTTTGCTCCTTCCTGTACGAACATGCCCAGTCCCCGTTTTTTATATAAAATCCCATTTTCAAGTAAAATGGTTAACCCTTTACCTGCTGTAGCGGGATTGATATTAAACATCTCTGCCAACTGATATTGAGAAAACACTTTCCCATCGTCTTGTATTCGATTCGCTAATATTTCATTCTCGATCCATTCCGCAATCTGAATGTAGATTGGTATTGTGGAGTTATTGGAAATGCTCATGTTTGTCCTCCCCTCTATCAGCATTTTTCCGTACGATAATTAGTGCATTGCTGTTGTAACGTACTATATTTCATTTCCATAAAAATGTCAATATCAGATATTTTTTAGATAAGCTATTAACAGGCCGATTCTTCTAATTAGCTCATCAGCAAGTTCTAAAAACCTTATCCACAATCCATCAGAACCTATCCACTTTCATTGACGTTCTCCACAGCTTTATCCCAAGAACCTCCACTTGTCCACATCAAAATTTTTAATTTCCCTCTAAAAACAACAAAAAGTTATCCACAAATAAAAAAACATCCACTTTTAACACAAAAAGTGAATGTTTCTTTCATGTGGATAACTATTTATCATCCTTCTCTGTATCTTCATTTGTTATTGCTGCGACGGTCGAAGTGGCTATGTCTCCATCGAATAGGAGCGGCTTTAATTCATCTTCACCCGAGTTTCTTGCTAATGGTACCCGAGAGCGATAGGCCGCGCGACAAATAAGATGCCCAGCAACCGGGGCGGTTATAAAAACAAAGATAATTCCTAAAATCAATCGAATACTTACATAGCCATCGTGGCTCCAAAAGTAGATGAATGCGCCTAATAAGCACGCCAATACCGCTAATGTCGAGCTTTTCGTTGCTGCGTGGGATCTTGTATACACGTCAGGCAATTTAATAAGGCCAAATGCGCTAATTACACTAATGATGGAACCAAATAAAACCAACAACACGGCTGCCCATTCAAGAATCTCCATTGCGGTCAACGATTACCCCCCTTTCAATATACTTTGAAAAGGCGATTGTTCCGATGAAGGCTAATATTCCCAAAATTAATATCGCTTCCAAAAAGGCTTTTGTTGATAAAACAATGGAAACAATCGCAATGGCGGAAATTAAATTTACTCCAATTGTATCTAATGCGATGGCACGGTCTGGCATAGAAGGTCCTACAATCACACGATATAGCAGCAAAGCAATGGCAATCATGAAAAATGTGAGAGCCAATAATAAAATCATTTCTTTCATTTATCGTGTCACCTCCAAAATAGCTTTTTCAAATTTCCCCATTGATCGGATAATCGACTCTTTTGACTCCTCTAAATCCATTGCATGTATATAAAAGACATCTCCGCTTTCCGACACTTCCATTACCACTGAACCCGGTGTAAGCGTGAGAAGCAAGGCTAAAGCAGTTACCTCCCACTCGCCCTTTAAGTTTGTTTTATAAGTAAAGATGCCGGGAGTAATCTGAAGATTTGGCGTCAGCACTTGTTTGATAACCAAGTAGCTCGATGTCAGAAGCTCTTTTATAAACAACAGTATTAAATATAAAATTTTCATTACTCTTCGAAGATAAAATTGCGTTCCAAAGAATCGATGCATCACATAAAGAATCCCAATCCCGACAACGAATCCAGTGAAGAATGTCGTTAATTGCGGTACTGGTTCATCTACTAATAACAGCCACAAAAGGGCAAGAAATAGATTCAATAAAAACTGTCCGAACAATTCACTCACCCCTTTAAAATGGCATCAATATAGATTGATGGATTCATTAATGTTTTGGCTGCATCCTTTACGTAAATAGATAGAGATTCTGCGCCAACCCCCGCATAAACAATCGTTGCCGCTAGTAAAATAAAGGCCCAATATGCGCCTTTCGGAATGGGTTTTCGATCTTCGAAGCTAATCGTTGTTTCCCCAAAGAAGGAAGCAAGGAAAATTCTAAGTAATGAATATAGAACAATAATGCTTGAAGCAAAGCCTAGTGCAAGCAACACATAGGAACCGGCCTCTATTGCCCCCTGCCCGATCAACACCTTCCCCATAAACCCACTGAGCGGCGGGATTCCTGCCAGTGCCAACATTACCAAGAAATAAATCCAGCCAAACAATGGATAGTTTTGAATAAGCCCGCTCATTTTCTTAACTACAGACTCGCCGCTGACATAAAACATCATGCCTATCAGCAAGAATAATAGAGCTTTTGCAAGCATGTCGTGGATTAAATAATAGATTGCCCCAGTGATTGACGCCTCGGTTCCTACAGCTAATCCAATTAAGATAAACCCTACCCCAATGATGACGTTATATGTAGCAATTGTATAAATGTCACGACCCGATAGTGCCCCCATACAGCCTGCTATGAGTGTTATGCCTGCCATAACCCCAATAATTGTATGGGTCACATCCTGATTCAGCGGGAACATCAGTGTGAATGTGCGAAATAGTGCATAGATTCCTACCTTTGTTAAAAGAGCTGCAAATAGAGCCTGCACAACAGTAGGTGGAACACTGTAAGAACCTGGCAGCCAGAAGAATAATAGTAACCCGGCTTTTAAACTAAAGACGATCAATAATAGGATAGCTACCGTTGTCAATAAAGGATCTTGACCAGCTTCGGCTACTCGCACAGCGATATGTGCCATATTCAGCGTTTTGACCGTACCGTACAAAAAGGCAAGGGCAATCAGGAACATCCAAGATGCCACTACATTAATCAATACATACTTAAGTGATTCACGCAGCTGCCTTCTTCCTCCACCAAGAGCGACCAAAACGTAAGAAGCCAGCAGCATGACTTCAAAACAAACAAATAGATTAAAAATATCCCCCGTTAAAAATGATCCGTTAACACCTGCAATTAAAAATAATACAAATGGATAAAAAAACATTTTTTCATGTCGTTCCCCTATCGTTGAGAACGCGTACAGCAAACAAATAGACGTTATAATATTTGCGGTTAAAACCAATAAAATCGAAAATGAATCCGCTACAAAAAGAATTCCAAAGGGAGGCAGCCAGCCACTGAAATCCAGCCGTATAATCCCTTCCGTTTGCACAAGATTTAGCAATAAAAGCGAAATAATGCTTATAAAAATCATCGTAACAATACTAATTATACGCTGCAGGACAATCTGTTCCCGTAAAAAAACAAGAATGACCGCAGTAATGATTGGAATAATTAGCGGGATAACAAGTAAATTATTCATCAGGCATTCCTCTCAATTCCTGTAAATCGTCCGAACCGTTTGTTTTGTAAGTTCGATACGCCAAAACAAGGAGAAAGGCTGTTGTAGCAAAGCTAATCACTATTGCTGTTAAAATCAACGCCTGTGGCAATGCATCGGTAAAAGGTCCGTCAGATTGACTTAATAGTGGGACAGCACCTTTTTTCAAACCGCCCATCGTTAAAATAAGGAGATGAACAGCATGGGATAAAACCGCAGTCCCTAAAATCACACGTATTAAATTTCGAGAGAGGACTAAATAGGTGCCCACTGCTACGAGAACACCAATTAATATCATCATTAAAGATTCCATATTATTCATCCTCACTTATACTTAAAATAATCGTTACAAGCGTTCCGATTACAGTCATTGCAACGCCTGCTTCAAAAATAGTAACGGTTGTCAAATGTTTTTCGCCTATGACGGGAAATGTATAGTACAAATCCGTTTGCGATAAAAACGGTGCATCGAAAAAGATTGCACCAATCGCTGAACCTGTTGCTAAAAGGACACCTAGGCCTGCCACCTTTTTAAAATCAAAGGGCATTTTTTTATGCACAGTCTCAAGGTCATAGGTAATGTATAGAAGTACAATTCCGGAGCCTAGAACGAGCCCCCCTATAAAACCGCCTCCCGGTGCATTATGTCCCGAGAAGAAGAGGTAAACACCGAGGGTTAAAATGATGAATACTACGCCTTTTACAACGGTTCTTAAAATGACATCATTTATTTTCATGTGTCTGCATCCCCCTTCTTCGCAGCTTTTAGCTTAATAAGCGTATAGACTCCTAATCCGGCTATAAAGAGAACGACTACCTCCAGCATGGTATCAAATGCACGGAAGTCCCCTAAGATGGTATTTACAATGTTTTTACCCCCGGCTAGTTTATATGAATCTTCAAAGTAAGCGGAAATAGAATCGAACTTTTCATAGTTCATAACCGCTAAACCGATTAGCGTTACCGTGGCTCCTACTAGAATGGAAATGAGTCCATTCGATAGTTTTATTCGTTTAGGGGTCGGTTCAGGCTTCAACTCTGCCAGATACTTAAAGCAGATCAGGTACAATGCCGTTGTGACCGATTCAACAACTAATTGCGTCAGAGCTAAATCCGGCGCTCTGAAAATGACAAAAAAGAAAGCGATCGCATAGCCCAATACGCCATTTAATAGCACAGCCGTGATTCTCGATTTTGCAAAAAGAAGTGCAACAGCCGCAAAAATCATGATAAATACTAATAATAGTTCATAATTTTCAACTGGTGCATCCTTACCGGGATTCCAGGCAAATGCCTCCAGGTACAAGAAGGTGCCCGCAACAATTACAACAAAGCTGATATATATATAAATAAAGTAGTGCATTAAATGACCATTCATATATCGCTTCGTAATACTTTCCGACATATTCTCGCTCGTGGTAATGACTCTCTCATAGATGGCATTTAGAGTCCAATATTGAGGGAAGATGCGGTATATTTTTATCCAATATTTCATGAATCGATATAAAAGCAGCCCTACGAGAATGACACCTATTGTCATATACAGCTCTGGATTAAATCCGTGCCAAGCATGAATATGCGGCGCCATTTCGGCACTTGCCGGGAATGTTGGATATACGCTCGCCATTGCCGGCTTTAAAATATAGGTTCCTAAAGTATTGGGGAAGAAGAAAATTGCTATCACTAACCCAATTAGAACAAATGGAGAAACTAACATACCCAGCGGAGCTTCATGTGGATTTTTCTCTAAAATATCCGGCTTAACATTGCCCAAAAAAGTCTTGCTTACAATAATTACACAGTAAATAAAGGTTAAGACACTTGCCACCCAAGCAATAATTGGCACCAATATCCCTATACTTGCTATAGAGAAAACATCTAAATTTGTAATGCTTACCGTAGCAGCAAAGAACATTTCTTTGCTTAAGAAGCCATTAAACGGCGGTAATCCTGCCATGGAAAAGCACCCGATTAAAGCAATCGTAAATGTAAATGGCAGGATGGACATTAATCCGCCCAGACGCCTAATATCACGGGTTCCAATCTCATGATCGACAATACCGACCATCATAAATAGAGCCCCTTTAAATGTTGAGTGATTGATTAAATGAAAAAGTGCAGCAAAAGTTGCTTGTGTATATATAACCGTGCTTGTTGAGTAGCCTAAATGGACCGCAACGGATCCAAGGCCTAATAAACTCATGATCAAGCCGAGCTGGCTAACTGTAGAAAAGGCTAAAATCGCTTTTAAATCGTTGTGCCGAACCGCATTAAACGATCCCCAAAACAGCGTAACGAGTCCTACTCCAGTTACTGCCCAGAACCAAACCATCTCTCCACCAAAAACAGGGGTAAAACGGGCGACTAAATAAATACCAGCCTTCACCATTGTTGCAGAGTGTAAGTAGGCACTAACCGGTGTTGGTGCTTCCATCGCATCTGGAAGCCATATATGAAATGGAAATTGTGCAGATTTTGTAAATGCACCTAATAAAATGAGAATGAGTGCGGGAATAAATAATGCGTGTTCACTTATACGGTCAACGCTTCCTATGATTTCTCTTAGACTATATGTGCCAGACATAGCATAAAGCATTAAAAAGCCGGCAAGCATGGCTACGCCTCCTGACACCGTAATCGTCATGGATTTACGTGCGCCTGCCCGAGACGCTTTCCGATGGTGCCAAAATGCGATTAACAGGAAGGATGAAACACTAGTTAACTCCCAAAAAGCATATAGAACCATTATATTATCCGAGAATACAACGCCTAGCATTGCCCCCATAAAGAGCAATAAGTAACAATAGAAATGATGCAGTGATTCTTTCATCGATAAATAAAAATTGGAATACAATATCACTAAACTTCCGACACCGGTTATTAACAAACTGAATATCAAGCTTAAACCATCTATATACGTCGTGAAATTTATGTTAAATGAGGGGATCCACTCATATGTATGGGAAAAGGTATCACCCTTTGCTATACGAGGGATAAAAGTAGTCAGAATAAGGAATAAACTAACAGGAACTACGAGTACGACCCAACCTATAAATCTCCTTTGAAGTCGCCTATAAACCATGGGAATTAATGCTGCCATAATAAACGGAGTTAGTATGATGGCAATTTCAATTGTCACAAGCTAAACCCTCCTAATTTTGTAACCTAGCACAAATCAAAAATAATATGAATTCATTCTACCCTCTTGACTTGCAATATTACTCGCTTCATAATAATGTGTCATAAAGAGATAAAGTTGAACCTTTTAATTTCAACTATTTTACAAAAATGTTAATAATTTTTAAGTTTTTCACATGGAAAAAGATTAAATATTACATTAATAAGTATACAATAGGAATGTATTAGATGCACTCAATCCGCATTTACTTTTGCTTATTTATACATTTTTTTGCTTTAAAGTAAATATTAAATTTCCAAAACAAACTAATAAGAGGAGCAAACTATCATATGAAGCATTTGAAAAGAATGGATGAAAGTATTTTAGTTTGTGTATATTACGGACTAAATGGAGAGCGTCTGATTCGTAGAGGCCATAAACTTGCAACGTTATTAGATTGTCCACTATATATACTGACAGTTGATGCCAAGCCAGTTGACACTTTCGATGCTGAAAAATCCGGCTATATTGATAGGTGGACAGAGTTAGCAGAAGAACTGGAAGTAGAAGAGTTTATTGTTCGCGACAATGAAAAGCAGCCCATTCAAAAAGTAATTGCCGAGATAGCCCGCGACAAGAAAATAACTCAAATCATCGTTGGCCAGAGCGCGCAAAGCAGATGGGAAGAGATTACAAAAGGTTCATTTTTAAATGTTTTACTGAAGGAAGTGCCCTTTGCCGACTTCCATATCGTTGCTGTTAAACGCCCCATTGCCGATGATGAATACGGAACTTTCGAAAAAGGTGTTCGTGCGTACGTTATCGAAGACTTAGAAAACTATAAAATTGTCTTCACATGTCCAAAATCGGTTTCCATTGAGGGAATTTTCTTTAAAGAGATTGGAACAGATTTTGATAATGGAATCTTCAAGTTTTCCTATAAAAATAAAATGCATGAAGTCAGAATAAAAGAAGGCTTCGTTAGTAATCCTCATTTGATCCAGTCCATTTATGGCGTATCGAACGTATAAGAAGCTTATTAGAACTGCACCCCAAAGGCTAGAAATTGTCTAACCCTTGAGGTACAGTTTTTTTGTTTTTCCCCCTTCTTTGTCTGCATACAGTCTCTTCCTTCCGCCCATGCTAAAAGTAATAGCGAAAGGAGACTTTTGATGGACGGTTTTAGTAATTTTCATTTTGGTGAAACAATCTTAAGGTCAATACTATCGTTTTTTACCATTCTAGTATTAGCTCGGATTATCGGTAAAAAGCAGCTTAGCCAGTTAACCTTTTTCCACTACATTACCGGCATTACCATTGGCTCGATTACAGCAGAAGTTTCAACACAGCATGACACCGATTACTGGGATGGATTTATTGCACTCATTTGCTGGACTCTCCTCACTCTTATAGTTAGTTATCTTACATTAAATTTTTCGAAAATAAGGGTATTGATCGATGACCGACCGACTATTTTAATTCAAAACGGTACTATTATAAGGTCAGGCATGAAAAAGGCTCGTCTTCATACAGATGAACTTGGGATGCTATTAAGAGAGCAAGGGATTTTTTCCTTTAATGAAGTACACTATGCCGTATTTGAAACAAACGGAGAATTGAGTGTTTTGAAGAAGCCTGTATTTGCAAATGCAACCAAAAAGGATGCGGGGATAACCGACCTCGCCCCCCCTCCCCATCTGCCTACAGAGGTTATTAGAATCGGTAAAATCATACGCAAAAATTTGATGGAATTAGGAGTTACGGAAGATTGGGTCCTGCAAAAGTTGAAAGAAGAAAACGTAGCTATTGATGCCATTTATTTTGCCCAGGTGCTTCCTGATAACTCGCTTTACATTAGTTTGGATATAGAAGACTAGCAGTGGAACTGTTTTGTTGGCTAATCTTGTTCATGATTATGATTGTACGGCTTCTTATGCATGTGAAATCCAGTAGTTTATTAAAGATGACACGTTCTGATCAGGAATCATGCTTATTGTGCGTTTCATTGGCAATAGAACATCTCTATTCCCGATTTCGGCTGCTTTCTCTTAGACATAATAAAAACCGGCAGCATTTTATTGGTTGCTGCCGGTTTTATTTTTAAAGCCATTCTTTTATTTCATTATAATGCGGCAAGGCTGTTAGGGCACCTGCTTTTGTTGCTGCAAAGGCTCCTAGACGGTTTCCGAAGCTCACACATTTTACTAATTCATCATGAGTTGTTGGTAAGCCGTTAAAGTGAACAAAGCGCAGCACACCCGCCATAAACGCGTCACCTGCACCCGTTGTATCAACTGCTTCTACCTTTTCCGTTGGTACATGGATAGTTTCACCGTTCAATACTGCATAGGCGCCATCTGCTCCAACTGTAATAAGCACAATCGGTACAAGATATTGATTTAACTTTTCGATTCCCTCTTGAATGTTTGTTGATTCTGTTAGGAAATAAAGTTCTTCATCAGTTAACTTTAAGATATGTGCATCTTCGAAAAAGGATGTGATTGTTTCACGACAGAATTCTTCACTGCTCCAGCGTAAAGGTCGGATATTGGCATCAATCGCAATGACTACCCCTTTTTCCTTCGCCATTTCTACAGCTTTACGAGTTGTTTCAAGTGCTGTAGGATGAAACATTGTTCCAGAACACACATTAAATACAGAAGCTTTTTTAAATGCTTCTTCATTCAGCTGTTCAGGTGTTACTTGTAAATCTGGCGCCTCATCAACGTAATCTTTGAATATCCGTTCGCATTCTTCTGTTAGGTGAACATAAACTCCGCTGACACGTTTTTCTGATGTAATAATGGCAAAATCCATGTTCACACCTTCTTGATCAAGTTCGTCTCGAACAAATTGGGAAGTCTCATCATCACCTGTAATCGTGATTAAAGATGATGGAGCTCCGATTCTACTAATTCCGGCTGCTACATTTACTGTCGCTCCACCCAGGAATGTTGTAAAAGATGTATTGGTTCTATCATTAGCTATATAATCAACAAAAGCGTCTCCGTATACTAAAACGAAATCTTTATTTGACTCACTCATGAGTTGTTAGACCTCCGAATATTTACTTAGTTCAGCGTAACATAAAATTTACGAAAACTTAAAATTTAAAACTATTCAGACAGGTAAAAGGACATATCTTCCTTCATTAATTTGTTATAATTCTTTTGAAAGGAAAGATTACTCATGACATTTTACATAAGAAAAGCTATATTAGAGGATGCCCCTAAAACAGCACCCCTAATTTATGAAGCCATTGGGGACATTGCCAACCGTTTAACAGGCGAAACAGAAGCACCTAAAATACTTGCGTGCCTTGAAGTACTTTTTAGAAGAACAGACAATCGTCATTCCTACTTGCATACTTATGTTGCAGAATGTGAAGTAACGAAGGATATATTAGGCATACTAGTTGTATATAACGGACAAGAAGGTGCACAGTTGGATGCCGGCTTGCAGCGCTGGCTCGAACAAAAAAATGCGCCTGTTACAACTATTGATGCGGAAGCTTATGCTGATGAATATTATGTCGATACCGTTTGTGTACATCAAATTGCCCGTGGATTAGGTATAGGAACAGCGCTATTGCATTTTGCAGAGGAAGTCGCAAGAAAACAAGGGTTTACCAAAATCGCTTTAAATGTCGAAACACAAAAAGTGAAAGCCCAAAAGCTATACGAGCGTCTGGGCTATGTTGTCACAGAGCCCTGGACAATAATCAATGAACCATTTTTTCATATGGTGAAAACAATTAATTAGAAATGCAGGTTATTTACATCATGAAATTACAATTATTATATCCATTACTTATAGTCATAGCATCAAGCAGTTATGGCATTTTATCGACTATTATCAAAGTGGCGATGGGACATGGCTTCACATCTGCCGAAGCCGTTACCAGCCAGTATTTTATAGGATTCGTATTGGCGCTCATTTTATTCCTTTTCACTTCAAGGTCTATACCGAAAATGAATAAATCCGGTGTGATCACAATATTGGCAGCCGGTGCCTTAACTGCTAATACAGGAATGATTTATGGGCTTGCTCTAAATTATGTAACCGCTTCACTTGGAGTAGTCCTATTTTTCCAATTTACGTGGATTGGTTTATTTATCGACTGTCTCATTCATAAAAGATTACCGAACCGTTACGAAGCCTTGTCGCTTCTGTTTTTATTCGGGGGGACAATCCTGGCAGCAGGTGTACTGGATACAGATCTTTCAACAATTCCTTGGCAAGGATGGGTCTATGGGTTGCTGGCTGCAACTAGCTTTGCGGTTTTCATTCAAGTAAACTCTAGACAAATAGAAGGAATGCCTACTGTTACACGTACTTTCCTGATGTCCCTTGTGGCAGTTATCGCGATTTCAATCTTTTTATCGCCAGAGATTGTTTGGAATGGGACATTATTTAAAACAAATTTATGGATTTTCGGGATAATCCTCGGCGTCTTCGGGATTATTTTACCGATTCTTTTATTCTCGATTGCTGTTCCAAAGGTCGGTGGTGCCCTGTCATCGATTTTAAGTGCGATGGAATTGCCTGTTGCAATTATTGCATCGGTAATTATATTACACGAAACACTTACAATCGTGCAGTTAGCTGGAATTGTATTAGTCCTTGTAGGAATGGTCCTGCCAACTGTCCTAGCCCAAAGGAAAAATGCCGCCTAACATTTAATAGTAATATGTAGTTATTAAAGGTCGATCAAGCTGTCTAAGTGAAATCGGCCTTTCTTACTTTTAAACGAACTTATAACAGAAAGATATGGCATTTTTTCGAAAGGCGTGTTTTTATGTTTCAAGATTATAAAAGCCGTATAATTGAACAAGAGGGAAAACATTTCCCGTCCAATAGTTACCGTCAAATGGTTCTCCAACCAGCCTATGATGAAGCAAAAAAGCATTTTCTCAATTCGATGGTGCATATTCATATTGCCCATTTAAAAATGCTTGAAGAGCGAAAGCTTGTGACAGATTTAGAAGCGAAACAAATTGGTCAAGCGATTGCAAAATTAGATTTAAATTACTACAAACAACGAGACTATAATCCACAATTTGAAGACTTATTTTTCCGTATTGAACATAAACTCATTGAATTGGCTGGCGATGTCGCCGGTAATTTGCATATCGGGCGAAGCCGAAACGATATGGGGATTGCCATCTATCGCATGACACTACGAAAAAAGTTACTAACCTTAATGAATGAATTACTGCGTTTACGCTCCTCCCTTATTGCTTTTGCGAAAGAACATATCGATACAATCATGATCGGCTATACCCACACACAACAAGCACAACCAACAACCTTTGCCCATTATTTAAAAGCAGTCATTGATCAATTAACAAGAGATTTCAAAAGAATGCAGGCAGCCTTCGAGACTATCAATCAAAGCAGTATGGGCGCTGCAGCCTTAACAACTACAGGATTCAACATTGACCGTGAACGAATGAGAGAGCTTCTTGGCTTTGATGGCGTTATCGAAAACGCTTGGGATGCTGTTGCGGGGGCTGATTATATCGCTGAAGCATCAAGTGTCACTCAACTTGCCGCCCTCAATCTTGGACGTACTTCACAGGATTTTCTCCAATGGGCCACTCAAGAATTTAATGCCTTTTGTTTAGCAAGCCCTTATGTCCAAGTCAGCTCTATCATGCCACAGAAGCGAAATCCTGTTTCCATCGAGCATATACGTTCTTTATTGTCATCAGTTGCCGGTGATGCCTCAACGGTCTTACAAATGATTCATAATACACCTTTTGGCGATATAGTCGATACCGAAGATGATATGCAACCTTTCCTATGGCGTGCGATGGAAAAACTGAGCGGCATTTATAAACTTTTTGGCAGCTTAGTGGTGACAATGGATGTTAATAAAGAAAAACTTTTAAAGCGTGCCGAGAATAGCTTTGCGAACGTAACGGAGCTTGCGGATTCACTGGTACGTTCAGAAGACATTTCATTTAGGCAGTCCCATGGAATTGTTAGTAGTTGTATTAAAACGCTCCTTGCAGCCAAAAAGGAATCCCTCGAGAGCTTGACTTGGGAGCTGGCAAATGAAAAATCGCTCGAGGTAACAGGGAGACCCTTAAAAATTTCAAAAGAGCATTTTTATAACGCTTTAAAACCCGAGTTTTTCGTCAAGATACGTTCCCTTAAAGGTGGCCCAGCCCCTGAAACGATGCAAAAGTCTCTTGAGCAATCCGAGCATGACTCTCCAATACTCGTCCAATGGGTAAAAGAAAAAAATGAACAGATCTCGAATTGTGAAGAACAGCTTCTTGAATTTTTAAAGGAATGGACGAAGGAATGAAGCAATCAATCTTTTTAGCAGTCGATGACGGGGCGATGAAAACCATTTTAACAAGTGATCACCTGAAGATGAACAAAGAGGAAAGTACACGCTAGCTTACTAATTATATTTCAAAAAATGAAGCCGTCTCATAAAAATCATGAGGCGGCTTTTTCTGCTATAATTCCATTTTCTTTAACCCTTCATCTGTAGAAAAATATAAATAGCCATCTTCTACAAATAAATTATTCACTTCTTCGCGGTACAGAATCGATTCATCAGTACCATCTGTACGAATTTTGGACAGATACGCCCCATTGGAATAATTGCTAAAATACAGCCAATCTCCAAATCCTACGATAAATTGGGCACGGCTATCTGTAAGACGCGTTGTTTCTCCCGTAGTCATATCCATCCGATACAAGATATTATTATCGTCTACATTACTATAATAAATTAAACCATCCTGCTCAAAGGCATGATCAATTTGTGCCATGAATTTAAATTTTGTATCCGAGGCTTTTGGATAATCGGCTTGAATCCACGTATGGTCAAGCTCCATTTTTGTATCATCTATTAGGAAATATTCATAGCGCACAACATTTTGACGATCTGGAGTCGGGTCATTCCAAGTTGTATCAAGATGATACCAATTTCCATCTACATTTACTAGATTCCATGCATGCCCACCTGTATATACTTCTCCAACAACATATTGCGTTTCTACCCCCAAAGCTTGAAGCATTTTTAGCGCTAACAAAGCATAGCCTTGGCAAACCCCTTTATGCTCTTGCAAAACCGCATAGGCACTATGTGGACTTGCTGTTGTGTCCTCACTATAAGCTGTAGACTTAACAATATAATCATTCACAAATTTCACCTTTTGAAAGTCAGACATTTCTTCAGGTGAAACCGTTGAAAGTATACTTGCAACTTTTTCATTCACAATTTGCTCTTGAGCTAAATTCGTCAAGTAAGTCTGATGAACCCTAATCTTCGCATCAAAACTGCTATACTCATATTCAATTGTACGGTCTGCTAGATGGCCAAGAATATAATGATCGCGACTTGCGGCTTGATCGAAAGCCGTTTGAATTAGATTTTCAATATCGGCTGTACTGCCAACATAGTGAATTTCGAAATTTGTTTCCCACTTGCTTAAGTAATAGTAGAAGGAATCCTCTAATTCCTCTTTTGTTTGGACCGTGTCCGGCAATTCTACATCCATCGTAACCAACGTATCTGCTGCCGTACTGACAAGGGAATCTTTTGCATTGTTGACCGTAGATAATACATCAGACGTTGCGTCCTGTATCGTTACTTCATTATCACTGATAAATTGTTTTGCTTCATCCAGCCATTGTGAGCCGAAATCATATATCGGCTTTACAAGTACAATAGCTATGACGAGAAAAGTTATTCGTTTTAACAACGTACATCACCTCTACATGATTTCCAGCCTGATTTGTTCTATAAGAACTCGTAAATAATTGTATTAAATTTCATACTCGATGGAGGGCATATATTTGTCCCCTAAAACTTTCTTCAATACCTGATGAGCTTCTTCCTTCATTTCATCTGTAATCGATGTATAAATGACCGAAATCGCTTTAGTAATAACCACGATATCGTCCGCTAATCCAACAGCTGGCAGCATGTCTGCAATCAGGTCAATTGGTAAAATAAAATATCCCAACACCCCTACGAGCATGAGCTTGTGTTCCTTTGGCAGGTCAGGACTTTTTAAAGCGCAATATAAAATAGCTACATTATAAAGTGCTTTATATCCGATACTAGTCCCGTATTTTTTCACTTTATTTAGTAATTTATCTGGTGAATAATGTTTTCCCTTCCCACTTATCGCCGTTTCCAAATGTAAGTTTTCATCCATTTAACTTCCTCCTCTAATCCCATAAACAATTATTCTCTTCATAACTATCATTACCAATTAACCAAAAAAGTACTACATATAAAGGTTATTCTATAAAAGAAATCGTTTTCCTTCGTTGACTTTTACGAAAATCTAAAAGGAAATGTTCCAGCTTACTTTGGAACCTTTCGACTTTTCGTATAGGTAGTAAACATTTGATCGATCAGCTTTTTTATATTCGTTATTTCATCATAAGAGATAATGGCGTTCTTTTTTAAACGCATATGTCCAATGGGAATTTCATAGATGGGGAAATGCCGCTTGATTGCCTCTACAAGCATGTTTGAATCATAACTGAAGGATTCCCCCGGTACTTTCAGAAGCCAATGAAGAGCCTGTTTTGGAATGCAGCGCAAGCCTGTTTGTGTATCGAGAATTCGTTTATGAAATAAAAGCTCAAACAAGATGGAAGCAGCGGAATTACCCAGTCTATTCTTTAATGGCACTTCTTTTGAATGGAAGTCACGAACTCCTAATATAATTCCATCTGAAAAAAGTTTTGCATTATGTATGAGCTGCTCTACATCCTGGATTTTATGTTGACCATGAGCGCCAACGGTCAGAACTGATTTCACCTCAGGCAAGTTTCTTAAACAAAACGCAAAACCTGTTTTTAAGGCTCGTCCCTTTCCTCTATTCGTGTCATGATCCATGACAATACATTTCTCCAACTTCTTCAGTTCATTAAAAATAGTTTGATATTTTGCATCACTTCCATCGTTTACAATAATAATCGATTCAATTTCTAATTGTAGAAGCTCTTTTATATAATCGATCAAAGATGGAAGTGGATTTAGAGCAGGCACTATGACAGCTATACGAACCACTTGAGATTCTCCTAAATAAAATTTTATGTTTTTTCATTTCTTAGTTCAATGGTAATTATATGAAGCCGTCCTATAAGCCAAGGCCTATAGAACAGAGATTATCAACGTTAAAACGGAAATATTGCCTCGCTTAAATTAAATTGGGGATACCTTCTTGTTCAACCACCTCTACGGGTATATGTTGAAAAGTTTTTACATCAAATAAACCTGTGTCAGTTAATTTCAGCTCCGGGATAACAGGTAAACTTAAAAACGATAGCGTTAAAAAGAAATGGAAGTAGAGCTCTGGGTGAATCTCCTGGAGTGCCTTATGTGTTTCCTTAATCTTTTTCGTTGCTGTTTCTGCGTCAAGTGTAGTCATTAATCCTGCAATTGGTAATGCAAGGGATCCTATAACTTCACCTTCCTTGACAACAACTAAGCCACCCTGCATTTCTTGCAGAGCCTTTAAAGCACATAGCATATCCTCATCGTTTGTTCCTACAACAATAGCATTATGGGAGTCATGTGCAATGGTTGTGGCTACGGCTCCTTGCTTCAAACCGAATCCATGAACAATTCCTAAACCGATTGTCCCCAGGGAATGATGGCGTTCAACCACTGCCATTTTTAATAGATCTTTCTCAACTGAAGGGACAAACACGCCTTCTACTACATCTACTTCTTTTTCTAAATGCTGAGTCGTGATTTGATTTGGCATGATTCCAATAACATTTGCGACATTCCCCTTATTAAATGGAATGGCTAAATCATCGACAGTTAAATTTGGAAGATGGACTGAGTGCAGAATACAGTCATCGATATGAGCTGTTTCCTTTTCTTCATGGAGCACTTGGCCATTCTTTGCAACCTTTTGCCCATTTTTCCACACGCTTGCAATAGTCATCTTCTGTAAATCTTCCAGCATCACAAAATCTGCTGTATAGCCTTCTGCAATGGCTCCCTTATCATAAAGCCGATAACATTCCGCTGCATTTAAAGTTGCCAGTTGTATTGCTTGTAATGGATTCATACCATCTTTAATGGCTAGGGAAATGGCAAAATTAATGCTGCCTTCTTCTATTAACTCATCAAGATGTTTGTCATCTGTACAAAAAGCAAATCTCCGTGCATTTGCAGGGGTTACGGCCGGTAATAGGTCTCTTAAGTTTTTTGCTGCTGAACCCTCTCTTATAAAGACATACATTCCTTGTTTAATTCGCTCGCGTGCTTCTTCTGCTGTTACACATTCATGGTCTGTTTGAATACCAGCCGCGCGATAGCCTCGCAGCTGCTCCTTGGTAAGACCCGCTCCATGCCCATCAATGATTTTTTTGGCGTTTCGGACAAGAGCTAATTTATCCATCATATCTGAATCCGTCCCGAGAACTGCCGGGAAATCCATTACTTCCGCTAGCCCGAGAACATGTTCATCTTGAAGAAACGGTGCTAGATCCTTTGCTTTCATCACAGCACCCGAATTTTCAAAGGAAGTACAGGGCACACTTGATGGCAGCATAAAGTAAATATCCATAAGCGCATTTTTTGCATCTTCCAGCATGAACTGCATACCTTTTGCACCTGATACATTAACGATTTCGTGTGGGTCTGTAATAACAGAAGTAATTCCATGAGGCAAAAGAATTTGACTGAACTGGGATGGAGGCAGCATAGAAGATTCAATATGAATATGTGCATCGATCAAACCAGGAATCACATATCGACCATTCGCATCCTCTACTTTTTTCGCAGTGAATTCATCCATTTCATCGAGGGAAATAATCTTCCCATCTGAAACGACGATGTTGGCTTTTCTCCAGCATAAAGAAAAGACGTCCGCGATATAGGCATTTTTTAATATAAAATCTGCTTCCATTCTTTTTTGAGAAATATTAATAGATTTTGTCATTGCATCATTATTCAAGCGTCACAACCCCTTTCCTAAAATCTAATTTTTATTTTCTTCCTATCATATACTATATTTTCTAAAATTTCGTATTATAACTATCGAACAAAAAAAGATTATAAGCCAACCTTACATATAATAGCGAGAAAATAGTTTAACTCTTAAACGTCTATAATATAGTTTCAGGTAACCAAAAGCTCTGGTATCGCTGAATACCAGAGCTTCTTTTTCTAATTAGAAACGATTTGCGCTAATTCTTTTCTAAATGCTGTAATGGCAGTCTCTGTATTTACTTCTAGACCTAGGTCTTGTAACACTTCTCCTATATGACGAATTGCACTTTCAAGCATTTCCGCTGTTGTATTCCCCATATGCCCGATGCGGAATGCTTTCCCAGCTAAATGAGCTAATGCTCCTGCCACAATGACACCTTTATGTGAAAGGAGTGTTCTGAAGGATGCATCATCCACACCTTCCGGATAAAGCATACAGCTTAAAGTTGGAGCAGCCACTTCTTCTGCCGCTAACGATTTCATACCATACGTACGTAGAGCCGAACGAATCCCGCGTCCAAAAGCAATATGACGCTTTTCCCTCTCCTCAATTCCTTCCTCCAACACGATATTTAAAGCTGTATCATATGCATAAATTAAGTTTACCGGCGGTGTTGCAAAATATTTAGAAGGCTCTTGCATAATCGGCAGCCAGTTTTTAATATCACAATAATATGCCGAAATTGTACCCAAGGCTTCCCTTGCCTCTAATGCAGTTTGGTTGAATGCGGCAATAGCTAGTCCCGGTGGAATACCAATTGCCTTTTGAGAACCCGTGAGGACAACATCAATTTTATAATCAGGATGTCCATAAGTTTTACTCATATTTTCATCAAGCGCTGCTGTTGCAACGACACCGTCCACAATAATAAGTACACCAGCTTGTTTAATAATTGGAACAAGGACATCAAGGTCGGAAATAACCCCAGTAGAAGTATCAGCGTGAGTGATTGTGACAGCTTTATAATTGTTTACAGCTAATTTTTCTTGAACGAGTATTGGGTCAACTTGTTTCCCCCATTCAGCTTGCAACACATCCACTTCAATCCCAAAAGCATTTGCAAGTGGTGTAAATCGATCACCAAAATAACCGTGACTAATGACAAGTAATCTTTCTCCTCTTCCTACAGTATTGACAATCGCCATCTCCATTGCCAATGTCCCTGAACCCGCCACAACAAATACTTCCCCATCTGTTTGAAGCAATTCCTTGGTTTGCTTGATCGCCGACTTGAATGTAGCAGCAAATCGCGGATCCGTATGTCCTCGCGTTTCACTTGCTAATGCCTCATAGATTTCATCTACTACCGGTGTCGGGCCAGGCACTAAAAGTAATTCTTTATTTTTCATGTTGCAACATTCCCCTTTTATTTATGTAGTTTCTTACTACTTCAATTCTTTTACCTTATGAGAAATTCCTTCTAATAATTAAAAAGAATGTCTTACTAGCCCATCACAGCTAGTAAGACATCCCATCCCCATGTCAAAAATTATAAATCCCCTTGTTTGAACACTATTAGAAATATTGAAGTGGAGGCAACTTATTTCTAATAGGAATTAGCTAATCTTTTCGTAACCTGGTAAAGTTAAAAACTCAACAAATTCGTCTTGCTCGATTAAAACCTTAAACAGCTCTGCCGCTTCATCATAACGACCACTGTTATATGCCTGTTCCCCAACAGTTGCTTTAATTTTCGCAAGCTCTTCGTTTAAAATTTCCAACGTTAAAGCCAATGTGACTTTGCGTCCGTCTTCCAGTACCCCTTTTTCGTGGCGAATCCATTGCCATACTTGGGTACGAGAAATCTCGGCAGTAGCTGCATCTTCCATCAAATTATTAATCGGAGCAGCACCATTTCCGCGTAGCCACGATGCAATATATTGAACACCTACACTTGCATTGATGCGAAGACCTTCTTCTGTAATTGTACCTTCTGGAACGGCAACCAGATCACTAGCAGATACATTTACGTCTTCGCGTTTTTTATCAATTTGGTTCGGTGTTTTCATAATGGCATCAAATTGTTCCCTAGCAACAGGTACCAAGCCTGGATGAGCAACCCAAGTACCATCATGACCGTCAGTTGCTTCTCTGCGTTTGTCTTCCGCTACTTTTGCAAAGGCAATCTTATTTGCCTCTTCATCATTTTTCACCGGAATTTGAGCAGCCATCCCACCCATTGCAGGTGCATTCCGCTTATGGCATGTTTGAATACATAGCGATGTATAGGCTTTCATAAATGGCACGGTCATAGTTACTTGACCACGATCCGGCAATACAACATCTCGTTGATTACGCAGACGTTTTATATAGCTGAAAATATAATCCCAACGTCCACAGTTAAGGCCCGCAGAATGTTCACGCAATTCATATAGAATTTCATCCATCTCAAATGCTGCAACAATCGTTTCAATCAGGACAGTCGCTTTAATTGTACCTTGTGGAATTCCTAAGTAATCCTGTGCATAAACAAATACATCATTCCATAAGCGTGCTTCTAAATGGCTTTCGATTTTTGGCAAGTAAAAATATGGTCCTGTATTTCGAGCAAGAAGTTCTTTTACGTTATGGAAGAAGTATAGACCAAAGTCAAAGAAACTACCTGACATCACTTCGTCATTTACTAGCACGTTTTTCTCAAGTAGGTGTAATCCTCTTGGACGAACGATAAGTACTGCAGTTTCATCATTTAATTTATATGTTTTTCCATTCGATTCTTGTGTTAATGTAATTGTACGGCGAACCGAATCACGCATATTAATTTGCCCGGCAATCATGTTTTCCCAAGTTGGTGTTGATGCATCTTCAAAGCAGGCCATAAACATTTTTGCTCCTGAATTCAAAGCATTGATAACCATTTTGCGATCTACAGCAGGTCCAGTAATTTCTACTCGACGGTCTTGTAAATCCCTAGGAAGCGGTGCAATTGTCCATTCACCTTTACGAATTTGCTCTGTTTCCGGTAAAAAATGAAGTTGCTCTCCCTCATCAAGGCGCTTTTGGCGCTCTTCCCGCTTCACAAGCAATTCTTTGCGGCGTTCGTTAAACTTTTCATGAAGAGAGACTATAAAATCAAGTGCTTCAGGTGTCAATATTTCTTGTGCTTGTTCTGTTAGCTCCCCAACAATTTTAAGCTTTTGTGATGTAGCCTGTTCCATTTCCCATATCCCCACCTTTTATAAAAATTGCTATTTTTGCAGCAAGCTGCCTTGACTATCTGTTAAATTATTAACCTGTTATAGTTTAACAGAGTCAGCCAAGGCACTAATTTTCATTTGATTATACGAATTGAGCTGTTTCTGTAGAGCCTGCCATCGCTGTTGTAGAAGATGTACCGCCAGAAATTGCTTGAGCAACATCATCAAAGTAACCAGTACCTACTTCACGTTGGTGCTTCGTAGCTGTATAGCCTTTAGCTTCTAAGTCAAACTCAGCTTGTTGAAGCTTGGAGTATGCCGCCATGCCGTTATCTTTATAGTCAACAGCAAGTTCAAACATTGATTTATTAAGTGAGTGGAATCCAGCTAAAGTTACGAATTGGAATTTATAGCCCATTTTCGCAATTTCACGTTGGAATTCTGCAATCTCTTTATCTGAAAGCTTAGCTTTCCAGTTGAATGAAGGTGAGCAGTTATATGCCAACATTTTACCTGGGAATTGAGCATGAATTCCTTCAGCAAAAGCACGTGCTTCTTCAATTGATGGATTAGATGTTTCACACCAGATTAAGTCAGCATATGGTGCATAAGCTAAACCGCGTGCAATCGCTTGCTTAATGCCCGCCTTTGTACGGAAGAACCCTTCAGGTGTACGTTCGCCAGTGATAAATTCAGCATCACGTGGATCGATATCACTTGTTACCATATCAGCAGCATCTGCATCAGTACGAGCAATTAAAATAGTGTCTGTACCCATTACATCCATCGCAAGACGAGCAGCAACTAGGTTACGAACTGCGTTTTGCGTTGGAAGCAATACCTTGCCGCCTAAATGTCCGCATTTTTTCTCAGATGCTAATTGGTCTTCTAGGTGAACGCCGGCAGCACCAGCTTCAACCATTCCCTTTACTAACTCGAATACGTTTAATGGTCCACCAAATCCAGCTTCAGCATCTGCTACAATCGGAGCAAACCAATCGAAGTCATCATTGCGACCCTCAGCATGATCGATTTGGTCAGCACGCTGTAACGCTTGATTAATACGTTTTACTACTTGCGGTACAGAGTTTGCAGGATATAATGATTGGTCAGGATACATTTGACCTGCTAGGTTTGCATCAGCTGCTACTTGCCACCCCGATAAGTAGATTGCTTTTAAACCAGCTTTTACTTGTTGTACTGCTTGATTTCCAGTTAATGCCCCCAATGCATTAATGAAATCTTCCTCATGCAAAGACTTCCAAAGACGAGCTGCACCACGTTTTGCTAAAGTTTGTTCCACTACTACAGAACCTTGTAATTTTACAACCTCTTCAGCCGTGTATGTTCTTTCAATGCCTTTCCATCGTGGATTCTCTGCCCAATCTTTTTTAATTGCCTCGATCTTTTCATTTCTTTTCGTCATGATTATTCACACCTTCCCCTTTGTTTAAATACTCACTGTTAAAAAGTATTTCGATTTCTGTTCCATAACAGAGGTATTTGCTGTAAATTAATATATAACAGACTATTTAATTTTTCATTATTTTCTGACGAATTATTGGAATTTTAGGATGAAATGGTAAAATATAGCGATGAAGTATTTAGATTTTGTTATAACACAAAGGGGGCTCTAAATATGGAAATGGGGAAAATTAAGGGAGCGAAAGAGGAGTTTGAACAATTCAAAATTATATTAGAAGATTGGATTCCAAAGGATGCCTCAATTGCTATTGCATTGGGCAGTACCTATGTGTATTATTGTCCGAGTATAAATCATTCCCATTTAAAAATTTACGAGGACATACATCCAAAGAGTATTGCTGCACAAGTTTTGAATAATCGCATGAAAACAGAAGTACTTGTCGATGAATCAATATTTGGCACTCCTTTTTATGCAATTGGTTATCCGATTATGATAGAACAGCAGGAAGCAGCATTAGTAATAATTTTACCTTCATCCTTTGTTCCTGAAAAACAAGAACTATACAAATTTTTAACGGGGAAGCAAGATGAAGATTGGACACCAATACCGATAGAACAAGTCTCTCATATTGAGAGTTTGCAAAAGCGGACATGGTTTTATGCGGACAATGAGCAGTATAAAACGAATATTACTTTAAAGGAGCTTCAAAGAAAGTTGCCAGAATTCTTTTTGCGCATTCATCGTTCATATATCATCAATATTTATTTCATCAAATGTATTTCTAAAGATTTAGCATCCAATTTTATAATCGAATTGAAAAATGGTACAGAGTTACCAGTTAGTCAGTCGTATATTAATGATTTAAGGAAGATTCTAGAGTTTTAAATCCATGAAAAAAGATGTCCTCTGATTGTACGAGAGAACATCTTTTTTAGTTTATTTTTCACCTGAGAAGGATTAGTTGCCCGAAAAAGGTGACTCTTTTTCCACCATAGGCATCCCATTCGCTTATTCGATAGGTGGAAATTCTCCGTCTCTCTAAAGCTGATTTTTAGTTTATTTTCTAATTAAGAGAAGAGGGATCATTCCACTCTCATTAGTGCTCCTCCCCTGATAAGAACTGGCCCTCGTAATCGAAATCAATCTAACGAATCTGAAATAAGCGGAGATTTTACCGTTATTTGCTAAATAGAGTTCGTTTCGGGGATAAATAAGGGAATCTTTTTCGACTATGCTAAGAACTATCCCCTCTTTCACTTTTTCGAGTCGATAGGCGGGAGGAATTTTCCCCCTATTTAGCCTAATATTGATTTGATTTTTTAATTAAGCGGAATTTTTCCGGTTATTTTTCAGCTCCCCCTGATAGGACCGAGCTCTCGTAATCGAAATTAATCTAGCGAATGAAAATAAGCGGATATTTTTCCGTTATATGCAAAATAGTTTCGGTTTTAGGGAAAATAAGGGGATCTTTTCCGACTATGCTAAGAAAATACCTCCTTTTTCATGTTTTTCGAGTTGATAAGCGGAATTTCTCCGTCTATTCGGGTTAATTATAATTCAATTTTCTAAATAAGCGAAATTTCTCCGTTTATTTACTGGTGAGGGCATCGAAATTTTGCTCGAGCCTTAATTTCTTGTTAGTCTCATTCTAATTACTGAACGTTCAATTATTTGAAGCTTTTTA
>JASENG010000011.1 GCA_030027265.1 Lysinibacillus fusiformis | reverse complement strand
AACAATAAAATTGTTTTAAGGCTAAATGAAGTAATGTACGATGGAAACAAAGAAAAGTTGGCTCAATTGGATTTCTAGATGACTAGATGAAATTATTGTTTTACCTAATGTATACCCGCACATAAATCTTATAAGAAAGTTAGCGAAGCAGAATTAAGATAACTATTTACTAACTATTTATGAAAATGATCTTACTAATAAAAAATAGTAAACATCTACAATCGCGAACGACTCCGCAGCAAGAATTGTGTTTTTTCTTTATGTTAAGCGCATTTCCTCCTACACATCCTGAATTATCATTAGTTTTTATTCCTCTTCTCCCCTTCGAATTAAAAGATCCTTCTATTATAATATTTAAAATTCGAAAGGATTGAACTCAGGAAAATGAATTTAATAATCGCACAATACAAAGCGCTATATGAAGAAATGTTGAAAGTGAATGAAGAAAATATTCAAGGGATGTTTGTTGTATCTAAGGAAGAAGAACTTAAAGTACTGGCAATGCAGTTTTTAATTAATAAGTGGAAAAATGAAAATTATTATGAACAAGATGCGTACTACTATAAAGATGCCGAAGTTGTTGTAGTGGAAATTCGACGGAAAGAAGAAGGGTTATACTCATTCTGAGGACTTGGCTTTACGGGTAAGTGTACATTAGCACATATAACAGAAATTTTTGATGCAGAAACTAATGTTAGCCATATAATCTTTCTAGAAAACGAGGGAGAAATTGAAAAAGGGAAAAAAAAATTGTATTCGTCTTATGATTCTAGATATACTTACGCTGTTTGGAAACCAATAACATTTGAATTAATAGATGTCTTGTATCTAGTCGAAGAACTAGATAAAAACCATAATAAACATTTACTTTATTATATAGTCACTGAGATACGTGAATTAGATTATTATAGTTTTTATGATTTTTTAAGACAATATTCAATATTGGAATCTATTAGATGACAGCCTAAAAGCAGTGGGAATTTTCCCTCTGCTTTTTTATATGCATTTACTTATCAAAATTAAAAATATCAACCACTTAATTATTTTGTAGATCCTCGCATACTCAGTTATGAACGTAATTTAATTCTTTCCAAAATTTTTTTATTTTCTTTAAAAAGCCTATTCGAATATTCAGTAACACCCGCTATTATATTTCACCTGACTGAGCTAGTGATTAATTCACAAAAAAATATATTTTTTTTAAAAAACCTATTCGAATATCTAAAATCACTCGCTATTATATTTTCACATGATTGAGCTAGTGGTTAATTCACAAAATATATTACTTTTTGAAATACCTATTCGAATATTTGAAATCACTCGCTATTATGTCTCTAGCTTGCAAGCACTAAAAATTTCCACGAACTGAAAGGAGCAAGATTTATGCTAACTAAAAACACACTACAAGAAAAAGTAGAACCAAACAATTTTAAAGGTGAATGGATGGATTTAAAGACAGCTGCAGCCTATTTAAATGTCTCATATAAAACATTAAGAACCTTTCAAATAATGGGTTTAGAAATTGTAGAAATCGGACGAATTCGTAGAGTTTCTAAGACTGCATTAGATACCTTTATGTATAAACATAGTATTTAACAAAAAAATCGGAGGTAAATAAGTATGACAAATAAATCAAAATATCATCCAGCAATTAAAGAATATAAATTAAAAAATGGCTCTAAATATTATCGTTTTACTGTCTACTTAGGCATTGATCCATTTACCGGAAAAGATGCAACTGTGACTCGTAGTAAATTTCCGTCACAAAAAGCAGCTCAGATAGCGATTGATAGACTAAAGTATGAATTTAACAACGGAAAAAAACCAGAAAACATGCGGAAAACATTTTCGGAGGTTTATGAAGAGTGGGATGTGCTTTATAAAAATTCTGGAATTGTGATGAGTACCTATTCCAAAACGGAAGGTTATTTTAACAATTATATCCTACCATTTTTTGGTCATATGAAAGTTTCAAAAATCACTGCTAATCATTGTGAAAAATTCGCTACCGAACTTTCAAGTAAATTAAAGTATTTTCATCATATCATTAGCTATGCATCTGATGTTTTAGACAGAGCTTTACGTAATAAATACATTAACTCAAATCCATTTAATCTTATCAAAGTTCCAAAAGAATCAATACATGTAATTAATGAGAATTATCTAAATATAGAAAACTTAAAACTATTAATTACTCATTTACCATTATTAGATTTAAAAGTACATGCTTTACTGCGCCTACTTATTTTTACAGGAATCCGTAAAGGTGAACTATTAGTATTAAACTGGGGAGATGTTGATTTTAAAATGAAGACACTAAAAATTTATGAGGCTTATTCTTATTCCAAGTATAATAATAGAAATAATGTTGGTCCTACTAAATCAAAACATAGTCGCACCATTTTTCTTGATGATATTACGCTAAATACACTAGTACTGTGGCAACAAGAACAAAATTTACGATTAACTCAGCTTGGAATTCCAATTAATAAGCCAACTGAACAATTAATTTTTAATAACTCTGTTAATAGCTACTTAAAGTCATATTATCCAAACGAGCAACTTACAGAGGTTCTCGGGTCACTGAAATTAAATTTTATTACTGTGCATGGTTTACGACACACACATGCGACACATTTAGGTGAAGCTCATGCAGATTTAGTTGGAATTCAAAACCGACTCGGACATTCGTTAAACAAAAACACTACAACCGAACACTACTTACATGTGACAGATAAAATTAAATGGGACACTCTCAACTCTTTACTAGCCTATTATAAAGAGCATGGCATCAACTAATTCAAGAGGTACTATCGTGAATTTTAATAGATTTGACGAATATTTAAACCGCTACGGAGTATAAAATTACTCCCTAGCGGTTATTTTTTTGCTTACTCTTTTGTTTGCCAAAGCTAATTTCATCACATACACTTTAATTGTAGTAAATATTACTACACCTCTTCGTCTCCGTAAGCAATAGACTGGAGGAAATATGACAAATATTAAAAGTTACCAACTAAAAAACAAAGAAACGAGATACAAATTTCACGTTTATGTCGGTGTTGATCCGTTAACTGGTAAAGAACAAACGACTACCCGAAGTGGATTTAAAACTAAAAAAGAAGCTAAAGAAGCTCTTCTTCAAATTCAACAAGAAATTCGTAATGGTAGTTTTCGGAAACAGGCAGTTGAAATATATCGTGACGTTTATGAATTATGGATGGAACATTACGAAAATACAGTTGAAGACAGTACATTGTTAAAAACGAAGCGGATTTTCAAAAATCATATTTTACCGATGTTTGGTGACTATAAGATCGCTAAAATTGATGCAGCAATTTGTCAAAAGCATGTGAATCAATGGGCAAAGAAGCTCCAGCGTTTTCGAATGGTTAAAAATTACGCTGCGTTAGTAATGAAATACGCAATCAAACATGGTTTAATCGATAAAAACCCCTTTGATCTTGTTGAGATGCCTATTATCAAATCAAAAATCAGTTTAGAGGATGAAGATGAAGATTTTGAAAACTTCTATTCACGTGAACAATTGATTCAATTTTTACATTGCCTAGAGCAAGATAACAATTTAAAACGAACTACCCTATTTCATCTTCTTGCTTTTACAGGAATGCGTAAAAGTGAAGCTTTTGCACTTCAGTGGAAAGACATTGATTTTGAGTCGGAAGAAATTCGAATTACTAAAGCTGTAAAACGTGGGGAATCAGGACTTTATCTGGGGCCTACCAAAAACGGTGAGTCTCGAACAATTAAAGCTGATGAAAAAACCATGAGCCTTTTTAAACAATGGAAGAGTGAACAAGGGAAAATTTATAAAGCTAAAGGATCCAGTACAAACAATAAAAAACAGCTAGTATTTTCAAATGAACTTAATGTAATACAAGATCCAAATAAAACAGTCCAATGGCTTTCATCTTTTCTTCAAAAGTATGATCTTGATTATATTACCGCTAATGGATTACGTCATACTCACTGTTCTCTCCTATTTGAAGCTGGTGCAACCATTAAAGAAGTGCAATTCAGACTTGGACATAAAGATGTGAAAACAACCTTAGATGTATATGCTCACGTTACAAAAAAAGCAAAGGCAGAAACAATCGATAAATTTACTAACTTTATTCATGAACCCAATCATGATTAATTTTCTAACAAAGGATTAACAAAGGTTAATAAGGTTTTTAATAAGGTTTCAGTCCAATTCAGTACAACTCAAAGGCATTAAAAAAGTGCCACAAACGTTGATAAATCAACATTTGTGACACTCCATGAAACTCAGTACATTTCACTGTATGGAGACGGCGGGAGTCGAACCCGCGTCCAGAAACTCCAATACTTAAGCGTCTACGCGTGTAGTCTGCCTATTTACGATTCGCGTAGCAATATGCCGACAAACAGGCGTCCTGTACGCTAGCTTGGAAATCTCTTGCCGGTGACTCAAGCGGCACCACCGACCGTATCCCACTAAAGTTGGGCCCTACGTTATCCACATGGGCGATGGATAGGCAGAGCGCTTACGAGCTTACGCTGCGAAAGCTAAATTTTGTTGTTTGCCAGTTATTATATAACTTCCGTTGATGACGGAGCCGAGACCTCCGACGCGCAGCTCAAGCTTGAACCATCCCTGTCGAATCCGTAACGTCCCCCTATATAAGAGAGATGTGTTTTCACACATACGGCATAAAAGGCGATGAAGCTTAGCCTTTAGCTACTGGCAACTTTGTATACCTAGTATAAAACATTTTTGGATAATCAGCAACACATCTGATTATTCCTTTCTTTCTAAAGTTAACCAACCAAAGAATTACACTATTCTTATACCCTTTAGTTATACGGTCAAACCTTATTATTATTTTTAGATAACAATAGTTTCTGTTAGTACTGATTCTTCGCTTTGAAAGCTCTTTCCATTTCACGTTTTGCTTCCTTCTTCTTCAAATCATCACGTTTATCGTAGTTTTTCTTACCTTTACCAACGCCAATAAGAAGCTTTGCATAGCCGTCTTTGATGTACATTTTCAGAGGGACGATGGTGTAGCCTTCTTGTTTGGTACGACCGAGCAGTTCGCTGATTTGCTTTTTGTGGAGCAGCAATTTGCGGACACGCAATGGGTCGTGGTTGAAACGGTTCCCTTGATCGTAAGGGCTGATGTGCATGTTGGAAATCCAGGCTTGTCCGTTACGGATTTGAACGAAGGAGTCCTTTAGTTGAATCTTCCCTGCTCGGATTGATTTGATTTCTGTACCTTGCAGCACCATGCCGGCTTCAATGGTTTCTTCGATGAAGTAATCATGGTTTGCTTTTTTGTTTTGCGCCAATACTTTTCCAGTTCCTTTTGCCACGAGCGACACCTCACAATTTCTACAAGCGAAACCGCCCTGCTAGCCCCGACTTGCGTTGGCCGACAACAATGCACATCGTGTGCATTGTCGGCACTTGCACATCCATGTGCGTTGGAAGGCACGAATCAAAAGCGTCTTTTCAGCTTTCGACCGAGTGCCTGAAACGACCTCGAGGGGCTGGGCGGTGTAGCTAGACATCTAAGTTTCATAGTTTCCTATCAAAGAATACCCCAAGTGCGAACTTCCATCACACTTGGGCTATTTTCATGTTATCGTTTTTTGGATTTTTTCTTTTTGTTTTTCTTTGCAACGCCCTCGTAAAACTTTTGCTTTTGTTTTACTTTGCGTCCGCCTGAGCCAGATCCGCCCCCGGAACCTCCTGAGCCACCAGATCTGCCGCCTGGGCCTCTGGATTCTCCGCGTCTTCCGCTGCCGCTTTTTTCATCGCTTTCTACACGGCGGCGACCACGGCCACCTTCGCCTTCAGCTCTTCTGCCAGAGCCGGCATGAATCACTTTTGGTGCGCTTTTGCGTGTTCGGCCACCATATGATTTCACCATATCGACCACTTCAAAGTCAACAGAGGACTCCTCTATTGTAACATTTGCCACGCGAACCTTCACCTCATCACCAATACGGAAAATTCGGCCTGTGTGCTCCCCGACCATAATCATTTGACGGTCATCAAAACGATAGTAATCGTCTGTCATATTGCTGATATGGACAAGTCCTTCGATGGTATTTGGCAGCTCCACGAACATCCCGAAGTTCGTAACAGAAGAAACCATTCCTTCGAATTCTTCGCCGATTTTATCGGACATGTATTGCGCTTTTTTCAGTGCGTCCGTATCACGCTCGGCATCGACTGCACGGCGCTCGCGTTCAGACGTATGATCTGCAATTTCATCCATTCTTTGCGCCCATTTGAACTGAGTTTCTTTGGACACATCCCCTTCGATTAAATACGTACGAATTAATCGGTGAACGATTAAGTCCGGGTATCTTCGAATTGGCGATGTAAAGTGCGTATAGTAATCCGTCGATAAGCCAAAGTGACCAATGGATTCTGGGTAGTACTTCGCTTGTTGCATCGAACGAAGCAGCATTGTCGAAATTACCGGCTCTTCTGGCATTCCTTCGATCGCTTTAATAATCTCCTGCAATGCTTTTGGATGCACCGAATTGCCAGAACCTTTTACGACTAACCCGAAGTTTGTCACAAATTCAAAGAAACGTTGCAGCTTCTCTGGTTTTGGGTCTTCATGGATACGGTAGATGAATGGTACGTTCATCCAGTGGAAATGCTCGGCCACTGTTTCGTTGGCCGCTAGCATGAATTCCTCGATCAACCGCTCGGAAACCGTACGTTCACGAAGCACGATATCCTGTGGCCAGCCGTCTTCATCCACTAAAACTTTGGATTCTTTGAAGTCGAAGTCAATGGCACCACGCTCCATGCGTTTATTTCTTAGGATTTCCGCTAAGTCCGCCATATCCTTGAACATCGGCACAAGCTTTTCATAACGCTTGAGTAGCTCTTCGTCTTCCTCTTCCAGGATTTTATATACATCCGTATACGTCATACGTTCCACCGTTTTAATGACACTTTGGAAGATTTCATGCTCCACTACTCGTCCGTTTTGGTCAATGATCATCTCACAGGATAGCGTTAAACGGTCCACCTGTGGGTTTAACGAACAAATCCCGTTCGATAAACGGTGCGGAATCATTGGAATTACACGGTCTGTTAAATAGACACTTGTCGCTCGGTCATAAGCTTCTTCGTCGATAATCGAGCCTTCCGTTACGTAATAGCTTACGTCCGCAATATGAACACCTAATTTGTAAGTGCCGTCTTCATTTTTCGTTACCGTAACGGCGTCATCCAAGTCCTTCGCATCTGCGCCGTCAATCGTCACGATCATTTGATCACGTAAGTCACGGCGGCCTACCAGGTCAGATTCTTTGATCTCATCCGGCACTTCCCCAACCGCATCCACGACCTCTTGCGGGAACTCCGGTGGAATGCCATGCTTATAAATGATCGATAAAATGTCGACACCCGGATCGTTTTTGTGCCCTAGAATTTGCGTAATCATCCCGGTAGCCGATTTGATTTCATCCGGCCAGTTCGTCACTTCAACTACTACCTTATGGCCATCTACCGCTCCAAGGGAATCTTCCTTCGTCACGAAAATATCCATATTTAATTTTTTGTCGTCTGTTACAACGAATCCAAAGCTTCTGTTCGCTTGGTATGTACCGACAAAAGTCGTTTTGCTGCGTTCAATCACCTTTGTAACAGTACCTTCTCGTCGATCCCCTGATGTTTCTTTCAATACACGGATCAGCACGATATCGCCATTTAGCGCACCGTTGACCTCATGAGGCGGAATAAAAATATCATCCATGCCCGGTTCTTCCGGTGTCACGAAACCAAATCCTTTGGCATGACCGATGAATTTCCCTTTTAGCAGGTTCATGCGTTCTGGCAGGCCGTAACGGTTGGCGCGGGAACGTACAACGGACCCTTCGTCTTCCATACGGACAAGCGTTTTAATGAGGTCTCTAAATTCCTCGGCGTCTTCCAGCTCAAGAACTTCTTCTATTTCATCCACCTTAAGTGGTTTATAATCATCTTGTTTCATCATATCTAATATACGCAGTTGCAATTCATTTTTTTGTGCCATATATTTTCCCTCCTTTTTGCAATACTAAATGTAAGTCGAAAGGTTATGCGTTTTCCCAATCAAGGGATTGCAGAAATTCATAAACCGTTTCATGTAGTACCTGTTTTTCTTTATCAAGCGTGATGACATGCCCAGAATGCTCGAACCATTTGATTTGTTTGTTTAAGGATTCCACTTCTTCATAAATAGTATGAGCAGAATGAGGGTCAATAATTTCATCATTTTTAGATTGTATGACGAGAATCGGTGCATATACCATATCCAGCTCATTTCGAACGTCTGCAACAAGCTGCTGTAACTGGGGCAATGAAGGCATTCCATGACCACGAATCGCTTCTACTTCTTGTTCGATTTGCGTATCCTCTTTTCCTTCAAAACGCTTATAGTCCTTTGCATATTTCAGGACACCCTGGAACATTTTATCGGTTGTTCGCATGGTCATGGGAGAACACATCGTAACAATTCCCTTAACAGGCTGCACTAAACTTAGCTTTAATGAAAAGACACCGCCAAGCGACAAGCCCACGACCGCAATTTCATCATACCCTGCTTCTTTCAAGGTTTCGTAGCCCTTGACGACATCTTCCCACCAATCCGCTGGCGAAGTTTCGATGAGCTGCTCGGGTGGAACACCATGCCCCTTATAATGAGGTGCGTGACAAGTATAGCCCCGCTTTTCAAGATAGCGCCCCAGCATCCGCACATCCGAGGAGCTTCCCGTAAACCCATGTAGAAGTAAAACTGCACGTTTTCCTGCTTGAAAGAAAAACGGTTTGATTTCGGCATTTCGCATTTGTTTGGCCCTCCAAAAATTTCTTATGTATACAATATTTTCTCCTAATAGTATAAATTAAAACACATACCGCTTGTTGTATGTGCCCTTGGAATGGGACAGTTTTTTGTGATTAGCTCGCGAATTCGGTTAAAATCAAACAATTTCTTCCTCTAGTACATATCTTTGGTAATTTCCTATTGTAAATTAAAACGCCTAACCATGCTCGGTTAGGCGTTGCATTCTTTATGAATCAATCTATCCGTTATAATTTTACGATGGCTAAAGCTAAGATAAAGAATAGAACTGCAAGAACGATTGTTATTCTATGTAAAATTAAATCCATTCCTCTTGCTTTTTGTTTACCGAAAAGTTGTTCAGCTCCACCCGAGATGGCACCTGATAATCCTGTACTTTTACTTGATTGTAATAATACCATCACGATCAATGCAAGGCTTACGATAATTAGTAATGTTAATAACAAAGTATGCATGACTCCACCTCCTGAAATAGAAACTTCATTAGTAAACTTGACTTATCGCCAAGCTTTTTTAGGTGATAAGCCTTAGTTGCACTTATACCTATAATATAGCTTCAAACTTAATTATAGGCCAACAAGGTACAGTATAGCAAAAATAGTATGAAAATACAATAATCTAACGCAAATCGATTGACAAAAGTCTCATTCCCGCTATCACCTGTCGACCTCATGTGAACTTTGTAATGGAAGAATCTCATCAAAAACATCGAAAATCCAGCAATCCAGCTTCCAAAATCTACTAAAACAACCTCTCTATCAATTTTACTAGTTTCTCATTATTTCTATGTTATTAATGTTTTATTCTCTATTTTAGTTTATTAAACTAATTTTTCAGAATCTTATTGTAATTCTGACACTATTGTCATAGAATGATAACCAAACAATCGAAAAGGAGTTACATCATCATGAACACTTTAGAAAGAATCGGGAAATTCGCCGGTGATACTTTTGCGCTATGGGTTTTAGTCGCTGCTGGATTCGCGCTTTGGCTGCCGGAAAACTTTACATGGTTAGGGAGCTACGTCACTTTATTATTAGGAATTGTTATGTTCGGTATGGGGATGACGATCAAATTAGCTGATTTCAAATTAATTTTAAAACAGCCAAAAGGCGTTGCCATTGGGGTCGTTTCACAATTTGTAGTGATGCCCTTGCTTGCTTTTGCGTTAGCTAAGATTTTCGCATTATCGCCTGAAATTGCCGTTGGGGTTATTTTAGTAGGCTGCTGTCCAGGCGGAACTTCCTCCAACGTTATGACGTTCTTAGCCAAAGGAAATACAGCTTTATCTGTAACAATTACATCGGTAACAACATTATTGGCACCGATCATGACGCCAGCTTTAATTTACTTGCTTGCGAGTGAATGGCTGCCTGTTTCGTTTTCTGCCATGTTTATGTCCGTTGTGAAAGTTGTTTTAATTCCAATTATCTTAGGGATTTTAGCACAGCTATTCTTAAAGCCTGTTGTCGATAAAAGTGTTGCCATCTTACCGACCGTTTCGGTTATTGCCATCGTTTTAATCGTTGCTGCTGTTGTAAGCGGCAGCCGTGATCGAATTTTGGAAACTGGCCTTATTATTTTTGCGATTGTTATTTTACACAACGGTTTAGGTTATTTATTCGGCTATTTGATTGGGAAGCTATTCAAGCTGAACTATGAAGATAAAAAAGCTGTTTCCATTGAAGTTGGTATGCAAAACTCCGGTTTAGGTGCCAACCTGGCAATGGCTCACTTCGACCCTGTTTCAGCTGTACCAAGTGCCATCTTCAGCTTCTGGCACAATATCTCTGGACCAATTTTAGCAACGTATTGGAGTTCACGCGCTTCTCGCAAAAACAAAGACGAAGAGACTCCCGAAATTCCGGAAGTTGTCGAAGCGTAACTAAAGGGGCTGCCGCAAAAGTATTGAAAAATGCTTTTTGAGGCGGTCCTTTTTATTTTCATGGATTCACATTCCTCTCTCCAGCTTTCTCAACATTTACACTTCTTAACATAAGTTTACATCCCCTAAACTCTCACTAAATATCTATCTAATAGAATAAAAGCTGAAATTAATCTATTTTTTAGGAGGATGAATATGTCTGGTATTCAGAAAAAATGGCTTTCCGCTGCCTTAGTAGGGACTCTTGCTTTATCATCTCTTAGTTTCGCTTCGGTAAATGTACTCGCAAAAGAAAAAGAGAAAGAGAAGAAGACAGAGGAAGCCAAAAACGTCATCATGTTAATTATGGATGGAAGCAGCGATAATGTTAGCACCATTGCTCGTTGGTATAAGGGCGAGAGTTTAGCGTTGGATAATATTTTGACAGGCGCTGTTCGTACGTATTCGGCGGAATCGGCTATTACAGACTCTGCTCCTGCAGCAACAGCCCTCGCAACTGGGAATAAATCAAACAGCGGCTACGTTGGGGTGCTGCCTTCCCTTGTAAACACGCCGGGAGTTGAAAAAGTTGCGGAGGAAGATGCTTTTAAACCTGTTGCCAACGTATTAGAAGGTGCAAAAATTTCCGGACGAGCTACAGGGATCATTTCAACTTCTGAAATTCAGCATGCAACGCCTGCCGGGTACTCCTCCCATGTCACAAGCCGCTCCAACTATGACGATATCGGCGAACAGCAAGTCTACCAAAATATCGATGTTGTACTTGGCGGAGGAACAGATTCTTTAAACAAAACTCGTAAAGATGGGGACAACCTATTAACCGTTCTTGAAAATAAAAATTACGATTTCGTAACAACGCGTGACGACTTATTAAAATCGGATTCCAAGAAAATTTGGGGAAGCTTTGCACCAAGTTCGATGGCCTATGAATTAGATCGTGAAAAAACGAAGCCAGAGGAGCCTTCTCTAGCTGAAATGACGGAAAAAGCAATTGATACATTAAGTGCGGATAAAGACGGCTTCTTCTTAATGGTAGAAGGGAGCAAAATCGACTGGGCAGCCCATGCCAATGACCCGATCGGAATGGTTACAGACTTTTTAGAGTTTGATGATGCTGTGGCGGAAGCTCTGGAATTCGCTGAAAAAGACGGTGAAACGTTAGTCATTGCTGTAACTGACCATGGAAACAGCGGGATTACTTTAGGAAATATCAACACCAACTCTACTTACGACACTACACCAGTATCTGCATATATCGATCCATTAAAAGAAGCAACAATGACGGTGGAAGGGGCTTTAAGCTTATTGAAAAAGGACAAGTCTAATTTGGTGGAAGTGGCAGAAAGCTATGGATTAAAAAATCTAACAGCCGACGAATTAAAGAAATTGCAAGCGAGCGAAAACTTAAGCGCGACACTCGTACAGCTATTATCTGCTCGTGCGAATATCGGTTTCACTACTGGCGGTCATACGGGAGATGACGTTACTTTATATTCTTACGGTCCTTCTCACCCAACAGGATTAGTAGAGAACACAGATTTAGCTCATACAATGGCAAGTGCAATGGGCTTTCAATTAAAAGATCTAACAAATGATCTATTTGTCGATGCAAAAGCGGAATTAGAAAAAGCAGGCTATACAACAAAAATTGATACGACAAACGAAAATAATCCAGTGTTTGTCGCAACGAAAAATAACCGTACAATTACAATCCCTGAAAACAAAAACACGGCAACACTGAAAATCAATAATACAAAAGTACAGTTCACGCGAGAATTTAATTCGGTAGCCGTATACAATGGCGACAAATTCTTTATCTCGGAAGAAATGCTGAAATTCGCGAAATAAAATAGCACCAAAAAACTAGCTATGCTTCCTATTGAGCAGTAGCTAGTTTCTGTTTTTATGTGGTGCTTTCACTAACTGGCGGTGCATGATGCTGTCTTCTTTTTTTGATCCACTCTTCTAATCCACCCGTACCAATCAACACCCCTACAATAATCAGCATACAGCCAAAGATTTGTGAGAGGTGCATCTCTTCACCTAAAATAACCACTGCCCCAATCAATGCAAAGATTGTACTCAAGTTCGTGAAGATGGCTGTTTCAGCAGCGCCAAGTCTTTTAATCATCGAGTTATATAAACTATGTCCAACGGCTGTTGCAAAGATTGCCGAGAATAGGAAGACCGACCAAAGTTTTAGATCTAAGTTGGCAAAAGCTGCAAACGATGCCGGAGTCACCACAAGATTATACAGCATCATTACAGACGACCCGATTGTCAGCATATAAGCTGTGAGTACGAGCGGAGGAATCGTTAACGTAATCCGCCGAATGACAAAAAAGCTAAACGCCTGAACAACGATGGAGCCTAGGACATAAACGTCCCCGACAACAAAAGCCGTCACCGCAGAAACATCGTCCACCACCGCAATAATTATTCCCAAAAATCCAACAACGAATCCAGTGAACCGCAGCCTTGTTAACGAGGTTGCTCTTGTGGCAACCGCAATAATTGCTGTAATTAGTGGCGCTAATCCAAGAATCAATGAAGTTTTTACTGCAGTCGTTTGTTCAATTCCTGTCGCGAGCAAGGAGTGATGGGCAATCACCCCTAACAAGGTCGCCAGCAGGACAAATTTCCAAGGCATTTCTTTATATATAATTTTCTTTTTCATGACAATTAGTATGAGAAATAAAGTAATCCCAGCAAGGAAAATCCGCGTCCCCTGCATCACAAGAGGCGGGATATCGAACACCAGCAGCTTCAGTAGGGAGACATTACTTCCCCACAAAAACATCGTCAAAATCATGATTCCATACACCTTCAGCATGATAATCCCCTCCCCTTAAAAAGTTATATCTTGGCTATCCATAAGAAGTTTTCTGTCTATTCACATAACTCATTATACTTTATTTGGGATTTATTTCATTATTTATTTGAAAAGAAAATTTGTGCATTTCGTTCATCCCATGCCAACTGCAAATTGAAAGTGGTTTATCGGGAGTATGATGCACTTTTCTATTGCGGTTCTTCTCCAGAAAGTGCTTCATCTTCCTCATGATGCACTTCTCCATCGCAATCCCTATCCAGAAACTACTTCATCTTAGCCATGATGCACTTCTCCATCGCAATCCGTCCCCAGAAAGTGCTTCATCCCACTCATGATGCACTTCTCCACCACAATCCGTCCCCAGAAAGTACTTCATCCCCCTCATGATGCACTTCTCCACCGCAATCCGTCTTCAGAAACTACTTCATCCCCCTCATGATGCACTTTTCCATCGCAATCCGTCCTCAAAAATTGCTTCATCCCCCCCATGATGCACTTCTCCATCGCAATCCCTCCTCAGAAACGATTTCACCACCCCTTGGAGCACCATTCCCTTTCGGCACGTATTTCACCCTATCACCCCATTAAAAAAACCACCCGATTCCCAAAGAATCAGGTGGCCATGGCCTAAAGCTGCTTATTATCGTAAGTTATAGAATGTTTTCAACCCAAGATATTGGCTTGTTTGTGCCAGCTGGTCTTCGATGCGAAGAAGCTGGTTGTATTTCGCTACGCGGTCTGTACGAGATGGTGCACCAGTTTTGATTTGGCCAGCGTTTGTTGCTACGGCGATATCCGCGATTGTTGCGTCTTCTGATTCACCAGAGCGGTGAGAGATAACAGCCGTGTAACCCGCGCGTTTAGCCATTTCGATAGCATCGAATGTTTCGGTTAACGTACCGATTTGGTTCACTTTGATCAGGATTGAGTTCCCTACTCCTTGCTCGATCCCTTGAGAAAGCTTGTTTGTGTTCGTTACAAATAGGTCGTCCCCAACAAGCTGCACTCGGTTACCGATACGTTCAGTCAGTAACTTGTGGCCATCCCAGTCATTTTCATCCAGACCGTCTTCAATCGAGATGATTGGGTATTTTGAAGTTAGCTCTTCATACCAAGCAACCATTTCTTCAGAAGTTTTGACAACACCTTCACCATCTAAGTGGTATTTGCGGTCTTCTTTATTGAATAGCTCTGAAGAGGCAACATCCATTGCCAGCTGCACTTCTTCACCTGGTTTGTAGCCAGCTTTTTCGATGGCTTCCAAGATCACAGTGATTGCTTCTTCGTTTGAACCTAGGTTTGGCGCGAATCCACCTTCATCACCTACTGCCGTGTTGTAGCCTTTTTCTTTCAATACCGCTTTTAAGCTATGGAAGATTTCAGCACCGATGCGCAGTGCGTGACGGAAAGACTCTGCCCCCACAGGCATTACCATAAATTCTTGGATATCCACGTTGTTATCTGCGTGAGCTCCGCCATTTAAGATGTTCATCATCGGCACTGGTAATTGTTTTGCATTTACGCCGCCAAGGTATTGGTATAAAGGAATATCAAGGTAGTCTGCAGCTGCATGTGCTACTGCCAAAGAAACGCCAAGAATCGCGTTAGCTCCTAGTTTTCCTTTGTTTTCAGTACCATCTAATTCGATTAAAGCTTTATCGATTACGACTTGGTCAAGAACAGAATAGTTGCCTTCCAATTCTTCCGCAATAATTGTATTCACGTTTTCTACTGCTTGTAATACACCTTTGCCAAGATAGCGAGATTTGTCGCCATCGCGTAATTCTACTGCTTCATATTCACCTGTTGATGCACCAGATGGTACGATCGCACGGCCGAATGCACCTGACTCCGTAAATACTTCTACCTCAACTGTTGGATTTCCACGTGAATCTAAAACTTCGCGAGCATAAACTTGTGTAATAAATGGCATAATAAATCTCCTTTATTTTTCAATTTTTTTAAATGCTTGAATCAGGTTTACTTACCTATATAGAAAACGGCGCTTAACGCAATAAGCTTCGTTTACTTACTTTTTATCAGTAGAAAATAATGGTGTACCTGTCATTTCCTCGGGTTGTTTTACATTAAGCAATTGTAGCATAGTCGGCGCAAGGTCGGCTAAAATCCCGCCATCTCGCATCGTAATATCCCGTTTTGTCACAATTACTGGAACAGGGTTTGTTGTATGGGCTGTCATCGGCTGGCCTTCCATCGTTATGACTTCATCGGAGTTCCCATGATCAGCAGTGATAATGGCTGCACCGCCCTTAGCAAGGAGAGCATCCACTACTCTTCCAAGACATTCATCCACCGTTTCGATGGCTTTGATGGTCGGTTCAAGCATTCCGCTATGACCGACCATATCCGGATTGGCAAAGTTTAAAATGATCGCATTGAATTTATCGGCCTCGATTTCTGCAACCAATGCATCTGTTACCTCATAAGCACTCATTTCAGGTTTTAAATCATATGTAGCAACCTTGGGGGAAGCAATCAAAATTCGTTCTTCTCCCGGGAACTTCTCTTCACGTCCACCACTCATAAAGAAGGTTACATGTGGATATTTTTCCGTTTCCGCAATACGAAGCTGGGTTAATCCATTTCTTGAAATAACTTCACCGACAGTATTCACTAAATCGATCGTTTCAAACGCCACATCTGCATTTACATCCACACTGTAATGTGTAAAAGTAACAAATTTTAAATTTGTCGGATGCTTCTCTGAAAGCTTGAAGCCGATGAATTGATCGTTTGTAAATACTGTTGAAAGCTGAATTGCACGGTCTGGCCGGAAGTTAAAGAAAACAACCGCATCATTTGTATCAATAGTCGCAACTGGTGTTCCTTCTTCTGTAATCACAAAAGGTACAACGAACTCATCCTTTACTTCTCGATCGTAAGAAGACTCTACACCGATTTTGGCTGTGGCAGCAGTTTGCCCGATGCCATCAACAAGTGCATTATAAGTAAGTTGAACACGTTCCCAGCGTTTGTCGCGATCCATTGCATAGTAGCGCCCGTGAATGGAAGCGAATTTTCCCACTCCGATTTCATCCATTTGCTTTTCAGTTTCTTCGATATAGCCCAGTGCAGTTGTTGGTCCTACATCACGGCCATCTAGGAAGCCATGAACATAAACCTCATCTAATCCATTTGCTTTCGCTAATTTAAGTAAGGCAAAAAGATGCTCGTAATGACTGTGTACCCCGCCATCAGATAATAAACCCATTAAATGAAGCTTTGAGTTATTTGCTTTTGCATGTTCTACAGCAGCCAAAAACTTTTCATTTTTATGGAATTCGCCATCTCGAATGGATTTGTGAATACGCGTCAAGCTTTGGTAGACGATTCGTCCAGCCCCAATGTTTAAGTGACCTACTTCTGAGTTCCCCATTTGACCATCCGGCAGGCCAACTGCTTCCCCGCTGGCCGTTAACGTAGAATGGGGAAACTGGGCCCAGTAACGGTCAAAATTTGGCTTTTTGCTTTGTGCTACGGCATTTCCGAATGTTTCATCGCGAAAGGCGAAGCCATCTAAAATAATTAATGCAACAGGTTGTTTAGGCATTAGCTCCCCGCCTCCAATACATTTAATCCCTCTTTTTGCTTGTTGAACACAAGCCGCAGAAGTCCAGTAATTACTGAACTTTATTTAGTAATGCAAGATAAGAGTCTGTGTGCAGGCTTGCGCCGCCTACAAGAGCTCCATCGATATGTTCTTTTGAAAGTATTTCTTCTATATTTTCTGGTTTAACGCTGCCGCCATATTGGATGCGAATACTTTCGGCAGTTTCTTTTCCGTAAAGTCCTTCGACCACCTCACGAATTTTACCGCATACGCTATTGGCATCATCAGCCGTAGCCGTTTTCCCTGTACCGATTGCCCAAATTGGCTCATAGGCAATGACCATATGATTGACTTCTTCCGGCGTAAAGCCTTCCAGAGCAGCAGTTACTTGGGAAGCAACCTTCTCTTCTGTTTGATGCGCTTCACGTTCTTCCAAAGTTTCACCGCAGCAAATAATTGGCACGATTCCGTTAATAAGGGCCGCTCGTACTTTTTTGTTGACCGCTTCGTCTGTTTCATTGAAATATTCGCGGCGTTCAGAATGGCCTAAAATCACATAGTCCACGTTAATGGAAGCAAGCTGCGAAGGGCTTATTTCGCCAGTGAAGGCACCTTCGTTTTCATAATGCATATTTTGGGCACCGATCGCTAAATCTGTTTCTACCGCAATATCCACTAATGTCGGCAAATAGAGGGCAGGTGCACAAATAACTGCATCCACTTTCTCTTCAGATGGGACTTTTTCCCGTACGATTTCAGCAAATTCTACTGCCTCGTCAAATGTTTTAAACATTTTCCAATTTCCAGCAATGATGGGTTTACGCAATTTTAATATGCCTCCTTATTTATCGTTTAGGGCTACAATTCCTGGCAGTGCTTTCCCTTCCATTAGTTCAAGAGAAGCGCCTCCACCAGTTGAAATGTGATCCATCTCGTTTGTCACTTCAAATTTCTCTACAGCTGCAGCAGAGTCTCCGCCACCGATAATTGTATAGCCTTGTGTTGTTGCCATCGCTTGTGCCACAGTTTTTGTACCGTTAGCGAATTTGTCCATTTCGAATACACCCATTGGACCGTTCCAAATAATTAGCTTGGAATCTTTAATGATGGCTGCGTAATGCTCCGCTGTTTTCGAACCGATATCAAGCCCCATCCAGTCTTCTGGAATCTCTTCAATGGCCACAACTTTCGTTTCTGCATCCTTTGAAAATTCGTTGGCAACGACAGCATCGATAGGCATATGAAGCTGTACACCTTTTTCTTTTGCTTTTTCGATAAAGCTTTTCGCTAATTCGATTTTATCTTCTTCTAATAAAGACTTTCCGATCGAATGGCCTTGTGCTTTTGTAAATGTGAAGGATAGTCCGCCGCCGATGATTAAGTGATCTACTTTATCCAACAGGTTTTCGATAACACCAATTTTGTCTTTTACCTTTGCTCCGCCAATAATGGCCGTGAACGGTCTTTCAGGATTCGACAAAGCTTTTCCTAATACATCCAGCTCTTTTTCCATAAGCAAGCCGGATACTGCAGGAATATATTTGGCGATTCCTTCCGTGGAAGCATGTGCGCGATGTGCCGCGCCAAATGCATCATTTACATACACATCTGCTAATTTCGCGAAAGATTTCGATAACTCTTCATCGTTTTTCTCTTCACCTTTATGGAATCGAACATTTTCTAATAAGACGATGTCGCCTTCTTGCATTGCTGCTACAGCATTTTCTACGTTTGCACCAATGGATTCGTCCAATTTAGCAACTTGTTGACCGATTAGTTCAGATAGATGTTTGCCTACCTCAGTTAAACGCATCTCTTCATTGACTTCACCTTTTGGACGTCCTAAATGAGAAGCAAGGATCACCTTTGCTCCCGACTCCACCAGTTGTTTAATCGTTGGGATTGCTGCACGAATGCGTGTATCATCCGTAATTTGACCGTTTTCCATCGGTACATTGAAATCCACTCGCACAAATACTCGTTTGCCTTTTAGTTCTACATCATTCATCGTCTTCTTTAAAAACATTGAAGAAAACCCTCCTTCAAATCCTGATTCGATTCACTTTTTTGTTAACTATATACTAAATGCCGCTCCTGGTAAGAAATAAAGCGTCTCCTTTACTGCTTACATGCGATATTTTAGAAACCATAAATACTGTGTAATCTTATTAATTTGAGGTAGCCGACTGTTTTAAGCAATCTGCCGAAAAAAAAGCGATGGGCAGTTTTATCCATCGCTTCCTTTACCCTCCATTATTATAAATGGTAATAATTATAAAGGCTATACTTTTTACTTACTTCCAGCTAAATATGTCATAACAAATAACCACAATAGCGAACTTAATAAGAAAAAGTATGACACATTAAATTAGAACCCGTTACGTTATGAAAAATGAAATTTTATTTTTGTGTAATGTATTTAGCTAAGTCCATTAATCGGTTTGAATAGCCTACTTCATTATCATACCAAGCAAGAACCTTCACCATATTATTATCTAAAACCATTGTTGATAAACCATCTACAGTCGATGAATGAGGGTTTCCGTTATAGTCGATTGAAACTAAAGGCAATTCATTATAATCAAGGATACCTTTTAATTCCCCGCTAGCAGCTTCTTTTAAAACATTATTGATATCTTCAACAGTGACTGAAGATGCGTTTAACTCTACCACAAGGTCCACACATGATACGTTTGGTGTCGGTACACGCATAGAGAATCCATCCAATTTCCCTTTTAACTGAGGAAGTACTTTTGAAACTGCTACTGCAGCTCCTGTAGTTGTTGGAATCATTGATACAGCACCAGCACGCGCACGTCTTGGATCGCTATGCGGGAAATCAAGAATGCGTTGGTCATTTGTGTAAGAGTGAATTGTCGTCATCATGCCGCGTTTGATGCCGAATTTCTCATCAAGCACTTTAGCCACTGGCGATAAACAGTTTGTCGTACATGACGCATTGGAAATGACATCTTCTGATGGCTGGTACTCTGTATGGTTAACACCCATTACATAAGTTGGCATTTCACCTTTTGCAGGAGCTGAAAGGATCGCTTTTTTCGCACCGGCTTGAACGTGTTTCGAAACTTCCTCCATTGAACGGAATCGACCTGTGGATTCAATGACAACATCGATATCAAGCTCGCCCCACGGCAAGTTTACTGGGTCTTTCTCAGAGAATACTTGAACTTTTGCCCCATCAACGATAAAGGCATTGTCTTCAGATTGTACATCGGCATCGTAAACACCATGCACGGAATCATATTTTAAAAGGTGAGCAAGCTGATGTGCATCCGATAAGTCATTAACTGCTACCACTTCAAATTCACTGTTTTTAATTGCCTCACGAAAAACTAATCTTCCAATTCGTCCAAATCCGTTAATTGCAATTTTGATTGCCATATCAATTTCCTCCAAATAAATAATATTTTCTATCTAAATCAAATTTCTTTTAGGCGATAACAGTTTTGCCTATAAAGAAATGAATTAACCATCAAATAATGATACTTTTCGCGTTCCACTACTTTTCTAAAATGGCATTTGCTGCCCCTTCATCCGTAACAAGGACCGTTTGCTGTGCAGCGTTATTTTTGAAATAGGCTTCAATCGCTTTTGCCTTTGAGACTCCGCCGGCTACCGCAATAATATGCGGACTTTGCTTCACCTGCTCAAGCTGGATTCCAACTGTGTTGATTCGGTATATTATTTCTCCAATTTCATCAAAATAATAACCAAATGCTTCTCCTACCGCATTTTTTTCACCTAGCATTTTAATGATGGTTTCACTGGAGTCGCGGCGGTATGCCATTTCCGTTGCTGAACCAATGCCGTGAATGACAATATCAATATCCTCATAAAAATCGAGGACTTCTTTCACAATTGGTTCCTGAACCATGGTTGTAAAAGCTGTTTCACTTAAATTTTCCGGCAAATATAAGGTACGGAAATCCGCTCCGCATTTTGAGGCGAACTGTGAAACGAGCGTATTCGCTTGCAGGCTCATTTCATTGCCGAGGCTTCCCCGCGCCGCTACAAATGTAAGTGCGCTCAGCGCTTTTGTAGGAGCTAAAAAGTTCGTCAGTGATGCAACAGTACTTCCGCCAGTAATTGCAACGGTATAATCTTTCTTGGCGATACTCGTTAAAAATTCGCTGGCTTCTTTGCCAATGAGCTGTTGAATCCCTGGATCTGCATTTACATCTCCAGGAACGATAATCACTTTTTTAATGCCTAACGTTTTGGCTAACTTTTTCTCTTTTAAGCCAAGTCCGGAAACTTCCTGAAAGGTTTCCTTTAGTTCTTCAAGTATTCCATACCCTTTACTCGTACAAATCATACCTTTTTGTGAAGTTTCAATTAGGTTTTGATCATTCAGCAAAGCGATTTCATTGCGAACTGTTCGCTCAGAAATCTTCAAGGTATCCAAGATCGTCCTTCGACCAATCGGCCCGGCGACAGCAATCGTTTGTAAAATTCGATATCTTAACTGGATGATTGATGAGAGTTCCGGTACAAGAAGTTGAACCGCTTGCTGTGGATTCATATTTTCCAAGAAATACACCTGCAGCTTTCAGTGGGGTAAATTTCGTCCCGCGACTTCATTTTTGTCCCACTTAAATTAAAAAAATATTCTATAAATAGAGTATACAATTTTGCAGAAGTTTCTACAAATATTTTGATCTATTTTTTTACAAAGCACTCCATTTTACGGCTGAAGTGCTTCATAAAGCGTCACGAAATCAAGGTTTCCATATTGAATGACTTCCCCATTTTTTTCGACTACCGGAATCATCAGCATATATTTTTCATGGATGGCTTCATCTTCTTCAATATTAATAATGTCAATTTCAAATGGAAAATCGTCTTTTAGAAGCTTTAAAGTCACTAACCCTTCCTCACATAGATGACAGCCTGGTCTGGAATAATACTTTACTTTCACAAAAATGCCTCCACTTACTAAATTATTCCTTCTAAGAATCTCAAAAATGAACCGAATAATCAACTTGTAACTACACAAACTATAGTCGTACGATTTTGTACACTAAAATCTGGGAGGAATACTTTAATGGACAATCAATTCATGAATGAATCTCAAGCAAATCAAGGGAATATGCCTCTTTCAATGAACCACGGTGCACACGAAGTTATGGACGTTCATGAGGTTCTAAGTGCCGCAATCGGTGGAATGAACACATTTATCTTCTTCCGTCCTCATGTACAAGACCAAGAACTTCTAAATATCTTGGACAGACAATACGCGTTCATGTTAGACGAGTATAATATTACGGCCGAATGTTTCAAAACTGGTCAAGATCCAAGCCACCCAACACGTTCTTACAAAATGCAAATGGGCAATGACACGAACTACGGGTTAACACCAGGCCAACCAAAGAAACCAATGACGTCGGCAAATGAAATCAACGACGGCATTATTTCCGGCTTTTTAATGAATGCCCATAAAATGGGGGCAACTGGCAAAACAACTGCTGCTCTTGAATCGACTAACCCGGTTGTACGCCGTGTGCTGCAAGACTCCATTCAAAACTGTATTGAAATGGCATACGAATTATCCCTTTACCAAAACAAAAAAGGCTACTACCAAGTTCCACAACTTTCTCCAGCCGACATGCAAACAATGTTGAACATGTATGGCCAAGCAGAAAAAGCAAAAGATATGCCGAACTAATAAGGAAAAGGTGCGGGTGCCCGTTTAGCTGGCGAAAACAACTGGAGAAATCGGCAATTGGTGCAGTCGATTTCGAAGTGGCTCGAGGAGCTGGCACCTGCGGATAGACAAACAACGCCCAACATTAAAATCCAGTTGATGTCCAAAAACATCAACTGGATTTTTTTACTTATAGAACTTTCCCCAAAAATGCTTTTGTCCGTTCATTTTGAGGCGCATCAAAAATCTTATCCGGCTTGCCCTGCTCAACAATATAGCCGCCATCCATAAACACTACTCGATCCGCAACCTCGCGGGCAAAGCCCATTTCATGGGTCACCACCACCATGGTCATCCCTTCAAGTGCCAATTGCTTCATAACATCCAATACCTCTTTTACCATCTCTGGATCTAAAGCGGAAGTTGGTTCATCAAATAACATCACTTTTGGCTTCATCGCCAGCGCTCGAGCAATTGCAACACGCTGCTGTTGACCGCCTGAAAGCTGCTGTGGATAGTTATCCGCCTTTTCACGAAGTCCTACTTTATCCAACAATTCTAAAGCTAGGTTTTCTGCTTCATTTTTCGATAGCTTGCGAATAAACATCGGCGCCATCGTAATATTCTCGACAACTGTCATATGCGGGAATAAATTAAATTGCTGGAATACCATTCCTACCTCTGTCCGGATCAAGTTAATATCCGTTTTCGGGTCATTCACTTGTACGCCTTCAATATAGATTGCCCCATCCGAAATTTCCTCGAGCAGATTAATACATCTTAAAAATGTACTTTTCCCCGAACCAGAAGGGCCGATTACACAGACTACCTCTTTTTCGCGAACTTCATAGTTAATTCCTTTCAGCACTTCTAAACGGCCAAAGGATTTATGTAAGTTTTCTACTTTTATCATGCATTAAGTCCGCCCTTCTCGTTTTTTACGCGGATTATAGCTAATGCTAAATCGTCTCTCAACAAATGCCACCAGTTTCGTAACAAGATAAGTTAAGATTAGATATAAAACTGCCGCTACTAAATAGGGTTCCCAGAAACGCTGGTATGCTCCTGCGACTACTTTTGCTGCATATAAAATATCGTTCGCCGCAATTACTGTTACTAACGAAGAATCTTTTAATAAGGCGATAAATTCATTTCCTAACGGTGGAATCATTCGGCGAATTGCTTGCGGTAAAATGATTTTTCGCATCGCTTGTCCATGAGTTAGACCAAGGGATCGTGCGGCTTCCATTTGCCCTTTATCAATCGATTCGATCCCAGCACGGATAATTTCCGCATTATAGGCAGCACTATTCAACACAAGCGCTGTTATCCCTGAAAAAATAAAGCCAAATGACTGTCCAAAGACCGCGGGTATCAATGCTAAATGGATGATCAAAATCTGGACAAGCATTGGAGTACCGCGGAATAAATCAACATAAAGCTTGCATGGCAAATAAATCCATTTTCTCTTTGATGTTTTCCCTAATCCCAATAGTACTCCTAGTATGATGCCCCCTATATAACCACAAACGGTTAATATAATTGTCACCCAAATACCATTTATAAAAAACTCACGGTAGTTCCAGACAATGTCCCAACGCATATCTAAGAAGTTCATCTGAAATACCTCCATCTAATTATTCGATCTCTTGACCAGTAATTTCAGCTAATTTTCCAGTTTCCTTTAATTTTTCAATACCTTCATTTAAAAGATCCAGCACTTCTTCATTTCCTTTTTTCACCATTAATCCATAGTATTCTTTTTCGAAGCTATCATCTTCAATAGATTTTAATTTGGAATCTGGATTATTTTTAATATATTCAAGAATTACTGCATTATCGCCAATTGCCGCATCCACTGTCCCGTTGATAACTTCTTGAATCGCGATTGGTGTAGTTTCATATGGCAAAATGCTTGTGCTCGTTTTCCCTTGTAGATCTTGTGCTGCATAGTGGCCAGTTGTGTTGATTTGAACACCGATTTTTTTATCTTTTAAATCTGCTAAAGAGGCAATATCAGAATCTTCTTTTGTTACGATTAATTGTGTTGCTTCGTAATATGGCTCTGTGAAGTCATAAGTTTCTTTACGTTCCTCAGTAATTGTGATGGCAGAAACGCCTAGATCCACTTCCCCGTTTGTTACTTGCTGGAATAGAGGCTCCCACGCTACGTTATTGATTTCAAAGTCAACGCCAACCTCTTCGCCGATTGCATTGACTACGTCCACATCAATTCCAACGATTTTTCCGCTGTCATCAAATGATTCGAATGGTGCATAGGCCGCGTCAGTCCCTACGACCAATTTAGTAGCTCCTTCTCCCTCTTCGCCCGTTGATCCGTTAGTTCCTGTTTCTTCTGAAGTTCCGCATGCAGCCAGGATAATTGAAGCAGCAGCAAGTGGTGTGATTAATGACAATAACTTTTTCTTTTTTAACAAAGCAATTCCCCCCGAACTCTATTTATCTTCCTAATTTTATTATTCAGACTATTTTAAAATCAGAAAATATATTTATCATTATATAAACTTCGCAATATTTAAACAACATAAAATTTTCTAAAATTAAAGCGTAGAACTTACGCAGACACGTGAGTTACGGAGAATATTTGTGAGAGTCCACCTTAATTTTTTTCTATCGAACAACTCTATTGCACATCCCAAATATTACAATCTATTAACACATCTAATAGAAGCAGACATTCCTCCATATAAAAAACAGCCCGAAAAGTTTTATGCAAACTTTTCGGGCTGTTTTTCTCTTTATTTGTTTCAAACCTTTAAAAAACTAAACACACGATCGTAACTTATAAAAATTTTATATGAAAAGATTGGTAATGATAGTTTAAAGAGAATGAATTTGGGATAAAATGAATTGGTACAGTAATTGCATTTTATCCCTTATTTTTCATTCCCTCTGGATGCTATTAGGCTGCTAAGCTAATATACCCAGGAAGGTCTACCTTATTAAATTTCTTAGTTGAATCAGTAAAATGGCGCCCTCGGAGGGAATCGAACCCCCAGCGGAAGAACCGGAATCTTCAGTGTTATCCATTACACCACGAGGACATTTTATAATAGGAAAACTTACTCGTAACGCTTTTGAAAATAGAATTGTTCTTCATTTACATACTTCTTATGCTTTAGGTCATAACGCCAACAGTAAAATACGACTTTTCTATTATACAAATGTATACAAAGTAATTCAACTACTAAATTGAAGTTAAATTTGATTTTATTGTGTCCAATTGATGGATACTTTAAACGCTCCATTTCCGGTGGCGGAAGTTGCAAATTCAAACTTTTATACTTTACTTCTTATTTTAAAAATGGGTCATAGAATAATAGCGGATAGAAACTTGCAATATTTTAGTTAAGGCCGGTGGTTTATATTTGACCTTTCTTGACTATTCTGTGTATGATAGATGTACAGCTAAAAGGTATTCTTTTTAGCACAGAGTCAACGAATAAATCTTTTAAGGAGGATTTACAAATGAATTTAATTCCTACAGTTATTGAACAAACAAGTCGCGGAGAGCGTGCATATGACATTTATTCCCGTCTTTTAAAAGACCGCATCATCCTGCTTGGCAGTGCTATCGATGATAATGTTGCCAACTCAATTGTTGCTCAATTATTATTCCTGGCAGCAGAAGATCCTGATAAAGATATTTCTTTATACATCAACTCACCAGGTGGATCAATTACAGCAGGTATGGCAATTTACGATACAATGCAATTCATTAAACCGCAAGTATCAACAATTTGTATCGGTATGGCTGCATCTATGGGTGCATTCCTGCTTACAGCTGGTGAACCAGGCAAACGTTTTGCCTTGCCAAATGCAGAAGTAATGATTCACCAACCACTAGGTGGTGCACAAGGTCAAGCAACTGAAATTGAAATTGCTGCAAAACGTATTTTATTCTTGCGTGACAAATTAAACAAAATTTTAGCTGATCGTTCTGGTCAATCTTTAGACCGCATCGCACAAGATACTGACCGCGATAACTTCATGACTGCTGAACAAGCAAAAGAATATGGTTTAATCGACCAAATTATTACTCGAATCGAAGATAAATAATTGTATTAGCAGATGGTGATGAGGATTCTTTCCTCCTCACCATTTTTTATTTGGAAAAAAGGGCATCCCAGCAGTTGTGAGATACCCCAAAGTTTGCGAGCGTTTACAAATGATTTTGTCCTTATTCCTCTCGTTGAATAAGAGATACTAGTCCATCTACGGCTTCTTGTTCGTCTTTCCCCTCAGCAATTAGAGTAATCGTTGTTCCTCTTGCTATGGCTAAACTCATAATCCCCATAATAGACTTAGCATTTACTTTTTTCTCATCTTTTTGTAAATACACTTCCGATTTAAAACGATTGGCTTCTTGAACAAACAAAGCCGCTTGTCTCGCCTGTAAACCCGATTTCAATTTTACTTCCACATTGGTTTCAACCATTTACGATACTCCCTTTCAAACCGTTCATCTATATACATTTATCTTATCTAAATTGTATGAAAAGAACAATGATAGAATCCTACAATTTTTTAAAACTTCAGTAAAATTTATATCTATCATGATTATACACTATTTTCCAAAATTATTTAATGGTTTCGCCTCGTCTTAAGGCTTCTGCGATTTCATCAATTTTACGCAATCGATGGTTTACGCCTGACTTGCTTACTGTACCCGTTGACACCATTTCACCAAGTTCTTTTAATGTGACATCTTGGTATTCAACTCGAAGCCTTGCAATTTCTCTTAATTTTTCTGGTAATTGATCTAAACCAATCGCGTTTTCGATAAAGCGGATATTCTCCACCTGACGGATAGCGGCACCGATTGTTTTGTTAAGATTCGCTGTTTCGCAGTTAACAATTCGATTTACACTATTTCGCATATCACGCAAGATGCGGACATCCTCGAACTTTAGCATAGCCTGTACAGCTCCAACAATTCCCAAAAAATCAGAAATTTTCTCAGCTTCTTTCAAGTAAGTAACAAAACCTTTTTTTCGTTCAATGGTTTTGGCATTGAGGTTGAATTTGTTCATCAAATCCGCTAATGCTTCACCATGCTCTTTATATAATGAATAAATTTCTAAATGATATGCTGAAGTTTCAGGGTTGTTTACAGAGCCACCTGCTAAAAACGCACCACGTAAATATGCTCGTTTCTGATCTCTATTTAAAAGTAAGGAAGAAGAGAGCGAATGATTTAACTGAAAGTCTTCAGATAAAATATCTAAATCTGCTAATAGTTCACGAGCACCCTCACGAACACGGCAAATGTAGACATTGTTTTTCTTTAACCGCATTTTTTTTCGAACCAGCAATTCCACATTATATGGATATAACTTTTTGACAATTGTATAAAGCCTTCTCGCAATCGCTGCATTTTCGGTCTGCACGTCCAGACTGAGCTGTCTATTTGTAAAGGATAATGTTCCATTCATGCGAATCAACGCAGATACCTCCGCCTTTAAACAATGATCATCGGATTCTAGCTGCGTCAATTCCTTTTTCGTTTCGGAAGCAAATGACATCTTTTTCCCCCCTTTCACCTATGTATGAAAACAATCATACCACACAATTCCAATCTAAAGCCTTGTATGTTTTTTACATTCTATTCAATGTATAATCACTTAGCCATTGAGCAATTTTATTTGACTCGTGGCGAACAACGCCGGACTGAATTGTGGCGATCTCTTTTTTAATAACCTCTAGTCCCATATTTTCTAACTTCTCGATATCAAACAACACAGGCTCTGCATTCTCTTCTTTATAGTTTTCTTTAATGGGAGATGGCAATTCAATATCATTCACAAGGATGGCATCCAAGCACGGGCTGCCGACATGGTCAAAAATTGCTTGGACATGATCGGTTGCTCTAAAATTCAAGGTCTCGCCTTTTTGCGTCATGAGATTGCAAATATAGATTCTTTTCCCTTTCGCTTTCACCAATGCACTGCCAATTTGTTTTACGATTAAGTTTGGAATAATACTAGTATATAAGCTTCCAGGTCCAACCAGGATAAAATCGGCTTTTTCAATCGCACGAATTGCTTCAGGAAGCGGTTTCACGTCTCCCGGGACTAAAAAGACGCGTTTAATCGGTAATTGAGAATTGGGAATTTTGGATTCCCCTTCAATAATCGATCCGTCTATTAGTTCCGCATGTAAAGCGATTTTTCGATTTGCTGCCGGTATTACTTTTCCATGGACCTTTAATACCTTGCTCATTTCTGCAATGGCATGGCTAAAATCGCCTGTAATATCAGTTAAAGCAGTAAGCATTAAATTTCCCAACGAATGACCACCCAAATCCTCGGACTGAGAAAAACGATACTGGAACATTTGCTCAACTAATGGTTCTGTGTCCGATAGTGCGGCAATTACATTCCGAATATCACCAGGCGGTGGAATATCATAGTCATCGCGAAGGCGGCCTGAAGATCCTCCATCATCTGCAACCGTAACTATTGCAGTAATATTAAACGGATGGTTTTTTAATCCGCGCAACATTGTAGAAAGACCAGTACCCCCTCCTATGACGACGATATTCGTTTTGTGCTTCTTCATTTCGTCAATCCTTTCTGCGATTGATATCTCTATGGGTAATTGCCGTTTGGTAGCTATCGCTAAACAGCTCTCCGTAGTACTCAGCCAACGTTACAGAACGGTGCTGGCCGCCTGTACAGCCAAAGGCAATGACAAGCTGGGATTTCCCCTCATTGATATATTGTGGAATCATGAATTTAAACAAGTCTGTCAGCTTAACGATTAGCTCCTGTGCTTCTTCTTGAGCTAATACATACGAAGATACCTCTTCTTGCAGGCCCGTTTTGGGACGCAGCTCCTCCACATAGTAAGGGTTTGTAATAAAACGAACATCAAAAACAAGATCAGCATCAATAGGAATACCATTTTTGTAGCCAAAGGACATGACATTGATGGAAAATTTCGGACTCGTACTATTAGAAAACTCTTTACCTATACGTTCTCTTAGCTGTCTTGGTTTCATTTGAGATGTGTTGTAGACGAATTTTGCTCTGCCTTTTAGCTCACTTAACAGTTCTCTTTCCTTTTGAATTCCTTCAAGTGGTGAGCCCTGGGGTGCAAGTGGGTGCGATCTGCGCGTTTCTTTATATCGTTGCACAAGCGCTTCATTATTCGCATCTAAAAATAGTACACGTGTATTAACATATGCTTCCTTTTCCAATATGTCTAGGGCATCAATCAGTGAGTCAAAAAACTCCCCTCCACGCATATCCATAACAGCAGCAATTTTCGTAATTTTGCGTTCAGATTCCTTCATCAATGCTAGAAATGTTGTTAATAGTGCAGGGGGCAAGTTATCGATGCAGTAATACCCTAAATCCTCAAAGCTTTGCACAGCAACTGTTTTTCCTGCTCCAGACATCCCTGTTATTATAACGATTTCATGTGTAAATTCTTGAATATTCCCCATCTGATCATCTCCCCTTTTTAAGTCTCGATCGATGTTTGAAATCTTTCATCCAAAAGTTCATACTCGGTTGTATAGATAAATGTACCATATTGGATTCCTTGTTCTAATGCAGCAAATAGTAAGTTTTTACGATCTCCTTCAGCCATTGGCAATTTATGAAGAGCTTCGATTGGATGCCATTCTAGGACACCTTCTCTTGTTTCTTTAAATGGCTCTCCGGATACGTGAGATGCAACAAATGTATAGAGCATCCATTCATCGACAATCTGCTCGCCATCTTTAATGATCATTGTAAAAACTCCTTTTAAATGTGGAGTTGTCGGCGTCAGGTTTGTCTCTTCTTTAAATTCTCTGACTGCCGCTTCATAGATAGATTCTCCGCTTTCCATCTTGCCGCCTGGAGCAACATACCAGCCTCTTCTTGGTTTTTGAAGAAGTAGAACTTTCCCATCTTGAATTGCTATTAAATTTGCTATCCGTTGCATGCAACCACCTCAAATCTTTTGTTACTCCTAGTATACATATTATACCTTATCAATTAGTCATTCGCGTAATTTGAAAGCCTGTACTTCTACTTGTTTTCTGAACTAAAATTCGCGAAGCCATATAAAATCTTATGAATTCGAAAACATTTTAATATATAAATAGCTGGATTTTTACGAAAATAAGATATTAACACAAAAAAAGTTGCTTCCTAAATTGATGGAAGCAACTAAAAAACTAAAAAGGGGGGTTAAAACTTATACCCCTATTATAGCTGTTCTTTATTTCATAGAAGTTACAAAGAAATTAAAACCATATTACTTCTGGCTAATTTTTTCCACTAACTCTTCTACGTAGTGCTGTGCGGTTTGAGCTGCGATGCTTCCGTCACCTGTTGCTGTAACGATTTGGCGAAGCATTTTTTCACGAACATCCCCGGCAGCAAAGATCCCTTTTACTGACGTTTCCATTTTGTCATTTGTCACAATATAGCCATTGTCATTTAAAATTCCCAAGTTCTTAAATGGCGCTGTTAATGGAACCATTCCAATATAGACAAATACCCCGTCTGTTTGGAAATCTTGCTCACTGCCATCTTCAGTAGAAACAAGTGTTACACTGCCCACTTTGCCATCTTTTTCATTAATTTCTTTTACTGTATGATTCCAGATGAAATCAATTTTCTCATTTGCAAATGCACGGTCCTGCAGAATTTTTTGGGCACGCAGTTTATCGCGGCGATGTACAATCGTTACTTTATCGGCAAAACGAGTTAAGTATACGCCTTCTTCTACTGCTGAGTCTCCTCCGCCAACCACGACTAAGTGCTTTTGTTTAAAGAATGCACCGTCACATACAGCACAATAGCTTACGCCGCGTCCACCAAGCTCTTTTTCTCCTGGAACACCCATTTTTTTATATTCTGCCCCAGTTGTTACGATGATTGAACGAGTTTTATATTCTTTTGAACCTGCTTTGATCACTTTATATTCTTCGCCATCAATAATTTCGGCTACATCCCCGTAGGCATACTCAGCACCAAATTTTTTGGCATGCTCGAACATTTTAGTAGAAAGCTCAGGCCCTAAAATTGTTTCAAATCCAGGATAGTTTTCAACTTCCTCTGTGTTGGCCATTTGACCCCCAGGAATTCCGCGCTCGATCATTAAAGTTGCCAAATTAGCGCGTGAAGCATAAACCGCTGCCGTCATACCCGCAGGACCTGCTCCGATTATTATTACATCATAAATTTTTTCTTCAGCCATGTAAAAAAGCCTCCCTCTATCAAAAACGATCAAGTGTTCAATCGCTTCTATTTAACTTCAATATACGAAAAGTATACTACTATCATCCTTTTTTATCCTAGGACAATCTGCCGGCAACTTCAAATATAATGCCTGCTAATCAAATGGAAGATATTCGATTAATTCTTCCACATACTTTGTTAAAGTAGCTGCAGAAATACTATATTTCTGTGCATAATGCTTCTTTGTCACCTTTTTGCTGTTGATGGTCGAGAAGAACATATACTCTACTGCCGCGGCTAGGGCCTGAATATTTTTAAATGGATAGTCGTCTTTTAATGCACGTTCGCTTAATACAAACCACATCTGGAATAAATACTGAACTTCCAAAGTAATGGTTTCCGTGCTTTTATACAGTTCTTCCGCCACTTCCATCGAGCGAACGAAACGCTTTTCCATCTCGTTGGTTTCATCGAACTGATGGCCCAGTGCATAGGCTAAACAAAGCTTTTCTACACCGCTGTATTTTGCAAGATCAATAAGCTTAGGATGTGCAATAATTTCTTGCTTATGAGCCGACTTGCTTAGCAGGAAGAAACCAAACATGCGATGTGTACTATATTTGCTGACAACTTTTTCAATAATATATTCACGGTTATTTTCCAGCGATTCCTCATCGATTTCCTTTTCCACATCTATCCAAGGTTCAAACCCATCCTTTGAAGGGTCCATATCGACAAGAATTTTCCACGCCTGCTTTCCTTCTTCTTCATGTCCGCTGAAATAAGCTGCCTGCGCCAACCAGAAATAGAAGCCTGTATCTCCTTCAAAGCCTTTACGTTTCATGCTTTGCAGCCACTTATAAGCCATTTCATATTCACCGATTAAAGCTAATGTCGCCCCTAGCTTATAGCGGTTTTCCCAATCATAGGGATTAATCTTCTTCAGCATGTCAATAAGCTGGGATAATTCCTGGTCATCCTTCTCATAGTATGCAATAACCGTTAAATTGCAAATTGCATGCAAATTCCCCAAGTTTTCGCGCAGTACTTGATGCAGCAATGCTTTTGCTTGCTCTGGATCCCCCACATAAAAATAAGCCAATGCTAAATTATTGTAAGCCGGCCATAAATCAGGGAATCGCTCAATCAACTGCTCCAATACGTCGATGGCTTGGTTGAAATCACCGTTTTCCATAAACCGGCGTGCTTTTTCCTGTGCAATTAACTTTTCAGAGTCTTCTTCATCAAAGGGCTCATGCTCATCTTCTTCAAATTGAACAAACTCGATGATTTCCTCAGCCTCTTCTACATACATTCCGTCCGGTTCCATCTTGAGATACATTTCAGCATACTTTTGGGCATCACGAACCATCCCGATGCAGCCCGAAACTTCCGCCAAGAAAAAGACATGCTCCGGTTCACTTGGCTCTAAACTATACGCCGTATGAATCAATTCGTATGCTTTCTCAAAATTTTGAGCTTCCATTTCCAAAATGCCAAACTGCATTAAGACATGGGCATCATCCGGACTTAGCTCAGCAGCCCGTTTCATATATTTATACGCTTTATCCATCTGATCTTTATCCATGGCTTTCAGCGCTTTATTAAAATAATAATCACCGTTTGGAATAAACGATACAACATTATTAAGTTTTTCTTTTTGACGTTGATTTTCCAAAGTACATCCTCCGAACTAAATTCATTACACCTTGGCGTAATTATATTGCTTTGAAATAGGAAAACTCTGCTAAAACAAAGCAAAAGGAACGTATAATACGTTCCTTAGACAATTAAATTAATTATAACATAATTACGGTATTCGTCATTATTTAAGTATTGTAATGCTTACTAATAAATCCCGGATTTAACTGTAAGAAATCACCTTTATTTTATTGGTTGTTTTTGGTGCTTGCTCTTTTTTCATTGTGTCGCGATTTTAAGACGTCCAACACATCATATACATTCACTTTTTGCTCCTGCAACAGAACAAGCAAGTGATACAGCAAATCTGCCGCTTCCCATTTTACTTCCTGTGCATCGCGGTTTTTCGCTCCGATGACTACTTCCGTTGATTCTTCGCCGACTTTTTTACAGATTTTATCGATTCCTTTTTCAAATAAATATGTCGTATAAGCACCTTCAGGCATATCGATTTCACGCTGGCGGATAATATTTACCAATTCTGGAATAATATCCACTGACCCAACTGCGTCGTTTTCTAAAATTGAGTTTGTAAAGCAGGACGTTGTGCCATTATGACATGCAGGACCCACCGGCAACACCTCTACTACCAATGCATCCTGGTCACAATCGGTTTTGATCGAGATCACCTTTTGTGTATTTCCACTCGTTTCCCCTTTGTGCCAAAGCTCCTGTCTTGAACGGGAGTAGAACCATGTTTCTCCTGTTTCAATCGTTTTTTGGAGTGATTCTTCATTCATATAAGCAACTGTTAAAACCTCTTTTGACTGTGCATCTTGAACAACTGCCGTAATTAACCCTTTATCATCGAACTTTAATCCTTCTATCATCTGACACAAACTCCTTTTTCGCGTAAAACGGATTTCACTTCGGCTACGCTTGTTTCTTTATAGTGGAAAATTGATGCGGCCAGTGCTGCATCTGCATCTACTTCTTGCAATACTTCAACAAAATGATCTGCGTTCCCGGCACCACCGCTGGCAATTACCGGCACAGTCACAGCATCACGAACTGCCTTGGTTAAGGCTAAATCGAACCCTGTTTTTTCGCCATCTTGATTCATGCTTGTCAATAAAATTTCACCCGCCCCCAGGCGAACTGCTTCTTTTGCCCATTCAACTGCCTGCCACTCCGTTTTGTTGCGGCCGCCATGTGTGTAGACCATCCATGTGCCATCTTCCTCTGAGTACCTCGCATCAATTGCCACAACGATGCATTGAGCACCAAAGAAATCTGACCCTTCTTTTATTAACTCAGGACGCTCCAATGCGGACGTATTGACGGAAACTTTATCGGCACCGGCACGCAGAATTCGTTTCATATCCTCCAATGTGCGGATACCTCCACCTACTGTAAACGGAATTGCCAGGCTCGAAGCTGTTTTTCTCACAACATCGACCATCGTTTCACGGCCTTCATGGGATGCAGAGATATCTAGAAATACAAGCTCATCTGCACCTTGCTCATCATAGAATTTCGCCAGTTCAACCGGATCTCCAGCATCACGCAGCTCCACGAATTGAATCCCCTTAACAACGCGGCCTTCTTTTACGTCAAGGCAAGGAATAATACGTTTCGTCAGCATATCGACACCCCCACCCCTTTTAGCCACTGTTCAAGCAAGAATACGCCAAATTCCCCTGATTTCTCAGGATGGAACTGCATCCCACAAACATTTTCTGCTTGCACTACACCTGGCACCTCTGTTTCAAAATAGTCGGCACCTGCCACAAGCTGTTCTCTATTAATGTTTGCTGCGTAAAATGAATGAACGAAATATACATACTTACTTTCTGGTAAAGCTGTATCCTCCAACCATTTTGGCAAGCATTTAAATTCTAATGTATTCCATCCCATGTGAGGAACGCGATATTTTGTACCGTTTGCCGTTTCACCGGGAAAACGTGTGATTTTACCATTAAAGAATCCGAAGCCTTTTGTGGGCGCCACTTCTTCACTTTCTTCAAAAAGCAGCTGCATCCCTAAACAAATTCCTAAAAGCTGCTTGTTGGCATCTACCTGTTCACGGATAAATGCATCCAACCCTGTTTCAGCCAAACGTTTCATCGCATCGGGAAATGCCCCGACACCTGGCAGAATCAGTGCATCTGTTGCTGCGAGCTCTTGAGGATTTGCCGAAACGGCCACCTCACAATCCAATCTTTTTAGCGCTTGTTCCACGCTGAATAAATTGCCCATACCGTAATCAATTACTCCAATTTTCATGTCAACACTCCCTTAGTTGACGGTACGCCTTTCACACGAGGATCGATTTGTACCGCATCATCAATGGCTCTTGCCAATGCTTTAAAAATCGCTTCGATAATATGGTGAGTATTATGACCATAAGGAACGATTACATGGACATTCATACGTGCCTCTAATGCAAACTTCCACAAAAACTCATGGACAAGCTCGGTATCAAATGTGCCAACTTTTTCTTTCAACTCAGGTTCAACCCGGTACTCTAGATGCGGTCTGTTTGAACAATCAATGACCACCTGGGCTAGCGCATCGTCCATTGGAACAAAGGCATTCCCGTAGCGTTTTATGCCCTTTTTATCACCTAATGCTTTGCGGATCACTTGTCCCAACACAATCCCGATATCCTCTGTCGTATGGTGATCATCGATATGCGTATCTCCATCCGCCAAGATTTTCCCGTCAAATAAACCATGCTTTATAAATAAATCCAGCATATGGTCCATGAAAGGTACCCCTGTATGTACTTCTGCTTTTCCATCGCCATCAAGATTCAGTTCGACAGCGATTTTCGTTTCGTTAGTATTGCGTTCAATTCGAGCAAATCGTAATTTTTGTTCTGCCATATTATTGATCTCCTTTAGCCCAACCTCGAGATTCTACTGCACGAGCATGACCCTCAAGCCCTTCCATTCTAGCAAGGCGGGCAATTTTCGGTGCATTTTCCTCCCAAGTTTTTTCCGTATAATAAACAACATTCGATCTTTTAATAAAGTCATCCACATTCAAGCCACTGGCAAAGCGAGCTGTACTATTTGTTGGGAGCACATGGTTTGTTCCTGCAAAGTAATCGCCCACAGGTTCTGAACTGTAACGTCCTATAAAAATCGCTCCTGCATGACGAATCTTCAAAGAGTCCTCTTCTGCATTGGCTGTTACCACTTCTAAATGCTCCGGCGCTAATGAATTCACAGCATCGATGGCTTGCTCCAGGGTTTGTGCGATATAAATCTGACCAAAGTTTTCGATTGATTTACGTGCGATGGTTTCTTTCGGTAAAGAACTTAACTGTTTTTCAACCTCGATCGCCACTTCCTGTGCAAGTTGTTCACTCGTTGTGATGAGCACTGCACAAGCCAGGGCATCATGCTCTGCCTGTGATAATAGATCCGCTGCAATTTCATCGGCATAGGCTGTTTCATCAGCTAATACCGCAATTTCACTTGGGCCGGCGATCATGTCGATGGCCACTTCACCAAATACTTCACGTTTCGCTAAGGCAACAAAAATATTCCCGGGGCCAGTAATTTTATCGACTGGTGCGATACTTTCTGTCCCATAAGCTAAGGCTGCAATCGCTTGAGCTCCACCTACTTTGTAAATTTCATGGATGCCAAGAATAGATGCAGCCACAAGAACCGCATCAGGGAGTTTCCCATCCTTTCCTGCTGGAGAAGTAATGACAATTCGTTCAACCCCTGCAACTTGGGCAGGAATTACATTCATTAATACCGATGAGGGATAGGCTGCTAAACCACCGGGTACATACAATCCAACAGCATCCAATGGAATAATTCGTTGTGCCAGCCAAGATCCATTATCCAACGGAAGCTTGTAGCCTTCTCGTTTCTGTGCCTCATGATAGTAGCGAATATTGGCAGCTGCCTCTTCTAAATCCTGTTTGAGTTGAGGGTCGAAGCTTTGTACCGCGCGATCAATCTCTTGTTGTGATACCCGGAAATCATCTAATTGAACCCCGTCCCACATTTCACTGTATTTGCGAAGGGCTGCATCACCATTTTCACGAACATCCTGCAGCACTTGTCGAACCGTTTTTAACTGTTCTTCATTTCCGCCTTCAAGCTGTCTCTTTAAAGAGATTGAGTCCGTTAATTTTGTAATTTTCACAAATAGCCCTTCTTCCTAACTAACAATTTTTTTCATGCGTGATACTAATTCTTGAATTCTTGTACTTTTCATTCTGTAGCTTACAGGATTTGCAATTAGTCGAGATGACACGTCCGTGATATGTTCATATTCCACTAGACCATTTTCCTTTAACGTTCTTCCCGTTGAAACAATATCGACAATTCGATCTGCCAATCCAATCATCGGCGCAAGCTCAATGGAACCATTCAATTCAATGATTTCAACTTGCTCACCTATTTCTTTATAATAATTCATTGCAATATTCGGATATTTTGTCGCAATCCGTGGCGCAATTTCATTCATTGTTGTGTTGGGCAATCCTGCTGATGCGATGTAGCATTGGCTGATTTTTAAATCAAGGAGCTCATGGACATTTCGACGTAGCTCCAACAATGTATCTTTCCCCGCAATTCCGATATCTGCCACTCCGTGTTCTACATAAACAGGTACATCCATTGGTTTTGCGAGGATAAACCGAATTTGTTCCTCTGGAATTTCGATCATCAGCTTTCGTGACATCTCAACTTCCTCAGGTAAGTTAAAGCCGGCATCGATGAGCATTTGATAGGCTTCTTCAAATATTCGTCCCTTTGGCATGGCAATAGTTAAATGACTCATTTTGCTAAATCCTCCTGGCTGACATACACGAGTTTGTCAAAGTGTTTCGTAAATGCTTCTTCATCTACCAACCCTTTTTTCGATTGCAATGTCACTCGTTTTCCTTCTTCTCGATATGAATTGGCCATCGCCAAAGCTTTGGCAAATAACTGTTCTTCAAAGATGATGCCGATTGTTTGTGGTGAAGGTGCTTGGAAAGGGATGACTTCCAGAAGACGATCCACCCGGATACCGAAGCCTGTTGCCCCAACCTCGTTTCCAAAATGCTGCAGCAAGCCATCATAGCGACCGCCATTCCCTAATGCAAAGCCGCTTCCTTCAGCGAAAACTTCAAAGAGCATTCCTGTGTAATAATTCATATGACTTGATAGTGTAAAGTCGAGTGCGACATATTGCGATAAATCCGCCACTTCGATTAATTCCATCAGCTGCTGCATATACTCAAGCGCATCATTTTTGCGTACATACTTTTCAATATCTTGAATCGTTACGAAATTTGTTGCTTCACTTATAAATTGCAGTAATGCGTCTGATTTTGTTTTTGGTAAATCGAAACTTTCTACCGCTTCTTCAAAGCCCACATAATTACGCTCGACTAATAATGTTCGCAATTTGTCAGCTTGCTCTATACTTTCCGTGTAATCTTTTAAAATACAATTTAATACTCCCGCATGACCGATCGTAATTTTGAAAGAGTTGACCCCAAAGGCTTGTATTAAACGAATGACTGTAATGATTACCTCTGCATCTGCGTAAACGGAGCCATCCCCAATAATCTCAATCCCCATTTGGCCAAACTCTGCTGGACGGCCGCCTTCTGTTTGCTGAGCACGGAAAACATTCGCAAAATATGCTAAACGTAAAGGAATCTTTTCTTTTAATAATTTTGAAGCAGCAACACGTGCAATCGGTGTCGTCATATCCGGACGAAGCACCAATGTGTTCCCTTGGCTATCTACTAATTTAAATAATGAAGCATCATAAATTGCAGATGCTTTTCCCACTGTATCAAAGTACTCAAGGCTTGGCGTTTGAATAAAATCAAACCCTCGAGCACGCAAGAATTCACGGCCGATTTGGCGTACCTGCTCTGTTTTTTCATAAGTGATCGGGAATGTATCACGCATTCCTAATGGTTTTTCAAACATTTTTATCGATGACATAATGACACTTCCTACCATTTTTACTTTAGTGTACTAGAGAATTAGAGAACTGATATGTTAAAGTAATTCTACCGAACATAAATCAATTCGTCAATCCATTGATTCGAGTATTATACACATTACTTAAATATTACTAAAATTTCGACTACTCTTATTATACCTTTTAATGGTTAATAGAAAAACCTTGTAGTATTGAATGGGTGGGTTGGGTAAGGGATGTTATTACTTTAGTTGTGGGTTTTCGATTTACTTGTGAGTTTTTTGCTATACTTGCGAATTGCCGATTTAGGAGCGGTTTACTTCTTTTTACGAGCGAGTTCGCTCTGCTTTCGAGCGGCTTGCCTTTTTACGTGCGTTTTTGCTCTGCTTTCGAGCGGCTTTCTCCTCCTTACGAGCGAGTTCGCTCTGCTTTCGAGCGGCTTGCCTTTTTACGAGCGTTTTTGCTCTGCTTTCGAGCGGCTTTCTCCTCTTTACGAGCGAGTTCGCTCTGCTTTCGAGCGGCTCTCCTTTTTACGAGCGTTTTTGCTCTGCTTTCGAGCGGCTTTCTCCTCTTTACGAGCGAGTTCGCTCTGCTTTCGAGCGGCTTGCCTTTTTACGAGCGTTTTTACTCTGCTTTCGAGCGGCTTTCTCCTCCTTACGAGCGAGTTCGCTCTGCTTTCGAGCGGCTTGCCTTTTTACGAGCGTTTTCTCTCTGTTTACGAGCGGCTTTCTCTTGCTTTCGAGCGGCTTTCTCCTCTTTACGAGCGAGTTCGCTCTGCTTTCGAGCGGCTCTCCTTTTTACGTGCGTTTTTGCTCTGTTTACGAGCGGCCTCCGCCTCCTTACGAGCGAATCCCTTATTTACGAATGATTCTCCCTTCCAAAACAACTCCCACCTCCAACAAAAAAAGAACCTAAAAGCACCAGCAAAGCACTTTTAGATTCCTATCCCTAACTAACTATTGATTTCTTCTTTCAGCCATTTGCTCTGCTGTATAGATAATACGCATAGGATTGCCGCCGACCATGCTGCCGGCTGGGACGTTCTTATGCACGAGTGTTGCGGCAGAGACAATTGCTCCATCTCCAATTTCAACGCCCGGCAAGATTGTGGAATTGGCACCAATCATCACTTCGCTGCCAATTTTCACATCGCCTAAACGATATTCTTCAATTAAATATTCGTGGGCCAGAATCGTTGTGTTGTAGCCGATAATCGTATTATTGCCGATTGAAATTCTTTCAGGGAACATGGAATCAGGCATCACCATCAAGGCCAGTGATGTCTTTTCACCTATTTTCATATGTAAAAACGTACGATAAATCCAATTTTTCAACCTCATAAACGGCGTGATACGGCCAATTTGAATAAAAATAAAACACTTCATTACTTTCCAAAAGGACACCGTTTTATAGACATTCCATAATGAGTTTGCACCTTGAACAGGGAATCGTTCCGTCCTTCTCATCAAATTATGGCTCCTTTACAATCGTTAGTAGGTCAGACATATGCTGTAAAATATAGTCTGGATTAAATTGCTTTAAAAAATCTTCTCCTTTGATGGACCATGCAACACCAGCTGATTTAACACCGGCATTTTTCCCTGCTTCTATATCATGATAGTTATCGCCAATCATCATAACTTCTTCTTTATTAACACCTAATTTTTCAATAGCTAACAATACAGGCTCTGGATCGGGCTTTACATTTTGTACATCATCCACGCCAACCCAGAATTCAAACAAATGCTTGGCGCCCATTAAAATTAACCCTTTTTCGATTGTATCCCGCCGTTTAGTAGATACAATCGCTAATCGGATACCTTGTTCCTTTAGTTTTGCTAATGTATCGATGACTCCGTCGTATTCTGTCACTAATTTGTCGTGATTCGCTATGTTCCATTGTCGATATTTCTCAATCATTTCTTCTACTTCGTTAGGTGTTATTTGCTCAAAGGTTTCCTTTAATGACGGACCAATGAAATCCATGCAATCTTTTGGCGAATATTGCCCAGGAAATCTCTCCTCCAATACATACATAAATGTCTGGATAATTAATTCATTTGTATTTAATAATGTTCCGTCAAAATCAAACAGCAACGCTTTCATGATAAATCTGCAACTCCTTTATCTCATCGGTGAGAGCTCCATTGATCACTTACTTTTTCTTCGCTTTATTTTTCACATTATTTTTTGAATGAATACTCGCAGCTTGCTCATTATCAAGATAACGAACAACCGGACGAACTTTTATTCTTCGGTAGGCAATAAAAACAATACCCAGAACAATGGCTAAGATCGATACGACTTGTGCAGAACGCAATTCTCCGATTAAGTATAAACTATCTGTTCTCATGCCCTCGATATAGAAACGGCCAATCGAGTACCAAATCATGTAACTAAAGAAAATTTCACCGCGATGCAAGTTTACTTTTCGTAAAGACAGTAAAATAATCAGTCCGATCAAGTTCCAAACCGATTCATATAAAAACGTTGGATGGACATATGTACCAAGGTCTTGCACATACATCTGTTCAATAATCCAGTTCGGAATCATTAAATTCTCTAAAAACTCCCGTGAAACTGGACCGCCATAAGCCTCCTGGTTCATAAAGTTGCCCCATCGGCCAATCATTTGCCCAATTAAAAGACTAGGCGCAACAATGTCTGCCACCTTTAAAAAACTGATTCCTTTTTTCCTGCTGAAGATATAAGCAGTAATAACGGCACCAATTAAAGCACCATGAATCGCAATTCCGCCATTCCAGATTTGGATAATCTTTTCCGGATTCGCGCCATAATACTCCCACTTCATCGAAACATAATAGATGCGCGCACAAATAATAGAAATTGGAATTGCCCAAATTAGCATATCCGCTAGAAAATCTTCAGGTAATCCTCTTTTTACCGCTTCTCTCTGTGCTACAAAATAGGCCAGTACAATCCCGCATGCTATCAAGATACCGTACCATCTTACTTCGATGCTCCCTATCGAAAAAGCAACAGGGTTTATTGCAAGCAATACTTGTTCCATTCAAATACCCCTCTCCTGATAAAGCAACTTTCCAAAACCCTTAATTAGTAGTCATCCATTTCATCTTGTATTGCGATGACTTCATCCAATCTTCTGGAAAATTCCTGTGCCGCATTTACGCCCATTTTTTTCAATCGGTAATTCATGGCGGCTACTTCTATAATTACAGATACATTTCGTCCTGGCTGAACTGGTATCGTTAATTTTGTAATATCTGTATCAATAATCTTCATTTTTTCTTCATCCAGCCCTAAGCGATCATAGGTCTTTTCTGGATCCCAGTTTTCCAACTCGATAATGAGCGTAATTCGTTTAGTAGGACGGATTGCACTGGCACCAAATAGCGTCATGATATCAATAATCCCAATACCGCGAATCTCCAACAAATGCTCCAAAAGGGGTGGTGGACTTCCGATAATTAAATTTTCAGCTTCTTGCCGGATTTCTACACAGTCATCGGCAACTAGACGATGCCCTTTTTTAATAAGCTCTAGCGCTGTTTCACTTTTCCCTACGCCACTTTTTCCTATAATTAGGACACCAATACCGTAAACGTCCACAAGAACACCATGAACCGCTGCAGTAGGTGCTAATTTACTTTCAAGATAATTCGTTAGTCTACTTGAGAAACTTGACGTTTTCATGGAAGTACATAAAACCGGAACATCGTTTTCATTGGAAGCAGCGATTAGCTCTGCCGGGACTTCCAACCCTCTTGAAACGACAATAGCAGGTGTTTCATGAGAACAAAGTTTGAGCATCCGTTCCTTTTTCAATTCTGTCGGGAGCATTTCAAAAAATGATAATTCAGTTTTTCCGATGAGTTGAACTCGGTCAGCAGGATAGTGCGTAAAATAGCCCGCCATTTCAAGCCCTGGTCTCGAAATATCACTCGTTGTAATATAACGGCCAATCCCTTCATGCCCACTTACTAAATTTAATTTGAATTTTTCTATGACTTCTTTTGTCGAGACTTGAATGATCAATACCCCCTAGCATGTTTTACATTGACATATAGTACCTATTTTAGCATGTAACAGATAGATTGTATCGAAATTAATCTATCTGTTAAAGAGAACCCAATATGCCATGATCTTAGCGCTCAAAAAAAGACAAAGCCCACATTATAGTTGGCTTTGTCTTTTATATAAAAAATTATTGTTGTTGTGCTAACCAAGCCGCTGCTGCTTCGGCATCTTCACCTTGGAGCAATCCTGGAGGCATACCACCGCGACCGTTTAAAATAACCTCATGAATTTCTTCTTCAGAAAGACGGCTGCCTACATCTGCTAGTGAAGGTGCATTACCCATTCCTTCTAAGTTACCGCCATGACAAGATGTACAATTTGAAGTAACGATTGCTTCGCCTTCACCTGCAGAGGCAGTATCTCCACCATCTGTTGTGTCTTCAGTTGCTGTATCTTCCGTAGCTGTGTCAGTATCTGTCGCTTCATCGTCTCCGCCGCCACAAGCAGCAAGGAATAGTGCAGAACCGAATATTAGTGCTAACCATGCTTTTTTCATTTTTGAACCCCTCCAAAAATAGTTGATAAATTACGGTTTACATTGGTAAGTATAACAAAATTATACTCTTTTGAAACCTTCCCCAAGGACTTCATAAGCATCAGAAACGATGACGAATGCAGTCGGGTCAACGGTTTTAATGATTTGTTTCAGCTTTGTGAATTCTGATTGATACACAACCACCATTAGCATAAGACGTTCCTCGCCAGTATATCCTCCAAAAGCAGGTACCTTTGTAACACCACGGTCAATCTCCGCGTAAACCGCATCTCGTATTTCATCTTGTTGATTAGAAATAATATACACCATTTTTGATTGACTGAAACCTAACTGAACAATGTCAATTGTTTTCGTTGTTACAAAAAGTCCGATTAAAGCATATAATCCCTTTTCCAAATCGAAAACCAAGGCCGCACTAATGGCAATAATACCGTCAATCAGAAGAACACTCGTCCCTAATGTCAGCCCAGTATATTTTGTAATGATTTGGGCCAGCAGGTCGGTACCGCCAGTAGAAGCATTCCCCTTAAATACTAATCCAATACCTAATCCGACAATAATTCCACCAAAAAGGGCGGCTAATAATGCATTTGCAGTTAACGCGCCGATATTTGCAAAAATGATTACAAAGAAAGGCAGCGCAAGCGTCCCCACAAAAGATTTTAGCCCGAAGTTCTTTCCTAATATCAAAACACCCGAAATAAACAGCGGAATATTAAAAGCATATTGAACAATCCCTGCATTCCATCCAAAAAGACCATTTAAAATGGTACTTATCCCACTGACGCCTCCGGAAGCTACTTGATTGGGGAATAAAAATGCATTAAATCCAAATGCTATAACTGCTGCTCCAAGAAGTACATAAATGTATTCCTGAATTATATCTTTTGTAGAAATCGATACATTATTCTTATTTATTTCACTCATATTTTTCCTCGCTCACATCAAATTCTCATTTTCTAAAATTTCTCCTGCATGATTATAACAAACCAGCTTGGAAAAGAGAACTTTAGTAAGATGAAGAAATGAGCGACTTAATGATGGTAATTGATCTGTAAATCAAAACTGTTAGGAATTCGTGTGGAGTAAGAATTGTTAGCCGGAGATTTTCCGTCTAATGTATATAGTGGAGGGTTAAGAAGGAAATTTAAGGGGAAATTTTCCGATTAACTGCTCTAGATTAAAGAAATACCAACGATTTGGGCAATATAGCCGGAAAAATTACCTTTATTTTAAGGAAAATAGGGGGAATTTTTAATTTAAACGGAAATTTTCCGTTTATTTCCAAACACACTGAAATAAAAATAGGGGGTAGAAAATCACTGCGATTCCCCCCTATTGATATATGATTTTAGAGGACCTGTGATCAAACTATGGCTTCCTCCCAAAATCAATATTTTAGGCTTCTTTAAATATTGTTGCCCATTCATTGCGCTTTTCAAGCATTTCAGCCGCTAATTCTTTAGCACCCTCCAGGCTATGGTTTGCAGCCCATCCGCATTGTACTTCGTTACAAGCCGGAACTTCCGTTGCTTTTAAAACATCTTGTAATGTATTTTCTAAAATTGTTAATACTTCCTCATAATTTTCATGATTAATCATAGTAAGATAAAAGCCTGTTTGGCAGCCCATTGGACTCATATCGACCACTTGCTCTGTATGATTGCGAATATTTTCTGCCATTAAGTGCTCGATCGAATGAAGAGCGTCCATTTTCATGTGTTCAAGATTAGGTTGTTTGAAGCGAACATCATATTTGTGAACAACATCGCCATTTTGCCCTTCTTTGATTCCAGCAAGCCGAACATATGGTGCAGCCACTTTTGTATGATCTAAATTAAAGCTTTCTACGTTCATTTTAGGCATTTGTAAAACCTCGTTTCTACTTTTCATTAATGTATACATAAGCACTCGGCTTACTTAGCTTTCTCTTTCATTTTACAAGAAAACTAGTTGGTTGTCACTGGTTGGAAAGTTCATTGTTAATAGAAATTAAAGTCTAAACCAAATATTTCTCAAACCATGACACCATGTGATCTAAACGTTCAATTCTTAAATTTGGTGTACCTGTACGCGATAGATTGTGATTATTGTCAGGGAAACGTACAAAGCTCGTTTCTTTCCCCATTGATTTTAGCGTGATATACAATTGCTCCGCCTGTTCAATCGGACAACGGAAATCCAGTTCACTATGCAAAATTAATAGCGGCGTCTCCACATTTTTTGCATATTTCAATGGTGAATGCTCCCATAGTTTTTCAGGGTCGATCATGTCCGTACCAATTTGCCATGGCGTGAAATAATAACCAATATCAGAAACACCAAAGAAGCTGATCCAGTTTGAAATACTGCGTTGGGTTACTGCAGCTTTAAAGCGCTTCGTATGTCCCACAATCCAGTTCGTCATAAAGCCGCCATAACTGCCGCCTGTTACCCCTAGACGATCCGCATCGATCCAAGTCTTCTCTGCAAGAACGTAGTCCAGTCCTGCCATAATATCCTCGTAATCACCGCCGCCATAATCGCCGCGCACACCGTCTACAAAGTCTTGACTATACCCATGGCTGCCTCTCGGATTAACATATAAAACCCCGTAGCCTTGTGCAGCTAGCAATTGCAGTTCATGAAAGAAGGAATTTGAGTACATTGTATGCGGTCCGCCATGGATTTCCACAATCAATGGGTATTTCTTGTTTTCTTCAAAATTAGCCGGCTTCATTAACCAACCATGCACTTGTAAATCATTTGTACTTGTATAGACAACCGGTTCTGCTTTCGAAAGCTTCACTTCACTAAGCCATTCATCATTAAAATGAGTTACTTGCGTTCTTTCACCTTTTGAAATTTCATAAACAAATAGCTCGCCAGGGAATGTTGGATTCGACACTGCGATAATTCCCAATTGGCCATCCTTTGAAATAGCATAATCATAAACATGCTCACCCTCAGGAGAAGCAGGATAGATAGCGCCATCCAAACTTGCGTAATACAGCTGCACATCCCCTAGGTTTGAAAGCTGGAAGTATAGATCATTGGCTCCTGTCCAAATCACGCTTGGAGAATTTATGCCTTGCTGCGTATCTGCCACAGCGTAATCCCCAACCGGCGCATCAATACTTTCTGTTAAGTTTTGAGTTAAGCCATTTTCGATGTCATAAATATACACATTCGAGTGTGTGGCATTTTTATATGTTGCATCGCTGCCTGCATACGCTACGTATCTGCCATCATATGAAAATGCAGCTCCGCCGTAATACCCTTCATGATCGACTAGAACTGTTTCTTTTTTCGTCTCGACATCCACCATGATTAGTGGTTGATTAAAATTATAATCGTTTTGCTCATCACGATTAACGCCAATAATCACTTTTTTTCCGTCTGGTGAAATATCATTTATTGAATGGGAATGGTTTCCTTCAGTGAATTGCTCAATCGATTCATCCTTCAATGAAAGAATCCCAATTTGGGAATAGACCTGTTGTTTCCTTAAGCCATGCCCTTTTAAACCATCCATTTTATAGCGCATTTTATCTACTGCATAAGCAGTTGGTTTTTCCTTATCTTTTTCTTCCTTCGCTTTATCGGCTGGATCTGTAAATGTTGCACCTTCCTTCAAGCTGCTCGTAATCCAGATTTTCTCGCCACATGGAGACCAGACGAAAGAGTTGATGCCTGATTCAACGGATGTGACTTTTTTAGCTTCACCACCCGTTTTATTGATGATGAATAACTGGTTCGTTTCATTTCGATTGGAGAGAAATGCCACCTGCTCCCCATTTGGCGACCATTTTGGAGAGGAAATGCGTTCCTTTCCAAAAGTCCATTGCGTTACTTTCTTTGTATCAAGATTGAGATGGAAAATTTCCGAAAAATATTTATTTTCCTTTTCATCTATATTCGTTTTGATAAATACAGCCTCTTGGTTATCAGGAGAAAGCTGTGGATTTGAAACAGATTGAATTTTAAATAAATCCTTTTTTTCTAGCACTCTTTTTTCGACCATCTTTGTCCACCCTTTCAAACTACTATTTCGATTTCCGTAATATAAAGTTTATCACTCCCTCCCTTTATGTCAAACAATTTTTAAAAATCAAAATAGTCAAGGGGCCAGGTCCATATACAATTGTTCTGAATTGTATATGGACCTGGTCCTCGTTCAAATAAAAAAATGATGCCTCATTTTTTGAGACATCATCAGCTTTTTTATATTATTTTGCTCTTTCGATTTGTTTTAAGGAACGGCGCAGAATTTTGCCTGTTGAATTTTTCGGCAGCTCCTCCAAAAGGTCGATTGCTGCTGGAACTTTATATTTCACAAGACGTTGTGCACAGAATGCCTGCAGTTCTTCAACCGTTGTATTGTTTTCCTTCAATACGACATAAGCATGTACCGCTTCTCCTAAATTTGCATCCGGGAAACCAACCACTGCAGCTTCTACTACGTTCGGATGGGTGAACAATACTTCCTCTACTTCACGTGGATACACATTAAATCCTCCAACGATGATCATATCTTTCTTGCGATCAACAATATAGAAGTAGCCATCCTCATCCTTTTTCGCTAAATCTCCAGTGTATAGCCATTCGCCACGGATTGCATTAGCTGTATCCTCGGGCATTTTATAATAGCCCTTCATCACATTCGGACCGCGAACGATTAACTCTCCCACTTCTCCTACCGGCACTTCGTTTCCGAATTCATCGACAACTTTGTTCTCAACATTTGAAATTGACATCCCGATGGAGCCGGCTTTTCGTTCACGATCAAGTGGATTGAAGCATGTGACAGGTGAAGCCTCTGACAGCCCGTACCCTTCTGATACCTTCACTTTAAACTTCGCTTCAAAATCATGGAGAACTTGTACAGGTAATGGTGCACCGCCAGAAACAGCTAACCGCAATGCAGCAAACTTGTCAGCATCTCCATCGAATTGATAAAGGAAATTATACATGGTTGGTACGCCGGCAAAAACAGTCGCCTTTTGACTCTCAGCCAGATCATAAATTTCGCTTGGGCTAAATCGAGGCGCCAATAGAACTGTCGCCCCTTGAAGAAGCGGTGCATTGACAACTACTGTTAACGCAAATACATGGAATACCGGCAATGTCGCAATCACTCGGTCCTCAGGAGTCATGCTTAAATAGTGGCCAACATCACGAGCATTTGAATATAAATTGCGATGCGTTAACATAGCCCCTTTTGGATAGCCCGTAGTTCCTGAAGTATATAAAATAATTGCTGTATCATCTTCTTCTACTTTTACCGGGTCTACAGATTCGACTGGTGAACCTAGAATTTGAGAGAAAAGCTTGGTTTTCTCTTTTGCACTGTTTGATAGCGCATTCACTTTTTCGCCTATATCTTGAGTTGTTTCACAAATGATATAATTTTCTACCTGTGGTAATACTTTCACCCCTACTTCCACTAAAGGCAGCAATAGATCAAGTGCAATCACGGCTTTAACATCGCCGTTTTGAATGATATAAGCAATCTCATCTTGCGTGTACATCGGATTTACAGGAATTGCTGTTGCTCCGATTCGCATAGTTGCATACAACGAAATTAAAAAATGTGGTGTATTTCCTAATAAAAACGCCACATGATCTCCTTTTTCTACCCCTAGTTGCTGTAAGCCTGCTGCAAATCTGCTAACAGTTTCTTCAAATTCACCGTATGTAGTGTCTCTCCCTAAAAAATGATATGCATGTTTTTCGGGTTGTTCTAATGCGGTTTGTCGAACACGTTCAACTAAATTCAAAACACCCATCCCCCTTTGCATTTGGCCTCCGTTAAACTAAAAACGAAGTAAAATGAATATTGATTCATTTCCAAATATTATAAAATAAATATACTAATAAAACAATAGGGTTTTGTATTTTATGAGGTATTTCTTGTCGAAAAATAAATATTATTCTATTTATAACGTTTTTCTTGTTACTCTCTTACATGGGCGATATATCGCCATCTAATTAAATTAAAGTAGATAATTTCTATAATCACTAAAAAGACAAATGCAAAGACCACTTCTTTTACAATGGAGACATTTACATAATTTTTCATGATATTCTGCAGCGCGAAGAACGCAAATAGACTGTGGCATAGCGCCACACCCCATGGCAGAAAGAATTGTGGAAATAAAAGCTTGGTTACCAAAGTTTTCAACTCATTATTTGAAATCCCCATACGCTTTAAAACATCGAATTTCTTCTTCTCCGCCTCTAGGCTGGTATGCAATTTAAAGTATATAAAGCTACCCGCCGCCAATAAAAACACTGCGGCTACCAACAAGCCGACTAAAGTAAATAATGAATAGGTAGATAATATATAAGAATAATTTAATCCTGCATTTTCAAAATAATATGGAAGCTTGTAATCTTCTTTTAAATATTCCTGAGCGACCTTCTGTTGAATACCTACTCCCACATCCTTCGCCTCGATCCACTGCGGAATATCAAAAGTAAATAAATGATACCCTGGTTCTACATGGGGATAACCGCTATAAGGATGCACTAATCTTCTAAAATCCACATCACTAATAATGATCGAATTTAAACTAACAATGGATGATGGAAAGATGAGGTTTGGATACACTTGATCAATCGTTAATTTCACATTATTCTCCAGCAGGACGGTCTCAACCTTTTTCTTGGATAATTCCTTTATCGAATCCTTCGAATAAGGGATAAACATCGCCTCCCCTCTTCTCAAGCGCACCATTGGATACCCATAAGAAAACAGCAGATTATTAATATCTGACTCTTTAAACACCTCTACTTCAAAATTTGTAAAAGAAGATGTCTGCTTTAAGACCGTAAATCTCGTCAACTGATACGACAATCCCTTATCCTCCAGCTCTGTGATAAGAGAGGAAATATGTTCAAGCTCATATGGATTATCAATATGCCCTTTATAAATTAACCCCAGGGGATTTAATTTATCATACTGTGAGGTATAGGAAGATAGGGTTGCAAGCAATCCAATGGACAAAAATGCCAGGGTCGTTACGATTGTCATTACAAAGAACATCTTCCCGTTATTTTTCAGAATAAAGGTTTGCTCTGCCACCGGAAGCATTCTTGACTTTTTCCAGTAAAAAATTCTTCTATTTTTCATTCGATCCACAACATACTGCGTTGTGTCCGTAAAAAACAAATACGTTCCAATCGTTATTAAGAAAGGGATAAAAACAGAAAACATGATCATATTGGACCGCGTAGTCAAGAGGGCAAGCACATATCCGCTTAGGATGAGCACAATCCCGAGAATCGCTTTTCTTTTTGTAAAGTCCACATCAATCTGAATATTTTTATACCCATTCAGCAAATCAATGACTTTTCGATCCGGCGAGAAGTGGACACTAAACAAGGAAATAAGAATAAATGCACTTAAATAAACGGCAATGGTTAATACAAAGGGCTCCCATGAAAGATATAATGGCAAATCCTCCAGCATCAGAATTTCTCGGACAATCATAAAGAAAAATTTAGAGAATGCATAGCCGAAGATTATCCCGAGTATGATGGAAATCGAACCAATGATAATCGTTTCCAAAAAAATCAGCCTTGAGAGCTGCTTCTTTTCCATCCCTAAATGGAGCAGAATGGCAAATTCTTTCGCTCTTGCCTCCAGAAAGGCCTTCATCGAATAAAAAATAAAAAACCAGGAAAATACAACTAAAATAATTTCGGCTACAACCATCCAGATGATTGGCACATTTCCTAAAAATCCATCCTCAATTTCCGGGTGAAACATTAGCATGGAGTAAATAAAAAACACGAGTACCGAAAAAAAACTCGCCATAAAAAATGCCGCATAAATTCGGATATTTCTTATGACGTTACGGTAAGCGAATTGATGAAAGGTCACCTACTTGTCCACCCCCTAATAAACTAAGCACATTTAGTATTCGCTGGAAAAATGTTTGGCGACGGTCATCGCGATGTATTTCATTGAAAAACTCGCCGTCTTTTATAAATAGCACCCGATCACAAAAGCTCGCCGCTATTGGATCATGAGTTACCATAATGATGGTAGCCTGCCTTTCTTGATTAATCTTACTAAGTAGTTCAAGCACTTCTCGTGAATTGTTCGAATCCAGATTTCCAGTTGGTTCATCTGCTAAAATAATGGCTGGTTGATGAATCAAGGCTCTGGCAATTGCTACTCTTTGCGCCTGCCCACCTGAAATTTCGTTCGGACGTTTTTGTAAAATCGTTGTTAAATCAAGCCTCTCTGCTAAAACCATCAATCGCTCTTCCATTACCTTAACGCTCATTTGATCCAGTGTTAAAGGGAGCACAATATTCTCTTCAACGGTCAACATCGGCAACAAATTAAAATCCTGGAAGACAAATCCGAGTTCTCTTCTTCTAAAATAAGCAAGTTCTGTGAGATTTAGATTTTGCGGCTTTGTTCCATTGAAAATAATTTCACCGGAAGTCGGCCGATCAATGGTTGAAATAAGATTTAATAAGGTTGACTTTCCGCTGCCAGAAGGTCCCATCACTGCTAAAAACTCGCCCTTTTCCACTTCAAATGACAGCTGGTTTAGTGCACGGTTTGTCACTTTCCCTTCATATACCTTTGTCACATCTTGTACTTGTAAAATTGACATCGATTATCCCTCTTAACTTTAAGTTCATTCTAGAAGAGTGGCCTCTAAACACTGAAATGTAAGAGTGATCGTTGTACCTGCCCCTACTTCTGATTCAATCTCAAATTTATGGCCAAGTTTTTCACAGATTTCACTGGCCAAATACAAGCCCATCCCTGTAGATTCACCTGTTTTCCGCCCATTTTCTCCAGTGAAAAAGGCTTTAGTTACCCGCGTTAAATCCGATTTAGGAATCCCGATTCCTTCATCGCGAATCGTTAGCTTCACTTCTGAATCATTCTTCGTTGCCGAGACCATGATCCGTTTATTTTGCTCAAACGTGTACTTTACAGCATTTGTTATAAATTGCCCTAATATAAATTTCAGCCATTTCGAATCACTTGCAACGACTAAGTCATCATCGATCTGTGTTTCCGGGAACACCCGTTTTGTAATAAATAAACGCTTATTTTCATTGATAGTTGCATTCACGACTTGCTTCAAATACACCCGTTCAATTTGCATATCGTCCTCGAATTTTTCAAGCCGGGCATTCATGAGCACCATTTCCAGCCCTCTTTTGATGCGATCCACTTCTTCCTGCACACTTTTTTTATCAAGCGGGGCATCTTCCTGCAATAATAATTCCAGTACGGAAACCGGTGTTTTCATTTGGTGGATCCATTGATTCAGAAATTTTTCCTGACGATTCTGAGAGGCATACAGCACCTGCACCTCATGCTGATAAACGCGATATAGCTCGTGCAGGTAGCTTTCAGTTTGTGTATGCTCAAAAGACTTTGCATTTTTTTGCAATGCATCCTCCATCGTTTGTGGCAATTGTGTAATTTTTTTAAAAAAGCTTTGACGCCGCATATAACGAAAAGCCAAATAAGAAATAATGAGAATTAAACTTATAATCATTGTGTAAATAGCCGTGCTCATATTTCTGAAGCCATCCAACCAATACAGCGACATAATAAACAGCACAATAATTATTTCAAACAATACGAAGGAAATATGTTCTTTTATAAATAGCTTCAACCCCATTACTCTTCCTCCGAATTTAAAACAAAACGATACCCTGCTCCGCGCACTGTCTCAATAACGGAATGAACCCCATAATCAGCTAATTTCTTACGTACACGTGTCATATTGACATTCAGTGTATTTTCATCTACAAAAGCTTGATCATCCCATAGCTCTTCAAGCAATTTTTCACGTGATACTACCTTTGGGGCTTGTCCCATAAGTAAATCTAAAATGATGCATTCCTTTTTCTGCAATGGAATTTCGACATCCTTTTTGTGCAATTCCATTCGCTCCAGGTACAAAGTTAACTGCCCCAAAGAAATCGTTCTTTCTTCTTGGCGTGAGGAGTATTCACCATAGGTTCTTCTAAGATGGCTGCGAATCTTTGCAAGGACAATTTCATAATTAAAAGGCTTTGTGATGAAGTCATCACCGCCATTTTCCAATGCAAAAATTTGATCCATTTCACCTGACCGTGCAGAAATGAAAATAATCGGGCATTTCGTATGCTGCCTTAACTGCCTGCACCAATAGTACCCATCATAGGATGGCAAATTAATATCCAACAAAATAATGTGAGGAAGAAAGGCCGTGCACTCCTCCACAATTCCTTCAAAGTTTTTTACGATTTCAACTTCATATTGATATTTTCTTAATGTATCTGCTAAAAGAGAGGCGATTTTTTGATCGTCCTCCACGATAAATATCCGTGTAGTTTCCATATTCATTCCCCCAATGTTATTGGAATGCTTGATTATTATTATTTAGACACGATGTATCTTTCTTACGAGCGATTGTCGTTGTCCATTGTTGCCAAAATTTATGCTTCCTTAACAGTGTATCAAAAAAGAGTTCCCCTATAAACAACAGCCCCTATATGTATCGCAAATAAAAAAAGCGACCCTAGAACGCTTAGAGTCGCTTTTACTGTTAATAAATTAATTTTAAAAAGTCTTCTTTTGATACGGCACCAAAATAATGTGTTGTATCGATCGATTTTAATGCATCATCAATGCTTGTACGATCATATTTTACACCGACTAATAACTTTTCAATATCGGCAACATCCCCTACACCAAAGAAATCACCAAAGATTTTTATCTCTTCGATAATACCTTTATTCACTTCCATGCGAATATCGATGCCGCCTGAAGGGAATCGATTTGTTTTTTGGATATTAAAGCGAGGGGATTTCCCATAGTTCCATTCCCATTTTTGATAACGCTCTTCCGAAATTTCATGGATTTTTTTCCAATCTTCTTCAGTAAGTTCATAGTATTGAATTTTCTCTTCGCCGCCAAAAATTGAATTTAATATTTCCATTCTGAATTCTTCAATCGTCATCGGCTCTTTTAAGTAGTCCGAAATATTTCCTACGCGGGAGCGAACCGATTTAATCCCTTTTGATTCGATCTTGTCCTTTTTCACTTTTAATGATGAAGCTACCGCATCCACGTCCGTTTTAAACAGTAACGTACCGTGGCTGAACATGCGCCCGCGAGTAGCATATTGTGCGTTCCCGGATACTTTTTTTCCTTCTGCCAAAATATCATTTCGCCCTGATAATTCCGCATCGACGCCTAATTTCTTCAACGCGTCTACAACAGGCTGCGTGAACTTTTTATAATTATGGAAGCTGTTTCCATCATCCTTCGTCAAAAAGCTAAAATTCAAATTGTTCAAATCATGATACACGGCCCCACCGCCAGATAAACGTCTTACAACGATGATCCCATTATCTTCAACATAGTCTGTATTAATTTCTTCGATTGTGTTTTGGTTCTTCCCAATAATGATGGAAGGTTGATTGATATAGAACAGCAAGTAATCGTCCTTCTCAATATCCATATTTCTTAGTACAAATTCCTCAATCGCCAGGTTTATGCGTGGATCTGTAATCCCCTTGTTATCAACAAAATACACTGTCTTCACTCCTCTATGGCTCTATTTTACACGAAAAATCAAGAAAATCACGATATATGCAATTTGTAGGTACTATCGAGGATTTTCTTATTGTCATTGCCCAGTGATAAGGATGTTTATGGGGGTAGAGAGCTCGTTTTTGCAACCGGTGTCCTGCTGATTTTTCCTGAGAGTGTCTCAAATTAAATTACATAAAAAAGTTTTCCGAAAATTTAATTTTAATTGAAAAACCTATTGACGTTTCCAAACTGTTATAATACAATTAAAAATATCAAATCAGTAATATAACAGATATCCAAAAGGAGGGGCGAACGCATGTTAGAAAACGTTGTTGAGTTTTTCAAAAATTTACCTGATAAAGTATGTGTACAATGTGGAGATAAAATTGAAGAACAAAGCGAATGCTACAGCAGCACTTGCGAAAAATGTAACGCTCTATAGTCGTCGTCAGTCGTTGTTCTATTATTGATTTTTGGACCCTCATCTAAGAATAGATGAACCTATAATTAAACCGCTTACAATAAAAACCCCTCAAAGCTCGCTCAAGCTTTGAGGGGTTTTTCGTTATTTTTTTATTTTGATGAGATTTTTGGTCACACTTTTCGGCAGGTTTTGATCGCTTGAGCTGGTTTTTGATCACTTGCGATGAGTTTTGATCATTAAAACGTTTATTGGTCACTTAACTGTCTTGAAGATTTAATAAGCGGAAGTTTTCCGGTTATATACGAAATTGAGCTTGTTTTGAGGTAAATAAGGGAAGTTTTTCCGACTATTCTAAGAAAAATGGGCCGTCTCCTTGCTTTTCGAGTAAATAGTCGGAATTTCTCCGGTTATCTATGCTTTATATCACTTTATTTTCTAATTAGGGGGAAATTATCCCGCTATTTTATTGGTGAGACCATCAAAAATAAGGTAATTTGCGGATAGAGCTTGTCAACTCCGTTTTTGATCACATACACCTTTCTTTGATCACTTGGCAAACTTTTTGAATTGCTCAACTCATTTTTGAAACACCTAAACGTATTTCTCCAACACGCCACCTACATCATCCCAGTACCTCACAATAAATTCCCTTAAACAAAAAACAGATCATAAAAAAACATCCCGTTTTTCTACAACCTGTTCTACACTCTATTCTTTATTCGTGGTCATGCTCTCCATGGTCCATTTCGCCTTCAGTTTCTGAAGTATCCCCATGAGAACCGTCATGACCTTCCATATCCATATCCATTGACTCATCGCTCTCGTCTTCTTTTACCTGGCTCATGTCAGGTTCACCTACAATGATTTGTTGTTTTGGCATTACGTGTAAGCCGCGTGCTGTTGTGTGTGCATACATGTAATAGACGCCATCATGATCGAATGTCGTTTCAGCTTTGTAAACACCGTCAGCATCTAACTCCCCATCGATTTTTTGAGCTTGGTCGCGGTAGCCTGATTCCCAAACTTCGAATTCTACAGATTCCGCATCGTTCACATCTTCTTTATTTTGTGTAACATGGGCTGCTAGTTCCACAGTTTCGTTTACTGCTGCTTCTTCTGGTGTTAGGATGTCGACCATTACTTCTAATGCAGCCGCATCGATTGGCTCTTTATTTGTATCCACTTTTGTCTCATCCGATGAGCAGCCCATTAGCAAAGCTGGGACCGCTATTAAACTTAGTAACCATTTTTTCATCTATATTTCCTCCAATAAATCGTATATGTAATGCTTTAATATTCCCCCATTATTTTAGTCAAAATGGGAATATTTGAATCATCACTAGTATAACGCACTCACGTAAAATTACTATCGATAAAATTGTGAATAATTTAGATCCCCATAAATCTATCCCCACACACTTGCCTTCCCGACAGACTTCTTTCCCAGCCTTCTGCACGCAAAAAAGAGCTGCCTCAATTCCATGCGAGACAGCTCTTTTATCATTATTTAAGCATATTGTATTTCAAACATTTCCTTTAACAGCTCTTCGGCAATATTTTTGCCTTGCGTTACACAATCTGGAACACTGATTCCTTCGTAAGAGCTTCCAACCAGTTTTACATTTGGATATTCCCTGTGCAGCTGCTGTCTCATAAATTCCGTACGATTGTCATGGCCAACAGTATATTGAGGCATAGATTCCTTCCAACGGGAAACGACTGTAAACAAAGGAGCATCCTCTAAACCAATTGCCCTCTCCAAATCCTGCAATACCGTTTTCTCGATATCGCTATCTGAAAGCTCGACAATGGCTTCATCTCCAACACGGCCGATGTAGACGCGCAATAAGTCATAACCAGCAGGTGCCACATCATTCCATTTATGGTTGCACCATGTACAGGTTGTGATGGCAAAATCACTATTTCTCGAAACAAAAAAGTTCATGGCGTCCTTATACTTTTTTGATTCGTCCTGTTTAAAAGCCATGGTTACCGTTGCAATCGTTGCATATTGCATTTTAGGAATATCATCCAGAAGCCCTGAATGATCGAGAACTTCTTTTGCTGCATTAAATGGCGTTGTCATGATAACCGCGTCACATTTTATAGGTGCAATATTATTGGAAAAAATTTGGACCGACCCGTCATTTAGCCGATCGATTGATTCTACCTTTACACCTTTCAAGATTGAATTTGGAGATAAATGTGCCTCCAAAGATTCGATCAAGGTTTCCAACCCATTTTGAAAGGTTTGATAGGACTCGATATGATGCTCATTTCTTAATGATTCTCCTGATTTTTTCAAACCAAGGATTAGACTCCGATGTTGTTTCTCAAGTTGATAAAATTGAGGAAACATTGCCTTGATGCTTAAGTGGTCAATGTCTCCTGCAAATGTCCCTGCAAGTAACGGTTCAACTAAATTTTCGACAACTTCTTTGCCAAAACGGCGTCTGAAGAAATCACCGATTGGTTCATCCTCATCATCTTTTGTCTTCGGCAACAGCAAATCTCCTGCAGCACGAAGCTTCCCACTTAATGAAAGTAAACCAGAAGTAATGAATGAAGAGACTTCAAGTGCACTACCGAATGCTAATAGATTCGGAATCGGATACAAATGGCTGCCGACTGCTACATAGGTGCGCCCATCGTTGTTGGGAACCATCTGTTGTTCAATCCCTAAATCCTTTGCCAATCCGCGAACACTATTTTTATAATCCAGAAAAGACTCCGGGCCGCGTTCAACGATAAATCCATCCTTGCGTAAAGTTTGGATTTTCCCGCCTAAACGAAGAGATGATTCGATTAATACAACATCTATCGGCAAGCTGTTCCGTTGTGCGGATCTTTGTAAATAGTATGCAGCCGTTAATCCAGTGACTCCACCACCTATTACAGCTACTTTTCGTCTCTCTTCGGTCACCCTCATCACACTTCCCACATTCTTTTTTACTTCGCTAATTTATTGTAAATCGCTTCTACCATGGCATCTATGAATAGAGGATGTGTGTTTGGCATCGGAGGACGGCGGTAATTTGCCCCAAGCTCTTCACATACCACTTTACATTCATAGTCGTTATCATATAAAACTTCTAAGTGTTCCGTTACAAATCCTACTGGTACATATACAAAAGAACGGAACCCTTTTTCTTCATATAGTTCACGAGTTAAGTCTTGAACATCAGGTCCTAGCCATGGTTCCGGAGTTTGTCCAGCTGATTGCCAGCCCACTTCCACATTTTTAACGCCTGTTGCTTCTTGAATTAACCGCGCTGTTTCGATGAGTTGCTCTTCATATGGATCGCCAGCTTCTTTAATTTTCTCCGGTAATGAGTGGTTAGAAACGATTAGGCAAGCTTTTTCACGTTCTTCATCAGACATATCGGCAAATGCAGCATTTACAGCTTGCTTCCAATACTCAATGAATTTTGGTTCGTAATACCAAGATTCTACTGATGTCAGCGTCATATTGCTTCCTAATTTTTCAATCGCTTCTTTTGCGCGTCCATTATAAGATTTGATTGAAAAAGTTGAGAAGTGAGGCGCCAAAACAATCGATACCGCTTCTTCGATACCGTCATTGACCATTGCTTCTACTGCATCTTCTACGAAAGGATCGATGTGCTTTAAGCCGATATATAATTTATATTCCACTTCGTCTTGAACTTCGTTTAAACGAGCTTCTAAAGCTTGTGCTTGTTTTTTTGTCATCTCTGCAAGGGGAGAAATTCCGCCAATTGCTTTGTAACGGCTTTTCAAATCTTCTAAATGCTCTTCAGAAGGTTTGCGCCCATGACGAATATGAGTGTAATATCTTTCAATATCTTCTTCTTTGTATGGCGTTCCGTATGCCATAACTAATAGTCCACGTACTGGTTTCAATTTTTTCACCTCATAATTTTATTCCATCAACTAATTATTCTATTTCAAAATAACAATTTCAACGTATCTCTTATCTAAATTATTATAATATAATTTAGATCATCCCACTGCATTAACCTAGTTGAATTACTCGTTCACGACTATACTCATGAATCAATGTTGTAAGGCGTTTTAGCACATCCGGATTTACTTCCGGGAATACGCCATGACCTAGATTGAAGATGTGGCCAGGTACTTCAAGACCTTGATCGATAATTTCTTTCGTGCGTTGTTCGATAACAGACCAATCTGCAAGCAGCAGTGAAGGATCAAGGTTGCCTTGTACAGTTTTCATAACTCCTAACTCACGAGCTTTACGAATTGGCATACGCCAATCTAAGCCAACAACATCAAGTGGAAGGTCATTCCATTCATTGATTAAATGACTAGCACCAACTCCAAATTGAATCAGTGGTACATTTTCTTTGCGTAATTCCCCAAAAATGCGAGTCATCACCGGTTTGATAAATACTCGGTAATCCTCTACGCTTAAAGCACCAACCCAAGAGTCGAAAATTTGAATTGCTTTTGCTCCAGCTTCAATCTGTGCTGTAATATCGGCAATGATCATATCAGCCAGCTTGTCCATTAAAGCAAACCAAGCTTTTGGTTCAGAAACCATAAAGGATTTTGTTTTGTTGTAGTTTCGGGAAGGACCGCCTTCGATCATGTAGCTTGCCAGCGTGAATGGTGCACCTGCAAAGCCTATTAATGGTACATTTAACTGTTCTTCCGTTAACAATTTAATTGTTTCTAATACGAATGGTGTATGTTCCTTCGCATTGAATTCCCCAAGTTTTTCAACATCGGCAACACTGCGGATTGGATTGGAAATTACAGGACCTACACCTGCTTTAATTTTCACGTCAACACCGATGCCTGGCAGCGGCGTTACAATATCCTTATAAAGAATTGCAGCATCCACATTATAGTTTTCCACAGGCAGCCTTGTTACATAAGCACATAATTCCGGCTGATGCGTGATTTCCTCCAGGGAATATTTTTCCTTAATGGCACGATATTCAGGTTGAGAACGGCCGGCTTGACGCATGTACCAAACTGGAGTATGTTCTGTACGTTCGCCTCTAGCTGCACGCAATAATGTATCATTAAAAGCTTTCATTTTAGTACCTTCCCCTCAAAAATTAAATCAATCCTGCTTTGGTTGTTTTTTTGGGACCTTCTAAGGGTAATTAACCCTAAAATAGTCCCTTTTTGTTCCCAAAGCGAAACTTCGTTCAGCAAGATAGATATTTTATGTAAATAGCTATTTTCACAAAACAAAGATTGTAAATGTGTCATTGATATCCGTTTTCAAATATATACTTTTAGCAAGATATTGTATAGTTTTATCGACTAAATGTCATAAAATTGTTCAATCCATTCTGGTTTTCCCATCATAAGTTTTGACAAAAAAATCTTATTTTGTTCTCATTAATTATAAAGACACAATTTTTTTATAATTGGTCCCCAGTTGTTTGTTTTGGGCAAGGATCAAGACTATAAAAAATCCACTAAGTCATTCAAAAAGAGAGAGGTATGCTGCGATGTATATTTACTTAACTTCTGGAACTGCTGATTTTATGGAAAACTTACGAAAAAAATATGTACCGAAAGAACAAATGATTGTGCTGCATGGATCAGGGAATTCCGTGTTGCTTCATGAGACGGAAGGAAAAACAGTGTTTGCAACACCGCGCAAATACGAAGTGATTGATAGCGCAAACTCTATTGAACAAACAGGCTATTTCGTCTTTAATAATATTCCCGTATCCGACGAAGGAAGACCTGTTTTTGAAAAACGTTTTTTAAGCCGCTCTGGTGCGATTGAAAAGGAACCTGGTTTTATTGCCTATCGATTATTGCGTCCCCTTGCCTCTGATACGTATATTGTGCTGACTCAATGGACTGGACCAAGTTCCTTTGAAGCATGGAAAAACTCGAATGCTTTTAAAGAGGCCCATAGTAAGCCGTCCCATGCAACACCTGGTGTTCAACAGCAAAATATCTTCAATGCTGCAAGTTATGTAACGACGTATTCAGGAAAACTAGCTGAAGAAAAACAATAACAAATAATGACCAGTGAAGTCGCCCTAAAATACAAGACTTCACTGGTCAGCTTATAAAAAAATAGAAGGAGTACTTAAGCAAGTCATAAGCTTAGTACTCCTTTTCCATTAATATTCACTTGAAGGATCCTTGGTCATCTGGAAAGTAAGTTCACTAACGGCAATAACCAAAATACCTGTCACGAAAAACAGGGGTTGTCCGATCGAGCAAAGCATGACAACAATCGCCTGGATCACCATAAAAAGTCTTAGCACTTTTCGCACCGCATTTTTCCGCTGTGAACCATCCACTGGGTAAAGTCGATCCATACGGAAATCACCTGATGAAAGAAGAGCATATTTTAACTGAATCGTTGTAGCAAATGCCAAAGCCGCAGCTACCACCCATGTCACAAGTGGAATATTAACAAAGATAGCTATCAATCCAGAAATGGCCGTTAAACGCACCCACAAATAAAAATGATCATCCGTTCGAATGAAAGTACGGTACACCAAGTAGCTTTGTGCACTTTTTTGGCTGTATGGCACAATCGAATAAATGAAATTCAACCAACCTCTTCTTCTGATTGAACCGTGTAAATGTGGAACATCTGTAAAATAATTTGCGAATCGATAAAAGCCCATCATTCGATTTTGCTCTACCTTTACCAAATGCTCATAAGGAATCGTCTGTACCTTCACTCTTTTTGCTAACGCCCGGTTATAAACAAATAATAGAATGATAAAAATCACCACATAGGCGTACCCCATAGTAAGTGCAGATTGGACTGTTAATATAGAAAGAAGTCCTCGTGTAATCCGATCAATGATCAAGCTAGCCCCGCGATTTGCATAACGATAATTAAACTCAATATGCACATTCAAATACTTCAGAACAATGATGACCGCCAAAACTAACCAGATTTGCCCCGAGGATAATTCCGTAACAACTTTGAGTAAAGGGATTGCTACTATATAAATAATAGAAGCAAGTGCTATTTGTGACCAAAAAGTCCATCTAAGTGCCTTGCTAAAATAGGCAGGCATCTGTGACTCTAATGGCAATAAGTATACTTGGTCCGGCTCTCTAAGCAAGGTTACGGGACGACTGAGAGCTAATATGAACCCTACTGCAATTGCGACAATCCACTCTGCTGGAAATGAATTCTCCACGACATTTAACCACTCGCTATATTGATAGCCCACCGCACCAATCACAAAGACCAATACAAGGGCAATATGTCCCGTGAACACAAAGCGCATATATTTTTGCACTTCGTTCATATAGTGATTAAACCGCTTTGACCATACCTCCTGCAAACTATTCATGGTCTTGCTCCTTTGTCATCGCGATATAAAGGTCATCCAAAGTTGCATTCGGCATTTGGAAGGCTCTTCGCAAATCATTCATCGTCCCTTGCGCACGTACTCTTCCCTCATGCAATAAAATAATGCGGTCGCAATGCTTTTCAGCTGTCGATAATATATGCGTCGACATTAGAATAGAGGCTCCATCCTTTTTCTTCTCATCCATTTGGTCCAGCAAAGATTGTATGCCTAATGGATCAAGCCCAACAAAGGGTTCATCGATAATATATAATTGCGGATTTACTAAAAACGCGCACATAATCATCACTTTTTGGCGCATTCCTTTTGAAAAATGAGCAGGAAACCAATTTAAGCGTTTTTCCATACGGAATTCCTTCAGTAAACTTTGTGAGCGTGTTTCCAGCGTCGCTTCATCTATACCATAAGCCATTGCAGTTAATTCAAGATGCTCTTTCAATGTTAGTTCATCATATAAAACCGGTGTTTCCGGAATATAAGAAAATGAAGAACGATATTTATCAAGATTTTCATTTAAAGTCACGCCATTTAAACGGATTTCTCCTTTTTGAGGCAGGAGTGTCCCGATAATATGCTTAATCGTCGTACTTTTCCCAGCACCATTCAATCCGATTAAACCTACCAGTTCTCCTTCACCGATTGCAAAAGATAATTCTTTAATAACTGGTTTTCTTGTATAACCACCTGTAACGTCTGTTAGCTGTAACACTGTCATATTTTTTGTCACTCCATTCTTTCTCCAGTTTAACAAAAATTGTGAATAGATTCAGTTCTCATATGTTAAAATTATAGAAAAACATGGAATTCGCCCATAATGGTGATGTTTGATGTTTTTTTCTTATTCTGATTTTCACTGATTCATTCAAAATCAGTGACATTAAAATGGTTTTTGAAAGGAAGATACAAATGAGCGATTGCCTTTTCTGCAAAATTATCGATGGATCGATTCCAAGTACAAAAGTTTATGAAGATGAAAACGTTTATGCATTCATGGATGTTTTTCCACTAACAAAAGGCCACACATTACTTATTCCAAAGCAGCATGTTCAGGACTTATTTGAGATGCCGGAAGAACTTGCAAAAAACCTTTACGCGGCCGCACCTAAAATTGCCAATGCGATTAAAGCTGCTTTCCAGCCACAAGGATTGAATACGATTAATAACAATGGTTCCTTTGCCGGTCAAACGGTATTCCACTACCACCTGCACTTCATCCCTCGCTATGATGAAACAGATGGCCTGAAGTTTAAATGGGAAACAAAGCAAAACGAATTCACGCCAGAGGCACTTCAAACTGTCGCTGCAAAAATTAAAGAGAATTTAAAGTAGAACGTACAAATCAGATGGGAGTCCTCCATCTGATTTTTTTTTATATTAGGTCAAGACTCTATCATTAGCATTCTATTATATGCAGTTGCAAAATATTAATATAACCTTTAAAATCAATATAAGTTTCGCTAACGGCAATGAGCGCACGTTAGGAAACAAAAGAGTACAGAATTGTAGAGGAGAGTTTAGAAATGAATACGAAAAACTTAGTTTTAATGGCACTTTTAGTTGGTGTAGGAGCAGCGCTTTATCTAATTATCCCGGGTTATGGTGAAGGGATGAAAATCGACTTTATGCTAACTATGATGTTCATAGGGATATTATTATTCCCGACATTTAAAGAAACATTTTTATTAGCAATTACAACTGGTGTTCTTTCCGGTCTATTTTCATCATTTGCGGGTGGATTTTTTCCAAATGTCATCGATAAATTAGTAACAGGTTTTGTGTTTCTGGCGATTGTAATGGTTCTTGGCCGCCTAACAAAAAAGGTTGCAACAGGCACTGTTCTCGTTGCATTAGGTACAATTTTGTCGGGAACGATATTCCTATCAATGGCATTATTATTAGTTGGCTTACCAGGGGGTGCCGCATTTAGTGCCCTATTTGTAGCCGTTGTACTGCCGGGTGCTGCATTAAATGCAATTGTTTTCACTATTATCTACCCAATCATTACGAATCTATTAAAACGAGGAAATTTCAATACTTCCGTGTCACAAGCATAATTCCAAGTGCAGGCAAAGTTATAAATGACTTTGCCTGCACTTTTTTATACCCTCAAAATATGGCTTGCGCTTACAGTTCTTTTTAAAATATTGAATTCATGGTTTAATATGGTTAAGAATAGGAAATTTTATATAAAAGGATAAAAGTAATTTAATAAGTTACATATTAAGGAGTGAATTATATGCGAGCAAAACCGTTTTTAATTGGATTATCAGCTGGAGTAATTGGAGGACTTACTACTATATTCTTCACAGCCCCACAACCCGGGAAACAAATCAGATCAAGCATTGTACGAAATACTAAAATTGCGAAATCGAATCTTGAAGAAATCAAGGAACAATCTAAGAGTATAAAAGACTCTATTACAACATTAAAAAATGAAGTGAAAAATAATATCCCTGAAATAATGAATGAATTAAAAAACTCCATTTCAACATTTAGTCAAGAAATTGAACCGGATACAGCAAAGCTAAAAGAAGAAATAGATGGTTTACAGAAATCTATTATAGAAATCGAGAATAATTTATCAGATTTAAATAATAAAAAGAAGAAATCGACAGAAACTGAATAATTCTTAATGCCTAAAAATTGGGTATTATTTGAGTATATATCCATCTTTTCTTACTAATTTATAACATTTTTTCACCTTAATTCAATTATTTAATTTTTCTAACTTTAAACTTTTTTCTTTTACTGCTATAATATTTTTATAATGTAAATGAAAGAAGGTGTTTGCTTTGTCAGAAGATTCATACACTATGAAAGAAGCAATGCTTTATAGTCAACGAATTGCCCAATTGTCAAAGGCACTATGGAAAGCGGTTGAAAAAGATTGGCAGCAATGGATCAAGCCTTACGATTTAAACATTAATGAACACCATATTTTATGGATTGCATTCCACTTAAAAGGAGCATCAATTTCAGATGTTGCTAGATTTGGCGTGATGCACGTTTCCACTGCATTCAACTTCTCAAAAAAACTTGAGGAGCGAGGCTTATTGGAGTTCTCCAAACGTGATGACGACAAGCGTAATACGTATGTTGAGCTCACTGAAAAAGGCTCTGATTTAATCTTGGAAATGTATGACCATTATTACGATACACATCATTCAATCCTTGAAGGATCGCTCGCATTAAAAGAATTATATGGCAGATTCCCAGAGTTCTTAGATGTTATGGCTGTGATTCGTAACATTTATGGTGAAGATTTTATCGAAATATTTGAACGCTCATTTAAAAACTTTAAAGACTCCATTGTTGAAGATGAAGATAAGCAGCTGATTTTAAAAAGATAAAATTTAAACATTTTACACTTGTTTGTATGAATACAAAATTGAATGTCAAGGATTACTATGAGTGTAGCGATACACTCTTTTTTCTTTTTCTAAATAGAGGAATCGTTTTTTTCTTGAATTGAGTAGCATTTCCCTTTCATTTCATTTACAATATCTTCACCGCAAAAGTTCCTGATTCATACGAAATAGCTTCTCAAAAATAGACAAGCTAACTGCTAACCAGGAATTGTCGACGGAAAATTTTTATTCAGATATTTTTAAAAAGGGGTCGTCCATCTTGCATTGTTGGAAAACAATTAACATAAAAAAAGAATATGGCTCCACATGGCTGACAATTATGGCTATTTCTTTATTTGTAATTGTTTTTTCTGTGTCTTTTATTGTATTTGGCCATATTCACCCATCACTATACCGAGATGATTATTTCTGGATATTCGCAGTTTGTTTTGTCTTACTCTATCCGATTCATAAACTTCTGCACTATTTTTCATTATTCGAATATAGAAAATCGGTTAAATTACGCATGAAAATTGATTATAAATTTATACCAATTATAAAAATGCGCATAAAATCAATTATCCCGAAGAATCGTTACGTTTTTACCCTATCAGCACCGTTTATCATTATTAATGGGCTGCTTATTTTTCTTGCAGCCACCTATGAACAATACGCTCATTACACTTGCTTTTTACTGGCCTACCACTGCAGTATTTGTTTTATCGATTTTTTATTTATTAAAAATCTAATGCATGCACCAAAAAATGCCGTGATTGAAGAGACACCTAAAGGCTGCGAAATTTTGGTTCAGTCAATTGTTTAACTTAATACCTTTATGCAACAATATGTTAGTATTCAAACGATTACATTTACTTGTGTTATATTGGCATTTTTTGTATTCTTAAAGGAAGTGAAAGAGGGGAGGAATAGATTTGCTACTTTTGATTGTAGTGCTATTCTCAGTATTTTATTTATTCCAAATAAATCGGATGACATATGCACTTGTCACGCAGAAAGATATACCAGAAGAAAAACACGAAAAAATATTCCGAACTATTAATATATTAATTACAATTTTATTAGTTTCATTTTATGTTGAGGTTTATGTAGCGTTGTAAAAGGAAGCTTTGTGACATGTACCCTATGTTAGTTAAGGGTCACAGAGGCATTTGGAAAACGAATTAAAAATTAGGTTAAAAAGAGCTAAAGGCCAAAGCCTTTAGCTCCCAGTCTGTTTAGGACATATTGTTTCCCTATTAATTAGTAGATGAACGCTGCACCAACAATAATTAGTAGGATGAACAATACAACTAAAAGAGCGAAACCACTTCCATATCCGCCACCATAGCTATTTCCCATCACGACACCCCCTTTCAAAAACTATACTATGCATGCATGTAATCCGTGCATAGGCTAACATACATGCAACCCATTTTGTTTTTGAAACGTTTATGATATAGTTACTAGTGATTTCAATCGAAGTTAGGAGAGTATATACACATGAAAAAACCATTATTAGCACTAACACTAGCTACTTCTGTTTTCGCTTTAGGAGCTTGTGGCAACTCTGGCGATGAAGTAGTAGTATCTTCAACATATGGTGATATTACAAAAGATCAGTTTTATGACGAGATCAAAACACTAGCTGGTAAAGCATTGCTTGAGCAAGTCGTGATCGAACAGGTTTTAGAAAATAACTACAAAGTGACAGACAAAGAAATCGAAGAACAATTTAACTCTGTAAAAGAACAATATGGTGAATCTTTCGAAGCAATCTTAGCTCAAAATGGTTTAACAGAAGATTCATTTAGAGATAATGTACGTTTCCAACTATTACAAGAAAAAGCTACGAAAGACGTAGAAGTAACTGATAAAGAGATCGAAGAATATTATAACCAAGCTAAATACGAACTTAATGCTCGCCATATTTTAGTGGCTGACGAAGAAACAGCCTACACTGTGCTTGAAAAATTAAAAGCTGGCGGCGATTTTGCAGCGTTAGCAAAAGAATACTCTTCAGATGGTTCAGCTTCTAACGGCGGAGAACTTGGCTGGTTTACAGTTGGTTCTATGGTTCCAGAATTCAATGATGCTGCCTATGCTCTTGATTTAAACCAAGTGAGTGAACCTGTAAAATCTGAATACGGTTACCATATTATCGAAGTTACGGACAAGCGTGAAGTTGAAGGCTATGGTACTTTAGAAGAGAAAAAAGAAGAAATTAAAGAAGCAATTGCAGCAACAAAAGGCGACTTTGCAGCTAAAATTTCTGAGTTGCTAAAAGAAGCCGATGTGAAGATTAAAGACGAGGATTTAAAAGCGGCTTTAGACAAATATGAGCTATCAGATGATACTTCTGAAAAAGAAGAAGAGAAATCTGACAAATAAAATGCAAATAGGAGGTCCTCATACGTTTTGAGGTACCTCCTTTTTTGGTAAATAAAAGCTATAGCGACAGTCGAAAACGCCAATTCAACAAGTTTACGCGTATTTATTTTGCCAATTTAGATTTTCTTCACAAATTCAGATTTTAATTTCATCGCCCCAAAGCCATCGATCTTACAATCGATATTATGGTCTCCTTCAACAAGGCGAATATTTTTCACCTTTGTCCCGATTTTCAAAGTCGATGAACTTCCCTTTACTTTTAAATCTTTTATAACCGATACAGTGTCCCCATCAGTAAGGATATTGCCATTTGAATCCTTCACAACAAGTATATCTGCTTCAGCCTGTTCTTCTCCACCTGTCCATTCATGGGCACATTCTGGACATACGAATAGTTCTCCATCCTGGTATGTATACTCTGAATTACATTTTGGGCAATTTGGTAAACTCAAATTATTTTCCTCCACTCTCTCTTATGTAAGTCTTAAGTATATAGAATTCTCTCTCGCACATCTATTATTTCTAAATATCATGATATGAAAACGTTTTAAAAGACAAATTATTCTCATTTTTGTACAATATGACTTAAAAATGAAAGTGAGTTTGTTATGACAAGACTTTATATCAATAGCACTCTTCTAGTTTTTCTCTTCCTGCTCTCCGGATGTTCCTTGAATAAATTCGAGCCGGAACTCGATTTTGAAGTAAAGGATTTTGACTATACGAATCACCGAAATGAGCCAGTTTCTTTGGAAAGCTTAAAAGGTACTCCCTGGCTTGCGATGTTTATCTATACGCGCTGCAATACGGTTTGCCCTCCCATGACTTCCAATATGGTCGATGTACAGACAGCGATTGAAAAAGAAGGGATTGAACATTATAAAATTGTAGGTTTTTCAGTAGATCCTGCCTACGATACACCAGAAATTTTAAGCAACTATTTATCCTACTATCCAGCTGAAGATGATACCAAATGGGAGCTGCTAACTGGTTATAAGCAATCTGAAATGACCCAGTTCGCCCTTCAGTCTTTTAATACGGTCGCCAAAAAACTAACCGGTTCTGAAGATGTGGTCCATGATATCAAGTATTTTCTTGTAGATCAAAACGGGACAACCGTAAAATCCTATGATGGCTATAATGATGTACCTGTGGAGGAGATTGTTAAGGATTTGAAGGGTCTTCAAGAATAGGGTTTGGGTTGCCAGGGGGAGGCTTTTGATCACTTGGCTTCGCTTTTGATCACTTGGGTGCGCTTTTGATCACTTGGGTGCGCTTTTGATCACTTGGCTACACTTTTGATCACTTGGCTACACTTTTGATCATTTAGCCACCGATTTGATCACTTGGCCACTCTTTTGATCACTTAGCTGTACTTTTGATCACTTGGCTACACTTTTGATCATTTAGCCACCGATTTGATCACTTAGCTGTACTTTTGATCACTTGGCCGCGCTTTTGATCGCGTAGCCGCAGTTTTGATCGCTTGGCTGCGTTTTTGATCGCTTGGGTGCAGTTTTGATCACTTGGCCACTCTTTTGATCATTTAGCCACCGATTTGATCACTTGGCTACACTTTTGATCGCTTGGCTGCTCTTTTGATCACTTGGCTACACTTTTGATCACTTGGCCACCGATTTGATCACTTGGCCACTCTTTTGATCACTTGGCCACCGATTTGATCACTTAGCTACACTTTTGATCGCTTGGCCACGCTTTTGATCGCTTAACCATCTCTTTCTAATCAACCCACCCGAAACTTTCCCAAACTCCAAATTCCATAAAAAAAGGCACTCCATTTAGAGTGCCTCCAAATTCAGTTATTCAAATGTTGGTTTGTAGAAAGAACGGTTATCTAATGGGAATAGTCTTTCCGTGAATTCACCAGGTTTTGTTTTCGAAAGGGCTCGCGTTAGCATATTCATTTTGGCATCAATGTTATCGATATAGTGAAGGATTTCCGCCTCTTGAATCATCGGCTTTTTCGGGCTGCCCCACTCTTCTTTGCCGTGGTGGGACAAGACGATATGTTTTAAAATAACGACTTCTTCTCCATCGATATTTAATTCTTTGGCAGCCTGGCCAATTTCATCGACCATAATCGAAATATGGCCCAGTAAATTACCTTCCACTGTATATGCCGTGGCAATTGGTCCAGTTAGCTCCTTGACTTTCCCTATATCATGTAAAATGACACCGGCATAAACTAAATCTCGGTTTAAGGACGGATATAAATCACAAATGGATTTTCCAAGACGCAGCATGGACACAACATGATCAATTAGCCCCGAGGCATAGTCGTGATGGTTTTTAGATGCTGCTGGAAACACTGTAATTTCGGATTGATATTTCTTCAGAATATATCTTGTTATGCGCGAAATGCTCGGATTTTTGATCTCAAAGAAAAATTGAGTCAGCTCTTCGTACAGTTCTTCTTTTGGCGTTGTTGCTGAAGGAAGAAGGTCATTAATTTGAACACCATCTTCTGGTTTTGCCACTCTAATTTGTTTAATGCGCAGCTGATTTTTCCCTCTATAATCGTGGATTTCCCCACCGACCTGTACGATTACTTCCGGACGATACATTTTCTCATGGTCTTCGTTTGTATCCCACAGCTTTGCCTCAATATCTCCACTCTTATCTTGCAATATGAGTGTCATGAAAGGTTTTCCTACTGTTGTAACTCCTTTATTAGCTTGTTTGATTAATAAAAATTGGTTTACTGGTTCACCCGCTTGGAGTTGTGTGATTCCTTTCATAGAGAAAACACTCCTTTTTTATATACTAGTTCATTTTTCGATACTACTATTGTAACATGCAAACCCAGCTGATACGATTGAAATTCTTTACTTCAGACATCAGACATCAAAAGGCTGCTGGGTTTCTTTGGTTTCTCTCTATTTTCCGGTGAATTATCCCAATATATCTTGTATAATGTATTATATCTTCTAGAAAAAGGAGTAGGGATGAGATGGAGAACTTTCGATTCACAGCGTTTGAAAAAACAGGGGAAATTTTATTTGATGAAGTTTGGACATTTGAAAACGAAGAAATGGCAAAAGTAGAAGGCCAAAAACAGATTGAGGAAAAGGGCGTAGAGGGTAAAACACATCGCCTTGTTAACTCTACTGGAAAACTTGTATTATTCCATATATAGAGAAAAAGGCGCCTCGAAAAATTTCGAGACGCCCTTGTTTTATTTCCCTTTAAATTGTTGTGCCCTTTTTTCGATAAAGGCTTTGATGCCTTCTAAGTGATCCTCTGTTTTACGCATTTTCACTTGCCCTCTTGCTTCCCTTTTCAAAACATTTGTTAGTTCTGGAAGTTTTTCGGCGTGAAGAATTTCTTTTGTTTCAAGCATTGCCAAAATTGGCGAAGACAAAAACTTCCCAACGAGTTGATCTACAAAACTTTCCGCTTCCCCTTCATCCACATGATGATCAATAAGCCCTAATTCATACGCTTCTTTCGGACTCATCACATCACCTGCCCAAATCAGTTGTTTTGCTTTAGGTGTGCCAACCCGCTCTTTCATAAAGAAGTGGCCGCCTCCATCAGGGATTAACCCGATGCCTATAAAATTCATCGCAAGCTTACTATTTTCATCAGCTACAATTACATCGCAACCCAATGCTAAACTAAAGCCCAATCCAGCAGCAGCGCCACGGATTTGTGCAATTGTAATCATCGGCAACTGATAAAGGGCTAAAACCATTCGAGTGATATAGTCCATAATATTTTCAAAATCCTTTGGCTCGCCTGATGTCACCATCATTTTAATATCGCCGCCAGCCGAAAAAATATTGCCTTCCCCTTTGATGACCAATATTTGCACCTCTGGATTTTCCTTCAAGAATTCAAAGCAATCCGCAAGTTCCCGCATCATTAATAGATTCATTGAATTTGCAACATTTGGTCTGTTAAATGATAATGTTGCACGACGATCTGCAATGTCTACTTTAATTGTTTCATATGCCATACATTTACCCCCAATTTTATAATGAATATCCATTCAGTTTTATATTCGCTTTTTAGCTGACTTTTTCCTTTATTTACTTAAATATTTCCCAACTTGGTGTCCTGTAAACAAACAGCCTCCCACAAATGTTCCTTCCAATGACCTGTAGCCATGAACGCCGCCACCGCCGAACCCACTTACTTCGCCAGCCGCGAATAACCCTTGAATTGGTTCTCCCTCTTTCCCCAGCACTTGCCCATTTAAATTGGTCTGCAAACCGCCCAATGTCTTCCTCGATAAAATATTCAAACGAACGGCAATTAGCCGCCCATTTTTTGAATCCAGAATTTTGTGCGGCTTCGCTACCCGTATTAATTTATCACCCAAATATTGTCTTGCACTCTGGATTGCCATCACCTGCATATCCTTTGTAAACTTATTATCCAGCTCGCGGTCTCTTGCTAGTATTTGATCCTTTATTTTGATGAAATCCAGCAAGTCATTGCCGGCTAGTTTGTTCATGCCTTCTACTAAATCCTTCAAACTCTCTGCAATCACAAAGTCTTCTCCATTCTCCATAAAAGCCTTGACTGGTGCAGGGGGACCGGGCAATACGCGCTTTAATATTTGTTGAATGCTTTTATTTGTAATGTCGGGATTTTGTTCAGATCCTGATAATGCAAATTCCTTTTCGATCATTTTTTCAGTTAAGATAAACCAGGAGTAATCGTACCCCGTTTTCATGATGGCCTCTAAGGTGCTTAATGTATCAAACCCCGGGAAATTGGGGGCGCCAAAACGATTTCCTAATGCATCGAACCAGATGGAAGAAGGTCCTGGCAATATTCTGATTCCATGATTATGCCAAATAGGATTCCAGTTTTTAAGCCCCTCTGTGTAGTGCCACATTCGGTCCCGATTGACGATGGATGCACCAACCCCTTCGGAAATTTGCAGCATGCGGCCATCTACATAAGCAGGGACACCAGTAACCATGTTTTGGGGTGGATTCCCTAGTCTGCTTGGCCAATTTTCACGGACAAGTTCCAGATTCGCTCCAATCCCCCCACTTGCAACAATGACAGCATCCCCATAATATTCAAAATCACCGACTTCTATTCTTGAGCTTTCCTGACCGCGTTCAATTGAACTTTCCTCCAGAATCTTCCCTTTGATTCCGACAACAGCACCATTTGTGGTAAGAAGTTCATCTACTTTATGGCGAGGTTTATAATCCATTTTCCCTTCTCGGACTGCTTGTTCAACTTTTTTCGCAAAAGGCTCGACGATACCCGGACCAGTTCCCCAGACGATATGAAAACGTGGAACTGAATTTCCATGTCCTCCTGCTAGAGAACCTCCTCTTTCTGCCCATCCCACAACAGGGAAAAATTTAATCCCTAAAGACCGCAGCCATTCATATTTTTCGCCGGCTGCAAAGTCCACATAGGCTTTTGCCCATTGGTAGCCCCACTTATCCTCCTCTTCCAACCGGTCAAATCCGGCAGTCCCCAACCAATCCTGCCATGCTAATTCTTTGGAGTCCTTAATTCCAAGCCTTCTTTGCTCTGGAGAATCTACTAGAAATAATCCTCCGAAAGACCAAAAAGCCTGTCCGCCAATCGAATTTGCCGGTTCTTGGTCTACTAGCAGTATTTTTTTATTGGCATCGATTAATTCACAGGCTGCCGTTAACCCTGCAAGTCCAGCTCCAACAATTACTACATCATACTTCACCAAAAAACACCCCTTTTAGTCTAAAAGCCTATTAAAAGAGTTCTTGATTGAATTTTTATTTCCCTTTTAGCTTTGAATATTATTTTTGAACTTAAATTGCCATTATTCGCTTTATCGCATTAAACCTGTAAATTAAAACAATCATTTTCTGACATGTTCTGTTAGCATAATAGCAATAATATTCTGACTTTTTGAGATATTTCCAGCAGTTTATACCATTTTCAAGAATTAAATGATTTTTAAAATTTACGAACATTATATATAATGTATATATTAAATGTTCGTATTTAGGAGAATTAAGTAAGCCTTTTCATCATAATAATTAAATCTTTTTAGAAATTCTGTTGACAGAACACAAACGCAGGTATTATGATGTTAACAATTAAATCAACGAAAAATATAAAGACGGAGACATGCTCGCTCGTTTTGAGATCCTAAGAGAGCTGATGGTAGGTGCAAATCAGCGTTTTCAACGAATGTAGTTCCACTCCCGAATAGATTGGCGGAAATTCTTCAGTATGCCAAATCCGAGTCATGCACGTTACGCATTTGCTTAGAGGTTGTTCAAGAAATAGTTGAGCAGCGAATAAGGGTGGTACCGCGTGAGTATGTTAAGTTAGCCTTTCGCCCCTTACATTAAATTGTAAGGGGTGGAAGGCTTTTATATTTTTTAGGAAGATATTCAATTTTCTAAGGGGCAATCATTTTCTTTCATCATGTGCCGGCTGAATTATCTAAAATTTTCGTAAATTCATTTTTAAAGGAGAGTTTTTATCAATGGTAACTAAAATTGTAACTGCAACTAACGTAATTAATGTATTTATTGCTGATCCACTTAGTGAGGATGGGATTTTTCCTCTTCGCCAAGAAACAGAATTAAATTTAAACGTGATTATTGAAACAGGTCTTACACCAGAACAACTCATTTCAAAAATTGAAGATGTTCATGTACTTTTAGTTCGCAGCCAAACAAAAGTAACTCGCGAAATTATTGCGGCTGCGAAAAACTTGAAATTGATCGGCCGCGCTGGTGTTGGTGTGGATAACATTGACTTAGCGGCTGCAACTGAACATGGCGTGATTGTTGTGAATGCACCCGATGGAAATACAAACTCTGCCGCTGAGCATACTATTGCTATGATGACGTCACTTGCTCGCCATATTCCCCAAGCTTATAATGCTTTGAAGAATGGTGTTTGGGACCGCAAGTCATATGTAGGGGTCGAGCTAAAAAATAAAACGCTGGGTGTTGTTGGTTTCGGACGTATCGGTACCGAAGTAGCTTACCGCGCTAAAGGTCAGCGTATGAACGTAATTGCCTATGACCCATTCTTAACAGAAGAACGTGCAAAAGAACTTGGCATTACAAAAGGTACAGTGGACGAAGTTGTTCAAGCAGCTGATTTTATCACAGTACATACGCCACTTTTACCCGAGACTCGCAACTTAATCAATAAAGATAAATTTGCAATCATGAAAGATGATGTACGTATTATTAACTGTGCGCGTGGCGGAATCATTGACGAGGATGATTTATATGATGCAATCGTAGAAGGTAAAGTAGCTGGTGCTGCACTTGACGTATTCGTTGAAGAACCGGCAACAAGTCATAAATTATTAACGTTGCCACAAGTAATCGCTACACCACACTTAGGTGCATCAACGATTGAAGCCCAAGAATCAGTAGCCGTTGACGTTTCTAACGATATTATTAAATTCTTTAAAACAGGTACTGTGACGAACCCGGTGAACATGCCATCAATCCCGAAAGAATTGCTTGCCCAAGTAGAGCCATTCTTTGAATTAGCTGAAAAACTTGGTACTTTCCTATCTCAAGTAACAACTGAACCTATTAAAGAAATCAATATTTCTTATGCTGGTGAGGTTGCAAACTATGATGTACGTCCTTTAACATCAAACAATCTAAAAGGTTTACTGCAAAAAAATCATGGTGATCATGTAAACGATGTAAATGCCCGCTACTTATCTGAACGTATCGGCATTAAAATCAACGAACATAAAACAACTACGGCAAAAGGTTTCACAAACTTAATCACGGTTGAAGTAAAAACAGAAAATGAAGCTCATACGGTAGCAGGTACTCTCCTAAATGGTTTAGGTGCACGTATCGTAAAAGTAGAAAACTATGTAGTTGATGTGATTCCTCAAGGTCACCTGCTTTACATCAAAAACACTGATAAACCAGGGGCAATCGGTCGCGTAGCAACAAAACTTGCAGAAAAAGATATCAACATCGCAACAATGCAAGTAGGCCGTGACCAAGTTGGCGGTACAGCAATCATGATGCTTACAATCGATAACGATGTAACTGTTGAAGACCTAAACTACGTAGCACAGCTTGAAAACATTGATGATGTAAAAGCAATTACACTTTAATCGACTGCTCGGAGGATGCCTCACTATTTATATGGTGAGGCATTCTTTTTATTTTCCAGATAGTCCAATAGAGTGACTCTATATTCCCCACATATAAAAACAGATGGAGAAAATACTTTCATTTTCCCCACCTGTTTATTTGGTTAAATTTTTTTCAGCAACTCCAGAAGCTCCGTCAATGATGTTATTTCATAGGTTGGCTCTACATCTGTTTCATTTACATTGCCTTCACGGTTGATCCAGACATTTTTCATGCCGACACTCGCAGATCCTTTAATATCCGTGTTTAGATTATCGCCAACCATAATTCCTTCGCTCGCCGTAATGCCTGCCTTGTCCATCATATATTCAAATAGCTGCGCATCTGGCTTTCCTTTGCCAAAATCACCTGAAATAATGACTTGATCAAAATAAGGACGAATCTCCGGGGTGATTTCAAGCTTCAAATTTTGCAGGCTTGGCGCGCCATTTGTCAGCAGCACCAGCTGATATTGGTCCTTAAGTTCATCTAACACTGCATATGTATCTTCATAAACAAAAGGAGATTTTTTGCGTTCTTCTACAAAACGTTCCCCCAGCTCTGCCCCAAATTCTGAATCGTCAACGCCTAAAACCTTTAATCCGTTAGTCCATGCCTCTTTACGATATGTAATTACAATCTCCTTCATCTTTTGGAATGCATCTGTTGGATCATCGAACGTCCCCCAGAGCCCTTCGAAAGGATTTATACCAATTAAGACAGTATGATCATAAGTTTCATAGGATTCATATAACTTTCTTGCTTCGATTCGTACTGCTTCTTCAAGTTTTTCTGGATCTATATCATACTTTTCCCCAGCATATGTACAGGTTTTTTCAAAAGCGGTTTTAATGCTTTGCTTATCCCATAATAATGTATCGTCTAAATCAAAAATAATGGTTTTTATCGTCATGTCCTTGTCCCCTATATCCTTCGATTTTTTGCATCAATTTCCTTATGGTTGTACTTGACCCTATTTTAGCATATTTTCTGAATTATTAGGATACGAGATTGATAAGCCCCTTTCAATTTTCCTTCCAAATCTCTGCACATAAAATAGGGGTGGTTATACAAGATATGATGCCAGCATATGTTCATTTAAACACCAATTCAGCTACTAGAAGAAGGAGAGAGACGTTGATTAAAAAATTTGCATCTGACGCTCTTGGACTATCGGATATTGGGAAAGTAATTGAACCTTATGATTACGACAAAACGGAATCGGATGATTACCTACTTTATGAAAAAGGGGAACGGATTTATTTTCTTATTAAAACAAAGGCCGATGAATATTGTTTCACGAATTTAGCCTTAATTCATGTGGATGGAGATTCTGCGGTCAATAAAAAACACATATTAAAACGCTATGACTACAAATTTAATACATTACGGCAAGTCTCCTTTGAAGCAGGAACACTGGATCTGGATATTGAAATAAAATTTACGATTGGCGACACTTCATTTAATATTGAGTTCCATAAAAACTTTTCAATGAAAGCCAAAGATTTATATAAATGCCTCGTCACAATGGAACGGATTATGCGTGAAAACGAAAAGCACCGTAACTTTATGTTCGATAGCTTAGAATATGCCACAAGAAGTCTTGCTTCATCTGGGTTTAGTCAAACCTCGCCGGCGGAATCCTTTAAATCCATTGCTGAATTTACAAATGACTGGCTGCAGTCAAGCAGCAGAACCTATTCAAAAGAAGATTATAGTGATATTTTCGACCTTTTTATTAGAAGATAAATAAAAAGTCCGTGCTCTTTACGATAAGGGCACGGACTTTATATGTCTTATTTATTTTTGCGATTTCATTAATCTAAATTTTAGATTTTGAGGAACAAAAGCGCAAGCGCCCTGATTAGCCCCGATAAGCGCTGGAGGGACCTGACAAGTGTGCTTGCCACACGTGGGAAGGTACCGAAGCGACCTCGAGGGGCTAGGGTGCTGGAGCTAGATGTCAAATTTATTTTTTTAAAAGTTATCCCCAGAGCGAAATTTTATAATTTCCTTAACACCAAAAAAAGAATAGCCCGCGCTATTCCTTTTAACTATTCACTGTATATTGATTACGGCCATTTCGTTTCGATTCGTAAAGGGCATCATCGGCTAATTTAAAGAGTTCCTTATACTCCGTGATCATTCCATTTGCGTTTGTGCTTACACCTAAACTAATATGAATGCAGATTTTTTCTCCATCGACTTCAATGATTGTATTGGCTATATGATTATACAGATTATCTACAATCTCCATCAGTTCATCCTTTGATGAAACCTTCACGATGGCAACAAATTCATCTCCGCCATACCTTGCGAAAATGCTATCATATGCCGATAAATACTCATTGGCCATATTAGCCACGGACTTTAAAATATCATCGCCTACAAGATGGCCATATTGATCATTTACTTGTTTAAAATAATCTATATCCAGTATCAAAAAGCCTAATAATTGCGCGGCCATCTTCGCTTCTTTTAACCACTTCTTAATATTTTTTTCAAAGTAACGTCGATTATAGCATGTTGTTAATGGGTCTTTGGTGGACATGGAGGCGTAATGTTTTTCGTTTTGCGACATTTCGATTTGTATAATATTTTGATTTAAATTTATCTCTTTAATTTTTAATAGAATATCGATATAATCCTTTTGTATAGCAATTAACTGATCTTTGTCGTCTAATTCGGTGATCACATCTACAAGAATCTTATTGATTTCTTCCAGTAAAATTAAATCATTGTTCTTAGAAGCAAAATCCTTTGCCATTACTAAGATTTCATTTGCTTCTTCATAACGTTTTTGCGCTTTAAACCATAAGCCCTTATACTGTAAAGCGTAAATTGATGTTTTCATCATCTGCTTGCCTTCTATATAAGAAAATAAAAAATCAAAAAGTTCTTCTGCTTTTTTGAATTCTCCTAAATTCGTATAAGAGTTTGCTAGGTTTAATTTTAGCAATACCATCAATTCATCTTCATGGGCCTTATCCAGCTTCTTCGATAATTCCAGCCCTTTCAGAAGATAGTTTATCGAGTTTTTTGGGTCCCCTTCACCTAAGTAATAGACGCCCAAGTTATTATAGATTTTACATAATGAAAGAAAATCATCTAACTTGATCGCTATTAGCTTTGCCTTTATTAAGTATTCCAGGTTTTTGCCTTGGTCACCAAGTTCTCCGCAAACAGTAGCATACGTATTGTAATATTTTGCTCTTTGACCATCTGTTCCATGATCATCAATCCATTCTGTAATTTTCTTTAAGTCAGCGATACAAGATTGAATATCCCCTATAATGTAATATATTTTACTCCGATTCAAGTATAAATCTATCAGTAAGCTGTAATTTTTTTCTTGTAATGCTAGACTAGTTGTTGGCTCAAATAAGTTCAAAAATTCATGAAATCGTTCTTCACTAACAAGGTCATTCATCGTAATTTTTAATTCTTTTAGTTCTTGCAACTCATCACTCCCTAACCAATCCACATTACTATTTTCGATAATATTTATAATTATGTTATACATGAATGAATGCTCATTTACAATTATAATATTTCAAAAATCTTACAAAAATGAATTTTCTGTAATTTTATATTCCATTTTAACTATTTATTTGAAAAAGTAAAAGATTTTTTAGTATTATTTTTTGAACAAAAAAGGCAGAGTATTACTCTGCCTTGGATTATTGCTGTATTAATTGAGTGGGATACAATTCATTTAACATTTGAATTTTCTTTTCTATCGCTTCTTCAAAAGTCATGATATATGCTGCTGGGTCTTTTGGATTGTGGAACTGTGTAATTTTACCGTTTTCAGGATTTACGAATTTTGTGGAAGCGCCGCAGCCAATCCCCAGAATCGTTTGTACTTCTTCCATTATAACAATATTATAGATGCTCTCTTCACCTGGTTTACAATACCCTACGTTTTCCAGATTTCCGAGAATATTTTTTTGACGGTATAAATAATAAGGAACATAACCATTTTCTTTTGTCCATTTACTTGCCATGTCCATCATTTCCGTTACGGTTTCACGATCAGCCACTTTGTATTTATCTTTATTATGCGTCATTTCTGATGCGCGCTTGAAGGATAATGTGTGAACCGTTAAAGATTCCGGCTGCATTTTTGCACTCTCATCCAATGAGTGCTGGAATTCCTCGATTCCTTCATTTGGCAGACCAATGATTAAATCCATGTTGATGTTATTCATTCCGGATTCTCTGGATAACCAGAATTTATCGATAGTTTCTTGAACTGTATGGTGACGGCCAATCGCTTTTAATGTTTCATCCGTATAGCTTTGCGGGTTAACGGAAATGCGGTCAATTCCCCACTTTTTCAAGACTTCTATTTTTTCAGGGGTAATCGTATCCGGTCTCCCTGCTTCTACTGTAATTTCACGAATCTTTTCAGGATTTGGGAAGGATTCGAACATTGTTTTATACAGGGCATCCATTTCATCTGCCTCGATGGAAGTTGGCGTCCCCCCACCCCAATAGACTGAGGTAATATTCATCTTATGATCCTTCAACCATTTCCCCATTGCGCGGATTTCAATATGCAATCCATCGATAAAGGATTCGACACGGCCTGCTTTACGGTTGCTTTGAATGGCATAGGCCGGGAAAGTACAATAAGCACATTTTGTCGGACAGAATGGTACGCCAATATAAACAGACAGCTCTTTGCCGATTTCATCTAAATCAGGAATCGTTATGAGTTGTCGTTCAACAATCTCACGCATTAAAGCAATTTTCGAATCCGAAATGCGGAAGTCTTTCTTTAAAATCGCATAAATTTCCTCATCGTTCATGCCTTGTTTACGATATTTATGGTAAAGCTTTGTCGGACGTACCCCTGTTAGAATACCCCATTGCTGGGTCATCCCTGTATATTGCTCAAGTACATCTAACATGACATGGGAAAGAGCACGTTTCATGCGAATTCCCTGTTCTTTTTCAGTACCCTCTGTATCATATTGAATTGAATAGTTACTTGTATATGTTAGCTCATCAACAGCTAACTCACATGCAGTGCGGATTGTATAGTCTTTATCTATTGAATGCTGGAAACGAAATGATAGCTCTGCATCCTCTGCAGCAACAACGATTTTAGAGTCTTCATAAAATAAATTCGCAATATGATTTAAAACTCGATTCCAGTCTTCTTTGAACACTTCATTTATTTCAATTTTTTTCATCACTTATGTCTCTCTTCCCTATTAATTTCAAAATTACCGTTAACAACAAAGGAGAAATTACTCTTAAGTTCGAGTAATTGTTTTGAATTTCAAACGTTAATTATAACACGCCTTTCTAATATAACAAATGATGTGGGGGAAATGATATTTTTTTTGCTTTTTGCAGGGACTACTTGGTAAGAGAATTAATGGAAATAATTTACACTTATAAGGAATCTTAGGGGAAAATCTTTTCTGGATTAGGGGGTTCTTGTCAATGGAGGGCTCGCGGACAAACTTTTCCGTATCACAAGTTTCTTGTCCGCGACAACCAACCTCGCGGACAAAGTTTTCCGCATCACACGTTTCTTGTCCGCGATAACCAATCTCGCGGACAAATCTTTCTGCATCTGAAGATACTTGTCCGCGACAACCACTCTCGCGGACAAATCTTTCCGCATCAGGCGTTTCTTGTCCGCGACAACCAACCTCACGGACAAATCTTTCCGTATCACAAGTTTCTTGTCCGCGACAACCAACCTCACGGACAAACCTTTCCGTATCACAAGTTTCTTGTCCGCGACAACCACTCTCGCGGACAATTCTTTCCGCATCACACGTTTCTTGTCCGCGACAAACAACCTCACGGACAAATCTTTCCGTATCACAAGTTTCTTGTCCGCGACAAACAACCTCGCGGACAAACTTTTCAGTATCATGAGTTTCTTGTCCGCGATAACCAATCTCGCGGACAAATCTTTCCGCTTCACAAGTTTCTTGTCCGCGATAACCAATCTCGCGGACAAACTTTTCAGTATCACAAGTTTCTTGTCCACGCCATCGAACAACCACTATACCCGCACTCCTACCTCCCTCCTAACAACAAAAAATCATAAAAAATCCCAAAAGCTCATTCCACATAAGCTTTTGGGACAGCACGGATCTCTTTATTCAGATTTCTTACAATCCGTCATATAAAGATTGGATTGGTTGAACAAGAATGCGGTTTACTTCTTCAATGACTTTGCTTAGGGCCATTTCAGCTTCAAGCATAGCCAGGATAGTTGCGCTTGATTGGGCAAGTTGAGCTGTTTTTTGTGCATATAGCAGCTCGTCCTCCAGCAATTCTTCGCCGTTCATTTGTTTTTGTTGAAGCTTCATTTGTACGTCACGGAAGTTAGCGAAAAGCACTCTTGCCTCTTCATCTGCACGAACAGCTTCAACCGCGTCCTTTAGCACTTTAAATTCATCCGTTTGACGCATTGTTGCTTCTAATTTGTTAATATCATTGTAAATGTTGATCACGTTTTTTCCCACTCTCATTTTTTAATTTAACAGGAACACAATTAAACCTTGTACAATCCCTATTATCCCACCTAAAACAGCACCTAAGACCGTAATCATTTTTAATTCTTTTGAAGCAATGCTCAAAACCAGTTCCTCTAATTTTTCTAATGGGAAAGAGTCCACTTGCTCACGAACTACTTCATCTAGATTTAAACGATTCAGTACATCTTCCAGTTTGTTTTCAGCTTCTTTAAAGCCTCTATCTATTAATTTTGGCAATAAATCATGCTTTGCATAGTCATTCCCTTGCGGCCAATAGTAGCTTATCGGCTGATTCAAGTGCTCGCGGATATTTAATTCCTTTTTCGCGTAGCTCTGGATATTGCTCAAAATGGAATCAAAATCAACTTCCTCTAAATAATTCATGATTGGCTGCTGCTTCACTTTATCCCATTCCTGAGAAATAATATTTACTAATAAATTTTTTGTTCCAGGTGCTTTTAAGAAGTTGATTAATTCTCGTTGAATTTTCGAAACAATGGAAGCTGAATCACCTAAAAACATTTGAATCATTCCGCCAAAAGATCCTTTTGATCCCAAGAAGTCATCCATCATGTTTTTAATTGTTACTTCGCCCTTTGCAGAAAGGAAATATTCTTCCCCTTTTTCTAAAATATAGGCTACAACCTCGGGGATTTTTTTATCAATTACCTGATGTACATTGTTTGGCAATAAAGCATCGATTGACTTTGTTGATAATGTATTTTTCATCGTATGGAATTGCTTTTCAATGATCACATCTACTTTTTGCTCTAGTCTAGCAGGCAGCTGTTCAAAACCACCTTGCTTAAGCCAATCAGAAATGGTTTTGTCATCTGTAAAGATCGTTTCTTCTACTTTCGCTTGTGCAAATTTCAAAACAGTTGATTGGATTTCTTCATTAAATAGCTTTTTTCTAAAGACTTCTGGTGTTAATAAATAATTTCTTACTGTAACACCAATTTGTTTGGATAACTCCTGACGTCTTTTTGGAATTAAACCTGGTGTGAATGGCAAGCGCCACTTTTTAATATAGAGTGCATTGTATGGCCGGAATAACATTTTAATGGCTAAAAAGTTTGTAAAGCCACCAATGATTGCACCGACTACTGCCATAAAAATTATGGTAACGACTGCATTTTCCATTTAAATCCTCTCATTTCTTTCAAACTCGTTCTTATTATATCAGAGTCATGTCTCATAAAGATAATATTAGCCATTCTTCCTAACTTTTAGTACGATTAATGTATAGTGAAAGTTTCGATAAGGGGGATACATATGATACAGCATTTTAACTTTAAGCCATTATTTGAAAATAATGTACTGCCGGGGTGGGCAATTTCATTTTATTACAAACAGCAATTATATAAAGCAGAATATAAGAAGGATGGGAAAATTGTTTGGTTAGGGGATAAGCCTGCTAATGAAGAGATTCCAAGCGTTGAAAAAATGATTCACGAGTTAATGCTGTTCCATGTTTACGATTGATTAAAGCAGTGGAGAACTCCTTTAAAGATATCCTGAAATACTTAAAAAGCGAGCTTGCCGTGGCGAACTCGCTTTTCATTATTTCTCATTCACTTTATATTTTCTACTAAACACAATGTAAAAATAAGTAGAGGCGATTAAATAGAGACCGCCTGTAATTGAAAATGTATAGGCATAGCCCCAGTAATTCCCGTAAGTTGTTACAAGCCACGCTGCCGGCAGCCCCATTGTAGCCCATCCGATATTAAAGACCATCTGACTTACTGAATTCGCAAGCCCTTTATATTTATTATGAACGACATCCATCGCGATGGCACTTTGTATTGGATTTCCAGCATTCATCAGAGCCTGGCGCATTAAAAATCCGATAGATGCAATGAGCAATGAATTCGTGAAGGCTGTTAAAAATAAAAATGGAATGGATAATAATTGAAAAATTACTAATGCGCGAACCTTCCCTACTCTTTTTACAAGCAGCGGTCCAATCAGCATTGCAACCGCCGTCATGGCAGATCCTAAGGCAAGAATTAATCCGACATATGAATTAGAAGCAGCAAAGCGGTTTGCAAAGTATAAATTCAAATACGGAATGACCAATCCCGAACCAGTACCAATCAGCAAATTCGCAACTCCAAATAAGATAATCATGGTAAAGTTCTTCTTGAAGCTGCTCTCTTCCGTAGCCTCCATCTCTTTTGTTGAATTTATTAAATCCCCTTGACTCTGATTTTCAGACTTAGAGGTAATTAATGTTAGTAACGGAATTAATCCAAAAGCAAATATAATCGCGCCCAAAATCAACGAGCTTCGGATGCTCTCCACTTCACCAAAATTGAATAATAATTGAAAACCATCGGCAACAAATCCACCAAGCAGGTTTCCTATTACATTGGCAATCGTGACTATCGCAAAATGAATGCTGAACAAATTCATTCTTTCGGTCGGCTTTGAATTCTCCGCTAAAAAAGGAACCCCCGAAACTTGTACAAACGCCCAAACAATCCCAGTCAAAAAGGCAAATATTAAAATTGGCTGTTCAACGGAAACTAGACTTCTCCCAAAGAGCATGATTGCCGTTATAAATGTGCCCACTAAAAGAATCGATTTTCGACCAATACGATCACTTATAATCCCTGCTGGCACTAACATTAAAGCAGTAGCCAATGAAGTAATCGATATTACACTGCCATTTACCGTTTCAGAATAACCTAACTCACGAATGTAAAGATTATACATGACACCAAAAACACCCATTCCAATTTGAATAAGCACATTGGCAAGCATGAATAATTTTATATTTCGATTGAAGGACATAATATTCGAAAACCAATCTTTGAGCCTTTTATACATGGTGAATACACCGCTTCCCGCCATATTATTTCGACAATCTAAATATACGGTGTGCGTTATAAATAGGCAATAGTATTTTCGATATATTTAAAAATTTCCAACAAATAAACAGAACACCCTTTCGTTAAATAGAAAAAAGCTGATCCAGCATTTGCGGATCAGCTTCCTTCATTAATAATTAATTCAATGCTCCAGCTTGCAGTCGATACATTGTTTCGTATCGTCCTCCTAAAGCAACCAATTCTTCATGAGTGCCTCTTTCAACAATTTCTCCTCTATCTAATACTAGAATTTGATCGGCATTTTTAATAGTAGATAAACGGTGTGCAATGATGAAAGTAGTTCTTCCCTTTTTCAATACTTCCATGGCATGCTGGATAATCTCTTCGGTTTCTGTATCAATATTGGACGTCGCTTCATCCAAAATCAAGATTGCTGGATCAAAGGCTAATGCCCGCGCAAAGGAAATTAACTGACGCTGACCAGAAGAAAGGGTGCTTCCCTTTTCAATCACAGGCTCATCCAGTCCCTTTTCGAGATTCTTTAATACTCGGTCCCCACCAACTGCTTCCAGTGCTTTTTCTACTGTTTCTCTTGAAATCCTTGGATCTCTTAAACTCACGTTCGTTTCAATCGTTCCTGTAAATAAATAAGGGTCCTGCAGAACAATTCCCATATGCTCACGGAATGATTGACGAGGAATTGATAAAATATTTTTTCCATCAATCAAGATTTTCCCTTTTTGCGGGTCATAAAAGCGGAACAATAAATTCATAATCGAGCTTTTCCCTGAACCAGTATGACCTACAAGCGCAATTGTTTCTCCCTTTTTAGCCGAGAAGTTGATGTTCTTCAATACATATTCATCCTCTTTGTAAGCAAAGGAGACATTTTCGAATTCAACATTCCCTTCATACCTTGGAATCGATTCCTCGCTTACTGCTTCTCCCTTGCGATCAAGCAATTCAAATACACGTGAACCCGCTACAAGTGAACGCTCTAGTTGTGAAAATTGATTCACGATATTAACAATCGGTCCAAATAATCTTGTAATATAATCCACGAAGGCATATAGAGTCCCAGCTGTGATGATTTCCATTGTATTCATCGATTGTGTACCGAAATACCAAATAAAAACAACAAAGAAAGCCAATCGCAAAACATGCACTAAATTGAAAGAAGTCGCCGAATCTAAAAATAATAGCTTTCTTTGATATTCATAGTGCTCATTATTCATTTCGGCAAATTCATCTTTCATTTGCTTTTCTCGTTTGAATGCCTGAATAATCGTCATACCCTGAATGGATTCATTAATCATGGCATTGATATCAGCAATTTTTGTACGGACTACATGATTATAGCTGGAAGCATATTTTCGATACGCAATCATCCAAATATAAATAATCGGCACAACAATCAATGCTACCAAAGCCATTTTTACATTCAAGATGAACAGTGCCACATAAACACCCAATATTGATATAAAGCTTGTGACAAATTGAGATAACACCTGAACATATAAGTTATGAATTGCTTCTGTATCATTTGTCACACGAGCAACAATTTTCCCAGCAGGCAAATTATCAAAGTAATCAATGGACATTGTTTGAATATGGCCAAAGACATCCTTTCTGAGCTTTTGAATGATTCGGTTCGCACCAATTTGTAAATAGATAAACATAAAATAACGCAAAATTGCAGTAGCAACTGATAACACGAAGAAGACAATCAGTAAATTCACAATCGGCTGAAGCTCGATAGATCCAGGCGACATATAATTATCAATAATATGCTTTGCGATAAATGGGCCAGCCAAATCTGTTAAAACAGCCATTGTTAACAATGCCAGACCTATAAAGATCGGTTTTTTAAATTTCATGGCATAGATGAATAAACGTTTACTAGTACTCATTCGCTAGGCACCTCCTCTAGCTGTTGGCGATCATATTGTTCTTTGTACCAGCCTTCTTTTTGAAGAAGCTCCTCATGGGTTCCTTTTTCAATTATGCGTCCATCGTCTAATACAATAATTTGATCTGCATGCTGAACGGCAGATAAACGATGGGTCGTAATGATTGTCGTTTTCCCATTTCTCACTTGACCAATATTTTCAATGATTTTTGCCTCGGTTTTTGCATCCACCGCGGATAAAGAATCATCCAGAATAAGGATTTCCGGATTTTTAATCATGGCACGGGCAATGGAAACTCGCTGTTTCTGCCCTCCGGAAAGCGAAATTCCCTTTTCTCCCACTAGAGTCTCAAGCCCCAATGGAAGATTTTTTAAATCATTTTCAAAATAAGCAAGTCGAATTGCTTCATGAATATCCTCTTTTGAAGCATCTTCTTTACCGAATAAGATGTTTTCTCGAATTGTTCTTGAGAATAACACATGGTCTTGTGGAACATACCCAATCCATTCAAGCAGTTCTTCTTTTGTTAACTTCGAAATATCCACATTGCCGATCGTAAATTGACCTTCTTCAAGTGGGTACTCCTTTAGTAATTGCTTTACAAAGGTTGTTTTCCCCGCGCCAGTCTTCCCGACGATTCCAAGTGTTTGACCTCGTTTTACGTGCAAGGAAATATTGTGCAGGTTTTTCATTTGAGACATTGGATATTGGAACGAAAATTCGTTGAACCCAAGAGAAGTCGGGCTTTTGACATGCACTGGATCATTTGGATTTTTTACATCCTGCTCATATTTCAGAACTTCTTGAACACGATCAAGTGATGCATTTCCTTGTTGCATGACATTTATCAATTCACCGATAGCAATCATCGGCCAGACAGCCAAACCAAGGTAAACATTAAATGTAACCAGCTGCCCTACCGACATTTCTCCATTTGATACAAGGATGGCGCCATACCCAAGAGCCACAACATAACTAATACCCGTCCCTACTTTCGTAATCGGGCCAAACAAGGCATTGATTTTGGCAACATGAATATTTTTTTCATACACTTCCTCACTCATGTCAGCAAAACGTTTTTCATCTTTCTTTTCTTGCACATACGCACGAATTACGCGGACCCCTGCAACAGATTCAAGAACATTATCATTTAATTCCCCAAAGGAATCCTGTGCCTTCATATAACGTTCATGTACAATTTTCCCGAAATACTGCATGAGAACTGCCATAATAGGAATTGGAAGCATTGACAAAATCGTTAGCTTCCATGAAATTAAAAATCCCATCGCCAAAATGATGGCCCCCATATAAATGGTCGAATCAAATAACGTCATAATGCCGAATCCTGCTGTTAATGAAACTGCATTCAGATCGTTTGTAGCACGAGCCATTAAATCCCCCGTACGATTTTTTTCATAAAAGGTTGGCGTCATTTTTAAAAATTGATGCATTAATTTTTTACGGAGAATTCTTTCTAATGAAAGAGCACCGCCAAATAATTGATACTGCCAAGTAAAGTTAATGATGTAACCGAATACGATGATTAACCCAAGCCACAACAAATAATTCCCTAATGACTCAGAGGTCATTGTCGAAAGGGCAATATCATCTATGGCAACCCCTATAATCCATGGAGGAATTACCTCAGCCACATTTGCAATGATTAATAAAACAACTGCAATCAAATATCTTTTCCAATAAGCTTTAAAAAACCATTTTAATTTTAATAATACTTCAAACATTTAAGCACCTTCTCCTAGTTTTGCAATCGTTGTTCCTGATTTACTATCCACTATCTAAACACTCTCTTTTTAATAGCTTTCTTGTGTAACGGCTTTTCATAATCCTCTCTCCTTTTCCAGTTTTTCTCATGCGAAAAACGCGCAAAAAGGCACCTATCCCTTCCGTGAGATAGGTGCTCATAGAAAAAGGATACAAGTATCCAATACCTGTATCCCCTGATTAAACTTATGCGCGTTCTTGTTATAAATAAAAGAATGCTTCAGGTAGGTTTGGATTATCATATTGAATTGCTGGCGGCAAAGTGTATTTAATTCTCATAATCCTAACCTCCTTTTCTTTTAATTTATAATTACTTTTAAAGCGTAGCATACCTATTTTTTGAAAGTCAACAATTTTTAGAAAATAGAAATATTTTTAAGCATAACCTTTCCATTCAACCTGTTTATTGTATGATTCTAGTTCAAATTGTATGTCAAAAAATATTAAAATATTCTTTATGACAATTTGTTCGGACTATTTGTATTTTCCCTATAAATATTTTATCATTGTAGTATTCAATTATTTTTTATTATAGGAGGTGTACTCTTTGTTCGCACCCCTCATTCGGGCGAGGAACAAAGGAAGTATTTGGACGTAGACATAGTAGAGTTAACCATTAAGTTGGCAGCATTTTTCTTGTTAATTGCTGCTACGGCATTTTTCGTTGCAACTGAGTTTGCAATCGTAAAAGTAAGAACAACTCGTATAGATCAATTAGTTGCAGAAGGCAACAAAAAAGCGATGAAAGCTAAAAAGGTTGTATCGGATTTGGATGAGTATCTATCAGCTTGCCAGTTAGGTATTACCATTACTGCCCTTGGATTAGGTTGGTTAGGTGAACCTACATTTGAGATGATCTTGCATCCTTTATTTCACTTAATGAATTTAGATCCAACTCTATCTTCACTTCTTTCATTCATTATTGCGTTTATGTTTGTTACGTATTTACATGTTGTCGTAGGAGAGTTAACACCAAAAACGTTTGCCATTGTGAAATCGGAAGAGCTTACTTTGCGCCTTTCAGGGCCATTGCTTGTATTCCATAAGGTGATGTATCCATTTATCCGTGCTTTAAATGGCTCGGCACGTGGATTATCAGGATTATTTGGATATAAAATGGCTTCTGAATCTGAAGTAGCCCATTCCGAAGAAGAACTTCGTCTTATCTTAACGGATAGTTATAAAGGTGGAGAAATCAATCATTCTGAATACGAATACGTAAACAGTATTTTCGAATTCTCCGACCGTACAGCGAAGGAAATTATGGTACCTCGAACTGAAATTACAAGTCTTGAGAAAGACTTGACAGTAAAAGAAGTATTTGAAGTAATGGGGGTTGAACAATATACACGATACCCTATCATTGATGGAGACAAAGACCACGTAATCGGCTTAGTAAACTTAAAGCATTTGCTGACTGCCTATATAAAAAATCCTGCAAACGGTAACAAGCCGGTTGTAGATTATATGCAGCCTATCATTCGTGTGTTTGAAACTGTTCCAATCAGTGACCTATTACTGAAAATCCAAAGTGAACGAATTCATATGGCTATCCTAATGGACGAATATGGCGGAACATCAGGTTTAGTCACAATTGAAGACATTATCGAAGAAATTGTCGGTGATATTCAAGATGAATTTGATGATGACGAAATACCGGAAGTACAAGAAATTAGCGATAATCATTACATTATAGATGCTAAATTATTAGTAGACGAAGTAAATGATATGTTAGGTATCATCATTGATGATGAAGATGTTGATACCATTGGCGGCTGGTTCTTAACCAAAAGATTCGATGCCGTTGAAGGCGATAGCTTTGATTATGCAGGTTACGAATTCAAAATTAAAGAATCTGACGGTCACCATATCCTTTACATCGAAGTAACAAAATTGCCTGAATCAGAACTGACTGATGAAGAAGTAGAAGAATCAGAGCAATAATTTTTAAAAAGTATAATTCCAAAGTTTAATCATTCATCTTTTGGGATATTACTTTTTTAAGAAAATGAATAGAATTGCCAATTTTTGCAACTAGTCGCTTATGCGATTTCAGCAAAAAACAGAGCCGTCTCTAATGAGACGGCTCTGTTTTGTCATGTTCTAAAGTTTTGCCAGGAGGAAACATTGTGGAGCTATATACAAACTTACGAGCCGGGGAAAAAGGTGCCTGGCTTTCAATCGGCACCTACCTTATCCTTAGCTCGATTAAACTATCGATTGGATTTTTTGGCGAATCAGAGGCCTTAAAAGCAGATGGACTAAATAATACAACAGACATCATTGCTTCCATTGCAGTGTTAATCGGCTTACGCATTTCCCAACGGCCGCCCGACCCCAATCACCCCTATGGACATCTTCGCGCGGAAACGATTGCTTCTTTAATCGCATCCTTTATCATGATGATGGTAGGTTTACAGGTGCTCCTTAGTTCCATCATGAATCTATGGAACCCGGTTCGAGAGACACCTTCCTCCCTAACTGCATATGTAGCGATAGGAAGTGCCGCCGTTATGTATGGCGTATATCGGTACAATTTGGCTCTTTCGAAGAAGATCAATAGTTCAGCCGTAAAAGCCGCAGCTTACGATAATCGCTCAGATGCCCTTGTCAGTATTGGAACCGCCATCGGGATATTTGGAGCAATTGTTGGATTCCCTATAATTGATACACTCACAGCCTTAGTTGTAGCCATTATTATTATCAAAACGGCAATCGAGATTTTTTGGGAATCCGTTCAAACCCTGACCGATAGTTTTGATATAGAAGAAGCCGAGACATTGTCTGTCCTTATTAACAATGTTACTGGTGTCATTGATTTAGTTGATGTGAAGGGAAGATCCCATGGGAACGTTAGCTTCATCGATGTGACGGTCACAGTAAATCCTCATTTAGATGTTCGCCAAAGCCATCTTATAACGGAGAAAATCGAATCAACCGTCAAAAAATTCAATCCATTCTGTATGGTGCTTGTCCATATCGAACCACATGAACTTCCAACTGCTACAGACGAGGATTATCATTTTTAAGAGATGTAACATGCGCAGCTTACTAAGTAGGCTGCGTTTTTTGGGTTGTGGGTGTGGAATGAATTTTTTGAGGAATCTAGACATTTTTGCTGAAATTCTGGACACTTCTCCAAATAATCTAGACACTTCTCCAAATAATCTAGACACTTTTTGTCGGAAACTAGACACTTTCTTCAATAATCTAGACACTTCATCAATTCACAGCGAATTTCTATCATTTTTCAATGAAATATACTATTCTTTTTCACTCACTAGCTTCATCTATTACCTGTCGGATACGACTTCGTTCAAATTGACTCAACTTTGCTTGCAGCTGGTCTGCCCATTTTGGAATCTAGACACTTTTGCTGAAATTCTGGACACTTCTCCAAATAATCTAGACACTTTTTGTCGGAAACTAGACACTTTCTTCAATAATCTAGACACTTCATAAATTCACAGCGAATTTCTATCAATTTTAAATAAAATATACTATTCTTTTTCACTCACTAGCTTCATCTATTACCTATCGGATACGACTTCGTTCAAATTGACTCAACTTTGCTTGCAGCAGGTCTGCCCATTTTGGAATCTAGACATTTTTGCTGATATTCTGGACACTTCTCCAAATAATCTAGACACTATTTGTCGGAATCTAGACACTTTCTTCAATAATCTAGACACTTCACAAATTCACAGCAAATTCCTATCAATTTTCAATAAAATATACTATCCCCCTCACTCTCACTCCTATCCCCCTCACTCTCACTCCCATCCCAATCCAAGCTCCTCCATCTCTTTCTCCCAAATCAAAAACCCCGACCTCTCCAATCAAGTAGAGGCCAGGGTTACTTTATTAATCACACTCTATTGAATTTCGCTGCCTTCTGTTAAGCCATGCTTTACTGCGTAGAGGGCGGCCTGCGTACGGTCTTGTACATCTAACTTTGTAAATATATTGGAGATATGCGTCTTGACCGTTTTTTCTGTTACAAATAAAGAAGAGGCAATTTCACGGTTGCTCTTTCCTTTTGTCAGTTCGGCTAATACGTCTCTTTCCCTTGGTGTTAGTGCATTTTTGACATGGGGTAAATTCTCTTCTTCACGAAGTGTCTCTTCCAATTGTGTTGTTGCAACCGGATGGATGATATTCTCCCCACTGATGATTTGTCGAATGGAATTCACCAATTCATCCGGTTCAATATCCTTTAATTGATACCCGGCCGCACCCGCTTCAATCGCTGGCAGCACATGATCTTTATCCGAAAAGCTCGTCAGCATCAAAATATGAACTGCTGGCCATTTGGCTTTTATCTTTTTGGTTGCCTGGATGCCATCCATTTCAGGCATGACCAAGTCCATTAAAACAATATCAGGTTGCAGGGAGTCTACTAGCTCAACAGCCTCTACCCCATTTTTTGCTTCTCCGATTACTTCGATATCCTTCTGCGTTTTTAAAAAGAATAGTAAACCGCGACGTACAACATGATGGTCATCTGCTATTAAAACTCGAATCATTTTATCCCCCCTAATATGGTAAACGGATTAAAAGTTCCGTTCCCTTTCCTATATGACTTACCCAATCTGCCTTGCCGCCAAGTGCCGATGCGCGGTCCTGAATGGATTGCAGCCCGATGGAAGGAAGGCTTCTTTCCGTGTCAATGACAAACCCTCTTCCCTCATCTTTAATAACAAGCAATATATCTGTTGGCGTGACCGTAATATAAATAACGGCCTCTTGTACTCCAGCATGCTTCCTTACATTGTTTAAAGCCTCTTGTGTAATACGGAACAACGTCTCTTCCACGCGAGATGGAAACTGAATGACACCTGACACATTGACGGTTAAATTAATACTTAACATTTCTGCGTAAGCTTTGATGGCCTCCAATAACCCGCTCTCTAATCCTTTGGGACGCAATTGCCAAATCAGCGCTCTCATCTCGGTTAAGGCCGATTGTGTCAGCTGCTGAATTTCTTTGAAGGTTTCCTTGATTTCAGTAGCTTCGCTCATTTCAATCCCAGCTCGAGCTGTCAGCGTTACGGAAAATAATAATTGGTTTACTGAATCATGCAGATCTCGTGCCAGACGATTTCTTTCCCGAACGAGGGCAATTTCTTGCTCTTGCTTTGTTAGATTAATGCGTTTAATGGCTGAGCCCATTTGAAAGGCAACGGATTCGAGCAGTTCAAGTTCTTCTTCTGTAAACTTCGTTGTCTTTGGCGAAGCGACATTTAAAATGCCGAAACGTTCATCACCTGATTGCAGCGGAACGGTTGCATGATGGGTGATATCTGCATTGTCTCCAGTTTCGGACTCGATCGCTGCTTCGATTCTTTGGCATTCAATAATATTGGACGCCTTTTTTAATTCATTCTTTCGATAGCGAGATACACACCAACAGCCACCCTTTTTTAAATGATGGCAATTATTAAATTCGAGTGCTTCAGGTAAATTTTCCTGGGCTATAAGCTCATTCTTCCCTTTTTCATTAATAAAAAAAATCCAGCCTGTTTCAAAATTTGTCCCTTTTAAAAACTTGTTTAAAGCACCTTTTAGCATCGGAACCAAATCTGTTTCTTCATTTAATAGCTCTGCAATTTCTTTAAGTATTGTTATATTTGAATGATCATTTACGGACAAGCTTCGTACACCTCACAACTTTAAGCATTTACGAACACGACATAGCAACGTAACTAAAAAGCAAACCTTCATCATTTTTCTTATCTAACTATCATATCACTGAACACTACCCTATCGCATTTGTATCGATCTCATACTTTTGGATGAAATATTTCCTGAAATTTACTTATAAAGTTTAAGGAATTTTACTAATATTATGTGACTTTAAGTGTATAATAGAGTCGTATTTATGTGAAATAAGGGGGAGTATGTATGCAAGCAGTAAATCCAGGTACCTCTAATGCCTATCGTCTAGCCTATGAATCGATTCGAAATTTGATTTTAAGCGGTGAGTTAATTGGCGGTATAAAACTTGTTGAAGAACGGTTAGCCGAAAAAATTGGCGTAAGTCGAACACCGATCAGAGAGGCAATTCGACATCTAGAACAAGAAGGTTTAATACGGAACAAACGAGTTTACAAACCCACAAAGGAAGACTTAATATACTCATCAGAATTTATCACATTAATTGAAAGTCATGCTGCGAAAATTGCAGCAAAAAACATGTCAAAAGAAAAACTTAGCCAATTAAAGCAGGTCTTGAAGGAATCAAAAAAAGGGACGATTGACGAAATTGTAAGCGCAAACAAAAAATTCCATGAGCTTATATATATGGAGTGCAATAACCCCGTGATGATTGCTGAAATACAGAAAATGAATGCTGTATTTTTGTTGTCTCGCCGTTCACTTATAAAAAATAAAAGGCCTTTACTATATGAAGAACATGAGGAAATCTATAGAGCAATTGCATCAAAAGACGGCGAACTCGCTTCAGAATTAATGCGGAAACACTTAGAATCGGACTTAAAATATATGCTTCGTTACTTAAGTATTTTTTAGCAACTGGTATATAAGGGTTCAAATTATCGTCAAATAAACTCCTATTTTAATTATTTTTAATTCAAAATAATTTACTTCTATTTGTGAACAAATTATAATCAAAACTGCAATAGAAAATGATTACTAGGAGATGCTTAATGAATAAAAAACTAGAAAATAGTTTGCTATTTATATGGCTTGTGTCATTAGTAGCGACACTCGGTTCCCTCTATTTTTCCGAAATACGCAGCTACGAACCGTGTGAGTTATGCTGGTACCAACGAATACTAATGTATCCAATTTTACTTCTGACAACCGTAGCTTACATACAAAAAAATGCCCGCATCGCCGTAACAACAGCAGTTTTTTCATGCATAGGCGGCGCCATCTCTCTTTATCATTATGGTATTCAAAAGCTCGACTTCTTATCTGATTCAGCACCTGCATGTGGACGAGTTCCTTGTACGGGAGAGTATATTAATATATTTGGCTTTATTACGATACCATTTTTAGCCGGTACAGCGTTTATATTAATCGCCATTACTAGTTTCTATATGATAAGAGTTATGAAGGGGGAAAAAGAATGAAAAAGTTAGGAATTATCGGTGCAATCGTTGTTGTACTTTTTGCAGCAATTATTATTCTGACAAACTTAGCAAATCAAGATAAATTGGAAGATAATCCTTATGATCGAGATAATTTAAAACAATCGACAATCGATTTATTAGATGATGAAAATTACCAAAATATCATCTTGCCTGAGGCTCTAAAAGAAAAAATTGTCTCAGGTGAACCAGTAGTTGCTTATATGTTTAGTCCAGAGTGTCCACATTGCAAAAAAATGACGCCTGCCCTTATGCCAATCGCTGATGAAGTGGGTGTACAAATCGATCAATACAATGTTTTGGAATATGAGCAAGGTTGGGACGACTACCAAGTTGAGGCAACTCCGACTTTGATTTATTTTAAAGATGGCAAAGAAGTAAATCGTCTAGTTGGCGATTACTCTAAAGACACAGATGTAATTTATGATTTCTTAAAGCAAGCTAAATCATAAGTTATTAAAATTAATAAGAAGATGATGAATAATCGTGTTCATTTTTGGACACGATTATTCTTATTTTGGAGGTAAAAAATGTTCCAATATGAAATCGTACAAGAAGGACTAACAGTTGAAGAATTATTGCGCGAAAAGTGGCGCCTTGGGAAAAAAATTGTCCATGAATTGCGGATGGCAAAAGCGGTGACGTTATCAGATGGAAGTCCGGTATTGTGGAAGGATCCGCTAAAAGCTGGGACAAAGCTTTCCTTTAGCTACGAGGCACCTGCTTCAAATTACAAGCCAACTGAAAAATGCGAGTTGACGATTCGTTACGAGGATGAGCATTGCTTGATTGTTTCAAAACCAAAAGGAATGGCAACCCATCCAAATGACGAATGGGATGTGGATACTTGCATGAATCATGTAATGGCACATATTCAAGAAAATGACGGACATTATGCAGAGCATGTTCATCGTTTGGACCTTGGAACGAAAGGATTATTATTAGTAGCGAAGCATCCGATTGCGAAATCTATATTCGACCGAATGATCGAGGAAAAGTCCATTATTCGAACATACGAGGCAGAAGTACAAGGCAACATCCGCCAAGAAAATGGTACTGTTAATGAGCCCATCGGAAAAGACCGCCACCATGCAACCCGCCGTGTGGTTTCCGTATCGGGGCAGCATGCGATTACTCATTTCGAAGTGGTAAAACGTTTTAAAGGTACTTGTGTCGTCCATCTAGTTCTAGAGACTGGACGTACTCACCAAATCCGTGTTCATATGGCACATATCGGTCACCCGATTGTTGGTGACACGATGTATAACGCAAGACAAACAGCCTCTGGCGATTATGAATTGCACGCCATCCAACTAGAATTCGAGCACCCATTCCTAAATAAACGGGTTGTTGTGAAGGATCAATAACTTTTCTGTCGAAAAAAGAGACCCTACTTCATGGTAGTCCAATAAGTGGAAAAACAAAGCATGGGAATTCATAATTGAATTCCCATGCTTTTTAAAACTCATAAAGAAAACCGATTTCCAGTATAAGAATTCTTAGGCGGAGAATTTCCGTCTAATGTATAGATGTCGGCTTAAGAAAGCTGATATAAGCGGAGTTTTTCCGCTTAACTGCTCTAAATTAGCCGAAATGCAAGGATTTGGGCAAAATAAGCGGAGAAACTCCTTTTTATTCCAAGCAAAGTATAGTAATTTTTTAATTTAAACGGAAATTTTACCTTTATCTTTCAGACACACTCAAATAGAGGGAGAAAATCAATCCAATCCCGTTACATCAATACCGAAGCACTCCTTAATCAACTTTAACTAGAAATCAAACTTAAAATTATCCGGATTTTGACCGAAGCGTTGGTTTTTATTTAACTGATCAAGCTGCCCCATTTGTTCGGCAGATAGCTCAAAATCAAATACTTGGGCGTTTTCTTCAATGCGGCTTGGTGTCACCGATTTCGGGATTGAGATAATATCGTGCTGGTAATGCCAACGAAGGATGACTTGTGCTGCAGACTTCCCAACTTCTCCAGCAATTTTCATGATTGCATCATCCTGAAGAATGCCTCCACGACCTAGTGGTGACCATGCAGTAACGGCAATCTCGTTTTCTTTGCAGAAGGCGCGCAATTCCTCTTGTGATAGATAGGGATGCAGCTCGACCTGATTCACCATCGGCTTCACATTTGCTTTTGCAAATATTTTTTCAAGGTGATGGCGGTGATGGTTCGATACACCCGGTACACGGATCATTTTCTCTTCATAGAGGCGTTCAATGGCACGATACGTATCTACAAACTTATCTTCCACTGGCCAATGCGTTAAATATAAATCTACATAATCAAGTCCTAATTTTTTCAATGAAGTTTCAAATGCACGTAATGTTTCATCATAGCCCTGGTCAGAGTTCCATACTTTTGTTGTTACAAAAATATCTTCACGGCGAACTCCGGAGGTGCGAATCGCCTCCCCAACCTCTTCTTCATTATAATAAAGGGCAGCTGTATCAATGGCACGATATCCAATTTCAAGAGCTTTCCTCATTGCTTGAATCGCTTCTTCCCGATTGGTCATTTTGTAGACACCTAAACCTAAATAGGGCATCTTTACTCCATTTGCCAATGTTTTTGTTGGAATCACTACTGTCATTTTCCTCACTCCTAACTTTTCTATCTCCATTATATGATGAAATCTGAGCAGACTAAAATATTTGAATCAGGCTCTATTCCAGAATCTCATAATCTCATTAATTTTCTATTTTATTCACCTATTCTCTCGTTCTAACTATCAATTATATTAAATATAATATAGAAGGACTATTTTCTTATCCGGAGCAAAGCTTAACTATGTATATTTAGGGAGGTTGAAATTTATGATGGATGCACCGTTATTGTTAACAAGTTTTTTAGAACGGGTTGAGAGGTATTTTCCAGAGAAATTAATCATTTCTAGAACGAGCCAAGAAACGATTCATCGTATTACCTATAAGGAATATGTGAGTCGAACACGTAAATTAGCAAATGCCTTAACAAAGCTTGGGATGAAAAAAGGGACAAAGGTTGGCTCTTTTGCATGGAATCATCATCGACATCTTGAAGCTTATTTTGCGGTACCCTGTGCTGGTGCTATTTTGCATATGATCAACATTCGTTTGTCACCCGAACATATTATTTATGTGATTAATCATGCTGAAGATGAAATTTTATTAATTGATGGTGATCTACTTCCGTTATTCGAAAAAGCAATTCCCTATTTAAAAACGGTGAAACATATTGTCGTGATGCAGGATAATATGGAACTTCCAGAATCCAGCTTCCCTAATATTTATTCATATGAAAAATTACTTGAAGAAAGCTCTGATGAATTCGATTTCCCACAAGATTTGGATGAAAACGCTCCTGCAGGAATGTGTTATACAAGCGCAACAACTGGTATGCCAAAAGGAGTTGTTTATTCACACCGCGGGATTGTGCTACATACTCTTGCACTTGGGCTCGCGGATAGTATGGGGGTACGGGAGGATGATATCGTACTGCCGATTGTTCCAATGTTTCATGCCAATGCGTGGGGCTTGCCTTTTGCCGGTGTTGCTTACGGCTCTACACAGGTGTTGCCGGGACCAGCGTTTACTCCATCTTTAATCCTTGATCTGGTCGAACAAGAAAAAGTTACCTTAACAGCTGGCGTACCAACGATTTGGTTAGGGGTCGCTCAAGAACAAGAGAAAAAGCCTCGTCAAATTTCTTCCTTGCGCGCTGTAGTTTGCGGTGGATCCGCTTCGCCAAAAGGGCTCATTAAAACTTTTGAAGAGAAATTTAAGATTCCATATATTGTTGGCTACGGAATGACGGAGACTTCGCCGATCGTTTCCTTATCCAATTACACTTCAGCTATGGATGATTGGACAGCAGAGGAAAAATTGGACATTCGTGCTACACAAGGCTTAACTGTACCACTGCTTCATACGGAAGTAGTGAATGATGCAGGTATCGTTCCATGGGATGGTCAAACTATGGGTGAACTTCGCATCCGCGGACCTTGGATTGCAAACGAATACTATAAAGACGAACGTTCTAAGGACGCATTCAAAGATGGCTGGCTTTATACCGGCGATATTGCTGTTGTTACGCCTGAAGGATACATTAAAATTACAGATCGCACGAAGGATTTGATCAAGAGTGGCGGTGAATGGATTTCATCGGTTGAATTGGAAAACACGTTAATGACACATGAAGCGATTTTTGAAGCGGCTGTGATTGCCATACCACATGATAAATGGCTGGAGCGTCCATTAGCTTGCGTTGTGTTAAAAGAAGGAAAAGAAGCAGCGAAGGAAGAATTGATTAGCTATCTTGAGGGACAATTTGCAAAATGGTGGCTGCCGGATGATATTGTCTTCCTAAATGAAATTCCAAAAACATCAGTCGGTAAATTTTTAAAAGCCAAATTACGAGATGAATTAAAAGACTATCAAGTGAAAGCTTAAAAAAAGGGGTATCTCTACTATTGGGGATACCCCTCTATACTATTAGCTTCTATCGTTGTATAAGTTTAGTTTTTTCGTGTAAGGCTTTGTTTTTCATCATTATCATTGTCAAGTTCGTCAAATTGAATAGGATCCGGGAAACGTTCATCTTCTTCTAATTGTGCACCATCACGCATTCGTTCCATTTGTTTTCCCAGAAATATTAGATCTTCCATATTATTCGCCATTGTACCACTTAGAATCGATTTATCTTTTTCCACTTTTATCCGCCTCCTTTCTTTATGATTCCCAAATAATTAGATTTGAACCTTTTTTCACAATAAGAAATTAATGTAGTAAAGTTTTTTTAATTGAGATATACTTAGTAGAGAAATTTTATATCCACAAGGAGGAAACTTCCATGGGTTTAGTATTAATTCTTGGTGTGACAGTAGCGTTCTTAATAGCGATCTTTACAGCTGGTTATGAAGGCGATTACACATCAAACAAATAATTTCTGAACAAAAGAAGCTAGGGTAACTTCACTCAGGTTATCTTAGCTTCTTTTTTATTGTTTTGGAGAGCCTATTGACTTTGTAAGCTTTTAAAAATAAACTTAGTTACATAAAGTAAGTTGATTATTAAAAATAACAAAGGAGGCATTCCAATATGCCGACACATTTTCATAAAAAGCCCAATATGTACGTCTCCCATGTTCAGTTAAAAGTATCTAGCCTCGAGCGTTCTCTAGCTTATTATACAACCGTAATTGGATTCGATGTATTGGAGCAAACAAAAACTTCCGCACTTCTAACATTTGATGGCACTACAAGCTTGCTATCATTAGAAGAAGCTCCTAATGCACTTCCTTTACAACGTGGTGTAACGGGGCTTTATCACTTTGCCCTCTTATTGCCTTCTCGTAAAGATCTAGGCAACTTCATCCAAAATATTATCCAGCAAAATGTGCGTGTTGGTGCAGGAGATCACCATGTTAGCGAAGCATTTTATTTAAACGATCCAGACGGAAACGGTATTGAAGTATATACCGACCGTCCAGAAAAAGATTGGCTATGGCATGAGGATGGCATGGTTTACATGACTACTGAACAAGTAGATGTTCAGTCCGTTCTTCGTGAAGCAGATGGAGCATGGAACGGCCTGCCTCATGGAACGGTTATGGGACATATACATTTATCCGTATCAAACTTGGTGGAAACCGAAAAATTTTACACACAGGCTCTAGGCTATGATATTGTCACGCGTTACGGCAATCAAGCGCTATTCATCTCAACAGGTAAATATCATCATCATATCGGTTTAAATACTTGGGAGAGTTCAGGTGGTTCACCAGCTTCAGAAAATAGCGTTGGTCTTAAATCCTTCACAATCGTGTTGGAAAATGAACATCATGCAGATGAAATTAAAAGTAAATTGACTTTAATAGGTGCGAAAGTAGAAGTGTTTGATGAAGCATCTGAATTTGGTGGAGCCCAAGCCTTCTCAACAGTTGACCCATCTGGAATCCGCATTGTCTTTACTTTGGATGGTGTGTAAGAGAGTAAAGGAAGAAAGTCTTTCGATAATCTTTATCTTTTTCGAAACTTTGAAAGAACTGTCGTATAGGCAGCTTCTCCTCTGTCATTCTTCTCGAATTCTACTTCGAGAAGAATGGTTATATTACATCTAACCAATTTCAGTCAAATGGCGAATATCTTCCAGCTACCTCCTCCTTTAAAATTAAAAAAAAGGGGGATTTTCTATGGATAAGCAATGGCCAAATGAGCTGCCGGTCGTCCAGGTACGTGTTGCACGGCCAACTGATCAACTCAAAAGTTTGGAGAGATTTTATTGTATAGGGCTGGGTTTAGAGAAACTCGGATCCTTTTCAGGACATAGAGGGTATACAGGTTTATTAATTGGATTGCCTGATGTGAGCTATCATCTCGAATTTACGCAACATATTGATGGTAGTCCCTGTCCTGCTCCAAGCAAGGATAATCTTCTTGTTTTTTATATGCCGAATGAACAGTCTATTGAAAAAATTACACAACGGTTACAGGAGATGGGTTATCCAGAAGTTACTCCTGAAAACCCATACTGGGAAGAAAAAGGGGTTACGGTAGAGGATCCGGATGGCTGGAGAATAGTGTTAATGAATACAAATGGGATATAAAAATTAAGCTCCATCCGAAAATTACCATGGATGGAGCTTTTCATTATTTTAACCCTGGGAAGTTTTGCTGACGTAATGCTTCGTAAATGATGATGGCTGCAGTATTCGATAAATTCAACGAGCGCACATGATCGCTTTGCGGAATACGTAAACACTTATCGCGGCGTTCATAGGCAAAATCCTTTGGCAGTCCCGTTGTCTCTTTCCCGAACATAAAATAAATATCTTTTTCTTGATCGCTAAAGTCGTGGTTGGAGTATGGTTCATCACTATAAGTTTCGATGAGGAAAAGCTCTCCATCCTTAGAGTATTCCATAAAGTCCTCTAAGCTATCATGATAAACAATATTGACTGAATGCCAATAATCCAATCCCGCGCGTTTTAGCATTTTATCATCCGTTGAAAATCCGAGTGGTCGGATTAAATGCAACGATGTATTCGTTCCCGCACATGTACGGGCAATATTTCCTGTATTGGCTGGAATTTCTGGTTGATATAAAACAATATGCAATGGCAAAACTCAACACTTCCCTTTACTACTTATATTTCTAATGCTTTCGAACACATAAAACTAACTTTTTGAGCGGATGAATATTAGTTTGGTCTCGTGCAAGTTTTTTTGATCACATAAGCACCTTCTTGATCACTTGCAGCTCCATTTGATCACCTAACTACCTTTTTGATCACTTGCAAGTTTTTAGCACATAGACCATTTCCAATTACTTAAAATCTCTCACACTCATGCCTTCAACAATTTCAGACCTTTATCGATCTCTCGCAGGACTTCCTCGTTGTTCTCGACTTCTCCGGCTCTCCGCAGCGCGGCTTCAGCGTCTGGTCCGCCGATTTTGCCGATTGCCCAGGCCGCAGTTCCGCGCAAGACCGGGCGTTCGTCTTTTTTCATTATCTCAATCAAATCTGGAATAGCCGACTCTTCTTTAAAATGCGCCAAGGCAATAATGGCGTTACGCTGAATCGGCTTTTTGCCTCTCCAGGAGCCTGACATGTAGCCAAACTTTGATTTAAACTCTTTATTCGTCATCTGCAGCAGTGGCTGCAGCAACGGTTTTGCTAGTTCCGGATCGGGTTTGAACTCATCGTGTATCCAGTTGCTCTTCCCTTTGTTTTTCGGGCAGACGGTTTGGCATGTGTCACAGCCATAAACTCGGTTTCCCAGCTCTTTTCGAAACTCGTCAGGCAAAAAATCCTTTGTTTGCGTCAAGAATGCAACACAACGTTGGGAGTTTAACTGGCCGCCCTCCACTAATGCACCCGTTGGACATACATCCAAGCACAGTCGGCAATCCCCGCATTCGTCCTCAATCGGTGTGTCGGGTTTGAAAGGAATATTGGTGATCATCTCACCTAAGTACACATACGAGCCAAACTCCGGGGTAATAATGGAACAATTCTTCCCGCTCCAGCCAATGCCCGCACGTTCAGCAACTGCACGATCTACTAGTTCCCCAGTGTCAACCATGGATTTAAGCTGAACATCGGGGATGCGTTCCCGCAACCATTCTTCAATCAAGTTTAAGCGTTCCCTTACTGCTACATGGTAATCGACTCCCCAGGAAGCTCGGGCAAAAATACCGCGACGCGACCCTTTTTTTCCGACCGGAGCGCTTTCCATTTTCGAAGGATACGCTAGCGCAATGGCAATAATGCTTTCTGCGCTATCGAGTAACAGCAGGGGCTCCGTTCTTTTTTCAATATCCGATTCTTCAAAACCAGATTGATAGCCCAGCTCTTGCTGTCGCTTTAACCGATTTTTCATTTCATGAAAGGGAGAAGCATGCGTAAAACCGATTTTGTCCACGCCAATGGATTTTGCATATTCAATGAGCTCTTTCTGCAATTGTTCGATTTTCATTTTCGCATTCATCTCCTTTATTTGGTAAAATATATATATTATGTGCTAACACACGCGAAATTTATAATTGTAGGTGATTTGCTTGAACATCTCATTAAACAAAGCTCTTCTTCAAACAAACGACCAATTCAAAATCGGCATTATCCATTATACCAAAATTGTTGTGTCAGAATCTCCTCAAATGATAAAAGGGCGTACACAACTTTATCAGGAAAACCTGTATTTGGAACTGCAGGAAAATCCCGTTACACAGCGTAAAGGGATTGCCGAATGGCGCGCTGTTTGGAAATCATTTGGCGCCGATCCAAATCGCTATCGCCACTCTGCGGAAAGCTTGATGCGTCGAATTGCGAAACAAAATTATTTAGCACCTTTCCATTCCGCGGTGGACATCAATAATTTCTTCTCCCTGCAATACGAAATTCCAATCGGCATCTATGATGTTGAAAAACTTGCCGGGAATATCGAAATTTCTTTAGGGGATGAACAAACAGGATACGAAGGATTAAATGGCCGCTTTAATTCATTAAATAAAATTTTATCTAGCAAAGATGAAGAAGGGGCATTTGGCAGTCCTTTTGTTGATTCTGTTCGAACTGCGGTGACAGAGGAAACAACAGAAGCTCTTCAGATTTTCTATTTAAGACCTTCATTAGAAGTAACAGAATGTGAGCAATTGCTGGCAACTGCCGGGAAAATGTTTACCCAGGTTAATGGCGGCGACTTCCGAAGCTTCATATTAAATAAAGATAATCTTGTACTTTCAATATAGGGGTGAATGGGATGAAAAAGATACCACTGGCAGAAGGAGTTAAATTAAAAAGCATTTTAACGAAAAAAATCCAGGAACTTATTAGTGAAATTCATCAAGTATCACATGCAGTTACAGAAAAAGGCCAACAACCAAAATCATCTGGCCGGCTAATAACTGAAGTCGAAATTGAACTAGCACAAGTGCGAAAGGATTCCCGGTTGCTGGACAAGCTTATTTATCGTGCGAATATTGATAACACTGTTTCTTTCAAAGGCGAGGAGATGCCTATTGTTGAAGCGATTGAACTTGCTTCCCAATTGCGGGCAGAAGCTAGTCTAAATAAGCATCTTGGCCAATCCGAAAAAGAATCGCTCTATCATAGTACAGGGGATTCTGTTATTTTCTACAATGTTGCCATGTACGAGCCAGCAGACTACAGAAAACGTGCCATCGATATAGAAAAAGAGGCGCATCGCTTATCGAATTTAATCAATGCCAAAAATTATCAAGTTGAAATAGAATTTGATGATTCCAGTTATATCTAGCTCGGGGCGGTGAGACTCCAAACCGGGGCGTATTGTACTGTCACTCGCTTTTAGAAGCATTTAACCAAAACCGATTACCTCGTAACCTGTTACTTTGTGACCGATAACTAATAACCAACTATAGTGAAAGCACAAAAAAACTCGTTTATAGTAATTTTGAATTGGCAGTACATACGTTAGAAAACCACGATTTTCCGCTAATTAAGGGATCATCGTGGTTTTTCTCTTTCTATTTTATTCAACTCCAGGCAAAATCCGCAAAATCTTCAAATCTGCCTCTAAAATCGCTTCCACACCTAATGGGATCGCAATGTTCGGTTCACAATGCCCAATCATAAACCCAGCAACAGCGGGTTTCCCGAGCGGTTTCAAATACTCTTCAAAGAGGGTCCATACTTCCTCTAATGACCCATCATTAATATTCGAAAAGTTTCCAATGACAAAGCCAGCCGCCTCTTCTAATTTACGTGCAAGACGAAGCTGATTTACCATACTATCGATATTTTCCAATGACTCCCCTATATCCTCAAGCAAGACAATTTTATCTTTTGCATCAAATTCAAATTTAGTTCCAAGTGTACTCACTAAACGGTTTAAATTACCTCCTGTTAGTTCTCCACGTGCACTTCCTCCTACTACTGTCTGCAAAGGCGTCAAATTGTCATCATATTGGATTTCAAAAGGGGTGAAAAGCTGTTGGAACATTCTTATTGAAAGCTCCGAAAGTTCATTTGCGCCCCCCGAAGAGAGCATTGGACCGTGGAATGTTACGAGATTCGAATACTCTTGGAAGGCAGTATGTAAATACGTTACATCGGAGAACCCCCAAAAGATTTTCGGATTTTCCGTTAGCGCTTGATAATCGATTCGGTCCACAATTCGAGCAGCACCATAGCCGCCTTTTAAACAAAAGATTGCCTTCACTTCTGGATCTTGAATCATTTTATGTAAATCATTCAGCCTTTCCTCGTCTGAACCAGCTAAATATTTTCCAGTGAGACCTACTGTTTCCCCTATTCTAACCTTCAAACCGAGACTTTCAAGAAGCGCTAATTTTTCAGGTAAACGATCCATTGCCAGCGGTCCTGCTAAAGCGACTACTCCGACAGTATCGCCTATTGTCAATCGTTGTGGTCTAATTTTCATTTTATTTCCTCCCACCTTATTTTGATGATTATACCATATCAATCTGCCTATGATTTATTCATCACTTGCCTACTGTGTTACTGCCCACCTCTCTTAAAAAATATTTTTCGAAAAAGATGTTTATAGTTAAAAAAACAGGGTAATAGAATATAATGGTAGTTCTTAAGACTCGAAATTATGATAAAATACTTGTTTTATAGCTAACTCTATTTAAAATATGCAATAATTGTAATAAAATAAAAAGAAAATATTGGTAAAGGTAGGAAAACGGAATGAAAAGTAAAGTAAACTTAGGCATACGTTCGAAAATTACCTTTGGATATGTAATTATCGTTCTTGCTCTCATAGTATCTGCCTTATATTTAAATAATCAGATGCGATCGTTACAAGAGGAACGAAACCGGATTATTAATTATGACTCCGAGATACTAAAGCTATCTAATAATATCGAAAAACATCTTTTGGAAATGCAAAGCGGAAAACGCGGATATGTTATTACCGGAGATGATCGCTATTTAGAAAGTTATTATCAATCTACCGAGAATTGGGAAAATGATTATAATAAACTCTATTCACTTTTAAAGAATAAACCCGAACAACTGGAAAAACTTTCTATCATTAAATCTACTATCAATCATTGGATTACTACATCTGGAGATCCTGTAATTGACATGAAGCGCAAAGGACAAACAGATGAACTGAATCAGTATTTTAGTGAAGATGAAGGCCATTCCGATCTCGACTTAATGGAACAGCAATTTGAGGAGTTCAGGATTGCTGAAAGTGAGGCTATTTTAGCAAGCACATCAGAGCTGGATAATCAAAATAATAAGCTTAGCATTGCTATTACTGTGTTTCTTATCTTCGTTACCTTAATTGCTATCATTTCAGCTACGACCGTATCGAACTCTATTATTAAGACAGTACGTAATGTGACGAATTCAATACATAAAATTTCTGATTCAGAAGGCGATTATGGAGAGCGCATTAAAGTAGCGACCAATGATGAAATTAAAGATTTGGCACTTGCAACGAATAAGTTATTAGACAATATGGAAAATCGGGAATGGCTGCAATCAAACCTTGCTTCTCTTTTGACAAAATATCAGGGGATATCCTCCATCAACAAATTGTCGGAAACTTTCCTTACAGAAGTAACGAGGAGCACAAGAGCTACATATGGTGCATTTTATGTAGCGAATAAAAATCTAGACGACTCAGAATTCATTAAAACTGCATCCTTTTCTGGTTCAGTTGAAGACATTGGCCGTGAATCATTTAAGCTTGGTGAAGGCTTAATCGGACAAGTAGCGATCAAACAAGAGGTCTTCCATTCGAATAACGTACCAAAAACTTATAAACTTATTCATACGGGACTTGGCCAAACACCGCCAAAAAGCATTTTAATTGTACCTGTTAAATTCGACGATAAAATTATTGCTGTCCTTGAACTTGCATCTATGGAGGAGTTTAATTCATTAGAAATTGAACTAGTTGAAAACGTAGTAGAATCATTTGGCATAACTGTAAATAGTATTCTGGATCGTATGGAGATTGTTCGACTATTAAATGAATCGAGAGCCATGACAGAAGAGCTGCAGGCTCAATCAGAAGAATTGCAATCCCAATCTGAGGAACTACAATCTCAATCAGAAGAATTGCAAATGCAAACAGAAGAGCTGACGATCATTAATGAACAGCTTGAAGAAAGAACAAAGGATGCTGAAGCAAAATCGAAAGAACTTGAAATTGCGAAGAAAGAGCTGGAGGCTACTGCTGGCCAGCTGATCTTAAGCTCAAATTATAAATCTGAATTCCTTGCGAATATGTCTCATGAATTGCGTACACCTTTAAACAGCATTCTGATTTTATCGGAGATGCTTGGAGAGAATGGCAGCAATAACTTAACCGAGGAGCAAGCTGAATTTGCAAAAGTCATTCACTCTTCCGGACAGGATTTATTGGCATTGATCAATGATATTCTAGATCTTTCTAAGGTGGAAGCCGGTAAGTTAGATATCTTGTTTGGTGAGGTGAATATGAGCGAGCTGCCGCATTTATTGGAGCAAACCTTCACGCCGATTGCGAAACAAAAAGAACTTGAGTTCAATATTATTAAAGCTCCTAATGTGGATGATATATTCCACACGGATGAAAAGCGCTTCAATCAAATTATGAAGAATCTTCTATCGAATGCATTTAAATTTACGGAACAAGGCTCTGTTACATTGGCCATAAATAAATTAGCACAAGAACAGTTATCCGCTGATATGCATCAATTAAGCAATAATTGGCTGGAGATTTCCGTAAAAGATACTGGAATCGGTATATCGAAAGAAAAGCACCAGCTTATTTTTGAATCCTTCCAGCAAGCAGACGGCGCAACAGTTCGAAAATACGGCGGTACTGGTCTTGGATTATCCATTAGTAAGGAATTTTCAAAACTGCTTGGGGGCTGGATTGACCTCCAAAGTGAAGAAGGTAAAGGAAGCACATTTACTTTAATTCTTCCTAGCTTGCCAAATGGGTTAAGTGAGGAATGTCTAGAAAAGATAGGTAATGATCATACCAAAGAGGGACATGAAGAGGTTGCAGCGGCGCAGTTGATTGAAGATCTCCCATTACAAGAGGACTTGGATGAGCAAAAAATAAAACAGGTAATCAATCACCTCCCTTCTTTAACGTCTGAACACGATATTTTTGAAGGTAAAAATGTATTGATTGTTGACGATGATAATCGTAATATATTTGCGTTAAAAACTGCACTTGAACATAATGGCGTCAATATTTCAGTGGCAAAACACGGCTTGGAATGCCTCGAAATCATGCAATCCAATAAAGAAATCGACTTAATCTTAATGGATATTATGATGCCGGTGATGGATGGTTATGAAACAATGACCCGAATTCGAACAGATTTACAATTAACAGATATTCCAATTATCGCCATTACGGCGAAAGCCATGAAAACCGACCGAGATAAATGTATCGAAGCTGGAGCCTCTGATTATATCAGCAAGCCTGTAAACTTAGAACAATTATTCTCTGTGTTACGGGTATGGTTAGTTTCACAAGGGAGTATGAAAAATGATGACGAATCTATTTGATATCGAACCAGCGGGTAACCTTGATACAGAATACAAGGATTTGGAAATTGATTTATTGCTCAAGGCTGTATTTCGTTTGTCTGGTTATGATTTCCGTCTATATAATCGTTCTTCCATCTCACGTAGAATTCATAATCGCATGAGAGTAAGCAATCTATCTACGATAACCGAGCTAACAAATCTGATTATCCATGACAGAAAATATTTAGATCAAATTTTAAATGACTTCTCAATTAATGTAACGGAAATGTTCCGCAATCCAACATTCTTCAAAGCATTTAGAAATGAAGTCATTCCCAAATTGCGCGACTATCCAGAAATTCGGATATGGCATGCAGGTTGTGCAACGGGCGAAGAAGTTTTTTCAATGGCCATCTTGATGGAAGAAGAAGGGTTAATGGATAAAACCGTTATTTATGCAACGGATATGAATGAAGATGTACTGGAGAAGGCAAAGGATGGGGTTTTCCCCATCCATAAAATGCAGGCATATACAAAAAACTATCAGCTGGCTGGTGGAGAAGAATCCTTTTCTAAGTACTATAAAACCGATAGACAATTTGCTTATTTCCATAATTCATTGCTTAAAAATATCATTTTTGCCCAGCATAATTTAGTGACGGATCAATCCTTCAATGAATTCCATGTGATCATTTGCCGCAATGTTCTAATCTACTTTACACAGATGCTGCAAAATCAGGTTCATAATTTATTTTATGAAAGCTTGATGCTAGAAGGTTTCCTTGGTCTCGGCGACAAAGAGACCCTTCGCTTTATAGATATCATGCCAAATTATAACGAAGTAAATGGAAATGAACGGATCTATCAAAAAGTTAAATAATATTAAAAAAGCGGATTCCCTTTATAATGGGTCTCCGTTTTTTTCATCCTTGCACATTCAACAGCACAAGACACATATCATCTGGTTGATTTGTTTGCTTTTCCTTTGGCAAAAGTTCATCCAGCAGCATTTGGGACTGATTCCATTTTCGCTGTGCCAAGGTTTTGATTCGTTCTTCTGCATCAAATTCATTCGGCGCTATCGCTTCGAGCAAACCATCTGTAAATAAAAGAATTTGCGCTTCTTTTTCATAAGGAATTATTTGTTTTTCAACTTTTATTTCATCAAAGAATCCGATTGCGCAGCTCCCCTGGTTGAGCGGGATAATTTGATTCTCATCAAGATAGACATAACCATGTGGATGGCCGGCATTTACATATTCTATTATTTTCTTCTCTGTATCTATTACTAAATAAATAGCCGTAAAATAATATGGGATTGTTTCTTTTTCGTTATGTAACTGTGCCATATAGCGGTTAAGTTCTTTTACTACATCTACTGGATCTACAATTTGTTTGATGGCTTCCCTTAATACAGAGGAAATGAACATACAAAGCAGCGAAGCAGAGATTCCATGGCCCATCATATCCAAAAGGATAACGGCATAGCGATGATCATTGATTTTATGCCAATAATACATGTCACCCGCTAAATTAAATGACGGCAAATAAGATACTTCTACTTGTATCTTCTCTTCTTTTAAAGGAGAGCTAAGCAGACTCCTCTGAACATTTGTTGCCAGATCCAGTTCATATTGGATTTTCTTTTCATGCTGTGTATGCCAGTCCAGTTCAGCCTTCAAGCGCAAAGCTACTCGAATACGAGCAAGCAGCTCCACTTTATCAATCGGTTTTGTTATATAATCGATACCGCCTAAATCCAGTGCTTCTGCTAATTTATTTTTATCATCCAAAGCTGTAACAAATATGATTGGAATATCTTTATAGCGTTCATTTGCCTTAATCATTTTGCATGCCTCGATTCCATCGATTTCAGGCATCATAATATCCAGCAAGATTAAATCCACATTCTTTGAAAATGAATTCGGACAATCAAATTGCAAGTAGTCAAAAAGCTCTTTGGCGGAGGTTAATGAAACACAATCATCATATCCTACATTATTTAAAATTTTTTCAATGACAAACAAATTCACTTTATTATCATCTACTAAAAGTATCGTCACTTATATTTCCCCTATCCCGTTGTATGGTTAAAATATCAACTCTTCCATAAGAGCGTATTTATACATACTTGAATATTTTTCAAATATCCATTTCCTATATTATATAAATGTATTTAAATATTCTAATATTTAGTCTCCTATCAGATTACTAGGTTCTCTATGCTATTTCCCTTTCTTCATAAATAAAAACCACTTCTTCAAAAAAAAAATGAAGAAGTGGCTCAGATCCAAAAAGATATTAAGTAATGTTCTAATATTTATGATACATCAAAAGAACTTACTCGTTATTTCCTTTCCCTTTGTTTTCTTTTTCATGTGATTTATTTTGACCGTTTTGCTGCTTACCCTCATTTTTTTGCTGTTGTTGCTGTTGTATTTCAGCTTCCTGCTTTCTGTTTTCAGCCTGTTGCTGTTGTTTTTCTACCCGTTTATTTTGTGCTTCAGCTTGTTTCTGTTCAGCCTGAGCTTGCTTTTCGACCACTTTTTCTTGCTGTTTCACAGCTTGTACAGACTCATGCTCTTCACTTTTATTCACAACAGGTTTAGTTGCAGGTGTTTGCTTTACCTCAACTTTTGTTACTGGTGCTACTGCGGTTTTTTGTTCTTTAGCTGTTGTATTCGTTTCAACAGCTGAAGACGTTTTCGAAGGTGTCACTGTCTTAGTCGACTCTTCAGCCACTTCATTGTCCGTTGAAACAGTTTCATTAGCCACAGTTTCAATTGATGCTGCATCAGTTGCTTCAACTTGAACTTTTGATTGCTTTTTCTCTAACTGTGCTAGTTTTTTAGCAACTTTCTTTTCAAGCTTTTCTTGGGCTTTTTCGATGTTTTTAGCGATAGCTTCTTTTGCTGTTGGATTACTTACTTTTTCAAGAACAGCTTGTAACGCTACAATATTAGCCGAGAACTTAGCAATTAGCGCTTCACGTTCCGAATCCGCTTCAGTTGCAGCTGCCTCAGTTGTCGAAGATTCTTCTGCCGCACCTTCTTGTACTGTATCTTCAGACTCTGTTGACTCTTCGGTTTCTGTTGCTTCTTCTGTAGATTGCACTTCTTCCAGTTGATCAAGAGCTAAATCCTGTTGTTCTAAAGCTTTCTCTAAAGCTTCTTTCGCTAACTCTTCTTCACCAGCTTCAAATAGTGCTTGTGCTTCAGCAATACGTTCTTCTGTTAAAGCCAATAGCAAGTCTGCTTCTTTTTCCTCATCAAAAGTTAATGCTAGCTTAATACTTTCGGTAAACTCTTTAAAGAAATAGAAAAAGTCTCCTGGCAACAAAGACGGTTCTTCTGCTGCTTCTTCAACCGATTCTACTGCTGTTGTGCCAGATCCCTCAGCCTCTGTCGAATTCTCCTCTGTCACAGCTTCAGCTTCCTCTGTTGCAGGTGCCTCTGTTTCTGCTTCAGTTTCTTCATTCGTAGATTCTTCTCCATTTGAAACAGTTTTCACCTCTTCTGCAACTTCCTGTTGAACTGTTTCTTGTACTTCAACCACAGTTTCCTCATTTGCAAAAACTTGTGTCGACCCTAATGCAAATGTTGCAGCTACTACACCTGTAGTTAATACATTTCTTACTTTAATATTTATTTTAGACATAAATGTCCCTCCATTTATATTGATGGAAGAATTTGAACACCACTCATTATCTCCGGGCAGATTCGCACTCTTCATTTGGTAATCCAGCCATCCTAGCCATGCCTTAGATCTGTGATTTTGCGTCTCTATTTTTCAATAGATTTGCCTTTTTCAAATGAGGAACCAATCGTTCACATCATTTGTCTTAAATATAATTTATTTGCATCCAAAATACTATATAAAATATTTCCCAATAATATTTTCTATCTATATCACTAGTTTTAAATGCTATAATTACAAGTATAAGAAAACATACCTATAACTTTTCAGAGAAAATAAAAAATTGACATATAACACTGTTGAATTTTAGTAAATTATAACTAATTTTTTATGGTAAAATTATTAAGTTGTTTTCAAAAAATAATGATTATTGGATGGTATTTTTGATGAAATTTCTATCTAAACGAAAATATAAACTTACAACTTTGCTTATGACGCTTATTGTAGCATCCTTGCTCTTCACTACTTTAATATTATTATTTGCATCTTATCAGTCTGAGAAAATATCGCTGACGAATACATATTTATCTCTTAATTCTTCTAAATCCGAAAAATTAAGCCGTTCAGTAAATTCCTTATTTAAATCCATGAGAATCAGTTTGCAAGAAACTTCTACCTTTCTGGAAAAAAATCCAGATCTGACAGACGAAGAAATTCAAGAACAACTGGAGCTTTTGAGAAAAAATAGTCAATATTTCAATTCGTTGTCATGGATAGATGAAACTGGATTGGTTCGTGATATCTCCCCTATTACCGTTGGACTTAAAGGAGAACAGATTACAGGGATTACGAAAATGATTGTCGATGCCAAAATGGCGATGCTGACTGCTCCTTATAAAGCACCATCTGGTCGTATGATTGTTTTAATGAGTGAACCTTTTTATGATAGTAAAGGCAATTACAGAGGGATAATCGGCGGCTCGATTTATTTGCATGAACAAAATGTTCTAAATGAAATTCTAGGGAACGATATAATTGATGAAAATGGCTCTTATTACTATGTCGTTGGACCGAATGGTGAATTAATATTTCACCCTGATGCCGAACGAATTGGAGATACGATAATAGGAAATACAATCGTTTCCAAGCTTGCACAAAGAAAAAGTGGAATGGAATCTGTTATAAATACCAAAGGCGTACCAATGTTTGCAGCCTATAATTATATTCCTGAAATAGGCTGGGGGGTTGTACAGCAAACACCCATTTCCTATATAGATGGTCTTTTAAAAAAGCATATCCAAAATCTATTATTAACTATGCTTTTCCCTTTTATCATCTTACTCGTAGTATCTTTAAGTTTTGCCAAAAAGCTGACGAAACCGTTCATTGATTTAGCGGATGTGGTAAATCAATTAGGTACGAATGAGCAAATTCAGCCGCCTGTTTTTAAATCTCATTGGAATCGAGAAGCAGATTTACTAACGAAGAGCCTGATATTTGCCATAGATGCAGTCGAAAGCAATAACAATATTCTGCAAGAAGAAGCAATGACCGATGCCCTTACTGGTTTGCCTAATCGCAAGAAACTTAATAAAGTAATGGCAAGTTTAGTAAATGATAAACGATTATTTTCTTTAGTTGTAATGGATATCGATCGGTTTAAATCAATCAACGATACCTATGGACATCAAGACGGTGATGAGGTTTTAAAATTTTTAACTAAAACCATTCAATCAAAGATCCGAAAGAATGATTGTTTTTTCCGTTTCGGCGGAGAAGAATTTATCCTATTGCTTCCAGATACGAATTCTGCAGAAGCTTATGAGCTAATAGAAAAAATTCGAAATACAATAGCGAATACAATTAGTCCAGTTGGAAAACCGATCACCATTTCTCTCGGAATATCCGAATTTCCAACCCATTCAGATTCTTTGGCTGATTTGTTCTTATTTGCAGATAAGGCCCTGTACCAATCAAAAGAAAATGGAAGAAATCAAACAACCATATGGGTACATGAATGAATAAAATAAAATAAAAAGGTTCCTCTATTCTTCAATTTTTTAGAATAGGGAACCTTTTTTATATCATCAAAATCTCTCTAATATCTTCTGCTGTCAAAGATTTTGCGACTCGCGCATCTGAATCGACAACTTCCGAAATAAGGTCTCTCTTTTTCGCTTGGAGGACATTCATCTTTTCTTCGATTGTCCCCTTTGCTACCAGCTTAATGACTTGGACATCGTTTTTCTGGCCCATTCGATAAGCACGATCTGCTGCTTGGGCCTCCACTGCTGGATTCCACCACAGATCATACAAAATCACCGTATCCGCACCCGTCAAGTTCAATCCAGTTCCGCCAGCTTTCAGGGAAATTAAAAACAAATTTCGTTCCCCATCATTAAATCGATTGCACAGTTCTACTCTTTCCTCGGAAGGAGTTTGTCCATCTAAATAGAAATACGTTTGGCCGCGCATCGTCAGTTCTCTCCCTATAAGGTCCAGCATTTTGGTAAATTGAGAGAAAATCAACACTCTTCGTCCAGAGATTCTGGACTCTTCTAGAATTTGCAGCAGCTGTTCAAACTTTGCTGAACCCCCTTTATAACCATCAACAAATAATACCGGATGGCAGCAAATTTGGCGTAATCTTGTAAGGCCTGCCAAAATCCGAATTCGATTCTTTTGGAACGTATCTTTATCCAGATGCTTTAAGGCATCATGACGCAGCTTAGCCAACAAAGCTGTATATAGCTTCTTTTGTTCTGGAAAAAGCTCGGAGATTTCCAATGCTTCATGCTTTTCTGGCAACTCTGGAAGAACATCGTCTTTAAATCTGCGAAGTAGAAACGGCCGTACTCGACGGGCAATAGATTTTCTTTGTAGATGACTGTATTCCTCTAACCCTTGGAAAAGCTGAGGGAAGACTACATGATAAATAGACCATAGCTCTTCTAAGGAGTTCTCTATTGGTGTACCCGTAAGTCCAAAACGATTTTTGGCCTTCAGTTTTTTGACTGTACGAGCTGTTTGGGTATATGGATTTTTGAAATTTTGAGCCTCGTCAAAGAAAACCGTATGGAAAGTTTGCTGCTCATACCATTTACTATCCCGACGCAGTAATGGATATGATGTAATAATCACATCCATCTCATCCACTTCCTGCAATAGCCTTTCACGTTCTTGCTGTTTCCCATCAATGACAATCGCTTGAAGCTGTGGCGCAAATTTAATGATTTCATGCAGCCAGTTATAGGTTAATGAAGACGGACAAACAATTAGCACGTGTTGCTTCTGTTCACGTAAATCAGAGAGTACCGAAACGATAAATGTAATGCTTTGAAGTGTTTTCCCAAGTCCCATATCATCCGCCAATACACCGCCGAATCCGTAATTGGCTAGTGCCTTCATCCATTTAAAGCCTTGTTTTTGATAGTCTCTTAAAATGGAATCTAAGCTTTCTGGAACATCGTACTCCAAGCTGGCTGGCTGCATTAATTGATCTACAAACTGACGGAAGGATTCTTCTGGTGAAAAGACGCCACTTTCTTCTATTAAATCCAAGAATTTTATTCCATCGAGAATGGGCATATTTAAACTTGCTTCGAAATCGTCTTCTTGAGCAGGTACGCTATTTAAAAATCGCTTAATCTCTTCCATTTCCTTCGTTTCAAGAGAGAGCAATGAACCATTCGGCAAACGATAGTATTTTTGTTTTATTTCAAGGGATTGTAATAATTCCTTGATTTGCTTGTCGCCTATTCCGTCCATTTCAAACTTGAACTCCAGCCAATCCGTTCTTTCTTTAGGAACCTTTACTCTTATTTTTGGAAAAGCATTTTCCCTAACAATTCGAGTTCTGACAGCCGTAGTTGCAAATACTTGCGCTAGGCTCTGAAGCATTGGAACGGTATGATAAAGAAACTCATATTCCAATTCTTCATTTTGCATATAATAGCCGCCTTCTGTAATTGTAAATCCACTGCTTTCCATTAGCTCCAAAATTTCATCTTCTTTTTCGTGATCTCTGATAATCATTGGGCCAATAGGTGTTTCACGACTTTCCAAAGGTTGGATCACCACATTTTCATAATGGAATTCCAAACCGGCAAGCAGGCGATTTTTTAAACGATCCAAATAAACTTTAACGACAAGGGGTGTTTTCATGAATCGCTTTGTTACCCCTCTGGAAAGCTGGACATTGCCGATTTTCTTCAATCCCGGCACCACTTTTTTCATGAAAAATTCGATTTGCTCCTCCTTTATTGGAATCGCATTTGTCGACGGAGCGACAAGCATTTGTTTCAGTTGAACCAATCGCTCACAATCCTGGCCTTCTAATTGGAATATTGCCCCATCACTTATCACCACATTATAGGCATCTAAAATGATTAATTGTTGAAATCCCTTCATCTGAAGCTGATAGTGAAGATGATCTTCCAGCAAATAAAACTGGATAGGAGGCGGACCATCTTGAAATTGCAGGCTCGCATAGGAATAGTCCTGCTGCTCCAATGTCACAAATGGCGCTTTTAAAAGCAACGGTTTCAGGCTTACCCAAGCAGAAGGCGGGATAAGCAAAAATTCACTATCTAACGAATAATCCATCGCCTTTGATTTTGCCTCAAAGTAAGCCCTCTCATCTTGTGCAACATGGATAAGCTGATGGATCAGGGTATCCATATCCGCTGAAAAACAATTTTTCGTTGGATCATAAACTAATGATGACGAAATATAACTTGATTTTCCATCTCTTACATCCTGTAAAAACTTGCGAATAGACGGTACCTTTACAGATGCAATCTGGACTTCAATCCCCAATAGATACTCCTCTTTTTGAATTAGGATTGGCTTCAAATTAAACCTGGCATCTACTACTTCCCTTTTTTCAAAATGAAGCTGATGACCACTTTTACGATTGGACCGTTCAGCAAAAAGTGTTAAAAAGTCCCTCGTTAACTCCCCATCATGTGACTGATCATTAGGTAATTCATGATTGGATATCCCATGTTTTTTCATTTCATACAAGGCGATTAAGACCGCTGCAATATGCTGACAGCTATGTTTGAAATTCGGCAATGTCGGACAGCTGCAAGTCGAATAAAAATCTCCACCAGTGGATCTTTCAATTGTGACACTGAAGTCTTCCATCCCTTTTACAATGGCCTTGCAAATAGTCTCGTTATGGTTGTTTATCGACACTTTTCCCGCACGATAAAAAGAGTCTCCTCTTTTAAAGGAGACGGTCCCACACATATCTTTGATTGTTTTTAAATTAAGCTTGATATCCATATGTCAGGCTGCTCCTTTCTTTAAAGTCGGTGTGCCTTGAATTTTCGTTCAGATCGTTATTTTTATTTTATCATGGAATCGAAATGTGTTCGAGGATTCTTAAATGATAGCCAAAACAAGCCCCATCTCCTGTTTGATGAGGCTTGCTTTACTATTTTTTCTTTTTAAAAATCACCAAAAGCAATAAGAGAATAACCACGACAAGAAGTGCGATAATAATAACAGTCGTCCATGGGAATGCATCCGTCTCAACCTCGATTTGTCCTCGTGCCTCCATCTTTTCTTGGGTTTCCTGTACTTCATCATTTGCAATCGTAATCGTTTCTTCGTAGTTTTGGGAAATCCCATTAACATCAATGACAGTTGCGATTTTGTAAGTACCTGGCCCTAATATTCCCTCTCTCCATCGAATCGGGTAATAAAAGGATGTCATAGGAGCCATTTTAAATAATGGGATATTGCCTGTTACAGAGAAATCAGCATCCTCTTCCTTAGTAATTTCATAGGTCCCTGAAATTTCAGGAATAATAACTGGGTGATTGTTTTGGATTGGAACCATGATGGCTATCTGGTTAGATGAAAAATTTGGACTTTCCAAAATTAATGACAGTGTTTCATTATAATCTGTCACATCCACCTGTACGCCAAGATTAACGGCACGATACTGGTCAATTAGCAGTTGGGAATTCTCTTTACCTTCTGACAATTCTTCTGTCTTTTCGAACACCTTAAATTCCATACTGCCCAGTAATGTTCCAATAATCTCAGGTACATGCACAGTAAATTCGACCACTTCAGTTTGGGATGGACCAACAGTTATTTCTGATGGAGTTGTGGTTACGTCTTTAAATTGATACTGCTCGTTCGTGATAGATGTTCCTTCTAAAACCTGATCTTCCTGATAGATAATGCCTTGTTCCCCGCTATATGCATTAAAACTGCTGATTGTAACAGTTAACTCTCTGTTACTTTCGTTTATAACTCTTGCTTGTAGTGTTACCGTGTTATTTGGTTGTGCTTTGAAGTGGTAATATCCTTTATTTCCTATTTGGGACTCAGGAAATATGGGCTCTACTCGGAATTCGAAATCATTATCATCTGCATTAATAATGGATGTTGGGAAAAATAAAAGTACAAAGGTGAACATCATCCAAAGAAATATTTGGACTCGCATAGAACCACTCCTAATAAAAAAGTCCTCCTTAGTATTGGAGGACTTGAAAGAAATTAACCGTCTATTAAGGAGCAGTGTTTAAAGAAACAGTTGCATCTGCTTTATAAGTTTTTGCGTACGTATTGGCAGGAATTGTTAATGTCACACCAAGGTCAGTAATCGCATAAGAACCCATACCACCTTCAACTGATGCTTTTACAATACTAATTTCACTGTTTGTATCTAAATCAACACCTGTAGTTACAGTAGAAATTGTATCTAATTCTGATGAAGTTAGATCAGCTAATTCAACTGTTGGTGCTGTTGACACAAATAATGAGCCTGATGCAAGAGCTTGTCCGCCATCAACGTATACACCAGCTCCGTCTACTTCTTTAAATGGTGTCAGCTTTAATTTTAAATTCCAGCCAGCACCTGTCCCTCTTGCGTCTACGATATTACTGATTGACCAGTCAGCCGAAGTTGTCTTTTGAGTACCATCTAAAGTTGCAGATAATGGATTGAATCCGAAAGTACCGCCATCCAAAGTTCCACCATTGATTGTTGTTGATGATTCACCAGCCGCAGATGATTGAGTTGTGAATGCTGTTGCTGCAATTCCAAAGGCAATAGCTGTAGCGAATACTTTTTTGAATACTGATTTTGTCATTTTAGTTCCACCCTTCGATTGGTTGTTTGATAGTTTGCTTGATAAATCTATTGAAACGTTCGATACGTTGGATATGTGCTTGTCTTTCTTCAAAAAAAAATCCCTCCAAAACCAAATTTTGATTTGAGTCGGAAGAATTTTGAATTTACTCATATGTAAGACCAGAGTATCATTCTCCATTCTTTCAGCAACCCAGCCACCATAGTAATTTACCTTAGGTCTGTCGGCTTTGCGCCATTGTCTTTCAACAACTTTGCCTTTTTAGAAATGAGAACGATTTGACTCTCTCTATCTTTGCCGAATTTTGTCGTTCATCAATCTCTGAATCTAATATACTGTGAAATAATAATTAAAGATAGTATAAAATATTACCAACTAGTAATATATTTTAACAGAGAAAGTTTTGGAAATTTGGTTTAGTTAATTGATGGACAGCTTTTCGCTTGCTAATTCAGCTATCGCCGATATTGTTAATAGAACAAATACTGCTCATAGTCGAAAAAAAGAAGAATTCCACAGCGGAATTCTTCTTTTTGTTTCGATTATTCAGTTGCTTTCTTCGCAAAATCAATTTGGATCATCACAGGATCATGGTCACTTGCACGGCCTTGTACTTCCATGAAGCCCGAGTTAATGTGAACAATGTCAACTGTTGTTGCAGCTTGAAGGTTGTTCGATACTAGGATATGGTCAAGTACTTGAGCATTACCTTGGTAAGAATATGAGTAGCGTTCTTGTTCTGGAACTAGCTCGATCATATTTGTTAATTCACTACCTTTTAATGTTTTCAATGGATTTGAGAATTCGAAATCATTGAAGTCACCCGTTAACACTACATTTGCATTTGGATCTTCTGTTAAAATCTCCTTCACAAAACCATTTACAATACCAGCAATTTTCATACGTTGCACTTCACTGCCTAAAATTGCAGGTTGGTTTTGTCCGTATAGTGGTTGGTCTCCACCTTTAGAGTTGAAGTGGTTTGCAATCACGATGACTTTTTCATCTTTAAACATAAACTCCGCAGCCAGTGGTTTACGGCTATCTTCAAATGCTGTATTTGTAGGGTCAATACGTCCAGGATTTATTGTTAAGTGACCATTTTCAACACCAACCGCTTCTGTTGAAGTTCCTTTTGTTCCTTCAGCCAATGTTACTCGATCTGGGTTGTATAGGAATCCTACTCGGATGTTCCCTCCAGGTGCTCCGCCATCTTGGTTATTCACTGGTGCAACATCTGTGTAGACATATTCTGGACCGCCAAGCTCCACAATTTTATCAATTAATACTTGTGCACTTTGGCTCGCATCAACTGTTCCGCTATCCGTTTCTCCATCATTATCTTGCACTTCCGTTAAACCGATAATATCTGGTGTTTTCATGTTCGTCACAACTGCTTCAGCTAGTTTTCTCACTTTTTCCGCATTAGCTGTAGATGCGAAGTTTTCTACATTATAGGAAGCAACTGTTAATTTATCATCTGCTGCAACAATCGAAGTCGTTTCGCGTTTATTTCCACCATCTTGTAAAGCAGGCAATTTTGATTTATCGCTAAGCACTTGATAGTAGCCATAGCCATAGCTTACAACTCCACCTATTGTACCTGTGAAATAGTCACCCATCTTTGCTTCATATTTTTCATCATCGATATTAATCGTAATTCTTTCAGGGTTATAATCTGTAGATGTAATTCGTAAACCGCCTGCATCCGTATTAGTTTCATACGTACCCGGGATTACTGTTAACTCTCCATATTTTTGAAGAGCAACTACTTTTGGATCTTTTACAGCAACAAGCATCCCTTCAAGACTCTCATAGAAATCAATGCCATCTTCCTCTGGATCGAAGACACTTAAACCATCATTATCGATGATTTCAGTTGGCAGGTTCCCATTCTCACCTAAAATCACTGGTTCAGGAAGCGGATGATTTTCTTCTAATCTTTCCATATTCGTTGCATTAATTTCCGTTACAGGTAAATCAGTTGTTTTCATTTCGGCATATCCTTCGATAAACCATTCTTTTACAACCCCGTCAACCGTCACAACATCGCCTGATTTGAGACCATGGTCCTTCTTATAAACCAGGATTCCTTCAGAAGTTTTACTATTATTGTCTGGATTTAAATCTTGCATATAGAAGTTATTTTTGTCTACGATGTGTGTAACAATTCCATCAACACCAGTTACATTATTATCTGCATATTTTGAATAATGTCCTTCACCTTGTATATCATGGATATTAATTTCTTCTTTTTGAATGATATATTCAAATGTGCTTACTTCACTATCCGTTAAATCTTCCTTGACTGCAATCGCCTTAATAGTTGTATCTTCAGTAATTGTGATTGGTTCACTGTATACTAAACTATCTTTAGTAGGCTCACTGCCATCTACAGTATAGTAGATTGTTGCTCCTTCTGTAGCTGTAGAAAGGGTAATTTTATCATCAACTTTTACAAGCCCTGATGATGGAGAAGCAGAGACAGTTTGTACAATACTAGAATCAAAAATGATATCGGCTGCATTACGTGGTATTAATTGATAATTGTTATTATAAGCGCCTACTACAGCAGTGATAGATTCATAGGTTTTATTTGTTTCAAGTAAAGCAGCATCTGAAGGTCTTAGCTGAAGTTCAGCTCCACTATCATCCGTCGCAATATAATTGCCGCCAGAGTAAGAATTGATAGTTACATTTTTCACTGTAACTAAAGTTCCTTCATATTCTTCAGCAAGTTCTGAAGCTTGAATTTGCTTAGCAGCCGGAATACCTACTTTTTCAAGTACAGTTACATCCTCAGGCTTTACATTGATTTCTAGCAGAGAACTGTACTCCGTTAATTCACCTGTAGCTTTCACTCTATCTCCTGGTTCAACGTTTAAATTACTGCCATAAAGTACGATACCAGCGTTATCATCTTGAATGAAAGTAGTTAATCCAATAACAGCAGTAACAACACCTGATGTCATAACATTACTTCCCTTTGGAAGATTTCTAACTTCTGCGATTGATTTTTCTTGTAAAAGTGAATATTGGAATGTAGCGACTTCACTATTTTCCAATTCATCTTTTACAGCAATTGCTTTAATCGTCATGTCACTCGTAATAGTAATTGGTTCTGAAAAGACTTCACTTGATGTAGTCGGTTCGCTGCCATCAGTCGTATAGTAAATCGTAGCTCCCTCTGTATCAGTCGATAATGTAATTTTTGTACCTTCTTTTACACTTCCTGGTGTAATTGAAGCATTTACTTCGCCTACACTATTCTCAACTGGAGTACTTCCTGTACCAATGGTATGTTTACCTAAATAAGAGAAATCATCTTTAGGATAAGCATCCCATTCTAAAGAAGGGTCAAAATCATCATCAGGGTTAGTATCTCCAGAATATACTGTGCTTTTACGAACTAGCGTAACATCCTTGGCAAATTGTTCAGCAGAACCAACTTGACCAATCGAATCAACAATATTATCCCCTTTTTTCAGTACGATTTGATCATTACCATTAAAATTAATTACTGATGAATTTTTAAAATTTCCCTTTTCAATAATTGCTGCATCCGTACTATTGTACAGTACAAAGGTTTCACCATTTTTTAGAGAACCTTCTAATTTTAATGAAGCACTAGCTTTTGTAGTTCCTCCGCCTGTACTCCCTGTATCTCCACTATTAGCATAAAGATCAAGAGAGTATTGACTTAAGTCTATTGTTTTTCCAGTACCATTATAAATTTCAATTGCTTTATTTGTACTGCTTCCTTCAACATACTCAGAGATGATTAAATCTTTAGGACTTTCAATTTTCTGAATTTTTTCCAGAGCTTTTTGGATCTTATCTAATCCGACAAAATCAGTATCCACTGCCCCTGCATTTTTTGCAGCTGAAATCGCTAATTGTGCTGCATCCACTGCCTCTTTTACGGTAGCTTTGTTTTCCTCTGTAATGGTTGCGGCTTCTGGAATCGCTGCTAATTTTTCATTGGCTGTGTTGATTAATGCCCGTTTTACTTGAGAATCACTTCCGCCTGAAGAACCGCCAGAGCTTGGTGGCGTTACAGGTGTTACAGTCGACCCTTTTTCATCTTGAATGTTTTTAATTTTGTCTTTAACACTGTGGTAGTTTGATATTATTTCATCTATTTTAGAAGAGAGCGGTACTACCATTTTTTCAATAAGTAGATTAACTCCCAGTTCAATTAACGTATTCTTTGTTTCAATATTTAGTTCCTTTACCTGTCCAGTTATTTTAAGGGCAAGTTCAATTGCCTTTTGTACATCAACTTGTCCAATTGTCCCGCTACCATTTAACTCAAGCTTACCCGAAACATTCACTCTTATTTTTTCAACATCCGCATTCACTTCAATAGATGAAACAGTTGCTGAAACCTTTACTTCTGGCAATTTCTTATCTGAATTTAATGTTATATTATTTCTTTCAACTTGAATTCCTTTGTCTGATGAATTTTTCAAGTCAACCTTAGGACCTTCATTCACAGCGGCAAAAAGAGTGATAAGTGAAGCAACTGGATTGGATTCCGCTTCATTGACGATTATTTCTCCTTCTGTTACTAAACCATCCGATGAGAAACCTTTTGCTACTTTACCTGTTAGAGTAATATCTCCTTTTACTTTAAGATTATTTAAAGCAACATAATCTGCATTCACAATTACATCACCTGTAATTATCTCATTGCCTCCATCAAATACAGCTGGAGCACTTTCTTTACCTTCCGCATTTATAGTTATTTCTTTAATTTCTATAATTTTTCCATCTTTAACTGTAGCAGTCATTTCAGCATTTTTTAAAGCAGCGGCATTTTTTGTACTGAAAATTGATTTTAAAGAGGCATCAAAAGTCAGCTTTCCTTTGCTAGTCTGAATGTCCGAAGATGATAAGCTATCAACTGTAAATGTAACTGATCTGCCTTTTGCCTTTTCAGCGCGTAAAAGGAATTCGGCAAATTGCCCACGAGTAACGTTAGATAGTCCGCCAAATGTAGTTTTAGTATTCCCGGTAGTAATTCCATTTTCATAAAGAGCAGTAATATATCCTTTATAGTCTGGATAAATATCTGTAAATGGAGTAGTTGCTCCTGTTGAAGCTTTTAGTTCAAATGCTTTTGCAAGAATAATCGCCATATGATTACGCGTGATAGATTTCCCTGCACCATATGAACCATCTTCAAACCCCTTAATATATCCAGCATTCGCCAATGCAGCAATTGCACCATAATAAGGATGAGTTGTCGAAATATCTTTAAAGTTAGGGTTTTTAACATTTTTAGTATCTAACTCAAGTGCACCCGCTAAAATAACCGCTGCTTGTCCACGCGTTAGACTGCTGTAAGGTTTAAATGTTCCATCTGGGAAACCTTTAACCAACCCGCGATCAACTAAATTAGAAACTGCATCAGAAAAATAATCATCTGCTTTCACATCAGGAAAAGACTTGCCAGCTGCCTCTGTAAAGCTTGGTGCCACTACTGAACTAGCTGCAACAGTACCGGCCAGAGTTGCTATATAAAACTTATTTTTGCTTTTGCGATTTTTCGACATATGATTGCTCCTTTATATTAAAATATATTTCTACCATTCAAACAGTTAATACCTTTTATACTATATCTACCATTCCTTCCATATCCACCTAACTAAATATAATATATAATTGTTAAGATTTAGTGAACAACTTTTTTAATATTTGTAAACTTTTAAAATATTTTGTGTAGAGTGGCTAAGATTTTAGTGGAAACTTATTTACATTAAACAAATAAAAAACCTAGTCTTACAATGGTAGATGACTAGGCAAGTTTAAATATTGTTTATAAAGTTATTCATTCTAGCAATTAGAAGTTCAATTTATATTTTTATATCCTTCTGACAGCTCTATAAAGAAATTAATCGACTCAGGATTTGCAACAGAGCCGCGATTGACTACTTTTTCAACAGGCTGCCCCAACAAAATTTTACGAATCGGTACTTCAAGTTTTTTTCCGCTAAAGGTTTTCGGTACTTCCTTTACTTCAAAAATTTCATTTGGTACAAATCTTGGAGACACTTTTTGTTTTATTTCCTCTTTGATTGTTTCTTTTAAACTATCACTTAAATTCACGTTTGATTTTAACGCAACAAACAATGCTAAAAATGAATCCCTGCCAAGATACTCCAAGTCAACTACTAATCCCTCTATTACTTCATCCAGGGATTCTACTGCACGATAGATTTCACTAGTTCCAAGCCGCACTCCTTGACGGTTAATCGTCGAATCGGAGCGCCCAAAAATCACGCTGCTGCCTTTTTCATCGATTTTAATCCAATCCCCATGCCGCCAAATTCCCGGGAACATTTCGAAATAACTTTCAAGATATCGTGCATTCTCCTTATCTCCCCAAAAATATAGCGGCATGGAAGGCATCGGATCTGTAATGACCAGTTCCCCTACTTCGTTTAGTACAGACAGTCCTTCATCATTGAAAGCTTGAACATTTGCACCCAATGCACGTGCCTGAATTTCTCCTGCGTATACCGGGAGCACCGGGCACCCACCAACAAATGCCGCACAAATATCGGTTCCGCCACTTGCCGATACAAGCCATAAATCTTTTTTCACATTTTCATATACCCAAGTGAAGCCCTCTACCGGAAGAGGCGACCCTGTGGAATAAAGAGCCTTTAACTTTGAGAATTGATTTGATTCATTTGGCTTGATGCCTGATTTCATACAAATATTCAAAAATGCAGCACTTGTCCCAAAGAAAGTGATTCCTGCTTCCTCTGCAAAATCCCACAGGACGTTCATATTCGGGTAAGCCGGACTGCCGTCATAAAGCACAACTGTTCCTCCAGCCAGCATCCCGGCCATTAAAAGATTCCACATCATCCAGCCCGTTGTTGTAAACCAAAAGAATACATCATCCTCATCGATCCCCTGTTCCACTGCCATGGTTTTTAAGTGCTCGATAATTATGCCGCCCTGCCCTTGAACTATCGGCTTAGGCAATCCAGTTGTTCCGGAAGAAAATAAAATCCATAAAGGATGATCGAAAGGAACAGCTTCAAATTTGAGCTCTGCATTTTCTTTATGCATATCATTCCAATAAACAGTACGATTATTAGAAATGACTTCTTCACTTTGTATATAAGGGAAAAGAATGGTTTTGGTTAATGTTGGAAGCTCCGCTTGCAGTTCCTCTACACTTGCTAGCTTATTATGAATTTTCCCATTATAAGAATACCCATCCACTGCAAATAAAACGGTTGGTTCAATTTGTTTAAATCGATCAATGACACTACCCGTTCCAAAATCCGGTGAACAAACTGACCAAATAACCCCCATACTCGCACAAGCTAAAAAGGCAATGACTGTTTCAGGAATGTTAGGCATATAGGCTACAACACGGTCACCTTTTTTCACACCCACATCGAGCAGGTATTGTCTTACCATCGCTGTCTTTTCCTGAAGTTCCTTCCAGCTAACTTCTCTATCGGATACCGTTTCCGATTTAAAAATCAATGCTGGTCGGTCTTCTCTAGCATTTCGAAATACATGCTCGGCGTAATTGACTGTTGCCCCAGAAAACCATTTTGCACCTGGCATTTTTCTTGATGCCAGTACTTGTCCATAAGGAGAGTGGGACAACACATCACAATACTTCCAAATGCTTTCCCAAAACAGTTCAAGCTCATCAACAGACCATTTCCAAAGCTCATTTGCAGTTTGAATGGCAAGTCCATTTTCTTCATTTATCCATTTCCTAAAACGGGTTATAGCAGCGTTTTCGATTTGTTCTTTTGACGGTTCCCACAGCACCGTTCCTTCTGTAACCACTTTCATTTCTTCCCCTCCTAAAATTTTCACGAATTCTACCAACTAATAATTCACCCTATTATAGTTTATTAACAATATTTTCAATTATTACTATTAATATCTTGGACAATTTTCAAGACATCTCGTTTCTTTTACACTAATATACTTTATAGTATAATGATCTTTTAAGATAATCCTAGATTTGTTTTATAGTATATATTTATTAGGGCACAGGAATGAAAAAGTGAGGTAGTTTGCATGGCGAAAACAAAATTAAACACAAGAAATCTTATTTTGGAGCTATTAAAAAAAGAGGTTTCCTTGTCGGTTAATGACCTTACTGAACGATTAAATCTTTCACATATGGCCGTTAGAAAACATCTTGTAATTCTGGAAAATAGTGGGCTCATCAAATCGACAGAAATGAAGCAATCTATGGGGCGGCCACTTCAAGTCTACTCCTTGACTGATAAAGGGGATCATGTTTTTCCAAAAAACTACGAAGGAATTACACTTGAATTTCTAAGAGATATTGAAGAAATTCATGGCGAGGAATCTATCCAGCTGCTATTTGAGAAGAGAGAAAACCGACTTACTCAAGAATATAAAAATAGAATGCACAAAAAAACAAACTCTGAAAAAGTCGAAGAGATTGTTAAGATTCAAAACGAAAAAGGTTATATGGCAAGTACAAGCAAGCTGGATGATAAAACATTTGAGCTTATAGAATATAATTGTCCGATCTATTCCGTAGCCCAGGAATTTACCTCGGCTTGTCGCTGTGAAACAGATATGTTTAAGAACGTATTAGAAACCGAGCATGTTCGCCGAGTTAGCTGTAAAACTGATGGTGACCATCAATGTAAATTTCAAATTAGGTTTGATATATAGGGACTAGCTTCTTAGTTCCTTTTCTAAAATATAGAAAGGGCACAAATGTTGTTTTACCAGCATTTGTGCCCTTATCCTTTTCTCGAAACCTAGCAAACTACGTGCTACAAAAGATCAAAATCGCTTTCGCTTGCTAACCACGAAGTGACTTCTTCAACAGGTTTTCTTTTGCCCTCTGGAACAGCTCTTTTAGGATGACCAAAGTATAAAAACCCTAGAATCTCTCCCCGATCAGACAGCTTAAATAACTTTTTCATGGCTGGATCATAAGCAGGCTTTCCCGTTCTCCAATAGCCGCCTAATCCTAAAGCATGGGCTGTCAACAGCATATTTTGAATGGCCGCATATACCGCTCCATGTTCCTCTTGAATTAACGCTCTTGGATTATCGCTTGGTTCCACTGCAACAGCAATAATCAACGGTGCTCGGAAAGGTTTTTCCTGAATTTTCATCAGTTTCTTTTGATTCGATTCACTTGAGGGATCCTCCATTTTCTGCGCTTCAATTTGAGCAAGTGTCTCCCCTAAACGATGTCGGCTATCGCCGGTTAATACAAAAAATTTCCATGGTTCTGTTCTGTAATGGCTTGGTGCCCAAGTTCCGGCTTCTAAAATTTGATCAATGAACTCCTTTGAAACAGGCTCGTCTGAAACGAGTCCCATACTTCTTCTCGATTTGATCGCTTCGAAAATATCCATCCCGTACCCCTCCATTTTCTAAACTTAAAAATCATATTTTGCTTCTTTTTCTTCCCTCATTCTTGTATAAGTCTCTGTTAAAACAATCGTATCCTCAACTAGGCGTTCAATTCTAAAGAACACATCATCATTTACAATTTCTTTTTGATGGAAATCCTTTTCTTCTATAAATACATATGTTTGGACTATTTGCCCTTTCATATAAGACAAGATTGGTTTCAGTTGTTGCTCTGCTACTAAATAATGCTTGGAAGAACCTGCTGTTACGTACATGCTTATCACTTTATCCCGGAATGCATTGACCGGCAGCAAATCAAAGATGTTCTTTAATGTTGCTGGAATAGATGCTTGAAAAATAGGTGTACCGATAATAATGGCATCTGCTTCCATAATTGTTTTTGCTACAAAGCCTGTATCCCCTTCATATTCCAGGTAGTTGCGACCATCGCTGAAATGGATTTGGTAATCAGCTAGATCAAGGAGCGTAAATTCCTCTTCTGGATATTTTTCCGAGATTTCCTTGGCTACATATGTCATGGCTGTTTTTGTTTTGGAGCCGACTATCGAGCCAGATATGCCAACAATTTTCATGCAAAATGCCCCTCCTATTTTTTTACAGTATATTTTCGAATAGCTGGTAATATTTCATTTCCGATAATTTCTACATTTTTCATTAATTTATCAAATGGCATTCCACCAAAATCCATTTGCGCTAAATAACGCTGATGGCCATACATTTCATGTTGATAAAGAATTTTTTCAATGATTTCCTGTGGACTTCCCACATTGATAACACTGCGTTTATCGGCGCCGTGTGCGAATGCTTGTTTTGGGAAGCCTTGCCCGTTCGTCAGTTTCATACCTTCATTGATATATGGATACATTTCTCTCATTGCTTCTTGAGAGTTTTTCGCCGCAAAGAAGAAACTCGTTGTTCCTACCGGCAAAGCTGCAGGATCAAACCCGCTGCGTTCAGCCACTTCCCGATAGGCATCGATAGTATTTTTAAAGGCACTTACCGGACCGCCTAATGTAGCCAGCATCATTGGAACACCTGCATAGCCTGCTTTCATCGCACTTGCCGGTGTTCCACCAACTGCACGCCAAATTGGAAGAGAGCCGTTTTTAGGTCTTGGCAGAATCTTGGCATTCTTTAATGGCTTGCGATACTCTCCGCTCCAATTGACGACTTCATTTTCATTAATTTTTAGCAATAAATCAAATCTTTCTTCAAATAACGCTTCATAATCACGCAAACTGTAGCCTAATAACTCATACAGACCAACACGGGATGCGCGGCCGCAAATAATTTCTGCCCGTCCATCAGAAATCAGGTCAATCGTTGCAAAATCCTCATATACCCGTACAGGATCTGATGTACTAATAATTGTGGAGCTGCTTCCAATTTTAATATTTTCCGTTGCTTGAGCTATCGCTCCTAATACGACCGAATGGGATTGCGTTGCAAAATATTCTTGATGACTTTCTCCAACACCAAAAAAGTCCAGACCTGCTTGATCTGCCAGCTTTGCCAATTCCACGATTTCGTTAATTCGCTGCCCTGCTGGAATATGTTCCCCCGTGTTAGGATTTGGGAGATGATCGCCTAGTGTAAAAATTCCAAATTCAAGTCCTTTGCTTGTATCAATTCGATATTTTTCCATATGTAAAACCAACCTTTATATAAATTTTCACGTCCGACAATGATTTAATTCTTCATATAGTATGAGTTAAATAACTAAACCTAATCTATTCCTTAACCCCTTTAAATCCAACTCATATGGAAACTCTAGCAAATCTTTTTATACCTTTTTGTATAATAAGTATAGTTAAATAATAAAATATGGAATTTCTAAAAGCAATCTATCTGTTTTATTCGAGATTTGCTCCATCTTGTTTAATTATATAAAAATGGCCCTAACTTAACGTTAGAGCCACCGATGTTTAAGGATTGGTAAAGCCTTTTACAACCCTTTTTTACTAAAACATATCAATAATGAAAGTAACTATTTGATTTAAGCCTATCACTCTAAATCCAAGTATATGCAATTCCGTGATTATAAAAGCAAAGCCTAATATAAGTGAATAGATAATAAGGTTCTTTTTATCTTTTTTCTTGATTATCCGGCGGTAGTCTAGAAAAGAAATGGCCACAAACAAAAGAAGTATTAAAAAAGTATCCATCAATCAGTCTCTTCCTTTTGTTTTTCTATCGTTGGTTCTATAATCAATCCAGATCTTCTCACATTTGATTCCACTTGAATGTCAAATTCAACCTGACCTAAGTAAGCTGTTGAACTACTTATTTTTCCCCAATACTCTGGATAGAATCTCCTTACTTCTCTACCTACTCCATATATATTTCTGAATTCTTTTCTATAAAATCAGTGATTTTATTCTTTTCAAGTATTTTCTTACTAAGAACTTGTTCTACCTCCCTGTTGCTCATGCTTCTTTTTCTTACTCTTCATTTTTTCTGTATTCTGTTTTCTCTGGTTATCCTGCTGAATGGGGTATTGTTTCTCCCCATCCTTCTTGTCCTTATTCTTCATAAACGGCATCTTCTTTCCATTTATAACAATCCAAACTATAATCGGCGCCAAAATATTAAAGGCTAGAACCATAACCACGATAGTCCAAATAAACCATTTTGCATTCAATATGTTTATATAGATCCATGAATGATAAAAATCCACTTATGATCTCCTCCCTAACAATAGGTTGTGTAACTCATTTTTACCTATAAACTCATATCCAAAACTGCCATTTGACAATTAATAAATCAACACCCGATTTGAATAATCGAGTTATTTATTGGTAATACAAGAACTATGCAGATTTTTTTAACAGCAAAGGGGGCTTCATGATGTCATCCTTAGAAGAAGAATTAGTTAAACCATTTACTAAAAATATTGCAGAAAATAAAAAGGTAATCGAAAAGATTTTTTCAAAAAATATAGATGTCATTAAACGGGACTTTTCCTTTGATGAAAATAAAAATATTCCAGCTGTAGTTTTTTACACCGATGGACTTGTTAATACGCAAGTTATTGAAAGTACCATCAAAGCATTGACCATATATGAAGGAAAACAAAATTCGGATGAGCTGACAATCGATCAAATTAAAAAGAATGTATTAAGGAATTCCTCTGTCGAAGTTATTTACAATTACGAAAAGGCTATTGATGGCATTTTGGTGGGGGATACCGTTTTACTAATAGATGGTTATAATCGAGGGTTTCTCCTCTCCACTAGAGGCTGGGATGCAAGAAGTGTCGATGAACCTCAAACAGAGCAAGTAGTCAGAGGTCCTCGAGATGGTTTTACGGAGAATATTCGAACTAATACCGCCCTTTTAAGAAGAAGAATTCGAGACCCTCTCCTCTATGTGGAAAGCATGCAGGTTGGAAAAAAGAGTAAAACAGATATTAATATTGTCTACTTGGAAGGTACAGTAAAAGAAGGACTGGTCGAAGAAGTAAAAGAGCGTCTTCGAAAAATCAAAATCGATGCTGTACTGGAAAGTGGATATATCGAAGAATTAATAAAGGACAGTCCGCGCTCGCCATTTACAACAATGCAAAGTACGGAAAGACCAGATAAGGTAGCAGCGAGCATTTTGGAAGGAAGAGTTGCTATTTTTGTTGATAATACACCTTTTGTATTATTAGTTCCTTCCTACTTCTGGGAATTTTTCCAAGCGAGCGATGACTACTATTCGGGATTTCTGGCAGGGTCGTTTTTCCGTTCCATCCGTTATATTGCGTTTATGATCAGTCTTACTTTACCTTCGATTTATGTCATGCTCATTAGCTTTCATCATGAAATGATACCAACAGAACTAGCGCTTAGTATCGCTTCGGGTAGAGAGGTAATTCCTTTTCCGGTTTTAATAGAGGCCTTATTAATGGAAATTGTCTTCGAGTTAATGCGGGAAGCCGGACTGCGAATGCCTAAACCCGTGGGACAAGCAGTTAGTATTGTTGGTTCGCTTGTTATTGGACAAGCAGCAGTTCAAGCAGGAATCGTTTCACCGTTTATGGTTATTCTCGTAGCTTTAACTGGAATTGCATCTTTTGCCATACCCAATTATTCAGCTTCATTTTCTATTCGCTTAATCAGGTTTCCATTATTGATTGCTTCTGGAACTTTAGGCTTGTTGGGCTTTTCAGCTGTTTTTACAATTTTAGCTGTACATGCCTTATCGATTCGTTCCTTCGGAGAACCTTACCTTGCACCAGCTACACCTTTCCAGCCAACCGATCAAAAAGATATTGTTTTTAGATTTCCTTGGTGGAAAATGGATAAGCAGCCTAAATTGGCAGAAGGCTCTGAAAAGCGCGAGGGGCAAAAACTCATGCCGAAACCACCTGAACAAAATCCTGATACTACCCAGGATTCAAAGAGTAACGGTAACGGTCAAGCAAATGGAGGCTCAACCAATGAGTCGCATTAAATTGTTTTTAATTCTTATGGGTATGTTGAGTTTATTGTCCGGTTGCTTAGGTAAAACAGAGATTAATGATTTAGGGATTGTCATGGCGGTGGGTCTCGATAAGGGCGAAAAAGAAGGGACAATACAAATTACAGCACAAATTGTACGTCCTGCCGATGCCAGGGGGTCTACTGGAGCACCATCTGGACAAACAGGAGAACCCATTTGGTCAATAACAGCATCGGGAGATTCCATTTTTGATGCGATTCGCCATCTTGGAAGCAGCGCTTCTAGAAGAATCTATTGGGCCCATAATTTTGCTGTTGTCATTAATGAAGATTTAGCAAAAGAAGGTATCAATGATATTATCGATTTTTTCACTCGAAATCATCAACTGAGAATGCAAACTTTAGTCATGGTAACACCAGACCCTGCAAGTGAAGTTGTTTCAACTATAACTGGTATAGAGGTTATACCTGGTCAGGCCATCAATGATTTATTCTTATATAACAACTTTACAGCATCTGCACCACAAACCCAAATAATCGACTTACAAAAAAGTTATCTAAATGAAACCACCCAACCTGTCTTAGCAAGAGTATCACTTAATAAGCATGGCATCTCAAATAAAAAACCAACAGCCGAACCAACAATAAATCAAATTGAACTGGATGGTGCTGGTGTGTTCAAAGGCGACAAGATGATTGGAAAAGTTAGTGCAGAGGATACGATGGGATTACTATTTTTCCTTGAAAATGCAAAATCCGCTGCTGTAGTGACGTCTTGTCCATCCAACAAAGACCAATCCATGACTGTAGAGCTTAAAACTGAAAACTTCCACGTGACACCAACATACAAAAACAATCAGGTTGGCTTCAATGTCAAACTTAAATCAGTTGTGCAGTTAGTCGAGGCTGGCTGTCCCTTCTCTATAGCAAAAGAGCAGCAAGTACAACAGATTGAAGAACAAATTGAAAACAAATTAAAAGAAAAAATCGAGAAAACTTTGCAGTTGGCACAAGAAGAATACAAAGCTGATTTTTTAGAACTAGGCGAGATCTTTAAAAACCGTTATCCAGCCGAATGGAAAAAAATTGTTTCGAAATGGGACGAAGAGTTTCCTAACGCTAAGGTGAATACACAAGTAGATGTTAAACTCACTAGCTCTTCACTTTTATATCTGCCTACTAAGCCCAAAAACGAAGAAGAGGATACACAATGAAGGTTCAAATTACAAACGGAATGTTCATGGCCATTATTATTAATACTGTCTACGCGAAAGCAATTGGACTCACACAAGGATCTATGGGACGGGAAGTTGGAAATGATATTTGGATTTCCACGATTATTGCGACACTTATTGGGGTTCTTATGATTTGGGCAATGGTGGTGATAATCCGGCGTTTTCCATCCGGAGACATTTTAGACCAAAGTAAAGCATTATTAGGTGGATGGTTTAGTAAACTTATTGGCCTAATAGTACTAATCTTTTTCTTTTGTTCCTACGGAGTTACAATGATTACTTATGTCTATCATCTAATGGATTATTTTTTGCCGGAAGCTCCTGTCTATGTGTTCGTCTTTATCGCCTTTGTAGTAGGATGCTACGGCGCTTATTATGGTATTGAAGTAATCGGAAGAATGGCCTTGATAGGTGTTTTTTCAGTATTAGCGTTGAATATTCTTTTAATGTTGGGCTCTCTTGCTAATTTTGATATTTATGAATTACTCCCTACTTTCCAAACAGGAGTGGCAAGTACCTTTTGGGCAAGCAGACATAATGTCGCTGACTGGGCAATGGTAACAATGGCTGCGGCACTTCTCTTTCCCTATGTAAGAAGCGAAAAAGAATGGGCACGCTCCAGTACATCCGGCGTCCTCTTTGCTGGTGGTTTTGTTGTCATGTGGCCAATTCTTGAAGTCGGTGTTTTAAGCTCTGAAGTGACCGCGCAATATATCGTCTCTTGTATGCAAATGGCGAGAAGTGCGAAAATTGGTCAGTTTATTCATCGCTATGAAATGATTATGATCGCCTTTTTTGCCATCTCGATACTTACTGAAATTATGTTGACCTTCCTCGCTTCAGCAACGATTGCTTCAAAAATATTCGGAACAAAGGATTACCGGCGAATGATTCTTCCAGTCGGCATTATATTCAGTGTTTACGGATGTTGGATAGTATTTGACCATCATCGAGCGATGGAACAACTAGAAACGACATGGGTTTATGTCTCTATCTCTATCACAATCGGGATTATCGTATTATTCTTGATCCTAGGATCCCTTATGAAAAAGAAATTAGAGATGCTAAATAAAAAAATTGCTGAAGATAACAAGAGTAACGCGAATGGTACAAGTTCAGGAAATGGGAACTCCAACGGCCAAAAGTAAAAGTACTGAAAATGATCGTACCTCTGGTAATGCACAAGCATAGTTGTCTATAAACCTGATCCCCCCACAATTCTAGATAATTCAATATCATCAACGGGCTGTTTTGACAGCCCGTTTTTTAGTCCCCTCCTCTTTATTCCTGTTGATTTCACAATTACCAAAATTTATATATATTCTCTTCTCATACAAAAGTATATTTGTTAATCTATAACCGACCAATGTGGTCTAAATAGAAATAAATAAAATATACTCAAAAAAAGGAGTTGATTAGAAATTAATGTTTCTTTTCAAAACCTCGATGTAGAAAAACAGGATCGCATACTTAACGCTGCACTAAATGAGTTTGCGGAAAATGGATTTGATAAGGCTTCAACAAATCGAATTGTAAAAAACGCAAAGATCGGGAAAGGCATGCTGTTTTACTATTTCCAAAATAAAGAGGAGCTTTTCAATTATCTATTAAACTACAGCTTAGATCTTGTCCATCATCAGCTGCAACAACAAGTTGACTCAAAAGAACCCGATTTTATTGAAAGATTAAAACAAATAGCTCAAAGAAAAACAGCATTCCATCTTAAACATCCAAACATATTAAGTTTTTTAGGAAACATTTTTCTTAGGGATATATCCGAAATTCCAGAAAGTTTCAAAGTGCGTTACGAGGAGATGATGAAAAATCAGCATTCCTTATTGTACAACGGAATCGATAAAACCTTATTTCGTAATGATATTGATACAGAGAAGGCATTCAAGCTCATTCAATGGTCAATTGAAGGTTATCAAAATGAGCTCATTGCCCAACTGAAAAATCAAAATTTGACTCACATAAATTATGACCCCTACTGGGAAGAGTTTTATGAATTACTAGATATTCTGAAAACACTTTATTACAAATAAGAGGAGGGACAATAATGAGCGTGCTGCAAATTAAGGATTTAACAAAGAAGTTTGGAAAGTTTACCGCCCTAAACGGAGTGAATTTCGAGGTCAATGAAGGTGAAGTCTTTGGCTTTATCGGTCCAAATGGTGCAGGTAAGTCAACAACGATTCGGATTTTGCTTGGGATTTTAAAAGCAACTGAAGGTGAAGTTGAAATTTTTGGGAAGGATGCCTGGTCCGATGCGGTTGAACTCCATAAACGCATTGCCTATGTTCCTGGAGATGTGAATCTATGGCCAAATTTAACTGGCGGAGAAGTCATTGATTTGTTTGTAAAACTACGGGGTGGAAATGATACAGGCAGACGCGAGGAACTGATTAAACGCTTTGATTTAGACCCCTCTAAAAAGTGCAGGACCTACTCAAAAGGTAATCGGCAAAAGGTCGCCCTTGTAGCTGCTTTTTCTTCCAATGCTGACCTATATATTCTTGATGAACCAACATCAGGTTTAGACCCCTTAATGGAGCAAATATTCCAACAATGTGTTCAAGAAGCAAAAGAAGCAGGAAGAAGTATCCTCCTATCCAGTCATATATTATCTGAGGTCGAACAGCTTTGTGACCGAGTGGGAATCATACGTCAAGGCCAGATGATCGAAACAGGCTCTTTAAATGAGTTACGCCATTTAACTCGAATGAATTTACTGTTAGAAACAAAAGAACCAATCACTCAATTGAATGAGCTAAATGGAATACATGCGATAACTGAAAAAGACGGCGCACTTTCCTTCCAAGTTGATACCGAACAATTAGATACAGTTATTAAACATGTAAGCCAATTTGGGATTATCAAATTAGAAAGTACACCACCAACATTGGAAGACTTGTTCATGCGTCATTATGAAAAGAAAGGTCAAAAGGAGCAAAACCAAGGAGGAAATCCTAATGATTGATATGATTTTCAAGCATACTGGACTACTTTCTAGGCTAATTTTAAGACGGGATCGATTTCGAATTCCTTTATGGATGATTGGCATTGGTTTCTTCACTTTTATAGTGCCCGTCGCGTTCACGGAGTTATATGGAACACAAGCTCAACGAGATGTCATGGCACAAACCATGGAAAATCCGGCCATGATTGCCATGGTAGGCACACATGATTTAAGCAATTATACTCTTGGCGTTATGACTGCTCATCAAATGTTGCTCATGACTGCTGTTGTAGTAGGTTTGATGAGTATTTTATTAGTTACTCGCCATACTCGGGAAGAGGAAGAAGATGGTCGTGTAGAATTGATTCGTTCTTTACCAGTAGGCAGACTTTCAAATTTAAATGCAACATTATTTGTCTACACAGGTGTTTATATCCTTTTAGCACTTCTGATTGGTTTTGGACTGTTCGCACTAAATATTGAGAGTATGGACTTAGAGGGCTCTTTATTATATGGAGCTACGTTAGGGGCAACTGGAATTTTGTTTGCTGGAGTAACAGCACTTTTTGCTCAAGCTTGTGAAACCTCACGGGGGACAATTGGTTTTTCCATTGCCATTCTTTTGATTGCATACATTGTCCGTGGTATTGGAGATGTAAGTACTGATTTTTTAAGCTGGATTTCCCCACTGGGATGGATATCGAAAACAGAAGTATACGGCTCAAATAATTGGTGGCCTATACGATTAATGATCGTTGTATCCCTTATTTTATTTATCCTTGCCAACTATTTAAATGCCCGCAGAGATTTAGAATCAGGGTTATTGCCATCAAAACCTGGCAGAAAGTACGCTTCGGCGATGCTGCAAAGTCCAATTGGTTTAGGATTACGGTTACAACGTACTGGTATTATATCTTGGGCAGTGGGCATGTTTTTAATAGGTGTATCCTATGGTTCGGTACTTGGTGATTTAGATTCATTTTTTGAAGGAAACGATTTAATGCAGCAAATGCTCGCATCAGCGCAAGGCTATACCGTTACGGAACAATTTATGTCCATGATTATGATGATTTCAGCCATTATCGCTGCGATTCCGGCAGTCATGTCCATGAACAGATTATATGGTGAGGAAAAAAAGGCTCGAATTGAACATTTGATTGTAAGAGCTGTCTCCCGCACAAAACTAATGGGAAGCTTTCTAGTTATTTCAGCAATCAATGGCTTTGTAATGCTTTCATTTGCCGCCATTGGAATGTGGGCAGCAAGCATCTCTGTACTAGATGAGCCATTATCTTTTGGAGCTGTTTATGGTATGGGCTTAGTCTATTATCCAGCCATTCTTGTGATGATTAGCGTTGCAATCCTTATGATTGGCTACCAACCAAAGTTTGTTAGCTTCAATTGGCTTTATGTATTCTATACTTTTATCGTTTTATATATGGGTGGCTTATTCCAGCTTTCGGACTGGTACGGCAAGCTTTCACCATTTGGGCATATTCCAAAACTTCCGATTGATGAGATGACATGGACACCAATGTTAGTATTAGCAGGGATTGCAGTCGTTCTTAGTGTAATTGGATTTATTGGGTATAATCGCCGGGATATGAAGTGCTAAAAGTGAAACGAGATTAAAATTCGAGACAGGGCTCAATCACCCTGTCTCGTCACTTATATGAGGTTAATTTTTATGGCGAGCCGTTGATGACCCCTTATTACGTCTTTGCTCATCAGGAATTTTCGGTTGTTCCTTAATCTTTCTCTTATTATCCGGATGTGAGTCTTTAACCATAATTATCCCTCCGTATAAGCATTTTTTTGGCCACTAAAATACTCAATGTCACAATCCGATTTGGACAATCGACAGCAAGCATCACAGCTAAAGCCAATCTTAGAGTAACCGGAATGAGGTGAATTATTCCGAGATTCATTCATAGCCTAAGATGAATTATTTGTTAAGCTTATTCATCCATCAGTTTTTTCTTGTAAAAAAATATATGGGTTTTAGAATGATCGGTGGCATCAATCTCTTCGTAACTTTTTCAAGTTAGGTTTATAAAGCATAAAAAAGGCACAGTTCAGTTCTTAAAAAAACCGAACTGTCGATGCAATCTGGTTGATATGCCCGACATCTGCCCATAAGATGAAGAAATTGTAGCTGCTCCCATCAATAACAACAGCTGTTTGATATTGAACAATGAGCGCTGCTGAATTTTTCATTTCTGCTGGTTGATCTGCTGATGGATAAATGAAACAAGCGGGTTGCCCTTGAATTTGTGTTGGGACAATTTGCGGCTGGCTACCGTATGGCAATAACTGATGATACGCATTACTGTGGCATACATCCTCTAAAGGTCCATCATAAGTAATTGCGCCTACCTGGAAAAAGCCATCCATGCCCTCATACCGCTCACGGCCATCCGCTACTTTTTGCCAGTGTGCAGGGTATTGCAATTGCACTCTATATTTTGTACTTGTATAGGTTGCAGTTCCAGTAGATATGGCTGTTGTCGACCAGGCTAGTGCCGTAATGCTGTCCTCTATAACAAGGTTAATCGGCACAGGATGATCCAGATCGACCATCCATAGTTCGCTCGCACCTCCTTGATGATTACAGCCAGACAAGTAAGCAATTTTCCTGCTATTAGGCGACCAAGTGATAGGTGTTGCATAGCAATTGGAGATGGCCCATATTCTGTGATTCTCTCCTTGTTTTCCACTTGTGCGGATTTGTGAAAAATAGCCTAGATTATCAAGGACAGCCGTGCTATTTGCAATCGATGCAGAATCCGGAGACCAAGTTGGATTATAATTTTTGGCAAGCGGCCCTTCGTTCAGCATAACCACCTTGCTAGTTGCAATCTCGAGCGAATAAATAATAGAAATGCTGGCCCCTGGACTTGTGTAAAGTACATAACGACCGTCTGGTGAAAGCCTTACATTATTGAATGCATCTCCTGAATTTTGCGTAATTTGCTGCTTCCCTGTCCCGTCTACTCGAATTCTATATAATTGACTGATGCCCGCTAAATCGTGCGCTTCGAAAAGCAGCTCCTGACCGTTCGGGAACCATTGCACATCCCTTGCATCGGGCTGATTAATGCGCCGTACTTGATGAGTTGCTACATTATAAATAACAATTTGATTTCCCTTCGAATAAACAATGCTCTGACTGTCAGGAGACCAGTTCAGAAATACTCCTTCTGGTTGAGCAAACTGATCAATCGCTGCAATCGTGTTATTCGTTATGTTAACTGTATATAGAATGCCATTTTTCCCCACAAAGGCTATTTTGCTGCTATCAGGCGACCAAAAGGGCATTGAGTACGTTTCTCCTAATCCAAAAGTCAGCTGCCGATTCGTACCATTACCAGGATTATAAAGGAATAAGTCATACACTCCAGAACGATTCGCGACATAAGCAATCAATCCATCCTCCCCAGGTGATGCATATGGGATGAGCAACCGCATGCCCGGGAAAATAGCCGTTGAAGAAAGATTATTTGCTCGTCTGATCAATTCATAATTAACACTTCCTCCTGTTACGACATTAAAACGGCGAGCTATGTTGAACAAAGTGTCCCCAGGCTGGACCACATAATAGGGGACTCCTCTTGGAATGGCCAAAAGTTGATTAATCAGAATTGTATATGGTGGTTGAAGTTGATTGGCCTCTATGATGACCGACTGAGGAATGCCATAAGATTGAGCAATACGAAAAATGGTATCTCCCGCCTGTACCCGATAACGCTCAACTCCAGGTGGCATAGATATCTGTTGCCCAATAAATATGGTGTAAGGTGCAACTAAATTATTCGCAGCAACCAATGAATCGAACGGAATTCCCCAACGGCGGGCAATTTGCCAAACCGTATCTCCCCTTTGCACTGTATAAAACATTTGCATTATATCCCCTCCTTCCATTCAATCGTGATTCGATCCACCCGTGAACCACAAATGCAAATGAATTACAATAAAAACTAAGACAAAAACCTTCTGCACTAGGCTATTCACACAACAGGACGAAGGTTACTTCACAAATAAAAAACATAAAAACTCACAAAAAAATCTGTCTGTTTCTCATCTTCCTATACGAATTCCAAAGCAATTTAGAAGAGTTTCATATTTCTTTACACTTTCTTTATACTTTCCTGGTCAATTTATTTATATCTGCTGTTTATTCTAAATACATCAATATCGAAAGGATGATTATATTGTCGGAAACGATTCTGAAAGCAACCAATATATCAAAAGTATATGGCAAACATAAAGCACTCGATAAAGTATCAATCGAAATTAAGAGAGGGATGATTTATGGCCTGATTGGTGAAAATGGCGCGGGAAAATCGACCTTCATGCGTACGATTATGGGGCTAATCAAAACGAATGCGGGTGAAATCGAGCTGTTTGGAGAAAGTAGTGCAAAGGGATTGCAGCATGCCAGAAGAAAAATGGGCCAATCCATTGAAACACCCGCGCTTTATCCGGAACTAACAGCTCGTGACAATCTCAGAGTACAAGCAGCAAACGGTGGCGTCAGTGAACGAGAGATTGATGAGTTGCTTCGCTTAATGAGTCTTCAGGATACCGGGAAGAAAAAAGTGAAGAACTTCTCATTAGGAATGCGTCAACGTTTAGCGATTGCCTCTACCCTGATTACCAACCCAGAGTTCTTAATTTTAGACGAGCCGACAAATGGCCTTGATCCATCGGGAATTGTTGAAATGCGTGAAATCATTCATCGTTTGGTGACAGAACGTGGAATTACTGTCTTACTTTCAAGCCATTTACTTGATGAACTTTCACAAATCGCAACACATTACGGCATTTTGCATGATGGAAAACTAATTAAAGAGCTCTCAAAAGAAGAGCTTGCCAATGAAACCCGTCAATATATTGAATTAGAAACAGCGGAAGTACAAAAAGCGGTTGTTGTTCTAGACAGCTTAGGTATTAAGGATTATGAAGTGATCAATGGAACAGAAATTAATATATATGAACGTTTAGATGATGTTGTAACCATCAACCGTTCATTAGTCCTAGCAGACGTAAACGTGTCACGCATTGGGACAACTCGACAAAAACTCGAAGACTATTTCTTACAGTTAACAGGAGGAAACAGATATGCTTAATCTATTAACAGCGGAAAGGATTAAATTGATACGCAGTAAAAAACTAATGATTGTTCTTGCCATTTTATCATTGCTTCCTATCATCCAAGCGGTGAACAGTAAAATGGTTGTGAGTTATGGAACAGAACTTATCCAGGCTAAAGATAAGGTCATTAATGGTGCTACGGGGATTCTGATGATGGAGAAAAATGGATTATCCATTTTACTCATAATGTGCGCGTTTATTGGTTTTTTCATCGGTGAAGAATTTCAAAATGGATCGATTCGAAATGCATTGTCATTAGGACGCAGCCGCACCCATTATTATCTGTCAAAATTAGTAACTGCTGCATCGCTTACATTGGTTGGCGTATTCGCAATGACAATAATCGGTATGGCAAGTTTTTCAAGCGTATTCGGTTTTGGTGAAGTTGCCGAAATTAGTAATTACTTTTCGTTTGCCTTAAAATCATTTACTGCCCTTTATTTATTAATTTTGGCCAATGTATCCATCTATGTGATGATTAGCTTTTTAACAAAAAACAGTGGCATCGCTCTTGTCTGGAGTTTTCTTTATACGATCGGGACAGGTTTTGGCGCGGGAATTTTTCTGGAAACCGAGCATTTTAAGCAAGTGACTTACTGGTTCACGGAATCCTACATGTTCTATTCGAATTTCGCGAGTCCACTTGATATTGCGAAATATCCAAAGATGATATTGGTGAGTCTGATCACAATCGTGGTATCATCAACTATAGGAATCCTTCTGTTTAAACGAACAGACATAAAGTAGGTTGATGAAATTGGCAACGATATTAATCATTGAAGACGATATGGCTATTCATTCCCTGTTAAAAGAAACTTTGGAGCTAAATGAGTTTAAAACGGTTAGCGCATATTCGGGGACTGAAGGAAAATTACTATTTGAACATAGTGAAGTCGATTTAGTTCTATTAGATTTGATGCTGCCTGGGATGAATGGCGAGAAATTTCTTGAAGAAATTCGGCTTCACTCAGGTATCCCCGTCATTGTCATAACAGCTAAAAATAATCAAGAATCGAAATTGGAGCTTTTGACGAATGGTGCAGATGATTATATTATAAAGCCCTTTGATATAAAAGAACTGCTTGCAAGAATCCATATTCAATTACGCCATGCAGCCAAAGCGTCAGTCAGCAACTCGAAAGAAATCAAATATAATAATATCCACGTCAATTTAGACACACGCGAAGTAAAAATAAATGATGGACCTGTTCATCTCACTGGCCGTGAATATGCAATACTTCTATTATTTTTAGAAAACCCTCAAAAGGTATTCAGCCGCGCCAATATTTATGAAAGTGTCTGGAATGAACCCTTTTTTGATAGTGATAAAACCATTAACATGCATATAAGCAATTTGCGAAATAAACTCAATTTCGAGGATACCAACTATATAAAAACAGTATGGGGCATCGGCTTCAAATTTGATTAATGAAAAGGAGTGAATGATATGTGGGGATGGCTTTTTGTGTTCCTGTCATTGGCGCTCCTTTTATATATATATTTCTTAAAACGAGAGCTGCGGAAATTGAAAGATGCGCTCAAATCTCTTCCAACTCGTTCAAGCTTCGGGAGTAGGCTGTCACTTGATTTTCGCGAGAAGGCATTGCTGGATTTAGTTGATGAATTGAATCTGATGGTCGATGCTTTTGAAGCTAAAAATCGTCAAGCGAAAAAAATGGAGGAAAACGTGAAGTTGTCCATTGCCGGGCTTTCCCATGATTTACGTACACCACTCACGTCCATTAACGGCTATGTCCAATTATTAAGTGCCGCCACTGATGCTGGGAAACGTGCGCACTATCTAACGATTATCGAACAATCTGTAAGCCGGCTAATTGAAATGACAGAACACTTTTATGACTTGGCACGCATCGAAACAAATCAAAAGAAAATCGCTTTAGATTCCATTTCACTTTCGAATTTGGTAGAAGACATCTTCTTGTCCTTTTATGAGCAATTTGAGGAAAAGAACATCGAACTTCAATTTCCCGATTCTGCACCTGAACGAAAAATTATTGCAGACAAATTAATGCTTACCCGCGTCATCCAAAACATCGTTCAAAACATACTGCGTTACGGGCACAGCAAAGCCTTTATCAACTATAAGTTGGAAAATAACGATCTCGTTATCACCATTAAAAATGACATCAAACGCGACAGCAAAATGGTGATAGAAAAAGTCTTCACCCGTTTCTATACAGAAGTCGCCAGCCGTACCAACACCGAAGCGAGCGGCCTAGGTCTATACCTATCTAAAAAGCTTGTTGAAAAAATGAATGGCAAAATGACAGCAGATCTCCGTGATAACTGGTTTATTCTTAAGGTTCAGCTTCCACTGAGTGGAGGGAAACAAAAATAAGGAATTAAACAAACTCTAAACTTAGAACTATTCTACTTTCTCCGAGAAAATATAGTTCCTTCCAATTAGACAGCAAAGAAGGATGAGCGAATTTATTTAAGATTTTGCACGATACAAAATCTTTTTGCTTTCCTCATTCTTCTTTCTATATGACCGGCCTATTCGTTCATAGACTTCCTTTTTATTCAATAACTGTATTGGGTGCAGCACTTTTGCCGATATTCCATTTAATAGATAGTATTCTGATTCTGGTAAAAGCGAGTCCGCATGCATTTTACAAACAGGCAAGCCGTTCAAGATAAGATTTATCATTGGAGTAGGTGAAATAACAAATTGTAACTTCTACATTCCCCTTTCGAAAATCGGACTGTCTATTTCGAACTTCCTTCTTTAACTGGAACCTGTTTAGAAGCCCATTTACCAATCGTTCTCTACTTTATATCCAAGTTACTAAATCAATATCATCATGTAAGCAAGTAACCTTGCCCAGCAAAAAATCAATTGCCCGGCTGCCTTGCAACCAGAATTTCATTTCTCATGTGAGTGCCCCTTTTCCAATTTCAGAATATCTCTTAATCTATATAGCGAAGAGTTTATTGTAGAAGAGAGTTTTTAAAGCTATACTTAGCTTAACAAAACTAACATTAATTACCATAAGTTAAGGAGATTTATTTTGAAGAAAAAAATAATACTCATTAGCATTCTGTATGGCATCGGATTGGCATTTTCACTTTGGCTATATCATCACAAGCCCATTATGATGGAAGATTACGGTCAGTTGCTGCCCACCAAAATAAAAGAAGTCCATGGAGCAAAAAGCGAAGCAGCGCTGCAAAACTGGGTGAAAGATTCGATTGAAAACGGTGAAAAAATTTCTGTTGCCGGGATGCAGCACAGCCAAGGAGGACAAACCTACTATCCAAATGGAATCGTAATCGATATGAAGAATTATGACAAAATCCTTGATTATAATCCCGAGGAAAAAACTATTACGGTTCAGAGTGGTGCTACTTGGGAGGAAATCCAAAAGAAAATTAATCCCGATCATCTCGCGCTTCAAGTTATGCAGTCACAAAATATTTTTACGATTGGCGGTTCTATCAGTGTTAATGCTCATGGACGAGATATCCGTTATGGCTCATTAATTGATACAGTTGAATCTTTTCGACTTCTCACTCCAAAAGGGGATATCATCAATGTCAGCCGCGTAGAAAATAGCACGCTTTTTCCTTTAGTCATCGGTGGATATGGTTTGTTCGGTATCATTCTTGATGTCACGCTGAATTTGACCGATGATGAACTCTATCAAATTCGTTCGAAATCCATATATTACGAGGATTATCCGGATTATTTTATACATGAAGTCCAGCAAAATGAGGAGATCCGTATGCACATTGCTAGATTGTCAGTAGCTCCAGAGACTCTGCTTCGCGAAATGTATGTCACGGACTATGAATTAGCGGTGAACCAAAAGAACTTGGCGAATAATGCAGATCTAAAAAGAGATACTCTTGCAGCCCCTCAAAAATTCATGCTCGGTCTTTCCCGCTACAGCGACTGGGGAAAGAATCTGCTTTGGAATTTGCAAAACAAGTTATATGTCGGCCAATCTGGCAACTATATTTCACGTAATAATGCTATGCGTGGAGACAGTAAGTTTATGGAGTATGAAAACCCGAATAAAACCGAAATTCTGCAAGAATACTTTGTTCCAATTGATGAGTTCACAAGCTATCTGGATGATTTACGAGAAGTACTTGAAAAAGAAGAGTTAAATCTATTAAATATTACGGTACGCTATGTAAATAAGGATGAAGAGGCCGTATTATCCTATGCCAAAGAAGAGATGTTCGCACTTGTCTTGCTAATTAACCAAGGCAAAAGCAAAAAAGAGATTGAAAAAACGGAAAAGGTACTTCAGAAAATGATTGATGTTACCTTAAAACATGATGGCTCTTATTACTTGCCCTATTATTCTTATCCTACACAAGCTCAAATGGATGAAGCCTATCCGCGGAACAAGGAATTTTTCGAGCAAAAGAAAAAATTTGATCCGAATGAAGTATTTATGAATCTATTTTACAAGGAGTACAGCCAATGAATTTCCGCAAGTTTCTCATCGCCCAAAGTATACTAATTGCTGCAAGTAGTGTAGCTTTTCCCTTCTATTTATTATTGATTAAAAATGTCGGGGACAGTTACTCTCAATTCGGTTGGGCCTATGGATTGTTTACCTTAACAGCCGCTCTTGCTTACCCACTCATCGGCCGACTAGGTGATAAATTTGGTGATAAGAAAATGCTTCTTATTTATACACTGGGCATGGCAGCTGTTATGCTACTGATTCCCCTTCTTTATACAGTCTGGCAAGTTTATCTCGTACAGATTGTGATGGGCCTTCTCGGTGCCATTCAAAAAAACACAGAAAAAGCCTTCCTGGCTCGCCACAATAATTCGGAAACAGCCGGCAAACAAATTGGAAAATATCACCTTCACGTGTCGCTATGGAGCGGCATTGTAATTATCCTAACCGGTTACCTAATTGACTTCTTAACGATTGCTAGCCTATTCTATTTGATTTCTTTTGTTTATATCATCGCTTCTTTTGTGATTATGAAGAGGGAGACAGTGTGAGATTCTTGTCATTTTCATCGACTTCCATATTACTTAACCAATGTATAAAATGAATTGAGTTGAATTTCTATCGTATACTCAATAAATAAAAAAACTCATAAACCTTATTATATCAAGGTTTATGAGCATGATTTATTTTTTAAAACAACTTAAAGAAAGAAACCTATAGTAGAAAACACTAAACGATCACTTTCTAATAAAATTCATTTACATTTACTGCCGTAATTCATTAAAATATATATTCATAGTTTTTTACCCTTGTTATTCTGCGATGATAAAATACTTCTACCGCCAAATCGCACGCTATATCCTGCGTATATTCTTTCATTCGGATATGTACGAATTCAATCGCAGCTGCCTCGTGTTTTTTTAGTTTAACATTTTCACTTATGGATGGAGCAAACACTGATACGCGTTTTTGCATATTCAATATTATCGTATTTAACTGTCCTACATCTATTCCGAGATAATCCGCTAATTCTATCCGATTTATGTACTTATTATTCCACACTAATATGTCCTCACTTTCCAAGCGTTAGGATAACGTAAGAGTTTTCTAGTTAATTAAGGTTAGTCAAAACGTCATCACTGCATTGCTGACGCTTTATGGTACTGTTACGATTCGAGTTACTTATTATGTTATCTGAAATTAATTTTTATCGAAATCAGAAGCTATACCATCTTTGAAGCTATATCATCTTTGACTCTATTATAGAGACTACAACTATGTTCTTTTAAAATTATTGAGCTTCCTATAAAGGATTGCAGTACATCACATATTGGCTGAAATTAGGCTAAATGTATTAACAATTAACCTAATTCTTATCCGTTAAAAAAGGATTGCGTGTCCAGTTTTAAAACTGAACTCACAATCCTTTTTAAAAGACTATTAGATACCGAAGGTGGGACTCGAACCCACACGCCTCGCGGCACCGCATTTTGAGTGCGGCGTGTCTGCCATTCCACCACTTCGGCACAATATAATATAAAAAAAATCGGTTGTCCCGATCAAAAAATTGGAGGCGGCAACCGGATTTGAACCGGTGATAAAGGTGTTGCAGACCTGTGCCTTACCACTTGGCTATGCCGCCATTAATACGATTTGGAGCGGAAGACGGGGTTCGAACCCGCGACCCCCACCTTGGCAAGGTGGTGTTCTACCACTGAACTACTTCCGCAAAATGGCTGGGGTACCAGGATTCGAACCTGGGCATGACGGAATCAAAATCCGTTGCCTTACCGCTTGGCTATACCCCAATGTTATTAAGAAGAAAGTAATCATATTTTTAATGGGGCGACTGATGGGAATCGAACCCACGAATGCCGGAACCACAATCCGGTGCGTTAACCACTTCGCCACAATCGCCATTATATTATTATATATGCTGTGCTTACCAATTTTATTCATTGAATGGGGCGACTGATGGGAATCGAACCCACGAATGCCGGAACCACAATCCGGTGCGTTAACCACTTCGCCACAATCGCCATAATGATAATTTCTTGATGCAAAAAATTGGCAGGGGCAGTAGGAATCGAACCCACACTGACGGTTTTGGAGACCGTAGTTCTACCTTTAAACTATGCCCCTATACAGGAATGGTGGAGGGGGACGGATTCGAACCGCCGAACCCGAAGGAGCGGATTTACAGTCCGCCGCGTTTAGCCACTTCGCTACCCCTCCAGATAAATGGTGCCGGCGAAAGGAGTCGAACCCTCGACCTACTGATTACAAGTCAGTTGCTCTACCAACTGAGCTACACCGGCATTTATCTATATGGTGGGTCAGGACGGAATCGAACCGCCGACACTTAGAGCTTCAATCTAATGCTCTACCAACTGAGCTACTGACCCATATGTTATATTTTATT
>JASENG010000010.1 GCA_030027265.1 Lysinibacillus fusiformis | reverse complement strand
TTTCTTAAAGTGGGGATTTTATTATTTTTGTACGGAAACTTTTAAATAGTAGCCCTTTAACATAGGTTTGCCAGTAGAATCTCTAATAGTGGGTTTGATGATCACCATGTATTCGCGCCCTTTTTGAAGAGGTACGGCAGGCTTGATTTTCAATTGTTTACCATTTGCTTCAATCGTTGCTTTTACTGCAGTACCACCTAATTGGACGATATCTACATCGGTTGTGTTTACTTGTTTCGCGATCTCTTTATTGAAATTAATCGTAAAAGTTTTTGTCGTTGGAACGTCTGTTAAACTAGGCAACTTTTTATAATTTGCCAGATTTTCTATAATTTGATCGTAGTGCGCAGTGTATAAAGGATTTGAAGCTGTGACTATATTTGGTTTAATTCCCACATTTTTTACAACAGTACCCTTTGGACCGAAAAATTCAGCAATTGTTAGTTTTAAAACGCTGCCATCCGAGAAGGTGTAGAAGGATTGCATCGTTCCTTTTCCATAGGTTTGTTCCCCGTAGAGAATTGCTGATTGCTGATCTAAAAGGGCAGCCGCTGTCATTTCCGATGCGCTTGCACTATGGCGGTTCACTAAAAGACGTGTTCTAGCAGGAAACAAGATTCCTTGTTGGCTTGCTTTAACAAGAGATGTTGAAGAGGAGGATTGCATCTTATAGGCGTAAGAAGCTCCTGGGAACATACCGATTAGTCTTTCTGCGGTTAAAACAAATCCACCGCCATTATTCTGTAAGTCTACTATGAAAGAAGTAGCCCCTTGATTTAACAATTTTGTATAAGCATTCGCTACTAACTGAGCCCCATCTTCCGAAAACGTGTTTAATGCAATATATCCTACATTTTGATATAGAAGCTTGCTATTAACGGTAGCTTGGGAAGATGAACCAAGCTGGATTGATTGCGTAACCGTTGACCCATTCGTTTTTAATAGTTTTATATTAAATACCATGTTTTCTTCCGATGAAAATAAAGCTTGGGCTTCCTCCACACTCATTTCAATAGTCGATTGACCGTTTACTTCGGTAATAATGTCGCCAGCTTGGAGCGTAGTTTGCGACAGCGTGCTATTATTAACTACTTCCAGGATTAAAATACCTTTTTCATGTTTTTGGATTACAATACCAATACCAGAAGACGAGTTATTGATGGTGTTCATATAAGACTCGTATTCTTCTTTTGTAAAATAGGCTGAATAAGGATCTAACAGAGCCATTACTTCTTCAATTGTTTTTGCAGACTCCAGACTACCATCAAAATTGCCTACGTAGTCACTTCGTATAATCGTTTTTACATCGTCTAGTGTCGCTGCAAATGCTTGAAATGGAAGAAGTAATATAAGGATGATGCTTAAAATCATCGATGTATACTTTTTCATAGGTATTTCTCCCTTACTTCATTTAATAATCTAATTATATCTTTTTAATGCAAATTTACTAGATGGTAATTTCCGACATCAAATTCTTAAAATGAAAACTCCTCTTTTATGTTCAGGTAAAAGAGGAGTTTTGTTTATATTGTCATATTAGAAATCTTATTTTTTGGTGATAAGATGAATAATCCAACCGATGACCAGTCCGACAATTGCCGGTACAAGCCAACCAACACTTTGGTCATAAAGCGGTAATTGAGTTAGGATATCTTCATACCAGCCAATGCTCATGCCCGCTGTCTTAATGCCATCGTACAAGCTCACAAGTGCTGTTGCAATTAAAGCGAAGCTGTAAACGATTGGTGCGCGGTTGAATAATTGATCGAATAAAACCAAGAACATTAACACAATCGCAATCGGATAAATAAACATCAATACTGGCAATGTAATAGAAATTAGCTTTGATAAACCGAAGTTTGAAATAACGAAACTAAATAGTGTAAAGATGACAGCCAGCACTTTATAGGAAAGCTTCGGGAACAACTTATTGAAAAATGTTGCATTCGCTGAAACTAAACCTACCGCAGTCGTGATACAAGCTAGAATAATAACCACCGATAAAATAATATTCCCGAAACTGCCATAGAGTGCTTTGGCCGATTGCGCGATAATGCTGCCGCCATCCCCAATATAGCCGATGGAATCAATACTTGTTGCTCCGATATATTCAAGTGAAATATAAACAAAGGCTAGTCCAATCGCAGCGACAATCCCTGCAAAGATTGTTGTTTTGACTTGTCGTGAACGATCCTTGATTCCCTTCGCTTGCAAGGCCTGCACAATCACAATCCCAAACACAAGAGATGCAAGCACATCCATTGTTAAATAGCCTTGGATGAAGCTTTCAGAAAATGCATTTGTCGCATAAACACCATGCGGCTCACCGAATTCACCCATTGGTGTAACGAACGCTTTAATCGCAAGCAAAGCAATAACGATCAGTAGAGCAGGCGTTAACACTTTCCCAATACGATCCACCATTTTGGATGGGTTCAGGGAGAGATATAAAACGATGGTGAAGAAAATAATAGACGTAATCAGTAAACCGCTGGATTTCACGGATTCCGATAAAAAGGGAGCAATCCCGATTTCATATGTCACGGCCCCAGTACGAGGAATCGCAAAGAGTGGCCCAATCGATAAATAAACGACAGCTGTAAAAATGATACTGAAAAGTGGGTGAATTCGATTCGCAACGACTTGCAAATCCCCACCATTTTTTGCCACAGCAATAATCCCAAGCAGCGGCAATCCAACTCCTGTAATCAGGAAGCCAATAATGGATGGAATAAATTCTGTTCCGGCATTTTGTCCCAATTCCGGCGGGAAAATAATATTACCTGCACCTAGGAATAACGCAAATAGCATAAATCCAACGGCAAGATTTTCTTTCATGAACTTCATAAAACAAATTCCTTTCTAATTGAAAAGCAAAAACTTTCAAAAAATTTATCGCATAATTCGACATCACAAGGTTGAATTATAACACACACTTTAGGCGAATAAAATACAATATTCATATTCTTTGCGAATATTTATTGAAATATTGACATTTTTCTAAAATATTATTCGATTAGGAAAATTTGGTGAGGGTTTGGAAGGGAAGTTCGGGTGATTGTATGGGGATTGGGGGATGTTAACGGAAATTTGGTTATGCGCTCGCGAAAAGGGAGGCAGCGCACAAAATTTGGTGTATGTACACACAAAACGGGTTGTACGTATGGATATTGAGTTATGAGAACGTGGGACTGGTGGTGCGTATGGGAATTGGTCTATACTTACGCAAAATTTAGCTAAGTAATCAAAAATAAGTTTATCCGCTCAAAAATTGTGCTAAGTGATCAAACCCACGTGCTAACCGCTCAAAAGCATGAGCCATCCGATCAAAAATGAGATTATCTGATCAAAAGCCAGTTACCTTCATCGTACCCGCGGTTAAGTGATCAAAACCAGGTTTATCCGCTAAAAAACTGTGCTATGTGATCAAATCCACACGCTCACCACTCAAAAGCATCCGCCATCCGCTCAAAAAAGAGATTATCTGATCAAAAGCCAGTTACCCTGCATCGGAACCATGGCTAAGTGATCAAAAACCGAATTATCCGCTCAAAAACTGTGCTATGTGATCAAACCCACGGCTATCCGCTCAAAAGTCGCGTACCATCCACGAGAACTGCGACTAAGTGATTTAAATCCACATCCCTTCACAAAAAATAGTTACTTATTGTAACCCCAAACTTCTTTGCAAGATTTGGCTCTTGGGCAACATAGTTTTCTTCATTAAATTTCACTTCAGAAAATTGTAAAACCTGATAGATAATTGTCATTAAAATCGTTATGATTGAAATAGAGGGATAATTTGCCGGAAAGGGTGAAATGAGAATGGTACAGAAAAATAAATTACTATTGCTGAGCACGGCTGTTATAGCGACTGCTGTGATTGCTGCACCGATGGCAGAGGCTTCAAGTTATTCTGTCGGTAAAGGGGATACTTTAACAAAAATCGCTGCTGCGAACAAAACTACAGTGAATCAGCTGAAGCAATGGAACAATTTAAAAAATGACTATATTTATGTTGGACAAAAATTGACTGTGAGTGCAGTGAAGAAACCAGCTGCATCAAATACTCAGGTCGCGGCATCTAGTAAACCGACAGCGGCAACGAGCACCAAACCAACTTCATCACAAACACCCGCTGCAACAAATGCAAGTACTTATAAAGTTGTAAAAGGGGATACCTTGTCTAAAATTGCGAAAGCAGTTAAAGCGACAGTTGCAGATATAAAAAAATGGAACGGGTTAAGTTCGGATGCGATTTATATAGGGCAACAGCTCAAAATTGGGGAAGTGAAAGCTGCCGCTCCAACGGCTCCAGCACAACAAGCCACACCGAATAAAGAAGTTCCGAGTAATGCTCCTGCATCAGAGCCTGTTGCAAACCTGCAATCTTATCAAGTGCTCAAGGGAGACTCTTTATCCAAAATTGCAACGAAATTCGGTCTAACTGTAGCGGGTTTAAAGAATTTGAATCAATTAAACTCCGATTTGATATATATTGGACAAGTGTTAAAAGTGACGGATGCTTCTGAACAGGGAGAACCTGAAGTGATACTGGATTCAAAGGAAATTATCAAATCCGATCAAGTAATAGATGCCAAATTATCCGAAGAAAAGGCGATTAATACTAATGTAACAGTGAGTGGACAAGCTATTTATGCAAAAGTGCTAAATATTGCTGACTCTCTAACGGGGACACCGTATGTATTTGCTGGGAATACTCCTGCTGGATTTGACTGCAGCGGCTTTGTGAAGTATGTTTTTTCAAATGCTGGGCTGGACATTGCAAGAAAGAGCAGCAACGATTATTTCATGAAGGATACAACAGTTGTTGACTATCCAGTTCCTGGCGATGTGATTTTCTTCAAAAATACGTACGTTGAAGGAATTTCTCACATGGGCATTTACATAGGAGGCGGCCAATTTATTCACGCGGGCAGTAATGGTGTCGAGGTTTCCAAACTATCCTATGACTACTGGGCATCAAAATTCGTAGCGTTTAAACGATTTAATCAGGTGAAGTAGCAGATCCAGAAATAAATAAACGCAAGAATGTTAGGTTTATAGCATTCCTGCGTTTTTCTTTTGCCATAAAGTTCTGTTGTCCGGTTTCCGCAGCAAAAGAGAAAAGACCTAAAAATCGTTTGCTCAACAATTTTCAGGTCCCTTTTTTATTGTTTTTGAGTTACTCTTGCACTCCAGCGAGATAAATCGAAATCTCCTTCACTAACGAGTTCTTCCGGGAAGATGAATGTCCATGGTTTAGTTGAGTTTGGTTGCACAGACAGTACTGGATCTAGTCTGAATGAACCCTTTGCTACTAATGTTCCATTGGCATCCACGATTTCTAATGGAAGCTGCTCGATATTAATGGCTTTATTATTGCCGTTTCGAATAAAGATGGAAGTGACCAGACTTTTATCATCATGGATTTTTGCTTGTAAGCCTGTGAAATTCACTTCATTTTTGCTTAGCTTTGGTAACTTTTTCACGATATTGACTAACGCGTCTTGCTGATCCTTTGGAAGCTGTTTTTTCCATGTTTCGTCTAAATCTAGTTGATGACCGCGCAGTGAAATCAAGTTGAACGCGATTTTCCAGCCGTCTTCAGGAACTTCCTCAACAGCAAGCGTACTTTTCTCGAATGTAAACACCCAAGGACGTGCACTTTTTGCAGGCAGAGAGCCTAGTTCAGCAAAGTTAAAGCTTTTTGAAGCGATTTGTTGGTCGTTTTTATCGATTAAAAGCAATTCGATTTCACCAAGCTGGATGGCTTGATTAAGGGAAGAACGGACAAAAGCTTTTACATTCCAGGCTTTTGTATTCGGTTCTACTTCTATATTAATGGCCGCTAATGATAATTGATTTGGCTTTAATGGCTGCAATTCATTTGCCAAGAAATTGAAAATGTATTTTTGTTCTTGTGGCACATGCCAGTCGGGGTGGAATGAAAGCTTAGTATCTACATTATTTGCATTCTGTCCTTCTGTTCCTTTTTGGCCCAAATCTTTTGAATCAATGGCACTATCTGTTCCGACTTTGTCTGTTTTTTTGAAAAATGAAAATAAACCCACTCTGTTATTCCTCCTCTGTAGTACTTAAAGACTTCATAAATGCAACGATTTCTTCTACGATGGAACGGCGAAGCTCTTGATAGTTTTTTCCGAACAGTTCCAATCCTTCTCTTTGATAGATACGCATCGGATCTTCTTGTTGGTATTGACGTAAACCGATTCCTTCTTTTAAATGCGTCATTTGCTCTAAATGACGAACCCACATCGAATCAACGTAAGCCACCATGACACGCGGGATGACTTGCATGACTTGTTCATTTTGTTCAAAGCTTTCAATTGTTTGAAGCAGCTCATCCACTGATGGTTGAATCGATTCTAAAATACGTTTAACTTTTGTCTCTTCACGATCAATTGTCACTGGTGTTAAGAATAGGGAGTTCACAGTGGATTCCATTTTGTCATAATCCCATTCAATTGGACTAAGTTCTTCAGGTGCGTTGTCCCGAATGGCAAAGTCGACTGTTTCATTTAACATCGTTTTTAATTGGCCGATTAAATCATCCTGTTTCAGGACATTATCGCGTAAATTGTAAACAACTCGGCGTTGGTCATTAATCACATCATCAAGTTTTAGATTGTATTCACGCATAGAGAAATGGGAACCTTCAACAATGCGTTGTGTACGATCAACTAATTCTAGAACTTCTTTATTTTGAACACGGCCCGTATCATCCGCAATCAATTTCTTTTGGAACTTTTCAACATCTTCTTTTGCATAACGGCGGAACATGTCGTCCTCCAGCGAAATAATGAATTGACTTTCACCTGGGTCCCCTTGACGACCTGAACGTCCTCGCAATTGGTTGTCCACACGACGGCTTTCATGTTTTTCAGTACCAATTACATAAAGGCCGCCTAGCTCCGCAACCCCATCACCAAGAACAATATCTGTTCCACGGCCGGCCATATTCGTTGCTACGGTAATACGATCCTTCTGACCCGCTTGGGAAATCAGTTCGACTTCTTGTTCAACTGTTTTCGCATTCAGCAGCTGGTAGGCTAGGCCGAATTTATCTAAATAGCTGGCAACTTTTTCCGATTGAAGAATAGAAGTTGTCCCAATTAAGATTGGTTGCCCTTTTTCATGTCTTGCCAATGTTTCTTGTGCAACGAATTCATATTTTTGATCAGCTTTTTCGAATACGATATCGGGACGGTCAATACGAATTCGAGGACGGTTTGTTGGAATTTGAATAACGCTCATTCCATAAACCTCTTTAAATTCTTGTTCCTGCGTTTTACCAGTACCCGTCATACCAGCTAATTTTGGATACATACGGAAATAGTTCTGGATCGTGATTTGAGCCTGCGCTTTATTTTCTTCCGTAATTGTAACGCCTTCTTTGGCTTCAATCGCTTGATGTAAGCCGTCTGACAGAGAACGACCATCCATAATGCGACCAGTAAACATATCGACTAATTGAATTTTGTCATCTTTTACAATGTAATCAACATCACGTTCGAACATCACATGGGCTCTTACGGCTTGAATGACATAGTGGTAAAGCGTTTGGTGATCTAGATCATATAAATTATCGACACCAAAAGCAGCTTCAACTTTTTCTATACCAGTATCTGTTAGAGAAGTTGCTTTCGTTTCGTCATCGAAATCGTAGTCTTCATCTTTTTTAAAGCGTTTTGCAAGCAGTGCGGCAATGCGGTGCAATTCCTCATTGGCACTCATTTTGCCGGCAATAATTAACGGTGTTTTCGCTTCATCTATTAAGACCGAGTCGACTTCATCGATAATGGCGAAATGATATGGACGCTGCACTTTATCGGCAATTGTGTGTGCCATGTTGTCTCTTAGGTAGTCAAACCCGAATTCTGTCCCTACACCATATGTAATATCAGCATTATAAGCTTCCTTTTTTTGATCTGGTTCCATCATTGGCAGATTCAAGCCAACTGTTAAACCGAGGAATTGATGGATTTGTCCAATTAACTCGAAGTCACGTTTTGCTAAGTAATCATTAACCGTAATAACGTGTACACCTTTGCCTTCAAGTGCGCGGACATAGGAAGGGAGTGAAGCAACCAAAGTTTTCCCTTCACCTGTTGGCATTTCGGAGATATTTCCTTCCGTTAATACAAGCCCGCCAATTAGCTGAACGTCAAAATGACGCATATTCAGTACGCGCTTTGAGGCTTCACGCACTACAGCAAATGCGTCAGGAATAATTGTGGAAATATTTTCGCCTTTTTGTAACTTTTCTTTAAAATGAAACGTCATATTCTTTAGTTCATCGTCTGTCATCAATGAATATGTAGATTCAAGTTGATTAATTTGATCTACAATTTTATAGTATCTTTTTAATTCTCGAGAACTTGTTTTTTCTTTGTTTCGATTAAAAATTGAGAACATTTATTTTACGCTCCTTTAGAAATCGCCTACTTATGGTAGACACTTAGTTATTCTATCAAAGTTTGCAGGGTATGACCACTTATGATATGGGGAAACTAATGTAAATAGGATACAGATATCTATGGGAATTTTCCCTTATGTCTCCAGCATTTTACTATCATTAACAATTTTAAAGATTTTGTAGTATTTGTTCTTTTTTTGTAAACGATAAAAGCTATATTTTTCAAGCTCATTCATGCTATAATGAATAAGATTTTATCATGTATATATTATATTTTGAGGAGGAGAGACATGCTTTACGTGTCTTTAATCGTGGCATTCGTCGCTGCCATTTTAATTACTCCACTTGTGAAACGGTTAGCATTCAAAATAGGTGCTGTCGATGCACCAAACTACCGAAAAGTACATTCGCGTATTATGCCTCGACTAGGCGGTTTAGCTATATTTATTTCTTTTGTAGTTGGACTAGCTATTTTAAGACCGGTTCCTATGGCTCCATTGGTTCAAGATGGGGAAAATCCATTTATTATACCGTTAGCTATGGTGTTAGCAGCATCAGTAATTGTGATTACTGGTATTTTAGATGACATGTACGAAATTTCAGCGAAGGCTAAAATGCTGGGTCAGTTAATCGCTGCCTGTATTATTGTCTTCTTTGGCGACATACAAATCGGGTTCATTAACCTGCCATTCGGTGGAGAGTTGGAATTTGGGTTTTTAAGTATTCCATTCACGATTTTATGGATTGTCGGAATTACAAATGCCATTAACCTGATCGATGGTCTAGATGGACTTGCTGCAGGTGTTTCAACAATTGCATTAATTACGTTGGCTTGTATGGCCCTCATTATGGGGAATATGTTCGTTGTTGCAACAGCAGCAATATTAGCCTTTAGTACAATTGGATTTTTATTTTATAATTTCCACCCAGCCAAAATCTTTATGGGTGACACGGGTGCTTTGTTTTTAGGATTTATGATTGCAGTACTATCCTTACTTGGATTTAAGGGAGTAACGGTCTTTTCATTTATTATCCCTGTTATTATGCTTGGGGTTCCAATTTCTGATACATTCTTTGCGATTGTCCGCCGTATGCGAAATGGGCAAAAGTGGTCAGATCCAGATAAATCGCATTTGCATCACCGACTGATTGATGTCGGCTTCTCACATCGACAAGCTGTATTAATCATTTACGGTATCGCTGCAATGTTTGGTTTAGCAGCAATTATCTTCTCAATGGCTAAGCTATGGGGAGCAATCCTTCTAATTACAGTCATCCTGGTTGCGATTGAATTATTTGTCGAAGTCATCGGCCTAGCCGGCAAAAACTACCGGCCACTCATCAACCTGGCAAGGATATTCAGTAAATAAATTTTAAAAAGCAATATCCACTGTTCGTTCGAAGCGATTAGTGGATATTGCTTTTTTATATGAATAGGGAATCGATTAAAGGGGAATTTTTTCAGAACAGTTCACAAAAGGATAGGGGACGGAGGTTCATGGACAATTACCAATAAGTTTTGACCAGGTCCATACACAAATCAAAAACAAAGCCTCGTGAAGATTGATTCTTCGCGAGGCTAATATTTTATCTTGAGGACATATTGTCCGATTCGATTGTTGATTCGGATGCGTTTTCGGATGTTTCTGTTCCAGTTCCCGAGATGCTTGAGGAATCGGGAATAAGCTCTAAATGGCTTTGTAAAATATGTTGTGTTTCGGCTAAAGATTCTTCATCTAATTGGTAATAATAAATACCAGTGGACATATCATCGGAACCTTGTAATGTTAGAGTATCGATTTGAGGAATGCCTTCCGTAAAGTAGCTGAAGAAGGATTTCATTTCATCAAATGTCATATCCGTTTTCATGTTATCGCCAATCGCTTCAAGAATATCATCGTACTTTGTAATGGAAGTGAGAGATGAAGATTTTTTAGCAATGGCTTTGATAATATCTTGTTGGCGTTTACCACGCATAATGTCACTATCAACATACCTCGTACGGGCTAATGATAATGCTTCGCGTCCAGATAGCTCTTGTAGTCCTGGCTCTAGATATACTGTTTTTTCATCATTTTCATCTTTTTCATAAAATGCATAAGGAAGATCGACATCTACTTCAATTCCGCCTAATGCATCGACAACTTCGATGAATGCATTGAAGTTCATTCGTACATAATAATCTACAGGAATATCAAATAATTCCTCAACTGTTTCAATAGTAGCAAGAGTACCACCAGCTGCATGGGCATGTGTTATCTTATCTTCTCTGCCTTTATATGGTATATATACATACGAATCACGAGGAATACTTACCATTTTTACGGATTTATCTTTATTATTCAGCGTTGCCAAGATTAACGCATCCGAGCGGGAATGATCGGCACCTTGACCTCTTTCTTCACTGTCATCAACGCCGATGAAAAGAATGGATACATTATCTTCTATCGGTTCAACTTTTGCTTCGCGCTTCTCGGATATTTCCCGATCCACTTTTTCGTAAGACTTATTTGCTGCAGTTTCAGCTTTTTTTGCTATATATACGCCATATGTTGTGACACATAATAATAAAGATGCCGACAATAATAAGACTACTTTTAAGATGATGGACAATTTTTTTCGCGGCTTCTTCTGATTTATTGTTTTTAGATCTGTTCTTTTCATCTAAACTCTCCTCTAACTAGGGATTGCATTCATGTATAGTAAATAATCGTTTTCTTTTTTTTTAGTATGCCGAACATGTTGGTGATTATCTGTGGTAAAACTTTCGTAAGTAGAAAACTGTCGACAACTAAACCAATACGACTAATTATACTATGATGTCGAATTACAGTAAAATAGATTTTAAGTTTCACCGCTCAAAAAATTAAGAGATAGTGAGATTAATAGAATAAAATATGTATGTAATTCATCAAATATTTTCTATTGGTGGATTTTAAATGAAAGGATTTTCTCGAGAATTGTGTAAGGACCAGGTACCGAAACAATTCTGAATTGTATATGGACCTGGTCCCCAACCAAAAACAAAAAAATCAAATCACGAATTCGACAAATTTTTTGTCGATGCAGGTTACGATGGATTGGCCGTTTGTTAGTTCGGTTATCCAGTTTGTGAAATTTTGTTCTTCATCTTTTAAGACATCGACAAGGACTTCAACGGATTCGGCATATTGAATTTCATTTAGCGTGTAGCTTGAATTTCGAATTTCGTTCTCAACCTTGCCTAGCCAAGTATAGTCGATGGAGACCTTCATCACATGATGCAATCTGCGTTCCACTACTTGTGCTGCATCGATTCCTTCGGTTGTTGCTTTCCCATAGGCACGGATCAAACCGCCTCCACCAAGCTTGATGCCTCCGAAATAACGGGTCACAACGACCACAGTATCCTTTAACCCTTGTTTTTTTAACACTTCTAGCATAGGGACGCCAGCCGTTCCACTAGGTTCCCCATCATCATTGGCTTTTTGAATTTGATCGTGTTCGCCAATCATATAGCACGAACAATTATGCGTGGCACTTGCGTGTAGTTTTTTTATGTGTTCGATAAATTCAATCGCCTCTTCTTCAGTTTCTGCTCGACTCACATGAGTGATAAATCGAGATTTTGAAATTGCAATTTCAGCCTCTCCGAAGCCTTTTACAGTTTTGTAGTCATTTCGCATTATGGTATCTCCTTTTTCTAACAAAAAATGAAGGAATGTTTAGTAAGATATTTACTTAAATTTTAATCATAAAATGTTATAATAATATATAACAATTACAGTTACTGGTTTTTCTTATTAACATGGTTTATCTTTTATTATAAATTACTTATGGTTTAATAAAACGCTAATGGGAAAGAAGTCATCTTTTTTCTTATTAATCTTATCCATCTCTATTTATAATAGATGAAATTATCTAAACACGACTACATTAAGGGGATTTGAAATAAAAGTGTAACACGTTTTTTACAGTTCTGAAATCTAAGCGAAACATCGTTATATAGAAAAAATTGTATAATAGGAACACCAAGAGGATTGGGGTAAAGGTATGTTTTCAAACGAAAAAGTTGATATAGGCTCACTTGATGTGATTTTTAATCGTATGATTGAAACCATAACACATTCAAAAAATGATATTTTCATAATTAGTGAACAAAGCCGTAGCAGCTTTGAAGAGTTAAAGGAAGAATTAGAATTCATAAAGGAAAAAATCAAACTAATCATAGATGAAAGTGATGATTTAGAGAAAAGAACCAAACTGGCTAAATTACGTCTAGTAGAAGTCAGTAAGTATTTCAAACAATACTCTGAAGAACAAGTGCGTGAAGCATACGAAACGGCAAACGATTTGCAAATTCGATTATCTCTTACACGTTCAGAAGAAAAGCGTTTACGTGAAAAGAGGGATGATCTAGAACGTCGATTAAGAACATTATACGATACAATAGAACGTGCAGAACATATTGTAGACCAAGTAAATGTTGTCTTGAATTATTTAACGACGGATCTAAAAAATGTCAGTCTTGCTTTGGAAAATGCTAAAATAAAACAAGACTTCGGCATTAAAATCATTGCCGCTCAAGAAAAGGAAAGAAAACGATTATCCCGTGAAATTCACGATGGTCCGGCTCAAATGATGGCAAATGTTTTGATGCGTTCCGATTTAATTGAAAGAACGTATAGAGACAAGGGCATGGAAGCTGCCATCAAGGAAATTGCAGAGCTGAAAAAGACCGTCAGAAATGCCTTATCGGAGGTTCGTCGCATTATTTACGATTTGCGACCAATGGCATTAGACGATTTAGGAATTGTTCCAACGTTAAAAAAATATTTATCTACCATTATGGAATATAATCCAAGTGTTCAAATTCACTTCCAAACCTTTAGCGATGAAAAAAGACTGCCCTCTGATTATGAGGTTTCGATTTTCAGATTGGTTCAGGAAAGTGTGAATAATGCCATCAAGCATGGCAAAGCCCGGGATATATGGGTAAAGATTGAATGGCTGAGCAAGCAAATCAGCATTTTAGTTAAAGATAATGGGACTGGTTTTGATAAAAAAGCCGCAAGAGAACAATCCTTTGGTATTATAGGCATGAAGGAAAGAGTCGATTTACTAAAAGGAACAATGGATATTCAAAGTAGTCTAGGGAATGGGACGAGTATGCTGTTTAAAGTGCCCTTGCCTGAAAATATACTAACATTCGAAAAATAAGTAGACGCCACTGTAGGGGGAATAGGTTTTATGACGAAAATTATTATTATTGATGACCACCAATTATTCCGTGAAGGAGTAAAGAGAATTTTAGATTTTGAAGATACATTTGAAGTTGTTGCTGAAGGCGATGATGGTGCAGATGTAATCAACCTATATCGCAACAATTTACCGGATGTTGTCCTAATGGATATTAATATGCCTGGTAAAAATGGAGTAGAAGCAACAGCTGATTTAATTGCAGATTTCCCTGAGGCGAAAGTCATCATGCTTTCTATTCATGATGATGAATCTTATGTAACACACGCATTGCGCTCTGGCGCATTAGGATACATGCTAAAAGAAATGGATGCCGATGAAATCGTTGAAGCGATTAAAGTTGTCGCAAACGGCGGGTCTTATTTACATCCAAAAGTAACGAAAAACTTGGTTGCGGAATTCCGTCGCTTAAGTGAACACGAAAATAAAGGCAACTTCCACCAAACGGAAATTCGCCGTCCATTCCACTTGCTGACTAAACGTGAGTGCGAAGTGCTGCAATTATTAACAGATGGACAATCTAACCGCACAATCGGGGAGACTTTATTCATCTCTGAAAAAACCGTGAAAAACCACGTATCGAGCATTTTACAAAAAATGAACGTAAACGACCGTACACAAGCAGTAGTAACTGCCATTAAAAACGGTTGGGTAGAAGTGCGATAAGACACATTGCAAATTCCAATTAGCGATTTTTTCGTTAATTGGAATTTTTTGTTTATGTTAAGAAACGTTCATAAGCGCAACTAAGGGTAATCGCATAGCTTAGTTTTCACGTAATAAGGGTATGGTTATAGTGTAGGGAAATGGAATAACGGTTATAACAAGTATTCTAAATATTACTTCTATATGAAGAAATTATACACTGATAGACTTAAAAATTAAAATCCTCCAAAAGACGGAGATATGAGCAAGAGAAACTAATTTAGTGCGAAATGCGTCATACAATCTGGAAGTAACGAATACTAAAAAAAGATTACATATTCGAGAAAATATTACGAAATTAGCCATAGTTTGACAATCATGCTACAATATTTACGCGGGAGGTATTAAGTTTATGAAAAAATGGTTAATGCTGGCATTAGCGCTATTTTGCCTAACTGCTTGTAACAATACAGAAGATAGTGAAACACAAGAACTAAAGATGAGTACAGATGAAAGTGAAAATACAGTAGGTTTTGAAGTATTAGGCGATGACATTGAAGAGGCTGAAAATGTTCCGGAAGAAGAACAGGAAGCAATTTTTGCAGCCTTTGACGAATATATTGCGGCGTTCAACGCAAAAGACATCGAGCGCTACATTAACACCTTGTCAGAAAATCCAAAAGGTTTTGAATTCCAGGAAGATATCGATGCTGCCAAACAAGCCTTTGAACAGTACAATATCGAAAGAAAACCTGAGGATGTAACAATAGTAAAGTATAGCGAAGAAGAAGCACAGGTCTTTGCCAATATAGATATCCAAATGACTGAAATCGAAACAAATGCGCAAGTTTCAAGCAGCGGACGTCAAGTGACTGTTTTTGTAAAGGAAGACGGTGCTTGGAAGGTGACGAGCGTTTATTACATTGGGAATGATTCTGCACAATAAGAGAATCTTGTAAAATAGAAATTTAGGAAATGTAGGATTTTGTCTTACGAAAGTTTCCATAAAGCTTTAGTGTTTCGTGTACAATTATTTTTAACGTATACGAAGCACTTTTTTGTTTTGAAAATTTAAAAGTGCGTGGTCGAAAGTGCTCCAAAGAAGTAATTTCAGGCTTTTGTTCGATGAGTGATTCAAAAACAGCACGAAGTACGGTAAAATATGGACAATAGGAGAGTGGGGTATTCATGAGTATTGCAGTCGTTACAGACAGTACAGCATATTTAAGCGTAGAGGAAAGAGAACGCTACAACATTCGAATGATTCCTCTTAGCGTTAATTTAGAAGATGGAAGTTACGAAGAAGAAGTAGAAATCACTGCTTCTGAATTTTATGATAAAGTGCGCGGGGCTAAGACGTTCCCCAAAACAACCCAGCCGCCAGTAGGGAAATTTGTCCAACTGTTCGAAGAGCTTGCCAAAGATTATGATGAAGTCATCGCCATCCATCTATCAAGCGGAATCAGTGGTACATATCAAGGCGCCATTCAAGCTGGCCAAATGGTGGAAGGCATCAGGGTTCACGCATTTGATAGTGAAATCTCTTGCTCCCCCCAAGGCTATTTCGCATTAAAAGCAGCGGAAATGGCGGGCCAAGGCGCAACAAGCGACCAAATTCTTAGCACATTAGAAGAGATGAAACGCTTAATGCGCGCATATTTCGTTGTCGATGATCTAGCCCATCTACAGCGCGGCGGTCGCCTGTCTGCAGCAGCAGCTCTAGTGGGAGGACTGCTGCAAGTCAAGCCGATTCTTTGCTTTGAGGATAAAGTAATCGTCCCATCCGAAAAAATCCGTACAAAGAAAAAAGCCTTGCGCCGTGTAGAAGACCTGCTGGCCGAGGATGCCATGAAGGGCGACAAATACATCGCTACAGTGATCCACGCCAATTGTGAACAAGAAGGCCGCGAATGGATGAACCAACTGGCAGAAAACTATCCAAACGTCGAATTCAATTTGAGCTACTTCGGCCCGGTAATCGGGACCCATCTTGGAGAAGGCTCTCTGGGTTTAGGTTGGGTGAAGAAGATTTAGAATTGGGTTAAGTGCAAGGTAAGAATAAGAACAGTCTCTACGAAAAATGTAGGGGCTGTTTTTGTTTTTTGAGGGGAGGCTGCGGGTTTATATGGGACAGATTGTGAATTCTATAGGACATTTCACCAATTAAATCAGATGATAAGGAGATGAATTAAGATTTATAATCTATCAAAAGTAAACAAACCTCAATTCTACAAAGGCACCATCATCGAACCTCAGATCCGCGATTTTTTCTCCGGACGGCTTTGGACACGGAACAATACACCGTTCTCTCAGACTAAGATTGATACTTATATTCAGAATAAATTCTTCACTACTAAACCAGGGATCACCTCGCAAACGAAAGGCATATTTCAACGCCAATACCATACCTGCAATCGATGCCAAAACGAACACCAAGAAGAATTTGTTCACTATCAGTGTGCAAAATGCGAAGAAGAGTGTGTTTATTGCAGACATTGTATCAATATGGGGCGGGTGACAAGTTGTACGGAGTTGATTATATGGAATGGACCGCAGCCAATAAATCACAATAACCATATTTTAGATTGGAGCGGTACCTATACAGAAGCTCAAAACCAGGCTGCACAACAGCTAACAGAAAGTGTAAAAATAAAACGCAATCATTTATGTCATGCGGTATGCGGCGCAGGTAAAACCGAAATCCTCTTCCCGGCCGTTCTCTATGCATTAAACTGTGGCCTTCGAGTATGCATCGCCACCCCACGGACGGATGTCGTGCTTGAACTCTACCCTCGCTTCCAAAAGGTCTTTCCCAACACGATCATTCACGCATTGTACGGCAACTCTCCTCACCAAACGGGCTACCCACAGCTAATCCTTTCCACTACTCACCAGCTCTACAGGTTCGAAAATGCTTTTGATCTTGTCATTGTTGATGAAGCGGATGCCTTTCCATATACCTTCGATCAAGCGCTACAAAAAGCGGTTATGAAAGTGAAAAAACAAAATGCGCCACTCGTGCTGGTTACTGCTACCCCATCCCCACAAATTTTTGTCAAAATGAAAAAAGAAAACTGGGGCTACTCCTTTATCCCGAAACGATATCACAATCACCCGTTGCCAGTTCCGCGGTACGAGTCACTTTGGTCCTATGAGAAAGCAATAAAAAAGGAAAAGATCCCTCAAAAGCTTCTTGAATGGACCAAATCAAAACTCACAAATAAAGAACCCTTTTTAATTTTCTTCCCAACAATCCTGTTAATGCAGCTAGCCATCCCGCTCTTTCAACAACTAGATGAAAGCATCCTAAGTGTTCATGCCGAGGACGCAGATCGAAAGGAGAAGGTAATGAAGCTGCGCAACGAACAAATTCCTGGACTCCTCACCACAACGATTCTTGAAAGGGGCATCACCATCAAAAACGTTCAGGTCGCGGTTGTAGGGGCAGAATCCAGAATTTTTACATCAAGTGCACTTATTCAAATTAGTGGTCGAGTCGGAAGAAATATAGACTTTCCAAAGGGGGATATCGTATTTTTCCATCACGGCATCACCGCAGAAATGGATGACGCCCGTAATGAAATAATTCGACTCAATAAAGAAGGGTTTGGTAAAAATGAAGCGCTATGAAGCATCGAAATGTCTATTATGCAATAGTCCACTGGATGAACCCATCACATGGAAAACGCTTTTGACGAACCAGTTTCCGAGAACGATTTGCACTAATTGTGAAGAGAAATTCCAGCCCTATGAAGCCACAGATACAACAGACCTCATCTCACTCTATAAATACAACGACCAAATGAAAGATTATCTACATCGCTACAAATTCATGCATGATGCCCTTTTGGCCAAAGTGTTCAGGCACCAAATTTCACAGCATCTCGCTAAGAAAAAAGAAATCATTGTCCCAATTCCTATGCACCCCGAAAAACTAAAGAAGCGAACCTTCTCACATGTCGATGAACTGCTCAATGAAGCTAATATCCCATTCAAGCATTTCCTTGAAAAAATCACACCTGAATCCCAAGCCGAAAAAACACGTGAACAAAGAATTAACGCTCCGCAAATATTCGCATTAAACCAGAACCAAGATCTCCACGATAAAGAAATCATCCTAGTCGATGACATCTACACTACAGGCACCACTATCCATCATGCTAAGAGGATTATACTAGAAGCGGGCGCGAAATCTGTCACAGCATTTACATTAATAAGAGGTTAAATATCTATGAAATGCTTAAGAAAGTCAAAAATCATCCGATGATTTAGGTAAGAAGAATTATTATCCAATTTATGAGATTAGTAACGGAGGGAATCGGCATGGCTGAATTACGTAATTGTCCGACTTGTGGCGAATTTTTTAACTATACAGGTGTTAGAGACGTGTGCCATAAATGTGTACAAAACGAAGAAGAAAAATATCAAATTGTCTATCGATTTTTAAGAAAACGTGAAAATCGCGCCGCAACAGTAGAGCGAATTGTAGAAGTGACTGGTGTAGAACAAGAACTTCTATATAAATGGGTGCGCAAAAATCGCCTTCACCCTGCTATGTTCCCAAATCTAGGGTATCCTTGTGATAACTGTGGACACATTACAAATCAGGGGAAACTTTGTCAAAAGTGTCAAGAGGAATTGAAATCTGAACTACGCACATTTGAAGCCGCAAAAGAATTCAGAGAAACGCTTGCCAGCAGTGAAAAAGGTACCTATTTATCTGAGAAAAAATAACTATCAATAAAGCTCGCATATATGCTTAAATCCACTATAAATTGTTATACTAAGAAACAATTCATAGTAAAAAAGCATAAAATGTGAGTTTTTTCATTGTGATACGTTAATATTTTTTGATTCAGACCGAAATAAACAATATACACAAAACTGCAAGGAGGGATACCTGTGAAAATTACATCCTTTGGTATGAATTCCATTAACCCATATAATAAGCAACAAAAAAGCTTAAAAGCAGCTGAAAGTAAAACTGCTGTAAATGCAGATAAAATCGAAATTTCAACGGCTGCAAAAGAAATGTCAGCATCATCAACCTATAACTCTGAGCGTGCACAAAAAGTCCAACAGATCAAAGAACAAATACAATCTGGCAATTATCAAGTTGATGCTAAAAAAATAGCAGAGGATATGTTGAATTACTATCGCAAGTAGTTTCAATAAATAATTCATAAAAGGGAGTTCACAACACTATGTCTATCCAACCCATTGTCTCAATTTTAGAGAAGCTAGAAAAAATGCATAGAAGTCTGCTTCAACTTGCGAATCAAAAAACCGAGATTGTGAAAAAGGGCGACATAGATGGTCTCCAGGAAATTCTTAAAAGCGAGCAATCTCATGTAGCAGCTATCGAAGTCCTTGAGAAACAGCGTCAGCAAATGGTAACGGATTACCTAGGAGCAAAAGGAATTGCTCTTACTGACGCGCCAACTGTGACTCAAGTTATCGAAGCCGCTGAAACGGAAGAAGAACGTCATCAATTAGATGAAGTAAGTAAACAGCTTTTCTTAGTGATTGCAGATTTACAAAAACAAAATGAGTTAAATCAGCAACTGGTGTTTCAATCTCTAAAGTTTGTCAACATGACACTAGATATCCTGAGACCCCAGCCAGGTCAAATTAATTACGCTGGAAATCAGGCAGGCGAGCAAAACGCAGCACCGAAAAAGTCATTCTTTGATTCGCAAGCGTAATCTGGGGATTGGTAACTGCCAGTTCCAAACCTACATAAATTCTATGATTCTATTTAATATTTAAAAGGAGGAGACTTAATGCGCTCCACATTTATGGGTTTAGAAGCAAGTAAGCGTGGTCTAACGACACAACAAAGTGCTTTATATACAACGGGTCATAATATTTCGAATGCCAATACAGCAGGCTATACACGTCAACGTGTCAATATGGAACCTACCCAAGGCTATCCAGGTGTAGGATTAGATACACCAATGACGGCAGGATTTATTGGAACGGGAGTCCAAGCGAACTCTGTTCAACGTATTCGTGATGATTTTACGGATAAGCAATATCGGCAAGAAACAAATAAATTAGGGTATTGGGAAACGAGATCATCTTCTATCGCCCAAATGGAAGACGTATTAAATGAGCCTTCCGATTATGGTTTGGCCAAGTCGCTGGATGAACTTTGGAATTCATTACAGGATTTAAATGTCAATCCTGAAGATGGAGGGGCTCGAGCAGTAGTTGTTCAACGAGGAATTGCCGTTGCAGATTCTTTCAACTATATGTATAACTCTATCCAACAGGTTAAAGAGAATGCAGGTGCAGAAATTGGGATTGCATTAACCGATGTGAATTCGATTCTGCAGCAAATTGCTAGTATAAACGAGCAAATTCAAACAATTGAACCAAACGGATATATGCCTAACGATCTGTATGATGCACGTGATAATCTACTAGATCAACTTTCAACATACCTACCTATAGAGATTACTAAACAACCATCTGGTGGGAATGCGCAGGCAATTGCAGAAGGTTCGGTAAATGTTTCCCTTAAATTAAAGAATGGTTCATTGGTAAATCTCGTAAATGGTCGTTCTGCTGCCAAACTTCAAAATTCAGGTACAAACACTGAACCTGATGGGGTTACGCCAAAAGGCATGATTACGGGGCTTGAGGTTATTTCTCCTATTGGCTTAAGCAAAACAATCGGTGTTAGTGAACTGAGTGATTTAGGTAAATATAAATCGTTAGTAGATTCCTATGGCTATTCCAGTAATGGAACAGAAAAAGGCTTATTCCCGGATATGCTAAATAAGTTAAATGATATGGCAAAAGCCTTTGCAGAAGAATTCAATGCACAACATGCACTCGGAAATGATATAACAGGTAATCGCGGGCAAGACTTTTTCGCTGTTAAGGACACAAACAGTGCTGCTGGAATTACTGCTGCTAATTTCCATGTGTCAAAAGATATCATCGAAGATCCAACTAAAATTGCGGCAGCCTTTGATGAGGATTTAGCTGATGGACAAGCAGAACCGGGAAATGGGAAAAACGCATTGAATCTTGCAAATATGAAGTTTGAAGCCTTATCAGATTTAGGTGGGGTTAGTATCCAAACCTATTTTGCGGGGGTTATTGGCCAGCTAGGTGTTGATGGACAACAAGCCATTCGTTTGCAATATAACTCACAAACACTTCAACAAGCGGTAACAGAACGTCGCTCGTCTATTAGTTCTGTGTCACTGGATGAAGAAATGACAAATATGATTACCTTCCAACAAGCGTATAATGCGAATGCTCGTATGATTACAGTAATCGATGAAACATTAGATAAAATCATTAATGGCTTAGGAAGAGTAGGTTTATAGTAGGAGGTTAAACCATGCGTGTAACACAATCGATGCTATCCGGCAATATGCTTCGAAATTTATCTAATAGTTACTCTAAATTAGGGAAACTCCAAGAGCAAATTAATACAGGGAAAAAGGTAACCCGCCCTTCTGATGACCCAGTGACGGCCATGAAGGGGATCAGCTATCGAACAGAGCTAAATAATGTTGAACAATTCTCACGTAATATTGGGGAAGCGTATAACTGGTTAGATACGACAGATGATACATTAGATAAAATTGGGTCAACTTTACAACGAGTAAACGAATTAATGGTACAAGCTTCAAATGGTACTTCAACTCCTGAGGACCGAAAAAAAATTAATAGTGAATTACAGCAGTTGAGAGAACATGTACAAAATCTAGCAAACTCTAAAATTGGTGATCGCTATATTTTTAGTGGGACAAAGACTCAAACTGCACCGTTTGATAAAGATACAGGCTATGTTACAAATTTAACGGATCCGTCATTCGAAAAAACAATTGATATCGAAGTATTTGATGGTATTAATTTACAGGTAAATACAACGCCAATTAAAATATTTGAAGAGATTGACCAAATGTTCGAAAAAATTAGTATTGATATTGATTTAGAAATTCCTGGATCTGAATTATCAGCACACTTATCAACTATCGATACAAATATGAATAAATTATTAACAACGCGTGCTGATATTGGAGCACGTCAAAATCGTGTGGAATTAATGGATTCTCGTCTCCAATCTCAAGAAATTATTGCGACAAAACGAATGTCAGATAACGAAGATGTTGATTATGAAAAAGCAATCGTTGAAATGACAACACAAGAATCAATTCATCGAGCAGCATTATCAGTAGGGGCACAAATCATTCAACCGACATTAATGGACTTCCTAAGATAATTCAAAGCGTTTGGACACCTTGTTCCAAACGCTTTCTTTAAAGAGGAGGGGAAATATGAATATCCCAAAATTACAGCTTCAATCAACGAAAGCGCAAATCAGCCTTTCTACTCAAAAGCCCATTCAAGAAATTGAACAGCCAAAAGCCAATCTCGACCTTCAACAGCCACAGGCAAAAATGACAATGGAAACGATAAAATCACAGCTTTCAATTGATACAGTTGAAGCACGAGAAAGCTTAGACTTAAAAAGTTCCCGCAGTCGTACAGCTGAAGTGGCACAATATAGTCAGCAGCAAGCGATGGAAGGACTTGTAAGAAGAGCTCAAGAAGGTGATGAACTAATGCGCATCGAAAACGGTGGAAATCCAATTGCGGATCAGGCAAAAAGAAGCGGGAAACAACCTTACTCGAGTATAAACATTAAGTTCATTCCCCAAGCTGATAGTGTAAAAGTAAACTTTGAACCTGGAAAAGTAGAAATTCAAGTTGAACCACAAAAAGTAATTAATAATTCAACAAGTAACAAACCTATCCATCATTACACAACGGGAAAAGTAAAAGTAGAATTGGCACAAGCACCATCATTAAAAATCGATTGGCTTGTTTAAAAGAAGGAGTTGATAAGATGATATTAAAAACAGCTTATATGGGTGAAATAGAAATCGATAAAAAAAGAATACTTAAATTCGAGCATGGTATCCCAGGTTTTGAGAAAGAAAGAGAATTTGCATTTATACCAATAGAAGAAGATAGTGTATTTCAAGTCCTTCAATCCATCCAAACCGAAAATCTGGCTTTCATTATCACAAGCCCTTATGCAATTACAACAAATTATAATTTTGAACTCGATGAAGCTACTTTAAAGGCACTAGATATTAAGAGTGAAAATGAAGTAGCAGTTTTTGTGATTGTTTCTCTAAAAGACACGTTGGCAAATTCTACTGTGAATTTAAAAGCGCCGATTGTATTAAATACTACGAACAAGTATGCCAAACAAGTCATCTTAGACAATGAAGTATATACCATCCGTCACCAACTTTCTTTAGAAAGCATAAAGGGGTGAGGCTATGTTAGTGTTATCTCGTAAAGTAGGAGAGACAATCTGGATTGGAGAAGATGTGGAACTTGTCATTGCGGAAGTAAAAGGTGACCAAGTAAGAATCGGGATTCGTGCACCAAGAAATATTGAAGTTGTTCGTGGTGAACTACGTAAGGATGTCTCTGACTCGAATGCTGAGGCAGTTATAAAAAATTTAGACGTATTCAAACAAAGAAAAACATAATTATAAAAAACTATAAAAAACTATTAAAGAAATTCTAGCAGGTCCGATATATAAAGTGTAAGCAGGAAAATCAAGTTCGGCCGGCTTGGATTTCTTGCTATACATAAAAACAAATAGTGCTCACAAGGATGTGGGCCCAACATTCCAAGGAGGAAATAACAATGAGAATTAATCACAATATCGCTGCACTTAACACGTACCGTCAATTAAACAGTGCTTCTAGTGCACAATCAAAATCAATGGAGAAATTATCTTCAGGTCTTCGTATTAACAAAGCTGGAGATGACGCTGCAGGTCTAGCAATCTCTGAAAAAATGCGTGGCCAAATTCGTGGTTTGGATCAAGCAGCTGCTAATGGACAAGATGGTATATCTTTAATCCAAACTGCAGAAGGTGCGTTAAATGAAACACATTCTATTTTACAACGTATGCGTGAATTAGCTGTTCAATCAAGTAATGGAAGCCAAACTGATGATGACCGTAAGGCAATTCAAGATGAAATTACTCAATTAAAAACAGAAGTTGATCGTATTTCTACATCAACTGAATTTAACACTAAAAAACTTTTAAATGGTGATTTAAGTAAAGATGGAGCTTTAAAAGTTGGAGGGAATGTCGTAGGTCTTGCTACTGTAGTAGGTGGTACAGAAGAAGTTACAGCAACAGCTTTAACAGTTAGTGGTGGTACAGCAGACTCAGGATCAGGTGCAGTATCTGTAGCATCAGCTTCAGGATCTGAGACATCAGCTTTAAACGATGTGAAATTCAATTTCAAATTAGGTGCAGATACTCAAGATCCAACTGCTTATTATGATGCAGAAAAGAAAGAATTAGTAGTGACTCTATCTGCTGATCAAACTAAAAATACTAATACTTCTTTACAAACAGCAATTGGGACAGCAATTAAAGGATCCGACCTTGTTGAAACAAAAGATGGAGGGACAACATACAGCTATAAATCTACAGGTGACACTTTTGATGCTACTGGTGCAGGTTTCACATTCACTGGTTTTGATGGTTTAACTACAGCAACTGATGACATTATTAAACAAAGTCAAGTAGATGAGCTTAATAGTTCTTTAACTTATCAAAGTGGTGCTGCGGCAGTTACAGCGCAAGAAGGATTTGCAGAAAAATTCCAAATTGGTGATAAAGTAGGAGATACATTATCCATTGCCTTCACTCAAATGCAAAATGCTGCAGGTGAAACAGTAAATGATGCTTTAAATGGCTATACTTTTAAGTTTGTTGCTGGTAATCAATCTTATATTCAAGCTGCTGTAGACGACAATGATAAAACAATCACTGTTTCTTTCTCATCAGTTAAAGCTTTAAATACAGATGATAATATCGCAAATGCATTAAAGGGACTTAATGTAAATGGTGTTTCATTAGATGGAACGAATATGGCATTTACAGTTACAGGTACTGGTTCTCTTCTAGATGGTACTGGTAAAGGTTTCGACGCAAGTAAGTTTGCGAACCAAGGTTCTGTTTCAAATGATGGAGTTACATTCCAAATTGGTGCTAATAATAGTGCTGAACAAAGAGTAAAACTTAATATTGAAGATATGAGTACAAAGGGACTAAATATTGACGGTATTTCGGCAGCAACTCAAAAAGGTGCAACAGATGCTATTACTTCTCTTGATAAAGCGATTAATTCAGTATCAAGCCAACGTTCTAGCCTTGGAGCGGTTCAAAATCGTTTAGAACACACAATTAACAACTTAAGTACTTCTTCTGAAAACTTGACTGCTGCTGAGTCTCGTATTCGTGATGTAGATATGGCAAAACAAATGATGGATCAAACTAAGAATTCAATTCTTTCTCAAGCTGCACAAGCTATGTTAGCTCAAGCAAATCAACAACCACAAGGTGTACTTCAACTATTACGTTAATAGTTAAGTACACATTTATAAATAATTTACAGTATTCTCTAGGGTCTCAAACTGTAACCAAACTCGAAATCATGAGTTTGGCTACAGTTTTTTTTAATAAGAGCGGAAATTGATACAATCTTAAAATATAATAAAATTGTAATAATTAGAATAAGTGATTAACTCAAATAAATAACCAGAAAAAATTACCTTGAATACTTGTGAATACAGCGCTTCCTATTACATCTCTTAACAATAAGAATAAAATAGCCGAATTCACTTCGATAAATTCCAATTATTTAATTAATATACATATCAATTATTCGAAAAAATAAGGTAGTAGGCATTATTTACTAATATATATTATATTAATCTATTGAAGTTTCTGTAAATTTAGTGGAAATTTATACATATTTATTGTATACTGAGAGTGGTTAAATTATCCTAAAAGAGGAGGTTTATAAATGAAAAAAATTGTGAGCATTATCCTAATTTATTGTATTGTTTTTTATCAAACTTTGACCTATGCAAGTGTTATTATAGAGATACCAGATATTACTCCGGACTTACAATCTCCTATTATTGATAATATTAGCCTGTCTAGCAGCGAATTAATTCCTGCAACACCGATAAAAGTAATTGCAGAGATTTCGGATGAATTGTCAGGCTTTAAAAATGGGAGTATTACATATTTAAAACCTAATGGACAATTAACTTCAAATATTCCATTTACATTGAACTCAACAACTGGAAAATACGAAGCTACAATTTCAGTTTCTGAAATTGATATTGCTGGTGAATGGAAGGTTTATAATATATATCTTGAAGATAACAAGGGGAATTCTACATATTTAAATAGTAACTCAAATCAAATTGATGGTGATTTGATTGATTTTTCTAATTTAAATATAAACGTAACAGGTGTTACTGCACCGCTTATTTCTTCTGATAAAACCCCACCAGTTCTATCTTCCATTTCTGTTTCTTCTCAAGAAGTGGAAGTGAATGAAGAAATTATTGTCAAAGCCAATATTACTGACAATGATTCTGGTGTTGCAAGTGTTTATATGCGTTATACAAAACCGAGCGGTGCTACAAAAATAATTTATTTATATAAAAATACTTTGGGACAGTATGAAGGTGTATTTAAAATTGGAAAATATGAAGAAAGTGGTCAATGGACTGCTAACTCAGTCTATTTATCGGATAAGAATGGAAACTCCCAAACTATAACAAATTATATTGATGAAAATAAAAATAATAAAGGCCTAGAACACTGTATCGTGAATATCAGTGGAACAGTGATTGATTCTGAAGCACCGATTTTACGAAATATTAATGTGAAATCACAGCAAGTGAAAGCGAATGAAAAAATAGAAGTAATTGCAGATGTAACTGATAATGAATCAGGAGTTACATCTGTAAGAGTTACTTATAGTAAACCTGATGGTAGTTCACAAGTAATTTACTTATATAAAAATACTGAAGGTAAATTTGTAGGGAATATTACAATTAATCAATACGAAGAACGTGGTTTAAGAACATTGAAATCAGTATATTTAAGTGATGCAGTCGGTAATAGTACTACAATTATGAATTATGTAGATGTGGATGGGATAACTAAAAATTTTGATAATTGTACAATTGAAGTTGTTGGCACTACTCCAGATGGAGAAGGTCCTGAATTTACTTATGGAAATATAAGTTTACAACAAATCTCGTCTATTCAAGCAGCTGTTAAACTTGAGATAGAGGTAGAGGATAGTTTATCTGGTATTGCAAATAGTACACTAACTGGTACATACAAGAAGCCAATGAGTGGGAAACTTTTACAGTTAAAGTTTATCAAAGAAAATAATAAATACACTTCTACTATTTTAATTGATAGATATGATGAAATTGGTGAGTGGGTCCTCACAAATTTAACTATTAAAGATGCAGTAGGTAATTATAATAAAATATATAAAATTGGAGGGCATAGTTTCTCAGAATTTAGTATATTTGTTTCAAGTGGGAATATTACTATTACACCTGGAACGCCTAATAGTATCTGGTTTGAAGTTCCTGAAAGATTCGAAAGCGGTCAAAGTTATCAATTAAATCCTTTCTTGAAATTCAGTAATAACAATAAAGAAGACATAGATATTACCAACGATCCTATTACAAAATATTCTACATCTAATTCAGAGCTATTAACTGTAAATTCCAATGGTTTAATTACAATTCCAAATGAAGCTGATTCTGGATATGTTATATTGGAAATTTCCTACGGGAACATAGCTCGACAAGTAAATATAAAAATTAATGATGGTTCTATTGAATCTTATCTACAAGTTTCTCCAATTATAACTACTTTACATAATGGGCAGTTTGAACAATTAAAAGTAGTTGAGGTAGATGATGGTGCGAGAAAAGATGTCACTAGTTCTTCTAGTGGAATCAAGTATATTAGTGACAATCCTTCACTAATAACTGTAACTAAAGATGGTCTAATTCAAGCGACTTCTAACGATATTTATGGAGAAGCAAAAATACTTATTGATTATAATGGAAAGTTAAGTAATATTTTTGTTAAAGTTACAAAACCTGAAGTAAAGAATCTATTGATATCGCCTTCAGAAGAAGTTCTTCTACCAAAGGATAAAATCCAATTAATCGTCAAGGCTATTATGTCAGATGGAACAACAAAGGATGTCACTGCAGGTAGTGAAGGAACACAATATATAAGTAATTCACCAAGCCGAGCGATGGTAGATACAGAAGGAAAGGTAACAATTCCGGAAAATGCCCCAGTAGGGAATGTGACAATCACAGCAAAGAATGGGACACAAACGGCAACCACTGTAATTACTATAGAAGAGGATCCAGCAAAAGTAGTCCAAAGTTTTGAAATAACTCCTGGAATATTAACGATGAAACCGAAAGAAATTCAGCAATTGAAAGTAATTGCAGTTATGGGAGATGGAAACGAAACTGAACTTACTGCAGCAAGTACAGGAACACAATATATAAGTAATTCACCAAGCCGAGCGATGGTAGATACAGAAGGAAAGGTAACAATTCCGGAAAATGCCCCAGTAGGGAATGTGACAATCACAGCAAAGAATGGGACACAAACGGCAACCACTGTAATTACTATAGAAGAGGATCCAGCAAAAGTAGTCCAAAGTTTTGAAATAACTCCTGGAATATTAACGATGAAACCGAAAGAAATTCAGCAATTGAAAGTAATTGCAGTTATGGGAGATGGAAACGAAACTGAACTTACTGCAGCAAGTACAGGAACACAATATATAAGTAATTCACCAAGCCGAGCGATGGTAGATACAGAAGGAAAGGTAACAATTCCGGAAAATGCCCCAGTAGGGAATGTGACAATCACAGCAAAGAATGGGACACAAACAGCAACTACTGTAATTACTGTAATAGAAAACCCGTCAACAGTGATAAAGAGCCTAACGGTAACTCCAGAAACAGTTATATTGAATCGAGGAGATATTATTGATTTAAAAGTGGCAGCAATAATGGAAGATGGTTCAGAAAAAAATTATACATCCAGCAATAATGGAACGGTTTATCTAAGTAATTCACCAAGTCGAGCAACTGTTAATGCGGAAGGGAAGGTTACAATTGCAGAAAATGCACCGCTAGGAAATGTTACTATAGTTATAAAAAATGGGACAATTAGAACCACAGTGGTAATAAGAGTCCAACCAGTCATATAAAAATTACCTTCTTAGGGATTGATGGCGTTTTGGTCAATACGGCATTTTTAATCAGACTTCCTTGAATAGACTACTAATATTTATGTGATATCTAAAACGCAATTACCTTTATATTTGATTAGTAAACACATTCGAAAGTTGTGTGTATGAATTTTAATGAAATAATAAAACGAAGGATATTAAATGGATTATAAAAGTCACTAGTGTTACTAGTTCTATTAAATAACCAGTTAGTTTAATTATAGCGAGGGACTCGACATTCAATGTCGAATCCCTCGCTTTTAATGTATCTTTTGAAAGAGGCTGGGACATAACTAGCTTCACATAATGAGAAAGGTGAAATTGTGTACGTTCAAATTCACTGCCATTAAGGCGAGGCCCATTTCATTTTCAGCCTTCGATTTTCCTCTTACAGAAAATCGAGAGAAATGCAAATTAGCCTTCCAGGAACCAAAGACTGTTTCCATATAGATTTTGCGTTTTCGATAGAGGGTACTCGTTTTCTCTTCTGAAAGCTTAGCTTCAAGAGTATATAAGGAATCAATTACAAGAAAATATTCTGCAAGATCAGATGACAATGTAAGAATTCATTCATTGACTCCTTCACGGGAGAAGAAATAAAGAGAAAGAAAAAATAAGTAAGCCGTTTTAGCGGTTTGTGTAAAAGTGGAGTGCGGTTGACGGACCTTCAGTATGACTTTAGACATGGGCCAGTTCCTCAGCTTCACGCGCAGAGCAAACCAATAGTTATACTGGTGGTTCTGACTTAATTTATAACATAATTTTAAATGAAGGATATGATTCAAATCAAAGAATTAGTAAATTTTACGTTCATATTCGAAGGACTAAAAATAAAATTCTGTTTAGACAAATAGCAGAAGAAATCCATTTCTAATATTATTATGTATTTGAGTTGATTTCATATTTCTAATTCCTTCTGTCTCAAGGGTTTTAAACAATAAAAAATGAGCACCTCCACAATTTGGAATAATTTTAGCGACGAAACCAAATTAATCAAGAGTTGAATGCCTTATGACTATTGTAAGAAAAATTTGTCCTTTTGAGATCCATTAACTATTAGAAGGGGAAAGTTCTCATCGTTTTGATGCCATTTTTTCGAGCGGTTGATTTTCAACCTATTTTTCAGTTGTTGCCAAAAAGGACGATTAAAGGCGCACCACGTGAACTCAATTACGGTGCGATGATTCAATCCCTTATCGCGCGTATTGTCGAATTAAATCCAACAATTAAGGACTTTAAGTCAACCGTTTGGTCCAAGCTCCTATATTTCGACTACATTGTGGGTTTCTCGTGTCCGATGTTGTACCGTCGGAAGCTTCCTATTCACGCACGAAACAAGTTATTACTGAATCAGAAGTAGTTGGTGAATCGAATAATACACTGATTCAACTAGCCATTGCAGAAGGCTTCTTAGACGATGAACATATTGGATTTGATGCCACTCACTTTGTGGACGCAAATCAAAAGCTGAACGAGGAGCTTGGTTAGTTGAAGAAGCAGAAAAAGCATCAAAGCTTAGAACATATGAAAAAGAGCTAAAAGAACAAATAGATATTCCGTTTTTTGGAAAGAAACACCAATCAACCGAATTGGGGCGAAAAAAGAACAGCGATGGAAAAAATGTCTTTTGGTAGTGCTTTAAAGGACACCTTTCAGTATGACCGAAATAAGTGTATTGCGGATATTCAAAAATTTACGTATCCAGCAAGAGAAACAATTTTATGGAAAGCCCTCTATAAAGAGAGCGAACTGCCGTTGAACGTGTAAATGCTTAGTTATAATGTCTCCATCGCACAAGAAAAAAACAAAATTACATTTTAATCTGGTAACGTTTAATTATAATGACTACAAATTAGCAGTAAATCGAATGAACTATTTATTACATGAACAAAGCCACACAGCATAATTAAATTTTAATCCTGTAGAGTTTAAGCTCCGAAAAAAGATGATTTATGAAATTGATTCATATAATATCTCTTTGATATCTCACGTTTAAATTTTCTTTCTGATGCAACACATTATGGCACTGTATAATCAAATTTTACCATAAGAGTTTTTAAGGGAAATCTAGTTACATTAAGAACATGGAATGGGAAGAAAAGCAAAAATGCATTTGAATTTGAAACATATTATAATGATAAAAAATATCAGCATACCGTATAAAAATTATTTTACTTGAGTATAAAAGCAAATAAAATTTGGGAAATACTAATTTCTCTTATAGAGACATAAAAAATTTGGAAAAATATGATCGTTTAAATTGTATTAAATAGATAAAGTTATTTAAAATATTTCCGATAAATAGTTTAAGATGCTTTTTGTTTGGAGGATTACAGATGCGTATAGATATTCAAAGACATTCTAATAATAAAATAGCTTCACAAAAGCTAAATGACTCTCAAATGAAAGAATTAGAAGATATAGATGAACTTAAGGTTTCTAAACTAGAAGTAAAAGATGAGACTTCTTATGAGCAAATGAAACAAGCGGTTGATTCCATTAATGAAATATTTGAAATAAATAATAGCGAGTTGAAATTTGTTTTTCATGAAGGATTAGAGGAATACTTTGTTCAGCTAGTAGATTCTAATACCGAAGAAGTTGTAAGAGAAATACCTTCAAAAAAACTTTTGGATGTATTTTATGAGATGCAAAAATTAGTAGGAATGATTGTCGATGAAAAAATATAGAGAACGTATGGGGGAAATGTAATGTCAACAATGAGAATTGGTGGATTAGCTTCAGGGATGGATATAGATAGCCTGGTTGAAAAGCTAATGCAGGCAGAGAGAGTACCATTAGATAAGTTAGAACAACAAAAACAAACCTACGAATGGCAACGAGATGCTTATCGTGATGTGAATTCGAAATTAAAAACATTAGATACATATATTGCTGATAATTTTGTTTTGAAATCATTAAATACAAAAACAGCGACATCTTCAAATTCTAATTATGTTTCAGCCACGGCAACGAGTGCAGCTTCTGGTACGCTTTCGATTGAAGGGGTATCCCAATTAGCCACTGCAGCACGAGGAGTAGGAACACAGGTTAATGGAACAGGTACTACTACATTAGGTGATCTTTTTAAAAATAGTGGAGTTACGGTATCCGGTAGCTCAATTGATATTCGTGCAATTCAAGCAGATGGGACATTAGCCTCTAAAGCTACTAAAATTGAATTTACAACTGATATGACTATCGATCAATTTGTTAGCAAAATTAATAGTAGTACTGCTGGTGTCAATGCGGTGTTTGAAAACGGAAAATTGTCTGTTACTGCCAAAAACACTGGAGATGTGAAAGGGAATCAGGAAATTATTGTGGAAGCTGGTCCTGGTCAGGATGTTTTCAAAGCATTCGGGTTTTCAGATCCTGCTAACTTAGTAACAGAAGAAGGTAAAAACGCAATTTTCCAAGTGAATGGGATTGCTACAGAACGTTCGACCAATACTTTTTCGATTTCAGGATATAGTGTTACATTAAAAGATACATTTAATGGCAGTGCCTTAGTTTCAAATTATTTAGAGGCTGCCCAAACCGAATATACTAATGCAAATCAAGATTATCAAAAGAAATTGGATGCGAAGAATACAGCTGATGCTGCATTTTCATCTGCACAAACAACATTTGAAAATCAATATAATACCATTTTTACTGGTCTATTAAATTATACGGAACAACAAGCCTTTGGTTCTTTCAATCAATCAGAATTTTTCTCAAATTTAGAGGGAACGGAAATTGATGAGATTGTTGCTTCTTTAACGATTGACGAAAATAAATCCATTGATGAAATTAGGGATTCAATTAGTACATTAGATATTTCCGATGACCTAAAAGGAAAATTAACAAGCTTAACGAAGGATCAGTTATTACTGTTAGATACGATGAACGTATCTCAATTAAGTAATTTTAAAAATTCTGCTGAATTAAAAGATTTTAATAATAACGACTTTTTTGCAAATCTTGTTAGTGATGAAGTAACAGAATTAAATAATTTAACGATTAATGCAGACGCTAGTATAGAGGATATCTATACGTCCATTAATGATGATCCTTTCCTTTCTGACGGATTAAAAAAGAAGCTAATAACTTTAACTAAAGAACAATTAGTGAAATTAGATACAATGACGAGCGAAGAGATTTCTACCTTTACGCAAGAAGCAAAGGTAGAGGAGCAGAAAGGTAATTATAGTAAACTTGGTACTAGTTTTTTAAAAGATCTTTCTCCAGAAGACATTAAAGCAATATCTGAAATTGATTATACGCAAGAAAATCCTTATGGAGCTTTAAATGAAGAACTTTCAACAAAAATAACAGCTCTAAATGAATCTCAGAAAGCAGTATTAGAAAATTTAAGTATAAGTTCTACACCATTAGAGATGGAAACTCAGTTAAACGAATTAACTGAATTAGCCAAGTTGCAAGTTGATTTTAGTGAGAAGAAAGCAGTAAAGGAACAAGCAGATACTGAGTTTGAATTAAGTGAAACGAGATTGGATAATGCATCTGCGTCTCTTGAAATTGCTGAAGAACAAGCAGCAAATCCACCAACAACCGACAGTATAACGCCAGTTACTTTAACAGCTGCAACAGATGTAGAAGATATGATAACAAAGATTAAAGAATTTGTTACAACTTATAATGGTTTAATAACGGATCTTACAAATTTAACAAGTGAAACAAAATATCGCGATTATAAGCCTTTGACCACTGCTCAAAGGAAGGAATTGGAAGAGAAGGAAATAGAGCTTTGGGAAGAAAAAGCTAAAAGTGGCTTATTACGAGGCGATTCCATTATTCGAGAGGGTCTCTCATCTATGAGAAGCTTACTCTATCAATCAAATCCTGCAGTTGCGAATCCTAAATTTAACACCTTATATAATATAGGTATCACAACTTCTAAAAACTATCTTTCTGGTGGGACATTAGAGATTGATGAAGATAAATTACGGGCTGCACTTCAAGAAGACCCGGACTCAGTATCAACGTTATTTAGAAATACTGCTGGAAAAGAAAAAGATACAATATTAGTTGATGGTGTAGCAAAAGAAGCCGATACTCGCGGATTTATGCAAAAGCTACGTGCATCGATTGATACAATTGAGTTAAAAATTGAAGGTCGTGCAGGTCGTGCAACGATGGTTGAAAATCAATATACACTTGGTAAGTATTTGAAAGATGTTGATAGTAAAATAGATACTTGGCAAGATAAACTAGTTTCTATCGAAGACCGCTATTGGAGACAGTTTACAGCCATGGAAACGATGATTAATAAGGCGAATAGTCAATCTACTACTCTATCATCATATTTTGCCTAATAATATTGATGGGAGTTAACAAAAATGGATAACCAACAATTGCTGCTCCAAATTTCTGCCAAGCTATTTCAATATATGGAAAACATCCCGAAAGGTAATGAACGAGACGATTTTATTGAAGAAATTAATCGTCAACTTGATGAACGCGGGAAGGTTTTAGAATTGCTACAAAAAGAAGGATTTCAAATTGATTCCGAAAACAAAATTCATGCCATGCTGATTGAACTGGATAAAGGTATTCGTGAGCGACTTGACACAATCATGCAAGAAGTTAAATTGGATATGAAAAATCTTCAAACTGCCAAAAAAAATGAGAAGCAATATTCGAATCCTTATTCTTCGGTTCGAGTAATGGATGGAATGTACTACGATAAGAAAAAATAATGAACTAGAAAGTCAAAGTTCGACTAATAAGGAGTGTTTACAATGGTAACACACAATACAGCATTTAATGCTTACAAACAAAACAGTGTCACTACTGCTTCACCTGGTGAGTTAACGTTAATGTTATATAATGGTTGCTTAAAATTCCTTACAAAAGCGAAGGATGCTATCGAAGCAAAGGATGTTCAAGAAAAAAATACGAACATCCAAAAAGCACAAGCGATCATCAACGAGTTAATGGTAACGTTAAAACAGGATCAACCCATTACTCAGCAAATGCTCCCATTATACGACTTTATGAACCGTCGCTTAATCGAAGCAAACATCAAAAACGATACAGCAATGATCGATGAAGTAATCGAGCTAACTACTGAATTTCGAGATACATGGAAGCAAGTTATCCAAATTACACGCCAGCAGCAATTTAGCAACGCACAACAAGTTTAATAGATTCAGCCTTACATCCACTAAGCAAAATGATGTAAGGCTTTCATTTTGTTCAAAAGAGTAACGTTTTGGAAATGGGATTTAATTTTAATTGAAAACATGCTATAAATAGTCCTGGCATTTAAAACCAAAATTCCTGTAAAAAGTCATATGGACATGCGATGGGCGATTGGTTATTTTGGTGTAAGGGGAGTTTTTAGCGGATCGGCAATAAGCGAATATCCGCATTAGAAAAGACACCGTTTTATCGCATAGTTCAAGGAGGAATCACCTATGCATTTTAAAAGACAAGAAGGGTTTCGTTTTGTTTTTAATGAACCCATTGAAGCGAGCTTTAAATTATTGATTAATGGACAGCCAGTCGAAGCTCTTGGCAGTAGTCCGTGTAAGATATTAGATATTAGTCCGAAAGGCGTGAAAATGTTTTCGGAAGTGAAGTTTGGGGAATACATAAATCGAGCGACATTACAGGTGGAGCTCCAGTTTGTTTTAGATGTTACGCCGATTCAAGCAGTTGGTGAAATTGTTTGGAGTAAGCCTTTTGGTCGAGGGAATCAATATGGGGTTCTTTTCCAAGCGCAAGAGGATATTGACGAGCTGATCGTTAGCGAAATGAAGCTTCGCCGTAAAAAAGAGGTACTGCTGGCTAAACAAAAATAAATTTTTCGACATGGTTTGCACGCATAAAAAGCCCGAAACTGCTTTTTACTTGTTACATAGTTATGTAAACATATACTAAGCATCCTTCCAACAATGAATCGTGAATACTTTTTTTCGATTTTGTTAAGATTATGTGAATGAGATTGTCGAAAGATGAAAAAGATTCTCTAGTAGTGGTAGGATTTTTTGCACCTATGGCGAATATATATTTACATAGGTGTTAGAAAAACACAGCTCGACCGAGATAAGGCGAGATGATGTCTTTTCTTATGCGGATACCATTGAAAATCAATACTTTCCTATCCGCTAACAAAAGGAGGAGTTTACATGATTAACTTTAACATTCGTGGTGAAAACATTGAGGTAACTCCAGCGATACGCGAGTACGTTGAAAACAAGATTGAGAAAATCGAACGCTATTTCAGTGAAGGCGTAGATGCTAACGCAAACGTGAACTTAAAAGTGTACAACGGCAAGCAAACAAAAGTAGAGGTGACTATTCCTTTAAAGAATATTACACTTCGCGCGGAAGAACGTCATGATGATATGTATGCAGCCATCGATTTAATCGTAGACAAACTTGAACGCCAAATTCGAAAGCATAAAACAAAAGTGAATCGTAAATTCCGTGAAGGTACAGGCATTTACTTCGCCCAAGAAGCATTTAACACTACTGCGGCAACAACGACAGAGGATGAAGAGTTTACAGTCGTTCGTACGAAGCAATTTGACCTAAAACCAATGGATCAGGAAGAAGCGATTCTGCAAATGAACCTGCTGGGACATGATTTCTTCGTCTACACAGATTCAGAATCCGATGCAACCAACATCGTTTACAAACGCCGTGACGGTAAATACGGGTTAATTGAAACGAATTAATCTCATAACTGAAATGACAGGCCCTTGCATAATGTGAGGGTCTTTTACTTTATCTCCTACCATTATCAGCAATTCAATGGATTACATAGTAGTGATTCATTTTGTACTTATCAAGCTAATAGAAATGCTGTTGTTGATTTCTTATTATAGAAGAACTATTTCCTCCAAATCAATTTGGGTCCGTTCTTATCGTTTGGAAATCAAATTAAGCACCAATCAGATAAATAGTCGGAGAATTTCCCCCTAATTAGTAAATTATATAAAAAATAGCTTAAATAGAGGAAGAAATTCCGACTATCAACAAAAAAAACGCGATAATGGGGAAATTCCCATAGAATAGACGGAATAGCTTCCCTTAATTACCTCGAAACTAGCGCCATTCTACATATAACCGGAAATGCTCCTCTTATTTTCCATCCACCAGCAAGCAACCAACCAGATTTCTTAATTTTAGCAAGGCTTTTCAAAACATACAACAGCTTCAATAACTTCAACCTACAATTAATGGAAACCAAAATCCCTCAAGTTCGTCTTTAATTCCAACTACAAGAACTCCCACTCCCTTTTCCAAAACCCTCTCAATCTCAAGCATTTTGAACCCGAATATTTTCATTTCGAACTACCTGCAAAAACAAAGAAAATCCAAAAAATGAACCTATTTTCATAGTTTTATCATTTAGAATGTGCCCTCTGACCCCATTTTATATTTTATTCGACAAAATTCTACGGATTCTCCGAAAAAGATTGCTGAATCATTTCAAAAATCGAAACTTTCCGCTCATGCCTATGTATCTATGAAAAAAGCTATGAAATTCCGCCCACCTTTGACAACTTTTGTTACTTATTTATACTAAAAACTGTAAAAAAGTGTTTCGTTGGCAGGGGAAGATCCATTTCTTTTCTTCCTTATTGTCTTTGGGCATCCCGAAGGCAGATTGCTAGCCTATTAGAATTTCATTGAACTAGAAGGTAGGGGAATTTGTGTTAGAAGCAAAACGACGTGCAGCCATTTTTCTTTTACTTGCCTTTATCTTAGCGGCTGTTGCAGGCTACTTAGTATTAGAAAAGGTGAAACAACTAAATGCAGAGCTAGGAGGAATGGTGGAAATTTATGTTGCAAATGGAGATATTCCAGCTCGCACATTACTTCAAGCCAGCCAATTAACGAAAATGGAAATTCCTCAAAAATTCCTAACAGCCTCTCATATTACAGATGAAAAAGACATACTCGGGCAAGTATCGGTGGTTCCATTGGATGAGGGGGATATCATTACGCAGAACATGCTGAAGAGCTATTCGAACCTTCAAAATGAAAATAACCGCCTCGTTGCTCTATATCGAACAGATAAAATTCAGTTTGACCAGGAAATTGCTGCATTAGATCGAGTGGATATTATTGTATCCATCGAAAAAGACGGCGAAAAAAATACGGAACTCTTTATGAAAGATGTAGCTGTTGCTTTTGCACAAGGGACAGGGGAGTATTTCGCCGGAATTGGTGTTGAGGTAGCTTCAGAGGATGCAACGAAACTGATCCATATGCAAAACTATGCAGAATACATACGTGTGCTAAAGGCGAATGTTGGGCAGGACGTTGAGGTGACAGGAGAACAGGGCGAGGAAGGTAAAGAAGATGTTCCGGAAGTATCTACTAAACAGCCGCCAAAAACCGAACAGCAAACTCAACCACAAACCGAATCTCAACCAAACACACAAACAAATCCTGCGACGCAAACGAATCCTGAAGATGCAGAAGCCTCAAATAAGGATGCAAAATCTTCAGAAGGAAATTCGTAAGGGGAGGGGGAGAAGAAATTGGATACAAAGTTAAATTTGTTAATTGTTAGTGATGATCAAGTGCTTCGTCAGCAGCTTCAAACGATTGCTGAAAATACCGAAGAGAATGTGTTAACGGCAACGACATCCGATGCGATTCGGGAAATGAATCGTGAAACCCGGGATATCGTCATCATCACACAGCCAGAAACCGATATCGGAATTGACCTTGTTCAATCCATGAGGCAGATTAATCGGACCGTACTAATTATTTTTATAGCAGAGCAAACAGATTTTGTATTGCTGCGTAATATGATGCGTGCCGGGGTCGATGAATTTTTTGTCTTCCCAGAGGAAACCTCGCTCTTTACTAGCCGTTTCCCGACAACGGTGAAAAACTTTTCGATTGCCAAAAACTCAAGAGAAACGAATTCTTCCTTTTCCTTTGGGCGAGGGAGGGGGCAGATTTTCTCCTTCTATAGTGGAAAGGGTGGAAGCGGGAAATCGGTTATTTCTTCCGTTCTAGCGCAAACCCTCAAGCTGGAGTCGACTGCCGAAGTAATCTTGATTGATTTAAATGGGCAGTACGGCGGCATTGAATCAATGTTCTCGATTGAGGCGAACCGATCAATTGCCGACCTTTTGCCCGTAATCGAGGAGCTAAACGAAAGTCATATTCGTAACGTCTCCAAAACGGAGCAGCATTCCAAGCTCGAAATTTTAGTGAGCCCGATTGATGCGGAAGTGGCAGAGACTTTAGGCGAAGAGTTCGTTGCCAAGCTGCTTCGGACCTCCCGCCGCGCATTCGATTATGTCATCATTGATCTTCCTTCCACATTAAATGGCTCGGTGATCACTGCGATGGAGGAGTCAGATAAGATTTTTTATGTGCTGACGCCAGATACACCGGCGTTGCGCGTCCTCAAGCATTATGAAGAATTGGCTGCACGGATTGGCATGAATCTCATGGGCAAAATGGAGGTCATTTTAAACCATATTGCGAAGGAAAATGAAGTACAGGAAAAGGATTTAAAGCATGTGCTGCGGTACCCGATTGCCGCTACCCTCAGAAAGGATATTAAGGGATTGCAGCCTTTTGTCAATAAGGGGGAGCCGGTTCGAAAAGTGGTCAAGGAACGAAAGCTTATTCCTTTTGCCAAGGATATTCGAAAGTTTTCCCGTGAAATTTTGAAACCATAAGGGGGGATCGTGATGGCTTCTATATTTGAAAGAAGAAAAGAATTGGCTTCACAAAAGAAGACGGTTTCCTATCAATACGATAACCATCTTGTAGATGAACTTGTAGAACACTATAAAGCGCGGCTGCTTCGAGATACCAATTTAGAGGCATTAACACAGCTGTCGCAAGGTGAGATGAGACTGAAAATCGAGCAGTATGTGTCTCAATTTATGTCGGAGGAACGGGTGGTTATTTCCCGCCATGACAAGGAGCTTCTCGTAACACGGATATTGGATGAATCGGTCGGCTTAGGGCCACTTGAGCCGCTTATCAATGACCCCACGATTACCGAGATTCTGATCAATGGCTATAACGAAGTCCATGTTGAGCGAAAAGGGAAGCTGGAGCAAGTGAATATTAGCTTCAGGGACGATGAGCATGTTCGCCATATTGTCGACCGCATTGTAGCCCCGCTTGGTCGGCGTATTGATGAAAGCTCGCCAATGGTAGATGCGCGCTTACCTGATGGAAGCCGTGTGAATGCCGTCATTCCGCCCATTAGTTTAAATGGGACGCTCGTTTCGATTCGTAAGTTCCGGGCAGAGCCGTTCCAAATGGATGATTTGCTTGAATTTAGTTCCCTGGATGAGAACATGGCATATTTTATCGACTGCGTCGTGAAAGCGAAGATGAATATGCTTATTTCTGGAGGAACAGGTTCGGGGAAAACGACCATATTGAATGTGGCGGCAAGCTCGATTCCAGCATTTGAACGTGTCATTACCATCGAGGATTCCGCGGAGCTTCGTCTCAATCGCTCCAACGTTGTAGGGATGGAAGCTCGACCTGCTAACGTGGAGGGAAAAGGGGAAATCACCATTCGTAATTTGGTGCGAAATGCACTTCGAATGCGTCCCGATCGAATTATCGTTGGGGAGGTTCGCAGCGGCGAAGCCTTTGATATGCTGCAGGCCATGAATACGGGTCATGAAGGTTCCATTACAACCGTCCATGCCAATACACCGGATGATGCCTTAAGACGTGTTGAATCCATGGTCGTCATGGCGGGGATGGATCTGCCGTCCTCCATTATTCGCGAGTTCATCATCGGGGCATTGGATATTATTGTTCAAGCTACGAGGCTAACAGATGGAACACGTAAAATTGTCTCCATTTCGGAAGTGCAAAAACAGGAAGATGGCTCATCGCAAATTGTTGAAATATTCACTTTTAAACGCATTGGGATGTCGCCAGATGGAGAGGTAATTGGCTATTTTACGCCAACTGGTGAGAAGCCAAAATGTCTAGAAAGAATTCGCATGTTTGGCATCGAGATTTCGGAATCCATGTTTAGACCTGAGCAGCAGGAGGTGATTATATGACCGCCGCTGCCGTAGCTTTCGGAGCAATCCTTCTGTTCATCATTGGATTATACAATCTACTAGGCTATCGAAAGGAAAAGAAGGAATGGAAAAAGCTGACCCATCAGTTTTATCGTGAAGGGGAAAAACGAAAAAGCGTCATCGTGCTTTGGGGCTCCAAATTCGACCAAACCGAAACCGCGAAGGAAATGGAAGCGAAATTACAGGATGCCAATATCAACTTTACGCCATCTGAATTTTGCGGAGCACTCATCGTTTCCTATATGGGAATTTTGTTTGTTCTCGTAAATTTCTTCAATGTTCCGCCTTTCATCGGCGTAGTATTGTCCCTTCTGATTCTTGAAGCAGGGAGAAGGATGCTCTTCAAAATCAGAAAGGACCGGAGAAGACAGATCCTGGTTGAACAATTGCCTGATATTTGCCGACTGCTCGCCAACTCTACTCGGTCGGGTATGACGTTAAATCAAGGGATTCAATTAGTCGCAAAGGAAATGGCAGAACCAGCTAAAAGCGAGTTTAAAAACTTAGCCCATGAGCTGTCGCTGGGAATCGATTTCGGGACCGCCATTCGAGCATTGGAAAGGCGTATTGATAACAAAGAGTTCCATCTTTTTACGGCAACCCTACTAATCCAAAAAAGAGCGGGTGGGAATCTATATGCCGTATTGGATGAAATGAGTCAAACGCTGGATGATCGGAAGCTCCTCAAACAGGAGATTAAAACAATGACGGCTGAGCATAAGTATATTGCCTATATCGTGCCCATCATTCCAATCTTTCTTGTACTGATGATGAACAATGTTGTGGATGGGTTCCTGGATGCTTTGTTTTCAGGAATAGGATTAATTTTATTTGCGATATTTGTAGCAGGCACTGTCGCCACATTCGTCATTATCAATAAGATTACAAATATTAGGGTGTGACTAAATGGATGGAATTATTGCGATTACCATAATACTGACCGTTTTCTTTTTGGGGGTATCGCTTAGAGCAATCTATGTGTATTTAACGAAACATCGTGAATTGAAAACAACGGTCTCTGACACCTTGTATATGTTCGATGGCTTTCAAAAGAAAGCAAGTCGGAAGGAAAAGTTTCTTGCCAAAATGCTTCACTTTGCAGATGATTTCTCGGACCTTGGTCAACGGATTAACTTCTTTAGCGAAAATGGGGATGTGAAGAAGTGGATTGTTCAAGCGGGTTATCCATATGGCCTTACCGTTGAAAGGTTCCAAGGTTTAAAGATTTTCCTGCTCATCATTGGAGTAATGGCAGGAGGGATATTGCTGCTGCTGGGATTTCCTTTTTCACAGTTTATGGTCATTCTTTTGCCGATAGCAGGCTTTGCAAGCGCGATTTTATGGATCCGCTCCAAGGCAAAGGCACGGCAGACGGAAATATCATACCAGCTGCCTGATTTTCTGGATACGATGAGTGTGACATTGCAGGCAGGGGTCGGGTTAACGCAAGCATTGCGAGATATCGTTCCTTATTTTGTAGGACCCATTAAAGAAGAGTTTGAGCGATTCCTGCAAGAAATTAGTGTAGGTGTACCGCGAGTGGAGGCTTACCGGCTATTGCTTGAACGGAATGAATCAAAAGAGTTTCAGATTTTAATCAAGTCATTGATTCAAGGGGAACGACTGGGTGTACCGATTGCCGCCTCTTTTAAACAGCAAGCCGAGGAAATGAGAAAGCTGAAAAAAGAAATGATAAAGGAAAAAGCCGCAAAAGCATCGCCGAAAGTGACGCTAGTAACAACCTTTCTGATTTTGCCTTCATCTCTCATCTTAATCGGCGGATTGATGATACTTAATTTATTTAACCAAAATAGTGGGATTTTCGATTTATTCAAATAAAAGGAGAGAAAAAAATGAGAGAGTATATGCAGATTTTATTATTAACTTTATTATCGCCGGTGAAAAATGAAAAAGGTGCACAATCGTTGGAATGGCTTGGTTTAGCTGCATTATTGATTTTAGTTTTGGGGATTATTTCAACTGCGGTTAGTGGTCAATCCGGTGCAATCTCGGGATTGATCGGAAGTATTGTCTCGAAAATTAGCGGTATGGTGGGTAATTAACTTCTGGGAATTGCCGTATATAAAATTGATTTCGGCAACATGAACGGTAGGGGTGTCCTTATATAAGTGGGAGTTGAAAATAATGCAAAATCGATTAAAGATACTAGCCATTCTGCTATTTCTGCTTCTAGCAGCAGGCTGCAGCAACAATGAACCAGAAAAAACAGAAGCAACTAACGAAGAAACAACGAAAGAAGAAAGTTCAGAGTCTGATGTTAACGATCAGCAAACTGTCAATGCCGAAGTTGAGGAGGAGGAAGAAGCAGTCAATGAAGACGTCATTGTAGGCCCTCCACTTCCTACAACATTAGAGGAGCTTGCACAGCTGCCTTCGGGGTATACAGCGTATATTAACCAACTCGAAGATAACGGGAAAAAGTTAACAAATGAATTAACGAAAAACCTTCCCGACATTACGGGAAATCCAACAACCGAGGAATTAGATCGTTACTATGAAGCGATTCTATCAGTCTTCCAGCAAGATTTCGAGGGGCCGGGAGATTTGATTGAAGAGATGAAATTCCAATCCATCGGGAATCCCGAGATTGAAGATTCACGCTACCAGTTTAAAGATAATTTAAATGTGATGGTCATTTTGGATGCCTCGGGAAGTATGGCGAATTATGAAGGCAGTGTAACGCGCATGGATGCTGCAAAACAAGCGATTACAGAATTCGTAAAGGGGTTGCCCGAGGAAGCTAATGTTGGTCTGCGAATTTATGGACATAAAGGAACAGGGAAAAATGAAGATAAGGCATTATCATGCGGCAGCAGTGAATTAGTTTATCCTCTAAGCAATTATGATTCAGCCGGCTTTGATCAGGCATTATCAAAAGTGAAGCCAGCCGGTTGGACGCCAATAGGGTTAGCTTTAAGTGAAGCACAAAAAGATTTAGCTGCATTTAAAGGGGATACAAATACGAATATTGTCTATTTAGTAAGTGACGGGATTTCTACTTGTGATGATGACCCTGTTGGAACGGCGAAATCTCTTTATGATTCAGATATAACGCCAATCGTTAATGTAATCGGGTTTAACGTCGATCAAGAAGGCCAAAAACAACTGCAGGAGATTGCCGGTGCAACAGAAGGGACATATCAAAACGTAAAGGATGCACAAGGTCTTCAAGACGAACTAAATCAAATGAGTAAGGTTGCGGAGAAATGGGCGCAATGGAAAACCTCCCAGGAAGGCTGGCTGGGTTATTACAAAACAGATAATGTGCTGGATATCTTTGTTTATCATGGCAAGGAATTTAGAAAGTGGGTAGATGAAGGCCAGGCGGTTGGTTTTACCCTTACTTATTTACATCAATATGAAGATAAAATGTCCCAAGAATCCCATGATTATTTAAAAAAGAAAAATACAGAATATCACAACTGGATTGAAGAAGAGTATCGAAAGCTAAAGGCTGACCTGGAAGCCATGAACGAAATGAATTATAAAGAAGCAGTAAAACAACTGGAGGAAAAATATATCAATAACACGAACTAGTACGCCTAATAGGGGAAGTGAGGTGAACGTGTGAAAAGGGGAATTTTTCGTAAAACCTTTGCCATCTTCATGATTGCCTTTATATTATTCTGGCAAGCAGTGCCTTCCATATCAATGGCATTTTTCATCACGCCAGGGAATGCCATTACACCAGGTGAACCCATAAAAGGAGGGCAACCTATTACGGGTGGGCAGTTCATCATTCCAGGTGATCCGATAACCGGAGGGAATGCTTATCAAGGAGGGCCATTCCTGCAAGGCGGCAATGCAGCTGTCTCTGGCCAGCCATTAATTCCGCCTTACCAGAACAGTAATGGTCAATGGCTTATTCCAAACATTGCTGGGACATTGCCGATTAACAATCCGATTGTAGCAGGAAATCCCATTTCTGGTGGAGAGGGTCCTTCTGGAGGGCAAGCGGTCAATAGCGGAAATGCATCTGAAGGTGGAACAGGTCCTTCTGGTGGTAAGGCAGTAAACGGTGGTGACGGAACTTCAACAGGTGATGCCATTACAGGAGGCGATCCAAGCCAAGGTGGAGAAGGACCGACTGGAGGCGAAGGTCCAACAGGTGGAGATCCTGCAAATGGCGGGGACTCTATTACTGGAGGCGATCCAACCCAAGGTGGAGAAGGGCCTGCTGGAGGGAATGCACCGACTGGAGGCGATCCAACCCAAGGTGGAGAAGGGCCTACTGGAGGCGAAGGACCAACATCGGGGGATACTTCAGGAAATGATCCAATAAGCGGTGACGCTGGTTCTTCTTCTGGCCAGAAGAAGACGCCGGCCGAGTACACTTTTGAATGGTTAAAAAATACAAAGAAAGTGTTAGTGACGTTTCCCAATTATTTAGGGCAAATGTTAGATGGAGCCTTGTCGATCAATGCTGGATTTAAAATTACGGATTTAAAAACAGCCTCTGGCAATAAAAATTTATTCAGAGTGGATGGAAAAGCGACTGCGGTAAAGGGCAGCGGTAATCTAGCAACTTGGTTAAATCTTCGTTACTCGGACTACCTGGATTCCTTTGAAAACTCTAAAAGCGTTGTTAAAGGAAAAGGTGGAAGTGTTGCGGTAGTCAATCCTGATGGAACCAAATCGACAAGAAACTACTCCTTGTTCGAACCTCGAAGCGGCAGTGAACTCAAACAGAAAAGGGTTCAAGGTTTCCTGGATGAGGTGACATCCTTTAAATCCGTCGCAACGAAAACGAAGGATTACATGAAAAAGAACTGGATTCCTTTTGACAAAATGAAATGGAACAAAGACTTCTTTACCGGGAAATCCGTATTGGCCAAAGGGAACGGGATCGCGAATGTTGTCCTTAGTGTAGGCTCTAGATTAGCCCAAAATGCAGCAGATCCGACAAGAACAGGAACCGACTTAGCAGCTGGCATCACGACAGATGTTTTAATGGGTGCAGGTCAAACGGCCATCAGTGCTGGTGCAGGCTGGGCAGCAACAGTTGCAACTGCTAGTGCTTTTGGAAGTGTTGTTCCGGGAGTTGGAACGCTGGTGGGTGCGGGCGTTGGTCTTGGTCTTGCGTTTTTCATGTCAACCAACACCGGCAAGGCCATCAGCAGAAAGGTCGAATCCGTTGTAAAATCCGGTATCGAAGCAGTCAAGAATTCCAAGTTTGTGAAAGGTTTAAAAGGGTTATTCGGGGGGTGAGTTAAACGAAAACGAATCTATTTACAGAAGTGCTTATAGCTTTTGCTATGCCAGTTTTCTCGGCGCTCTTTGCAATTTATATGCCAGATGTAGAACCATCGTTTAACTACATTGTTGCGGGTATCTATATTGCCAATTTCGTGATTTTCATCATGATGTTGGCAATATTTAAAAAAAAGAAACGTCAAAATGCTGTTAAATTAACATTGTTGTTCAATATGCTTACGTTTTGCCTCTTCTTTACATTCCCCTTTGTAAAGGCATTTATGGGGAATCTTTTGATGCAGATTCTGTTGATTCTTGTGTTCCTATGTTTGCTTGCGCTGGCAGTTTACGACCAAAAGCAGGAGGTCCCACTTGTATTTCCAGATAGTGACAAAGAGCATAGAAAATTTGCATTTGTGTTTTATGCCATCCCTGTTGTTACGGTAGTACTGGGCGGTGGAGGCAACATTATCATTGTACGATGGTTATCCGATTTCTTTGGGTACGGATTTGTTACTTACTGGGGAGGAGGCGTCCTCTACATTATGGGATGTTGGTTTGCATTCTTTTTCCAGTCGTTATTTTATCAAGGGTTAGTAAAGAAGGGGGTGTTGGTCAAATGAAATACGTGAAAGTGATCGGCATTTTGCTGCTTGTCATGACAGTCTTAAGCTTTCTCTTGGTCATCATCATTCCTAATTATTACATGCATTCAGCTATTTTATTTTTAATATCTTATGGTTTGCTGGGGTTTCTGGTACGAAATTGGAAATATCCTTATTTTTCAGGATATATGACTGCTTGTCTGATTGTCATTGCAAATACCATTTTTGGAGATGTCATCTTAGACATCCCGCTATTATTTACACCTGATATAGGGTTTTGGAGCTTTATTTTCGCAATTACCTTGACCATGTTAAGTGTATTTTCGTTCAGGAAATTCGATATTGGCGGTGAGGCGGCATGAGAGAAGCAGGGTATCGCTACAACCAGAACGTCCTGACAATTATCGGATATGCGTTGATTGTTGGACTTCCGCTGCTTTTTGTTCTTTTAAATGCGAACTTTTATATTATGGGGATGGATTTAGGCGGACAGGAAAATCTTCTATTATTATTTTCTGATAGTTTGATGTTCATCCTATTCTTGTATCCTATGTATGTTTTATATGACAAAAGCGAGCAGGATGAAGAAGTGTCCATAAAAATGCTGATCGGGTGCTTTATTCATTCCTTTGGGCCTATTTTAATGATGTCCCTTCTCGTTATGCTTGGGGTGTACGTAGGAATTGCTTTGTTTATATTACCAGGAATCATCTTATTGCCCTTTTTATTTTTATTTCCTTTTATGTATGAATCGTCCATAACGTTCAAGCAATGGGTGAAGAAAACGATTGCATTTCATAATGAACATTTGATCACGATTTGGGTGCAAATTATTTTCTGGGGCTGCTTTGTCTATCTTTTATGGGCAGCTTTCTTGTATGCAGCGTCCAATTTTGAAATGCAGCCGATTGCTTTTGCCATTTTACGAATGGTCTTTTGCTTGATCGTCTATCCTTTTGTCATTTTTGGGATTTCGGGAAAATTAATCGAACTAGAGCGGGAGGATATTAGAAGATGAATACTACCTTTTCTTTTAAAAAAGTGCACCCCGCTTTAGCTTTTATTTTGACGAATATTACTCTTGGCGCATATGTTCCATATTGGTTCATTTCTAGAAGGGATGCATTCGAGCAGCTGGGGAAAACGGAGCTAAAGTACAAAGCTTTAAAACTATTCTTTGTTTTATATATTTTGATGTTTGGCTATTATTTCGCGGGAAAGGCATTGTTCACCGATACTGGAGCCAACTTCGCAGAAACAATCCATCTGTGGATTACCTTCACAGGCTTAGGAATTACATATTATAGTGCATTTCGTATCGCTGAAATGATGGAAAGAGAATGCGAGAATTTTCAATACAACAGAATTCTTCTTTTACTTTTCCATATATGGTACCTCCAATTTAAAATCAATAAAAACTTTCATCAACATTCAAAAAAAGATTAGTAACGCACACCTTTCAAAGGCAATGAGGTGAATAAGCAGTGAAGAGATATTACCGGAAATTTTTTGCACTATTCATGATTGCATTTATAGTATTCTGGACCGCAATGCCTTCTGTTACCATGGCGTTTTTTATTAAGCCGGGTAATGCGATAACACCGGGTGAAGCAATCACTGGAGGAAAACCCATTACGGGTGGGCAGTTCATTATTCCTGGTGATCCAATTAGGGGTGGCAATGCTTATCAAGGCGGCCCATTCTTGCAAGGCGGCAATGCAGCTGTTTCTGGCCAGCCATTAATTCCGCCTTATCAAAGCGGCAATGGTCAATGGATTATTCCGAATATTGCCGGGACTTTGCCAATTAATAACCCAATTACAACAGGTGATGCCATTTCCGGAGGCGAAGGCGCATCTGGAGGGAAAGGGGTAAATGGCGGAAAGGCTTCAGAAGGCGGAACTGGTCCGACTGGTGGTGACGCAGTAAACGGTGGCGATGGAACCTCAACAGGCGATTCAATTACTGGAGGCGATCCTGCCAAAGGGGGAGAGGGTCCTGCAGGAGGCCAAGGCCCAACAGGTGGTGAAGGAACATCAGGAGGCCAAAATCCTTCTGGGGATACCATTACCTCTGGGTCCACTACCAGTAATAATGAATCTTCTTCCAGCACGAGTTCAGGAGCAAAAACGGAGAATAAATCCTTTTGGAATATTTTATTCAACTCAACAAATAACGAGAATACAGCATGGGGAATTATTTCCCAAGCATTAAAAGATGGCAAAACATATGTAACAACCCTTGTAAAGCCAGTTTTGGAAGGAGCCACGGCGACCTATGCCGGGTTTGAATTTAAAAAGCTGGGCAAAGGGAAATATAAAGTACTTGGGAAAAGCAGCTTAAAAAATCCGATATTAAATCATTTTTATGATAATTATAAGAAATATAAGATTGATGGCAAAGATCGCTACATGAAGACCGGCAATTCCTATGAAAAAGCTTTTAAAATTAATAATTTCTTTGATACTAAAAAGTTAACGGAATCGAGAAAAGATATTCTAGGTTTTGCCTGGAAAAACTTAAAGTCTAGCATGAATGATGGCTATAATCTGTTTTCTAAAAAATACTGGGCAAAATCAAACTTGGCAAAATTAAATGGTCCCATTAGTATTGCAGCGAATCTTTTTGGCAATGTCGATAAACATGGGGACAAAGCTTGGAAGACTTCTAAATTTTATGCTGATTTTACGGTAGATCTAGCCATTGGTGCAGGAACAACCGCTCTATCGAGTTTGCTTACAAGTGCTGCAACGGGTGCAGTTGCTGGTTCCGTTGTTCCAGGTGTCGGTACGATAATTGGTGCAGGAGCAGGGTTATTAGCCGGAATTGTTTCGGCCTGGTTCTTTAATGGAACCAATACAGGTCAAGGTGCTAAAGAATGGGCGAGCAACAAACTTAGTGCAGCTTACTCTTGGAGTGCCCGCAAATTGAGGAAAGCAAGTTCGTGGGTTGGAGAAAAAGCCCAAGGATTATTTAAAGGTGCAAAAAAAATGTTTGGATTCGGATAATCGGATTGCTTCATTTGGGGCAATCCAATCCAATCTTGTAGATAGTAGGTGAGATATTGTTCCATACGATTAAATTTTTTCAGACCATAGGCGTTAGCATTTTATTGACGATCGTGATTTCTTTTCTATTAGGCTTTATTCCAATTGAAAGCTATGGATGGTTCTTGTTTATACAAACAATCCTCACCTATGGAAGCATCGGTTTTTTTGCAGCAATATGGAATCCTGAAACTCCCTATACTGCTGCATATTTAGGAGCAATTGTAATCGTGTTTATTAGTTTTCTCGTATCCCATTTTGTCTTTAATATTTTAGTTTTTGCAGATCCGCAAGGGATTGGCATGAACCTGTCCTATGCAGTAATCGTGAGTCTTTTATTTGCTGCAGCTACTGTAGTTATCCGGAAAAAAAGAGAAGGTGTTCTTTGATGATTCGGGATATTTTTGATATCTATAACCGGAATTGGAGTCAAATTCTGATTTGGTCGTTCGTCATCATCCTGCCGGTTACTGTGATTTCTTTTTTGAGCATGATTTATGTATATACTTCTGAAAATGCAGTTGCACCGGAGTATTTTTCTGTTTTTGCAATCATCCTAAATTTTATTATTTGTATTCCGCCATTTATGAGAATGGTCATTGTTTATAAACAGGATCATTCGATCAACTCTTTGGAAGGGATTTTCTTTTTTATAAAGCAATTTGGGATTCTCTTTGTTTTTACTGGTATTTTTTATTTTATCGCAGTGATAGGCATTTATTTCTTATTTATACCTACAATCCTTGCCCTTGTTTTTCTGTTAATTTTTCCATTCTTTTCAGAAGGTCGAAATGTCAAAGAAATATACAAGAATACCATTCAAGTAATCATGAAAGAGAATATTTCATTAATTGGAGAACTTTTAGTGATTTTTTGTTTGAATATTGGGTGCTGGGTGATCATGATGCTCTTTTTAGCTCAGTATGAGAATAATATTTTTGCTTTTTTGGTATTCCGCGTATTATTGAATGCACTTGTATTCCCTATTATCTATATTTATTTAACTTTGCGATTTCGAAAGGAAATATCAAATCCAATAATGGAATAGTTGGAGGAAATGTAGCTGCACAATATTATTTTCGAAGGAATGATAACAATTGAAAGAGGAAAATGAATGGGTAACCTTTAAAGAGAATTATATCTTTCTCACTTTATTTCTCCATGTAGTAATTGGTTTTTTTGTAAGCTTTATGCCGGAAGTAGATGTCGTTAAATGGTTAACGATTAATGGAAGTATTGCCATTTTGGCAGCCCTCCTGAACTATATGATTTGGATTTTCCAAAAGCATAATAGTAAACGTTATTTTTCTCTCCATTCTTTTGTTATGTTGATCGTACTTACATATTATACGATGTCGCCAGTATTTAAAGCGCTCTATCCTACACCTTACTTTTGGTTGATGCTTGTTGTGACGATTGGTTTTTTCGGGTTTTTATTAGTAAAACGAGACAAAATTACAAAAGCATTGGTCAACCCAAGAGAAATGCGGTATAAAAAATTTTTATTTATTTTTGTTGTACTTCTTTTAGTAATTGGCGGGCTGCTATGGGCTTATATCAATGCTTTTGAAACAGGTCCATTCATCGGTGTTGCGCTTGTCTGCTATTTTATTGGATTGTTATTTATGCTGGTTCTGCCTGCATTTTTAACAACTCCTGATCGTGCCAAACAATTAGAAAAGCTGTAAAAGTAAGTTAGCTTAAAGAGGTGAAATGGATGGAAAAGCTAATAAGCAATGAGAATCATTTAAGTATCGACTTTCGAAAATTCAACCTCTCTGTCTTGATTTTATTATCGTTTATAACATTAGGTGCGTACATAGGAGTTTGGTTTTTAAGAAGCAGGAATAGTATGGTTAATTTTGCAGATAGACCAAAAATTCATTTTGGATTGTGGCGATTGTTTACAATACTTTCATTTATCTTTTTGTTTATCCAGTTGTTTGGAAGTATGGTATTGAGCGACTATGGCATTTTGAATCTTCAATCTTATGAGGTCGTTTTTAACTTTTGTTTTATCGGTCTGCTTTACTATTCTATTTTCAGATTAAGAGATTCTTTTGACGAGGAATATGACCTGCATTTGAATAAATATTTACTTTTCCTGTTTCATATTTTTTATATTCAATTTAAATTAAACCAAGTACATTCAGCTTCAAAGCAATAGACTTGTATAGCCAAGGAGGCGATTTGATTGAAAGTAAGGAAGTTGTTAAAAGAAGAAAGAGGATCGCTTTCCATTGAATTTTTGGGCATTCTTCCATTGTATTTCTTGCTTTTTCTGCTTCTCTGGCAAGTGGTGGCTTCAGGCTATGCCGTTCTGAGCTTAAAGGCTGCTGCATCAGATGCGGCTCAGGTATATGCTGTTTCGGAAGATTACTACGAAACAAAAGAAGTGATAGACCAGGCATTAGCGGGTTCCTCCATTTTAAGAAATCATTATTTTGTCATTCAAAATGTCCCTGGAGGAGCTGATTTATTTGAAATAAAAATTACCGCTCGACATCCATTAGTTTTCCTGCCGGACAAAATGGCGGAAATGGCATTAATCACTATTGATTCGGAGGCCACGGGTAAGGTGCTCGTCCCATGAGACATGTAGAGAATGAAAAAGGAAGCGCCGCAATTTACCTATTGTGGATCATGACGGTCATCATCGTCCTGATACTTATCATTGTTAATATTGCGCGGGTGTATGTAGTAAAGCAGCAGGCGTCTACCGCTGCTCAATTAGGAGCCTTTGCTGCAACGAGCGAGATTTTATTTGCTGCAGAGGAAGCCATTAAGGATTTTGATAAGGCGATGATGGAGGAGCTTGAAGCAGACGAGGAATACGAATCCTTATGGGATGAAATTGATGAGCGCAAGCAAGATTTGGTTGCCCATGGCTATAGTGATGAGAAAGCCTATATTAAGACTTTGAATGAAATGCTGCCAGGTAAATTGGGGAATCCCATACTGAAGGAAGCTTTTAATGCAAAGTTTCGAATGGATGCGGCATTAAGCACCAAAATCTACAGCACTGTTCAACAGGTCGTAAGGGAAAACGAGGGAAATGAAGAACATCTCGAAATTCTTATTTCCGAGGAGAAGTACCGAGTCGAAGTCAAAACCGATGCTACTTTTAAAACAGTTACAAGCGGAGAATACATCGATTCCTTCGAAAAAGACATTCCCCAAATCGGCTACGGCCCGGAATTATCATTTTTGCAATATATATTACATTGAAATCGCCCCAAAAGAATGCAGATTCTTTCGGAGCGATTTTTGTTGTGGTGGATGGAGAAGGATGCAGGGTGTAAAGCGTTATGAAAGGAAAATAGGGCGCTGGTAGAATTTATAGTTTGGGTTTAATAGGTTCTTTGTATTTGATGCAATAATGGGCATTTTCACTTGGATCTAATAGGTGAAAAAGTAGTATTAAGCGGTGCCCGTCTAATAAGAGGAGTTATTCCGGTTATATGCCGAATGGAGCTAGTTCCACGGGGAAATAAGGGGAGATTTTCCGACTATGTTATGAAAAATCTTATATTTTGACGTTTTTCGAGTTGATAGGCGGAATTTCTCCTTCTATTTAAGCTGCTTTTCACCTTGTTTTCTAGTTAGGCGGAATTTTTACATCTATTTTAGTAGATTAGGGTGATTATGAAGTGTACATAAACAGATGCCGGGTTGGGAGTAGTATAACCTCTCAACGAGAGCATCCATATTTCCTCCAAAAATAAAAGCAGTCTGCAAAAACATTCTTGCGGACTGCTTCTACTTTTTAAGATTCATATTTTGGCAGTTTATCTTTCCGCTTGCGCTGAAAATTTACTAAATAAATACTTAGTCCAACCAGAATCATTCCGTAAAATAGGTTCAATGTAATTGCTTCATCTAAAAAAATGGCACTGATGATGACGGAGAGAATCGGTACGATAAAGGTAAAAGCGCCAACTTTGCTTGCTTCGCCCTCATTAATGAGCTTGTAGTAAAGGATTTGGGCAATGGCCATACCGGCTGTCGCGCCCCAGATTAAACTAAAAATTAGTTCGCTATTCCAAATGATGCTGTTCGGATCTTCTGTTGCAAATCCCCCGGCTAATAACACCGCGCCCCCGATTACTAGCTGCATGACAACCATCCAATAAGGATCCACCCGGGTTTTATTTTTCTTCACATAGACTACGCCGCTTGCCCAAACGAGTGCAGTCGCCAGTGCAAGGGAAACACCGATTGCAGAAACATGGATGGTCAGGCCATCGATGCTTACTAAAAAAATACCGATAAACCCAAGGACTAAGCCAAGGATTTTAGTAATGGTCATGGCTTCTCCTAAAAACCACCAAGCAAGTATTCCTAATAAAACAGGCTGAAAATAGACGAGAACCGAAAATAGTCCCCCAGGCAAATAAATCAGACCAACCGTTTGAATTCCAAGATACAGCACGATGTTTAGCGTGGCAGAAATAAGATAATACCGCCAATTGCTTTTAAAGTTTAGTCGATGTCGATTTTTCCAAGCAATCAAAACTAAAATAGCGCCGCCCACAAATGCACGAACGCCTGCAAATAAAAGGGGAGGCATAAAATTGACCCCGTTTTTATAAATCGGCCAGCTAACACCCCAAATCAGAATCAGCAGCACGAGCAGCGTATATGACATCAACTTAGAACTTTCGTTTCCCACCCAAAAACCTACTTTCTAGGGTGGACCAGATCCCAAAACAATTCAGAAATGTATGCGGACCAGGTCCATACACAATTTATCTCTAATATATGTAAAAAACTATTTTGTGTAACAAGTAAGGGTTGCGTGACATTTTTGTGTGATGGGAATTTGCAAAGTTTCATACCAATTTCTAAAGGGATATGGAATTGTGCGGGAATTGTGTAAGGACCCGGTCCATAAAAAATTCTGAATGGTACCTGAATTGTGTATGGACCTGGTCCCTAAAAGGTACGGACATTTGCACCTACTCTATAGGAAATGATAAAATGAATATTGAGACTATATGGGAAGTGAAAATAATCCATGGCAAACATTTTAAATAAAATTTTTGATCCAAATAAGAAAGAAGTTAAAAAATTAACGAAAATTGCTGACCAAGTAGAAGCGTTTGCTTCTCAAATGGAACAACTAAACGACGAAGATTTAAAAGAAAAAACTACCGAATTCAAAGAACGCTATCAAAAAGGTGAAACGTTGGAACAATTGCTTCCTGAAGCATTCGCGGTATGTCGTGAAGCATCACGCCGTGTATTGGGGATGTATCCTTTCCGCGTACAAATTATGGGTGCTGCCACATTAAACGAAGGCAACATCGCGGAAATGAAGACGGGGGAAGGGAAAACGTTAACTTCCACTATGTCGGTGTATTTAAATGCCCTTACTGGAAAAGGCGTGCATGTCGTAACGGTCAACGAATATCTCGCAAGTCGTGATGCAACGGAAATGGGCGAGCTTTATAATTTCTTGGGGCTAACAGTAGGCTTAAATTTGAATAGCCTGTCAAAAGAAGAAAAACGCGAAGCTTATGCAGCGGATATTACATATAGTACGAATAATGAGCTTGGATTCGACTATTTACGCGATAACATGGTTTTGTATAAAGAAGAGCGTGTGCAGCGTCCTCTGCATTATGCTGTAATTGACGAAGTTGACTCTATCTTAGTCGATGAAGCACGTACGCCATTGATTATTTCAGGACAAGCTGGCAAAACAGCACAGCTTTACGTCCAATCGAACATGTTTGTGAGTCGATTGCAGGCCGATGAAGATTTCACTTATGATGAAACAACAAAAGGCGTTACTTTAACTGAAAGTGGAATTGGGAAAGCCGAAAAAGCATTTGGCATCGATAATTTATTTGATTTATCACATGTTCGTTTACTGCATGCGATTAACCAATCATTAAAAGCGCATATTTCCATGCATCGTGATGTGGATTACGTTGTACAGGATGGCGAAATTATTATTGTAGACGGCTTTACAGGCCGTTTAATGAAAGGCCGCCGCTATTCGGATGGTCTGCACCAAGCCATTGAAGCAAAAGAAGGCGTAGATATCCAAAATGAATCTATGACAATGGCAACAATCACGTTCCAAAACTACTTCCGTATGTATGAAAAGTTATCAGGTATGACAGGTACGGCTAAAACAGAGGAAGAAGAGTTCCGCAATATTTACAACATGCAGGTGGTCGTAATCCCAACGAACAAGCCGATTGCGCGTGATGACAGACCGGATTTAATTTTCGCTACGATGAATGGGAAGTACAATGCCGTGGCTGCTGAAATTGCAGAGCGCCATAAAAAAGGCCAGCCTGTTTTAGTTGGTACGGTTGCCATCGAAACGTCAGAAATTATTTCCAATTTATTAGATAAACATAATATTCCGCATAATGTGCTTAATGCGAAAAACCATGAACGTGAAGCCGAAATCATTGCAAATGCAGGGAATAAAGGTGCTGTAACAATTGCCACAAACATGGCAGGTCGTGGTACTGACATTAAATTGGGTGAAGGTGTACTTGACCTAGGAGGGTTAGCTGTAATTGGTACAGAGCGCCACGAATCGCGCCGTATCGATAATCAGCTGCGCGGTCGATCCGGTCGTCAAGGGGACCCTGGTATTACGCAATTCTATTTATCTCTTGAAGATGATCTGATGCGCCGTTTTGGTTCCGATAAAATGAAGGCCATGATGACGCGACTTGGGATGGATGATAATCAGCCAATCCAATCCGGGATGGTCTCAAAAGCTGTAGAATCAGCACAGAAACGTGTTGAGGGCAATAACTTCGATGCCCGTAAACGTTTATTGCAATATGATGATGTATTGCGCCAGCAACGTGAGGTTATTTATAAAGAACGCCGCGATGTATTGGAAACGGAAAACATGCGTGCATTAGTGGAGTCCATGATCCAAGAGTCCGTCGAAAATATTGTCGCTGTTCATACGCAAGGTGATCGCAAAGATTGGAATTTAAAAGCGCTTGAAGACTATATCCAAGCGAACTTATTAGAAGAAGGCGCGGTTAAAGCTAGCGATTTGGAAGGAAAATCGCCTGAAGAAATCATTTCCTTTATTTATGCAGAGGTTCAAAAACGCTACGATGAAAAAGAAGAAATGCTAACGCCTGACCGTATGCGTGAATTTGAAAAAGTCATTTTACTTCGTTCAATCGATACAAAATGGATTGACCATATCGATGCCATGGATCAATTGCGTCAAGGGATTCATTTACGTGCTTATGGACAAATTGATCCATTGCGTGAATATGAACAAGAAGGATTTGCCATGTTCGAAGACATGGTCGCTTCCATTCGCGAGGACGTAACGAGATATGCCATGAAAGCACAAATTCGCAGCAACTTAGAGCGTGAAGAGGTGGCTAAAGGGCAAGCGGTGAACCCAAAAGAAGAAGCAGCACCGAAGAAAAAGCAGCCTGTTCGTAAAGCAGAAAACATCGGCCGTAATGATCCATGTCCATGCGGCAGCGGCAAGAAATTTAAAAACTGTCATGGGGCCGAGTAAGCTGCCTGCTAGTTGCTCTAATTTGAGCCTGCTTTCGAGAAGTTAATTTTAAGCAACAAACTGTTGAACCGTAGTCATCTTAATCTTTCTTGATAAGATGTTGCGGTTCTCGCAGTTTAATAAATCGTACGGAGGATTTTAAATGATTGAATTATCAGATGTAAGAAATACGTTGGAAACTACAGCCTCAAAATTGGCGGACTTCAGGGGGTCTCTTTGACTTAGAAAACAAAGAGGCGCGTATTCAGGAGCTAGATGAAATGATGTTGATGCCTGATTTTTGGAATGACCAAAACGGGGCGCAAACAGTCATCAATGAAGCGAATGGGTTAAAAGCAATCGTCAATGAATTTAATGACCTAGTGACAACTCAAGAAAATCTGGAAATGACTTTGGAGCTTTTAAAAGAAGAGCCAGATGAAGAACTTCAAGAAGAACTGGGCAGCGAACTTGAGGAGTTTGGTCGTAAAATGGACGGCTTTGAGCTTCAAATGCTTTTAAGTGAGCCATACGACAAAAATAATGCCATCCTGGAGCTTCACCCAGGTGCAGGTGGTACCGAATCACAGGACTGGGGTTCGATGCTGTTGCGCATGTATACGCGTTGGGCGGAAAAACATGGCTTTAAGGTTGAAACAATGGATTATTTGCCTGGTGACGAAGCCGGCATTAAATCTGTAACGCTATTAATCCAAGGACATAATGCTTATGGGTACCTAAAAGCAGAAAAAGGCGTGCATCGTTTAGTGCGTATTTCGCCATTCGACTCTGCTGGCAGACGCCATACATCCTTCGTTTCATGTGATATCATGCCGGAATTCAATAATGAAATAGAAATTGATATTCGCACGGAAGATTTAAAAATTGATACGTATCGTGCAACAGGAGCAGGTGGTCAGCATATTAATACAACCGATTCTGCGGTTCGTATTACCCATATTCCGACAGGTGTGGTAGTTTCCTGCCAAGCAGAACGTTCGCAAATCAAAAACCGTGAAAAAGCGATGAACATGTTAAAAGCAAAATTATATCAACTTGAAATTGAGAAACAACAAGCTGAACTTGATGCGATTCGTGGAGAGCAAAAGGAAATTGGCTGGGGTTCTCAAATCAGATCCTATGTCTTCCATCCATATTCAATGGTAAAAGATCACCGTACAAATTTTGAAACAGGTAATGTCCAAGGGGTAATGGATGGCGACCTGGATGATTTCATCAACGCTTATCTTCGTTCACGTATTGGACAATAACGAATGAATAAAACCTTTTTGGCTAAGTAGCTTTTGCCAAAAAGGTTTTATTTTATAGAATGGAGCGGTGCCGCAAAAGCTGCTTACTTTCTTCTTTTATAAAAGAAATATCCGCTATAGAGTTGAACGCCATAGCCAAGATTCCGTCTCTCTCCAGCCATGTGATCTCTCTTAGAAAGATGCAAGTGAATAAAATCTATGTTTTGGTTCGTCAGATGATAGTGGCTATTAATTTTTTGGTCCATCTCAAAATAATATTTATCCACTTTAGCGGACAACTTATCAAATTTATCGGTTAGTTGACCAACTCTATTGGAAAGTTCTAAAACTGCTTGCAATGTTTGATCCATCCCGTTGCCTCCATTCTAAAATTCTCTTCAAATTGTTTTTAATAATGCTCCAGCTAAGCTTTAAATATAATTGGTTATATAGCAAAAGTTTTTATAAATTGGTCCTATAGCAAAATGTTATTTTAATTGGTCCTATAGCAAATATTATTTCGAAATTCTGTTTAATCTTGCGTAAAAATTTTCTCCCTTTCACTACTCTCGATCGCTTTAATCTGCCATCATTTACCTCCGTATTACAATTGCATTATTTCTAATTTGCTGTAATATAATATTAAGAACAAATGTTCTATTTTTAGGAGGGGTTTTGATGGCACATATTCCCATTGAGGCTGTCCCGTATCTAGAAGCGGCCATATATTTACCGATGCTGCTTATTGTTTTGGAAAAAGATCAAGTACAAATTGAGACTGGGCAGTTTAAATTAAAGCGTCCATATATTTATTTGATTGATGAGGCAAGGAAATACGCAGAGGTTGATTTAAGAAATGCCAAGGCGTATTTAAAGAGTCATCAATTGAGAGTAGTTCAGGGTAAGCGAGACGAGATGTTTACAGAGTATCAATTCCATTTTAAGCATTCAATGGATATAAGAAGGTATTCGAATATTCGGCTAAGAAATCATGTTGAAGATTTACTTAAATTTTACTTGAATCAGGCTTCCAGTACTACTCAGTATCAAAAGGCTGATTTAATTCGTTTCGAATAGTTGTTCTTTGGTGGGCAACGTGTTTTTGCAGCATTGTAGCAGAAACGTATTGGGAGCAAAAAGATGCATAATTAAGCGGCACAACTAATTCAATCCCATTTTTTAACGTGATTTCTGTATATTCTTTGAGGCGGCGGATGTTCGTAATGGCATGCAATCCAACCCAAATGTTACTTGGTGAGTTTGGAGAATGTAGAGGGAAGAAAACATTTGGTATGCCAAAATCTTGAGTAACAACAATTGGCAATTTATGTTTTTCTGATCCTAAGAAGCATTGTGCAATCTTTTTTGCATTATTATAATTGCTTCCGAGAACATTGCAGGAGTGTCGAACTATGTAAAAAGGCTTTCGCTCGACAATGTATTCTCCGCTTTTGTCATAAACATGAGAATAAAGTTTACCTTCGTGCTCAACAGGTTCAATTAAAAAAGTGTTAAAAGAGATATAATAAGCATCAATAACAATTAAATTTTGAAACATAAATTCACTCCTTTTCAATTTTAAAATGCTGTAGAACCAATTCTATAGGACCAATCTAACCAAATCATAATATGAATTTTTTACCAATTCAACGGAATATTTTGACAATTTTATGAAATTATATTCGAATAATAATTTTAACGTATTTACTGGTAATATAGTGAAAAATTGATAAACTCACATTGACAGTAGGTAAATCTTCCTTTATCGATGAAAAAATATATCTATTTTTCAGAAAATATTGCAAATTGATAATTGATTTTTTATAATAGAAAAAAGGGAATCGGGGTGATATCGATGGATAAATATTATTCATATACAGATTTTCAAAAGGCAGTCGGGAGCTATCAACATGCAAACGAATCTGAAAAGTTGTTGAATGACATTTATTTGGACTTGTTTTTGAATCGAATACAAAGATTGCAAAGAATTGAACAGTTGAAAGATCTCATCGATAGTGCGTTGGACGAAAGAAACGAAAAAGCCTTTTATGAGTACACAAAAGAATTAAGTGAATTACAAGAAACTCAAGAAATGGAAGAGCAAGAGTCGGTAATGTAGATGAAAACAATATTTAAAAAGTCGCCATGACAGTACATTCTCCCAAATGGGATTGGAACTGCTGGCGGCTTTTTGTGTTTAAAGTTATAAAAAGAATGGAAATGAATACTAAACATGAGCTTATTTTATCTCCCGATGTTTAAATAAATTAAATTAGAAAATAGTAGAAGTAGAATGATTTGATATAATGCATGATAAAATTAAAAACGTACGTTCGCATATTTCTCGTAATTTTAAAATGGATATGCTAAAATGAATATACAAGATTTGGATGGAAGGACGAACGAATTATGGCCACTTTTGACTTGCAATCTGCCTATAAACCGAGTGGCGATCAGCCGAATGCTATACAAGAGCTTGTAAAGGGCATTCAAGAGGGAAAACGACACCAAACGCTGCTCGGAGCAACTGGTACAGGGAAAACATTTACAGTTTCCAATGTTATAAAAGAAGTAAAAAAGCCAACGCTGGTAATTGCCCATAATAAAACATTGGCAGGACAGCTTTATAGTGAATTTAAACAGTTTTTCCCCAACAATGCAGTAGAATACTTTGTTAGTTACTACGATTACTTTCAGCCGGAAGCCTATGTACCGCAAACAGATACATACATCGAAAAGGATTCCAGCATCAATGACGAAATCGACAAACTAAGACACTCAGCAACATCGGCGCTGTTTGAGAGGGATGATGTAATCATCATTGCCTCTGTATCCTGCATTTATGGTTTGGGGAATCCGGAAGAATATCGCGAAATGGTTGTATCGGTTCGAACAGGGATGGAATTGGAACGAAATCAATTATTGCGAAAACTTGTAGATATTCAATATGAACGAAATGATGTCAATTTTACTCGCGGGACGTTCCGTGTTAGAGGGGATGTTGTTGAAATTTTCCCAGCATCTCGTGATGAAAAATGTCTTCGTGTCGAGTTTTTCGGAGATGAAATCGATCGTATTCGAGAGGTGGATGCCCTGACAGGCGAAATTTTAGGTGATCGTGACCATGTAGCAATCTTCCCGGCATCCCACTTCGTAACGCGTGAAGAAAAAATGCTGAAAGCCATTGAAAATATTGAAGTTGAACTAGAACATCAATTAGTAAAATTCCGTGGAGAAGATAAATTATTGGAAGCTCAGCGTCTAGAGCAGCGCACGAACTATGACTTGGAAATGATGCGTGAAATGGGCTTCTGCTCGGGAATCGAAAACTATTCCCGACATTTAACTTTAAGAGAAGCAGGGGCAACGCCATATACATTGCTGGATTACTTCCCGAAGGACTTCTTATTGGTTGTGGATGAAAGCCATGTAACATTGCCTCAAATACGCGGGATGTTTAATGGGGACCAAGCTCGAAAAGGCGTATTAGTGGATCATGGATTCCGTTTACCGTCCGCACTAGATAACAGACCACTCCGATTTGAAGAGTTTGAAGACCATATCAGCCAGGCAATTTATGTTTCTGCGACACCAGGTCCATATGAACTGGAGCATACACCAGAAATGATAGAACAAATTATTCGTCCAACCGGTTTGTTGGATCCGACGATCGATGTACGGCCGATTGAAGGACAGATTGATGATTTAATCGATGAAATACATGAACGGGTTAGAAAACAAGAGCGTGTATTAATCACAACATTAACGAAAAAAATGTCAGAGGATTTAACCGATTATTTAAAGGAACTGGGTATTAAAGTGGAGTATCTGCATTCTGAAGTGAAGACTTTGGAGCGAATTGAAATTTTAAGAGAACTGCGAAGAGGAACCTATGACGTATTAGTTGGGATTAACCTGCTCCGTGAAGGATTGGATATCCCGGAAGTATCCCTTGTGGCTATTCTAGATGCCGACAAAGAAGGATTTTTGCGTTCTGAACGTTCTCTTATCCAAACCATTGGACGGGCTGCCCGAAATTCAAATGGACATGTCATTATGTATGCTGACAATATGACGGATTCTATGAAAAAAGCGATTGATGAAACGAAACGTCGTCGAACAATTCAAGAAGCCTATAACAAAGAGCATGGGATTACACCGATGACAATCCAGAAAAAAATTCCGGAGCTGATTCGAGCAACCCAGGCGGCGGAGGAAGAAGAGACATACGTTACAAAAGTGACAAAGGGCAAGAAGATGACAAAGTCCGAAATCCAAAAGCTTATCGCATCGCTTGAGGCCGAAATGAAGGAAGCCGCAAAAGCACTTGATTTTGAACGAGCAGCAGAACTGCGGGATACAATATTTGAACTGAAGGTAGAGGGATAATATATCGTGAAAAATACTGAAATCGTCGTGCAAGGTGCACGTTCGAATAATTTGAAAAATATTGATGTCACAATTCCGAGAGATAAACTCGTTGTTATAACAGGTCTATCTGGATCAGGGAAGTCATCATTGGCATTTGACACAATTTATGCAGAAGGGCAACGCCGCTATGTAGAGTCTCTTTCTGCCTATGCGCGGCAATTCTTGGGTCAAATGGATAAGCCGGATGTAGATTCCATTGAGGGATTGTCCCCGGCAATTTCAATCGATCAAAAAACAACGAGCAAAAATCCCCGCTCTACGGTGGGAACGGTTACGGAAATCTACGATTATTTACGTCTTTTATTTGCGCGGGTTGGTAAACCAATTTGTCCCAATCATGGTACAGAAATTGCCTCTCAAACAATTGAGCAAATGGTTGACCGGTTATTGGAATATCCTGAACGAACAAAAATGCAATTATTAGCACCCGTCATATCTGGGCGTAAGGGTGCGCATGTTAAATTGCTGGAGGATTTAAAGAAACAAGGATATGTGCGTGTTAGAGTAGACGGTGAAATGCAGGATTTGGATGATTCAATCGAGCTGGATAAAAACAAAAAACATAATATTGAAGTGGTAATAGACCGTGTCGTTCTAAAACAAGGGATTTCTTCACGTCTATTTGAATCTCTTGAAGCAGCTTGTAACCTAGCGGATGGAAAAGTATTGGTAGATGTGATGGAGCATGAAGAATTATTGTTTAGTCAGCATCATGCTTGTCCGCTATGTGGGTTCTCAATTGGTGAATTAGAGCCGCGTATGTTTTCGTTCAACAGTCCATTCGGGGCATGTCCTTCATGTGATGGACTTGGAACAAAACAAGAAGTCGATTTAGACTTGTTGATTCCAGATTGGGATAAGACGTTGGAGGAGCATGCAATTGCAGCATGGGAGCCAACCAGCTCACAGTACTATCCTCAGCTGCTAAAAGCGGTTTGTACCCATTATGGTATACCAATGGACGTACCAGTTTCACAAATACCAAAAGATCAGATGGATAAAATTTTATATGGCTCTGGAAGTGAAAAAATCTATTTTTATTATGAAAGCGACTATGGTAGTGTGCATAATAAATCGATTGAATTTGAAGGGGTAGTTCGTAATATTGAGCGGCGTTTCCGTGATTCAACATCGGATTATGTACGTGAACAAATGGCAAAATACATGACAGAACAGCCTTGTCCTTCATGTAAAGGCTATCGTTTAAAGCCTGAAACACTTGCAGTAAAAGTAGAAGGGTTACATATTGCAGAAGCTACACAGCATTCAGTAAGTGATATGTATAGCTTTTTCTCCAATTTAACGTTTTCTGAAAAAGATATGCAGATTGCGAAACTCGTTATTCGCGAGATTACTGAAAGACTAAGCTTTTTAATAAATGTTGGGCTAGATTACCTGACTCTTTCTCGTTCTGCGGGGACATTATCAGGGGGAGAGGCACAAAGGATTCGCCTAGCTACACAGATTGGCTCACGTTTATCCGGAGTGCTTTATATTCTTGATGAGCCATCTATAGGACTACATCAACGGGATAATGATCGACTCGTTGCAACGATGCAAGATATGCGTGATTTAGGAAACACTCTCATAGTAGTCGAGCATGATGAAGATACAATGATGGCAGCGGATTATTTAATTGATGTCGGACCAGGTGCAGGTGTCCATGGTGGTGAAATTGTTGCTGCCGGAACGCCGGAAGAGGTTATGAATAACCCGGCATCGATTACAGGGCAATATTTAAGTGGGGAGAAGTTCATCCCGCTTCCAATTGAGCGAAGAAAATCAGATGGTCGAAAACTGACGATTAAAGGCGCTACCGAGAACAATTTAAAAAATGTGAAAGTTGATATTCCTCTAGGGCAGTTTATTGCTGTAACCGGGGTATCGGGCTCAGGAAAATCGACGTTAATTAACGAGATTCTATATAAGGCATTGGCACAAAAATTAAATCGTGCGCGTACGAAGCCTGGTGCGCATAAGGAAATCACAGGAATCGAGCATTTGGAAAAGGTCATTGATATTGACCAATCGCCAATCGGTCGAACACCGCGTTCAAATCCTGCAACCTATACGGGTGTATTTGATGATATCCGTGATCTTTTTGCATCAACCAATGAAGCTAAAATGCGCGGATATAAAAAAGGGCGTTTCAGCTTTAATGTAAAAGGCGGACGCTGTGAAGCATGCAGCGGAGATGGCATCATCCGAATTGAAATGCACTTCTTGCCGGATGTTTATGTCCCTTGTGAAGTGTGTCATGGAAAACGCTATAACCGCGAAACGTTAGAAGTCCGCTATAAAGAAAAAAATATTGCAGAACTGCTGGATATGACAATTGAAGATGCAGTTGTATTCTTTGAAAATGTCCCAAAAATCCAAAGAAAACTCCAAACCATTGTTGATGTTGGACTTGGTTATATGAAATTGGGCCAACCTGCAACAACTTTGTCCGGTGGGGAAGCGCAGCGTGTAAAACTGGCATCTGAATTGCATCGCCGTTCAACAGGGAAATCTATCTATATTTTAGATGAACCGACAACCGGCCTGCATGCACACGATATTGCACGACTGCTAAAAGTGTTGCAGCGTCTAGTGGAAAATGGTGATACGGTCCTAGTTATCGAACATAATTTAGATGTTATTAAAACAGCAGATTATCTGATTGATCTAGGTCCGGAGGGTGGAGAAAAAGGCGGTACCATTTTAGCCACAGGTACACCGGAAGATATCGCGTCAAATGAAAATTCCTATACTGGACGCTATTTAAAACCTGTCCTGGCACGAGATCGAAAACGAATGGACACCCTCTTAGCGGAAGCATCGAATAAATAATAAGAAATGTCGAAATTTATATAGAACCTGAAACTTTTTGGCCTCCCTCAGCGTATAACTAAGTATACAAATAGAGGGAGGCTTTTTTTGAAAATGGAAAACGAACGTAAACGCATTTTAAAATTAGTTGAAACCGGAACAATCTCAGCGGAAGAGGCGATTGTTTTACTTGAGGCTTTAACAAAAGAACAAAACTCCACTCACCCAACAATCGTTCCTCTAACAAAGAATACAGAGGAAGCGGCAAAACCTTTACAAGAACAAAGCCAAACATCACAGCAAGAAGCGAATTTTGAAGAAAAGAAATCAAAAACAACCGGCTTTGAGGACATCTTTGGCAAAGCATTCAATAATAAAGAAGCAAACAAAAAAATGGATGAATTCATGAATGATTTAAAGCAAGACCTCTCCCATTTTAGTGAGCGCGTGATGGGATTAATGAATTCAACCTTTACCAAAATTAAAGACTTTGATCTCGAATTTCCATTTGGTGAAAAAGTTCAGTTTGATAAAACCTATGCCTATAATGCAGATGAGGTCAAAGGAATTGAGATCGATATCCCTAACGGTAAAGTAGATTTAGTAAAATCAGAAGACCAACAATTATTGGTGGAAGCACAAGTAAAAACATCGATTATTGATCATAATGAAGAAAAAACCAAAGCTCAATTTGAAGAAAAATTTGTCGACTTTACAAATGGGAAATTAACAATTGCAGTATCAACAAAAATGTCCCAAGTTTCTTTACGTTTAGTCGTTCCGGAAAAATTATATGATATCGTGTTAATTCGTTTGTTAAACGGCAGCGTAGCAATTCAAAACTTGGAATCGAAACTTATTAAAGTAAAAACGCTGAATGGTGCTGTAAGAGCAGAAGAAACTTCCTTCGAACATGCCAATATCCAAACAGGTAACGGAGCGATCGAACTTCGCAATATTAAAGGCGAAGATTTAGAAGCAGAGACCGTAAACGGACGCATCTATATTGATGGGGAGCTGCATGAAGTAGAAGCAGAATCGGTAAATGGTGCAGTGGTCATTACGACAAATTCCCAGGATGCACGTAAAGTGAAAGCCCAAACGGTTGCAGGCGCAGTTGAAATTTATGTACCTAAATCTCTTTCTCTAGATGGACAAGTGGCAACAAACTTCGGAAAAGCAGACGTTGGTTTACTTGATTTGGAAACAAGACTAGAAGAAGATCAATTTTTCCATAAAACGTACCACTTCGATAAAATCCTTGATAATGCAAATATATTAAAAATAACCGGCGAATCTCGAACAGGAGCAATCATCGTTCGATACATCGCAGAATAATCCCGTAAAACGAATCGCAAAGGGTTTTTTCTTTTCTCTCAAATAAATTCAAATTGTAATTTAGAAGGTATTTTTGTCTATTTATGGAATTATAGAAAGAGAAAAGAAAAGGCATAGTGCTTTCCTCATGGAAAATGTGGAATTTTGTTAAATCTTATCCTTCATAAGTAGAAATATGAAATGAAAATGTAATAAAAACATCGGAAATGAGTGCTATAATGGATGGTGAGTGAAAAAATCTAGTTAATAGAAACTTGAAACTTAGGTGGTTTTATTAATGATTCAAATGAGTAATGTTGTGAAGAAATATCCAAACGGTGTTGTAGCCGCGAATGGTATTTCTGTTGATATAAAAAAAGGCGAATTTGTCTATGTAGTTGGCCCGAGTGGTGCTGGTAAATCTACTTTTATAAAATTAATGTATCGGGAAGAAAAACCTACTTCTGGAGATGTTGTCATTGCGGGCATGAATTTGTCGACACTTAAAAATCGACAAGTTCCTCAGCTAAGACGTCAATTAGGGGTAGTGTTCCAGGATTTCAAACTGCTTCCTAGGCTGAATGTGTATGAAAATGTCGCATTTGCTCTTGAGGTTATTGAAGAAAATCCGAAAGATATCCGTAAACGTGTGATGGAAGTATTGGATTTGGTTGGCTTAAAGCACAAAGTTCGCATGTTCCCGAATGAACTTTCAGGCGGGGAACAGCAGCGTGTCTCAATTGCACGATCAATCGTCAATATGCCGAAAGTCGTGATAGCGGACGAGCCTACAGGGAACCTGGATCCTGAGACATCTTGGGAAATTATGAATATCTTCGAAGAGATCAATACGCGAGGAACTACAATCGTGATGGCGACGCATAACCGTGAAATTGTTAACACAATCAGAAAACGTGTTATTGCCATCGAAGGCGGTTTAATTGTACGCGATGTGTACGGAGGTGACTACGGCTATGAAGGGTAGAACAATCCAGCGGCATTTTCGTGAAAGTATGAAGTCTCTTGGCCGAAATGGTTGGATGACATTTGCATCCATCAGTGCGGTAACAGTTACGTTAATATTGGTTGGCGTTTTTACAATCATCATGATGAACTTAAACAAAGTAGCGGATGATATCGAAAACGATGTTGAAATTAAAGTGTTGATCGAAATCATTGCGGATCCTACAGAGGCAAAAGCTGCTGAAGATAAACTCATGAAGGAAGTAAAGGCTTTATCGGGTGTAGAAGAGGTAGTCTATTCATCGAAAGAACAAGAGCTTAATCTATTGATTGAAGATTATGGGGAAGACCTAAGTCTATTTGAACAAAGTAATCCATTAAACAATGTTCTCTATGTAAAAGCAAAGGATCCACAACAAACAGCCAAAGTAGCTAAGAAAATTGATGAATTACAAAATACATTTGACGTTAAGTATGGAGAAGACAAGGTCGAAAAACTATTCGCCTTCTTGAATACAAGTAGAAATGTCGGTCTAGTTTTAATTTTAGGCCTGCTCTTTACAGCGATATTCCTAATCTCTAATACAATTCGTATTACGATTATTGCCCGTAGAGATGAAATTGAAATTATGAAACTAGTTGGTGCAACGAATTCTTTCGTTCGTATTCCATTTGTTTTAGAGGGTATGTGGCTTGGCGTTTTAGGCTCGATCATTCCAATCACTGTTTTATCGATTGTATATGGGAATATTTTCAAAATTATACAACCAAAGCTTGATGGTGAATTATTGCAATTACTTGATGTTACACCGCTGCTTTACCAAGTCAATCTATTAGTCCTTGCAATGGGTGTACTAATAGGGGTTTGGGGAAGCTTTATGTCCGTTCGTAAATTCTTAAAGGTCTAACTGTGCCCAAGGTGCGAAAAAAGTAGAATAAAAAAGTAGAATCCTGTTTAAGAAAGTGGAAAGGGGTCTGAACCTGTGAAAATAAGTAAAAAACCATTCCGAATTTTAATGACAACTGCTGCCTTGGTAGTTGCCATTCAAATGCCGGTTACATATGCTGCAAGTTTATCCGATTTAAAAGATGAAAAATCTGAGGTAGAAGAACAAAAAGATCATTTAAGTAATGAGATAAAAGAAAAATCTGCTGAAATTAATGTCATCAAATCAAAACAGCAGCAACTATTAGATCAAATTACACAGATTACAGATAAAATTACAAATACAAACAATGAGATTAATAATGTAGCAAAAGAAATTGAAGTAGCGGCAGCCGAGATTGAAACATTAAAAGCAAATATTGTTGCCCTGCAAGAGAAAATTGATCAACGAAATGAACTGCTTGCTGAACGTGCCCGTGCACTTCAAGCAAATGGTTCTGTCAGTTTTCTGGATGTGCTGCTAGGCGCTAATAGTTTTGTAGATTTCATTGACCGTATGTCTGCAGTCAATACATTAATGGATGCTGACCGTCAAATTATGAAAGAGCAAAAACAAGATCAGGACAAGCTAGAGGAAGAAAAGCTGACTCTTGAAAATAGAAAAAAAGAATTAGAGGCTAAAAAAACAAAGCTTGATAGTTTAAAAGCGTCTCTTAACTCTCAAAAACAAGAAAAAGATTCATTGATTAAACAACTTGAAGCACAGCAAAAACAAATTGCTAGCGAAAAACAAGTATTAGAAGAGCAATACGAAGAAGCAGTTGAAATCAGTGATGAAATTAATGCTCAAATTGCAGCTGAACAAAAACGATTATTGGAAATTGCTCGTCAACAAGAAGCAGCAAGAAAAGCAGCAGCTAACAATGGCGGTTCAGGTGGATCCGGTGGTGGTTCAGCACCAGCAGTATCAGCAGGAAATTGGACAAAACCAGCTAATGGCCGTTATACAAGTTCTTACGGTGCTCGCGTGCATCCAATTTCAGGGGCATATAAATTCCATTACGGAATCGATTTAGCAAATAGTACAGGTACTCCGGTTGTAGCAGCAGCGGATGGTGTTGTTTCTTATGCAGGACGTTTATCTACTTTCGGGAATGTTGTCATGATTACACATTCCATTGATGGTCAAATTTTCACGTCAGTATATGCACACTTAAATTCAATCGGTGTTGGTGTTGGAACACAAGTTTCAAAAGGCCAATACATTGCAGCAATGGGGAACACAGGCGGTTCTACAGGAACTCACTTACACTTTGAAATTCATGTTGGTACATGGGTAAGACAAAGTGTCGGAAGCGTAAATCCTCTAAACTACATCTCTCTATAACATGAACAAAAGCGGGCTAAGACTTGATTGTCACAATTAGCCTGCTTTTCTATTGCCCTTCAAATCCTTTTGAGTTCCTTAAATTTCGACATCTATGGTATTCTAATGGAGGTAATCAAGGAGAGGATCTATATAGATTTTTAAGTCAACACTTTGGGTTCTCTAAAAGTATTTTTCTATCTTGGAGGGTGGAAAATGAAAAAGAAATTAATTGGCTTAAGTGTAGTAATGGCATTAGTTGCCATCATGCTTGGTACTTATATAAAAAAACAGATCGAAGCAAGTGAAGCCATTTCTGAACAGGCCGTATCCTATGAAATGAACCTGGATCAAACAGAAGGATTAGGAAAAGGACAGATTGCGCCAGACTTTACATTGATAACATTAACTGGAGAGACGTTTACTCTGTCTGAGCTAAAAGGAAAGAAAGTCATCCTAAATTTCTGGGCAAGCTGGTGTCCGCCTTGCAAACAAGAAATGCCCCATCTTCAAAAATATTATGAAAAAGAGGCAAAAGAAGATAATGCGGTCATTGTTGCAGTCAATATTACGCATGCAGAAAGATCGATGGATCGAATGAAAACAGTACAACAATTTGTGGATGGTTTTGACCTAACTTTCCCCATCCCGCTTATGGAGGAAGAAGGCGTAGATAAGCTCTATCAAATTATCACCATCCCTTCAACATTCATGATTGATACAGAAGGCCGCATTCAGCACCAAATCATAGGCCCATTAGATCAAGAAGCTTTGCGAGGGTATGTAAATAGTCTAGATTGATACAATTAGAATTTAATTTAGTAATCGAATTCGAATTCGAGAAAATATACTTAATTCTTCGCAAAATAAAATGAGGAATTTAAAAATCGGCATTTCTAAGTGTTATCCCTTTTTGTTTTTTCATAGATTGAACGGGAGGGGGTAAACAATGAGGAAAAGTCGATTTTTTTTATTACTGGCCGCAGCTTGTTTAATAATAGCTGGCTTTATATTTTGGCAGAGTTCGAAACCATCTGAGATTGGAGATAGTCATGTCAGTGATGTAGCTGTAATTGACCAAGCCTATTCTCTAATCAAAGAAAACTCCGTTTATGGGACAAATGAGACTGCCCTAATAGAAGGGGCAATCAGAGGGATGGCTGGTGCAATACAAGATCCGTATAGTACGTACTATACTGAAAAAGAAGCTGCCTTGCACAAGCAATCATTGGCTGGACAACGTGTCGGAATCGGGATCGAAATTACTGAAAAAGACGGGAAATTCATCGTTGTTTCACCTGTGAAATCATCTCCAGCTGAAAAAGCAGGAATTCGTCCTTATGATGAAATTGTACAAGTAGATGATGAGCGGCTAGAAGGAAAAACAATTGGCCAATTGATGCAGATGATTCAAGGAGAAGCCGGTGAAAAAGTCAATCTTGTCTTATACCGGCCAAGTACAGAACGTCATATTAAAGTCAGTGTAAAACGAGAAGAAATGAATAATAAAACAGTGGCTTCAAAGGTGTTAAAAGTAAAAGACACAGATATTGGCTATGTATCCATTTCGATGTTTGGAGAAAAGACGGCAGAAGAATGGGTTGAAGCAACGAAGAAATTAGTAAGTGAAGACGTTGAGGGAATTATTGTCGATTTACGCGATAATCCAGGTGGATATTTACATAGCGTAGCAGCTGTGGTAAGTAGCATTGAAAAGGATAATACGATTTTCGCTTATATGCAGAACGGAAAAGGGGCAATGGAGCCTATAAAAACTTCAAAGCTTGAAGTAGATGATTTATATTTAGATAAAATGAAAAAATATCCAATTGTCGTGCTTCAAAATGAAGGCAGTGCATCTGCGAGTGAAGTGATGGCAGGAGCCGTTCAAAGCTGGGACCGTGCTTTGATTGTTGGGTCAAAAAGTTTTGGTAAAGGAACTGTTCAAGAAACATGGGGTCTTGATAATGGCGGAGAGTTAAAATTATCTACAAATAAATGGCTGACACCTGAAAGAGACTGGATTCATGGAAAAGGAATCGAGGCAGATATAGAAGTAGAGCCCCATCCTTTATATTCCCTTGAAGTCCTTCCTTTGTCAGGAGATTATGCAGAAGGTGATTTTAGTGAAGAGGTAGCCTATACGCAAAAAGTGTTAAAAGGGCTTGGCTATAATATTACAAGAAATGATGGTTTCTATGATGAAGATACGGCAGAAGCAGTCGTGCTTTATCGTGAGAAAAATGAGCTGGAAAAAGGACGCCATATGGATGATGAGTTCTTTGCAAGTATTCGGGAACAGGTGTCTGCTTATAAACAGGATTCGGAAAATGATGTTCAATTAAATATGGGAATAAGTGTTATGATGAATCGCTTAAAAGGTGATATCTAACTAGATTTAGTGTCCCATAAAGGTAGAAATAAAGTCAATTCTCTAGGAAGTAAAGAGAAGTTTGCAAGAAAAATACAATTTCTTGGCGAAATAGTAAGATTCTATCTACGCATTTAGGTGCTCGTTTGATACAATGACATTAGTTATTGTAAACGGGCGGTGGAAAAAATGGTTACGGAAATATTAATAGAGATTGCTAGAGCCATTGGACGATTATTTATGAATCCAATCTTTTATATAGCAATGTTAATGGCTATCTATTTAGGCTATCGTCGGGTGAAAAGGGAAAGAAAGTTTTTCCATATTCGTATATTATGGGGATGGTCTGAAGCCATTGGGTTGTTGAAGGAAGGATTACTGATCTCATTTTGTATTTCCATTCTTTCAATCGGTTTTGGATTAACAGTACCAATTCAATTCTTATATGCGTTGACAATTATCAGCTTCATTGCCTTGATTATTTATGTGTTTCATCTGCTATCTCCAATTATTATCTTTACACTAAGCTTAGCAGTCCTATTTGTATTCGACTATTTGAATGTGTCATTTAATGTATTGGGGTTAGCGATTCATGGTGTGGATATGACGGAAGGGATCGCTGTAACAGGTGCAATTTTGGCTGGATTGTTCTTGGTGGCAGAAGGGATGCTCATTCGAAAATATGGTGCTCAATATGCGTCTCCGATTGTGGAAAATTCAAAAAGAGGGTTAAAAGCAGTAGCTTTTTTAAGTAAGAAAATTTGGGTGCTGCCAATATTTTTCGTAGTCCCAGGGAATGTAATTGATGCTTATTTTCCATGGTGGCCACAATTTTCACTAGATTCAACAAAATTTTCTTTTGTGCTATTTCCAATTCTAATAGGATTCCAACAGATGACGCGCCATACGTTGCCGGTCTATTTATATCCGAAGCTTGGGAGAGCAGTCATTATTTTAGGTGAGCTTGTTATTATTGGCGGCCTTGTTGCATTTTTTGCCCCAATTGTCGGATTTGCGATGCTGTTAGTAGGTCTAGTTGCACGAATTGGCATATCGATTCGATTTGTCACTCGTGAACAAAAGGATGTCTATGCCGTATCTGCAAAATCCAGTGGTGTAATGATTGCCGGTGTGCTGCCAAATTCTCCAGCCGAAAAAATGGGCTTAGATGTCGGGGAAATCATTCGAAAAGTAAACGGGGTCGAGGTTCATAGTGAACGGCAATTGTATGAAGCATTGCAAATTAATGCAGCTCATTGCCGCTTGGAAGTCCTTAACCATAAAAACGAAATTCGATTAACTCAGCATGTTGTCTATAATGGCGATCATCATCGAATTGGCTTGTTGGTGGCTGATTAAGAAGGCTTACAAATGGCAAAAAGAGCGGGGACATATTAATTGTCTTCGCTCTTTTGATTTTGCAGGGAATATGGATAGAATTTTAGAAAAACAGCCTCAATACAGCCATTGTTATAACGCCAACAATCACGGTTTTGGATAAGCTTTTTGTCCATATTGCAACGAATAATGTAGGGATAAATGCTATTAGATTCAACCAATCAAAAGTCACAAAAGATCCTTCAGCTTGAAAAAGGGACTCCAACACAAGTGCACTTAAGATGCAGACCGGGATATAGGCTAACCAGCGCAATACAACGTCCGGCAATTTAATATTTCGAACTAGTATAAATGGGATTACTCTTGGTGCCCATGTGACAAGTGCACATCCGAGCATTAATAATAACATCGCGAATGTTGTAGTCATTTTTCGGTTGCCACTCCAATCGTTGCAACAATGATTGTTGCTATTAAAACCGCTAAGTGTCCAGGAACAAAATATAATAAGCCATATAACAAAATTGCCATCAATGCGATTAACTTTAAGTAATGCATGAGTTTAGTTTTTCCGACCCCGCTTAAGTTAAGTACAAGTAATGCTCCAAACATAGCAAGCAGGGCGAAGTCTAATCCCCAGTTTTCCGCATAAGGCAACCATTTTCCGATAATCCCGCCAATCGTGCAAGAAGCAATCCATGTCAGGTAAGCAGTCAGGTTTAACCCATCCATCCAATTGCCGCCAAGTTGTTTTTCCTTCATGACCTTAGTAACCGCCACTCCAAAGGTTTCATCCGTTAATAAGGTGCCAAAGCCGATGTTCCGTAACGGTGAATATCTTGTTAAATGAGGAGCTACAGTAAGTGACATTAGAAAATGACGCAAATTTACAATAAAAGTCGTTATGATAATGACAGAAAAGGGAGCACCAGCTACATATAAGCCGCAAAAAATAAATTGTGCCGATCCTGCATACACAAGTACTGACAAAAGAAAAATCTCAAGAACAGAAAGGTTGGAAGTAATCCCAATAACACCGAAAGCTACACCGATGCTAATGTAGCCTAATAGGGTTGGAATACAGTCTCTAATTCCTTGAGAGAAAGAATCGAGGTTTTCCGTTGACTCGTTTAAATTTAAGTGGGTACTCAATTTTTTTACTATTCCTTTCTAGCATTATGCCCTCAATTTATTTATCTATTAAAATATTAACATTAAATGACATATTCATGTAATGCAATCTTGTGTGACTAATTTATGGAACAATACATAATATTTTTCGTTATTTATATTCTGGATGGTGATTTCACTTTAAATATCCATGCTTCTATATTAAAATCATATAAAAAATAATGAGAAAATTAATTTGAAGCTGTTTTTTCGGGAATAGAAAGAATAATAGAGTTAAAATTAACGGTTTAACTTTGGATAATGTTGCAAAAGATAGTAACAAATAAAACATCAAAATGCATGAGTTGGTTTAAAATGATGTAAAATATTAGTAAATTCTTTCGAGATATTCATTTTGAAATTCATTAGTTCGTAAAATCGGGGTGGAACATGTGAACGATTTTTTTACAGTTGAAAATATTGAAAATTTAGCAGCACATTATCGGACACTTGGACCGCTAATTGGTATATTGCTTCCTTTTGTTGAGGCCTTCCTTCCGTTCCTGCCTTTAGTTGTGATTGTGGTTGCAAATGCAAGCTCCTATGGTTTATGGATTGGATTTTTATTGTCGTGGATCGGGACCGTACTTGGCTCTTATGTTGTTTTCTTACTTACTCGAAAGTTCGGCAAGCATCCAAGGCTTAAAAGGTTTATAGGGAAAGAAAAGGTCCAAAAATTAATCAAATGGGTTGATATGCGTGGGTTAAGCCCATTGTTCATCTTGCTTTGTTTTCCTTTCACACCATCTGTCATTGTAAACATTGTAGCGGGTCTTTCAAATATTAAGAAAAAATATTACTTAATCGTCATTATGGCCGGGAAGTTTATAATGATTGCTAGTATGAGTGTATTGGGGTATGACTTAAAAGCATTGATAACGGATCCGGTTAAATTAATTTTAACGGGTGTAGGGATACTCCTATTATGGATTGTCGGAAAAGGAATCGAAAAACATTTAAATAAAAAAGTCGAGAAAGACTTGAAATCCGTATCGGGTAAAAAAAAGGTTAAAATGTCTGTTAAAAAGGAGCGATTATTATAAATCGCTCTTTTTTAATCGGAAACCGATATTTATACTAAAAAAATATTATAATAGAGTGGTATTGTTTGTTTTTTATCAGGTAATTACTCAATATTAAGGGGAGATAAAAAGACTCCTATTTCGGATATAATGGAATTAAAACATAAAAAGATAGAAGGAAGGGAACTTCATGTCGTTACGCGTAATAAGTGGACGAGCCGGTACAGGGAAGTCTGCTTACATACACCAAGAGATCGTAAAAGAAGTTAAGGAACGGCCATTAGGCTCCCCCATTTATTTAATCGTTCCAGATCAAATGTCGTACCAAGCTGAGTACGTCCTTACGAATAATTATGATATAAACGGGATCATTCGAGCACAAGTGGTAACGTTTAAGCGTTTAGCTTGGTATATATTGCAGGAAACAGGGGGAATTGCGAAGGACCAAATCGATAAGGTCGGTTATCGAATGCTCATTCGCCGTTTGCTTTCAGAGAATAAAGAGGAGTTTACCTTGTTCCGCCAAGCCGCAGATAAACGTGGTTTTACAAAGGAAGTCGAGTTATTGATTAAAGAGTTTAGCCAATATAACATCGATAGTGGGACATTAAATGAAGTAATCGATAAATTAGAAGAAACTTCCGCGCCACATACGCTTATTGCAAAAGCCAAGGACCTTCAGATTATTTTAACAAAGCTGGAAGAAGTGCTGGGGGATGGCTTTGTAGACAGCGAAGGGTACTATCCAATTCTCCTTGAACAACTTCAAAACTCTAAAAATATTAGTGAAGCGCATATATATATAGATGGTTTTACAGCCTTCACCGTAAGAGAATTTGAAATCGTCAAACAATTAATGTCCTTAGCCAAAAGTGTGACGGTTGTTTTACCTTTTGAGGACCCTGATGACAAGTATGATGACCAGGCGGTATTTTACCGTTCTGCTGTGATGTACGATAAATTGCTTCAAGAAGCCTATAAATATCAACTTGAAGTGGAGCCTCGCGTTCATTTAAAGAAAAATCATCGCTTTCTTAATCAAGATTTAAAGCATGTGGAAGCGGAATTCCATAAAGCGGTTGCTATGCCAATTCAATCGGATGGGTCTGTTCAAATTCTTGAAGGAGCAAACCGCAGGGCAGAGGTTCACGCGATTGCCCGGGAAATATGTCGAATTGTCCAAGAAGAAGGAATGCGATTCCGAGACATCGGGATAATGTATCGTCAGGCAGATGTCTATGATCCATTGATTCAAACCATCTTTGCTCAATATGATATTCCTTTTTTTACAAATCAGAAAAAGACGATGCTTCATCATCCTTTAATTGAATTTAGTCGTTCAATTTTGGAAGTAATCTCGTCCAATTGGCAGTACGAACCTGTTTTTAGAAGTGTAAAAACGGATATGTTCTTTCCATTAAAAAGCAACTTGAAAGATATGCGGGAAAAAGCGGACCTCTTTGAAAACTTCATCATCGCCCAAGGGATATATGGGTATCGCTGGTTTGAGGATTCAAGATGGTTTTATAAAAAATATCGCGGGCTGGAGTTTTATTCTAAAAGACAAACAGATGAAGAGTTGCAAATGCAAAAACTAATCGATGAAATGCGGGAAATGATCAAGGCGCCGCTAGAAAGGCTTCAAGAGAATCTCAAAACGGCTGAGACAGGTCGAGAAATTGCTATGGCACTCTATAATTGCATAGATGAAATGCAAGTTTATGAAAAGATGCAGGCTTTAAAGGATACGGAATTGGATGAACAAAATCTCCATGGGGCAAGTGAACATGATCAAGCATGGAATCGTTGGAGTAATGTTTTAGAACAATTCGCTATATTATTTGGTGAACAAAAACTGACTCTTGAAGAAGCAGCCCAAATATTAGATGAAGGTTTTGATACGCTCGAGTTTTCTAAAATTCCGCCTTCAGTAGATGAAGTAACGGTTTCAACTGTGGAATATTCCCGTTTTGATAACAAAAAGACTGTGTTTGTCATTGGGGTAAATGATGGTGTTTATCCAATGCGTATGGACTATGAGGGACTGATCACCGATGTGGAAAGAGGCTGGTTTGCAGAGGTGGATACCGAGCTATCGCCAACTTCAAAACATCGTCTGCTGCAAGAAGCATTTTTGATTTACCGTGCTTTTTCATCTCCAACACATAGACTCTATGTCACGTTTCCAAGTTCAGATGAAGAAAGTAAAGCATTGCTGCCTTCACTTTATATTAACCGTCTGCATAAGCTGTTCGAGGTAAACGGTGTAAAAACATTGCAGCATAAACGAGTTCTTAACGATCCGATTGAGGAATTGGAAGCGAATAATGCTCTTTCTTACTTATGGCATCCTGGAACTTCATTAGCCTATTTAATGATGCAATTACGCCAGGCAGAGTACTCGCAACAGCTAGCGCCGGAGTGGCAGGCATTAAAGGAATTTTATGAACAGCATCAGGAGTGGAATTCAGTACTTCAAGCGGTAATGCGTCCATTGAAAAAGAAAAATGCGACAGAAAAACTAACTCCTGAAGTCACTGAAAGCTTATACGGTACGGAGCTTACTTCCAGTGTGTCCCGTGTCGAAAAGTTCTATCGCTGTCCATTCTCTCATTTCACGACATATGGCTTGAGATTAGAAGAACGAGCAGAGTATCGACTGGAGAATTTTGCAATGGGTGATTTATTCCATGAGGCATTAAAATGGATCACACTTGAAACTGAAAGGTTGAACCTGCAATGGAATCGCTTAACGAAAGTGCAATGCAGCCAGCTTGCTCGTCAAGCCGTTGAACAGATCGTACCGGTATTTTCGCATCAAATTTTATTAAGCAGTGCACGCTACCGATATATTCAGCGCAAATTAATACGAATAGTTGAAAGAACAATGATGGCACTTTCACAGCATGCTAAAAATTCCTTCTTTAAACCAGTGGCTATTGAGGCGGCATTTGGTCCAAACGAGAAGCTGCCGCCTTTGGACATAGATTTATCGGGCGGGAAAAAGATGCGGATTCAAGGCCGTATTGACCGAATTGATCGGGCAAAAATCGGAGAAAAATCTTATTTGCGTGTCATTGACTATAAATCCTCTAGTCGGGATTTAGATTTAAATGAAGTGTATCATGGCATTTCTCTTCAGCTATTGACCTATCTAGATGTAGCAGTAGAAAATTCCGGCATCTGGTTTGAGGGTGAGGTTGATCCTGCTGGTGTTCTTTATGTCCATGTACACAATCCAATTTTAAAGATGGAACAAGAAGTGGATGAAATGACACTTGAATTAGAACGAATAAAAAAATATCGCATGAAAGGTCTTCTAACCGAAAATGCGGAATCTTTAATTGCCATGGATGATGAATTGGAGCTGGGCGGGAGTTCGAATATCGTTCCCGTGTATTTGAAGAAAGATGGAACAGCATCTTTATCAAAATCTCGTGTCGTACAACCGAGGGATATGGGTCAGATTAAACAGTATGTAAGGCATAAGCATAAGGTAGCAGGCGAGGGCATTTTAAGCGGTGAAACAGGGATCCAGCCTTATCGCTTAAAGGGGAGAACAGCTTGTGACTACTGCAGTTTTAAATCAGTTTGCCAGTTTGACCCGACAGATCATGAACAAATGTATCATCAACTACAGGCAGATAAGCCAGATAATATTGTTTCAAAAATAAGAGAGGAGTTGAAAAACGATGGGTCTATCAATTCCTGAAAAAACCCCTGATGTAACCTGGACTGACGAGCAGTGGAAAGCGATTTGGGCTACTGGACAAGATACCCTTGTTTCAGCAGCTGCTGGATCTGGTAAAACGGCGGTCCTGATTAATCGAATGATTGAAAAAGTCATATCGAGTGAAAATCCGATAGATGTGGATGAGCTGCTAGTTGTAACGTTTACAAATGCATCCGCAGCCGAAATGCGGCATCGTATGGCAGATGCTTTAGAAAAAGAAATTGCCAAAGACCCTCGCAATCAGCATTTACGCCGCCAGCTTAGCTTAGTTAACAAAGCCCAAATTTCAACTTTGCATTCATTTTGTTTAGCGATTGTTCGGCAATACGCTTATTTGATCGAAATTGATCCTGGTTTTCGAATTGCCAATGAAGGAGAATCGGCATTACTTCGCGATGATGTCTTAGCAGCAGTTTTAGAGGAAGCCTACGATCAAGAAGAGGAAGCAAAGGTCAATGCGGTTTATCGATTGGTCGATAGTTTTACATCAGATCGCGATGATCAAGCAATCGAAACCTTGATCAGTAAATTATATGACACATCAAGAGTCCATGCGGAACCTACAAAATGGCTGCGTTCTTTGCCTATGCAATATGATTTGCCGGAAACAATTACCATCGATGAGCTGGATTTTATAGAGCCACTGAAAAATTCCATTAAGTTTAGTTTGGAAGAAGCGCTGGCTCATATAGAAGAAATGCGCCAGTATGCGTTAAAACCGGATGGCCCATATCCCTATGGGGAAACGGCACAGCTTGATGTTGCGTTGCTTGAGGAAGCGCAGCGAATCATTACCCATGGAACTTGGCAAGAAGCATATGAGTACTTCAACAAATTGAAATGGGATCGTATTGCAACTGTAAAGAAGGATAGCTGTGATCCAGAACTTCAAGAAAAGGCAAAGAAGAAAAGGGAAAAAGCTAAAGATATTGTCAAACAGCTCAAAGAGTCCTTTTTCCTCCGTAAACCAGAACGGCTCATTCAAGAAATTCGATTAATGGCACCCATTATTGAGACATTAGTCGAGCTAACGGAAAGCTTTAGTGAAAAGTTCAAAGAGGCGAAGCTGCAAAGAGGTCTAGTGGACTTTTCCGATCTAGAGCATTATGCCCTTGAAATTTTAACGGTTGAAGAGGAGGGAGTTTTAAAGCCATCCGCGGTCGCCTTGGATTTTAAAGAAAAATTTAAAGAAGTATTAGTCGATGAATACCAAGATACGAATATGCTCCAGGAGACGATCATACAGCTTGTGAAAAGTGGAAATGAAAACGATGGAAACTTGTTCATGGTGGGTGATGTAAAGCAATCCATCTATCGATTCCGTCTAGCTGAGCCAATGCTCTTTTTAAATAAGTACAATGAATTTGAAGAAGAGCCAATATCGAATGGCCTTAAAATTGACTTAAATGCAAACTTCCGTAGTCGTAAGGAAGTGCTGCATGGAACGAATTTTGTCTTTGAACAAATTATGGGGGAGACAGTAGGGGAAATTCACTACGATGAGAAAGCCGGACTAAAGCCGGGAGCTCCGTATAATGAGGTGGAAATGCCCATTGAGCTTGCAGTTATTTATGATGAAGACTCAGTCGAGGAACTTGATGAAGAAGTCGATTCGGTAAGTCTGAATGAAGAGGAAATCTTGAAATCTCAAGCAGAAGCTCGTTTTATTATTAAACGAATAAGGGAACTGATCGATGGTGGGGCAACGGTATATGATGCAAAACAAAAGGACCCGGCAAAACGCGTCCGTCCAATGCAATATAGCGACATTGTAATTTTAATGCGTTCTATGACTTGGTCCAACGATTTAGTGGAAGAATTTAAGGCTGCAGGCATTCCTTTATACGCGGATACCTCAAAGGGGTATTTTGAAGCGCTGGAAGTCATGGTTATGTTAAATGTCTTAAAGATTGTCGACAATCCTTATCAAGATATCCCATTAGCTTCTGTACTAAGAGCTCCTTTTATTGGCTGTACAGAAAATGAATTGGCCAAAATTCGTCTTGTGAATCGAAAAGCACCCTATTATACTGCTGTAAAGCAATTTGTGGATGAAGAGCAGTCAGGACTGGATGCAAATACTGCCGTTAAATTACAAAAGTTTTTGCAGCAGCTGGAAACGTGGAGAAATTTAGCCCGTAGAGGTTCCTTATCAGATTTAATTTGGAAAATTTATATAGACACGAATTATTATGAAATGGTCGGTGCGATGACAAATGGGAAACAACGTCAAGCAAATTTGAGAACCTTGCATGATCGTGCCTTAATGTATGAAAAAACATCCTTCCGTGGTCTGTTCCGTTTCCTGCGCTTTATTGATCGAATGCGTACGCGTGGGGATGATTTAGGTGTTGCCAAGTCCATCGGAGAAAAGGATGACGTTGTAAGGCTTGTGACGATTCACTCTTCGAAAGGTCTGGAGTATCCAATTGTTTTTGTTGCTGGATTGGGCCGCAATTTTAATCAAATGGATTTTAGTAATTCCTATCTCTTTGACCAACAATTTGGACTGGCCGTGAAGGCGATCGACCCTGATGACAGAATCATGTACACTTCACTCCCTTTCCTTGCGATGAAAGAGAAGAAAATTCTCGAGCTGAAGGCTGAAGAAATGCGAATATTATATGTTGCCATGACACGTGCAAAGGAGAAATTAATCCTTGTCGGTACTGTGAAGGATTGGGAAAAAGTTCGTTCAAAATGGTGTGAAGGTCAGCATCTGCCAACCGATGTCATGTTGCCAGAATATATACGGGCGCGGGCCAAAAATTACTTGGATTGGATTGGACCGGCAGTAGCTAGACATGAAAGCTTTGTACCATTTAGTGATGAAGAATATCGTCCGGTAGAACATCCAGCAAGATGGACCATTTCACCGATATCCAATACAGTCTTTACGAATGCCCTGTACGCTGCTGAGAACGAAAAATTGGTTGAAGAAGCACAAAATGAGGTTGACCCAGATTTGCTCAGTAAATTGAACGAGCGATTTACAACCCCATATGCGCATTTAAACTCTGTAGCGAAAAAATCGAAAACAAGTGTTTCAGAGATTAAACGAATTGAAAACCTGCAGCGTGAGGAAGAACCAGAGACTTATGGCATGCAAACGAAGACAGCCTCAGTCAAGAAAAGACCTTTGTTTTTGCAGGAAAAAACCTTAACGGCACCAGAAATTGGTACTGTTGTGCATACAGTGATGCAGCATGCCCCTCAGGAAGGCTTCTCAAGTATGGAAGAAGTCGAAGCCTACTTGAATGTGTTAGTTGAGCGAAATTTGCTTACTGCTGATGAGATGCTGGTTGTTGATCCTGTAAAAGTGCTTCAATTCTTTTTCAGTGAGATTGGACAGCGTTTTACACGAGCGAAACAAGTCCATCGAGAAATTCCATTTACTTTAAGTATGAAAGATGAAGATGGGGATTCTCAAATCGTGCAAGGGATCTTGGATTGTCTATTTGAAGATGCACAAGGTAAGTGGGTTTTACTCGATTATAAAACCGATAAAATCCTTCCATCCTTTTCAGAGGAGCCTTATTTAACAAATGAAATGAAAAAACGCTATGGTGTTCAATTAAGAGTTTATAGTGAAGCAATCGAGTCCATTTTAAATGTTAAAGTTGATGAGAAAATGCTGTATTTATATAATGCCGCAAAAGAAATTCAGCTAAATTAACACCAAATTGTAAAAGCCTATTAATTTTAACAGAATTAATAGGTTTTTTTACGAACGAAGATTGGATAATCATGTAGAATAAAGGTTATGAATCTTTCTAATGAAAAGGAGAACCAATGTGAATTTTCAACCAACTTCATTAAATGAGAGAGTGGACTCTCTAGATATTTTGCGCGGCATTAGTTTACTGGGAATTTTACTCGTAAACATGTTCGCCTTTTACTTGCCAATGCCCTATATCGATTTGGGAACTTGGTTTACAGAAGCAAAAGATATTATATGGCATCAAACGTTGGATATTTATGTGCAAAGCAGTTTTTATCCGTTATTTTCCATGCTGTTTGGCTATGGATTAGCAATGCAATTTATGAAGGCTGAACGAATGGGCTCAAATTTCTATAAATTTGCCCCGAAAAGATTAGTTATTTTATTAATTATCGGCTTACTCCACGCGTTCTTTATTTGGTGGGGAGATATCTTAACAATGTACGCCTTTTGCGGCTTTGTTTTAATACTATTCCTGCGCTTTGGCAGTGGCTGGCTATTAACTTTTGGCCTGGTAATCAATGGAATCATGCAGTTATTTTTTATCGCCATATATGGATTATTCGGAATGGCAGGAGTGGAAGTGGAAGAGCAGGCTGTTGATATTGAGATGATTAATAATGCCATAACAGCCTATGGAATCGGCAGCTGGACAGATGCTTTTCTGCAAAGATTACATGACCTATCGCTGCAAATGGGGATTTATATGTGGATTTCTTCCTTATTGACGATACTGCCATATATGCTGATTGGGGCAGCGATGGCAAAGTGGCGTCTAATTGAGAGAGCGAAAGAATTAAAGGGGTTATGGATTACATTAACCATTTGCGGGCTAGCATTAGGTCTTTTCATCAAAAGTGCGCCATTTATGTTTAGCCGTACATATCTACTGGACTATTTAAAAATATATGTAGGCGGTCCTGTCCTTTCAATCGGCTATATCGGTGTGATTGTTTGCCTTTGTATGATTCCGGCAATGCCAAAGCTTCTTAAGCCTTTCGCAATGGCTGGACGCATGTCTCTTACGCTGTATCTGATGCAATCAATTATCTGTACACTATTATTCTATAATTTTGGATTTGGGCTATATGGAGAAATAGATGTGCAGATGGGAACATTTATAGCCATTGGATTGTTTATTATTCAAGTGATTTTTGCCGAGCTTTGGTTTACCAAGTTTAAACAGGGGCCATTAGAGCTTGCGGTAAAGAAATTAACCTATAGGTAATGCAAGTCAACGTCAAGCGTTTTAATAGGGTTAAGCAAATTAGCAATATAGGTTATTCTCTAATCTGTCAAAAATTTCTTGTCGGAAAAGTGAGCAATTTCAGAAAATTTGATGTATGATGATACTAATCTAGCATTCAAAATAGTTTTTAAGAATGCGAAGACAACAAAGGAAAAAAGAAGGAGCCTTTATTTATGAAGATTTTATCGTTCAAATTAAATGGAGAAGTGAAATTCGGTCCAAAAGTAAAAAAAGAAGAAGCTGTTTGGGATGTTCTAGCTATACAAGAAGAGCTTAAAATTCTCCCTTCTTTTCCAGCGCAGATTATTGATGGAATTGCATTAGGTTTTGACTTTGTTGAACAAATACGAAAATTAGTTGAAGCAGCCCAAAATGCTGAACAAGCTGAACAATATAAGCATTCGTTTTCTGACATAGAGTGGCTATCACCTATTCCAAGAACGCCAAAAAATATTTTATGCATCGGCAAGAACTATAATGAGCATGCAAAAGAGATGGGAGCGCAAGCAGCTCCGCAAGATCTGGTAGTGTTCACGAAATCACCAACTTCGATTGCAGCAGATGAGCAAGTGCTGCCAATTCATGAGGGGAAAACAAATTCGCTGGATTACGAAGGCGAGTTAGCGATCGTAATCGGGAAAAAAGGGAAAGATATTCCTAAAAATCTTGCCTTTGACTATATTTTTGGCTATACAATCGCAAATGATCTTACTGCCCGTGACTTGCAAGATCGCCATATCCAATATTTCTTAGGAAAAAGTTTAGAGGGTACATGTCCACTAGGTCCCTATATTGTTTCCAAAGATGAAATTACGGATCCGCAAAATTTAACAGTAGTGACAAAAGTAAACGGGGAAGTCCGTCAAAACGGTTCAACAAAGGATATGGTATTCCAGCTGGAGGAGCTCGTTTCCATTCTTTCACGCTATGTAACGCTGGAGCCGGGAGATATCATTCTTACTGGAACGCCTGCTGGAGTTGGAAAAGGGATGAATCCCCCTACTTTCTTAAAAGCAGGGGATGAAGTAAAAGTCTCCATTCAAGGGATTGGAACTTTATCAAACCGATTTGAATAATTATCGAAATGTCTAGTAATTCGCCTATTAAATCTTAAAAAATAGTAAAGATTTGTACAATAAAGTAAATAGAGACTATTATATTTGAACACCCAAACATCCCTATGGTAGGATATTGCTGACAAAGAAAAATAAGGTGGGTATATTATGGACTTTTTAACAAGCTCAACGCATCTACACATTACCACTTGGGTAGTTGCATTGATACTATTTTTCGTGGCAGCATTTTCAGCTAAACCAAAAGGGATTCATATGGCATTGCGTTTGTTCTATATTTTAGTCATTATTACTGGTGGAGCATTATTTTCCGTAACTATGGGTTCTGATATGGGAATGCAATATGGCATTAAATTCTTATTAGGTATTTTAGTGATCGGTATGATGGAAATGGTATTAGTACGTAAAGCTAAAAACAAGCCAACTACAATGTTCTGGGTATTGTTTGCAATCTTCCTATTTGCTGTATTGTATATGGGCTTTGCATTGCCAATGGGTCAAGATTTTTTAGCTTAATTAAAAACAGTCAAGTCAAAATCGCAAGGTACTTTTGTACTTTGCGATTTTTTAATGTTGGATAAGATAGTTTGCTTCTTTGTCTTAGATAAGTGTCATTTATTGGGATAAAAGCAGGTTTACACGTCTTAAAAAGTAGATGAAACTACTTTTAGTTATTAAATAGGAAAAGACCCATTATATTACAGTCCGGATAAAAATTAGCCTTATCGATATGAAATCTATATTGTCACGTTTTTGTCTTATTTAACAATGTAAATTTTCGTTTTCCTAGTAAAAGATAGCAGAGGATGTTTATTTTTTGGTAAAATGGCGAAGGTATGTCTTCGCTTCATTCAATATAGCATTTTAAATTTTTAACAGAATGAAGTTACAGTCGTGGGCTTAATAGATATAAATAGCCTAGGCGCATTTGATAGGAGAGGGATAAAATTGAAACTTACAAAATGGATTAGCGCCACAGTGGCGTCAGCTTTAGTTGCTGCATCATTTTCTTTCACAACTGCTGCCCATGCACAAGAAACAAAATCGATTGCAGATGAAACAATATATGATTTACTAGTAGACCGTTATTTCAACGCGACTAACGAAAACGATTACAATACAGACCCAAAAGATATTACTCAATTTGCGGGTGGAGATTTTAGAGGTTTGATTGATAAATTTTCTTTAATAACAGATATGGGATATAGTATTGCCTCAATTGGTTCTGTTTTCAAAACGGAAAAATATGACGGATCCATGGCTACTAGTTATTCTGAGATTGAACCGCATTTTGGTACAGCAGAGGAACTGACAAATGTTATTAATACTTATAGACAAAGTAATGTGAAAGTCATGATTGATTTTCCTTTATCTAATGTAAGTGCAAACCATGAGTGGGCACAGGATTCTTCAAAAGCGGATTGGATTGCCGGCTCTTCAGAGGGTAAAGTTCAATGGGATCTGCAAAATGAAGAAGTGCAGCAAGCCTTGCGTGAAGCGTTAGTGAAATTTATATCTGCATATGAATTTGGCGGCGTTCGTCTTACAAACTTGGGTAACGCAGACACGGAATTTGTGAATGAATTAATAGCATCTATTAAAGAAGTGAATAAGGATATTTATGTAATTACAAATGAAGAAAGTGATGCAAATTTTGATGCAAACTATTATTCAGAAACTACAGAAGCTTTCCGAAATGTCTATAAAAACGTGGATGTGGATTCATCAGATCTTTTAACAAATATCGAACCTTTTGCCAAGAAAGAACAAGCACCTACACAACTAATGCTTGATAACCTTTTAACAGACCGTTTTATTTATACGGTTGAAGCTTACCCTCCAACACGAACGAAACTTGGGATAGTTGCAACGCTTCTATTGCCTGGAGTTCCAGTAACGCAATATGGAACGGAGCTCATCATGAATGGTCAAGCGGGGCCAGAAGCCCATCAGCTCTATAATTTCAAGACAGATGAAGAAATGATTGAATTTATCGGTGATGTTCAAACATTGCGTTCACAATCAGCAACCTTAAGAAAAGGCGACTACAAATTACTAAAAAATGAAAATGGCTTCTTAGCATTTGAGCGATATTCCAATGATGAAAGATGGATTATCGTTATTAATAACACGGGAAAAACGACTCGATTTGATATATCAGAAGAAGAAATTGGTTCAGGCAAAGAGCTTCGTGCAATGTTGGATAGTGATACAATTCGAGTAAATAAGAATGGCGATTATCCGATTGTACTAGATCGCGAAGTTGTGGAAATTTATCAAGTAACGGAAGAAAAAGGAATCAATAAAGGCTATTTGGCAGCTTTAGCAGTTGTATATATTTTATTTATAGCATTTATTGTGGCAATTATTAAACGTGGTAAAAAAAGAAAATCTAAACAACAATAATAGTGGGAAAAGGTGAAATTACTTGGGTAATTTCACCTTTTTTAATACAAAAAATTACTATGGTAAAAAAATTTTAAAAAAATTTTCGGGCTGTAATGTTTGAAATAACAATGGTTTCGGCTCAATTTTTAGTTATTTCTGAAAAATAAAACTAAATAGTGTTGACTTCAATTGTTACAGGAATATATAATTTATTGCAAGAATACAAAAAATATTGAGAATATTAGTAGTTTTGAATAATTTGAACATATTACATAAGAGAGATGCAATTTGTAAGATTCAAATTAATAAAATTCAACACGATTACAGGAAGGAGAGTTAATTTGAGTAAGGAATTATTAAAAATCAATAACTTACATACTGGATTTCGGATTAAAGATACATTCTATGATGCAGTTGATGGTGTTTCATTAACAGTTAATAAAAATGAAATACTTGCAATCGTTGGTGAATCAGGATGTGGTAAAAGTACTCTTGCAACATCCATTATTGGTCTTTATGACCAAAATAAGACACGCGTTCAAGGTGAAATAATATTTGATGGCAAAAACCTGGCATCTCTTTCAGAAGAGGGATTGAACGAGATTCGAGGATTTCAAATCAGCATGATTTTCCAGGATCCTCTTTCAGCACTGAATCCTCTTATGCGAATTGGGGAGCAAATCGAAGAAGGCTTATCCTACCATACTTCTTTAAATAAGATGGAGAGGGAAAAGCGCGTATTAGAATTATTGAAGCAAGTTGGGATTCATAACCCGGAGCGAGTAGCAAGACAATTCCCTCACCAATTATCAGGTGGTATGAGACAAAGGGTTATTATCGCGATTGCGATTGCTTGTAAACCTCAAATCATTATTGCGGATGAGCCAACTACAGCATTGGACGTTACGATTCAAGCGCAGATTCTGGACTTGCTGATTGACCTGCAGGCTGAAACAGAGGCTGGAATTATTCTAATCACACATGACTTAGGGGTAGTTGCAGAAGTAGCGGACCGCGTGGCAGTTATGTATGCAGGTCAAATTATTGAAGAAGCAAGCGTAGAAGAATTGTTTACAAATCCTAAACATCCTTATACACGTTCTTTGTTTAACTCAATACCTCAGATGAACGCACAATCGGATCGATTAAATGTAATAGAAGGCATTGTTCCTTCATTAATGAATCTTCCGCGCTCAGGCTGTCGTTTCTCTTCCCGTATTCCATGGATACCAGGAGAAGCCCATGAGGAAAATCCAGCACTTCACGAAATTTCTCCAGGACATTTTGTTCGTTGTACATGTTGGAAGGAGTTTCAGTTTAAAACGGATAAAGGGGGCGGGACGCATGAGCTTTATGCAAATAAATGATCTAAAAGTTCACTATCCTGTTCGCGGCGGTTTCTTCAATACTGTAATTGATCGAGTTCTTGCTGTTGATGGAATAACAATGGAATTCGAAAGAGGAAAAGCATATGGCTTAGTCGGCGAATCTGGATGTGGAAAATCTACAACAGGGAAAGCCTTGATCGGTCTGGAAAAAATTACTTCTGGAAGCATTATTTATGAAGGCGAAAATGTAACCAATGCAAGAAGAAGCCGTAAATCTTCATTTAACCGCGATGTTCAAATGATTTTCCAGGATGCCCATTCCAGCTTAAATCCTCGAAAACGAGTAAAGGACATTATTGCAGAACCGATTCGAAATTTTTTGAGCCTTTCTCCCAAAGAGGAAGAACGGAAAATTAGTGAATTGCTAGAAATCGTCGGAATGCCTGAAGATGCAAAACTTAAATATCCTCATGAATTTTCTGGAGGCCAGAAACAGCGCTTAGGGATTGCTCGTGCGATTGCTACAAATCCAAAGCTGATTATCGCTGACGAACCAGTATCTGCCCTTGACTTATCCGTCCAAGCGCAAGTATTGAACTTTATGAAGGATATTCAAAATGAATTTGGCTTAAGTTATTTATTTATATCCCACGATTTAGGTGTTGTTAAACATATGTGCGACCATATTTCTATCATGTATAAAGGTAGATTTGTAGAAACGGGTACAAAAGAAGATATTTATACAAACCCACAGCATATCTATACAAAACGTTTATTAAGCGCTATTCCGGAAGTGTCGCCGCTTGGAAGAGAAGATCGTAAACGTGAAAGAATTCGTGTGGAACAGCATTATCAAGCGGAACATAAAAATTATTATGATGAGAATGAACGAGTATTTGATCTAGTACCCGTTTCAAACACTCATGCTGTCGCGGCTACTTCAAGCGTGAAGGAGGTCATCTAAGATGTGGAAAACAATCGTCAGAAGATTTTTAATCATGATTCCACAATTGTTTGTTTTGAGTGTGATTATCTTTATCCTAGCTAAATTTATGCCTGGGGATCCATTTACAGGGTTGATTACACCTCAAACAGATCCAGCTCGTATCGCAGAGTTAACCGAAAAAGCCGGGTTAAATGATCCAGTGCATATTCAATATCTTCGATGGGTAGGAAATGCTTTCCAAGGTGATTTTGGACTTAGCTATACGTATAAGCGGAGTGTTGCCGATTTAATTGGCGAACGTGCCTTGAATACATTTTGGCTTTCATTATTAAGTGTCATATTACTTTATTTAATCGCTATCCCATTAGGTATATTAGCAGGAAGATATCAAAACTCTCGTTTGGATAAAACAATTGTAATGTATAGTTTTGTTACATATGCAATTCCAACATTTGTTTTAGGTTTAATATTCCTATTTTTATTTGGATACCAATTAGGATGGTTCCCTACAAGCGGAAGCGTGGATGTTAAATCGACTGAAGGTACAATTGGCTATTACTGGGATAGGTTCTATCATATCCTGCTACCATCGATTACTTACGCTATCTTAGGAACAACAGGTATTATCCAATACTTGCGTTCCGAAATAATCGATGCAAAAGCAATGGATTATGTTCGAACTGCACGAAGCAAAGGGATTCCAATGCGTAAAGTGTACTCAAAACATATTTTCCGTAACTCTCTACTACCGATTGCAGCATTTTTAGGATTTACAATTACAGGGTTATTAGGTGGTTCAATCTTCATCGAAACAATTTTTGGCTACCCTGGGATGGGACAATTATTTATCAGTTCAATCTTGTCCCGTGACTATTCTGTTATTACTGCGTTAGTTATGTTATTTGGATTCTTAGCTCTATTAGGTAGTCTATTATCCGACATCATTATGAGTATTGTTGACCCTCGCATAAGGATTGAATAGACAAAAACTAATAAAAGTTAAGGAGGATCTAAAATGGCAAAGAAAAATAAAAAGCAGACTAATGCAACCTATGTAAACTCCTCGCCAACTGGATTACAGGTAGTTTTCCGGGAGTTTTTGAAAGATAGATTGGCAATGGTTTCTCTAATCTTATTAGTAATAGTGATTGTTGGCATCTATTTATGGGCATGGCTAGGAATTGATCAGCAACAGTTATTGCGTGTTAGCTTAAGAGATAAGTTTGCAGAACCAGGTGGGAAGTTTTTACTTGGTGCTGACAATGGTGGTAAAGATATCATCGGCCAAATTGTTGTAGGTGCAAGAAATTCAATGTCGATAGCAATTGCTATCACACTGATTACAGGGATATTTGGTGTTGCAGTTGGTTTAATTTGTGGTTATTTTGGCGGATGGATTGATAATCTATTTATGAGGATTATTGACTTCTTTGTTACAATTCCACAGTTAATGCTAATTATTGTGTTTATTACAGTGGTACCAAAATATACTGTAGGAGCATTCATTTTAATTATGAGTCTCTTCCTATGGACAGGTACGGCAAGACTTGTTCGTTCCAAGGCACTATCAGAAAGTAGACGAGATTATGTACAGGCATCCAAAACACTTGGAACAAATGATTTTATTATTATTATCCGAGAAGTATTGCCAAACTTGAGCTCGATCATCATTGTTGAAATGACATTAAACTTTGCAGGAAATGTTGGGATTGAAACAGGTCTATCCTATTTAGGATTTGGGTTGCCGCTTTCCACACCATCCCTGGGGACTCTAGTAGCAAGTGCGAATAATCCGCTTGTACTGCAAGAAAAATGGTGGGTCTGGCTGCCGGCCGCATTATTTATCCTGTTGATGATGTTAGGAATCAACTATGTTGGTCAAGCATTACGAAGAGCAGCAGACTCTCGTCAACGATTAGGTTAAGTACAATGTTTTAGATTGTAATTTCTGAAAATTTTATGTTTTTAAATTACTGCAATGCAACAGGGGTACCACCATATTTACAAAATCTAAAAGTAAATATGTTTTTAATATAAATAAATGTTTAATCGGTACAAAACGAAAAAAGGGAGGAAAAACAATGAAGAAAGCTAAGTGGTTATTATTTGCAGCACTATTCTCTGTATTACTAGTTCTTGCGGCTTGTAATGGAAAAGAGGAAGAGCCGGCAACTGATGGAAAAGAAGATACATCTTCTGAAGAAACAACTGAAGGAACAGAAACAGCAACTGAAACTTCAGATAGCCTATTTGAAGTAGCGGTAACTAACGAAGGTGAAGCAATCGAAGGTGGGACACTTCAAGTTGCTATGGTAAAAGATGAGCCTTTCCAAGGGATCTTTAACTGGGAACTTTATGAAGATGCTTATGATGCTCAATTAATGGAATGGGTTTCAAACTCACTATTCGAAGTGGATGAAAACTTCATGATCACTGATGAGGGTATTGCTTCTTTAGAAGTTGACCAAGAAAACAATAAAGCAACTGTTAAAATACGTGAAGGTGTTAAATGGTCTGATGGTGAACCATTAACAATTGATGACGTAATTTTACCTTACCATATTATTGGACACAAAGATTACACGGGTGTTCGTTATGACTCTCAATTCCAAAATATCATTGGTGCTGAAGAGTATCATGCAGGAACAGCTGACACAATTTCAGGTCTTAAGAAAATTGATGATTTGACTTTAGAAATCAGCTTTAAACAATTATCTCCATCAATCTTCTATGGTGGTGATGGCCTATGGACTTATGCAGCACCTGTTCACCAAATCGCGGATATTCCTGTAGGTGAATTAGTTGAGTCTGATGCAGTTCGTAAAAACCCTGTAACATTAGGTGCATTTATTATCGACAAAATTGTGCCAGGTGAATCTGTCTCTTACGTGAAAAACGAAAACTATTGGAGAGGTGCACCAAAACTTGACGGAGTTGTAGTTAAAGTGGTTCCATCAAGCTCTATTTCAGTAGCAATCGAATCTGGTGATTATGATCTAATTCAAAACTTTAATGCAACAAAAATGCCAGAAATCGAAACATTTGATAACATCTCAATCTTAGGTCGTCCAGAGCTTTACTATTCTTACTTAGGATTTAAAGTAGGTAAATTTGATACAGAACAAGGTAAAGTGGTAACAGATATGGAAGGCTCAAAAATGGGTGATGTAAAATTACGTCAAGCAATGGGCTATGCTCTAGATATCGAGCAAGTATCTGAAGTATATTACAACAACTTACGTGAACGTGCGAATTCTTTAATTCCGCCAGTATTTGAAGCATTCTATGATGCAGAATTAAAAGGCTACACTTATGATCCAGAAAAGGCTATCGCATTATTAGACGAAGCAGGTTATGAGGATGTTGACGGAGACGGATTCCGTGAAGATCCAAATGGGGAAAAATTAGAAATTAAATTAGCTTCTATGTCAGGTGACGCTGTAGCGGAAGAAATCGCTTCATTCTACCTGCAAAACTGGGCTGATGTTGGTTTAAATGTTGTATTATCAACTGGCCGTTTAATCGAATTCAACGCATTCTATGACATGGTTCAAGCTGATGATCCAGAAATCGATATCTTCATGGGTGCTTGGGGAACTGGTACAAACCCATCTCCATCAGGTTTATATGGTGAAGTGGATGAATTTAACTTCAGCCGTTACACTTCTCCAGAATTACAAGAAGCTATTGAAGCTATTGATTCACCAGAAGCATTTGACACTGATTTCCGTGCGGAGAAATTCAAATTCTTCCAACAACATATCGAGGAAGTGGCAACAACAATTCCAATGCAATTCCGGTATGAGATTTTCCCTGTTAACAAACGTGTGAAAAACTACAGTGTTGACTATGCAGAACCAACACAATTACAAGATATTGAATTAGTTGCTGAAGAGCCAATCGCTAACTAATTTATAAAAGAAGATGAATCCAGGAGCTATGTGCTCCCTGGGTTCATTTTTTTATTTGTCTGGAAGGCCCCGAAAATTAGGCAACAAAAAAAACGAGCTGTTTCACTTAGAAACAACTCGTGACGTTAAATTAATAATCTTTATCAGTAAAGAAAATGGCAATTGTTCCGGGACCTGAATGAGCACCGATACTTGAGCCAATCATTGTAATGACAAATGATTTCGGCTGTAACTTTTCTTCGATCAGCGCTTGTACCTCATTGGCAAATTCTAAATCATCGCCATGGCTAATTCCAACGATTTTGTCGGAGAAATCGCCGCCTCTTTCTGCCATCAAATCAATGATGCGATTAATGGCTTTTTTTCGGCCCCGAATTTTCTCAAGAGGAATCAGTTTTCCATCCTCTACATGCAAAATCGGTTTGATGCTTAAAAGACCCCCGATAAATGCACTGGATTTTGAAAGTCTTCCACCAGCAGCTAAGTAGTTTAAATTTTCAACTGTAAACAGCTGTGTCATATGCTCTGCTGTGTGAGCAATTTTTTGAGCTGCCTCTTCAAACGAAATACCTTGGTCTCTAAGGCGTACTGCTTCTTGTACAACAAGCCCATGACCTAAAGACGCACATTTTGTATCGATGATTTTTAATTTAAGATTTGGATAATTCTCGCGTACCTGAGAAGCAATCATCATGGCCGTGTTATATGTACCCGATAAATTGGATGAAAAGGCAATATAAATACCTTCTTCATTATTTTTGGCTAGGGCTTCAAACTGCTTTAAGAAAGCTTCTGGCGACACTTGGGAAGTTTTTGGTACGGCTCCTTCTTTCATGGCAGCGTAAACAACCTTTGGATCAATATCCAAGATATCATTATATTCTTGATTATTTAAATCCACTCGAAGGGGAAATAATTCTACATTATTTTCAGCAAAATACTCCTTCGGCAAATCACAGCCACTATCTGCAAAAATTTTCATATTCATACCTCCTTTGAATAGTTCTATTTGAAATATACTAAATTCTATTTGTTTTTAAATAAAAGGAAAACTAGCATTTAGAACTTTTCTATACTTACAATTTTAGTCTTTCCATAAGGATTTTGGCAATGCCATCTTCGTTATTGCTTAAAGTAATTTCATTGGCAATATTCTTTAAATCATCAATGCCATTTGACATTGCAACCCCAATTCCTGCATATTCGAGCATTTCTAAATCGTTGTCCTCGTCTCCAAAAGCAATAATGCGGTCACGAGGGATATTCATTTCTTTGGCTATATGAGAAATCCCGACAGCTTTATTTAACCCTTTTCGTACGATTTCGATAATATGGAATGGTGCTCCCCAGCGGCGATGATCGATTAGCTCCGCGTGAACACTTGCTAGATGATCGCGAATAATCGGCACATTTGCTTCTTCTGCATGAATCAGTAAACTTGTTGGATCTTGATTTAGATTGCCTCTTAAGTTTCCGATTGTTATGCGGGGATCCCCCATATTAAAAATATCCATCATGCGATGATCCTCGTTATGGATAAAGACATCATCCATAACCTCGGCAATTAAATTCTCATATTGATATTTATCGACTGAGTCGACTACATCATGAACGACACTAATATCAATAGGGGAATGGAGCTTTTCCCAAGCAATGTTTTTGGGGTGGTGAACCAATGCACCATTAAAATTTACAATGGGTGTGGTTAACATCAATTCATTGTAATACAGCTGGCTAGCTCGGAATGGTCGTCCAGTAGCAATCATCACCTGATGGCCGGCCTCTTTTGCTTTAAATAGAGTTTGCTTCGTTTTGTCGGATATTTTTTTCTCATCCGTTAATAAAGTACCGTCTAAATCTAATACAATTAAATGTTGTTTCATGAAGGAATTCTCCTTTCTTTCTCTCTAAATTTTATCCTTATGAATATATTTAGTCAAAATTTGATAAACTGCTTGCGATATTTAGCAATAATTTTCCGCCAATGATATGATGAGTATAAGAATAGTTTTTCTACAATTGATGAAAATATTAGCCTTTAGAAAGACTATTTAGGAATTAAAAAAGAATTGACGGTATAGTTTAGGGGTGAAAGAAAATGTATGTTCAAGATGATATGTGGAAAGGGATACCTTTATTACATGTTTATGATAATTCAATGAACGAACAAACGCCAGTTGTAATTTTTCTTCATGGCTTTACAAGTGCAAAGGAGCATAACTTGCATTACGCCTATCAACTAGTGCAAAAGGGTGTACGGGTCATTTTGCCAGATGCCCATTTACATGGTGTACGCAATGAAAATCTTTCTGAAACGAAAATGAATATGCACTTTTGGGAGATTGTTTTAAAATCTATCCATGAAGTCAATACAATTTATGAAGAACTAAAAGCAAGAGGGTATGGCGCATCAAAAATCGGAATAGCTGGCTCATCAATGGGTGGAATTATAACTGCCGGCTGTTTAAATGCATATGATTGGGTAAATGCTGCGGCTATTTGTATGGGTGCTCCTGGTTATGTCGAGCTGGCTAATTGGCAATTGGACCAATTTGAAGCAATGGGCGTAAAATTACCATTCAATGAAATACAAAAAGAAAATATCATGAATCAGTTATCAGAATATGATATTACAAAGAATCCTGAACGATTTAACCAAAGACCTGTGATGTTCTGGCATGGACATAAAGATGTGACTGTACCATTTAAAAATACATATCATTTTTATACGCAATTACGTTCACACTATGAGCAATCACCAGAAAATTTACTCTTTGTTGAATCGAAAAGCTCAGGACATAAAGTTCCGCGCAGTGGCGTGCTTGCCGTGACATCGTTTCTATCACAACATTTGGCATAAAGAATTTCATTTGCTATGATAGAGTTAACACTACTAAGGAAGGGGAAACAATAAAAATGGCAATTAGCGAAGATATGAAAGAAAGCATTTTAGGTGCTCTAGAAAACGTAATTGACCCTGAGCTTGGCATCGATATCGTCAACTTAGGTTTAGTATATGAAGTAGATTTAGATGAAGAAGGCTTAGCAACGGTTACAATGACGCTTACTTCAATGGGATGCCCACTTGGTCCCGTGATTGTAGATCAAGTCAATACAGCTTTAGGTGAGCTTCCAGAAGTTAAAAAAGTAGATGTCAATATCGTTTGGCAGCCTGCTTGGTCAAAAGACATGATGTCACGTTACGCAAAAATGGCATTAGGAATTCGATAAAAGAAATGAAACGAGCAACTCGGCATAATAGAGTAGCTCGTTTTTTTAGTAAAGAACCTTCTCAAGATAGGTATGTTGAAAATACTAAAAGGAATATTTATAGGATTATCTTGCACAAGATAGGGAAGTAAATGAATAGCAGTTTTTAACTCACCATCTTAAAAATCACTTACATTCCAGGAGGTTTTTACATGAAAGCAGTTACTTTCCAAGGTGCCAAAGATATGCAAGTAAAAGAGATAGCGGATCCAAAAATCGAAAAAAAAGACGATATCATAATTCGTGTAACATCTACAGCAATTTGTGGTTCTGACCTTCATATTTATCAGGGGGCGCTTCCTGCGTCAAAAGATTATGTGGTCGGCCATGAACCAATGGGGATTGTTGAAGAAGTAGGCCCTGATGTGGAGAAAGTAAAAAAAGGAGACCGCGTTGTACTTCCATTCAATATTTCTTGCGGGCATTGTCATTATTGTCAAAACGAAATGGAAAGCCAGTGTGACAACTCCAATTCAAATCCTCATGTGGATACAGGCGGTTATTTCGGTTTCACTGAACGCTATGGTGGTTATCAAGGAGGACAAGCTGAATTACTTCGCGTCCCATTCGGAAACTTTGTCCCATTTGTTATCCCGGAATCTGTTGAACTTGAAGATGAGTCTTTACTGTTTATGTCGGATGTGCTCCCGACTGCATACTGGAGCGTAGAAAGCGGCGGCGTGAAAAAAGGCGATACAGTAGTTGTATTGGGCTGCGGTCCAATTGGATTAATGACACAAAAATTTGCCTGGATGAAAGGCGCTAAACGCGTCATTGCTGTTGATAATCTCCCATACCGTTTAAACCATGCGAAAAAAATGAATAATGTAGAAATCATTAATTTTGATGAGCATGATGATACGGGTGCGTATATTGCAGAAATCACGAAGGGCGGAGCGGATGTTGTAATTGATTGTGTAGGGATGGACGGGAAAAAGAACCCGCTTGAAGTAGTGGAGCAAAAATTAAAACTATCCGGCGGGACGACTAGTGCCATTCGTATCGGGATGAAGGCAATAAAAAAATTTGGAACCTTACAGATTACTGGTGTTTATGGCTCTATGTACAACCATTTTCCTTTAGGCAACCTGTTCGAACGAAATATTAACATAAAAATGGGTCAAGCACCGGTCATTCACTATATGCCAATGCTATTTGACATGATAAAAGAAGGGAAACTTGATCCGACTGAAATTATTACCCACAAGGTTCCGCTTGACCGTGCAGGGGAAGCTTATAAGACATTTAATGATCACGAGGATGAGTGTATTAAGGTCGTGTTGAAGCCATAAAAGTGTTTCAGAATTAATAAAAGGTACGCAGGAAGCTTTTCTGCGTACCTTTTTAATCTATTCGACAGATAGATACTGGACAATTTTCACAAGCAATTTCTTGCTTTAGGTATTCTAGATCCAGAATGGTAATATAGCCCTTTTCAAAAGTAATGATATTGTGCTTTTTTAGGTCATTCAACATGCGATTGATCATTTCTCGACTAGTTGAGCACATATTAGCTACTTCTGTGTTCGTTAAATGAATATCGATTAAAACTTGATTATCTTTGTTCTGAAGGGTCTTTCCATACGTATTGGATAAACGAATTAATGTAGAATATAGTGCTCCTTTTTTTCTATGTATGACTAAATCACGAACCAAGCTTTGATTTTTTAAATTTTCGTTTTGAATCCATTTTAAGTATTCAATCATCAGGGATGGTTGTTCCGTTAAAATCATTTCTAATGAATGTTTGCTCAGTATGATTAAATCAGAATTAATAATGGCTTTGGCAGTATTTGAATGGAATGTTGTCGGACCGAATAATGACGACTCGCCAATTATGCTATTTCTCCCGCAAATCCGAAAAGTAAGCTCTTTCCCATTTTCGGTTTCTTTACTTATTTGAACAGAACCATTTTTGATCAAAAATAAATCTCCAGCACTTTCGCCCTCATGGAAGATATGGTTTCCTTTTTCCACCTTCACAAGCAATCCATGTTCTTCAAATAGTTGATAAATATCGATTGATAATGTATCAGGTAATGTCATTTGGTCACATCCTTTATATAAAAACTTTCGCACAGTTAAAATTTAAAAATGTATTTTCAATATATGATAGCACATGTGAATAAAAGAAAATGTAGAAATTTAGTGCCAATTTTTGCATTTCTAATTTAAACAGCTTATAATCAAATTAGTCAGGAAAGGTCAAAGAAACTATGTCAGATGCATTCTCGGCATTACATTCGATTTGCTACAGTCTAAATCTGCAAAATAAGTGATAGATAATATAATTTGAAAGGGTGTTTAAGAATGCAATTTCAACAGCAAGACAATCGTAGTCCATTAGAGCAATTTGGTCGTAATTTAATTGAAGAGGTTAAAAACGGTAAGATGGATCCCGTTATTGGTCGTGATGAAGAAATTCGAAATGTCATTCGAATCCTCTCAAGAAAAACAAAGAACAATCCAATCCTAATCGGGGAACCGGGTGTCGGAAAAACGGCAATTGTAGAAGGATTAGCACAGCGAATCGTAAGGAAAGACGTACCGGAGGGCTTGAAAAACTGTATTTTATATGAGCTGGATATGAGTGCCCTCATCGCTGGAGCCAGCTATCGCGGTCAATTTGAAGAACGTTTAAAAGGAGTCTTAAAAGAAGTAAAAGATTCGGAAGGTCAAATTATTTTATTTATCGATGAGATCCATACCATAGTCGGAGCAGGTAAAACAGATGGGGCAATGGATGCAGGGAATATGCTCAAACCAATGCTGGCGCGTGGTGAGCTGCACTGTATTGGTGCAACTACATTAGATGAATATCGGATGTATATTGAAAAAGATCCAGCCCTTGAACGCAGATTCCAGCAAGTCATTGTAAGAGAACCATCAATAGAGGATACGGTATCAATTTTGCGCGGCTTAAAGGAACGTTTTGAATTGCATCATGGTGTACGAATTCATGATCGCGCAATTATTGCGGCGGCTGAGCTTTCCAATCGTTATATTACGGAACGTTTCTTGCCGGATAAGGCCATTGATTTAATCGATGAGGCATGTGCGATGATCCGAACGGAAATTGATTCCATGCCGCAAGAGCTGGATATGGTCACTCGCCGTGTGATGCAGCTCGAAATCGAGGAACAAGCTTTAACAAAGGAAAAGGATGAAGCAAGTAAAAAACGCCTTGAAGCTTTACGAATTGAACTAGCTTCTCTGAAAGAGTCAACCGACAAAATACGCAAGCAATGGGAAGCGGAAAAAGATAGCCTGCAAGCCATTCAGAAAAAGCGTGAACAGTTGGATAGCTATCGCCGTGATCTAGAGGAGGCAGAAAGCAAATATGACTTGAATAAGGCTGCGGAGCTCCGTCATGGCAAAATTCCTTCGCTTGAGAAAGAACTATTTACTTTAGAGGAAGAGCTGAAAATTGGTTCTGATACTAGAATTCTGCGCGAGGAAGTAACAGCGGATGAGATTGCCTCGATTATTTCAAGATGGACAGGCATTCCTGTTACAAAGCTAGTTGAAGGCGAACGGGAAAAATTATTGCGTTTAAAAGATACTTTACATGAACGAGTAGTTGGTCAAGAGATGGCCGTTAAGCTTGTTACTGAGGCAGTCTGGCGAGCACGTTCAGGAATAAAAGATCCAAATCGGCCAATTGGTTCCTTTATCTTCTTGGGGCCAACCGGAGTAGGAAAAACAGAGTTGGCAAAGGCTTTAGCGGCACAGCTATTTGATTCGGAAGATCATTTTATCCGCATTGATATGAGTGAGTATATGGAAAAGCATAGTGTATCTCGACTTGTGGGGGCACCTCCAGGATATGTTGGCTATGAAGAAGGCGGACAGTTAACAGAAGCGGTTCGACGAAATCCTTACTCAGTTGTGTTATTGGACGAAATTGAAAAAGCACATCCGGATGTGGCGAATATTTTACTTCAAATTTTAGATGATGGTCGTATAACAGATAGTCAAGGGCGTTTGGTGAACTTTACAAATACAGTAGTCATTATGACTTCAAACATCGGGTCCCATTATTTGCTGGAAACAAAACCTGAAAATGCGCAAACAGTAGAAGAGCTGGTGATGTCCGAATTACGTGCCCACTTTAAGCCAGAGCTCCTGAACCGTGTGGATGACATTATTATGTTCCATGCATTAAGTACGGAACATTTCCACGCAATTGCTTGGAAATATGTCGGCCAATTACAAAATCGTGTAGCGGAACAGGAAATTGAGTTAAAGGTTAGTGATGAAGTAGTGGATTGGATTGTCGAACACGGCATCGATCCTCAATTTGGAGCAAGACCCTTAAAACGCTTTATCCAGCGAAATGTTGAAACTGCTGTTGCAAAAGAATTGCTAAAAGGGGAAGTACTCCCAGGAGAATCATTGCAAGTGATAATGGAAAATGGCGAATTACTTGTTGCCAAATAGTTACGGGAGAAACTGTTTGGCGGGTATATAATCTCCGAAAAGAGAGCTCTATGGACGAATCGTGATGTGTACTGCTGAAAAAAGGCGAGTAGAAAGATTCTATAAGAAGAAACGAAATGTGGCATGCTAGAATTAGTCGAATGCTAAGCTTGAATTTCAAACTTTAATCTTGAAGAGCCCAAAATCCCATCAACCATTATAAAAAGCAAAAAACTGCAGATCAAACTTCGATTTTTCGAGTTTGTCTACAGTATGAAGTGGGTAGCTCGTATAGAAAAGCTACCCACTTTTACTATTAAAAGAGCAAAAATAAAAGCACTTCGATTTGAAGTGCTATCGTTCAAAATTAGTGATGGTCGGCTTCCGGTGTTGGTTCGTTTGGAATAACTGCACTAACGATAAATATTAATACTGCAAAAACAACACCAAGAATAATACTTGTTGTAGCATTAAAATCAACAGCCAAAATTGAGCTGACAACATAGTTTAACATAAACATTAATAGAACAGACCAAACTAAAGTCATTACGTATTGCATTCATTTCACCTCTATAAAACAATTTTAAATAGTATTCCATTTCATCTTACATATCATAACATATAGATTCGTAAAAAAGAACCACTAACTTAAGAACAAATCGTGAATAAAAGGTTGAGGTTCTTTTTTTTATGAGCTATAATTATGACCAAGTACTAAATGTTAGTAGTAAAACGGGGGGATTAAAATGAACGCAGGGATCATTGGATTAGGGAAATACGTTCCAGAGAAGGTTGTAACAAATTTTGATTTAGAGAAAACTTTAGATACAAATGATGAATGGATTCGCACTAGAACTGGCATAGAAGAAAGACGAATTGCCAGGGATAATGAGGATACTTCTGATTTAGCATTTGCTGCTGCTCAAAAAGCACTTAAAGATGCGGATATATCGGCAGATCAGATTGGATTGATTTTAGTTGCTACGGTAACGCCAGATCGTGCATTTCCAAGTGTTGCCTGTCAAATTCAAGAAAAATTAGGTGCTGTTCATGCAGCTGCAATGGATGTTTCGGCAGCTTGTTCAGGTTTTATATATGGACTTTCAACGGCTAAGCAATTCGTTGAAAGCAATAGTTATAAATATGTCTTAGTAGTTGGTGTTGAAAAATTATCGAAAGTTACAGACTGGAACGATCGAAATACAGCTGTATTGTTCGGTGACGGTGCATGCGCTGCTGTGATTAGTGAAGTAAGTGAAGGCAGAGGAATTCTTTCATTTGAATTAGGTGCAGATGGAACGGGTGGTAAACACCTTTATTTAAATGATGAACGTACAATCTCGATGAACGGACGTGAAGTTTTCAAATTTGCTGTAAGACAAATGGGTGAATCAGCAGTTTCGGTTCTTGATAAAGCCGGACTGTCAAAAGAAGATGTGGATTTACTTATCCCGCATCAAGCGAATATTCGCATTATGGAAGCTTCTCGTGAAAGACTTGAATTGCCGGAAGAAAAGCTTTCAAAGCATATTCATAAATATGGAAATACATCATCAGCTTCTATCGGACTTGCTTTGGCAGATGAAGTAGAAGATGGTAAAATCAAAGATGATGATATTCTTGTGCTAGTTGGTTTTGGCGGTGGCCTTACTTGGGGTGCAGCTGTCATTAAATGGGGAAAATAATAGCTTTTTAAAGCGAACTTGTATTTAAACTTAAGGGGGATTTGAAAAACTATGAATAGAAGAGTAGTCATTACAGGTATTGGTGCAGTTACGCCTTTAGGAAATACGATAGAAGAAACTTGGGAAAATATCGTTGCCGGGAATTCAGGTGTTGGGCCTTTAACACGTCTAGACGTCGAGAAATTCCCGGTAAAAATTGCGGCAGAAGTGAAAGATTTTGATATCGAACAATATATTGAGAAAAAAGAAGCTAGAAAAATGGACCGTTTCACGCATTATGCGCTAGCGGCATCCATTATGGCCATGAAAGATTCAGGTTTAGCAATTACTGAAGAAATTGCTCCACGCGTAGGTGTTTGGATTGGTTCTGGTATTGGCGGGATGGAGACGTATGAAAACCAATATGTTACTTTCCAAGAACGTGGGGTACGCCGTGTAAGTCCTTTCTTTGTTCCAATGATGATTCCGAACATGGCATCAGGTCAGGTTTCGATTCACTTCGGAGCTAAAGGAATCAACTCTTGTTCCGTGACTGCATGTGCATCGGGAACAAACTCCATTGGAGACGCTTTTAAAGTTATCCAGCGTGGAGATGCTGATGCCATGATTACAGGTGGGGCAGAAGCGCCTATCGTAAATATGGCAGTTGCCGGGTTCTGTTCAAGCACTGCATTATCTCTAAATCCAGATGCAGAAACTGCTTCTCGACCTTTTGATGCGAATCGTGATGGATTTGTTATCGGTGAAGGTGCCGGGATTTTAGTATTAGAAGAATACGAATTTGCAAAAGCGCGCGGTGCTAAAATTTATGCAGAAGTTGTTGGATACGGTTCAACAGGAGATGCACATCATATTACTGCTCCTGCTCCAGAAGGAGAAGGTGCTGCACGAGCTATTAAGCAAGCGTTGGAAGATGGTGGAGTGGATCCATCCCAAGTCGGCTATATTAATGCCCATGGTACTAGTACACAGTATAATGATTTATTTGAAACAAAAGCTGTGAAAACTGTTTTTGGCGAGCATGCTTATAATTTGGCAATGAGCTCAACGAAATCAATGACTGGACATTTATTAGGCGCTGCTGGTGGTGTGGAAGCAATCTTTACGGCATTGGCATTAAAAGAAGGTGTACTGCCTCCAACAATTAATCTAACAACGCCAGATCCGGAATGTGATTTGGATTATGTTCCAAATACGGCACGTAATCAATTTGTCGAGTATGCAATGAGCAACTCGCTTGGTTTTGGCGGTCATAATGCTAGTATTGTTTTAAAAAAGGTTGATTAATTAAATTTAAACTATTGAATAGTGTCTAGCGGTAGGTGCTCACTCCTCATGAGAGGATCCCCTCTTTTCTAAAAAAATGCCTTTAGCTTAAAGCTAAAGGCATTTTTGTGTTGGTAAATGAATATTTAGATATAGAAGGGGATGGTGGACATGTTTCGATTTATGCTGTTTTTATTTAGCTATGGCATTTGTGTAATGTCAGTAGGAAATTTACTGCTATATTTAAATTATCGTTCACTCGGCTATTCATGGTCAGCTGTTTGGGCTTTTATCGCAGGAACGAATGAACTTTATTTAGCAATAGGATCGATTGTCATACTGTTTATCTTGATTTTCGACCTAAGCCCATCGCGTTTTCCATTCTCTTGATTGTTTTGGAAGCAATGGCATTCGCTTTTTCTGCACCTGCGTCTAAAATTTTGTCTAATTCATCGGATTCGATTAACTCGTTGAAGCGCGCTTGGACAGGTTCTAAATGCTCGATTAAGCTCGTTGCAACACCTTCTTTAAAGGCACCATAACCTAAGCCGTCATATTTTTTTACTAATGAAGGAATATCAATTCCTGTAACAGCAGATTCGATTGTTAAAAGGTTAGAAACGCCTGGTTTGTTTACTTCATCAAATTGTACATAACCATCGGAATCCGTTACAGCCGATTTGATTTTCTTTTCGATTTGTTTTGGTGTATCCAGGAATCGAATTGTTGCTTTTGTATTTGGATCAGACTTACTCATTTTCTTAGTTGGTTCTTGCAATGATTTAATGCGTGCGCCTGCTTTTGGCAATTGTATTTCTGGAACTACAAAGACATCACCGAAACGCTTATTAAATCGCTCTGCAAGATCGCGTGTTAGCTCGATATGTTGTTTTTGGTCATCTCCTACAGGTACGATATTCGTGTTGTATAAAAGAATATCGCCAGCCATTAGTGGAGGATAAGTTAATAAACCAGCTGTTACGGATTCTTTGCCGTCTGATTTATCTTTAAATTGCGTCATGCGCTCAAGTTCACCGATAGTTGCTACACATTGCAGCATCCACCCTGCCTGTGCGTGGGCAGGAACCTCTGATTGAATAAATAAAGTGGCTTTGTTTGGATCAATGCCGGTAGCCAAGTAGGTTGCAGCTAATGTACGAATACTTGAGCGCAATTCCTTTGGATCCTGTGGAACTGTAATTGCATGCTGGTCAACGATACAGTAAATTGCATTTCCTTCATCTTGTAATGCGGGGAATTGCATAAAAGCTCCGATATAGTTTCCCAAAGTAATAACGCCTGTTGGTTGAACACCTGAAAAAATAGTTTTCATCGTAAATCCTCCTAAATTAAAATTGAAAATAAAAAAACATCATACGCCCCAAATACGTTTTCACGTAAAGGGACGAATGATGTTGAATCCGCGGTACCACCCAGTTTGTCAAAAATTGACCACTTAGCCTTCGTAACGTGAAGGTGACGTGCTTTACTACTGTTTTCATAAAGCCACTCAAAAGTCCATTCCAAATGCTTTCGTCTTCTGTTTTCACCAGCCACAGACTCTCTTTGCACGAGAAGCAAATGTACTATTCTTTGTCATCGTTTTTCAAATTATGTAATTGCGTAAACAACATGCTTTTGGCATGCAAAAAATTGCAAAATCAGAATTGATATAAAAAATCATATACAAAATCAGTTTCAAAAGCAAATTATATTTTCTTTTCATTATTGGAATGAAATAGTGGTCCTTTGGGTAATATTGTATCGTGCAAGAGAATTATTTTCTTTTCGTGTAAAGTTTGTAAATTGAAGATGTAATTAACAGAAATTTGTGATTTCTTCTCGATTAATGTCGACTAATTGAGAATTCATTATATTGAAATTATATAGGTTTACGATTTGCAAATAAAGGGAATATTGGTTGTGTACTATAACAAAGATATGAATAATCCGCTCAAACGAGAAGAAAACAGCATAATTAATATTGCGTTTGCTATCTTTTTTAAATGTAAGCTATATCCAAAAGTAAAAGATTATTGTATAATTAAGACATTGTTTTAATTAAACTAATTCTAAATTAATAAAAACTTGATAATAGATAAGGAACATACCACTGGGAGAGGAAGTGTAATAATGATTGTAACATTATTTACGTCACCAAGTTGTACATCATGCAGAAAAGCAAAGGCATGGCTGGAAGAGCACGAAATTGCTTATAGAGAACGTAATATTTTTTCTGAGCCTTTAACAATCAGTGAAATAAAAGAAATATTAAGAATGACAGAAGATGGAACAGATGAAATTATCTCAACCCGTTCTAAAATATTCCAAAAATTAAATGTTGATGTAGAAAGTCTGCCTCTTCAACAATTGTATGAGTTGATTCAAGAATACCCTGGATTACTTCGCCGACCAATTATTTTGGACGAGAAACGCTTGCAAGTCGGTTATAATGAAGATGAAATTCGCCGTTTCTTACCAAGAAAAGTACGCGCATTCCAGTTGCTTGAAGCACAAAAAATGGTTAATTAATCATTTATAGGAATATTCTTGCGAGTATATCGATAAAATCCATTATCACTGGATTTTATCGTTTTTATTTTTATATTGTTTTTTTAAGCATCTTAAGGTAAATTATCAAAAAATCTTTGCGATGAAGTTTAATTTTTTTTATCCAGTGAAATGATTACATATATTTAGTAATTTAGGGAGAAATATTACACTTTTTTTAAGGGATTTTGAACGCTTTATACTTGATTTCATGTTCTTACTCAACTACAATTTCAATATTCAAATTATTTTATTTTGTAGTGTTTTTTTCTTTTCATTTCATATAGGTAATCATACAATAGAATTATAGAATAAAGCATAGAAATATAGAAAAAAGGTTTTGTTCTGTAGCTGGTTGTTATGAATGCTTATGTTTTGAATTGTTGGTTAAACTTCAGCAATCCAAAACATACTAAGAACGCTTTCTTTGTTTTTCAACGAATGACTGTGAAGGGAGTTGAAGTCTAATGGACATCGAACGCGTAAACGAAAATACAATAAAGCTCTTTATTACTTATCGTGATATTGAGGACCGCGGTTATAGCCGCGAAGAGATTTGGTACAACAGAGCAAAAGGGGAAGAACTTTTCTGGGATATGATTGGTGAAATAAATACGGAAGATTACTTTGACCTTGATGGACCAATTTGGATTCATGTAAATGCCTCAGAGCATGGTCTTGAAGTGATTGTAACAAGAGCTAATATAAATTCAGATGGGGAGTCCAACTCTTTGCTGTCCAGTTTCGAGGAACATCGGGATGCAGCTCATAAAAATTTAGATGATTCTATTTTTGATGCCTTTGATGATGACGAAATCAATCATCTAGGTCTCAATAATATAGCTCTTTATAAATTTAAAGACATTGATGAAATTATTCCAGTTGCTAATCGTCTAGTATCATTTGGAGTATCATCTTCATTGTACAAATATGAAAAATACTACTATTTAGCAGTTGATTTCTCAAATCTTGAAGATAATCATGAACGTCAAAATATCAAGTCCATTATCAATGAATACCTTGGAGCTTCTAAAATGTCGATTTATCGTATTCAAGAATATGGCGAAACAATAATGGAGCAAGATTGTTTTGAAACAGTAATTCAATTTTTTTCATAAGTAAGTGAACAGAAAAATATTTAACGGTCGCTTAACTGTATTTCAAAATTCTTGAACTGGAGTTTGGTGCTCGTTAATCAATAAATCGAGGTGTCTAAATAAGACATCTCTTTTTTGTGTCCTTAAAATGCTTCAAACTTTAAATTTGAGTATTATTGTAATAATTGGTTGAAATAACTATTTATCCATTTTACAATAAGCAAAAGGAGGTATGTGTTAATGCTTGTAGCCTATACAGACGAAAATGAACCCTTTATTTTAAATTCGGGCATATCTCAGACCACATTGCAGCAGCTTCGAAAAACAAAAAAATTTTACTGTCCTCAATGTAAACAACAGCTATTGTTTAAAATTGGTTCCTTAAAAATTCCCCATTTTGCACACGTTTCTAAAAATGATTGCGAGAACCTGTTTTCGGATAGAGAATCAGAAACTCATTTAAAAGGGAAAGAGCAGCTGTACCGCTTTTTTAGTGATTTAGGCTTGAATCCCCAGTTAGAGCCCTATTTAACAAATATACAGCAAAGACCCGATATTTTGCTGGAAGACTCTACTCAGGAACCTGTTGCAATTGAGTTCCAATGTAGCCCAATCTCTTCGGAATCATTGGTTTCACGCAATAACGGCTATAAATTCGAGAAAATATCCCCCATCTGGATTCCAAATACACCTGATCATATTGTGAAAAAAGGTATCCAAAAAATTACGTTGAGCAAAAACTATCAACAATTCCAATTGACTTCTAATCACCATCCATATCTTATGACGTACAATCCAACTGTGCGACAGTTCTTTTACCTTTCAAATATAATGTTCTTACATGGAAATACCTTCCTATCTAAAGTACAAGCCCTTCCATTGACCGACCAAAAATTTCCCTTCTACATACCAAAGCCCATAACAAAAAATGAGTACAAACAATTTTTGCTGATCAATCAACAAGTGAAACATAACTATTTACAGGCAAGAGTATTATTAAGTAGAAGTGGTGTAAATGATGTACTTTTAAGAAGCGCATATGAACTGCGCATGAATTTGAACGAATTACCCAATTATATTGGTATTCCCCTTAAAGGAAGTGAAGCATTAAAAGTATTTTCGATTGACTGGCAACTTGCTTTATTTTATTTTTCTCAAACAACACAAATTGAAATAAGCCGTATGAAAGGACAAACTATCGATTATTTTCTAAAATGGGCACGGTTTCCCGAAACGAAAAATGCTCATGAAGTTGTTTTCACTTACTGCAGGCTGCTTGAGAATTTATCTGTTCAGCATGTCTATCAAACTATTCAAGAGGAAAAGTTACTTAAGGTTTTATATAACCATTTCCTTGCAATGTAGACGAAATATTGAGAAAATAAACATGCTATTCGAATTTCGAAATAAATGGTATCGGAGGGTTTTTTTATGGCAAAAAAGGTATTATCTCGTGAAGAAGTACCAGTAGAATTAACTTGGGATCTAGAAGGGATTTTCCAATCAGATGAAGCATGGGAACAAGAATTCAAGGACATTGAAAAATTAATTCCTGAAGCAGATAAGTATAGAGGGAAAGTGGCGGATAGTGCCCAAGATTTATATGATACATTACAATTTAGCGATAAACTATCGGAACGCTTCGGCAGACTTTACGTATATAGCCATTTGAAACATGATCAAGATACAGCGAATGGTAAATATCAAGCAATGGAAAGCAGAATACGCTCTTTAGGTGCGAAATTTTCTGCAGCCTGGTCATTTGTTACGCCAGAAATCTTATCGATCGAAGAAGAAACTATCAAAAACTATATAAACGAATACGAGCCTTTAAGTTTATACAATCAAATGTTAACTGAGTTAAATCTAGAACGTCCGCATGTTTTAACTGCAGATAAAGAAGAATTGCTTGCACAGTTCTCTGAAGTAACCGGGGCATCAGGCAATACATTCAGTGCGTTAAATAATGCTGACTTAGAATTCCCGACTGTGAAAAATGATGAAGGCGAAGAAGTACAGTTAACTCATGGCAACTATGTTACTTTCCTGGAAAGCGATAATCGTGAGGTGCGGGAAAGTGCCTTTAAGGCGATGTACAAAACTTATGGGCAATTTAAAAATACTTTTGCCACTACATTAGCAGGAAATGTAAAGGCCCATAATGTTAGCGCAAGAATTCGCAAATATGATTCAGCACGCCACAGTGCCATGAGCAACAACCATATACCTGAAAAAGTATACGATCAACTGATTTCAACGATTCATGAATTTTTACCTGTCTTACATCGCTATGTATCATTACGCAAAAAAGTTTTAGGTGTAGATGAATTGCACATGTATGATTTATTTACACCATTAGTGAAAGAAGTAAAAATTGAAATGCCATACGAAAAAGCAAAGGAAATCATGGTGAAGAGCTTCGAGCCGCTTGGTGAAGGCTACCAAGAAATCGTACAGAAAGGTTTGGACAGCCGCTGGGTAGATGTATTGGAAAACAAAGGAAAACGCAGTGGTGCTTATTCATCAGGTACTTATGGAACGAACCCATTTGTATTAATGAACTGGCAAAATAACTTAGATAATCTCTTTACATTAGCACATGAATTTGGACATAGTATGCATAGCTACTTTACTAGACAAAATCAGCCATATCCATATGCAAGCTATTCAATTTTTGTAGCTGAAGTTGCTTCAACATGCAACGAAGAATTACTATTTGATTATCTACTAAGAACGACTGAAGATGCTCAGCAAAAAATTTACTTATTGAATCACTGGTTAGATGGATTCCGCAGTACAGTATTCCGTCAGACAATGTTTGCCGAATTCGAGCATATCGTTCATGAACTGGATCGAAATGGTGAAGCGATTACGGCAGAGCGCTTAACTGAAATCTACTACGATTTAAATAAACAATATTTCGGCGAGGATATGACGGTAGATGAGGAAATTGGATTAGAGTGGGCAAGAATTCCTCACTTCTATTATAATTACTATGTTTATCAATATGCTACTGGTCAAAGTGCCGCAACAGCGTTAAGCAAGCAAATTCTAGAAGAAGGCCAGCCGGCAGTTGACCGTTATATCAATAATTTCTTAAAAGCAGGATGCTCAGACTTCCCAATCGAAGTACTGAAAGCTGCTGGTGTAGACATGGAATCACCTGCACCTATTCAAGAAGCATGTAAAGTCTTCGAAGAAAAATTAAACGAACTTGAAGCACTATTATTAAAATAAAATAGGTGTAACATTCTTCTTTACACATCCTACAGTTATTTGGAAACTGTGGGATGTTTTTATTTATTGAAATGAGAGAATACTCAAACAGGAAGAAAGTTAGAATCAGCTAATAAAGTGGTCTAAAGAGAAGGTAAGTTTAATGGTCCAATAGAACTAGACTACAAAACTAAACTTATTAACAGTGGGATGCAATAGAAGCTCAACTAACAACATTAACCGGCCTTCAATCAATTACGGTAGAATTTTAATCAATAGGAAAGCTATTTAAAAGAAGAAATGATCGGTTTATTGGAGCTGGAGTATGGGTTGTTATAAAAAGAATAGTAATTTTGTATTCAATTTAGCTTGATTATTTCACAAAGGCATCTGTTTTTTAAATAAACCTACTTTTTGACATAGGTATAAGCGGTAATTTATAGTGTGTTTTTTGAAAACGTTTACTATTTGACGAATTTGTGAAACTATTTTCATAGTGTTGCATACATTATTATTCCGTGATAAAGTAAATACGTGAAATAAATCACATAACAAACATACACCCCTTTGTTTGAACGTGAACATTTCTCCCATCCCCTTTGTAAGAGGCGTCAGTCGATGACGCCTCTTTTTTATTTGTTGTCTGTTCCAGCTTATCTCCCATTTTTACTTATTTGTCTGCATGATACAATTTTCCCGATTCAAAGCATGCAACTCACTAAAATTCCAAAATAAAAAGTAGACAAAGCCATTAAGATGACCTTGTCTACCAGAAATGAAATAGATTAATAGTTTAAAGATATAAGTGCTGATTAGTTTATCTTACGGCGCCACAGGGTAATTTCCTCGCTTGGCAGGCGTTCGATCTTTTGTTGAAGCATGCGTTTTTTTAGTTCGCGTTCTGCTTCTTGAATGGATAAGGAATAGATTGCTGCTACATCATTTGTCGTTAAGGTATGGAATCGTGAAAATAATTCGTCAAATGTCGGAAGGGGATTGCAAATGATTTCCTCGTTCATCATCTCCTGCAGTATTTGGACATACACTTCATAGGTATACATTCCGCTTACTTTTAACCCTTCATCTTCGATACATTCATTAAAGAAAACAATGCTTGGGACTTCTTCGATTTCCATTTCCCGTGTGATGTGCAAATCGCATTGAAAGGCACGGGCAGCTTCCTTTGATCCAAAGTCTGAAATAAATTCATCGACATCAATATTGGATTCTTTGGCAATTTCGATGAGCGCAGAATAGGAAGTAACTTCTTTTGTCTTCAGCAATGCATGCTCCTGTAATTTTAATAAAAACCTGGCAGAGGCACGTTTTCCTTGTAATTCTGCAGCTTTAACTGCAATCGAAGGGAGTGCTGGATGGGTGATATCTAATTCGGCCCCCGTAATGCAGCCCTTTGTTCGACGGCCTAATGTATTGAGAGAGGCAAGCTTCGTACTTAAAATATAACGCCAAGTAAAATAATGATCATATTCCAGTTGAAGCTTACGCAGCATCGTTTGCATATTTAAAGCTTTTTTACATAGCGGATCGATGAAAATATATAATTCTATTGGTTTAATAGTAGATGCAGGGGCAGGTTTCGATAATAATTGGACATTATTCACTCAAACCCCTCCTCATCTTCATTTGGCGAGTTAATCATATGGTTGGCTGTCAGGACAAGACGCTGGTAGTAAACATCTCGGAATTTCCCCTCGAGTCCAACTTCATCCATTGCCTCTTTCATGCATTCCAACCAAGCTTGCGCACGATCGGGTGTAATTTTAAATGGGATATGACGAGCTCTTAGCATCGGATGCCCATGTTCTTGAGTATATATATCTGGCCCACCTAAGTACTGGGTCTGAAATTGAATTTGTTTTCTTGTTGTTTCAGTTAAATCTTCCGGAAAAATAGGTTTTAACTGTGGATGTTGTCCTACACGTTCGTAAAAAGCGTGAAGGAGCTCAGAAAGTTTTTCAGCACCAATTTCCTCGTAAGGAATCGTATATTTTCGATTCATAGGTGTACTCCTTTACTTCTTTTAGTATACGTAAGAAAATCCGTGTAATTGTATACTTTTTAATCTATAACCACTGTTTAAAATTTAAGTGATAAATACATTCTAACAACGTATTTCTTTTTTCTCAAACAAATCGCATGGAAGTGTCAAATGATCATAGGTAAAATAAGGGTAAGAAGTTATAAAAAATGCCTATATATCAGGCGTTATAGTAGTTTAATACTTTGTTGACATAATTTTTCGTTTCATTGAATGGAGGAATTCCTCCGTATTTTGAAACATTTCCAGGACCTGCATTGTAGGCTGCTAATGCCAATTCGATATTTTGATCGAATTTTTCTAGCATTTGACTTAAATATTTTGTGCCACCCATAATGTTTTGTGCAGGATCCTTTGCATCGTGTACACCAAGATATTTTGCCGTCCCTGGCATAAGCTGCATTAATCCTGTTGCACCTGCAGAACTTACAGCACTAGCATTGTAATTTGACTCTTGTTTCATGACTGCAGCAATTAGCTTTTGAGGCACTCCATATGCCGATGAGGCTTGTTCAATAATATCACTATATGCATTTGCCCCCGCTAATACATTCGTGAAACCAGAAGTATTTAAATAATCTTTATTTATATTATTTGAAAAGATGTTTTCTTCATTTTGTAAGTTATTATTATGGATGGCATTCGGTAAATAGTTTGCTTCGCCGTCATATAAAAAAGATGATAAGTAATTGTTATCCATAGAATTAGTAGATGGATTCTTCAAATCTCCATAATAGCCAAGTAAATTTTCCGAGTCCGTTAATGAGGAAGTGCTTGAGCCCATCACATCTTCAAGAAGCTGCGTGAAAAGGGACTCGTTGTTTCCAGTCGATTGGACGCCGGATTGTGAATTGCCAATTGATTGAATTGCTTGAAGTTCTAACAATGTTTTCATTGATGATATATTCAATACAATCAACCTTTCTCTTTTTTTAATGCATTCATAAAGCGTGCAATTTTCTTCTGGGCAACTTGCTTTGGAATGTCGTTTTCTTTTAAAAAGTCTTCAAAAATTTCTAGGCCGAGATTTTCCTCGTCTGTTTCATATTCTACCTCATAATCATCGCAGTTTAAATAGAAAGAATGGTCAAACACAATAGTTCCACCTTTGTAAGATAGTTCCACTCGATCTGTTGTCAATGTCCCAAAGACATGTAAAGCTTCCACAGGAACTTGTAAGTCAAGCAATTTCGCTTTAACACTCTCTGCAAAGAAACCATTTCCTGAAAGCATTAGAGCTGCTTGTTCCCTTGTAAGGACATCGGTTGTTTCCAGATGTGTATTTTTAGCGGTACGTTCTTTCAATGTACAGACAATTTTGTCTTTCGTTTCACGGATTCTCAAACCACTAAATAGCTTCTTTAGATGAAAATCCTTTGTGTCGAAATAATGGTTCGTTTGGCGTACAATCATTTCGTTTGCCACCTGGAAATTTTTTAGTAAATTTTCATATTGTTCTTTCGTTAAAATATTTTTAAATTCAATTTCTAATTCTTGTGCCATGTTTTTTTCCTTTCTCAAAGAGGTTTTTTCCACATTCTCTTTCTCGAATTGCAGCGAGCTATGTTAAAATATTAGAAGATAAAGTCAGAAGGGGAAATTTACATAATGCGAAATATTTATTTAATCGAGAGATATCAATTCGTACATAATGATTTACACCTTAGTTTAAACGAAAACCAAAATAGAATTCAAATCCAACCTGCAGGCCAAGTTTTAACAGATTCGGATCATTTAGCATTTATCTACCTGGTGGAAGAAGCTGGAGAGTATAGCTATTTATATATGCCTGATGACTTATGGCCTGCGTTAGTCCGTGTATTAAAGTCAGAAAGAAATCCATATCTGATTTTAAATGAGCAAAAGATTGAACTGGAAAATTTCACAGAAGAGTTAAATATGCTTCTTTTCAATATTGAAGGGAACGAAAACTACGGCACAACCTTTGTTGAAGCAGTAGAAACAGCCTTCGCCGAAATATTAAAAGAAGAAGCCTAATAATTGAAATAATCAAAAAAGAAAATTTTTGTATAGAGTTGAAAGTCTTTGCATTTGGGAGGAGTCTTCAATGGGACCATGGGGAAATTTTTTAAGTCCTTATATTCAGGCAGTTGATGAGTTGAAAATAAAATTTAAAGGGATGCGTTCTCAGTTTGGTGCATCAGGAACAACTTCTCCAATCGAATTTGTAACAGGGCGTGTGAAACCTTTAGCAAGTATATATGATAAAACGCTTGAAAAAGGCATACCTTTTGAGCCGTCCAAACAGTTGGCTACAGAATTGCAAGATATTGCAGGACTTAGGATTATGTGTCAATTCGTTGATGATATTTCAACTGTAGTCAATTTAATTCGCCAAAGAGATGATCTTGAGGTTGTTGAGGAGAAAGACTATATTACACATAGTAAGCCGAGTGGTTACCGTTCGTATCACATGATTGTTGAATATCCTGTTGAAACGATTAGTGGGAAAATCAAGGTGTTGGCTGAAATCCAAATCAGAACATTAGCAATGAATTTTTGGGCTTCTATTGAACATTCAATGAACTATAAGTATAAAGGGTTATTCCCTGAAGAAATCAAAAATCGATTGCAAAACGCAGCTGAAGCGGCTTTTAAGCTTGACGAGGAGATGTCTTCGATTAGAAGCGAAATCCAAGAAGCGCAAGTGTATTTTAGTGAGTTTAAAGACTCTACAAACCCCAAAATTCGCTTGCATCCAACTATAGAGGAAAAGGAGCGTGAATAGGTTTTGCGATTTTCAATTCAATCACGCAGAGATTCCCAATCAAATGAATTGATGGAACTTGCTAAAACATATTTAACAGATTTTGGACTTATTCTAGATGAGGAAGAACCGGAAATTGTCATTTCGATTGGTGGAGATGGCACACTTCTCCATGCATTTCACCGTCACGCCCATCGTTTAGACAAAGTGGCCTTTGTGGGGATTCATACCGGGCATCTTGGATTTTATGCAGACTGGAAGCCATCAGAATTAGAAAAATTAGTTCTCTCCATTGCCAAAAATGAATTTAATGTAGTGGAGTATCCTTTGCTGGAAGTGCAAGTGCATACCCACAACTCGGAAACCGCTAGATATTTAGCATTGAATGAAGCGACAATTAAATCGCCGGATGTAACCCTTGTCATGGATATCGAATTAAATGGCAATCAGTTCGAGCGATTCCGTGGAGATGGTTTATGTGTTTCTACACCATCAGGGAGTACGGCCTATAACAAAGCACTTGGCGGCGCGATTATCCACCCGACGCTGCAGGCGATTCAAATTACTGAGATGGCCTCCATCAATAATCGAGTATTCCGTACAGTAGGGTCATCCCTAGTACTGCCAGCGCATCATAATTGCACGTTAAAGCCCATAAAGGATCAACAATTTACGATGACTATTGATCATAAACATCTTATTCAAAGTGATTTGAACTATATTTCTTTCAATGTGGCTTCGGAAAAAGTACGTTTTGCACGATTCCGCCCATTCCCATTTTGGGAACGAGTTCACGATTCATTCGTTTCAAATGACTAAGAGGTGAGTCATGGATAAAAGATTCAAATTGCAATTTTTAGCTGAAAGCGATGGACAACTTTTAAGAGACGCAATTAGCAAATATGGAATTTCAAAAAGAGGGCTAACGTCCATCAAGTATAATGGTGGGACAATGCTTGTAAATGGGGAGGGAAGAACCGTACGCCATGTCCTTTCAAAAGAGGATGAAATTACGATTCTTTTTCCTCCCGAGGAATTTAGTGAAGGACTTATTGTTGAACGTGGAGATTTAAAGATTATTTACGAGGATGATGCCTTGCTGATCGTTGATAAACCGCCGTTTCAAAATACGATTCCTTCAATAGAAAGTCCGACCGGCAGTTTGGCGAATTTCATTTGCGGGTATTTTGAAAAACAAGGCATTCATTCAACGGTTCATATTGTAACAAGATTGGACCGTGATACTTCGGGAATCGTGTGTATAGCTAAACATAGTCATGTCCATCATTTAATGGGACTGCAACAAAAGCGCAATATGATTAATAAACAATATGAAGCGATTGTTCATGGGCATGTAAATGAAGACGAGCAAGAAATCATTGCCCCAATAGGACGTAAAACGACAAGCATTATTGAGCGGGAAGTACGTCCAGACGGTCAATATTCTCATACAAGTGTTTTGGCTTTGCATAGAGGGTTTTCAAAAGGTATGGAACCAATCACTCATGTTCGATTAAAACTTCATACAGGAAGAACTCATCAGATACGAGTACATATGGCGCATATCGGCCATCCTTTAGTTGGGGATGAGTTATATGGAGGCAGCAGAAAACTTTATAATCGGCAAGCTCTCCACTGTGTCTTATTGGAAATGGACCATCCTCTAACAGGGCAGAAGCTGCGTTTTACAAGTGAAATTCTTGAATCGATGCGATTTTTGATGAATAATTAGAGAAAAAGATGTTCGCCAAAGTGAGCGAACATCTTTGTTTTTTTACATGAGAGATTTTGGCTGTTGATGGCTTATCAATATATAAATAGGTGAATACCAAAGCAATCGTAATTATTGAATTATCAAAATTTTATAGATGTGTTAAAAATGGCTTTACGGCAAATCATTTTCCACCTATTATTACTTTGAGAGGAGGGGACAAGGATGGTTGAACAACAAAATAATAAAAATGAAGAGCTGTATAATGAAGATGAATTGCGCCAATATTTACTTGATGAAAATATTGATCAATTTCGTGAAATCTTTTTAGAGCTTCATTCCTATGATCAGGCCCAATTTTATGAGAAGGTAGGACCTGATATACGAAAAACGATTTATCAATTCTTGTCTCCTCAAGAAATGGCGACAATTTTTGAAACGATTGAAATTGAAGACGAAGAATACGAGCAATTCTTAAAAGAAATGGATACAGCATATGGGGCAGAAATGCTTTCATATATGTACACCGATGATGCAGTAGACGTTTTAAATGAATTAGATGATGAACAGCGTGAAAGCTATCTTGAAATGATGGATAGTGAAACTGCCGAAGAAATCAATGAATTACTGGCATATGCTGAGTACACTGCTGGGGCGATTATGACGACCGAGTACGTTTCGGTATTTGAGAATTCAACAGTACGCTCGGCGATGACGGTTCTTCGCAATGAGGCACCCAACGCAGAAACAATTTATTACGTATTCGTGGTAGATGATAATCATCGTTTAAGTGGTGTTATTTCTTTAAGAGATTTAATTATCTCGGATGAGGATACGTTAATTCACGACATTATGAATGAACGGGTCGTTTATGTGAAGGCTTCCGATGATCAAGAAGAAGTTGCCCAAATCATGAAGGATTATAACTTCTTGGCCATTCCAGTTGTCAATGATAACCATGAAATGCAAGGGATTATCACTGTCGATGATATTATCGACGTTATTGATGAAGAGGCGACAGACGATTATTCCAAGCTTGCAGGGTTATCGGATGTGGATGACGTGGAATCCAGCCCTTTTAAAGCGGCGAAGAAACGTTTGCCATGGCTAATCATGCTGTTATTTTTAGGAATGATTACGGCATCCTTGATGGGACAATTTGAAGCGACTTTAGAGAAGGTGGCTTTGCTGGCACTCTTTATTCCTCTAATATCCGGGACTTCTGGAAATAGTGGTACACAGGCTCTTGCTGTAGCTGTGCGCGGTATTGCAACAGGGGAAATAGGCGAAAAAAGTAAAATTAAAATGCTCCTTCGAGAAGTATTAACAGGATTAATTACCGGAATTGTCTGTGGAATTATAGTGGTCGCCATAATTTTCTTTTGGAAGCATACGCTGATCATTGGATTATTGGTAGGGGCAGCGATTAGTGTCTCTATTCTTGTTGCAACGATTGCTGGTTCTTTTATTCCGTTGCTGATTCATAAGCTTGGGGTTGACCCCGCTGTTGCATCGGGTCCATTTATTACAACTCTTAATGATGTAACGAGTATTTTAATTTATTTAGGATTAGCTTCAATGTTTTTAGGCCAGTTGAATGTAGGTTAATGTTTTGTCCATTCTGTACGATGTGGTGACATGATTCACGAAAAACTTCATTTTGCATATTTATAAGTAAAAAAAGGATGTGTAAAATGGAAGAGCCAATTTTGTTTATTTCAAGTCCTCCTGTATATTTTACTGAGATTGTGGAGGTTAAGGAAACTTTCTTAGAAGAGAGTACATCAGTGTTTGTACCGAATCGTTCAGATCGAGTTCTTGATCAAGTAATCGCAAGACAGTTGAATTATTTTTCACAGCCAATCAATCATTTCAGAACTTTGGTGTTTCATTTGAATGACGGTGAAAAATTAGTAGGAAAAGTGGAAGAAGTAGTAGGCTCCGATGTGAAAATTAAGTCGTTAAACGAAATCCATGTAATCAATGGAAATGATATTGAAACCATTACAATAGCAAATGGTATTTAAATGAAGTGGGTGATTCAATGTGAAAATTGAATCACTCTTTTTTTGAATAAATTCATTCAAACAGCTTTTAAAAAGACAAAAAAGAAGACCCAATAGCCGTTTTGAGGCGGCTGATTGGGTCTCTTTCAATAATCCATCTTAATGATGGTGGATGTTTAGGTCAACATCTGCTACACATTGGATAGCAGTGAAGTTGTTTAGGTCGACAGTTACGCAAGTTTCTGTTTTCTTGAATTTGCAAATATCTTCAAATGCATCTGGATCCATGACATTTGGATCTTCATCGAAGAAATCTACTGAATCTTCTTCATCTGTTGCAATAACTGCACGTAAAGTAGCACAGCAATCACCGAATACGTCTTCCACTCTGAAGAATGGAGTGTAAGTGTAAGTGCAATCCTTGCCTTTAGCCACCACTTTAAATGGTCTGCCTAGGTTATCTAACAGCATGAACACGCGAGTATCTGCATGGCCATGTTTAGTTAGACCTCCGATTGGCTCAATGAAACAGCTAGTTCCACAAGTATCATCATGTCTTACTGCTTGATTTTGCAGCATTAAAATTGTTTTAACAACTTCACAAATACAACCTGAATCATTCACCATATCTTCTCTTGATGAACTCTCAAATTTGTTTTTTCCACAACCCATTTTGTTTCACCCCTCTTAAGTTTAGTTCAATCTACAATATGTGAATTCCAAAATGAAGACTGGGCATTTGTATTGAGGCATTGAAATTCCTTGAAAAATTTCTTCAAAAAATTACCGTTTTACCTATCTAAACGAAATGAATAGATTAAAATTTTCCTGCCCATAATAAGCAAAAAAGGGGGTTGAATCTTGAAAAAATTGGCAGTGCTATTTCTTATTCCACTTTTTTTAATAGGATGCTCTAATGAACAAACTATTCAAGTATCAGGGATTGCGACGGACGATGAAGAAAAAGCCGGGATAGAAGATGTGATTCGAAGCGATAAGGACGTGTATATGGGAACGGCTATTATGGTTGAAGATGAATTGTTAATAGCCATTCAGGTCAAACCATGGCTGGGCTTCAAAGAACAAAAGGTTGAAAAAAGATTACAAAAGGAAATAGAAGAAAAATATCCTGATTTAAATGTACTCGTTTCATCAGACTATAAAATGCATTGGGAAACACAAAAGTTACTTGAAGAACAGGATGAAAAAAAAGTAACGGATGAATTGAAGAAACTAAAAGAGTTAGCAAAGGAGGAGACTTAATTGGATCCGCAGGAATATCAACAAATCGAACAGCAAATTACCCCTCCTACGCCCTATTTGAAAAATGCGTTAAAAGCATTTTTGGTAGGCGGAATTATTTGTGCAATTGGACAGGCCATTACATTTTTATATATTATCTTCTTTGATTTCACGGATATAACAGCAGGCAATGCAACAGTAGCAACGATGGTATTTATTTCAATGATACTAACAGGTTTAGGTTTATATCGTAAACTCGGTGCCTTCGCAGGGGCGGGAAGCGCAGTACCTGTTACCGGATTCGGGAATGCGGTCGTATCGGCGGCGATTGAAGGGAAAACAGAGGGCTTTGTTTTAGGTGTAGGAGGCAATATGTTCAAACTAGCAGGCTCTGTAATTTTGTTTGGCGTTGGTTCTGCCTTCTTCATCGCTTTGATTAAGCTTATCTTAGTTTCAATGGGTGTGCTGGAATGGTAATTTTATTTTCATCGAAACCATCGATTATTGCTTGTGGTGCTGTTGCTGGACCTGTTGAGAATAAAAGTGTTTTTTATTCTTATTTTGACTCTGTATCGGAGGATGAGCGATGGGGTCAAAAGACAAATGAGCAGGGCCATTCAAAAATGATTCAAGAAGCCTGTGATATTGTCATGAAGAAAGCGGATTTGAAAAATTTGGATGTAGATTTCTTTTTAAGCGGAGATCTTGTTAACCAAATGACACCAACAAATTTTGCAGCAAGAGAGCTTGCTATTTCCTTTATAGGGCTCTTTTCAGCCTGTGCGACATCTGTTTCCTCTGTCATTATTGCAAGTCTTCTTACCGAAGTTGGAGCCTCCCAATTTGCAATAGCTGGGGCAGCTAGTCAGCATAATGCGATTGAACGGCAATTCCGTTATCCAATAGACTATGGTGCACAAAAACCAGCAACAGCTCAATGGACAGTGACAGCAGCTGGTTATGCACTAATTGGAAAACATGATCCAGCGCTGCCTTCTGTCGTTGCTGCTACTGTAGGAAAGGTTGTAGATTACGGTGAAGTTAGTCCATTTCATATGGGAGGGGCTATGGCCCCGGCTGCTTACGATACAATCACCTCCCATTTAAAAAAGCGTCATCAAAAAATTACGGATTATGATCTAATTATGACAGGAGATTTAGGGAAAATCGGCTTGAAAATCCTGAAGGCGATGTTCGCACAAACTGATGCTAAACAAGAAGAATTAGAAGTATTCCGAGACGCTGGTGCAGAGTTTTATGGAGAAGATGAAGCCTTCCAATCAGGTGCTAGTGGTGCAGGCTGTTCCGCATCTGTATATTTTAGTTATATAGAGCAGCAAATGAAAACAGGACGCTATAAAAGGGTGTTATTAGTTGCAACAGGCGCTCTACTCTCTCCAATGTCTTTCCAGCAAGGCGAGACGATTCCTTGTACTGCGCATGCAATTGAAATTACGATGGAGTGAGGAGAAGAGTATGTTTGTTTTTTATAGTTTTTTAATTGCATTTATTGTCGGTGGATTAATTTGTGTGGTCGGTCAATTAATTATGGATGTTGGAAAATTAACGCCTGGTCATACTTTAGTTATTTTAGTAGTAGCAGGAGCCATTTTAGATGGACTTGGATTTTATGAACCATTGATTGATTTTGCTGGAGCAGGAGCAACAGTGCCGATTACCTCTTTTGGCAATTCGTTAACCCATGGAGCCCTGGCAGAGGCTGAAAAGCACGGATGGGTTGGTGTACTGACAGGTATGTTTGAAGTCACAAGCTCTGGAATAAGCGCAGCGATTGTATTTGGATTTATCGCAGCATTAATTTTTAAACCAAAAGGAAAAGCAAACTAGACAAATACCCCTACTTTTCTTTGTATGCCTACATAGTATACAAAGTGAAAGGAGGGGATTTTTAATGTGGAATAACTGCGGTTGCGGTCAAGTAAGCCCTGCCTATGATCATTGTGGACCAACTCAAACTATGCCTGCATTCGATTTTTGTGGACCAACTCACAGCATGCCTGCATATGATATGTGTGGAGGCGGAGGACACAAAAACTCTTATTTTGTGTTAATCGTTGTACTATTCATCTTATTAATCATTGTAGGAAAGAGCTTTATGTAAGGAGGGGAGTTAAATGCAAAACCCTTTTTTTAAACAGATAGAGAACAAAACAGGCGTAAGTATGGATGAAATTTTTGCTCTAGCAAATGCAATTCAACATGCTGATTTTACAAATGAAAAACAAGTTCGTAAAATCATCAAACGAGTTAGCAAAGTGGCGAATAAACCTGTATCAAAAGAATTGGAAGATCAAATTGTGAAATCGATTCTACAAGATGGCAAATCATTGGATTTAGGAAAAATTCAAAAAATGCTGGGCTAACACTATAAAAGCAGTCGCCAATTTCATGGAGCGGCTGCTTTTATTTTTTAAAGCGAAAAAATGGATGTTTTCTTGGGATTAGGCAAAAAAATACAACTCGAACTATTACTGTCGAGTTGTATTTCGTTTTGAAATTGGCACGAGTTTTAATGGGTTTGGACTATATAACTTTCTCCATTGCGCGATGTGGAATACCCGCATCTAGAAATTCTGGAGATGTGACCGTGTAATGAAGCTTTTCATAGAATGGGATCGCATAGCTTTGTGCATTCAGCTTCAGCTTTTTCACATCTAGCTCCTTCGCATACTCTTCAATTTTCTGCATGATGAGCAGACCAAGATTCTTCCCTCTATATTGCTCCAGAACACAAACGCGTTCAACCTTACCGATAGTATCTTCTATTTTGCGAAGTCGGGCAGCGCCAATAGCTTGATCTTCTTCTTTTACAATAAAGTGGATGGAGGTATTATCATGCTCATCCAGCTCGACATGTTCCGGCACACCCTGTTCTTCAACAAAGACTTTCTTTCTGACAGAAAATGCCAAAGCAAGATCCTTCTCATTTTCAACAATAGTAAAGTGATACAATTCTTACTCAGCCCCAGTTAATCGGTATGTTTCGTAAGTAGTCCAAGAGCCATCTTCAAGTTGATATACTAAATGAATTCGGTCAATTGCTTCTTGCTCGTTAACACCAATCATACGTAATTGACCATAAATGTCGTCATGTTCAGTTTCAGTTAAATCTTGTGCAATCGTTATATGTGGAATAAACACATGCTTCGGTTTTCCGATATTTAATTGCTGCTGAAGGTCTTGATGCAATTTATTTAGTTGGTCAGTCGGTTCAATTTTAAAATAAATCACATTTGTTATCGGGAAGAAAGAGCTGACTTTAGTCGCGTGAATATTTAAAGGTGCATGATTAGCTGCAATCGCAGCAATCGTTTGAGAAATTTTGCTGATTTCCTTTTCATCTGCTTCGAATGCCTCTTTTAAAGTCACATGCGGTGTAATTTTTGAGTAATGTGAATCGTAACGTTTGCGATATGTGTTAGCTAGATCTTGTAATCTTTTAGATGGAAATGCTACAATACCGTATTTCATCAAATAAGCCCCCCTAAATTTTCATGATACTAATAATTATAACAGAATTTAAAAAAATTCGACATTTCTCTCAACCATCATTAACTAAAATTTTGAATTAATGCTCTTTTAAGGTCAGGCTTCCAATACTTCCATGTATGATTCCCATTGGTTTCCTCATAAAAAGTCTTGTATCCTTTAGAGGTAAGTAGCTTGTGAAGTTGTCGATTGGGTTTTAAAAAATCCTTTATTTTTTTATCTGTCGTTAAAACTTTATCTTCACCTTTACCGATTACATGATAAATTGAAACCGCATCCATATTATTCGATTCTTCAACAATTTTTAAAACATGTTCATCTACATAAGGGGATTGTAAAATGGCTTTGCTGAAAATTGTGGGATATTTTAATGCCGCGAGCAATGAAACGGTGGCTGCCATAGAATCTCCAATGACTCCTCGTGTAGATCCTAGTTGATAAGTAGAAAATTCCTGATCGAGATATGGAACAAGCTCATGTGCAAGAAAACGTAAATAAGCTTCGTTTGACTCACCGGTAGGAATATATTTTTTTCTGCGATCTTCAACACTCTTATAAGGTATCCCAACAATAATGAGATTTTCGATTTCATAATCTTCCAATAACTGATCTGCTAAGCGAGTGATACCGCCTAATTGGAAATAATCCTTGCCGTCAGAGGCGATTAAAATGTTATATTTATTTAGCGGCGTATAATTTGCAGGTACGTAAATTAATAATTCCACTTCTTCGTTTAATGAAGAACTTAAAAATGAAACTTCTTTAATGGTTCCGCGATCCATCAAGGGACCTCCTTGTTTTCTATAGATGTACAAAAAATTGTATCATAACGAAACTGCTACGTGTACTATGTAGTATGGAATAAAGCACCTGCAATCTACATAATCTAACGGAATTGGGGATGTTAAAATGCATGATAAAAATGTTCGTGTACCGTCAGAGGTTGTTGCTCAAGCAACGAAAGAGGCGCTTAAGAGACGCGGCGTGAAAATAGAAGACATCGCTGAAATTGTATATCAAATGCAGTTGCCATATAATGAGGGCTTACTAATGGAGCATTGTGTTGAATCGGTTGAGCGCGTTTTACGAAAGCGAGAAGTGCAGCATTCCGTACTTGTAGGGATTGAACTGGATGAACTAGCAGAAAAGAAAATGCTATCAGAACCATTGCAATCCCTTATCGAGGCCGATGAAGGCTTATTTGGCGTTGATGAAACGCTGGCATTGGGTGCGGTAATGACCTATGGAAGCATTGCATTAACAACATTTGGCTATTTAGATAAAGATAAGGTCGGAATCATCAAAGAACTAGATACCAAAATAGGTTCAACTGTTCATACATTTTTAGATGATCTTGTTGGCAGTATTGCTGCAAGTGCTGCCTCTAGAATCGCCCATCGCATGCGTGATCTGGAAGAGGACGGGGAAACATTTGCAGATGTCCCTGCTTTAGTGCTTGAATCCTCCTCAAATTCTAATTCAGATCTTTAGCTGAAGCATTTTTATTGTAGAATAATATATAGATGTAGAAATTTACTTAGTAAGAGAGGCAAAACAGATGAAACCCAATGACATAAAAACATTAATTACAAGTGGAACAGTCATTTTAGCTGTGATTTTGTATTTGTTATTTAGATAATGTTCTTCCTTCGCATATAAATGTTATTGAAGGCATACGATTAGAATCGGTATCATGGAGCAGCTGAATTTGTGGATTTCTTATTGGTAGACTCCGCTGAAAACAGAACATCCAACTTTTGGTGAACATCCATTTGAGCTGGAGTTTGGCCAGATCCGTGGAATTTGATCAAAGTCGCACGCAAATAAATGAAGCAAAGTAGCAAGTAAAATATTTAATTCGCAAGGTAAAGAAGCGAACTAAGCCCGTAACAAAATCAAAAGACCCTTTCCACTTGGATAAAGGGTCTCGTCTTTATTCAAATGAAATTTCGCAAAAAATAGGACTAGAGGTAATTAATAATCAACCTGCTGTTCAAATTCAACTTGTGGCAATTCTTCTTCCTCTTCTTTTAAGAATAAAAAAGATTCGTCTTCTAACTGATGTACTTTTTCTCCATTTAATCCAATAGACAAAGGCCCTGAAAAAATTTTTTCCCACCAAGTTTCAGTCGAAATCATAATAAAATTGCCCCCTTCATTTTGTCTGTTTCCTTTCTAAATACCATTTGTAAATTAAAATTAAACATTTAAGAAGGAATTAGACGATAAATTGTAGTAAATTGTACATAGTTATTATGAACAGATAAATTTTAATTATGTATTAAGGTAGGGATGTTGATGGCAAGATTCACGGCAAAAGACGTAGAAAACATGATAGAAGAGCAAAAAAAATTTTTTTTAACAGGCCATACAAGAAATATTGAATTCCGCAAAAAGCAATTATTCATGCTAAAAGATAAAATCAAGCAATATGAAAAAGAAATTTTGAAGGCTTTAAATTTAGATTTAGGAAAAAGCGAATTTGAAGCGTATTCAAACGAAGTAGGAATTGTACTGGATAGTATTAGCTATTTCGTGAAAAATATTGATGAATGGGCAAAACCTGTTCATGTAAAAACACCGCTCCATTTCCAGCCGGCAAAAAGTTTTATCGTCCGGGATCCTTACGGTGTTGTTTTGATTATTGGGCCATTTAATTATCCTTTTCAGCTTGTCATGGAGCCGTTAATTGGTGCGATTATTGGAGGGAATACAGCGATTGTAAAGCCTTCTGAGACGACTCCGCATACTACTGAGATTATAAAGCGGATAATTGAAGAAACCTTTGATACTTCCTATATACGGATGGTAGAAGGGGAGAAGGAAGAAGTAACCAATCTAATTCACGCTTCAGTTGATTATATTTTCTTTACTGGCAGTGTAGCAGTGGGGAAAGTTGTCATGCGTGCAGCAGCTGAAAAATTAACTCCAGTAACATTGGAGCTTGGAGGGAAAAGTCCGGCCATTGTGGATCAGACAGCTAACCTGGATGTTGCAGCTAAACGAATTATCTGGGGGAAATTTAATAATACGGGACAGACCTGTGTTGCACCAGATTATTTATTAGTACATTCCTCTATTTATGAGAAATTCGTAAAAGAATTGCAAAAAACCATCGTGCAGTTTTATGGAAAAGATGCACAGAAAAGTGGAGACTATGGGCGAATTGTGAACAATCGTCATTTTGCCCGCCTAGAAAAATTGCTTGAAGCTGAAAAAGAAAATATCACATTTGGCGGAAAAATTGACCCATCCGATTTATATATGGAGCCAACAATACTGGAAAATATAAATTGGTCGAATCCCATTATGGAAGATGAGATCTTCGGGCCGATATTGCCGATTATAAAATATGACAACTTAAAATACACACTTCATCAAGTTCAAAAATTGCCGAAGCCTTTAGCAGCCTATTTCTTTTCAGAGCATGAAAAGGCGATAGAGTATTTCCTTGAAGAGCTCCCATTTGGTGGCGGCTGTATTAATGATACGGTCACACATGTGGCAAACCCTTATTTACCATTTGGAGGGGTTGGACCATCCGGGGTTAATGCCTATCATGGGAAGGCAAGCTTTGAAAACTTTACACATCCAAAATCCATCATGAAGCGATCCTCAAAATTGGCGAATAATTTACTGTTCCCGCCATATAAACATAAATTAAAACTTGTAAAAACCATGCTAAAATAAAAAACGCTTTCTGGAAAATGACATGATTTTCGCTAATCCATGCGAAAATCATGTTTTTCTAAAAATGATGAAACTTCCCTTTTATTTGAATGCACGAGAAGTGGTATAATATTGTATACAATTATTATCAAAAGTGAACGGATTCTACTTTTATTTAAAATTTTTGGAAATACATATCTAATGAGGGTGTCGATTTTTGGTGAATTTTGATATTATTAATTTTATTTAGAAGTTACGGAAATTGAGGGGGCTTTTTAGTGAATAATGTCTTTGATGAAAAACGTACAATTGATTTATTAGGTCAATTAGTAAATATTCCTAGTCCATCAGGCTATACCAAAACAATCATGCAATTTATAGGAAATTATTTAAAAAGTGCGGGTATTGAATATAAACAAACAAATAAAGGTGCGATTATAGCAACAATCGAAGGAGAAAATGATACCTCTCACCGTCTATTAACTGCACACGTTGATACTTTAGGCGCAATGGTCAAGGAAATAAAAGCGAACGGTCGTTTAAAATTAACCATGATTGGCGGATTTAAATGGAATGCGGTGGAGGGTGAATATTGTACAATCCATACTGCACAAGGTAAAAAAATCCGAGGTACCATCCTGCTCCATGAAACTACTGTCCATGTTTACAGCAATCCAGATACCATTAAAAGAGATGCGAACCATATAGAAGTTCGTATAGATGAGAAATGCTTTAATGCAGATGATGTGCGTGCTGCCGGCATTGATGTTGGGGACTTTGTTTCCTTTGATCCACGCTTTGAGACAACAGACACTGGATTTATCAAGTCTCGGCATTTAGATGATAAAGCAAGTACAACTTTGTTATTGCAATTAGTAAAGAACATTAAAGAAAACGATATCAAATTGCCATATACTTCACATTTTTATATCTCTAACAATGAAGAGATTGGATACGGCGGAAATTCAAATGTTCCCGAGCAAGTAGTGGAATATATTGCAGTTGATATGGGGGCAATTGGCGATGGCCAAAGCTCCGATGAGTATACAGTATCCATTTGTGCAAAGGATTCAAGCGGGCCGTATCACTATGAGTTAACGAGACATTTAGTGGAGCTGGCCAAAACAAATGCTATTGATTATAAGCTGGATATCTATCCGAACTATGGCTCAGATGCTTCAGCGGCAATTCGAGCAGGCTTTGATGTGAAGCATGCCTTATTCGGACCAGGCATTGAGGCATCACATGCCTATGAAAGAACCCATGTTGATTCTTTAAGAGCGACAGCACAAATGTTATACACTTATGTAATTTCACGAATGGATTCGGAGGCGTAATCATGTATACAGAGGAATTATTAAGTGTCATCCCGTTAAAGAAAATTTTGGGGCAGTTACCTAATACAGTGAAAGATATTTCAATAGATTCTAGAAGTGTTCAACCGAAAAGTTTATTTATCTGTATTAAGGGCGATACAGTCGATGGTCATGATTATGCACAAAAAGCAGTTGATGCAGGTGCAACAGTCGTAGTCGCAAATCGTGAACTTTCTTTAGAAGGTGAAGCAGCACAAGTAATCGTAAAAAATACAGACCGTGTCCTGGGACTTCTAGCAGCTAAATTTTTCGATTATCCATCCAACGATTTAATGATGATAGGTGTAACCGGTACCAATGGGAAGACAAGTGTTTCGGGAATCATTCATCATATGCTGGTTGGGATGGGGGAAAGATCAGCTCTATCTGGAACCATTGGCTTTGAATTAAACGGCGTACTTTATGAAACGGCCAATACGACAAATGACGTATTAAGTACACAGCAAATGATTTTCCGTGCGAAAATGGAAGGCTGCAGTGCGATGGTTATGGAGGTATCTTCCCATGGTTTAGCCTTAGGGAGATTAGCTGGTGTGGATTATGATGTTGCGGTATTTACAAACCTGACTCATGATCATTTAGACTTCCATGGAACAATGGAAGAGTATGGAAATGCTAAAGGGTTATTGTTCTCACAAATGGGTCAAGATTTTACGAAAAATAAATATGTAGTTTTAAATGCAGACGATCCTTGGTCTGAAAAATATGAGCGAATGACTTCTTATCCAGTTTGGACATATGGATTAAATAATGATGCCATTTTTAAAGCAGAAAATTGCAACTATGAAGACGGATTAACAACTTTTGATATGCTTACACCTGAAGGGAAATTCCCGGTAACAATGCATTTGCTAGGGGAATTTAATGTCTATAATGTGTTGGCGGCGACAGCTGTTTTCTATGCTAGAGGATACTCGCTTGAAGAAATTATCGAACAAATTGAGGATTTAGCTCCAGTCCGCGGACGTATGGAACGTGTGAAGACAGATTTGCCATTGCAAATTTTTATTGATTATGCCCATACACCAGATGCTATTGAAAAAGCCATTCATGCTGCTTTGCCTTATAAGAAACCTGAAAATAAGTTGATTTTCTTAATCGGCACGGGCGGCAATCGGGATAAATCTAAACGTCCTGCAATGGCAGAAAAAGCATCTCGAGCTGATTATGTCATACTTACAACAGACGACCCTCGCTATGAAGATTTTGAAAGCATTACGGGAGATCTAGCTAAAGGAATGCAACACGAAAATTATGCTTGTATCGGTGATCGAGCGGAAGCGGTTCGTCATGCGGTATCAATTGCTGAACCGGGTGATATAATTATTTTTGCAGGAAAAGGTCACGAAGATTATCAAATCATCGAAAACACAAAATATCCCCATAGCGATGCAGAAATTGCAATCGAAGCGGGTCGTTTAAAATTTGTTTAAATCTAAAAGTAAGATGAATCTAATTTGCAGGGCTGTTCAGTAAGCAATATGCTTATTGGACAGCCATTAAAATTTATTCAGCAGAGTTTGAAATATAGGGATACATAAAAGAATTTGTTCCCAGTATAAACAGTAGGTTAAAGGAAAAATGGTTGTGCTGGCTAAGGATAATCTTTTATTATACTGTTAGGTACTTTTATGAAATCGGTAATGGGAAGCAGCATATTCGTAGTTTGCGAAAGATGCTTTTCAACAGCAAGGTATAAAAAGGAGAAACAAAATGACTTCAAAATTAGAACAAGATATATTATCACGTCGTACCTTTGCCATAATCTCTCACCCAGATGCTGGTAAAACGACGATTACAGAGAAATTATTATTATTCGGTGGTGCTATACGTGATGCGGGTACAGTTAAGGGTAAAAAATCAGGTAAATTTGCAACATCTGACTGGATGGAAATTGAAAAACAACGTGGAATTTCGGTTACATCTTCCGTCATGCAATTTGACTACCTAGGTAAACGAGTGAATATCCTGGATACGCCTGGTCACCAAGATTTCTCTGAGGATACCTACCGTACTTTAATGGCAGTTGACAGTGCAGTAATGGTTGTCGATGCTGCAAAAGGTATCGAGGCGCAAACATTAAAACTATTTAAAGTTTGTCGTCTGCGCGGTATTCCAATCTTTACTTTCATCAACAAATTAGACCGTCAAGGAAAAGAACCGCTTGAGCTAATCGAAGAATTAGAAGAAGTGTTAGGAATCAATGCATACCCAATGAACTGGCCTATCGGGATGGGGAAAGAATTCTTAGGAATCTATGATCGCTATAACAAACGCATTGAGCAATTCCGAACAGAAGAATCCGAACGTTTCTTACCGATTGATGAGGACGGAGAGCTGGCGGTTGACCATCCGATGAAAGTTACTTCTTACTATTCACAAGCAATGGATGACATTATGCTTTTAAATGAAGCAGGAAACGATTTTTCAGAGGAAAAAATTCGTCGTGGTGAGCTATCCCCTGTATTCTTTGGTTCAGCTTTAACAAATTTTGGTGTGCAAACTTTCCTTGAAACGTATTTACAATTTGCACCCGCACCACAGCCTCGTATCACGGAGGATGAGCAATTTATAGATCCAGTTGAACATGGAGATCTTTCTGGTTTCATCTTTAAAATCCAAGCAAATATGAACCCGGCTCACCGTGATAGAATTGCTTTTGTGCGAATTGTTTCAGGTAAATTTGAGCGCGGTATGAACGTTACTTTATCACGCACAAGCAAATCCTTTAAAGTGACGCAATCTACTCAGTTCTTGGCAGATGACCGAGAAACTGTTGACGAGGCAGTCGCGGGTGATATTATTGGGCTATATGATACGGGAACATATCAAATTGGCGATACAATTGTCGGTGGCAAAAAAACATTCCAATTTGAAAAATTACCTCAATTTACACCGGAACTTTTTGTAAGAGTAACAGCAAAAAACGTTATGAAATCAAAGCAATTCCACAAAGGGATTCTGCAATTAGTGCAAGAAGGGGCCATTCAATATTATAAAACCCTTCATACAGAAGAAGTAATACTTGGGGCTGTTGGGCAATTGCAATTTGAAGTGTTCGAGCACCGCATGAAAAATGAATACAATGTGGAAGTGCAAATGCAGCCGATTGGTTCAAAAATTGCTCGTTGGATTGAAAATGAAGAAGATGTAAAAGAATCAATGCATTCAACACGCTCAATGCTAGTAAAAGATCGCTACGATAACTTAGTCTTCTTATTCGAAAATGAATTTGCTATGCGCTGGTTCTCGGAGAAAAACGAAGACATCAAACTATATAGCTTATTATAAGGGATTCCTTAGGAACTTATATTTTATATGGCGATTTTATTAAGCTTTTCTTATAAATTGCATACAAAATTTGAATCATTCCATTGCATTTCCGATGGGCTATGTTATAATTAGGTTAAATAATAACTGAATAACCATTTGACTGCTGTCAAAGGGGAGTAGCTTATAAGTATTGAAAAATACTTACTTCACATTCGTCATTACATGGTGGGAACCATCGGGTGTGAAAGCATATGACTTTTGATTTCAAAGATATTTGAAATCACTCAAATTGCTTAGCAAGACCTTTGCCTATTTATTAGGCATGGGTCTTTTTCTTTTGCCTAAAAATGGTATTCAGTAGACTTTCATTATTTGTCTTGCAAACGGTAGGTATTTACTTATCCATTTTGCAAAGCAGCTTATCTCATAGGTTTTATGGGAAGCAGATTTATCTTATAAAAATCCCTTCATATGGGTAAACAAAAGACAAGGAGGAAGAAAAGAGTGGAAATATTTTTGGAATATGCATGGGTATTGTTGGTACTGATTGTATTAGAGGGATTATTAGCGGCCGATAATGCAGTGGTAATGGCCGTAATGGTTAAACATTTACCTTCTGAGCAACAGAAAAAAGCTTTATTTTATGGGTTGGTAGGTGCGTTTATCTTCCGTTTCGTAGCACTGTTCTTAATCACGGTATTAGTAAACTATTGGCAAATCCAAGCAATTGGTGCAGCTTACCTGTTATTCATTTCGATTAAGAATGTTTATGAGCAGAAGTTCAAGAAGGAAGATGAAGAAGACGACGGTGTTGAAGAACACAACAAAAAAGGAAAAGGTTTCTGGGCAACGGTTGCTAAAGTTGAGTTCGCAGATATTGCTTTCGCAGTAGATTCTATGTTAGCTGCTGTAGCAATTGCCGTAACATTGCCGGAAGTGGGCGATTTCCATATCGGTGGGATTAATGCCGGTCAATTCGGTGTTATGTTCTTCGGTGGTATTGTCGGGATGATTTTAATGCGATTCGCCGCTCAATGGTTCGTAAAGGTTTTAAACGATTACCCAGATTTAGAAACTGCTGCTTTCTTAATTGTTGGTTGGGTAGGTGTGAAATTAGCGGTCTTAACATTATCACACGATAAAGTAGCAATTCTGCCGCATGAGTTCCCACATTCAACGACTTGGAAATTAATTTTCTGGATTGTCTTGCTTGCAATTGCTCTTGGTGGATGGTTCTTGGGCGTTTCTAAGAAGAAAAAACAGGCTGCTCAATAATAAATTCAATAGAAGTTAGAGGGACAGTACAGCACTGTTCCTCTTTTTGCTTTGAATCAAATTGCTATTTCGAAGCACAATACAATTAAGGGATTCTAGTGTGCAAAGAAGAATAGTGGAGCTTATTTCCCTCACAATTAGAGGCAGTTTAACTTATTCAATGAAGGTTCACTTTAGATGCTTTTTCCATTATACTTGTAGAACTAGAACAATAAGTAAAAGAGGCGAATCAAGTGGCGCAGCATCCAAAAAAAACCAGAATTATCACACCATTTCAGCTTCTTGTAAGCTATTATTTCATCGCAATTGCTACTTCCTTTCTGTTATTGAGAATTCCGGCAGTATATAAAGAGGGAGTTGATGTATCGCTTGTCGACACACTATTTACTGCAGTTAGTGCCGTTAGTGTAACTGGATTAACCGTATTTAATATTTCTGAAACTCTTACTTCATTCGGTTTGTTTGTCTTATTAGTTATTTTGCAGCTGGGTGCAATAGGAATCATGTCGTTAGGAACGTTTTTATGGATTCTTTTGGGGAAAAGAATCGGCATGCGTGAAAGACAATTAATCATGATTGATCATAATCAATATAATTTATCAGGTGTTGTTCATTTGTTAAAAGAAATTGTAAAAATACTTTTTATCATTGAAGCAATCGGGGCAATCATTCTGTCGATGCATTTCCTGCAATATTTTGATACTGTAGACGAAGCATTTAAACACGGAATCTTTGCTGCCATTTCGGCAACAACAAATGGTGGATTTGATATTACAGGAAATAGCTTAATACCTTATCATAAAGATTATTTTGTTCAATTTATTACAATGATTTTAATTGTACTAGGTGCGATTGGATTTCCCGTATTGATTGAAATGAAAAACTTTCTATTCCGCAAAGATCCAGCATTTCGTTTCAGTCTATTCACCAAAATTACTACGGCAACTTATGGACTATTATTTGCTGTAGGAACTTTAGTTATTTTACTAGTAGAAACCTTTCAATCCTTCAGAGGCATGCCATGGCATGAAAAACTGTTTACAGCCATGTTTCATTCTATTTCAGCACGCTCTGGCGGGCTAACTACTTATGATGTGACATTGTTTAATGAAGCAACCGATATATTTTTAAGTTTCTTAATGTTTATAGGGGCTTCACCAAGTTCTGTAGGTGGGGGGATACGTACGACAACTTTTGCACTAGCGATATTGTTTTTATATAATTTTGCGAATGGTCGAACGGAAATCCAATTATATGGACGTGAAATCTATTTAATCGATATTTTTAAATCCTATGTAGTCATTATGCTGGCATTCTTTATGGTCATGGCTTCTACAATGATTTTATTAATAACCGAGCCAACTGCTACAACTACGCAAATCATTTTTGAAATCACCTCCGCTTTCGGAACAGCCGGTATGTCTTTGGGAATTACGGATAGCTTGTCAACGGAAGGGAAATTCGTCATTATGATTCTCATGTTTATTGGTCGAGTTGGTCTGATATCATTTTTATATACACTCGGTGGAAGAGTAGATAAACCACCTTATCGCTATCCGAAAGAGCGAGTTATAATTGGATAATTTTTCTGGTCTCATATTTATGAGGCCTTTTTTATTTCGAAATCTTTAAAATTTTGAATATATAGATATTTTGACGTGCAATTTTTTGTATAATTAGTTAAATTATAAGTAACTTATAGATAATGTAAAAAAATTAGTATAAAAAAGATTAAGAGTTCGTAAATCTAATGTCGCTATTTGTAAAAAATTGAAAATAAATAGGTCTAATGAATTTAAAATTGTAAATTTCTTCTTAGAAATAAGAGGTCTAACGTCTTAGAACTATTATCTTATAGAGTGCAAAAAAATACAAAATAAAATAAAAAAACATTAATCGACACATTTTCGCACTGTGAAAATGATGTTTTCTACCCATTTTATTACTAAATAAACTATGGAATAATTTTTATTGAATAATATATTTTGAATATTTAGTATAATTTAATTTACAAAGTCATAAATTGCCAAAATTATTAATAGAATAGTTGTATAAGGAATTGCGTAGAAGAAAGTATTTTTTCGAAGTGGAAAGGATTGGTGAGAGGAAAATGGTGAAAACTGTTCGGCCTATTTTTAGGAAATTGTTTCAAACCGTTAAAGATCCAGTACTAATATTAAATACTTCCTGTCAAATTGAGTCAATCAACAACTTTGCAGCGCAAATGCTAAATATAGATCAATCATCAAGACACCTTTTACAAATGGACGAGTTATCAAAAAGTAAATGGAGCAAGTTTTTGGAGAAAATTCAAAATAATCTTGGCGGTTTTTGTAATTTAAATCTTAAAATTGGTGAAGATCAATATAAAGAATTTCGATTGATGGGATACTATCACGAAAAGAAGGATCTTATTTTTGTAAGAATCTCACCGAAATCAGAAAAAGGTCCCATACTTGAAAGCAGTAATATGGATGTCTATTCCATGTTTAATGATATCGCGCATGGAATGATGCTGACGGATTTGAACGGAGAAATCGTTGATGTAAATGCAATCGCCTTGCAATACATTCAGTGCGAAAAAAGTCAGATTATCAAGAAACAGCATGAAATGATTTTCGATTCACTTACAGATTACGAGTATACGAAGCTTCAATACTTCGCAAATTTGATGAACGGTGGACGAGCATCTATAAATGTATCAAGTGTAACTAATAATGGACAGATTCATTATTACAAAATAGACAGTAAATTTAATTATAATATGAATTTAGTTGTGACAACCATTACCGATGAAACCGAGAAAATAATGTTAAAGCAGCAAGCTGATCAGCAGCAATCATTGAATTCCATCGGTCAAATGGCAGCAAGCATTGCCCATGAGATCCGCAATCCAATGACGTCTTTAAAGGGGTTTGTAGATTTGTTAAGGCTAAACTCTAACGATGATAGCCAAAATTATTTATCTGTCATGGATTCGGAATTGCAGCGTATGGAATCTATCTTAACGGAGCTGTTATATTTATCGAAGCCAAAAGAAAGAAGCTATGAGAAAACTTCCATTACGCTAGTAGTAAAAGAAGTTATTGAACTGATGCTTCCTCATGCAATGCAGCATAATATTATATTGAAAATGGAAGACTGCAATTATTTCCATAGCAATATAAGGGGTAACCATAATCGATTAAAGCAAATGCTTATAAACTTAGTAAAGAATGCAATTGAAGTAATGCATAATGGCGGAGTGATTGCCATTAAATTAGAGAACTGTGATAGTGAAGTAATGGTGTCCGTGATTGATGAAGGCAAAGGCTTGTCTGATGCGGAGATGAATCAGTTGTTTACGCCATTTTTTACAACGAAACCAACAGGTACTGGTTTAGGATTAGCTCTAGTTAAAAAGGTAGTTGAGGAGCACAATGGTTCTATTAACGTCGAAAGTACTATAGGCTTAGGGACAACCTTTAAAATTTCGATACCAGTCTATGAAAATCAATATTTAAGTCATGAGGATGAAAAGTTGATTGACCTGTGGATGGGTCATCAATCACTTAACAGATTGCCAGTTGTTTAGGAAAATAGGGATGTGTATTTTGACAAATGTTTCTTTTTATCGCTATAATTCATTTATATAATGATAAAAAGGATGTTTTGTCATGTCATCAAATGAAATTAAGCAATCGCTTAAATTGTATATTGTCTTATCAAGAGCGAATAAGGCGATTAATGAAGTGACGAATCAATTTTTTCAGCAGCACGGTTTAAATCCAACTGAATTTGCGGTATTAGAATTACTTTATCATAAAGGACGCCAGCCGCTGCAACAAATTGGGAATAAAATCTTACTTGCTAGTGGGTCCATTACGTATGTTATTGATAAACTAGAAAAAAGAGGTTATTTAGATCGAGTTTCGTGTCCTTCTGATCGACGAGTGACATTTGCGGAGATTACAGAATCAGGTGCAGAATTTATGAAAAAGCTTTTTCCTGAACACGAAGAAAATTTACACGAGTTATTAAGTGTTTTAACGCCTGAAGAGAAGGATACTGCGATTGAGCTGTTAAAAAAATTAGGGCTATCTATTAAAGATTTGTCATACTAAAAGGAGTTGTCTCATTTATGATGAGGCAACTCCTTTAGTAATTTTTTTCTGTCTGTTAAGTGGTCTTATTCAATCGTTAGACCCATTTTAATCATGGCCTCGGATAAATCTGCTTCTTCATTATCATATACTGTTAAACGAACTAACTTGTCTTCTTTTTCAAATACGACAGAAATTACTTCTTCCGTACCAAAATTAGCGATATAAGCTGCTGCGTTTTCTAAATTAGCATTTTCGATAATCGTAGAAATATCATATTGTTCATATTCTGAACTTACAGCCGTCATCGTTTCTTCTGTGCCAGCAACTAGATCCTCGAAAGCTGTATCATTTGTTGTCATTGCTTCAATTCTCATAGAAATCGAATCATCTTCATCAAAATACAACATTTCTTTCCCAGGCTCTTCTGGTGTTAATGTGAAGCCAGGAATTACTTTAATTGTATATTGTTCACTTGAAACTGAAGTTACTTCTTCGGTTTTGCTTTCTCCTTTAGAAGAGAATGTAATGGAATCAGTGCTTTCTTCTGCTGCTGCTGATTTTCCTTCCTGTGTTGAATCTGTTTCTTCTTGTTGTGAATCCTCAGCAGAAGGTTCTTCTGTATCAACAGATTCGTTGACTTCTTTACCTTCTGTTTGTTCTGTCACTGTTGCACTATTCTCTTCTGAAGTTGAATCCTCAGTAGTGTTACATGCAGCTAAAACAATAATTGATAAAAATAATGTAATGATGCCTTTAAAAGTTTTTGACATTTTTATGCCCCCTTGTTTAAATTACAACGTACTATCTTTAAAAAAGTTCCAATATAATATTATTTTACCTCTATTTTAATAAAGTGGTAATATCATGAACAATAATAAAATAAATACTTCATGGGAGACGATAACCAGTGGTAAACTTTTTTTCCACTCATAGAGAAATCCCCAGATTAGCCCTGCTAGAAAAGCTGCGATTACTCCCAGCCAGAAACCACTAATTGCGACGGAAAGTGCAAATAGAATACTTGTACCAATGACGGCAAGTTTAGGAGATAGGTAGTTTTTTAAATGCTGCTGTATAAATCCCCGCCAGAATAGTTCTTCGCCTATGACGATAATAAAAATAAGCAATATATAATGCCAAATATTATCAGGACCGTATGTTTCTAAAAAAATTGCAATCGTATTTTCGGCACTGCTATTTATTTTTGTGATAAAAAGAAATCCGAGCCGGATAAGTCCATATAAAATTGTCCCGTAGCCGATTCCAAATAGTAAATAGTGCCACGTGGATAGCTCATCTTTAAATTTCCCATACAGCATGGCTATCGCAATTCCTACTAAAAGTGTAAAGGTGTATAGATACCAGAAGATTGTTGTTTCTTCAAAAGTAATATACAGCATTATATAAATGAATATTAAAGAAAGAAGGAGCCCGACAAATTGTTTAGATTTTTCCATAAATGATTATGACCTCCCTTTTTAACATATTATCAAAAATAAAATCTCCTATCATCTATAAACAAATGAAAAGGAGATTTTTTAATCTATTAAATTGATAAACTTAATTGAGGCATAATTTTAATGCTTTAAGATTGACACGAATTGGTCATAGGGATTAGCGATTGAAGTAGGGCGATACTGCAACCGAAATGAATGTGAAGCCTTTACAATCATTTAGAACAAGGATTACCTGAGGCTAGCTCGGGGAATTCTAGATAGAAAAAAGGCTAGGGCCTATCCAATAGAATTAATGTTCGTTTGGATGGTTTAATATCTTATAGCGTTTGTGATTGACAACTGTTTTTTCTTCCATGTCCAGATCATGAAAATTATCCATAATCGTTAAGTCTACAATAACTGAATTTTCGTTTACTTTCTCAACAACACCTTGTAGACCTTCTTTAAACTCGACAATATTTCCAACCTCTGCTATTTTCATAAGAGTCAGCTCCTTATCGACTAATATTAAGAAATTTTGCATGATAATCTTAAAAAAGTAAAGAGATTTTTGGAATTTTTAATTAATTTTATAGAAAAATTTACAAATTGAAGGTGATTTTATGGAAAAGTATGCAGAAATGATTGAACAATTAAAAAGTGGCGAAGTGAAAAGTGTTTCAATCCCGAAAGGAGAATTTTTGCAATTTCGAGGACTTCTAGTCAAGGATGAAATGTTTAAACATTTTCGTGGTGAAGCACAACAGGGCGGGGATGTAATTTTTACTTTTTTAGAGGTTCCTAGAAGCTAGAACCAAAAGATTGTCGAACTTTGTCTAGCGATTATCATCCTTATTTTTAAAAGAAAATATTATAATAAAAACATCATATTTTTTTAGGAGGAGTTTAGTGGGAAAAGACCTTTTAAAAGAACTTGAGAAAAAAAGGCAGTTAATGATTCAAAGCGGAATAGAGTACGGTCTTCAAAACCCCAAAACTATTCGTATAAGTAAGGAATTAGATCTTTTAATGAATGAATTCGATGTAGTATATGCAAGCAGAAATGAACAGTTAGAAAAAAATGATGGATACAATTATATTTTGTAAAAAACTTTTGTATAAATTGTTTAAAAAGTAATAAAAGGGGATATATTATATTTGAACACAGCAACATTCTCATTTCCCCCTTTAAGAGCAGGAGCATTTAGCCTCTGCTCTCTTTTTTTTGCCTTCTTTTTGGAATCCTTCTTTTACGGCAATGGCTATTCGGAGCTTTTATTAAAAAATGACACTGATTGTGTAAATTTTATGTAATTATTTTCTATCTATAAACAATAATCAGATAATATTTGGTAAACTAGTAGAAAACTTCTCTTATTGCTATTTATGGGACAAGCCTAAGTGCGCTATTCAAAATTTGTGCATGACGATGTGCTAAGAAGAGAATCAGGAAGGGTTGACGAGATGATACATACAAAAAAAATCGCATTTATCGGTACTGGGGTTATGGGTGCAAGTATTGTGAAACATTTATTAAAAGCGGATTATGAAGTAACCGTTTATTCACGTACGAAATCGAAGGCTGAAGGGTTGATGGAACTAGGTGCAAAGTGGGCAGAAACACCAAAAGAAGCAGCGAATGACCAGGATATAATTTTTACTATGGTTGGTTTCCCTACAGACGTAGAAGAAGTCTATTTGAGTGAAAATGGCCTATTGGAATCTGCGAAAGAAGGCGCAATCGTCGTGGACATGACAACCTCTGAACCTACTTTAGCAAAAAAAATATATGAGGCTGCAAAACAAAAAGGAATCTCGAGTATTGATGCACCTGTTTCAGGCGGTGATATTGGTGCGCAAAACGGCACACTTTCTATTATGGTCGGTGGTGACAGATCTGTTTTCGAAGAGATATTGCCGATTCTACAAATCTTTGGGGAGAATATAGTGTATCAAGGAGATGCGGGTGCTGGACAGCATACAAAAATGTGTAATCAGTTATTGATTGCCACAAATATGATTGGGGTTTGTGAATCAATCGCATATGCGTTCAAGGCTGGTTTAGATATTGAAAAGGTACTGCAATCCATTTCTGCAGGGGCGGCTGGTTCATGGTCGTTGAGCAATTTAGGACCTCGCATGATTAAAGGTGATTTAGAGCCTGGTTTTTATTTGAAGCATTTTATCAAAGATATGAAAATTGCCATTGATGAGGCGGAAAGAATGAATCTAGATTTGCCGGGTGTAAAACTGTCGAAAGAACTTTACAACACTCTTCTGGAAAAAGGATATGGAGACAAAGGAACACAAAGCTTGATCAAGTACTATATGGATTAATTTTTACTAACCCAGAATTATCTGAACAGTTTAAAAATGATGAGCGTGTTTGTTGAACAATAGAAAGATAGGGGCGAACGCTTTGGGGAAAACAATCAGTAAGCAAAGGTCGAACACAAGAGGACCAATTGCCTTATATCTATCATTACCAATCCTTTCATGGGCTTTCTATGATTTTGCGAATACCATTTTTTCATCTAACATCAATACAGTTTTTTTTCCTTTTTATATGGACGAAGTATTAGGGACTGATGAAGTAAGGCAGCAGGTAGCCAGTACATTTATTTCCTATGCCAATGCGGTAGCAAGTTTCTTCTTGGTCCTCTTTTCGCCGCTCTTTGGTGTATGGATTGATAATACAGGGCTGAAAAAGCGTTTTATCGTATGGTTTGCGTCAATCTCCATCCTTTTTACATTTGTAATGGGGATTGTTGGAAGCTTGGATTTTAGTGTAAATTATTCCGGTGTTCCACTTAGTTTATATTTAGTTGTCGTTAGTTTTGTTATTGCGAAGTTTTTCTTCAATTCAAGTTTAGTATTTTATGATTCGATGATGGGAGATCTTGGCACAAAAGAAGAGATGCCGCTTATTTCTGGATTTGGCGTGGCTGTTGGTTATTTGGGAACGATTTGCGGGTTGCTTGTTTACTTGCTTGTAAATGATGGAGATTTCCACCGTGCCTTTATACCAACGGCGATTCTGTATCTTATCTTCTCATTGCCGTTATTTTTCTTTATAAAAGATAAGCCGATTCCGAAAGAGCAAAGAAAAAAGATCAAATTTATCGAAGGCTATAAGGAAATCATTCACACTTTTAAGGAAATGAAGAAGTATAAAGCTATCTTTACCTTTATGATTGCTTACTTTTTCTTAAATGATGCCATTGCAACAACCATTGCCATGATGGCGGTCTATGCTACGGCGATTGTAGGGTTTACATCCGGCCAATTTATTGTTTTATATTTAGTCAGTACAATTGCCACTGTCATTGGGTCGATGATTTTTGGGTATATAGCAAAAGCGATTGGCGCAAAACAAGCTGTAACGATTGTTTCAATCATTATGATTATCGCTTTGTTTTTAGCTGTATTTGCCACTACACAGGGAATGTTCTGGATTGCCGGCAGTTTGTTTGGTGTTTCACTTGGTTCCATGTGGGTAACTTCCAGAACGTTAATCATTGAATTATCACCAGACGAAAAGCGCGGACAATTTTTCGGCCTCTTCGCTTTTTCCGGTAAGGTATCATCCATTATTGGGCCGGCTATTTATGGAACTGTCACATTAGTCATGAAAGACTATGGTACATTGGCAAGCAGAGTTGCTTTAGGTTCATTAATCATACTCACTGTAATAGGTCTTCTCATACATTTAAAAGTTAAACCTGAAAAAAATAGATGATAGGAGAAAACCTTCCCCTATGTTACAATTTACTTATAAAAATCTGTATCAAAAGTTGCTAAAATAATACTATTTTAGTCGGGAAAGGAAAGAGTGATTTGGATCATAAAGGGATCTTGCTAGAAAGCGGAACAAATGAACTCGAAATTGTAGAATTTGAAGTCGCTAATAATAAATTTGGTATTAATGTCATAAAGGTCAAAGAAATTATTCAGCCAATTCCGGTTACTTTTATCCCACATGCACATCACCATGTGGAAGGAATTGTACAGCTTCGTGGTGAAGTCTTGCCAGTGGTTAATATGCTAAAAGTATTAGGCATTTCAAATGGTGCATTCAGTGCACAGCAAAAATACATTGTCGCGGAATTTAATAAACAAAAGGTTGTTTTCCATGTTGACAATGTTACTCAAATCCATCGAATTTCCTGGAATGAAATCGAAAAGCCTTCCGATATGTATCAAGGCGGTTCAAGTCAAGTAATCGGGGTAATTAAACAAGAGGACTCGATGATTTTATTATTAGATTTCGAAAAAATCATGGTGGATATTAACCCTGATTCAGGAATTAACGTGGAATCTGTTAAAAAATTAGGGAAACGCGAGCGATCTGAAAAGAAAATCGTTATTGCAGAGGATTCGCCGTTACTTAGAAAATTATTGCATGATACGATGCATGAAGCAGGATATGTGAACCTGGAATTTTTTGAAAACGGGCGCGATGCTCATGATTATCTTGAGTCATTGCTTCGTACAGGCAGCAATATTGAAGAGCATGTACAATTAGTGGTAACGGATATTGAGATGCCACAAATGGATGGACACCATTTTACCAAAAAAATAAAATCAAATCCTTCACTAGAGAAACTTCCAGTCATAATTTTCTCTAGCTTGATTACGGATGATCTTCGCCATAAAGGTGAAGTAGTGGGGGCGGAAGAACAAATTAGCAAACCTGATATTGCTGAGCTGATTTTAAAAGTTGATGAGTTAATTCTATAACGGAGTATTCACTTTTAGGGTATCCATAAAATTACATTTTTTATTCAGTAGAAGGCTCTTTCCATGGCAAATTGAGTTACCATTTAGAACACGGTCGGATACCTTTTTAGGTTTTCGTTACCGTGTTCTTTTTTCTTAATGTGTTTAAAGTCGAATTAATTAAACCATTCTTTAGTATATAGAAGCGTGTCTCACCTATGAAATTTCAAAGAGAGAAGTGATAACTATAGAACAAATGGAAAATCTAAAAACAGCTATTATTGATATTGGTTCAAACACAATACGTCTCGTACTTTATAAATATAATAGACTAGAAGGCTTAAGAGAATTTGGAAATATTAAAACAGTTGCAAGATTGCGAACGTATCTGCAAGCGGATGGAGAAATGTCTGAAGAAGGTATTGTATTGCTGGCCGAGACATTAAGTTCTTTTAAAAAGATTATTGATGATTATGAAGTAACGGATATTAAAGCAACTGCAACCGCAGCAATTCGTCAAGCCAAAAATAACCAGGCTATCATTGAACGGATGGAAAAGGAAACAGGAATCCTCATTGATTTATTAACTGAGGAAGAAGAAGCCTATTTTGGGTTTGTTGCAGTAGCTCATTCAATGGATACGAAATCTGCCGTTACGATTGATATTGGTGGCGGTTCAACGGAAATCACATTATTTGAAGATAAAAAGCTGCAAAAAACAATTAGTTTTCCTTTCGGTACCGTTTCTCTTAAAGAAAAGTTCGTTTCAGGCGAAGTAATCAATCAAGAAGAAAAGTTATTATTACAACAGTATGTAAGACAGCAATTTGAGCAGCTTGACTGGATTCAGGAAGCAGCGCTGCCAGTCATCGGAATTGGTGGGAGTGCACGAAACATAGCGCAAATTCATCAACAACTTGTGGATTACCCTATATCAGGAGTACATCAGTATGAAATCAAAATCGATGATATCTTGAGTTTAAGTCAATATATTGAAAAGTTGACTTTCGAACAGTTGAAACAATTAGACGGACTGTCTTCAGATCGAGCAGACATTATCGGTATTGCTTTAGAAGTATTTCGGGAATTAATGGCGATTGTTAACGCAAATGCTTTCCAAATCAGCAAAAAAGGTTTACGGGAAGGGTTAATATATAATCGTGTTCTTCAAAGCAATAAAAGCGCTTTTGATAAGTACAATGTATTTGATGGATATGCAAGGCGTATTAGCTTTGAATATGGCCGTTCAGAAGAAGAATCCATTTTCCTCAGACGAATAACGGAACAATTTTACCAGGAGTGCTGTCGTTTAAATCTATGCGAGTATAACGAAAAACATTTGGAGTTATTGAAAAGGGCTGCTCAAGTATTTGCAATAGGAGAATATATTGAACAGGATTCCTCTAATCGGCATACATTTTACTTGCTTGCAAACCAATCCATCGCAGGTATGAATCATATTGACCGTGTAAAGCTTGCGCTGCTTGCATCTTACAAAAATAAGGATTACTTTAGAAGATTTTCAGCGCCTTTTATTACATGGATATCTCGAGAAGAGTTAAAAACACTTAGAGATTACGGAGCTTTGCTGAAATTTATATATGCCTTCAATGTATCAAAGCGCAATATTGTAGAATCTGTGAAATTTGAAAAAGTAGATGATGTTATTCATATCATCGTTCTTATAGAAGCAGATCATCTTCCAATGGCTGAAATCTATCAATGTGACCGTCAAAAAAAACATATAGAACGGTTATTTAAAAAACCAGTTCAAATTCATTTTTATAAAAAGGGTGAAAAGAGATGACTACTGAGGTTCAACTAGACTCTTATGGAGAAAAAAATAAAGAGTTGATGGATTTTGATTATGATTATATTTTAGAAGAAATTGCTAAACCAAAATATTACAATAATCGGGAGTTGAGCTGGCTGGCGTTTAATGAACGCGTGTTGGAAGAAGCAGAGGATGAAGCGAATCCATTACTAGAACGATTGAAATTTTTAGCTATTTTCAGCTCGAATCTGGATGAATTTTTTATGGTGCGAGTAGCAGGATTGCAGGATCAAGTAAGAGCAGGTTTCCATAAGCCTGAAAATAAGTCCGGGCTTACTCCAAAGGAACAACTAGCTAAAATTGCTGAAAAAACTCAAGCGCTTGTTCGAAGACAAATGGAAGTATATCGATATCTAGTTCATGATTTATTGCCGCAAGAAAAAGTATATGTTCGTGAATTTAAATCTTTAAATGAAAATCAAAAGCAATTTGTCAACGAATTGTTCGAGGAGACTATTTTCCCGGTATTAACGCCAGTTGCCGTGGATGCATACCGTCCTTTCCCTACTTTAATAGGAAGAACATTGAACTTGCTTGTCATGATCGAGGAAAATATGTACAGCGAAAACAGCGAAAAAGTAGCAATCGTACAGGTACCCTCCGTTCTAGATCGTTTTATAGAAGTGCCAAGTGAAAAGGGAGAAAAGGTGTTTGTGCTTTTGGAAGATGTCATCACTTCTCATATTGAAAAGCTTTTCTTTGGATATAATGTGAAGTCTATTCAAGCCTTCCGTTTAACTCGAAATGCCGATTTAACGATTCATGAAGAAGGTGCACGCGACTTATTGGTTGAAATTGAAAAAGAGCTGAAAAAACGAAAATGGGGCGTTGGCAGCCGACTGGAAGTTCGCGATGGTGAAATGAGCGATGAGGTCCTTGACTACTTATTGGAAGAATTTGAAATTCAAGAATCCGATGTATTTAAAATCGGCGGTCCGCTGGATTTAACATTTCTGTTTAGCTTTATGAGGAAAATCTCTGTCGGGCGTGAACACTTAGAGTATGAAAGCTTCATACCTCTGCCCCCAAAGGATTTAGCTTCGAATGAAAATCTCTTTGAAAAAGCACTAACACAGGATCTCTTTTTCCATCATCCATATGAATCCTTTGAACCAATCGTGGATTTTGTGGCTGAAGCAGCAACGGATCCTTCAGTATTGGCAATTAAACAAACCTTATATCGTGTAAGTGGTAATTCACCCATTATCAATGCTTTAAAACAAGCTGCTGAAAATGGGAAACAGGTTACCGTACTAGTTGAATTAAAGGCACGTTTTGATGAGGAAAATAATGTACACTGGGCAAAAGAATTAGAGCAGGCGGGATGTCTTGTCATTTACGGCATGAATAATCTGAAAACCCATTCCAAAATTACCTTGGTTGTTCGTCAAAATAACGGAAAAATCGAACGTTTTGTTCACTTAGGAACAGGAAATTATAATGACGCCACGGCCAAGTTTTATACAGATATGGGAATTATCACGTCTGTAAAGGAATTTGGCATTGATGCAACAAACTTCTTTAATTATTTAAGTGGATATACAGAAAAACCAAAATTCCATCATCTAGTTGTAGCACCTTTTGACATCCGAGATGAATTTATAGAATTAATCGATGAAGAAATCCGCTGCCATAAAAAACACGGAAACGGCTTTATTCGTGCAAAAATGAATTCCTTAACAGACAAGGACCTAATTATGAAGTTTTACGAGGCTTCGATTAATGGAGTCAAAGTGGAGCTTGTCATTCGCGGAATTTGCTGTTTGCGTCCGGGTATTCCAGGCATTAGCGACAATATTACGGTTACAAGCATCGTTGGGCGCTTTTTAGAGCATACACGAATCTATTGGTTCCATCATAACGGGGAAAATAAAATCTTTTTATCTTCTGCCGATTTAATGACGCGAAATATGGTCAAACGTGTTGAAATATTATTCCCGCTATACTCTCAAGACATCAAGCATAGAGTGATGGATATCTTATTAACGCAGCTAGCTGACACAGTAAAAGCACGTATCCAAGACTCTACAGGAAAATATCATTATAAAGAAGTAAATGAGTCAATTCCAAAAATAAATTCTCAAGAAGAGTTTTTACTTGAAGCCATGAGTACGGTAGTAGAGGAAGAGTAAAAAGAAATTGTTTTGAAGTTAGGTGCACTTTATTATTTTCATAAAATATTACCCCCACCTTTAACAGGTGGGAAATGGTATTTTTATAGGTAATAAATCATATTTAAATGTACTTTTTGACTGGTAAGTTGATTTAGTTGTACAAATGACCTAAAATTAAATGGAAATATCAATATGTACTGGATTATAGTGTTATAATATAACTATATTTACTTTCTGCATCACGTCATGTAGCTAATGGGGGATCATATGATTACTTTTCCAACAATGGAGTTTGAAAACTACTTGCAAGATATGATGAAACTAAGTCCATTTGATTCTGTTGTAATTTTGAAAGAACAGAGTGAAGGAAAGTTTACTGTAGAAATGATTAATTCAAATGCCTCAATTCTGTCCCCTGTTTCATATATGAAGGGAATGGATGCAAGTGTATTTTTTCAATGGGTAAATTGGCAAGTATTGGCGGAAATGCTCTGTAGCCCAAAGGAAGAAGTTGAATTTATTTCCATTCAAAATCATGACAAGCAATTATCTCTATTCATTCAGCCAATTGCATATAATTCAGAAAAATATTTTGCATTGATAATGAAACGAGTAAATGAAGAAAAGCATCCATATAGCCTGTCTGCACATAAAAATGAAATTACGGGCTTATTAAATAAAAGGGCCTTAAATATGAAATGGTCTGAGCATTACCAAAATTATAATGATGCGCGCCATATTTCTTTTTTATTAGTTGATTTAGATCGCTTTAAAAAATACAACGAGTCCCTCGGGAAGAAAAAAGCTGATGAAATGATCAAGAAAATCAGCGAACGCTTCAATCAAGTCCCAAGCGAATCTTGCGAACTTTATCATTATAGCGGGGACGAGTTTGTCTTTATCATACGGCATACGCTTCGAGAAGAGGTCGAGCTCGTTGTCAATAGAATTTACGATCAGCTTAAGGAGCCTTTTTTGATTGATGTACATGAGTACTTTGTCACATGTTCTATTGGAATATCAACGATTTCATCAGATCAATATCGCGATTTAGAGACTTTATTGCATCAAGCTGAACAAGCATTATTCTATGTAAAAAAGCATGGACGTGCGCACTTCCGATTTTATCGTGAGGAAATGAGCCATACGTTCCAAAACGAAGTGTTAATGGAGGCTCATTTAAGAAGAGCCATAGAATTTAATGAACTTTCTCTGCATTTACAGCCGCAAATTGACTTTGATACATATGAAATTGATAGTTTTGAAGCATTAATCAGATGGAATAATCCAAAGTTTGGGTTCGTGCCTCCTTCTCAATTTATTCCTATTGCAGAATCATCAGGGCTTATTATTCAAATTGGAGAATGGGTTTTAGAGCAGGTTTGCAAGTACCAGCAGGAATGGAAAGCAAAAGGATATCGACCGGTTCGAATTGCAGTCAATATATCGCCAAAGCAATTTAAACAAGAAAATTTTGCCGAGAAAGTAGAACGCGTAATTCTAAGATATAAGGTAGAACCAAAATATATTGAATTGGAAATCACGGAAAGCTCAATGGTAAATGTGGATGAAACCGAAAGCATCCTTAAAAATCTAAAAACTTTGGGGGTATTCGTTTCAGTAGATGATTTTGGAACGGGCTACTCTTCCTTAAGCTATTTAAAGAAATATCCGATTGATATTATTAAAATAGACCAATCCTTTATTGCAGACTTGAACAAAGACGATAAAAACGAGGCCATCGTTAAAGCAATCATTGCCCTTTCGCAAAATTTGGAAATGGACGTAATTGCAGAAGGTGTTGAGGAAATCTCCCAGGAAAACTTCCTGAAGCTCAACCACTGTAAAAAAGGCCAAGGCTACCTCTACAACAAACCTCTTCCCGTTGAAGAAATTGTAGAAAAATACCTAGTAATCTAACCTGAACCAGCAAATTTTATGCGAATAGAATTTGTTGGTTTTTTGTTGTTTGTAGGTTTGCGGAGTACCTGGAAATAATAGAAGTGGTTAAAGTGATTTTATGAGTAATAAATCCAGCGATTGGCTCCTGCTTTTGTGAGGTGTTTATTTAGGATTCTTCGTAAGGTCCTTTGGGATATTTCAAGGCTGCACCATTCATACATCTTGTTGGCAGTGACCTTTTCTTCTGGAAAAAGGAGTTGGAATTCTTCGATTGTACGAATTACTGCAGATTCTACTTTTTCGTTGCTATGACATTTTGAACAAATAATGTCTGACCTATATCTAGTTGAACTAATGGAAAACGATGCACAAGTATTGCATTTAACACCTTTTTGTAAATCATGGTAATGATAAGTCGGAAGCACTTGTAAGGGATATTCGAGAATATGGAGGTCGAGTAATTTATCGGCGAGATTTTTATTTTGTATATCTTGAATTGTCCTGGATTCAGACTTTTTATAAATTGATTAAGTTGCGTTGGTAAAATAAGAGGTTTGTCTAAGGGAGCTTGGTACAAAGTGAATCCGGTGTTTATAAAAACAACAGAAGACTGGATGGGAGTCGAGAAATTGTATTTAATTAACCATTGGCGTAATAATGTTTCTGTTCTTTGCAATTGGATTAAAGGATTGGAGATTTCTTTATGATCTTTTTTAAAGAACCGATTGGATTCAAAATAATATTCTCCTTCATAATTTTTAATTTCAAAAATATGAATCGTATTCGGCAATATTAATAAAGAATCAATTTGAAAAGTTTGGTTATTTTGGCTGAGCAATAAGTCATTTAAAATTAAACAATCACACGTAAGTTTCTCGATATAAGTGTCAAAAAGCAGTTCTCCTTCAAAGCCTTTACTAAGATTATAGTAATATTGTCTATCGTTTTTTTCTAGTGTCATTCGAGATTCTAAATTTTTTAGAAGAGTTAGCTGCAAAGGTTTTCTTCAAGTTTTATAAATCAGATGCCTCACCCTTTCATTAATAAATTTATAATTTTATTTTAGTTTAAATATTGCGAAAAATCCATCGTCTTAAAATTAAATTCGCATTCACAAGTTAAATTAGAAGAGAAAATGAAGTTGATGGACAAGCTTGGAGGAAATTGTGAAGGGAGCTGTCCGCGATAAGTGGTTTCGCGGACAAAAACAGAGTGGCGCAAGAGAGAGTTGTCCGCGACAAGTGGTCTCGCGGACAAATATGGAGGAGTACCAGAGAGAGTTGTCCGCGACAAGTGGTCTCGCGGACAAAAACAGAGTGGCCCAAGAGAGAATTGTCCGAGACAAGAGGTCTCGCGGACAAAAACAGAGTGGCTCAAGAGAGAATTGTCCGCGGCAAGGGGTCTCGCGGACAAAAACAGAGTGGCCCAAGAGAGAGTTGTCCGCGACAAGAGGTCTCGCGGACAAAAACAGAGGAGTACCAGAGAGAGTTGTCCGCGATAAGAGGTCTCGTGGAC
>JASENG010000001.1 GCA_030027265.1 Lysinibacillus fusiformis | reverse complement strand
GAGAGTTCCGGGCTTTTTATTCATTTCATTATCAATACCGACCTAGTAAATCCTTATTGACTCATAGATTGTTGTTATTTGTTTTTTAAATTCTTCTAACTTCTCCGTTGCTACACCTACAATTACCGCTGTTGCAGGGCCACTTGTTTTTTCGACATTTAATGGGCATTCAAATTTCCTGCCCGGGAAAAGACGCTCGAGCTCATAGCGGATTCCTCTAGACCCTACTGGCCAGATTTGTTTCGCAATTTTAAATTGAACTAAATTATAAAGTTCCGCGAGTTTGGCAACATGTTGAGATTCTTGGATTACCTCTTCTCCAACCAAAGGCTTTCCAACAACAAACCACTGAAGATCTTCTCTAGAAATTTCATATTGCACTTTCCCAACCATCATCAAGCTTATCCCAGATTGCAAAGATTGAAAATTGGATTCAGTAGAACCATTAATCTCTGGTGCAGGTATGCCAATTTCGGTAAAAGCATCTTGGATTCCTTTTTCATAGCCCTTCCATGCTGCATCACCGGAAAAATTCGATAAAAAGATATTTGTAGGCTCTGCGCCTGCACACCACTGCTCTAATAACGCAACCCGCGCGCTGAAGTATGCGGTTAATTCATTCGACACATGCACGGCATCCAATTCCTTTTCACCAATGCATCCAGAATTATCAACCGTTACAACAGTCGCTTCGTCTATTTTAATCGCATTTCTCATACATTAGATACCTTTCGTCCACTAAATACTTTCTCCATCACAGGAAGGGCTATCATTGTAATAACAGCATTGATAATTGTGGCAATCAGTAAGCTTGGCACAGCACCGATGAAAAATGCCGGGGAAATTAAAAAATAGAACGGTATTGCAGACATCACACCATTGCCAACAATTAAGACAACCCACTTCATAAATTTAAATCCTTTTTTATGTAACACATTAAAAACATAAGTAATAATCAGCATTTCAAATGCGATAAGAATATGAAATGGACCAGAAGGAAAACCAGATGTTAAAGCAGTCGCCAAGTGTCCTAGACTCGCTGCAAATCCCGAATATAGCGGCGGCAAAAAAGCAACGCTTATAAAGGCTGGTGCAGAATCTAGCGCGGCAGTTGTTATGAATCCCGGGACCTTTATAAAACTGCCAATTACACAAATTGCAGCAACTAAGGCTGTTAAAATCATTAATCTTAATGCAGATGTTGTCATTTACTATCCCTCACTCTTTAAAACTTCCGGTATCCCATACCAAATTCGAACAACACTTTCGCTTTCAGCAAATAGCTTTTGATATAGACGGCCACAAGCATCCCGTATTTTTCTTTCTTCTTTTAAAAGCGGTACAACCCCCCTGCCAATATCTGTGCAAACACAAATAAGCCTTGCTTGTTGATTCAATAGGGCAATCTCCTCAAAAATTATCTCTGAGATAACATCTTCATCTAAATGTACTTTTTGAAGCATAATTTTTTCAAAGTTCCCTATAATTAAGAAATCCTCTTTCGAAAATATACCCTTAGCGGGCAATTCTCCTTCAAAAAAATGCTGATTCCCTGAGATATTTTTCAATAATACTTCTTTTACAAACTTTCTTTTGCCATTATAGGCGCCACCGATAACAACTTGCATCGCTTTTCCTCCCTTGCATCGCCAAAATCACGCCATTCCAGTGTATAAATCGTTCTGTGGGAAACCATGATTTGTTGAAAAGAATCTTGCACCGTACCGTACAGCGACAATAAAGCGCGAATAACTCCTCCATGGACAACAAAAATGTATTCCTTATTTTGAGAAATAGTCTGTTGAAAACAAGTACGCACTCTTTGCACAAATTGTTCATAAGACTCGCCATTCGGAGGTGTAATTTGATGTGGGCTGTCAATCCAATTTCGATAGAGAACGGAATTTTTCAGTTCGTCATATGTTTTCATCTCAAAATCTCCAAAATTCAATTCCCTAAGCTTCTTATTGGGAATATAGATTGCCTCAGGAAAATATCGTCTAGCTGTTTCTTCACATCGCCTTAAGTCACTTCCATAAACTTCTTCTGCCTGAATTGGGACATCGAATTCAACTTCCTCTAAAATGATTGATTCATCCGTCCAACCTATGTATTTTCTTTTTAAATTAGCCTCTGTTTTTTCATGTCTGATTAAATGAACAACAAGATGATTCCCCATAAGAATACCTCCGTCCCCTCATATAGCGCACCCAGTAAATCCCCGGTCATTCCTCCAAAGTTTTTAATCGTCCACTTCCGATATATAAGTACAAATAATAGCATGCATCCAACTAAGACGATTCCATAAATCCCGATAAAATTATATGTAATCATACTAAATACTAGTGTATAAAAAACGAGGGCAGTCCATATCGGTTTTGGATTTACTTGAGCTTTAAAATATGCCGCCAGCCCTTTTTCTTTTACCGTATTTGTTGTGATAAAGTACATCAGTATAGCCAAACGACTTAAAAATGGAATGGCCAGCAAATAAAAACCCACGTTCTGATTTTCCTTATTCAGTATTTCAAAGATAAAACCTATTTTTAACACTATTAAAACGACCAAACTGATCGCCCCGAAGGCACCTACTCTTGGATCCTCTAAAATTTCGAGCCGCTTCTCCTTGTCTTGATATGAAAAATAGGCATCTCCCATATCGATCCAACCATCTAAATGAAGCCCGCCTGTCATCACAATCCCCCCAACTACAACCAGTATGGCCAATAGAAGGTCCGAAAAATGAAGATAGTGATTATTTAGCACATTAAGTGTGGTTAAGGTAATCCCGATTCCCCCCCCTAAAACAGGCATCATATAATACATGGCAGTAACTGTTTTTTGATTCATCGGGAGTTGCTTATGAACCGGCAAGGAGGTAAAAAATTGAAAAGTTAATAGGAATCCAGTAAAACTATTTTTCAAAATGACACCGCCCTACTTCCAACGTTTAATCTTACTATAATCCATTTCATATGCTTCGTCACTGTGTTGAACAATCCATTGATGCAATTTTCCTAAAAGAAAACGATAATGATTCACCTCTCTATATGTAGAATTTGGTTCATCCAAAATTTCATTGGACACAAGGAGTACAATCGAATCTTTTTCCAGCCACTGTAAAAGTTGAAATTTCAAATGCTCTATATATTTTTCAATTTCCAGATTTCTTAAATTTCCATCGAATAGCTCGGTTTTATAAAGAACGTTGTTAAGCCAAGTCGTTATACAATCCCAAAGAATAACACACTTTTCAGGATAGATTACTTCTTCAAATCTCAACTCATGTTCAATTTCGATCGTTTGCCATTGAAGAGCTGATTTTTCACGATCCTCTTGATGCCTTTTGATTCTCTCATTCATCTCATCGTCAAACGGAACACCTGATGCAATGTAATAAAGATGTTGCCGATTAAATTTTTGATAAAGCTGTTTTGCATAATTTTCGGCAAAAGCACTTTTTCCGCTTCGAACACCGCCAGTTATAAAAATCAATTTACTCATTTGATTTCTCCTTATTTTAGATAGTACACAAGTATTATCAAAATCGAAAAGAGCAAATTCTGTTTTAAGAATTTGCCCTTTGACATTTAGTTAAAAATTTCAGGATAGATAGTAGAAGCAATTTGTTCAATCGCTTCACCGATTCGTGGGCCTGGTCGATCCAGGATATCGGCATTTAATTCAAAGACTTTATCATTTTGAATTGCCGAAATGCTGGACCACCCTTGTCGGGCCATGATTTCGCCTTTTGGATCCTCACTGTAATTTACAGTAGTAATTATCGCTTCTGGGTTACGCGTAATCAAATCTTCTTCCGTAACAGCAAACCAGCCTTGTTGATCTCCGTAAATGTTTTCTACCCCTGCTGCAGAAATTAACTCTGATTGGAAAGTACCTGAACCAATAGACCAGATATCTGGTGAAGGTGAGATTTCAAAGTAAACTTTTTTCTTTTCATCAATCGAGGCTGTTTTTTCTTCAACGGCTGAAATTTTTTCTTCGATTCCCGAGACGATTTCATCTGCTTTTTCCTCAAGATCTAGCACTTCTGCAATTTGTTCAATATCGCCGTACACATCTGAGATTGTCGCTGCTGATTTAATAACAAAAACCTTTAGTCCGGCTGATTCCAATTGATCCACCTGAGGTTCTTCCCCAGTAGTATAAGCAAATACAACATCCGGCTGTAATTCAATTATTCTTTCTGTATTAATCGTCATTGAATCAGATACACGTTCAATTTCAAGAGCCGCTTCTGGATATGTATCATAGTCAGTTGCCCCAATGATTTGATCGCCTACTCCAAGCTCAAATAAGATTTCGGTATTGCTTGGTATAAGCGAGATGATTGATTCCGGCACTTCATTAAAAGTCACTTCCACCCCACGGTCATCCACAACAGTGTATGGTCCGGCTTCTTCAGTGGTTGCTGCGTTTTCGGTAGTTTGTTCTTTTTCATTGTTTTTAGATGCTTCTTCGGAATTGCACCCAACTAATAATAATGAGATTGCTAATGGAGCCAGCCACTTTTTATTTATAATCTTCATTGTATTTCCTCTTTTCGTTTTTTCATTGTTGGATAGGATTTGCTTATGAATGGAATTTCTTCAATGCCATTCTTCATATTTGTGTAAACCGCCATCACAAAAAATACATTTGCAAGAAGTCCTAGGTAATCAAATAAAATCTCCGGGACATCCCGTTCTTCACTAACCTTGTGAAGTGCACGGTATGATTTCTTTGCTTCACTGCGGCAGACATGCAATAAGGCTCCCGCTTCACACCCTTGAGGCAATAAAAATTGCTTGATTATGTCCCCAACTTGGTCAACATAATAATCATAACGATCACTCAAAGCTTTTAAATCCTCTTCCGTAATGGCAAGTTTCCCTCGTACAGAGCCGTTTAAATGATAGCAAAGAGGCTGTATTGTTTGGAGATCTTCATAAACAGCTTGACATGCCCCGTCTCCTCGCAATACTGGTAAAACCATTCCGACTCTCGTTGTTAGCGAATCTGTTCGAATCTCATAATCAACTAAGCTCTGCTTTTCACGCATAAATGGATAGCAGCTATAACGGATATCTTTTTTAATTTGGAACACCCCCTTAAATATATCAGCTAGTGAATGACCTGTTCAGACTTAAAGAGAAAAATAAAAAGCCATCCACGAAAATGGATGGCAAAAATTAACAGATTAAAGATACAAAAAAGTACTTATCAATTATGCCGTACATTCTCTTTATATCCGAAGAGGTTAGTTACGATCAGAAAAAGATAGGTCTCCTGGCTTGTGTATAGCATTTCAAGGAACCTTCCCATCTAAAAATCAGACAGTGGTACTTTCCCCAAAACTAACACATACAGTTGCGGATACAGCTTCGGCTTTTCACCGAATTCCCAATTAAGCGTTCTTTACGCATCTTGTTCCTGCAAACACTATTCACTTAACAGCAATATAACATATTTTTCAAATTAATAGTATTTTATTTTTGAGAAAAAATCAATGAGCCGATTTCGAAGGTTTAATTGCACTCTTGACATTTCCCATATATTTCGAATTTATGTGCTTCAACGGTATAGCCAGGAAGCTTTTCGTTCAACATTTCCATTGGGCAGATAGCAATTTCCTTTACATTACCGCATTCCATGCAAATAAAATGATGATGGTGGTGATCTGATTCACACTGCATACGGAAATTTCTTTCACCATTCAACTCGGTTTCTTCTAAAATACCAAGGTCCACAAAAGTAGATAAATTGCGATAGATAGTATCAAAGCTCATACCGGGAAAATCCTTTTTCAATACAGATAGGAGATCCCTTGCAGTTAAATATTTATCCGTTTCTTCAAACATATTCAGTATTAACTCACGTTTATCTGTTTTTTTGTAACCGTTGTCTTTCAATATTTCCCATGCTTTTGTTAAATTCATTTAACCGCTCCCCCTTCTCTCGCATTTGTTTTAAGTATAATCTTCTTCACAAGAATGACAATCAATAATATTAAAATGGAAGTGACCACGATTGTACCGCCTGGTGCCAGATTTAAATAGTACGCAGTTGACAATCCGATAATAACAGCTGCCTCCCCAAAAAGAATCGAGTAGAGAATCGTTTGTTTAAACCCTTTTGCTATTCGCATACTCGCCGCAACAGGTAATGTGATTAATGACGAAACTAATAAAATCCCTACAATTCTCATACTTGCTGCAATCACTAAAGCAACAACCAGCATAAATAAGAAATGAATCGACTTAGCAGGCAACCCGCTTGCATTCGCATATTCTTCATCAAAAGCAAGTACGAACATTTCTTTAAAAAACAAAAAGATGAATAAGATGACGACTATCGTTATACAGACTACTACCCATAAATCCTGCCGCGATACCGCCGAAACGGAACCAAATAAATAACTCATTAAATCGGTATTAAAGCCGCTTGCCAACGAAACAAATATTGCCGTCAAACCGATACCGGCCGACATAATAATTGGGATGGCTAACTCTTCATAATGTTTATAAAGTCTGCGCAATCGTTCGATTAGGATAGATCCGCTTACTGCTGCAACAATTCCTAAATAAATGGGATTTAAAAGAACCAATGCTGAAAAGCTTTGACTTAAATATAAACTTCCTGCAATCCCTGCTAAGGTTACATGAGATAATGCATCTGCAATCAGCGACATTCTCCGTACAACGATAAAAACGCCTAGCAATGGTGCAATAACCCCTATAATAAGCCCTGAGATAAAGGCATTTTGTAAAAATTCATAGTTTAAAATTGCTTCAATCATTCTGCCTTCTCCTCTTTAATGAATCTTTCGTACGGAATGTCCATACCAGTTATCCAGCTGATTTTGTGAAATGGTATCAAATTCCTTTTTAAATCCATGGAAATGGATTGTTTGATTTAAGCAGGCAACATGGCTGATTCGATTTGAAACTGTATCCACATCATGAGTCACCAAAATAATTGTTTTATTTTGTTCCTCGTTTAACTTTGCTAACATATCATAAAATGATTGGACATTTTCGTGATCAATACCTACTGTCGGCTCATCCAAAATTAATACTTTAGGATCTGAAATCAGTGCCCGGGCTATAAAAACGCGCTGCTGCTGACCACCTGAAAGCTGGCCGATATTGCGCGTTCGAAACGGCTCCATCCCCACAGAGGCTAAGGCTATTTTCACCTTATCATTTGCGTCCTTTGGCATTTTTTTGAATAGGCCTACTTTTTTCGTTAATCCACTTTTAACGACTTCCTCCACAGTTGCAGGAAATCCTGAGTTAAATGCGTTGGATTTTTGAGAAACATACCCAATCCATTCTCTATTGCGAAAAACTTCATTTGATTGACCGAAAAGTTGCACTTCCCCAGCCATTGGTTTTAGCAATCCTAGTAATATCTTTAGTAATGTGGATTTGCCAGAACCGTTTGGGCCAAGGATGGCAAGGAAATCTCCTTCTTCTACTTTTAACGAGATATTTTTTAATACTTGCGTATATTCATATTGAAACGACACATTTTTCATATCAATTAATGTTTGACTCATTTTTTCTCTTCTTTCTAATTCATAATCATTACGATTTACAAATTGTTAGTATAGTTGATTCGCAGCAAAATGTAAAGTAAGTAAGCTTAAGTTTCAGGAAAAATTCGCATCGTAAGGCAATGATTTATTTGAAAGGATGTTGGTTTTGAGACAGGTTGAGTTTATAGAACAGTTTTTATCCAAATCAGATCGAGAAATTGTTAAGTTTTCAAGAGAATATGGGATTGATTTAACAATCGAAGAGGTACGACAGTTAAGGCCTCTCTCAGAACGGGCCTCCATTACTTGGCTTTTTACAGGAATCCCCAACTCTTTCTTAAGAGATGTGGAATCCATTATTGGGAGGAAAAAACTCAAGAAACTATTGAAATATCTGGAAAACTATTAAAAATATTTGATTTGCAAAAAGAGGCTTCTTATTAGAAACCTCTTTTTTCTAAACCGTTTAATTTTATTATAAATAATTCTAATACTCCTCAATAATTTTCTTTACCACTGTATCGATCGCATTCAGTCTGATGGATGTCTGATTTTGTGTCATGATTGCAAAGGCATAAGTACGTCCACTATTTGCTTGTACAAAACCAGCTAAAGTATAGACTCCTGTAATATGGCCTGTTTTTGCAATAACACGGTCCCTATATTTCACATCATTAAATCGATTTTTTAAGGAACCTCCAATAAGTCGATCCGTTTGTCCACCAATCGGTAAACTAGTTTGAATAATTTTAAAATATGGGCTATTGTACATTTTAGTTAACAAAAGCGAAAGTTCATTTGCCGTCACCTTATTCGCATGGGACATCCCAGATCCATCCTCTAAACTCCAATTTTCCATTTTTAAACCGTTGGCAATCCCGTACTCCTTCAGTGCATTTAGGCCCTCAATTGTATCCCCTTTGCCATTTACTTCTCTGCCTAAGGTTTTAACGATAATATCAGCCATGCTATTATTGCTTAGTTTTAAAAATGGATACATTAATGATTTCAAAGGCAAGGAATATTTTGTATAAATGGATTTCGCCCCATTTGGAGGGTTATTGCGAGTAATCGATGCATTTTTGGAAAAGGTAAGTCCCGCTTCCTCAAAGCTTGATTTAATGGCTTGTAATGTATTAATTGTCGGATCCACTAAAGTAACCCAATCCTTGAAGGTTGTATTATATGGAATATTTCCTGTAATTGTAATTCGGTTCGTTCCATACTCCCGCAATATTTCAATCGTATTTTTTTGATTTTTATTTACCGTTAACGCTTGGTTATTAATGACCATGCCGCTTTCGCCTGGTTCTGCAGTTATGGCAGGGCGCGACCCGATGCTCGCTGCATTTACATTGATGATAATGGTTCCGGCATCATAATCATTATCAGGGGACATCGTTAGTGCAGAAGTTCTCGCTGCAAAATAAAAGCTTTCATCTTCTTTAGATATTCCGGGAGTAAGTTGTTCGCCTGAAAATAAGGAATCATCTCCATATAGATTTCCATTAATTTTCGAAATTCCATTATGCTTTAAAACACTTGCCATAAAAATGAAATCCTTCTTTTGTAAAGTGGGATCTCCTCCACCTTTAATGTAAACATCACCATTAAGAAACTTGTCTTCAATCTCTCCATCTATATAAAGCTTGGTTTGAAATTGATAATCCGGCCCAAGCATCTCAAGTGCGGCAGAAGCTGTTAAAAGTTTTAATGTAGAAGCCGGTTTCATTGCTGCATCTCCATTATTTACATATAGCAGTTCCCCGCTCTCTATTTCACGTAAAGAAACACTAATATTTTCGTTGCCTAATTGTGTTTGCACAATGCTTCCTATATCAGGTGCTGCTTTTACAAAATGAACTGGCAGTAAAACGAAACAAAAAATATACACAGAAAGAATTAGTTTCTTTTTCATTAATTCCTCCAAAATAAATTAATATGGGTTTAGTATTTACTACTTTCATCACTTTAAGCTTGCCATTTAAATCATTGAAACAAACTAGATAGAAATGCTTAAAATAGAAGTTTATTCTAATGCAACTATATGTTAGAAGGAAAGTTTCTAGGACTTTTGAAGATATCGGTTTTATGAATTTATTAAATAACAAGATTCTATGTATGTTGCTCCCATTTGCATGCCATCACGAGTTTACATTTCCAAAAGCTGCTGTACCAAAGATGTTAAATTTAAAAAGACATCAAGCAAGTACATTTTGCTTGATGTCTCTATTTCTGTATTAAACTAGCAATGCTTCAATCTCTGCTGGTTTGTAATCTCCAGTTTTCAGCATTTCAATTTCAAATTTATATGGCGCTTTTTTATTTTTTGCGTCCGAACCTACCCATGGTGTTTCAAGAATTTTCGGTACATTTTTGAAGGCTTCATGGTGAACAATCGATTTAAGTGCCTCAAATCCAATATGTCCAAATCCAATATTCTCATGGCGGTCCTTCCCTGCTCCACAAACATTTTTACTATCGTTAATGTGGACAACCTTGATTCGATCAACCCCAATTAATTGATCAAATTTAGCTAGTACACCATCAAAGTCGTTGATAATATCATAGCCAGCATCATGAGTATGGCAAGTATCAAAGCACACTGACAAACGTTCATTATTCTTGACACCATCAAAGATTTGAGCTAGTTCTTCAAAGGATCTGCCGACTTCCGAGCCCTTGCCTGCCATTGTTTCTAGGGCAATTTGGACTGGATAGTCAGCAGATAGCACTTCATTTAACCCTTCAATGATTTTGGCAATTCCAGCTTCGACCCCTGCTCCTACATGAGCACCAGGGTGCAGAACAATTTGAGTTGCACCGATTGCAGCCGTGCGTTCGATTTCCTTTTGAAGGAAGTCGACACCTAGTGCAAAGGTTTCCGGTTTTGTCGTATTGGCAATATTAATAATATAAGGAGCATGCACGACAATGTTTGAAAGACCGTTTTCTTTCATATGTGCCAGCCCCGCGTCAATATTTAACTCTTCAATTGCTTTACGGCGTGTGTTTTGAGGTGCACCTGTATAAATCATAAATGTAGATGCACCATAGGAAGCTGCTTCTTTACTTGAACCTAGAAGCATTTCTTTTCCACTCATCGAAACGTGTGAACCTAACAACATTTTCAAGTCCCCCTGTTAGAAAACTCAGCTGATTGCCAAGCCTTTTAGTGATTAGCCTTAGTTCACTTTTCGGACGAGGAAGTATTATGTTTCTTGTCCATTGACTTAAGGCTATAAAACTCAACTTTATTTTTGACGATTTTTCTTTCGTCTTTCTTTTTTCTTAATTTTTTCCATTTCCCAACGCATATTACGTTTGTAGCCTGGTTTTACTTTTTTCGGTTTACGAACCTTTGATTTAGCGATAGCGTCAATTTCATTTTCATGTTTTGCACGATTTTGTCTTGAATGACGTTCTTTTAGCTCTATCCATTCCCCGTTCTTCACATCTTTTTGAACGAATGGAATGCCCATTTTTTCAACACGTACTACTGCATCTTCATCTTCTGGCTCAAATAATGTGATGGCTGTCCCTTTATTGCCTGCTCGAGCAGTACGGCCTACTCGGTGGATAAAGAATTCTAGATCTTCCGGGATTTCAAAATTGATAACATGTGAAATCCCTTGAATATCGATACCGCGCGCTGCTAAATCTGTTGCTACAATATATTGGAATTCTAGATCACGAATTTGTTTCATCATTTTTTTGCGGTCACGAGGACTTAAATCCCCATGAATTTGTCCTACACGATAACCTTGCTCTGCCAGGTATCCCGCAACAGATTCAGCATTTTTTCTCGTATTACAGAAAATGACTGCTAAATAAGGATTAATCGCTTCCATTACTTCCACTAAACGACGATTTCTTGATTTAGAACGTACTGGAATAAGAACGAAATCAATTCCTTCAGCCACAGGTCGTTTATCGTTCATATGAATATGGACTGGCGCTTCCATATATTTTTTCAAGAAGGGTTGTAATTTCTCTGGAATCGTTGCTGAGAAGACAAACATTTCAAGTTTTTCTGGCATATGAGATGCAAAACCATCGATATCTTCGATGAATCCCATATCAAATGCAAGATCGGCTTCATCCACAACTAAAATTGGTGAAGTATGGACAAGCAGTGCCCCTTCTTTAACTAAATCTTTAATGCGTCCAGGTGTTCCTACGACAATTTGCGGTTGTGTTTTTAATTTATCAATAGTTCTTTGTTTATCAGTTCCGCCAATAAATAATTTTGCCTGGATATCTGTCTCTTCGATCAACTGGCTTAAAGCATCATAAATTTGTTGTGCAAGCTCACGAGTTGGAGAAGTAATAACCGCTTGTACTTCTTGTTTTTCTTCATTAATGCGTTGAACAATCGGCAATAGAAAACTATGTGTTTTCCCTGTCCCTGTATGCGCTTGTCCAATCGCACTTTTCCCCTTTAAAATAAGGGGAATCATTTCTTTTTGAATCGGTGTTGGTTCTTCAAAGCCAAGTTTTGCAATTGCATCTTTTAAAAATGGCTTCAAATCGTAATCTGAGTACTTCGACATTTTTCGTACCTCCTAATATGTTTCATATTGTACCATCTATCGTTGGCAAAGAACAACTAAACAAGTGTCGAAATCAAGGCATATCAAGGCTTTTAGAATATTAAGTCTATTCCATCTAATCAAAAGATAACCTTTTAATATTGAATGTGGTTCTAATATTCCTAAAAACAGTTTTTCATCTATCGGTTATCTTTATAAGCTTATACTTTCCTTCACATATTAGAAAAACAACTGGGCCACAATTAGTTGACTTTATGTTTTTTAACGAAGTTTCCCTTTAACACTTTTCTGCCCGCAAAATAAAAAAACCAGGAAAAATTTCCTGATTTTTTATTTTGCCATTACTAATAAGGCATGATTTTTTCTACTGGTTTTGGCGTTTTAATTTTAGGCAGAATTTTATCCAACGTAATAGTTCGTTTAATCTCATGCGTTTCTGCATCTTGAGGATCATACTTTTCCAAGAATGTCATGACCTCTTTTACAATTGGTGTCGGTGTAGAAGCACCAGCTGTTACAGCAACCGTCTGGATGCCTTCTAGCCACTCCAGCTTCAATTCAGAAAGATCTGCAATACGATAGGAAGGTGTATTGGCAATTTCCTCAGACACTTGTGTTAAGCGATTCGAATTGTTTGATTTTGGGTCCCCTACAACAATTAGTAATTCCGCTTTGCCAGCTTGTTCTGCCACTGCTTCTTGGCGTACTTGAGTAGCAAGACAGATTTCTTCATGAACCTGAATATGCGGATATTTTACTTTCAGATAATCCATTGCTGATTTTACGTCCCATTGACTCATTGTCGTTTGGTTTGTCACGAGCAATTTCTCATTATCTAATTGAAGTTGATCAATGTCTTCTGTGCTTTGAACTAGATGTACGTGATTTGGTGCAACACCAATTGCTCCTTCCGGCTCAGGATGTCCTTTTTTACCGATATAAATAATATCGTAGCCTTCTGCTGACTTTTCACGAATTAAATCATGTGTCACGGTTACATCCGGACATGTCGCATCAATAGAAACAAGTCCTTTTTTTCTAGCAATCTCTCGAATTTCAGGTGAAACTCCATGCGCTGTAAAGATAACTGTCCCTTTATCAACTTTTTCAATAATCTCTTTTCGGTTTTCACCATCTAATGTAATGATGCCGTCTTTTTCAAAAGCATCAGTTACATGTTTATTGTGAACGATCATTCCTAAAATATAGATCGGTCTAGGTAAAGTTTTATCTAATGAGGCATTCCGTGCAATCACCATCGCATCCACTACACCATAGCAATAGCCTCTTGGATTTATTTTAATGACTTGCATCATGTCAACTCCTTTTGCAGTACATAGACCTATTATAACGGAGTGACACACTTAATTCAAAACTTCCTTCTAGATTTTCATTCTCTATTCATCAAAATGATAGGGTGGCTGGAATATTCTAGGTATTGATGGCTTTGTTGAAGCCTTTTTAGGTTTTACTGGCTTATTATAAGCCGGCGATTCTGACAAATCATAATCCTCGTATCTGTTTCTTCTTCCAGTACTTTGAGGTCTTGCAGACTTTTCTGGCATCGGCGGTCTTTGTCTTGTTGGTCTAGCTGGTCTTTCCTCGCTTACTGGTCTTTCTGGACTATTGAATCTTTCTGGACTTTCTTCCATACTCTCATCAAAATCAAATTGTTCTCTTTGTCCATGCTCCTGCCCTTCGGATGTCTTTGGCAACCCTTGGAATCCTTTATATAATCGCCATAGAGCAGGTAAATTACGAAACATCGGGGTTGCTTGTTGAACTAAAGGCTGAAAACTTTGGGCAGTTGCTAAAAATCTATTGGCAGTATCCATAAAAGATTGTAATTTTGGCGAACCTCCTCCTGCACCAATTCCTGGTCCAGGCCCTGGTATGGGGCCGCGACCAGGAGGCGGCATCATTCCAGGTTGAGGGAATTGAGGCGGTCTCGCTCCAAAGCCGCCTCGTGGTCCTTGGAACTGATTAAAAGGTCTTCCAGGTGGTCTTTGTTGATGAAAACTTTGCGGACGCATAATAATCTCCTTTCTTCATACTAAAGACGAAGTTGTTCTAAGGTATCATATGCAATTAGGCGTTTAAGTGTACGGTTTTTAATAGAGTAGAATCGAATTGGATAAATACAATCCGACTTAAAATTGCCCGAACTGCTACATTTCTTTTGGGTCTTCCACAAAATACTATTTTTCGTAGAAAAATAGCCATTTCGATGAAGACCTGAAATGACTAACAAACGTTTTATTTTCGTTCTATATGAAGTAATGATTGATTGGTCTGCCAACACCGCCATAATGAACATCTACATAGATAAAGTTTTGCTTCTCCAGAAAGTCTAAATATCTTCTAGCCGTTACCCGGGCTACACCAATTCCAGCAGCCACTTCATCTGCTGATACGCCTTCCTTAGAGGCCTTTACAAAATGCAGTACCTTATCCAAGGTTGTACGATTAAACCCTTTTGGTAATTCTGTTAATAAGGTAGACTCACTTCCTGATGATTCTTCCGATTCGCGATAAGGATGGATCATCTCATCCAGTTCCTTTTGTGTAATATCTTGAACCCCGAATGACTTCATCTTAAAATTAAAATAATTGATTAAGGTTTGCTGTATTCTTTCGAAAGTAAATGGTTTCATAATGTAGTCATAGACACCTAAATGTAAAATTTGCTGTATGGTTTGCATATCATTCGCTGCAGTAACAGTAATCACATCAACAGGTAAATTTGCATTGCGCATTTTTCTTAGCGTGATAAGACCATCTTGTTCGGGCATAAAGATATCCATAATCACTAAATCGGGTCTCATTTCGACTACCTGGGAATACCCTTCCACCCCATTACTACACATGCCGACTACTTGAAAACCTTCAACTCGCTCTATAAACTGACGATTTACTTCCCTTACCATTGGGTCATCTTCTACGAGTAACACTTTAATCGTATCCAAGGATGATTCCCCCTTTAAATTTCAAAAGTAATAATAAATGTTGTTCCTTTGTTCGGTTCACTAGTTACTTCTATTGTACCATTTCCTTTCTGAACAATTTCGTTCACTAAATACAATCCGATTCCCCTATCCGATTTGTTTTTTGTTGAGAATCCGCTTTCGAAAATACGAGATTGTATGTCTTCCGTCATCCCAATACCATTATCACTTACTAAAATGGCCAAAATCCCATCATTATCATCGATTGAAATATTAATCTCTTTATCGATTCGATTAATGCCCACAAATGAATCAAATGCATTTTCGATTAAATTTCCAAATAACACAACAAAATCATGATGATCAAGTTTGTCAGGAAATTTTGTAAATTTACTTTCCTTATCAAGATGTACGGTTATCCCGAGTTCTTTTCCCCTGCTTATTTTACTTAATAATAATCCTGAAATATTTTCATTGTAAATACGTTCATTCAGGAATTTTGTTACATTTTCATGTTCATCTTGAACTTGCGACAAATACTTTAGGGCTTGTTTAATGTGACCTAAATGTAAAAGCCCAGAAATTGTATGCAGCTTATTTTTATATTCATGAGTTTGCACTCTTAATGCTTGCACAAATGCTTTCACGCCAGTAAGTTCTTCCGCCAATTGTTTAAATGCCGTTAAATCTTTAAAAACAGCAACCGCCCCTACTGTATTTCCTTTTACAAGAATGGGAATACGATTACTTAGAATACTGTGTTCATTCACATAAATTTCTTGGTCATATACAGGTGTGCCTGTAAGGACGATTTCAGGCAGCCTTGTATCTGGTAATACCTCATAAATATTCTTCCCCAAATAGAAAGATGGTTCGTTCTCGACTCCTAAAATTTCACCAGCCTTTTTGTTGAAGATGGTGATATGTAAATCTTTATCCACAGCGATAATCCCCTCATGCATGGCATTGAAGGTTTCTGTTCGTTCTACATACATTTTAGATATTTCATGGGGTTCCAAACCGAACATTTGCTTTTTTATATGTCTTCCAAGCGTATGGGCTCCCCACATGCTAAATAGAACAGAGATTGCGATGGTGATCAGAATTTCACTTTTATAATCGGTGAATATTTGAACAGGCGATGGAAGCAAAAACCCAACCAAAGCTACCCCTACTTGGTTATTATACTCATTCATTATAGGGACAAATGCTCGAATTGTTGTTCCTCGATCCCCACTTGCTTTTGACAAATAATAATGTTCTACAAAAGCGGCATCCATATCTGATGATTCACTTACTTGACCAATTTCATTGATTGATGGATGGGAGTACTTCACACGATTCGTATCCATAATCACGATATAGTCTGCTTGGTTAATAAAACGAATTTCTTCGACCATTTCATTAATGGTGCTAGATGCCTCAGCAAAATCATCACTTTGCAATAAGGTTTTAATGTCAGGTAAATTTGCAACAGTACGCGCTACCAGCATTGCTTCTTGACCGATATCTTCCTCCTTTTCTTTTAAAAGACTTCCAATAACAAAGGTCCCCGCAATCAGGAAAGAAAAGACAATAATGAAAAATGTCAGCATCATTATTTTCTTATTCATGGATAATTTTCTTAATCTCATTATTGTCCCCCTCTTAAATAAAACTGTTACATCATAGTTTTAATGTTTATAATTATCTATAAATATGTATAACTGCTGTTTAATAACTTAGTGTTGTACTTATTATACTAATTTAATAATTGTGGTGAAAAAAATGAAATTCTTTCTAACAGGTTCTTTTATTGCCATCATTATCTTAATCGTACTATTTAGTTATCGTCAAAATATTTTTTCAACAACAGCTCTTCCTTACGATGATGAACAACAGGGATTAGATGACCAAATCACCATCCATTTTAGTCATGTAGTTGCTGAAAATACACCTAAAGGGGCTGCAGCTGAAAAATTTAAAGAGCTTGTCGAAGAAAAAAGTAATGGTAAAGTTGTCGTGCAAATTTATCCGAATGGCATGCTATATAATGATGAAAATGAATTGGACGCACTCCGTGAAAATAAAGTGCAGATGATTGCTCCAACCATCTCAAAGATGACTGGCACATTGCCTAACTGGCAAGTTCTAGATTTGCCTTTCATTATAGAAAATAATGAACAACTAAAATTGGTTTTAAACGGACAGATCAGTAAATCCCTGTTACAGGAACTTGAGGGGATTAATGTAAAGGGCTTAACATTTTGGAATAATGGCTTTAAACAAATAGCCTCTACCTCCCCAATCATAGACATAGAACAATTTAAAGGGAAACGTATTCGGATGATGGCTAGTGATATTTTGCATGAACAATATAAACTTCTAGATGCTAAGCCGATTGCCACTTCATTCGGTGTAGTCTATTCCGATTTACAGCAAGAGGTAGTGGATGCACAAGAAAATACCATATCCAATATTTATTCAAAGCAATTTCACACAATGGAAAATCAAATAACCCTTTCAAATCACGGAATTTTAGCGTATGCCGTCATGATGAATAAGGATTTTTGGGGTAGCTTAGATGCAGACATACAAAAAATTATCACTGATTCCCTTGCAGAAATGCAGGATTGGCAATTCGAACAAGCTGAAGAGTTTAATAAGGAAGACCTTTTATATTTAAAAGCAAATTCCGATGTTCAAATCTATGAATTAGACGTAGAAACTAAAAACGAATGGAAAGAAAAACTGCAGCCTATTTACAGCCATTACGAAAACCATATAAACGAGCATTATCTTGATGATCTTCTAGATGAAATTAATAATCGGATAGAATAATAAAGAACAAAATGAACAATATTATGCTGCCTGTCAAAAAGGGCAGCTTTTTTTATTTATCTTCAATTTGTACTATAACACAATTTCAAGAATTGAAATTAGTATTATAACAGTGTAAATGCTGATACAAAGGCGTTTGTGAGCGTTTTCACAAAGAAATGAACAAAATGAACGATATAACCTTTAAAAACTAAACAGTTTTTTTAGAAAACTATGCGTTATGATAGGTTCAGATATTGAAAGCGATGTCATTTTTATTTTTTTGCTTACATAAGGAGGATGGAAGAGAAAATGAAATTACTTAAAAACTTAACTGTTCAAGTAATTATTGCAATTGTTTTAGGGATTATTGTTGGGGCAATTTGGCCGGAGTTCGGGGCTAGCCTAAAAATTTTAGCGGACTTATTTATTAAATTAATCAAAATGATGATTACTCCAATTATCTTCTTAACAGTTGCAATCGGTATCGGTGCAATGGGTGATATGAAGAAAGTTGGCAAAATTGGCGGTAAAGCTTTACTCTACTTTGAAATCGTTTCAACAATCGCACTAGCAATCGGTATTGCAGTTGCTCTTATTGTAAACGCAGGTGCCGGAATTCCTACAGATTCAGCAAATGGTTCAGACGTTTCTCAATATACAGAAGCTGCTGCAAACCAAGAGCATGGAATTGGCGCTTTCATCGGAAGTATTATACCAGAAAACTTTATTGGTGCTTTAGCTAATGGTGAGCTATTGCCCACTCTATTTGCTGCTGTATTATTCGGTATGGCTGCTGCTGCACTTGGCGAAAAATCAAAACCAGTTATTAACTTCTTTGAACTCGTTTCGGAAATTTTCTTTAAAATCGTTGGTATGGTTATGAAGTTCTCGCCTATTGGTGCATTTGGCGCAATGGCGTACACTATCGGCAACTTCGGCATCAAATCACTTGGAAACTTAGGAATGCTCATGGCTGCTGTTTATATCACAATGGCCATCTTCTTAATCGTCGTATTAGGTTCAATCGCGAAATTCTTTGGCTTCAATATCTTTAAATTTATTGCTTACATTAAAGATGAAATTTTCTTAGTAATTGGTACGTCTTCATCTGAATCTGCTCTTCCATCTATGATGCGTAAATTAGAAAGATTCGGTTGTTCTAAACAAGTAGTCGGGCTAGTCGTTCCTACTGGTTATTCATTCAACTTAGATGGTACAGCTATTTACCTATCAATGGCTGCATTATTCATTGCACAGGCTTATGGTGTAGATTTAACTTGGATTCAAATAATCACTTTGCTTGGTATCTTAATGATCACATCTAAAGGTGCAGCTGGTGTAACTGGTTCAGGATTCATTACTTTAGCGGCAACTTTAGCAGCATTCCCAATGATTCCTGTTGAAGGGATTGCATTATTGATCGGGGTTGACCGTTTCATGTCGGAAGCTCGTGCTGTAACGAACTTAATTGGTAACGGTGTCGCTACTGTAGTCGTTTCTAAATCAGAAAAAGAATTTGACGAAGCAGTTAATGCAGAGTTAACACGATCTCGTGCATAACTCTTTATAAGTTCAAGCAATTTAGATTGTTTTGGAGGCTGTAGTTCAAGCTTGGTATTTTCGAGCTTGGCTACAGTTTTTTCTTTTAAATAGCCTAGGAAATTTTGTTTTAGCACTGATTAAAGTGCCTTATTGAATAGTGTATTGAACGCTTTGGGCTCCTGGTCTGCAAAACTGGACAAAGCGCTATGCCTATTCACCGTTAGCACCCTCCTGCAGTAACAAAAACAAAAACAAAAACAAAGACATTCTGAAAAAAACAGAATGCCTTTTGCTCATAAATAATAACTTATTTATTTCTTACACTCGTATTCAAAGGAAGTGGTAACAATGAAGCCGCCTTTTTCGACAACTGGTACCCCTCCATCTTTTTCGCATGCTGCTACTAATTGATCGATTTTGTTCTCTAAGAAATACGAGGTTAACCCTGCAAATATCAGCCCAATAATAATCATGATGGCACCTATGATTAGCCATCCACGTCCACTATTCCCCATTATTTTACAACATCCTATTCTCACTGCTATAGTGCATTAAATAAATGTAAACGGCTCAGTATCGATTTCTGATTGAACAAATTCAACGGAAAGCTTCGCATCCGAACATAATTTATCCATCTTTTCTGCAACGCCTTTGATCATAACCTTTTCAACGTGATGGCCAGGATCTACAATATTTAAACCAATACTTTCTGCGTCTTGAGCTATATGGAAACCAATATCTCCAGTGACGAATACATCTGCACCTGAGCGCTTCGCCGTATGAATGTATTTATTTCCATCTCCACCTACGACCGCCACTTTTTTAATACTCGTGTTTATATTTCCTACAACACGGACTCTAGGCACGTTTAGTTGCGTTTTTACATGCTCTGCAAAGCGTTCCAAGGTCATTGGTTCCTTTAGGGTTCCTACACGTCCTAGACCCATCTCATTCGTTTCAACTGCTAATGTATACAAATCATATGCCGGCTCTTCATAGGGATGAGAATTAAGCATCGCTTTCAGAACTTTATTTTTATTGGATGTGGTAAAAACTACTTCGATTTTCTCTTCATCTGTTTTTTCCATTTTACCGATGTCTCCGATAAATGGATCTGCACCCTCAAGAGCTCTAAAACGGCCTTCCCCATTTGTCGAGAAGCTGCATGCATCATAATTCCCAATGCTTCCTGCTCCAGCTTTAGCAAGGGCAAGACGTACTTCCTGCGCATAATCATCTGGTACAAAAACGGCAAGCTTCATAAGATTTTCATGGTAGGTCTTCTCTAGAATCTGACAATTCTCAAGTTGAAGTGCTTCTGCAAGCAAATCGTTTACACCGCCTTCTGCTACGTCAAGATTTGTGTGCGCTGCATAAACGGCAATATCATTTTTTATTAATTTTTCATATAGTTTTCCTGCTGGTGTATCTGTTCTTAGATTTGAAAGCTTTCGAAAAATGGGAGGATGGTGGGCAATGATGAGTTGGCATCCTCTTTCAATCGCTTCTTCAGCTACCTGTTCATTTACATCAAGCGTAACTAAAACTTTTGATACTGCTTTATTTAAAGTCCCAATCGCCAATCCAATTGGATCATTATCCATACATGCTAATTTTTTCGGGGACCAGCTCTCAAATAGTTGAATAATTTCATGACCATTTGCATTTTTCATGATTTTATAAAGCCTCCTCGACTAGCTTTATTAAATGTGTAACTTCTTCTCTTTTCTTGTCTATATCTGATGTAGCATCTGCACGTTCAATAGAAGTTAATATACGTTTCCAATTTTCGATTTCTTTCGACCATTTTTCGACAAAAACTTCTGATTTATTTGCCATCAAATGTTTTCCCAGTAAAATTTCTTGCTCAGAAAGCTCCATTTCACCGCGCTGCAACACAAGAATTTCATATATTTTTTCATCTTCTTTTAGAATCATTTCATCTAAAACAGCCCAATGATTTTTCATGGCCCACTCTCTAATTACCCTGGCATGAATATTAGGCTGTAAAATTAGTCGTGTAACCGAATTTAGCGCCTCTGGATCCTTCTCTAAGATAGAGACGATTAATGGACCTCCCATACCAGCAATCGTGATTGTGTCCACTCCATCTCTCTTTTCCACTGCCTTTAAACCATCAGCCAGCCGGACAGTTATTTGCTCCTCCATCCCTTCCAGTTTCACCTGTTTTAACGCAGATTCAAAAGGACCCTTAACTACCTCGCCTGCAATTGCTTTCGCAACGATTCCGTTATGTACTAAATAGCATGGCAGGTATGCATGGTCACTCCCAATATCTGCAACAACTGCACCAGTTGGAACAAAGGATGCTACAGTTTCTAGTCGTTTTGATAATTTTTGTGCGTTCATGTAAGTAAACCGCCTTTTTCTAATTTCTATGTATTATTATATATAAATTTAAAGAACTTGTCTTTTAAGGTAAATTGATACTGGCTGATTCCCATATAAAAGATAAAAGGGCTACCTTATAAGAAATGCTTATAAGGTAGCCTCTAGTTTCATTATTATTCTAATGAAGAAATATACTCAGCGATTGCTTCTGCCTCTGCACCAGTTCTTAATCCTGGAGTCATTGGAGAACCTTCAATACCGTTTGTTAAAACATCAACGATATGCTCAGCATCTAAACCAGCAATTTTAGGACCCATACCACCAGTTAAGTCACCACCGTGACAACCGATACAAGCGCTTACTAATTCTTCGCCGCCAGCACCTTCAGAAGCAGTTGCTCCTTCTTCAGTAGCACCGCCTTCTTCACCATGCTCAGCTGCGATTTCTTCTTTATTTCCTGCGCCTTCTAATGACATGAAGAAGATAAGTCCAATACCGAATGCCATAATTAGAATATAAGGAATAATAGGATTGTTTTTCATTAGGATAACCTCCCTTGAGTTTAATTTTTCTACATCTATTAATATAGAATCTAGTCAACAATAATTATTGTACTGCATTATTTGAAAAACGAAAAGCCCTAAACGGTAACTTTTACTAGGCTTGACACAAATTCGACAATTATCAGCTATTGATGTAAGAGGTGTCTGGCGATGACCAGCTTTTGCACTTCAGACGTTCCCTCACCAATTTCTAATAATTTTGCATCTCTTAGATATCTTTCCACTTCATACTCTTTCATATACCCATAACCGCCATGAATTTGTATTGCTTCATCGGCAACTTCGAATGCTATTTCTGATGCGTAATATTTGGCGATGGATGCTTCTTTGCTAAAAGGTTTGCCCTGATCTTTTAACCAAGCTGCTTTATAAACCATATTGCGCGCTAATTCAATTTTCACGGCCATGTCAGCCAGCTTAAACTGAGTAGCTTGAAATTCAGATAAAGATTTCCCAAACTGTTTTCTTTGTTTCGAGTAAGAAACCGACTTTTCAAATGCAGCTTGTGCAATTCCAACGGCCATTGCCGCTATTCCTATTCTACCCCCATCCAAAGTGATTAAAAACTGTTTAAAGCCATTACCTTTTTTACCGAGAAGATTTTCTTTAGGTACTTTTACATTTTCAAATATTAATTCTGTAGTATTGGATGCATTTAGACCCATTTTTTCATAGTTGCTATTTATCGTAAATCCTTCTGAGTCTGTTGGCACGATAATCGCGCTAATTTCCTTCTTGCCATCTTTCGTAGCAGTAATCGCCGTTAAGGCAAGATGTTTTGCAAAGCTTGCATTTGTTATAAAAATTTTCGATCCATTAATCGTAAAGATATCATCATTTAATTCCGCATGAGTTTCAGTTCCACCTGCGTCTGACCCTGCATTTGGCTCTGTTAAACCAAAGGCTCCAAAGGATTCCCCTGTACAAATAGGCACTAAATAATTTTCTTTTTGTTCTTTTGTGCCAAATAAATTGATTGGTGCTCCTCCTAAGGAAATGTGAGCCGAATAGGTGATTCCTGTAGAAGCACATGCCCTGCTCAGTTCTTCTGTTACAATAGCAAAACTGATTGTATCCGCCCCTGCACCACCGAATTCTTCTGGAAATGGCAATCCCATGATACCCATTTCAGAAAGCTGTTTAAACACATCTATCGGAAATGTTTTTGTACGGTCTCTTTCGATGGCTCCTGGTGCTACGACCTCATCTGCAAATTCTTTGATCATTTTATAGAGCATGGTTTGTTCTTGCGTTAATGCAAAGTTCATTTGCCCACCCCACTTCGATATTTTTCATCCTAGAAATATATTCGAATGCAGGGAAAAAAATTAATTTATTCATTAAGCAGGACTCTGTATAATCTAAAAAAGTATCCCTTATTAAAGAGATACTATGTCAAATAAATATTTGATATCCAATTAATACGAGCAACCCAAGTACGCCTGAAATTGTAAAATACATTATTTTAAATTTATACCCTGTAAACAACCACAATAAACAATTGAGTATAAGCAAGGCATATAAAACAATTTGGTTTTCAAAGAAATATTCTTTACTGATTTTTACGGATATTCCAAAAAGCAATAAAGCCGAGGAAATATGTAAAATAGGTGCCAGCATTTCTTTTTTCTTTGCAAAACGATATGCCATAACCATCAGGATTATTGCGATTGCTCCAACGACTATTGCCACTAGCCATGTTAGTTCTGAAACCAAAAATAAAGCTGCTAATAAAACAACCGAAAGCATTCCTAAAAATAGCAATAATTTTAATCTATTTCTTTTTTCTTTAGCGATGATTGATTTTTTATGACTAATATCTTCCTCCAACTCAATTTCATTACCTTCAGAATAGAGGGTCATTAAAAAATCACAATATTGATCAGGTAGTAACTTATTTTGTTTCCAAAATAATATTTCATTCAAAATAATTTTCTTCTTAGAATTTGCCATAAATGATTCTCCAAAACTTGTTGAATTATGTATGTATCCATTTTAGCTTATTTTTTCGATAGATGACATGTAAAATCGCAAATGATTTCAACATTAAAAAAAGGCATCCTTTTCACAGGATGCCTTTAACGCACTTTATCATTTGAAACAACTTAATTTGAAGTTGTGAAGCTTTTCATTATTCCAGGAAGTCTTTTAGACGTTTACTTCTTGAAGGATGTCTTAGTTTTCTTAATGCTTTTGCCTCGATTTGTCGAATTCGTTCACGCGTTACTCCGAAAACTTTCCCTACTTCTTCAAGTGTACGAGTACGGCCATCATCTAAACCAAAACGCAGACGCAAGACATTCTCTTCTCGATCTGTTAATGTATCAAGGACATCTTCAAGCTGCTCTTTTAATAGCTCGTATGCTGCATGATCTGATGGTGATTGTGCCTCATGGTCTTCGATGAAATCCCCTAAATGGGAATCATCCTCTTCACCGATTGGCGTTTCCAAGGATACTGGCTCTTGAGCGATTTTTAAAATTTCCCGCACTTTTTCAGGAGTTAAATCCATTTCTTCCCCAATTTCCTCTGGAGATGGTTCACGTCCTAGGTCTTGTAATAATTGTCTTTGTACACGGATTAATTTATTAATGGTTTCAACCATATGAACTGGAATACGGATTGTACGCGCTTGGTCGGCAATCGCACGTGTAATCGCTTGGCGAATCCACCAAGTTGCGTAAGTTGAAAATTTAAATCCTTTACGGTAATCAAACTTTTCAACCGCTTTGATAAGACCCATATTACCTTCTTGAATTAAATCAAGGAACAGCATTCCTCGACCTACATAACGTTTGGCAATGGATACAACTAAACGAAGATTGGCTTCAGCTAAACGCTTTCGTGCTTCTTCATCACCATTCTCAATACGTTCTGCCAGCTTAATCTCTTCTTCTGCTGAAAGTAAATCTACACGGCCAATTTCTTTTAGATACATACGAACAGGGTCGTTGATTTTCACGCCAGGAGGAACACTTAAGTCATTTAAATCAAATGCTTCTTCGCTCTCTTCTTGTTTCGCTAAAACTTCTTCTTCAAACTCTTCTTTTCCATCTACTTCGATACCAAAACTTTTTTCGATATCTTCGGCAAAATGGAAGATTTCTTCATTTTCTAGCTCAAATGGAGTGAGTTTGCTTGAAATTTCCTGCATAGAAATTTCATTTGATTTTTTTGCTTTTTCTTGTAAAAGTGTTTTAACTTCGTCAACCGTCTGTCCATTGACAACTTCTTTTGATTGTTCTGACTTGTCCGCCATAAACCTTCCTCCTTATAACAACGCAAATCGGGTTAGATTGTCGATAATGAATTCCTCAATTGTATGAATACCTTAGAAAGTTCTAATGCACGTTTATGTTCATGCATCTTTTCTGCTTCTTTCATATCGTGAAGTGTTTTATTTATCTCCAGCTCAATCCGATGTTTTTTTAACTGTCTTATACAATCTGAAATCTCTGCTTCAGCCTGTTCCGGATCATGCTCTAGAAGTGCTGCTTCCATTACAATCTTCCTTAACTCTGAGTCCTCAAGAATTTCTAAAAACCTTTGATAATCTGCCGTACCATGCTCCTCGTAAAATCCAATCAATCTTACGAAGACAGCACTGTATTCATCTCGTACAAAGGGTTCAGGTTCATCGCTTTTCAAAATTCTATCTACAACATCAATATTAGTTAGCATATGCGATAAAAGTAACCGTTCTGCACGTTCTGTTGCAGATAAAGGTTTTTTTGCCTGTAATTCAATTTTTTTCGTTTGCTTTCTGTTGTCTGCTCGGTTAAAATCTTTAGCATTATCAGCTTCTAATTTTCTATATTGAGCATAAATGGCTTCCTCAGAAATATTTGTTTCACTTGCAATTTGTTTTATATAAAGGTCTCGTTCTATTGGTGAAGATCGACCTACAAGTTGCTCAAGTACTTCTTGGGTATATTGCAGCACATCATTCTCAAATTGAAAGTTTTTGTTTCTCCTTGCATGCATCATCATAAAAGCAATGTATGCGTGAGGCTTTTCTAAAATTTGCTGTACAAAGGAATCTGGACCATATTTTTTTATATACTCATCAGGATCTAATTTCTCTGGCAGTACAGCGATTTCGACTTTCAACTTTTCGGCATATAACATTTCAGAAGCTCGCTTGGCTGCTTCCCAACCTGCATTATCACCGTCATAGCATACTATTATTTGCTCACTTAAGCGCTTTAGCTTTGTGATGTGCTGAGGTGTTAGGGAAGTTCCCATAGTAGCAACTGCGTTAAAAACGCCAGCTTGATTTGCAGCAAGTACATCCATAAATCCTTCCATCAAGATTACTTGACGTTTTTTTCGAATTACGGTTCTTGCCTTGTCCAAATTAAAAAGAACTTGACTCTTATGAAAAATTGGTGATTCAGGACTATTTAAATACTTTGCCTCATCTGCTGAATCAATTATACGTCCTGAAAATGCAATGACTTTTCCATTTTCGTCCCGTATTGGGAACATCACTCTACCACGAAAACGATCAAAATAAGTATGGTCATTTTCACGCTGTATGATGAGTCCGCATTCAGCCATTTCTTCTAAATCAAACCCTTTTCTTTTTAACAAAACTGACAAGGTGTCCCATCCTGGTAAAGACCAGCCTATACCATTCGTTTCGATATGTTCCTTTGTAAATCCTCTTTTTAGCAGATAATTTAATGCCTGTTCTCCCTCTTCTGTGTTCATCAATATATGATGATAAAAGTCGGCAGTAAATTCATGCGCCTCAAGCATTTTTTCTTCTTTTTTTGAATAGGCTTGATTTTCCTTGGATATACTGTTGCTTTGGATATCCAGATGAATACCCGCTCGAGTTCCAAGTTTGACAACTGCATCCGGAAATGTGATATTTTCGATATCCATTACAAAAGTAATGGCATTCCCGCCTGCTCCACACCCAAAACAATGAAAAATCTGTTTATCTTGAGACACTGAAAATGAGGGTGTATTTTCACCGTGAAATGGACATAATCCAAACCAGTTGCGTCCTCTTTTTGTTAGCTGCATATATTCGCTTATAACATCGACTATATCGGATTGAGAACGAATTTGTTCAATCATCTCTTCAGGTATTTTCCCGGTCATATAATCACCAACTTTAGATGCTAAGTAACACAATTCGAGATTAATTTAAAAAATCCTCTATTTTCCGACAAAAAAATAGTGTTTTTGCTAAAAAACTTCTCTTATTAATATTTTTACCACAATTTTCTCATTATAAAACAAATAGACGAAAATTTCCACTTTTTTATTTAAAAAAATACGATTTTTATCTATTTTAGTACGATAACTTTACGAATAAAGATTGATTCCCGTCAATCCACACTATTTTTATATGTAATTTAGCAAGGCGCGAAAAAAAACCTCCTCTACTTTTTTTGAAGAGGTGGTTCATTTTTATTTATTATGTTCAATTTTTTCAATAATTACGTTCGCAGTTTCTTCTACAGCTTTATTTGTTACATCAATTACCGAGCAACCGATGCGTTCAACAATTTTATTGAAATGCTCGATCTCTTGCTCGATGCGGGAAGGTTTTGCATAAATGGCATCATCATTTAAACCTAACGCAATAAGGCGTTCTTTACGGATAAAATTAAGTTTTTCAGTAGAAATGACTAAACCAAAGCATTTTTTTGGATCAACCAGGAACAATTCCTCAGGAGGGTTAACCTCAGGAACTAATGGTACATTTGCAACTTTATATCGTTTGTGTGCCAAATATTGTGATAACGGTGTTTTGGAAGTTCTTGAAACGCCTATTAACACGACATCAGCTAAAAGCAATCCTCTTGGATCTCGACCGTCATCATATTTTACGGCAAATTCAACGGCCTCTATTTTTCTGAAATAGTCAGCATCCAACTTATGAACAAGCCCTGGCTCTTCCCTAGGCTGCTCCCCAATTTTTTCTTCAAATACTTGTATAATCGGGCCCAGCAAATCAATCCATTGGACCGCTTCTCTGTCACAACTATCCATCATATAGTTTCTCATTTTTTCTTCAACTAATGTAAATACAATAATTGCATCCTGTTCTTTTGCAATTTCAACAATTTTTTCTATATGATCATTATTTTCAATATTAGGAAACTTTCGAATTACAGTATTATCAAAGTTTGGACGAAATTGTGAAACTGCTGCCTTCACAACCTGTTCGCCTGTTTCCCCTACTGAATCAGATACAACGAATACTTTTAAATTTTTCAAAATAGCACTCCTTATAAATCGTGGGTTTCACCTAATGAAATAAACGCTTTGGTTACGCTGGTTTTTGTTAATCTTCCAACAATTTCAAGACCCTTTTCTGTTTCATTTACAACTGGAAGAGAGTCTACTTGACGTTCAATTAATTTTTTAGCTGCCCCGATCAATGAATCTGATTTTTTACAGTATACAATATTAGGCATTCTTGACATAATGATATGAACTGGTATCTTAGTCAGCTCCTGGGAACCTATACTTGTTCTTAACAAATCTTTTCTGGACAATACCCCTTGCAGATAGGAATGATCATCTACAACAAATAATGTACCGACATCCTCTAAAAACAATTGAACAATTGCATCGTATACCGTCATATTTTCTGATACTACTACCGGCAATGATTGATAATCTCCTACCTTCAAGCTCATCATTGATTCACTTACAGTAGTCATTGTTTTTTTTCCTGAATAGAAGTATCCAACACGTGGCCTAGCATCTAAAAAACCAGCCATCGTTAAGATAGCTAAATCTGGTCGTAGAGTAGCCCGGGTCAAATTTAAACGTTCTGCAATTTGTTCACCTGTTATAGGGCCATTCTCTTTTACGATTTGCAGAATCGTATCTTGACGTTTATTGAGTTCGATTGGACTCACCCGCTTCAAATAGTGTTATACTTTTCTATAAATATTATATACTAATTTAAAGATATTTGCGAAGAAATGAATGAAAAGCTACAATATTGACACAGTTCGAGTGAATAGCATAAAATATCGATAGAAGATCATAAAGGCAATGAGAGGACAAATAAGTATCTTTTCCAAAAAGCGAGTAGGAGCTGGTGAAAGCCTACACGAAAAGAGAAACGGCACCCTTGAGCCAATTATTCTAAAAGAGGATTGTTTGAGTTAAAGCTTGCGACGCAGTATGCGAGCGCTTTACTTTAGCCGAACAATCAAGCGGGGTGGAACCGCGGGTGTAAAATACGCACTCGTCCCCGGGCCAAAAAGCCCGGAGACGGGTGCTTTTATATTTTTATTTACATTAGGAGGAACTTTAGTATGGCTCAAAAATCTATGGAAACAATCGTAAACTTAGCAAAACATCGCGGTTTTGTCTTCCCAGGCTCTGAAATCTACGGTGGACTTGCAAACACATGGGATTACGGCCCGCTTGGCGTTGAATTAAAAAATAACGTTAAAAAAGCATGGTGGCTGAAATTCGTTCAAGAATCCGAATACAATGTAGGTCTTGACGCAGCCATCCTTATGAACCCTCGTACTTGGGTTGCTTCAGGCCACGTTGGAAACTTCAATGATCCGATGATCGACTGTAAATCATGTAAAGCTCGTCACCGTGCAGATAAATTAATCGAAGATGCTTCTTTAGAAAAAACAGGTAAAGAGATTATTGTTGATGGTATGAGCTTCGATCAAATGAAAGAAAAAATGGAAGAGTTGTCTGTAACTTGTCCGGAGTGCGGTAAAAACGACTTTACGGATATCCGTCAATTCAACCTTATGTTTAAAACATTCCAAGGTGTAACAGAAAGCTCAACAAACGAAATTTTCCTTCGCCCTGAGACAGCTCAAGGAATTTTTGTTAACTTTAAAAATGTACAACGTTCTATGCGTAAGCGAACACCCTTTGGTATTGCACAAATCGGTAAATCATTCCGTAACGAAATTACACCAGGTAACTTCACTTTCCGTACACGTGAATTTGAGCAAATGGAATTAGAATTCTTCTGCAAACCAGGTGAAGACCTGGACTGGCAACAATATTGGAAAGAATTCTGCAAAAACTGGCTATTAAATCTAGGTATGAAGGAAGATAGCATGCGTCTGCGCGACCACGAAGAAGACGAACTGTCTCACTATTCGAATGCTACAACAGATATCGAATTCCGCTTCCCATTCGGTTGGGGCGAATTATGGGGTATCGCTGACCGTACGGACTATGACTTAAAACAACATATGGAACACTCTGGTGAAGACTTCACTTACATCGATCCAATTACAAACGAATGCTATGTTCCATATTGCATTGAACCATCACTAGGCGCAGACCGTGTAACTTTAGCATTCTTATGCGATGCTTATGATGAAGAAGAATTAGAAGGCGGCGATTCTCGTACAGTTTTACGCTTCCACCCTGCTCTTGCTCCATTCAAAGCAGCTGTTTTACCATTATCAAAAAAATTAGCAGATGAAGCTGGCGAGGTATGGGCAGATTTACGCAAGTCCTTCCCTGTGGATTATGATGAATCTCAATCGATCGGTAAACGTTACCGTCGTCAAGACGAAATCGGTACACCATTCTGTATCACATATGATTTCGACTCAAAAGAAGATGGTCAAGTAACAGTACGCCACCGTGATAGCATGGACCAAGTTCGCATGCCTATCTCTGAAGTGAAGGCTTATATCGAAAAACATCTACAGTTCTAAAATGAATAAGGGTGCCCAGAAAGTATTAACTTTCAGGGGCACCCCTTTTTTAATTCTTATAAAACATCTCGTTGATATTCTCTTCTCCACACATAAAACATAAACCAGGCAGTACTAATAGCTAATAATAGGTACCCTGTAGGCATCAGCATCTTCCAATTCCAGATGCTAATCATATCAACAATTAAATAAGTCGTAACAAGTGCAATCATTGCTGACATGAGAATTATTTGCACGCCAACCAATACAATTGTATTCTGAACAACAGTTGAAACCGCCATCGACAAGATCCCCAGAAGCATTGAACAAACAAATATGGCTGCTGCTGATAGACAAATATATTGGAAAAAGGTTAAATCGTACCAATAGATATCTGCAACAAAAGCGTATAAAGGAACCTCAAAGTAAGGTGCTATCTCATTTGTTGAATAAAGCCCTAAGTAAAAGGTTAGCAAAACAATTGATACTAATGCTGTGCTTACTAATCCAGCCAGCCATTTTGTTCGATAGACAGTTCGGCCTTTTTTTGAAACATATTGCAGAGGCACAACTGATGCAATGTGATCTCTAAGAAAAATTGGAGAAATTAAAACGACAATACTGCTTAATACAATAATGGCGATACTCCCTTTAATATTCGTAAAATTATCTATCACCGTGTTCGAAAAAACTCCGTATTTTTCATCCTTTAACAACCGTTCAAATCGCTCTTTTTTCTCGCCTGTTTCCCTGTTTATATCCTCTTTAAGCGACTCGATTCGATACGTATAATAGTCGATAATCCCTTCTCTTGCTTCAAGCTCCCAAAACAAATCTTCCCCCCTATCAAAAATAACTAAATCAGCATAATTTCTTTTTGCTTCATACTCGGAATCATTACTATCCAAATTTCTAAACTCTTCATATGAAGTCAATCCTGCTGCAGCCGCCTGGGGATCATTTTGCAAATACTCTTCTGCTTTTTTTACTTCTAACTCATATTCTGCTACAAAATCTTGATACTCTGCTTCGTTCAAATCTACGCCGTACTTTTCAATCATTTGCTGCTCTATTTTGAAATAATCTCCTGCTGGCCTTCCATTTGGGAAATACTTTATTTCAAATTCAAATAATAAAAAATAGAGCACTACATTAACAAATGCTAATAAAAGTAATATCTTCCAAGAAAAAATCTTTTTCATTTCCAAGTAAAATAGCCGCATATTAGACAATGTCCTTTCTTGCGAATCGCTTAAATGTAAAAGTGCAAAAAAACAAACCAATCAAGAACCATAGCATCAATGTGTATATTTCTTGATGCTTGAACATCATATAATTCGATACGCCATTAAAATACATATGTGGGTTTAATAAAAGCACCGATAGATTCAGATGAGCAATATATACCCAAATTCCTTTAAAAAATCCTGAAGCAATAAACATGCTGATAAACAATAGAATGGATAAAATCCAGGTTACATAACTGTTACGAATAAATGTACTTAAAGAGAACGTTAAACCTGAGATGATCAGCAAAATTCCTGTTAATATAACTATGGTTAAAATCAAATATTGCCAGAACTCTATCGGCCACCAAGTGATATAAGGCAATTGATATTCCCAATTGAAACCACTGGAAATGTTGGTTTGCCATAACCCTGAATAATCATAGACTGTAAAAAATATAGCTAGGGCAAGTCCAAATAAAGGTACCAAAACGATGAGTGTGGCAAATAAACTAGCAACCAATTTATTTATCATTAACTGCCTTCCTTTTTTGGCCGCAAATATGACAAGCTGCGTTTTCCGTTCATATTCATAATTTGTAATCATAGCTGTCAGTAAAACAACCAGCATCACACCTTGTATAGCAATATTTTTTATCACTGTTCGAAACAATTCGCTATGCATTCGATAGTCGCCGGCAAAAAACCATTCTTTATATTCTTCAGTCTCTATTATTCTATCCAGCCGCTCTATAAGCAGATCATATTGATTTTCAATTAATTTAGCACCAAAGCCTGTCAGCCTATCATGTTTAATTGAATCCATCTTAAGTTCAGAAACATCAAGGTCGGCATAGCGACTGTCCAAGCTGCTGCCGATAGAGATGTACTTTTGCATTAAAGCTATATGATCAATTTCCTGTTGCTTTTCCAAACTTGCAGCATAATATTTTTCGTCCGACATCGATTCTAAAAATGTGGATGCATCATTATACTGAGAATCAAAACTTTGGACAGCAGCATTCAAATCCCCCTGCATTTTATTTAATGTTTGATGATTAAATTTATTGCCATAGGTATCGACAATGGAATTTACAATTGTTAATTCATTTTTAATTCCAGAGGAGTCAACAATAATCGTAAAAATATTAAATGCCGTAAATAAAACAAGCAGTATTAGAATCGTTGGTGAAAATAATGCTTTTTTCATCTCGAACCATGTAATTTGCATTGATTTCACCCACTTGTACTTTCATTCGCATACTCAGCCAAGAAGACATCCTCCAAATGTGGGATAACAGACTGCCACTTATCATCCTCTTGCTTTTCAGACTTGAAGCGTACTACCATTTTGCCGTTTTCCTGCTTTTCTTCCAAAGTTAAATACTTTTGGCGAAATACAGCCAAGTCATCATAGGACAAAACCGTTTCAAATACTTTCCCTTGAAGGGTAGAACAAATAGTAGAAACGGAATCGCTATGTAATAGCTCTTTATTTTTAATCATAATAATCTTATTCGCAACAGATTCAATATCAGAAACAATATGTGTCGAAATAATAATCACTCGATCTCGCGCAAGGCTAGTTAGCAAATGTCTGAACCGCGCACGTTCTTTAGGATCCAGACCGGCAGTCGGCTCATCTAGCACGACAATTTTAGGATCGGAAAGCAAAGCTTGGGCAATGCCTACACGCTGAATCATGCCGCCAGAAAACTTGCGCATTTTTTTATCTTTCACTTCACGAAGGGCCACTAGTTCGAGCACATGATCAATCCTGCTGTCCACTTCTTGCTTGTCCATGCCCTTGAGCGCAGCAAGATAGGTTAAATATTGTTTTGGCGAATAATGCTTATAATAGCCGAATTGCTGAGGCAAATAGCCGATTAACTCCCGATATGTCTCACCTAATGATAATATTGGCTGTCCATTATATAAAATATTGCCATTTGTAGGTTGAATCAAGGTAACAAGCATTTTGATTAATGTTGTCTTTCCTGCCCCATTCGGCGCCAACAATCCATATATACCGTTCTCAAATTGCAAATTTATGTTTTTTAGTGCTGTAAAATCCCCATACTCCTTACCTATATCCTGCAGAACTAACATAGAAATGCCTCCTCTTGCTTCCGATAAAATAGTTGCTTAAGTGAAACAGTAAATAAAAGTAAACTTGCGAACAAAATCACACCATATAAAAAAGTAGGAAGCCCTACCAAAAACTTCTCATAATGCTCGTCAGTATATACCAGTAGACCTAGGTTAAAGGCAACCCAAGCTCCAATAAAAAATACGCTTCTTCTGAACAAATTCCCTTTCCTAATTGCGAATAGAAGCCCTCCAGCAAACAAGAATAAGCCAGATAAAGAAAGTAATAGTACTTGCCATACATTAAATTCGACTTTGATCGATAATAGCAGAATAAGTGATACATTTACTAAAACGCCAACTCCGCTAAAGAACAGCATTCGAACAGCTAATAGCTGAAATACTGTATATTTCAAGGTCATCTCCAGTTCAAAAGTATGGTTTGAGTATTTTTGATAATAAGAATAAGCAGACAAACTTAGAAAAAGCAGCGGAGACCCCGTAAATATTAACCCGTAAAAGGATGCAGAATACACTGAAGCAATATCACTTACAATCAAGAGATAGTAAATAGCGATAAATAAAACGAGTCCATTAAACAAGATCTCTCCTCGATTTAACACAACATATTGCCAGCCTATCTGATTTTTCATCTCAAAAATAGATGCAATAAGACTTTGTTTTTGGGGTAGGCCCTGTTCTAAAATGAGTTGGATTTGTGTGTCGATTTCTTTTTCATTTGGATAAGGTATTTTTTTATTTTTATCCAATGACATATGCCTTCATCTCCTTTCTTAGCTTTTTAATAACCGCATAATATTTTGTTTTAACTGTCGATTCGGGCAGATTCATTAAACTGGAAATCTCCTGGAACGTTAGCTCCAAAAATACTTTATATCGAACAATTTGCTGCAGCTCGGAGTCAAACTTCAAAAGCAATTCATTTACTTTGACTAACTGTTCCTTGGTTTCAACTTGCTCGATCACATCGTCTATACCATCAATTTCAATTTCCTCGACATAAATTGTTTGCTTGACAGCCTGGAATGATTTTGAACGAAAATAATCAATACAATGATTTGAAGCAATGCGGTAAAGCCATGTACGAAATGCAGCTCTTTTTGGATCGAAATTTGATATCGACTGCAGCATTCGAATAAACACCTCTTGCGTTAAATCAAGGGCAAGCTGTTCATCAAAAGACTGCTTATAGACGAACGCAAATATTTCCTTGTAATATTTTTTCACTAGTTTATTGGCACTTTCCCCATGGGCTGAATTCTGCACACGCCGAATCCAAAAAGACTCAAAATCTATCACATTCTCACATCACTTTCATCGCTTCACAAATATATTCGTAATCTATTGAAATATAGTTTTAATTTTTAGAAAAAAATATTTGTCCATATCATTTTTCTGTTGAAGTGGCATGTTTGCTTCTGCGAATCTAGACAATTTTGCTAAAAATCTAGACACTTTAAGCCAAAATCTAGACACTTTCCTTGATAATCTAGACACTTCAAAAATCTCTCTATTAAAATAGTATTTCTTCTATTTATTCATAGCAAAACCCACACATACGAATCTAGAATGTGTGGGTTGCATCTATATATTGTTCATTTTGGTCAATTTGTTCATTTTCGAGGTGATTTATTTGAAAATTTGGATTATAATGGGTAAAAATATAAAATCGAGGTGGGATTGATGTTCTTTGAGACTTTATTTAAACAGACCAAACAGGAAACCGCGGAAGTTTGTGCGGCACAAAAGCTTTTAATCCTCGTACGCGAATTATTGAATAAAGAATTACCGGAACACTACACACATCATCATATTTTATATACCGCAAATTCCAGGTTGCAATCCTTAAATGAATCCCTAAAATCTCATCGTACTCAAAGTAATCAGAACTTAAAGCTAGGTCAATTTCACTCACAGATGCACGATCAGCTGCGTAAACAGGCTAGTGATTTGCAAGTTTTAGTAGATGGCTATATGGAGCTTAATATTGATGTCAATCAAATGAATCATCGACTCCATTTTCATTATGACCAGATTCATTATCTTCACCATAACTATTTACTCTATTTGGAAGGACGATTTGCTAATCAATCATCCCCTCTATTTTGGCAGGCTGTAAAAGAAGATGTATTAGAGATTATACGAAAAATCCTTTAGCCAAAACCTACTCTGTCGGCTCCTCATTACTTGTCCTTCTCGTCAATAATGGGGTTCTGTCCAATTGGTCAATAAATGACCTTGATTTCAAACGAATTCCTGTTTGTTCTTCATAAATTGTTGTAACGATTTTTTTAATAAACTGTTTCGTCGCCTTTTTCAAGTCCAGTTTCCCGATTTGATCAATCGGCACATTATAAAACATACGAATCAATTTTAACTGTGTTGGAGATAGGCGAATGATATAGGGATCTTGATGGAAACAGCGATGACATAAAAAACCGCCCTGGGAAAACGAAAAAGCAAACTCTCCATCAAAGGCACCGCAAGAAGCACAAGCATTTAGTACAGGTTGGATCCCGGCATAAGGCAGCAATTTCCAGTCTACAAATAAACTTATCGCCTCTGGATCATACTCTTCTTCAATGGCATTCAGCGCTTGCAGCAATACTTCAAATGCAAAGGGTTCTGGTCCCTCGTCTACTAGTCTATCAACAAGCTCTACAATATAGCTTGCATAAGCTGTGGCCATAATATCTGTTTGGATATGGCGCATGGAGGCTAAATGCTCTCCCTGTTGGAGAGTTCCCATTCCTGTTGTTCGCTGCACCATATACATTCCATGCATAAAGGTTTGGGTAACTCCTGCTAAACGACTAGTCGGCTTTTTTGCGCCCCTGGCCATCACGGTAACCTTCCCAGCTTCTCTGGTCATTAACGTGACGATTTTATTGGACTCTCCATAAGCACGCGATTTTAAAACAATGCCTTCCCATTTATTTAACATTGTGGCACTGCACTTCCTTCAACAATATATTGTGGTTCTATTATACATGACTGCCAGGTGATTTACGCTTTTGATGGCTTTAAGATTATAGATTTAGCATTTAGCTGAAAAAAAAAGACAAACTGCATTAAACAGCTTGTCTATCAAATTTATCTAGTATTCGTCTTCACGGTAACCGAAGTCACGTAAATGTGTGGACTTGTTGCGCCAATCTTTTTGTACTTTTACCCAAAGCTCCAAGAAAACTTTAGATCCTAAAAGCATTTCGATGTCTTTACGCGCTTCAGTACCGACCGTTTTAAGTAAGGCGCCGCGTTTGCCGATAACAATTCCTTTTTGAGAATCGCGCTCCACCATAATGGTCGCTTGCACACGAATCATATTTTCATTTTCCTCATCACGTTTGATTTTATCAATTACAACCGCAATGGAATGTGGAATTTCTTCTCTTGTCAAATGAAGAACTTTCTCACGGATCATTTCTGAAATGATAAAACGTTCCGGGTGATCTGTCACCTGGTCTGCCGGATAATATTGTGGACCTTCTGGTAAATATGTTTCGATTGTTTCGAGTAACTGATCCACATTATTTCCTTGCAGCGCAGAGATCGGCACAATCTCTGCAAATGGGAACTTCCCTTTGTATGTTTCAATAATTTGAACTAATTCTTCAGGGTGAATTTGGTCAATTTTATTTACAACCAGGAAAACAGGTGTTTTGGTTCCTTCTAAAAGTTCTAGAATGAACTCATCCCCCTTGCCTAGCCCCTGTTCTGCATTCACCATAAACATAATGATATCCACTTCACGTAAAGTATTTTTGGATACTTTAATCATGAACTCTCCTAGTTTATGCTTCGGCTTATGAATACCTGGTGTATCGATGAAAATCATTTGAGATGCATCGCGTGTTAATACACCTTGTATTTTATTTCGAGTTGTTTGTGGTTTATCTGACATAATGGCAATTTTTTGACCGATAACACGGTTTAAAAAAGTCGATTTCCCAACATTAGGTCGGCCAATAATTGAGATAAATCCTGATTTATAGCTACTGTTTGTTTCCTGCATTATCTAAATCCTCCGGTGTAAAGGCGCCTGGCAATAGCTCGGCAACTGTCGTTTGTAGTAGTTCTCCATTTAGGTTTGTTAAATATACTGGCATGTCAGGTGCACAGAACTCTGAAATAACTTGTCTGCAAGCCCCACATGGTGAACACGGGCCAACCGTATCTGCAACGATGGCAATTGCTTGGAATTTTTTAACCCCTTCAGAAACCGCTTTAAAAATAGCTGTTCGTTCTGCACAGTTTGTTAAACCAAAGCTAGAATTTTCAATGTTGCAGCCATGATATACCTTCCCATCTTCTGAAAGCAATGCTGCTCCTACTTGAAATTTTGAATATGGTACATAAGCCGTCTGTCTTGCAATTTTCGATTGTTCAATTAATTCCTTCATATCCACTGTCATAAAATCTTCGCTCCTTCAGTAATCCCCTTATTAAATATTTACACTTACTCATTTGACGGTGTCCTGCTTTTATATCACGAAAAACTTTCGCAAAATGAGTTCGCTAGTTCAAGCTAAAACCATTTTGGCAGAAAAATAAGTAACCCGATTATAACACTTGCCATAGCAAATACAAGTACTGCTCCTGCTGCTATATCCTTTGCTTGTTTTGCAAGAGGATGAATTTCAGGTGATGCTAGGTCGACTACACTCTCAATGGCGGTATTAATCATCTCGGACCCGATAACAAGTGCAATGGTTAAAATAATAATGAGCCATTCTTGGGTAGATAAACCTGTTAAAAGACCTGCAATCATTACGATGAATGCACTAAAAACATGAAAACGCATATTTTGTTCTTTCAGTGATGTCCATATGCCATAAAATGCAAACCCAAAGGATTTGATTAGTTTATGGACGTTCATTTTAATCACGACCTAAACCATAAGAAGATAAAATTTCATCTTGTTTTCCAAACATGACCTTTTCGTCTTCTTCAGTCATATGATCGTAGCCTAATAGGTGTAAAAATCCATGGACTGCCAAAAAGCCTAATTCTCTTTCAAAAGAATGTCCAAAATCGTCCGCTTGTTCCTTCGTGCGATCAGTCGAGATAATTATATCTCCTAAAATTCTCGGAATTCCTTCCCCAACAATTTCAACTTCTCCCTCTCCCATTTCTTCAAGGGCAAAGGAAATCACATCTGTTGGCTGATCTTTATCTCGATATTCACGATTGATTTCATGAATTTTTTCATTGGTTACAAATGTAATGGATACTTCACTGCCGTCTTCAATTGAAAGGTAATCTGCTGCATGCTGCAATAGTTTTTCAACTAGTTCTATATGGTCATCCTTTACTTCGCTTGTTTCATCTAAAAAATCAATATTAAGCATTGGTGCCTCCTATATTTACCCTTCTTTCGGGTATTCAATTCTTGAGTGGAAAATTCCGTTTAATGTCTCGCATAAAACCTTTTCAATCGTTTTTAACTCTTTAATGGAGACATCACATTCATCAAATTGATGTTCCTGTACACGGCTTTGTACAATTGTATGTACAAGCTGTTGGATCTTATCTGAATTTGGTTGTTTCATAGAACGGACCGCCGCTTCTACACTATCAGCGATACTTATAACAGCCGCCTCTTTTGTTTGCGGTTTTGGACCTGGGTAACTAAATGCTTTCCCATCTACTTCTTTTCCCTCTTCTTTTGCCTTATGCAGGAAGAATTTCAAAGTACTTGTGCCATGGTGCTGCAGGGCAATATCTATAATTTCCTGTGGCATCTTGTGCTTCTCCAATAATTTGGCACCGTCTGTCGTGTGCGAAATTATTATTTCAGCACTTCTCTCAGGGGGTAAAGAGTCATGAGGGTTAATGCCGGACATCTGGTTTTCAATGAAAAAGGCCGGTCTTTTTGTTTTTCCAATATCATGATAATAACAAGCCACTCTTGCAAGTAAACCATCCGCCCCTATTGCTTCACAAGCAGCTTCTGCAAGATTAGCCACCATTACGCTGTGATGATAAGTTCCCGGGGTTTCAGTTAATATTTTTTTCAGCAATGGATGGTTCGGATTCGATAATTCGATCAATCTCATTGTCGACAATAATCCAAATGCTGATTCAAAGAACGGCAATAATCCCATTGTCAATGCACCCGATAAAACACCCGATGCTATCCCTGCAATGCTGTAAAATAATAATTCAAACAGATCATAATTTGTTTGTGACATTAATAAATAAAAGGCGATAAATAATAAATTAAAAATGGAAACAATACCACAAGCTTTTAACAAATGGGATCGTTTTTCCATACTTTTCATAAAGAAAACACTTGATAGTCCACCAAAAATTATATAGAGTACAATATCCATTTGTAAAACAGCAGAATAGCCTTCATGGAAAATGACTCCGGCCGCAGCTGCCGTTAGTATCGTAACTAATACTGCCGCTTTTTCATTCGCTAAAAGTCTCACAAGCATCGTTGCCAGTGCAGTTGGATATAAGAAAGCTATTGTTGCATCAAACTGGTCTGAAAGTAAACTAATAACCTTCATAAGCACAATAGCAAAGGAATAAACAATCGCCGTTACAAATAAAGCTTTTCTTTTATTTTGCAGCTCCATGTCAGAAAAATTAAAGAGAATATACATAAAGGCCATTTCTAAAATCACAAGAATTGTTAGGCCGATTACAGGTTTTGTGGAAGTTTGATTATTTAATAACCCTAGAAGTTCCAGCTGCCTAAATACTTCCCGATCAATGAGCTCTCCTTCCTGAACAATAATTTGACCTTGTAATATACGAGTTGGCTCTACTTCTTCACGAGCTTTTAGTATTTGCTCCTCGGTACGCACTTCATCTAAAACTTCTGTTTCCATTATAGCAGCGCGTCCTATAATAATAACTGCACTCAAAATACTTTCATCAATCGTACTTTGCTGTCGAATTTCCGTTTCGATTTCTGTACGTTTTTGAGCAACATTTTCAGTCCGAATGGGTTCTTCCAGCATTGTTTTAATTTCTTTGACCAGAAAAGTTTCTGCTGCCTTCAAATCAGCGTCGGGAACGACTAACAGGGATTGCAGTTGACTATTTGTAAAAAATAGCAGCGATTGACTCTCTGTAATATCTTTTAGTTTTACACGCAATTGCGCAATTTGATTCTCGATCGGTACATCTTCTTCTTTCTGGCTGATTTCTTCTCGAACATCTTGAAGTATATCGAATATTGATGTTACTAAAGAAGAACGGTGCTCTGCTGTTTCCTCATTAAATAAATAAACAGCTTCAACAGCACTTTCCGCATGGTCGCGTTCTTGTTCAGTCTTCACGGTATCTTCTATCGTTTTAACAGCACGAATTGTTTCTGGCGCCAATTGAAAAGCTTGTATATCATATGTAGTGCTTCGTATATTTCCGAGCATCAGAAAGAATTGCAGAAAGCCAGTAATTAATAATACAACTATTAATAAAGTTCGAAAACTGATCATATTCAGTAATTTATTAAAGTGCTTTTCCACTTGTGCACCCCCAAATGTCTATATGTACTAGTTTACCAATTTATGAATATTATTTCATGAAATATTACCAAAAAATAAAAAATGTGCACGATTAACGTACACATTTAACAATTACGCAATATGAATCTAATTTTCCAGCGTAATCTTATAACTCTTGGTCAGTATAAGATTGAATAATTTTCGCTACCAGCGGATGACGAACAACGTCTCCAGCTTCGAGAATCTGGAAATGGATATCTCTTAAATATTTCAAGCTGCGCTCGGCGATGATTAACCCCGATTCCGTATTTTTAGGTAAGTCAATTTGAGTTTTGTCCCCCGTAATGACCATCTTGGAACCAAAGCCTAAACGAGTTAAAAACATTTTCATTTGCATATGGGTTGTATTCTGGGCCTCATCCAATATAACAAAGGCATCATCCAATGTACGCCCGCGCATATATGCAAGAGGAGCAATTTCAATTGTTCCTCGCTCAATCAATCTTTGTGTTTGTTCTTGTCCGTAGATATCATGCAGTGCATCATAAAGCGGTCTTAAGTAAGGATCTACTTTTTCCTTTAAGTCACCAGGCAAGAAACCTAAAGATTCCCCTGCTTCTACGGCTGGTCTTGTTAAAATGATACGCTTTACATGCCCATTCTTTAAGGCTTGTGTGGCCATAACCACCGCTATATACGTTTTTCCCGTACCGGCTGGACCAATTCCAAAAACGAGATCATGATGACGTATTGCCCTTATGTACTCTCGCTGTCCAATCGTTTTGGCACGGATCGGCTTTCCTTTATAATTTCTTGCTATTTCTTCTTCGTATAACTCTGCAAAATATTCAATTGTCCCTTTATTCACCATTTCGATTGCTGTAGCCACATCACGCAAATCAATATTAACCCCTTTACGAATCACCTTTAAAAGAGCATATATTAAATCTTTGGCTTGTTGTTTCTGTGGTTCGCTACCTGCAATTTGTATCACTGCACCGCGGGTAATAATTTGAACGTGAAATGTTTCTTCAATCAATTTTAAATTAGCATCGCTCATTCCAAGTAGCATCACTGCTTCATTTGGATTTTCAACTTGTAATTCCGATAATTGTTCTGCCATTAAATCAATCTCCTTGGTCAATTGGGTAGTTTTTTGCAATATTTTCATTTACCAAAAATAGGACTTTCCCTTCCACTTTATCATCATCGAATGAAACGTGCAAAATGTTTTCCTTTTTTATAATGGTTTTGGGAGGTAAAGATTTTAAAATTTTTTCGTGCAATAGAGGCAAGATAAACGACTCGATTTGTTCTTCTGAGATCTCTTCCGTAACTGTGATGTACTTTTGAGTCTTTTTGATTTCGATAAATCTTGAAAGCCACTTGGGTAAATCGACCTTTTGAAACGATTTTCCTTGCTCCTTTTCATCATTTATTTTGAAATCAAATGTCCATTCTCTACTACTTGCCGAAACTAATTGGATTTCCGTTGGAATCGAAAATTCCGTTTCTAGCCAGTAGTCAGCATACACTTCTCCTGAGGCACCTACTACAACCGATTTTTCACCAACAGTGATTACTCCTGATACCAGTGTATCCCCTTTATATACGGTTGTATTCGGCAGAACACGACGTTCCCCACTAGAAATCTCAAAATGTGTAATCACTCCGCTTTTGGTAGCGATCAAGTGATTTTTGGCATTGGTTGTATTGTCTTTATTATCTGTTATAGGGGCAAGCTGAGGTACAATTGTCATGCTGCTGCCGGTTTTTAGTATATGCACCCAAGATAGATCTCTTAACTCCTCCATTATTGTTTGCCGTATTTCAAAATCAGACTGCACACGCCCTTTCATTTTCGGTTTATCTAAGGAAAGTTTATCCTTAATAACTTTTTCAACGGCAACTCTTAGTTCAGGTGTTTCTGCTTCAACATCCACATCCCAAACGAATTGCGAGGCGATAATAGGAATAATAATCAAAAGGAGTAGTCCAAAAGCTGTCCAACTATTTTTCTGAAAAATCCGAGATACTTGCAAATATTGAATTTTTACTTTCACACGATATTTTTTCCGAATCTCCCGAATAATTCTCAAATCTTTTCGTGCCATTTCAAATCTGATTTCATTATCGAGATGTTTTAAATTTTTTACCTTTACACCTCTTGAATGCAGACTCTGGATAAAGGCATGGGCTCCATTAGTACGGCTCACACTTACTTCAACAGGCCGATTATCAAATTTTTTCATAATCATTCACCTGTCTTTTCATTTCAATAGATAACAAATTTTCTACATGTATTATAAATTCTTCCTCTTTTAATACATCTATATGTACACGATTTGCTTTTATTAAAATTGAAAAATCCTCATATATTAACGAACAATGCTGTTCTGAAGCTTCTAAAAATTTATAGGTTCCAATCAATCGTAGCTGACTACTATTTACTATCTCTATTAATGGGTCTGTTTGGAATAATTTTTTCAATTCAAAAATGCCCCCCTTTCGCAAAAGTATATGCTTTGAAAAAGGGGAGCATGTATAAATTTGAATGCAGTTTTTACAAATCCAACCTAAATAGCTCTTTTTTGATACGGTTATCTTTGTTTCGCTTTTGGCGGCCCCAAAATTTCCGTCGTAATAATCGCCTGTACTAAAGCAGCTCTTGTAGTTGGCACAATATTCCCGATTTCATGATCTTTAATTGGATCGGTTTTAGCTGTATTCGTTTGAAGTATCGAGCCTCGAGAAGAGCTGCGGTTCCCATCAAATGCCGGCCTTGAACCAGGTGAAATTCTTGGTGACTCAACTTTCTTCTCTATGATTTCTTCAGCCTTCAAAGGCTCTGGGTGCTTTTCTAGAACTTGAGCTGTTGGTTTCGGTTGCGCTTTTTCATTTAACTGATCAAATACTTCGCTGGCGAAATCCTCCAGTGATTTCCTTATGGTTGGCTGTTTTGGCAATTCAAACTTTTGCTTAGTCGTTGGATTATTAAAAGGCGGCATTGGTTTTTGATCTTGTTGTTTGCTTTTGGCCGCGTTTATAATCATACCAACGATAAACGTAATCACCATGAAAATAATACCTTCCATCTAGCCCATCACACTCCCTTCATCAGGTGTGTTTGTAAAATTATTTTTCGTTTGAATCTGGTTTATCAGAAGTTACTTTCGCAATAGAATCTCTCATCGAAGTATCCGCTTGAATATTTTTATAGTTCATATAGTCCATTATGCCAAAGTTGCCATTGCGTAATGCTTCTGCCATGGCTAACGGTACTTCCGCCTCTGCTTCTACTACTTTCGCTTTCATCTCTTGAACTTTTGCAACCATTTCCTGCTCATTGGCTACAGCCATTGCACGGCGTTCTTCCGCTTTAGCTTGTGCAATATTTTTGTCCGCCTGAGCCTGTTCAATTTGCAGCTCGGCACCAATATTCTTGCCTACGTCAACGTCCGCAATATCAATCGATAAGATTTCAAATGCCGTACCAGAATCCAATCCTTTAGAAAGAACTGTTTGAGAAATAAGATCTGGGTTTTCCAATACTTTTGAATGGCTCTCAGAAGAACCGATTGTCGATACGATCCCCTCACCTACACGTGCAATAATCGTATCCTCTCCAGCACCACCAACTAAACGGTCCAGGTTGGCACGTACAGTAATTCGAGCTTTTGCTTTTACTTCAATCCCGTTAATGGCTACACCAGCAATAAATGGTGTCTCGATTACTTTTGGGTTTACAGACATTTGTACTGCCTCTAATACGTCACGTCCTGCTAAATCTATCGCTGCTGCACGTTCAAATGACAGCTCGATATTTGCACGTTGAGCAGCAATTAATGCATTAACAACGCGGTCAACATTACCGCCTGCTAAATAGTGAGACTCCAACTGATTAATCGAAACATCTAAACCTGCTTTGTGTGCCTTAATTAAAGGATTTACAATTCGCGCAGGAATAACTCGACGTAACCTCATTCCAATTAACGTAAAAATACTAACACGCACACCTGCTGCAATCGCACTAATCCATAGTGCAACCGGTACAATCGTTAAAATCACAGATAATACGATTATGATTAAAACAATTGTTACAATTAAACTGATCGCTGCTGCGTCAAAAATCATATTTCATCCACTCCTTTTTTCATTTCTCTCACTACAATTCTAGAGCCTTCAACTTGAATAACTTCCACTTGCCGATTTGCATCAATATAGCTGCCTTCTGAAACGGCATCAATTCTCTCATTATCGACTATAATTGTTCCTGCCGGGCGAAGTGGTGTAATCGTGTCGCCCATTTTGCCTAACAGATCAATTCGATTCACATTGGAAACATACCCTTCTTCCGTAGTGGTAGCATCTCTTAAAATCAGCTTATTAAAAACATGAAGATTTTTTCCAAAGAATTTCATTAATATCACCATTCCTATTATTGCAATAAATACAGCGATTAAAATGGAATATGCCATATGAACCACACTTTCCCCAGCAAATAATAAACTGATGATCATAAGCGCTCCTCCAATTATGCCCACAATTCCTCCTGGTACAACCAATTCGGCCACGAGTAAAGCTAGACCAATAATAAAGATTAAAACAGATTCATATCCTGCAAATCCTGCTAGTGTGTGACCGAAAAAGAATAATCCAAATGAAGATAGACCAATGATTCCCGGTATACCAAAACCAGGTGAAAACAATTCAAAAACTAATCCAAAACAGCCAATTGTTAAGAGAAGGGTCACAACAATTGGATTTGTAATAAATCTCGCCAGTTTTTCCGCAAAAGTCGGTTCGATTGAGACAACTTCACTTTCAGAAAGATTCAGTTTTTCGAGAAGTTCATTTAAATTGGATACCGTACCTTCTGAATATTTGACCTCCAAAGCTTCTTCTGCAGAAAGTGTCAATAGCTTTCCTTCCTGTGCTCGATATTTCGGCAAAGGCACAGAACTATCTGCCATTGCTCTAGCATAGATCGGTTCTCTCTTATTCGCCTCAGCAGCTGCTTCCATTGCAGCTATCCAGGCACTATTTCTTTTTTCATCTGCAGCATTGCCCGCACCATCTATAATTGCCGCAGCACCCATAGTCGCATTTGGTACCATATAAATTTTGTCAGCATGCAATGCTATAAAAGCTCCTGCTGATAACGCTTTCGAATTTATGAAAGCAACTACTTCGATAGAAGAATTATCGATTATTTTTGCAATTTCATCTGCAGATGTAACATAGCCACCTGGTGTATGTATTTCTAATATAATCGTTTCTGCACCTTCTTCAATCGCCTCATTAAAAGCTCTTTCAAGAAAAGCCTTCAACCCATCCTCTACTTCGTTTTCAAGAGGTATATGATAGACTTTCCCACTGGCTACCGCTGAAAGACTCGGCATAAGGAATGAAAAAGAAAGTAAACATAAAAGAATCCAACTAAAGGTTTTTGTTTTTCTCATCTCTACCCTCCTCACGGTTATTGCTTTATGGGTATGATTCCTACAATAATGAAGTACAATTAACTTTACGGATTAATGTCAAAAAAGTTTCAAATAACGAATAATTTTAACTTATTTATATTCTACATGGAAAATTTTTTTAAATGCGCACTATTGTGATTTGATAAAGGCGGAGAAATTAAATTCAAATAGACATGGTTCGAGGAAACTATATGCGAAATATATGCTAAACGATGTTATAAATAAAAATGAATGATTTTTTGATTCTTTTCGCTTCAAAGTCTGACTTCATAATACTTCATAATCCGCTTCTTAACAAATTATTCTAATCTGAATATAATATCGATGCGTCAACGATCTTAAATATATTCTCAAAATTTCTATTAATAAAATGTGTATTATTGACCATAATATTTCTAGATTGTCTTTTGGAGAAAATGCAAAATACCCTAGTATTTGCTAAAGAACAAATACTAGGGTATATCAGTTTTTACCTGGATGAATCATAAAATTGCGTGTTATGAACGTAGGGATTTGTTAGGAAATTACCACTTACGTTTACGTGCAGCTTCTGATTTCTTTTTACGTTTTACGCTTGGTTTTTCGTAAAATTCGCGTTTTCTTACTTCTTGAATAGTACCACTTTTAGATACAGTACGTTTGAAGCGGCGAAGAGCATCTTCAAGCGATTCGTTTTTTCTAACGACAGTTTTTGACATCTCTCTTTCCCTCCCTCCGAACACACGTCAATACACAATCAACATATGTTAGTTGTGTACTAAAGAATTATATCGTATTGTTCAAAATCAGTCAATAGCATTTTAAAAATTAATAACTGGAATCAGAAATTAGTCCATTCATTATCGCTACACCAGAACTTGCACCGATTCGAGTTGCTCCGGCTTCGATCATTTTTTGCATATCTTCCAGACTTCTGACACCACCTGATGCTTTCACACCGATTTCTGGACCTACTGTTTTTCTCATTAAGGCAACATCTTCTGCTGTTGCTCCACCAGTTGAAAATCCAGTTGAAGTTTTAACAAAGTCTGCACCAGCTTCTACTGATAATTCGCAAGCTTTTACTTTTTCTTCATCTGTCAGAAGAGAAGTTTCAATAATGACTTTTACTAAAGTACCATTTGCAGCAGTAACTACTGCTTTGATATCTTCGAGGACAAGATCATAATTCCCATCTTTCAATGCCCCGATATTGATAACCATATCGATTTCCCGAGCTCCGTTTTCAATCGCATTAGTTGTTTCAAATGCTTTAACCTGAGGAGTTGTTGCTCCTAATGGGAATCCAATAACCGTACAAACTTTCACATTTGAACCAGCTAGTATTTCACTTGAATTTTTAACCCACGTTGGATTCACACATACAGAAGCAAATTCGTATTTTAATGCTTCTTGACAAATTTTATCAATTTGAGCTTTTGTAGTTTCTGCTTTTAATAATGTATGATCGATCATTGCAGCGTAATTTTGAGTCATAAAAATTACTCCTTTTTCATTAGTTGTCCGTACCTCTTCCATAATACCATTAAAGTAAATTATTGTGAAAGATAATTTCAAAGCAGTACAGATTATATGGTTACTTTACCTTGCTTTGATATTTTTATACAACTAGAAACCTCGCTTGACATTATAAAAACGACAGAACTATTTCTAGTCCTGTCGTTTGATCTTGAACCTTATTATTGAACTTGTTCTTCTAAAACCCGTACAAATTGGCCTTTACAATATGGATAGCCTGCTTTTTCTACTTTAACTTTAACAAGTTTGCCAATCATTTCATCTGAACCTTCAAATACAACACGCAGATAATTGTCAGTGTAACCTACGATTAGATTTTTTTGATTGGATTCTTTGTAATGTTCTTCCGGAATGACTTCAAGCACTTCACCTTCAAAGCGAGAAGCATACTCTTTTGCCAATTGGTCGTTTAGAGTCAGCAAACGGTGCACACGTTCATTTTTAACATCTTCATCAACTTGGTCTTCCATTCTTGCTGCTGGGGTACCAGTTCGTTTGGAGTATGGGAATACATGAAGTTCCGCAAATTGATGTTTTGCAATGAAGTTAAATGTTTCCATAAATTCTTCTTCTGTTTCACCCGGGAATCCAACGATTACATCCGAAGTAATGGCCAGGTCTGGTAAAGCTTCATTTAAGCGTTCCAGACGTTCTGCGAAGAAATCCATTGTATATTTACGTCGCATACGTTTTAATACTGTATCAGATCCAGATTGAATCGGAATGTGCAGATGGCGTACAACGACATTTGAATTTTTTAGCACTTCAATTACTTCGTCGGTTAATTGAGAAGCTTCGATTGAAGAAATACGCAAACGTTTTAAGCCTTTTACATTTTCTTCAAGGTCACGTAGCAGTTGCGCTAAGTTGTAATCTTTGAAATCTTGTCCATATCCACCTGTGTGAATCCCTGTTAACACGATTTCAAGGTAACCAGCATCAACCAATTGCTGCGCTTGACGAATAACCTCCTGAGGATCGCGAGAACGCATTAGTCCGCGAGCCCAAGGGATAATACAGAATGTACAGAAGTTATTGCATCCTTCTTGGATTTTTAAAGATGCACGAGTACGGTCTGTAAAATATGGCACGTCCAGCTCTTCATATACACGATTTTTCATAATGTTTCCAACCGCATTAATCGGTTGGCGTTCTACTTTATATTGTTCAATATAACCTAACATTTTTTGACGATCTTGCGTTCCTACAACGATATCTACTCCTGGAATCGCCATAATTTCTGCAGGAGAAGTTTGAGCATAGCAACCAGTAACACAGATTACCGCATCCGGATTCTGTCGAACAGCTCGTCGAATTACTTGACGCGATTTTTTATCTCCTGTATTTGTTACCGTACATGTATTTATTACATAAACGTCTGCTTTATGATCAAACTCAGTACGTTCATATCCTTCTTCTTTAAAAAGCTGCCAAATACTTTCCGTTTCATAATGGTTTACTTTACAGCCTAAAGTATGAAAAGCCACCGTTGACACTGGCTAGCACCTCTTTCATTCAAATTCATATGATATAGCAGATAAAGCATATAAGGGCGCTGTTTCTGCTCGTAATATTCTTGGTCCCAGAGACATTGTTTCAGCTCCAGCTTCTAATAAGCTTTTTGCTTCATTTCTGGAAATACCACCTTCAGGACCGAAAATTAATAAAATCGACTTCGATTCATTATCATACACTTTTTTCAGTTTATCTGCAAATCTAGTGCGATTTTCTTTCTTTGCATCCTCTTCGTCTGCAATAAAAACCGCATCATAGTTAGAAGCGATATTAAGCAATTGTTTAAAAGCTATGGGATTGATAACAGCTGGGACATGGGTTCTATGGGATTGTTCAGCCGCTTCCTGAGCGATTTTTTGTAATCGTTCAGTTTTTTTTTCGCCTTTTTTTTCATCCCATTTAACAATCGAACGTTCCGCACTAAAAGGAATTAAAGCATGCATGCCAAGCTCAGTTCCCTTCTGGGTAATTAACTCGAGCTTATCTCCTTTTGGCAATCCGCAAGCGATATCAACTTTTACCGGCATTTCTGGAGAAGGAATCGTATTGCCTGTTTGTTTTACAACGATTTCTTGTCCAATTGATCTAATTTCACATATATAAGCTGTATCGGCATGAACAACTACAAGTTGATCGCCGCTTTCCATGCGCATAACTTTGGAAATATGGCGGGCATTTTCTCCTGTAATTATTGTTTCGTTTGATTCATTAAAGGGTTCATGTACAAAATATCGTTGCATTATGTACCTCCATTTTTTATAAAAAGAAGTCAAAAATGACAAAGAGCTGCCCCGGATTCTTGGGACAACTCCTTTCCTTGTTTATGGTCGTCTTGCAATGATGGCTACCCAATCCTCCATCATTAACACTTCCTCAATCACAAAACCTGATTTAACCAATGCTTTTTTAACATCATCTTTTTTCGCACTAATTATACCAGAAGTTACATATAGTCCACCAGGTTTTACAATTGAAAAGGCATCATCTGTAAAAGTCATTATAATTTCGGCTAAGATATTGGCTACAACCACATCTGCCGGCTCAGTAACCGTATCAAGCAAATTGCCTTGATGTACTTCGGCAACATCTTGTACTTTATTATGTACAATATTTTCGAATGCAGATTTAACTGCGACAGCATCTAAATCCAGGGCATGTACCTTCTCGGCACCAAGCATTGCTGCGGCTATTGCCAGTACACCAGAGCCCGTCCCTACATCTACTACCGAATCTTTTGCATTTACTACTTTTTCTAAGGCTTGTAAACACATTACTGTTGTAGGATGTGTTCCTGTACCAAATGCCATGCCAGGATCCAGCTCAATAATCAGCTCATCAGTGTTGACAGGTGTATATTCTTCCCAAGTAGGCACAATCGTAAATCTTTCTGATATTTTTACTGGATGATAGTATTGCTTCCAAGCCGTTGCCCAATCTTCTTCATGCACCTCGGACATAGAAAAAACATTTTCCCCCAGATTGATATCAAAATTTTCGAGATTGGCGATTGCAAGCTTAATTTCTTCAACAGTTTCTGCTAAAAAGCTAGTTGCTGGTAAGTACGCTTTGACGATTACCCCACTTGTCGGAAAATCATTTGGGTTCAAGTCATAAATTTCTCCAAATTGATCTACTCTTTCTTTCTCCATTTCTGTTGAATCTTCAATGACAACACCGCTTGCGCCAGCTTCATGATAAATATTTGAAATTGCTTCAACCGCTTCGTTTGTTGTTAAAACCGACAATTCTGTCCATTTCACTTGCAATCAGCTCCTCTAAAATTTCGTTTCCAAGGTTCACTAAATCTTAAGCGCCCAAAAATAATCGGACGCTTAAAGTGTAATTATTCACCTTTAAATGTCTTTTTGATTTTATCAAATAATGAACTGCTATGTTCTTCTGGGATGTCGCCACTAATTTCTGCAAAATCACGTAGTAGTTGTTTTTGTTTTTCGGTTAATTTTGTTGGTGTCATCACTTTAACAATGACATATTGATGTCCCGTGCCGTAGCCATGAACGTTCTTAACCCCTTTATCCTTGATGCGGAATTGAGCACCTGATTGTGTTCCTGCCGGAATTTTAAGTTTTACTTTCCCATGGATTGTCGGTACTTCGATTTCATCTCCAAGAGCAGCCTGCGGGAATGTTAATTTTAACTCATAATAAATATCATCGCCATCACGTTCAAAGTACTCGTGGTTTTTCACATTGAACACGATATATAGATCCCCTGCCGGCCCGCCGTTTATACCTGGCTCGCCTTGGCCGGAAACTCGCAGTTGTTGGCCATCGTCAACACCTGCTGGAATCGAAACTTTGATTTTTTTACGTTTTTGGACTGAACCAGTGCCGTGGCATGTATTACATTTTTCTGGAATAATTTTACCAGTACCATGACATGTATTACATGTGCGACGATTTACCATACGTCCAAATGGCGTTTCAACCGCTTGGTTTACTTGGCCTGCCCCGTTACATGTTGTACATGTTTTAGCACTTGTTCCTGGTTTCGCACCAGATCCATCACAAGTGTCACATGTCTCTTCTTTCGGAATTTCAATTTCCGTTTGTTTACCGAATACTGCATCCTCGAAGGAAATATTCATACGGTACTGAAGGTCATCTCCTTTTCTTGGAGCATTTGGGTCAGATCGACGTCCGCCGCCTCCAAAGAATGAGCTGAAGATATCTTCAAACCCACCAAAGCCTGAACCGCCGAAACCGCCAAAACCTCCTTGGTTAGGTCCTTCATGACCGAATTGATCATATTGTGAACGCTTTGTATCATCGCTCAACACTTCATAGGCTTCTGCAATCTCTTTAAACTTCTCGTCTGCACCAGCTTCTTTATTGATATCTGGATGATATTGCTTTGAAAGTTTGCGATAGGCTTTCTTTATTTCATCTTTGCTTGCACTTTTACTAACGCCAAGCACTTCATAGTAATCGCGTTTACTCATCGGTCACACTCCGCTCTTTTTCATAACGTATATTTTAACATGTTCGAATAATACTGTATATGAAGTTTGATTTTATTTAGCCAACTTTTAATTTTGAACTCTTAATGTAAATTATTTGGAACTATAGAGTTTGAAATTGACGGATCTTCTAATTTCCATAACAGTGAAAAAGTCAAAGTCCGTTTGTTTCGGCTTTGACTTTTTCTCATTTCATCTTTAAATCATGATAGACTTATTTATCGTCTTTTACTTCTTCAAAGTCAGCATCTACAACGCCGTCATCTTTTTTATCTGGACCTGCTTCTGCTTCACCTTGCGCAGCTTGTGCAGCCGCTGCAGCTTGCTCGTAAACTTTCATTACTAAGGGTTGCAATACACCTTCCAGTTTTTCTTTAGAAGATTTAATGCCTTCGATTTCACCAGCTTCTAACGCTTTTTTCAATTCTTCTTTCGCATCTTCAACTGATTTTTTCTCATCTTCTGTAATTTGCTCACCAAGGTCAGAAATTGTTTTATCTACTTGGAATACTAATTGGTCAGCTTCGTTGCGAAGTTCGGCTTCTTCTTTGCGTTTAGCATCTGCTTCAGCATTTGCTTCAGCTTCTTTTACCATACGTTCGATATCATCATCTGTTAAACCAGAATCAGATTGGATAACGATTGTTTGTTCTTTTTGAGTTCCTAGATCTTTCGCTTTTACAGATACGATACCATTTTTATCAATATCGAATGTTACTTCGATTTGTGGTACACCGCGTGGTGCTGGTGGAATATCCGCTAATTGGAAACGACCTAAAGTTTTGTTATCAGCAGCCATTGGACGTTCACCCTGTAATACGTGAATATCTACAGCAGGTTGGTTATCTGCAGCTGTCGAGAAAGTTTGAGATTTAGAAGTTGGGATTGTTGTGTTGCGTTCGATTAGTTTCGTAAATACGCCACCCATTGTTTCAATACCAAGTGAAAGTGGAGTTACGTCCAGTAACACGATATCTTTCACATCACCAGTTAGCACTCCACCTTGAACAGCAGCACCCATTGCTACTACTTCGTCAGGGTTAACTCCGCGGTGTGGATCTTGGTTTGTTTCTTTTTTCACTGCATCTTGTACTGCCGGGATACGAGTTGATCCACCAACAAGAATTACTTTATCTAAATCAGATGCATTCAAACCAGCATCTTTAAGTGCTTGACGAGTAGGGACAATAGTACGTTCTACTAAATCGCGAGTGATTTCATCAAATTTTGCACGAGTCAGGTTCACTTCCAAGTGAAGCGGGCCATCTGCTCCAGCAGTGATGAATGGTAATGAAATTTGAGTAGAAGTCACACCTGATAAGTCTTTTTTCGCTTTTTCAGCTGCATCCTTTAAACGTTGCATGGCCATTTTATCTTTTGATAAATCAACACCGTTTTCTTTTTTGAATTCGTCTACTAAATAGTCGATAACTTTTTGGTCGAAGTCGTCCCCACCAAGTTTGTTATCACCTGCAGTTGCAAGCACTTCGAATACACCGTCACCCAATTCAAGGATTGACACGTCGAAAGTACCGCCACCAAGGTCGAATACTAAGATTTTTTGGTCTTGATCTTGTTTATCTAAACCATATGCAAGCGCAGCTGCTGTTGGTTCGTTAATAATACGTTCTACTTCAAGACCAGCAATTTTACCAGCATCTTTAGTTGCTTGACGCTGTGCATCATTGAAGTAAGCCGGCACTGTGATAACAGCTTTTGTAACTGCTTCGCCTAAGTAATCTTCTGCATAGCCTTTTAAGTATTGTAAAATCATAGCTGATACTTCTTGAGGTGTATATTCTTTACCTTCAACAGTTACTTTTTCTGAAGTACCCATTTTAGATTTAATCGATAAAATTGTATTAGGGTTTGTAATTGATTGGCGTTTTGCCACTTCCCCAACTTGTTTTTCACCGTTTTTAAATGAAACCGCTGAAGGAGTTGTACGGTTACCTTCTGGATTTGGAATTACTTTTGGTTCGCCGCCTTCTAGAACTGCTACACAAGAGTTTGTTGTACCTAAGTCAATACCAATAATTTTGCTCATTTTAAATTTTGCCTCCTAATTATTTAAAACACGGAATTAGTGTTTTTCACATATAAAATTTGAATTATTCGTTTACTGAAACCATAGATGGCCGTAATACGCGGTCTTTTAACTTATAACCTTTTTGAAGCTCTTTTAACACAATACCAGTTTCCTTTTCAGAATCTGATTCTTGCATTACCGCTTGATGAACATTCGGGTCAAAAGCTTCACCTTCTGCAGGGATTAGCTCTAATCCTTCTTGTTTTGTTGCATCAATCAACGTTTTGTGAACCATTTCAATCCCTTTATAAAGAGAAACAGCGTCTTCTGAAGTTACTTCTACTTGTAATGCACGCTCTAAGTTGTCAATTACAGGCAAAAGTTCTGTCAGCAGCTTTTGAGCACGATATTTTTCAGCTGCTTCACGATCTAATTGCGTGCGACGTCGCATATTATCGTAGTCAGCACGAAGACGCAAGTAACGGCTTTCTTCTTCTTGCAGTTTTGCTTCAAGCTCTGCAATTTTAGAAGTTAATTGCTCATCTGCAGATAATTCCGCTTGCTCTTCATTTTGCTCATTATCTGTGCTGTTAGTTGCTTCTTCAGTTGTTTGTTCATTTACTTCTTCTAGTTGTTCTTTGTTTTCCGTCGTCTCAGACACAAATGTTTCCTCCTTATAACCCATCGTTTACTTTATTTGATAGTGCACTTGAAAGCCCACTTCGCATCACATCAAGCAGCGACACAACACGTTGATAATCCATTCTTTTAGGACCGATAATTGCAATCGAACCCTCTTGATCATTACCGACTGAGTACGTTGCTGTGATTACACTTAAATCATCCATTACGATATGATTGTTTTCAGAACCAATTCGTATATGAATGCCTGTATCTTCAGGATGGAACAAAGAAATAACCTGGCTTTCCTTTTCCATCATTTCCATAAGTGCCCGAACTTTATTTAAATCGTGGAACTCTGGCTGATTAAGCATATTAGTTTTTCCTCCAAAATAAATCTTGCCTTCATTTTGGAAGGTAGCAATATTCCTTAATGATTGGATAAAAGAATCCGCTGTATGGACATGCTGCCTTAAAACATTGAAAGTTTCCAATTCAAGCCTGCTTTGTAGCTCTAATAATGAAACACCCACTAAACGTTCATTTAGAATATTGACCGTTTTTTCAATATCAGAAGGAATGAATCCTTGTGGGAGTGTAATTGTTCGATTTTCGACATGTCCATTATCCGTAACAATGATTGCTACTGCAGTATGTTCCGATAAAGGGACAATTTGAAATCTCTTTACGCGATGTTTACTTACATTAGGTCCAAGCAAAATCGTTGTATAAGAAGTTAAATCAGACAAAATGTTAGCAGATTCACGAATTACTTGTTCCATCTCTACAATTTGATTTTTATAAATTGATTGAAATAAGCCAATTTCACGAGCAGACATCGAGATCGGTTGCAGTAAATGATCTACATAAAATCGATAACCCTTTTCGGAAGGTACTCGACCTGAAGACGTATGAGTTTTTTCGATAAACCCAAGCTCTTCTAGATCGGCCATCTCGTTGCGGATTGTCGCTGGACTAGAAGTAATCCATTCTTTCTTTGAAATTTGGCGTGATCCTACTGGTTGAGCTGAAGTAACAAAATCATCAACGATTACTTGCAATATTTGTAATTGTCGATTCGTTAACATTGCCATCACCTCTGTTAGCACTCGTTAGTAAGGAGTGCTAATACTATTATTAAATTATCAAATCTCCAATATGATGTCAACGGAATCGCTCTATTCTCCCAATAAAAATTGCTGAAAGATTTCATTTCCAACAAAGCGACCCTTTCGACTTAGTCTGACACCTTTTTCATCTTCAAAAAGCAGACCTTCATTCACCAATTTAGCGATTTTATTTTCATATAGCTCTTTCATAGGAAGACCCATTTTCCTTTCAAATTCTTCAAACAGCACCCCTTCGTTTTTTCGCAAACCTAGAAACATTTGCTCTTCGCATTTTTCTTCTTTTGTTACTTCATGTTTATGAAGGATAGGTTGTTCATTATTTTTGATTGATTCAATATATTTTTTGATCGGTCCATGATTTGAATAGCGATTCCCTAAAAGATACCCGTGGGCACCCGCACCAAAACCCGCATATTCATCATTATCCCAATAGATTTTATTATGTGTTGATATATGGCCTTCTATCGCAAAATTACTAATTTCGTATTGTTTCTTTGCTTTTTCTTCCATTCGGCGCATCAATAAATCATACATATCCGCCTCTAAATCTTCAGTAGGCAAATTAAGTTTGCCTTTGGCATACTGAATGTAAAAAATGGTTTTTGGTTCAACGATTAATGAGTAAGCTGAGTAATGAGGGAGATTTAACGCCAGAGCCTTTTCAAGAGTATCTTCCCATTGCTCCATAGTTTGACCTGGAAGACCATACATAAGATCAATGCTTAAGTTTTCGAAGCCGACTTTTTTAGCTTGTTTAATCGTTTCAAATACATGTTCATTTGAATGGGTGCGCCCTATTTTTTCCAGCAGCTTTTGATCAAAGGATTGTACACCCATGCTCAAACGATTTACCCCCCCATTTATTAACGCCTCTAATTTATCCGTCGATAGTTCATCCGGATTTGCTTCTGAACTAAACTCCACAAGCTGCTTTGTTGGGAGGAAATTATTAATATGCTGTAAAAGCCTTGTAATTTGTTCTGCTGAAAGTGCAGTCGGCGTCCCGCCACCAAGATAGATTGTTTCAATATTTTGAAATTGTTCCGGTGTTTTTCGAACGGCCATTTCAATTTCCTTACCAACTGCTTCTATATATTCATCCACTGGTTGATTTTTAAAATAGACTTTATTGAAGTCGCAATAATTACAAATTTGATGACAGAAAGGAATATGTATGTAGACACCTCGAGCCATTAAAATCCCTTCTTTCTTAAGAAATATCATATTTCTCTATTGTACCCTTTCATCATAAAAATTCAATTTTATGCTACTAAATTATTTGAATAAAGGAATATGTACAAAATATGGATAGGTTCTGAGAAAATAAAAAAGAGATCTGATGAATGATCAGACCCCCAAAAATTAAATGGCAATATTAATTTGCTGTTTATAAAGATCTACAAAAAGTTCGATAGCTGAGTAATTTGAAAACTTCGTTGTAAAACTAATCGCTTCTTCTTTTGTTTTAAAAGATAGTGCACTCATTTCCTTAACAAACTCATATCTCCCATTTTGCAATGAAATTAGGTAAACTCTCACTACAGGATTATATGATCTTTCCTTATCCAAATTATCTCCTGCCAGCAAGACACCAACACTTACATCTTTTTCATTCACAATTGTTGATAGTGCAACTAATTCATCATACTCAAACCATTCAGGAATTTCTACCTGTACTATATTATTCATCTATCACACATCTCCTTCGCTGTTTCTCATATGAAGCTTAAATATTTGATATGAATACCAATATTTCACAAACAAAAGCAAATTGATTAGATTTAATAGACAAATTGTACTACGATATTTGGATTTCATAAAGAGCAATAATTAAACGATTTTTTTGACTACTTTGAAATATATGAAATATTGTTGCAATAAAAAACAGATTATCCCCTGGAAAGAAAATAATCTGTTACATTGGAAATATTTAGCTATTAAATATGGCAATTCTGCAAGTTTTTGTTATTAAAATCCATATTAACATATATAAGGGAATTTATATACATTTTTAAAAATTATAATTTGATATGGGTTTTAATGCAACCGAGGTTGGGGTGATAACAAAATTTTGTTATTTATATTCGATTTGAGGAATTCTTTCCGATTAAAACCTAGATTTATAATCATCAGGTCACCCCATACAAATTGCTCAACATGCACTGCCTTCGTTTGAAATGTATTCACACAATGTTGCAATTTTAAAAAGAAACATCCACCTAAACCTTTTCTTCCAAATTAAAGAAGCCGATTTACATAAAACTACGTGGCAAATCGGCTTCTTGCTTCTTGCTCAATTAACGCTAATAGCTTGAGCAATTATTTATTTTTTATTATTATTATCATCCATTTTCAATACAGCCATGAAAGCTTCTTGGGGAACTTCAACCGAACCTACTTGTTTCATGCGTTTCTTACCTTCTTTTTGTTTATCCAGAAGTTTACGTTTACGGGAAATATCACCACCGTAACATTTTGCAAGTACGTTTTTACGCATCGCTTTAATTGTTGAACGTGCCACAATTTTTTGCCCGATTGCCGCTTGAATCGGCACTTCGAATTGTTGGCGCGGAATTAGTTCTTTTAATTTCTCAACAATTACTTTTCCGCGCTCATATGCAAAGTCGCGGTGTACGATAAAGCTTAATGCATCAACTTGTTCAGCATTTAGAAGAATATCCATTTTCACAAGCTTGGATGGTTTATAGCCAATTAACTCGTAGTCAAATGAAGCATAGCCTTTCGTACTTGATTTTAAGTAATCAAAGAAATCGTAGACAATTTCAGATAATGGCATTTCATAAATGATGCTTACACGACTCGTATCGATATAATCCATCGTCATGAAATTACCGCGTTTCATTTGGCAAAGCTCCATTACTGCTCCAACATAATCATTCGGCACCATGATTGTCGCTTTTACATATGGTTCTTCGATACGATCAATTTTTTGTGGGTCAGGCATCATTGATGGGTTATCGACTTTAATTAGCTCACCATCAGTTAAATGGACATCGTAAATTACGGAAGGAGCTGTTGTAATTAAGTCAATATTAAATTCGCGTTCAATACGTTCTTGAATGATTTCCATATGAAGAAGTCCCAAGAAACCGCAACGGAAACCAAATCCTAATGCTTGAGAAGTTTCAGGTTCATATTGGAGTGCCGAGTCATTCAACTCCAATTTTTCTAGGGCTTCTCGCAAATCGTTATATCTTGCTGTATCAATTGGGTAAAGACCGCAATATACCATTGGGTTTAATTTACGATATCCTTCAAGCGGCGCTTCTGCTGGACGGTTTGCAAATGTAACCGTATCCCCCACTCGAGTATCTCCCACATTTTTGATAGAGGCTGTTAAGTACCCTACATCACCTACAGTAAGCTCAGCTTGAGGTACTGATTTCGGTGTATGAATCCCCACTTCAATAACTTCAAACTCGGCTCCTGTTGCCATCATTCGAATTTTATCCCCAGCTTTTACTGTTCCATTTACAATACGAATCGAAATGATAACCCCTTTATAAGCATCGTAAACCGAGTCAAAGATTAACGCTTGAAGAGGCGCATCCGGATCACCGGCCGGCGCTGGAACTTTTTCCACAATTTGCTCCAAGATTTCTTCAATACCTATGCCGGCTTTGGCAGATGCAAGAACTGCTTCTGAGGCATCAAGCCCGATGACATCTTCCACCTCAGCACGTACACGTTCTGGATCTGCTGCAGGTAAATCGATTTTATTGATCACCGGAAGAATTTCGAGGTCATTATCCAGGGCTAGATAGACATTGGCAAGTGTTTGCGCTTCAATACCTTGTGCCGCATCAACTACCAAAATTGCCCCTTCACATGCTGCTAAGCTTCGAGAAACCTCATATGTAAAATCCACATGGCCCGGTGTGTCGATTAAATGGAAAGTATAAGTTTCACCGTTTTTAGCTACATATTTCAGCTGTACAGCATTTAATTTAATAGTGATTCCACGTTCACGCTCCAAATCCATGGAATCCAATAATTGGGCCTTCATCTCACGGGCAGTAATAGATTTTGTTTTTTCTAAAATACGGTCGGCTAATGTAGATTTTCCGTGATCAATATGGGCAATAATAGAAAAATTTCGTATGTTTTGTTGACGTTTTAAACGTTCTTCTCGATTCATTTCGTGTCCACTCCTAATCAAATACGCCTCCTACGTATTAATTTCCGCTAATCACACGGAAATAACCAGAGATAGAAGAATTTCAACAAAATTCTTCTATCTACGGAATACGTTGGAGGCATTAACCTCTATCAGTATTATTGCTTCTTGCCATCGTACTGATTCTTGGTACCTGTTATAATTACTATATGCAATTCCTTCTAAAAAAGGCTAAACTAACTTGAATTATAGCAGTGACACAACAACTTTAGCAATGATGTAATGAGAAAAAACGCAAAATATTATGATTCACCTTCTAAAATCATCTTAGACATAATGAATCTTTGGCTTTCCATCTAATTTACATAGGTTTTCGAAATCGCTTGTGCGAGTACTGCGATTGTTCGATATACCTCATCTTCAGTATTTTCAATTCCACCAATTTCTATCAATAACAAATTATCGGCTAAATCTTGATTATAAACTCCGTCTACTCCATCTCCAGACTTTTCGATAATCCCTCTTGAAATATTTGGGACAATTTTATTTAAAGCCTGACTTATGGAATTCGCATGAGTTAAATTCGTTTTATAATTTGGATTTTCTGCCCCAATAACGAATGCCGCTTTTGCATAACCAACATTGTTATGCGTAACAGTAGACTTACTATGGCCAGTGGCATCTCGATGAATATCCAATATTAGGTCATACTTATTTTCTTTTAACTCCTGACTAAGAAAAGTACGGGCTGTAGCATAAGAAGAAGCCATCGATTTTCCTCGCTTCACTGTTTCAGCCATAATATCTACATCGAGAGTTGTAGCATTCAAACCGTTAAGTTTAAAGTAATTTTCCATTGCATCAGACATCGACAATAAATTTGCTTTGTCATCATACACTGCAACGGTACCTTCTTGACTTTCTACAAACGGCTTATAAGTTTCTTGAGAATGTGTGAATACAAACAATACTTCAAATGAATCCATTGCCGGTGTAACATCTGTAACGGTATCTTCTGTTGTTGTCACTTCTGTTGCTTCTGCTTCTTCTGTGCTCTTCTCTGACTCAACATTACTTGAAGCGTAGACTACTTTCTTTTCTTCAGCAATAGGAGGCTCATATTTTTGGTTGTTCGGAAAAGGCAATAGTCCTGTGATAATTGGTAACATAAAAAAGAAGACTAGAAAAACAGATAGAATTTTTAATTTTTTTAACATGGCATCCTCTCCTTCCACTACGATATGGGGAGAGGAATCTATTTAGAACTTTTTTTGATTTGAACTTTTTTGAACTATTTTACTTTATGTTCCATCCACTTAAATAGACATTTACTGACCATAATCGAATATTTCGTAATCCACACATCGACTTCTTTCGGCGTTACGATAAGCCTCTCTGGATGTGAAGCAAATACCTCTTCAAATAATTGAAGTCGATCTTCGTTTGACCATGTGGACCATTCTCCGAAAATCGGTTTAATAAGATTCAAATCGACTCTTTGGTTGGAATCCGGCGTCCAGGAAGAAACAGATAGCTTGCCGGATGGCTTTCCTTTTTCTTCAATTTTCGCCGCAATCGAACGAAATACGTTATCGACAGCATCTGCGATAATTACTGTAGCATCGACCACTGTCGGTACCCCAATTGCTGTTACAGGTACACCCATCACTTCTTTTGATACTTCTGTACGTTGATTCCCGACCCCTGATCCTGGATGAATTCCTGTATTTGTAATTTGAATCGTTTTGCATAAACGAGAACTTCCCCTCGTTGCTAGGGCATCAATCACCAAAACTAATGATGGTTTGATTCTTTCTGTAAGGGCACGGATAAAATCACTCGTTTCGAATCCTGTTTGACCTGTTACTCCAGGTGCATACATGATAAAGTGATCGCTAGGATTCTCTGATTGTTCATTTTGCATCGAGTCGATTGCAAATGGACCAACAGCATCCGGGGTGATGGTTTTATTCCCCAAGCCAATAACTAGTACCTTACTATCCTTTGTAATCTCAATATCTTTATGAATATCATCGAGATATTTCGTAAACGCCTTTTCCAACTGTTCAAAACCGTTCGTATCATCTATGGTTAGGGTTGGAACAGAAAGCGTAATATATGTTCCTTCTTTTTTTCCGATTTGTTCTTGTCCATGCTCATCCACTACTACTTTTGTAACTTTAACTCGACCTTCGACAAATTCGTCGATATTAACGCCACTTGTTTGGTCCAGCCTGCTCTTTTGCTGCTTGGTCTGATGTTCTACTACCTCTGCTGATTCATCAATTAAATCGGTTCTGCTCCAATTAACTTCTATCATTAATAATCACCTCTTTTATATGTTAGACAAACTGTCAAGTAAATATTCTTTGCATTTAACTATTGCAATTAACTCTGGGGTTTGGTAGAATGATTTTTGTTGTATTGACAAACGAAAATAGTGAGAAGATAACTCATCTCGTACCTTTATTAGGAGGTGAAAGATATGCCAAACATTAAATCTGCAATTAAACGTGTTAAAGTTGCTGAAAAAGCTAACGCAGCTAACGCTCAAGCAAAATCAGCTATGCGTACAACTGTTAAGAAAGCTGAACAAGCACTTGCAAACAATGCTGACAACGCTAACGAATTAGTATTAGCAGCTAGCAAAGCACTTGATTCTGCTGCTTCTAAAGGTCTTATCCATAAAAACGCTGCAGCTCGTAAAAAATCACGTTTAGCTAAAAAAGCTAACTAATTCATTAAGAGGTTTTCCAAAATCATAACTTTTATGATTTGGAAAACCTCTTTTTCGTTCCAATGAACCAAAACGCAAGTGCCCTGGAGGGGCTGGGCGCTGTAGCTAGATGTCATGTTTATTATTTAAAAGTTATCCCAAAGAGAAATTCATAATTTCCTTAACATAGAAAAAACTATCTAGAGGCAAATCCCTAGATAGTTTTTTGATTGTTAAAAAACAAGATACTTTACAAATTGTTCCCAATCCAAAGCTTCTAAAGCAGCTTTGCTTGGAAGTTCAAAAGGCATCGGGAAAAATGCAAGTGATGGTCCGCTTTTAACCTGCTTATTAAAGATAATTTGATCGTCAGTTAACGTACTCGTTAAAATTGAATCTCCCTTATCCTCAAAAGCTATTTCAACTTCTGTTGTCTGGATTTTTCCATCCTCATCAATAGAACGAATAAAAGCAGCTTCTCTCGTTTCTTCGCCATCCATTACTTGTTTTGTTATAAGCCAGTCTTTATTTACCCTAAGGGCACTTGGAGCTTCATGAATGATGATTTTAGCTTTTGTTAAACTTGCATAAGGCTTATTCGTCACCGCATCATTTAAATCAATTCTCACTTCAAATGATAGTGGCTGAGGCATTTCAACTACTTTTTCCATTTCTTTATACCAAAGTGTATTAGTAGCCGGAATCGTCTGCTTTTCGATCACCGCTCCTACTACTTCTTCAGCTTTTTCTAAACTGCCAGTATCTTCCCCTATAGTCAGCGAATCAGATTCCGGCTCACTTTCAAATAATGATTGATTTAGTTTAACAGATTGATTTTCTTCAACCTTTTCCCATTCCTGTTCAGAAATATAAGTAATCAGATTTTTCTCATCTGTATAAATAATAAATGTAACTGTACCGTTTGCTTCAAGTATCTTTCCTATAACGCCATCTATAGGACTCGATAGAACATTTGAAAAGCTAAGTTCGGAAATTTGATCTTCTAATATATCGATATTTCTTTCTACTTCAGCAATTTGCTTTTCGATTGCTGCAATCGCTTCATGTGGAGTACCTTGCAAAACTTCCGTTTCCACGGTTATCGATAATTCATCGTCAATTTGTTCAGAATCGATAGTTGTAATGGGATCATCTATATCTTGTGCCTCTAATCGTCTCAGAATGCCCTCTAAGGTAGATAACTCCCCTTCATAAGCATTTAGTTCAGCTTGCAGTTTAGACTGCTCATGTGTTGCCTCATCGGTTTTATAGGCAGCAATTTCTTCATTTACGCTAATTTTCTGGCCAGGTCGAACAGAAATTTGCGATAATGCATTTGCATCAGCCGTGATTCGAATTTCTTGCTCAGGAATAATCATTGCCTCTTTATTTAAATAAGCTCTTTGCTGCTTTAAGGCAACTCTCTCATAATCGGTAATATAATAGGACCGCGCAATTCTACTATCCTCTTTAAATACAATTATGCAATTGATGATTAATAGAGCCAACAATAAAATGCTGCCTGTTCCAATCCAAATTTTCGTAGTTCGTTTCATAACCCTACCACCTTAGTAACATAATCATAGAGAGGCAATACACTGATGCCTGCTGTTACAAGGGCGAAGAAAATTTGAATAGCAATGATCTTCGTTAATAATAAGCCCTTGCTCTCCTCTTCCCATTTCGACAAAAAGCTATATTGAATGACAATAGTCGCTGCGGTTGCAATAGTAAGCTGATTAAAAAAGTAAATGATAAAACTATCATTTGTAAGGTATGTACTAATAGGTCCTAATGACAAAAAGGATATAGGTGTCGTGAATCCAGATAAAGCGAAAATAATAAATAGAATTAATTTTTCCAGCAAAATGCTAGCAATTACAAAAACTTGGATTTTCGAAATCGCTTTAAAAGATTGATCAGTCAAGATTGATAAACATAAAGAAATGAAATAGTAGTGAAAAGCGAAAAATAATATTCCTTTAATAATTGCACCGAAAAGGGATAAATATCGGCTAATGATATACTCCTGCTCTAGATTAGCCGCCCATAGAGATGTCAAATTTTCTGAGCCCATCCCCCAGATTTCCCTTATGACAAAAAAGAGAATAGTTAAGCCCAGAATTATAAAAAAGCGGCTTTGATATCCTTGGATTTGATAATCCTGTTCTTCATTGTCTAATGCGAATGCTAGTTTACCAGGGTTGAAGAGAGAATGCCAAAATCTAAATTGATAGTCCATAAGAAGTCCTTTCTTTCTTGAAAATATATACTGAATTTAATATCGAATATAGAATAAATATAACAGATAATGTAAATAGATTTAAATGAATATAGCCAAAAATACTCCAATAGGTTTATAAAGCTTTTAGCAGAAACATTTCTAAATACCTTTCCCGGTTGCCGCTGATCGACTTTAATTTCAAATCGATTTCAGAAAGGCTTTTCAGTGCTTTTAATAATCTTTCCTCGTTTGGACGCTCTCTATTTTCCAGCATCAGCTTGACACGATAAGGATGAATTTTTAATTGTTTTGAAATCTGATTTGGATGATAGCCTTTTTTCTGCAGATAATAGACATTATTCATCGTTCGTATATTAGAAGCCAATAGACCTACTAACATAATCGGCTCTTCCTTTTGTCTAAGCAAATCATGATAAATTTGGAGTGCTTCAGATACATTTCGCGATAAATAAGCATTCAGCATTTTAAAAGCATCATGCTCTAATGTTTTGGCAACCAATTCTTCCACCAAATGAACGGTAATTTGTTTTTCTTCCCCTAGGTATAAAGCGATTTTTTCAATTTCCATCTGAAGCTGAATCATATTGGCTCCAACCATTTCCACTAATTTATCGACGGCATCATCAGCTACACTTTTTTCATATCTATTTGCTTCACTTCGAATCCATGTGGCTAAATCATTTTCCTTTGGTGTCTCAGCATGAAGCAAAGTACTTTTTTCTTTCATCGCTTTCGTAATTTTTTTACGCTCATCTAATTTTTCATAAGGTGCGATAAAGACCGTGACACAAAAATCAGATGGGTGTGCCAGCCAATTTTCTAATCGTTTTAAATCATGCTCTATTTTCTCTTTCCCTTTTTCACTGGCTTTTAAAAATGATGCATTTTTTGCAATTACCAATTTTCTTTCTGAAAAGAATGGAAATGTATCTGCTTCATCAATTACTAAGTCAACTGGGGATTCATCCATATCGAAGGTGATCACTTCAGCTTCTTCTTCAGTGTGCAATCCTTCTTTGATTCGCTTGATTGTTTCATCGATGAAATAAGATTCTTCCCCATAAATACAATAAACAGGAGCAATTTGCCCATTTTTAATCTCTTTCCAAATTTTCGTAAACATATTGCTTCCTCCTAAAACTTTTCGTATTTATAAGTATACACCTTTTTTATTTTCTATCATCATGTATAAAAAATTTGAATTATACAAAAGGTAGTTAGTAGAATTTGATTTATTGGATATAGCTTTTTACAATATATTCACTTATAATGGATGTTGAGTAGGAGGGATAAGTATGTCATCACATGATGAAAACGTTGTAACACACAATCCTTTTGAAGGAAAAAATGGCGCATCAATGCGTAACCAAGCAATCGATGCTGGTATTGGATTTGGTGCTTCATTCGTATTTTTTGCAATTATGTTTATTATCGCAATCATTATTGAAGTAGCAGCATAATCGTTGCAAAGCGAAAAGGGGATTTCAAGGTTAATCTTTGGAATCCCCTTTTGTGTTTTTCAAAAACCAATTGCTTGTTGTTATTTCTATATTTTGACCATCTACCCTTAGTTCCACAGTGCCGACTTCCCCTGTGGTTAACGTTGGTAAACCTAGGTTGCCAAATCGTTCAACCACTTCTTGATGTGGATGTCCATATCGATTATTTTCTCCTGCACTAAAAATCGTAATTGCTGGGGTTAATCTTTCAACAAAAGCATCACTACTAGATGTATTGCTGCCATGGTGACCAGCTTTTAAGAGATCGATATTAGCTAGATTAGGATATTTGCCTAAAATTGACTTCTCCCCACCTTCTTCTACATCCCCCATAAATAGACCTTCAAAACTTCCATTTGCAACATACAAAACAAGCGAATCATTATTTCCTTCATAAGTGGTTTCAATAGGCCAAAGATACGTAAAAGAACTATCTCCTATTTGCCAAGATGTATTCGCCATTTGTTCCAGCACTTGAATTTTCTCCCTTTTTGCCTCGGTTAGCAAATCCGCCATTACTTCTTTTGTATAGGAATTTGGTGTAATGTGTATTTCTCCAACTTGAATTTCCTGCAAAATTTCCTCTGCCCCTTCGACATGATCACTATCTGCATGCGTCAAGATAAATTTGTCGATTTTTTGAATGCCCTTCCCTTTCAAAAAAGGCACTACAATGTCTCTTCCAACTTCATAGGGTGTCCTGCTCTCCTTCCAGTCTTCCTGGTTAAATCGCAAAACTCCACCTGCATCAATCATGTAAATTTCCTCTTTAAAGGGCAATTCAATCAAGATACAATCCCCCTGACCAACATTGATAAAGGAAATAATTAAATCATCCGTCACCTTATTGCTAAAATGAATAAAAATTGCAGGCAGTATCAGTACTGAAAGTATTTTCCACAGTTTCGCTTTCATATCTATAAAATAAAATGTTGCAAAAACACTAATGTAAGCCACTATGATGAATCCGGTTGCTGGTTTACCTGGATTCCACATTTGATATGGCAATCCCTGCAGCAATGCAATGAGGGCAGCAAGAAAATTTCTTAGAGGTTCATAGAGTAGAAATAATAGATCAGCAATTGATGTCGGAAAATAAGACAGGACAAGCAACCCGATATTAATAGGTAAAATGACAAAGGAAAAAAGTGGAACAAAGAAAATATTCACGATTAATGAAGACAGACTCAACTCGTAAAAGTGGAATAAAAGAAGTGGATAAACGAGCAGCTGCGAGACGAAGGTAATAAGAAAGGACTGAATAATCCAAGAAGAGGTTCGATTAATGAATGGTCCAGAATAAATCAGGCTTGCAGTTGCCAAATAAGATAATTGAAAACCAATTTGATAGATTGCCCAGGGTTCTATACAGACAAAAAAGATGAAACTTATCGAGAGAGCATCATCTGGCGCCAGTTTCCCTTTCCACCGACTAATCATAATCAGTTCAACAACGGTCACCGCTCGCCAAACTGAAGGAGCACCACCTGCCAGGACTGCATAAATTGGTAAAATAAATATAAGAAAAATTGATGCAAATTCACGTCTTACTTTAAGCCTTAAAAGTCCTTGAAAAAAAATAAACGCCACAATCGCGATATGGAGCCCCGAAATAGCAAATAAATGCGTTATCCCTAATTTCTGATACGCTTTCGTCAATTCTTCGTCCACATTTTCCTGCAACCCAATAATCAGCGCTTGTGCTTCTGCAATAAGAGATGGCGGGAAGGTTTTTTCGATATGAGTTTTCACATTAAATCGCTGCTGGGCTATTTTTTGCTGAATGCTCGATTTTGCTGCGACATATTCCCAACTGGTGATTTCAACAATGCCTAAAGAGCCTTTGCTTTTTAAATAATCCTCCATACTAAAAGCAAAGTCATGCTTCGGTTCAGAGGGTGCTGCCAGCTCCCCTTTAACCATATACAGACTTCCTGCTAAAGATTGGTGCTGGAAAGAAAGCTTTTCCTTTTCAGAATGAAATTTGTAAACTACATATATCTTTCTTCCTTGGGAATCCTTCATAAAGCCGTGCAAAGTATCACCATTCATTTTATATTCATCTGTCCAGGCCAATTGAATTGGCAGCTCGAGGGGTTCTTCGAATTGTTGCAGCAAGTGGATAAAGTAAGAGTAACTAATCACAGCCGTAAAAATGATTCCAACAATATGAACGATGCTGATTTTTTTAAAATGCAGAAAAAGAGAATACGGCACCAATAAAAATAAAAGCCTCACCGATTCGTGAGCTGCAAGGGAAGCAACGAGAATCGATAAGGCATAGAAAATAAACTTATGCTTGTACGAGATCAAATAATTCTTTCACCTTCTCTTCGAAAGGTTGCAATTCTTCTTTTGAAGCTCCCAGATTTCTTAACTTATCAAGCATTCCAACTGCCAGCTCAAGCTTTTGATCCTTTAAAAAATCAATTTTTGCTTCATCGAAAGGAATTTGTACAACATTTACATTGGCTTTCTTAAATAATTCCATAGCATACTCATTATTTTTATAATCATTTGCATAATATAAGTTTTTAATGCCGGCTTGAATAATTGTTTTCGAGCAAGGCAAGCAAGGAAAATGTGTCACATAAATATCCGCACCATTTGCAGGTGTACCATATTTTGCACATTGCAGCAATGCGTTTGTTTCTGCATGAACCGTACGAACACAATGATTGTCCACCACATAGCAGCCATCTTCAATACAATGCTCATCACCTGAAATCGATCCATTGTAGCCGCCAGCTATAATTCTTTTCTCACGGACAATTGTTGCACCAACTGCTAATCTAGTACATGTACTTCTTAGGGCTAATAAATGACTTTGTGCCATAAAAAATTGATCCCATGTTATTCGCTCCATATGTTTACCTCCAAACTATCTTACTATTTAGTTTAGATGGAATAACTCGTGAATGCAATGTGAGAAAAATTGAAATTTCTTACTTTACAACAATAAATTCTTTTAATTTTTCAAAGGTTTTGTCACCGATGCCCGAAATATTTTTTAAGTCCTCTATAGTTTGAAAAGATCCATTTTCCTCCCTGTAGGCAAGTATCGCTTGGGCCTTTGATGGGCCGATTCCTGGTATCGCAGTCAATGCGGCTTCATCTGCACTATTCAAATCAACCTTATCTCCTAAATCAGAGGATGCGGCCGGAGAACTGACTACTAGTCCATTTTGGGGACTTTGATCGGTTACTTCACCTTCTTTTGGAATATAAATGACCATTTCATCTTGTAATTTTTGCGCATGATTCAGGGCGGTCGATTGAGCTTCTGCAAGGTAGCCGCCAGCCCTTTCAATCGCATCAATGACTCGATCCTCTGTTGTCAGTTCGTAAACACCGGGATATTGTACGGCCCCTTTTACATCAACCATAATTTTTTGGACAGCCGGTTCATCTATAGGCTCGGTGACGGTATCGCTGACAGAATCGCTATTTACTTTTTCGTTTTGTTCTTGTGAAATCGTTGCAATTGATAAGGTTTCTTCTTCGGAAGAGTCTTGCTGAAGGAAAACATAAAGGAGAATCAGACAAACAATGCCGGGGAATAGCATTATTCTTGCATACTTTTTGAACACTTGCTGAAATATAAAAAAACACCTCTCTAAAGAGGTAAATCATATGGAGTATATCTATAATATACATAATTTACCTTCTTTTGAAAAGTGTCTAAATTGTATTATTTAATTGCACGAATAAAAATTCTTTCGCTTTCGTTGGATGGACTTATATTTTTCCAATCCGCCGTTGCTTCTATATGTGTAAAACCAATCTCTTTTAACCATTTCATATACAACTCAATCGAATACGTTCTCTGGAAGTGCTCTTCGTCGAATCGTTCGAATAATCCGCTTCCCTCTTCTTTAACGAAAAAGGTCATTTGGTGAAAAACAGAATGTTCAAATTCGCCTGGTTCTGTATACCAAAGGTAAGTGATTTCTCCATCATCATATGTGAAAGGACTTTTCATAAAGATCTGATCCATTTTAAACAGCGAATGAACATCAAAAAATATTTGCCCGCCCTCACGAAGAGAATCATAAATTCGCTTTAGCGTTTCAATGACCGCTTCTGTTTCAGCTAAATAATTGATCGAATCAATCGGTATCGCGACAATATCCAAATCAGAGAAACCTTCCAATTCATCCATAGACATATTAAATAAAGGAATGTTCACACCCTGCGTTTGCAGTCGCTCGTAAGCAACAGCCAGCATATCTTCAGATAAGTCAATTCCTCTTACATCATAGCCTTCCTGATGAAAAAGAAGCGAAAGGGTTCCAGTTCCGCAGCCAACATCTAGAAGCTTCGGAAATTGCTCTTTGGGAGCATGGGCCTTCACCCAGTTCACATATTGATCGTATGGTATATCTTGCATTAACTCATCGTACACAGCAGCAAATCTTTCGTAGCTTGAGTTCATCATTCTACTGTTGGCAAATCAAGTTGAGGAGCATCTCCCCATAAACGTTCTAAATTATAAAATGCACGTTCGTCTTTATGGAAAATGTGTACGACAACATCTCCAAGGTCCACTAAAATCCAGCGTGCAGAGTCAAAGCCCTCAATACGTTTTACATCAAATCCGTGTTCTTGTGCTTTATCTTGAACTTCTCGAGCAATTGCTTGAGCTTGGCGATCGGAATTACCGTTGCAAATCAGGAAATAATCTGCTAGCAACGAGATATTTTCCATATTTAAGACAACGATATCTTCTCCTCTTTTATCATCTATTGCTTTGTAAACAATCTCTAGTAAAGTTTGCGTCATTCTTCACTTTTCCTCTCTCTTAAACGCTTATGCGTATTTTGAAATAACATCATTAAAACATTCAATTGATACAGGGTATATCGGCTGCTCAGTATTTACTAAAAACCTAATTGAATGGCAAATACATGCTTTCATCGCTATATCCAAATCCTCACTTGCCGATTTTCGCAAGTGTTCTACCCCGTCAAATTTGCGATTTGGTTCAATCATATCTGCTATATATATAATTTTCTCTAGTTTCGACATACCAGCACGACCAGTTGTATGGAAACGAATTGAATTTAAAATATCTTCGTTTGTAATATTAAATTCAGTTTCTGCAATCCATGCCCCTACTGGACCATGCAAAATTTCAGATCCCCATTCTGCAAGCCGCGCATCCAGCCCGTTTTCCTTAACCATTTGGCGCATCCAATCTTCATCGGCATATTTTGCAATATCATGTAAAATCGCAGCTGTCTCGGCAGCAGTGCTATCTTCACCATACTTGACTGCCAAGGAAATGGCCGTTTCCATTACACCAATAGTATGAATATATCTTTTTTCAGGCATACGTGGTTTTATTGCAGATAAATACTTATCGCGTTCCATATAGACCTTCCTCCCGAATATAACTTTCCACACCATCCGGCAATAAAAACTTCAGAGTACTGCCTGATTTTAATCTTCTTCTGATCAATGTGGAAGATAGGTCAATTTCAGGTGCCTCAATTAGTTTCACATCATATGTAGTAGACGATTGTGTTCCGGGTCTTTTTAATCCTACAAATTGAACAAGCTGCACTAATTCGTCAATCTTGTACCATGTATGCAGGGAATCAATCATATCGCCTCCGATGATAAAATAAAATTGAACATCGGGTTCACGCTTAACTAGCTCTACCATCGTTTGATATGTGTAAGATACTCCACCAAGCTCCAATTCGAGAGTCTCAATTTTAAAATGCTCATACGGCCGGATAGCAAGTTCTACCATTCGGAGACGATTTTCAACGGATGCATCATCGACTAATTGTTTATGTGGTGCAATTGCATTTGGCATAAATCGAACTTCATCCAGGGAAAGTGCATCAAATGCTTCATTTGCCATTATTAAATGTCCGATATGAGGAGGATTAAACGTCCCGCCTAAAATGCCGACCTTTTTCATTGCCAACACACCTTATTTCTTATCTACTTTTGGTAACACAATCTTTTTGTTATTGCGTGATTCTTTATATAAAACAACTGTTAAGCCAATAAGTTGTACTAGTTCAGCACCTGTACCCTTTGCAAGAGCATCTGCAACAACGTCCTTGTCTTCTTCACAATTGTCTAAAATTCGAACTTTGATTAATTCCCGCACTTCCAATACGTCACGTAATTGACTGATCATTTGGTCATTTACGCCACCCTTGCCGACTTGGAAAATTGGCGTTAAATGATGTGCTTCTGCACGTAAAAATCTTTTTTGTTTGCCTGTAAGCATAAAACTATGTTTCCTCCTAAACTAACTGATTTAAGTCGTCAGTTAATCTTTTTATCATATTATTTGTGTTTGGATATTGCCCTAACCAATAATTAAAAGCGATTGCTCCTTGGTGAACGAACATTCCAAGACCATTTACAGCTTCGGCACCCTTCTGTTGTGCCGAGATCAAAAATGGTGTCATTAATGGATTATACACAATATCGGCTGCAATTGCTCCTTCCCGCAACTTTTCAAGGGATAGGGGCATTTTAAATTCACTATTTGCAAGACCCGCAGAAGTAGACTGGATTACAATACCGAATTTGTTGAGTGAGTCTTCAGCATCTCTTGTAGATACAGCCTCTCCTTCACCTAGCTCAGCAATAATTTCCTCTGCTTTTGCCACAGTACGATTAGTTATCGTTATTTTGTGATAACCATACTGTTGTAAGGCAAAAGCGATGCCGCGCGCTGCTCCTCCTGCTCCAATTAACAGTACTTCTTGATCTTTCTTGTCCATGCCGATAACTTCTTCTAAAGAATGGACAAATCCTGCTCCATCTGTGTTATACCCTTTCAATCGTCCATCCGGAAGTCGTACGACGGTGTTTACTGCCCCCATTTTTTCTGCCAAGGAATCAAGCTCATCTAAAAATGGGAGGATGGTTTGTTTATGTGGTATCGTGACGTTCCACCCACTTGCCCCTAGTGTTTTTAAAGAAGCAACAGCCATTTCCAATGCCTCGCCTTTCACATGAAGAGGAATATATGCTGCATCTATATTCATGTCATCAAACCATGCATTATGCATGCTAGGGGATTTTGAATGAGCTATCGGATCCCCAATCACCGCAAACCATTTCTTCATTTCCAAAACACTTCCCTCGTCTAAACTCTTCTCATTTTCCTTAAAGATTAGATTAATGATGGGCGAATAAACACTTCTACCCCTTTAGGCGCATGTGCTGCGATAACAACATTAGGATGCTGCACAGTAATCCAGCCCAGTCCTGAAATGACTACATCCGTTTTCCCCTCTTTGATGGCAAATTCATGACGTACCAGCTCAGGCAGCTGATGTATATATTCTTTAGAAGGGGGTGCAAGCAATTCGCCCTTATGTTCTTCGTACAACGCATCTGCTTTTTCAAGCTTAGTGCGATGTATCGGCAAATCATTTGCAGCATAGATTGTAAAGGCAGAACGTTCGCCTTTTATAAAATCAAATCGAGCAAGCGCACCGATAAATAAAGTTTGCCCCTCATTTTGCTGATAAACTTTAGGCTTAATTTCTTTTTTCGGCGTAATGTATTTTAATTCACTTGAATCGATATGATGGGCCATCTGATGATGGTTAATAATTCCTGGTGTATCATAGATCGCCGCTCCATCATCAAGCGGAATTTCAATCATGTCCAACGTTGTTCCAGGGAAGTGCGATGTTGTAATTACATTCCCTTCGCCTGTTGCCTGTTTAATAATACGATTAATAAAAGTAGATTTCCCTACATTCGTACAGCCAACAACAAATACATCTTTGCCTTCCCGATATGTTTCAATGGCATCTACTACCTCACTCATCCCCATTCCTTTATGGGCACTGACAAGGATGACATCAATTGGCTGAAGACCTAAACTTTTTGCTTCTTTCTTGATCCAGTTAATTACTTTTTTCGGTTTTACTGATTTGGGCAGCAAATCAGCTTTATTCGCAACTAATAACACTGGATTTTTCCCTACAAAACGGTGAAGGCCGGGCAGCCAGCTGCCATTGAAATCAAAAATATCAACAATCTTAACGATTAGGCCCTGCTGTTCTCCCAGGCCATTCAAAATGCGTAAAAAGTCATCATCCGTCAAGCTGACAGGTTGTATTTCGTTGTAGTTTTTCAGACGAAAACATCTTTGGCAAATAACCGTTTCTTTTTCTAACGAAGATGCTGGTGCATACCCTAATTCGTTTGGATTTTCTGTTTGTATTATTGCTCCACAGCCAATACAGCTATGTATTTCATTCATTACTGTTCCTCCCAAGTTTTAATTCCTTTACGTTTCAAAGAATTAAACACACGTCGTTCTACAAATCGATTAAAAAGCGTAACAAAACCATCCGACTCTGCGACAGGACGGACTAAAAACGTATATAATTTCAAACGATTAGCACCCATTATATCCGTTAATAATTGGTCACCAACCATAGCCACTTCATTACTTTTTAAACGTATTTCTTTCATTGCAGCATAATAAGCTGCTCCTAAAGGTTTTTTCGCTCGAAAAATAAACGGAATACCTAGAGGTTCCGCAAAGCGTTTAACACGCTCCTGATTGTTATTGGAAGCGATAATGATACGAATGCCAGCATCCTGCATCAATTTCATCCAAGCAGCGATTTCTTCCGTTGCATCGGGTCTGTCCCATTCGATTAAAGTGTTATCTAAATCCGTGATAATTCCTTTAATCCCTAAGGATGCTAATTTTTCAGGGGTAATTTCAAATACAGTTGTTACAAACTCTCTCGGCAATAAAAAATTATACAAAGCCTTGACTCCTTCAAAATTTTATATGATAGCTTTTATTCTTCTGGAGGACGATTCCTCTGTTAGTAAAGATTCTCATTAGACTATTATAACATAGTTGCGATAGGTTCTCCCATCTTCACATTATGCCCTTTTTTAATATTTTCAGTAAAGGTTATGAAATCTTCTTCAAATAACATGACAACAGTAGATCCAAAACCGAAATATCCGACTTCTTCGCCTTTTTTCCAAGATGTAGATACATTCGTTAACGTAATTGAATTTACAAACATCGCCCCAACTTTAACAAGGGTGACATGTTTATTATTTTGATATTGTATTTCACTGATCATTCGATAGTTTTTGCTAATCGGCTTTTTCCCATATGTTAAACCTAGTTGATTTACGGGGTAGGATTTATTCCCAAGAAAATATTGACGAATCACTGTCCCATCGATTGGGCTATGAATACGATGATAATTAGCTGGACTCAAATAAAAAACGACATACTTTCCATCCTTATATTTTTGGATTATTTGTTCATTCCCCAATAAATCAAAAAGGGTGTATGGTTTTCCTTTCACTTCGAAAACAGCTTCTTCATCTATACGGCCAAATGATTCAACTTTTGCATCAACCGGGCTAACAAATAAATCCTCGGCTGGATTTACAGGTCTTACTTCTTCTTTTAACTGTCTGGTGAAGAAATCTTGTAAACTTGCAAAACTATTTAAATCACGCGAAACCTCAGTGATATCTATCTCGTATACTTTACTGTACCGATTAATAAGATTTTTGCTAATCGGTGAAGTCACAAGTTTTTTAAGCATAAGGGAGCTGTATTTTCCGTTCGTAAGTTCAATAAGCGATTGATAGATTTTTTCTTTCATAGTAACCCCCAATAGTCTCTAATTTTTATGTATTTTCAGGCTTTTTTATTTGACTTACAATTTATGCTGTTTCGAAGTATAATATATAAATATATTTAGCGCAAAGGAGTGTTTCCCCATGTTTATAATCCATATGGTGGATTCCACGATTAAAAAAATTAAATCGCACGCTGCTAATCTGATTACTCTTTGTAATTTGTCTTTCGGTGGTGCCTCGATTATGGCAACCTTAAATGAAGCATACAGTTATAGTGTTTTATTCATTTTTATTGCTGCTTTTCTTGATCGATACGATGGAAAGGTAGCAAGAAAATATAATCAGGAATCCGAGCTCGGTAAACAATTGGACTCCATGGGTGATATTATATCATTCGGGGTAGCGCCTTCTCTATTAATGTATGAAATTATTTTAGCCGATTTTGGTATGCTAGGAATGCTATTTACAATTCTTTATATTGCCTGCGGAGCTTTCAGATTGGCACGTTTTAACATTTCAGATGCTCCAGGCTATTTTATTGGGCTACCTATCACAGCTGCAGGTACGTTCTTAACATTTTCATACTTTCTAATACCCGTGGTTGGTCCACAGTTTTATCTTTTCCTTTTCCCGATACTCTCCATCTTGATGGTAAGTACATTTACACTAAAAAAGGTTTAAATTATTCGATGCATCTTTATGATTGCATCGTTTTTTTGTGCCCTTCAAAGAAGATGACTTATCACACTTAAAGCAATCGATGCGTATACTATGCTTGATTGTTGACTTGTCAGATATGTAAGTATTTTAATTATACTCATAAAAATCCAAATAACTGCTTTCTTTGTTGAAGTTCAGAGCCACACACCAACAGCATTTTGGATATAAGCTGAGGCTAACTATGAATTCACCACCTTTATCTCCAAATACCCACCATCCGACACTCATGAATCAGAATCACGATAAAAAATTCTACACTTAGGCGAATTTTGAATTTTATATCGCCTAATTTTCATTTTCTCGTGAAGTTTATCATATAATGTCGAAAAAGGCAGAAAGGATGACGTGATTGAGCGGAATTTTCGCATCACTAATGCAGCTTTGGCTAGACATTCCGTCATTACTTGGGTATTTAAAGGGGCAGGCTTTTCATCGACCTTTTACCAAAGAAGAAGAGGCAAAAGCAATTGAGCGCTTCATGGCCGGCGATGAACAAGCACGTCTCGACCTGATTGAAAGAAATATGAGGCTTGTCGCACATGTCGTCAAGAAATTCCATCCTCAGCATGAGCAACTAGACGATTATATATCCATCGGTACAATCGGGTTGATGAAAGCAGTCAGCAGCTATACACCCGATAAAAAAACCCGTTTAGCCACTTATGCTGCACGCTGTATTGAAAATGAAATTCTCATGCATTTACGCGCTCAAAAAAAGGTGCAAAAAGATGTATCTCTATTCGAACCAATTGGGGTGGATAAAGAAGGACAATCTTTACAAATACGCGATCTATTACAGCTTGAAGAACAGCCTGCAATTGATAAAATTGAACAAAAGGAAAGCTTTGAGCAATTGTACGACTATTTAAATACACTAGATCCGCGCGAATTAGAAATTATTGTATACCGCTATGGACTAAATAATAATGATCCATTGACACAAAAGGAAATTGCGAAAAAACTTAAGATTTCCAGAAGCTATGTTTCCAGAATTGAAAAGCGCGCTCTTGTGAAGCTATATCAACAATTCAAGCATAATCAAGCCGAGAGAGAAAATCGAAAAGCAGAAATTGAATCATCCCATTTAAGTAATTAAAAAGAAGCTCATTAAGGTTTTCGGTAGCCTTAATGAGCTTTCTTCTTAATGATAAGTATTTTCTTTAGCTCCAGAATAAATTAGAATTCCTAAGATTGCTGTGATAGCTACTGAACCTGCCATAAGCATTAACATAGCCTTACCTCCCTACACATTCATACTTCTATATTACTGTGAATTTTTCACTGCGGTCAAGTTAGTTTGTGAACAATAGGTGACGATTATAACTTTTCAATCGTTTTGAGTACGATTTCAGTTGAATGTTTTGCAGCAACAGGCAAAAATTCATCAAAACTAATGTTTGATTCTTTACCAGCGATATCCGATAACGCTCGAATCACAACAAAAGGTGTTTTAAATTGATAACATACTTGGGCAACAGCAGCTGCTTCCATCTCCACAGCCTTCATTTGCGGGAAATATTCTCGCACCTTTGCAACTCGCTTAGGATCATTCATAAATGAATCACCAGAACAAATTAAACCAACACCGTATTGATGCTCACCAATTTCTTTAACAGCTTCTTCTGCCAATTTCATTAATCGTTCATCCGATTTAAAAGCAGGCGGTAATTGAGGTACTTGACCTATTTCATAATTAAAAATAGTAACATCCACATCATGATGGCGCACTTCATCGGAAATAACGACCGCCCCAACCTCCAAAGTTGGATCATATCCGCCGGCAGAACCCGTATTAATCACTACATCCGGCTTGAATTCGTATAATAAAGCCGTAGTCGACATCGCAGCATTTACTTTTCCGATTCCACTTTTCAGTAAAACAATTTCTTTGTCTTGATATTTTCCTGTTGTATATTCACTATTTGCAATAGTAGTAACCTCAGTATTTGAAAGTGCATTTCTTAATAACTCAACTTCTTCTTCCATTGCTCCGATTACTGCAATTTTCATATAATATTCCTCCAATTCTTGGCACACATATAGTAACATAAAGGAATATGCGAATCAAATAGGTCCAGGCTTGCTCAGGGATGCTGCAAGCTTTCGGGCTTGAATATATATGCCGAAATAAAGTTGGACGTCAAAATAGATTGGTTAACGAACACCTACTGACTGGTTTAGTTTTTCAACTTTTACAGGCTTCCATCCCTCATTTTGCAGCCATTCAATATAGATGCGATAATTTTCTGTCTTATCGCCCGTAGATACAACTGCAACTGAACTATCAGCACTTCCACCATTTTTTACCGACCAGAAGATAATATCATTTTCATCTAATTGAACAGCTTGTCGGAATGTTTCCAATTTTTCCTGGTAGTCAGGGTGACCTTTTTCATATGCCGAAACATGCTCTCCCGTTTGTTTGGTAGGGGTTACTTTCCATTCCGGATTCACAATTACCTCTTCCACCATCGGATCGTTTGATGCTTGCACAATGAGATTTGTATCGTTAGAAGTTTCGGAAGATGCTACTCCATGCGAACCAGGCTCATCCGATTCAATTTCTTCAGCAGAAACAACATTTTTTCCGGAAGGATTGTCTTCATCAGTATTATCATTTTTCTCCACATTTTTATCTGCACTTTGTTTCTCCACGGTTTCATTTCCCTGCTCTTTTTCATTATCTTTGTCGTTAAAAATTGTGACGACATTTAAGACAATTAGGATTGAAACAATCGCAATTAGTATATTCAGGATTTTGTCCACTTTATTTTTTTTACTGCGCAACTCACTTCGTTTATTTTCAGTACGTGTTAAAGATTCTTGTCCCTTAGACATAAATTGAATCCTCCTTTTACTTCATTACCTTCTATTGTATCAAGATTCCAGTTGAAAGCCATTAATAAAGCTATTTTTAATAATCTTGTTAAAAATTTAAAGGAAATGAAAAAGTCGACAAAATCTTTATATGATTTTGCCGACTGTGATATTCAATATTACTTAATTTTAAAACTTTAGATGCATATAAGTAAAACAACAAAATTTCCTTCTCAAAGGAAATCATATTCCTATTTTAAGGCTATGTATCAAAGCCAAAAGTAAAGGATGCACAGTTTAAAAATTAATTAGCAGTTTTAATTGATACAATACGTACTTCCATATCTCCACCTGGAGTTGTTAACTTTACAATATCGTCAACTTTACGGCCTAATAAAGCTTTTGCAATTGGAGAATCGTTAGAAATACGCCCTTCAAATGGATCTGCTTCTGCAGAACCTACGATTGTATACTCTTCCTCATCCCCATCAGGAAGTTCAACGAAAGAAACTGTTTTACCTAAAGTAACAACGTCACTAGCTCCAGATTCTTCTATGATTAATGCATTACGCAGCATTGACTCAATCGTAGTAATACGGCCTTCAACAAATCCTTGTTCTTCTTTCGCTGAATCGTATTCGGAATTCTCGGATAAATCACCGAAACTGCGAGCAATTTTAATGCGCTCTACCACTTCTTTGCGTTTAACTGTTTTTAAATGTTCTAATTCTTCTTCTAATTTTTGTTTCCCCGCTAATGTCATTGGGTATTGTTTTTCATTTGCCAAATTAGCTCACTCCTTAAATCTCCACGAAATTTTACTTGAAACAATACTATACACACCTTCGTTTAGAAAATGCAATCGTTTTCTATTTAAGATGTAATAATAAAACCCGGTTAGTAGTTAAGCATATGAAGCTTAGGGAACTTATAGAAGTCCCTAAACTCACTTAACTATTAACCGAATTCACCAGTAAAAGGATATATTTTTTATACTAATTAATTCCAATACTCACTCATCATATTACACAATTGTTGTAGTTTCAAGAATTGTTTTAATTTTTGTGACCATTAAGTCAATTGCAACTTCATTTTCTCCACCTTCAGGGATAATGACATCTGCGTATCGTTTAGTAGGTTCTATGAATAAGTTATGCATTGGTCGAACGGCTGTTAGATATTGTTCGATAACAGAATCAATCGTTCTGCCTCGTTCTTTAATATCTCGCTCAATACGACGAATTATACGTAAATCTGAATCTGTATCGACAAATAATTTAATATCCATTAAATCACGCAGACGTTTGTCTTCCAGAACTAGAATACCTTCCAGAATAATAACATCCTTTGGATCCACATGGATTACCTCATCTGCTCGAGTATGATTTACATAGTCATACACCGGTTTATCAATTGCTTTTCGTTTTAGAAGGCTATTGACATGTTCTAATAGTAGATCGTTATCAAACGCTAATGGATGGTCATAATTTGTTTTTAAACGCTCTTCGAATGTTAAATGGCTTTGATTTTTATAATAGTAATCTTGTTCAATTACAACAACGGAATGTTCACGAAAAACATCATAGATGGCATGAGTCACGCTCGTTTTACCGGAACATGAACCGCCTGCAATCCCTATTACTAAAGGGCGCTTTTTGGACATTAATTATTCTCCTTTCGCATCATGTTGTAGTTGAACAACGGACGCTCGCACTTAAATTTCACGATTTGCAATGGGTGATTGGCTACTTCGATTTCATTTCCTTTTTCATCCCAAATTTGACCTACTTCTATTTTGAAGGATTCAATATCTGGACCGAAGAATTCAACTGTATCACCAGGTTTAAAGTAGTTGCGCTGCTGTAGCGTTACCATTTGTGTTTCTTTATCATAATCAAGCACCAGACCAGCAAAGTCCCATTTCATTTTTGAAGCATGAGTTCCAAACATTTGCTGCTCGTAGCCCGGCTCCCCTTCAAAGAAACTGGAGGCAGTTGCACGATTTGCACAACGATCTAACTCTTCCAGCCACTCTTTTTTAATTTTGAAGTTATCCGGATCTGCACAATAAGCATCTATAACTTTACGGTAAACAGAAATAACTGTTGCAACATAGTGAATTGATTTCATGCGCCCTTCAACTTTTAGCGAGTCAATGCCAAGCTCGATCATATGCGGAATCGATTCAATTAGTTTTAAGTCTTTCGGACTCATGGCAAATGGTGCATCACCTTCGTTAAATAGCGCTTTTTCTTCACCATCAACTTCTTCATATAAATCATAATCCCAACGGCATGATTGACAGCAGCCGCCGCGGTTAGAATCTCGAGCAGTCATATGATTCGATAAAACACATCGTCCCGAATAGGCAATACACATTGCACCATGAACAAAGGCTTCAATTTCAATATCAACTTCTTCCTTCATTTTCAGCATTTCTTCTGCACCAACTTCACGCGCTAATACTACACGATGCAGTCCTTCCTGCTTCCAATACTTTACAGCTTTCCAATTTGATAATGATTGCTGTGTTGAGAGGTGGATTTCAAGCTTCGGAGCAACACGACGGCAAGTTTCAATAATTAAAGGATCCGCAACAATAATCCCTCTTACACCTACTCCTTCTATCGCTTGCAGATATTCTTCAAGTCCAGCCATATTTTCATTATGGGCAAAAATGTTCGTTGTAACATAAATGACTGCCCCGTATTCTTTTGCAAACTCAACACCTTCACGCATTTCTTCAATTGAGAAGTTCCCTGCATTAGAACGTAAGCCAAATTCTTGACCGCCGATAAACACGGCATCCGCACCATAGTGAACGGCTATTTTCAACTTTTCTAGACTTCCAGCTGGTGCCAGCAATTCTGGTTTTTTAGTGATGACACGTTGCCCATTAACGGTTTCACGAATTTTTTCGTTTTCTATTAGTTGCAGCAAGGCTATAGGCTCCTTTCTAATAAACTGTTTCTTTAAAGATAAATCCTGTATCTAGTGGACGCAATACTGGCTGAATTTCTTCGATTTTCTCTAATAGCTCGTCCTTCATGTCCTCATAAGCTTCTTCGCCATTTTCAAAATACGCATCAATCGCTTGACGATAGCAATTCGTTACAGTATTGATGTACGCCTCTGTATGTAGGACACCATCGAATTTCAAAGAATCGATTCCCGCTTCAAAAAGCTCTGTTAATTCATCAATCAGGCACATATCATTTGGAGAAAAAATATGGGTACCATTCACATCTTCATAGATTGGATATTTATTTTTACGTTCTTTGTCATGCAGGAACATATTTTTGTTTTCTTTACGATTTTCGATTTCCATCACTTCATCGCGATAGAGGAAATAATTACCTAAAAGTGAGCGTTTGGATTGAAACATACAAGTCATTCCATGAACTTGAACTTCAATTTCCGGTTTTGCGTGTTCTTTAATTTCAATTACTTCGTCTATGGAAAGTTCGCGAGCAAGGACTGCACGTTTTGCTCCGCGCTCATTCCAATAATTTGCTTGGAACCAATTTGTTGCAATCGTTTCAGGATTCCAGTGCAGCGGTATCGTAATTTCCAGCTCCCGAACAGCCACTACCACAGCTGGATCCCCGAAAAGCAATGCATCTACACCGATTAGCTGCATTTCTTTCAAATAGCTCTCAAGCGCGTCTAAACGATCATTATGGAAAATAGCATTGACGGCTACATACACTTTTTTCCCTGCTTCGTGGATTAGTTTCGCAGCTGCCTCCACGTCACTCACTGAAAATTCACCCGCTAGACGCAAACCAAATTGTTGTTCACCAATAACAAAAGCATCAGCTCCCATCTGGATCAATGCTTTAATATGATCTACTGACTTTGGTGTCACTAATAGTTCAGGTTTTTTCATGATTCGTCACCTCTTTAAACAGATTAATAAGCCATCGCCGACCGGGAAAAATGTACTGTCAAAATCTGGATGCTTCATAATCCAGTCAGCAAACGTTTTCAAATTACGTATCATTGTTCTTTTACGTCTCGGTACTTCTTTAATATCTAAATCAGATAATCCGTGCATGTACATATTATCGATATATAAAATACCACCAGAAGGAACTAATGGAGAATACTTCTCAAAAAAGCGCATATATTGACCTTTCGCAGCATCAATAAAAACAGCATCAAAAGTAGATTGAACACTTTCCACATCCACTTCCAACGCATCACCTTCGATCACTGTAATTCGATCAGTGCTTTCCGAACGGGCAATAAATTGCTTTGCAAGAGATACTCGTTCCGGGTCCCTTTCAACAGTGACAATTGTACAATTTGGTAGAGCATTCGCCATTCTCAGTGCCGAGTAGCCAATAGCAGTTCCTATTTCTAATATACTAGATGGATTTTGAATGCGAAGCAGCTGATTTAACACATCGATTGCCGATAATTGCATAATCGGAACATGATGGTCTTTGGCATACTGTTCCATCTCCATTAATAACTCATTACGCGGATGAATAAAGGATTCTATATAAGTATTTGAAATCTCCATTATGTGAACCCCTTTTCGATAGAAAATAGATAGTTATTTATTTATAAGGAAAATATAGAAGAAAACAGGATGAAAGTAGCAAGAATCTCTATTTGAGTTATTTTAATATTCCAAAACATACTACTTTTCTTCTATCTTTTCAAAAAATCACAACTTATAATATCACGAAAATAGAAGGAAAGCGAATAATTCTTTATCATTCTACCGCTGAAAAGTTTTCATTCAAAACTTTTTCGTAAAATAATAAAATTACTCGTTTCCTTCTCATTTTTACCAGTTATTGATCTAAAAATTTGTTGATATTCTGTAAATGCTCATCATAAGTCTTAGCAAAATGATTGTTTCCTTCTGTATCAGCCAAGAAATATAAATAGTCTGTATCTGTCGGATTAAGCGCCGCCTCAATAGAAACCTTGCCTGCATTTGCAATCGGGCCAGGCGGCAGCCCTTGAATCACATAAGTGTTATATGGATTGTCTACTTCTAAATCCTCATATAACACACGATCTTTATGAGAACCCAATGCATATAAAACAGTCGGGTCAGTTTGTAATGGCATCTCTGCTTCTAAACGATTGTAGAATACACTGGCAATCGTTTCGCGATCAGTCTGGGCTGTGGCTTCTTCCTCAAGCAATGATGCAAAAGTTAACAGTTGATGCGGGGTCATCTGTTTGTCTTCAAGCAAACCAGTATATTGCATGACAACATCATTTGTTAAAGAAACCATCGTTGTAACAATCTCCTGCAAAGAAGGTTTCTCCTCATAGAAAGGATATGTTGATGGGTATAAATAACCTTCTAATGCATAGCGAATATTACTGTTTAATACATCCTCTGTTATTAAATCAGGGTATGTCGCAATCATATTTCGAATAAATTCCTCGCTTGTAACCAATCCCATAACCTCATCGGCAGTGTACTCCGTATTTTTAGCGATAATTTCCGAAATTTGTTCCAAAGTTAATCCCTCTGGAACCGTAATAGAAAATACCGGTTCACGGTAAACCTTGCCAGTTTTTAAGCTTTCGATAATTTCATCGAGTGTCATGGACTGAGTCATTATGTAATCACCTGCCTGGAAATTCGATTCATTTTTAAACTTTGTGTAATATTTAAAAATACGTCCATTTTTAATAACACCATTTTCTTCTAGAATCGAAGAAATTGTCGATATCCCTGATCCCATCGGAATTTCTACCGGAATTTCAGCAGTCGCTTCCGAATCAATCGGTTCCAAAGCAGACTTCACATAGAAATAACCGCTCACTCCAACAATTCCAACGATCAACAAAATAACTAGCGTCACGATAGTCACAATGCGACGTACAACTCGTCCCTCTTTTTTACGGATTTTCATTTTTTCTATCATCTCTTGTTTTTTAGATTCATTATTATCCACCAGCGTCCCCCCTTACATCTTCTAATATGATACAAGAAAATACAAATGGTGACAAATAAACATTGCCCAATCACGGGGTAATTGGGCAATGTTTATTTGCGACGAGCAGCTACCGCAGCGCAGGAGCACATTGCCAAACTAGATACATACGTCAGATGTGACGGGTTTTGTCTGCGCCGATAGCCTGCGTCAGGCGCATATTCGGATGCCCAATCACGGGGTAATTGGGCAATGTTTATTTGCGACGAGCAGCTACCGCAGCGCAGGAGCACACTGCCAAACTAGTCACATACGTCAGATGATAGCCTGCGTCAGGCGCAAATCTAGACACTTTTTCAAAAAATCTAGACATTTTTTGTCGAAATCTAGACACTTAATGTTTCAAAGATATTTTTATGAGAAAGTTCAATTTCTCATCATATAAGCAACACAAAAAAACCCGCCTCCACAGGTTGGGGCGGGTTCACAGATAACTAATTCTGATTTATTTCAGATTTAATGCTTCTAATTCTTGCTCCACTTTTTCCCATTCTTCATCGCTTTCGATTGGGATAAGGTCTTGTACTTCTCCCTTTTCACCGGCAATATAGCAAGCTGCGAAAATTTCGCCAATTTCTTCTTGATCGGAAAAAGTATAAAGAATATAGGATTTATTAAACTCCTCAATTTCAAAACGATGGAGTACTTCACATACAATTTCTTCGCCATTTTCATCTGAAATGGTAAAGAAGTCTTCTTCACCGTCACCAAATTCAGCGATCAATGTATTCAGTACCTCATCAACCATTTCCCACTCTTCTTCGGTTTCAAGATCGGTAAAATCTGTCATTTTGCCATCCTCATCAAGCTCAAATCGAAGTGCAGAAACTTCCTCACTGTCATTTCCATTTTCATCAATCATTGAATATAACACATAAGAATGATCGTCGCTATCAAATGTCATAATGGCTCTGCATTTTTGTTCAGTTCCATCCTCCAATTGAATTGTAAAATATTGCTCGTCCATTTTGAGGCACCTCCAAATAGTTAACACGATTCAATAATAGAATGAATCGCGCTGTTTTATTTTGTACGAATTTCATAAAATTAACTTCCCAAATTAGTATAAAAAAGGTAGGCAAATGAACGCCTACCTTTTCATTTAGTTATTATTCTTCTTCGTCATCAAATTGATCTTCTAATTGATTTAGAACATCTTCGATTAAATCCCATTCAGCTTCAGTTTCGATCGGCTCCAATTCACCGTCTTCACCGTTTTCTGATGGTGTGAATGCAGATGCAAAGATCTCGATTTGTCCCTCATCGTCTTCTTCAGCACCAACTAAAGAATAAAGAACGTAAGATTTGCCAAATTCTTCAGAGTCGAAGGTATGGATTACTTCGCATAATTGTTCGTTGCCGTTTTCGTCTACGATTGTAATGTGACGGTGTTCTTCGTGTTCGTGTTCTTGTACCATTATTGGTCACCTCTTCATTAAATTTCAAACTTGCTAACATTTGTTGTGAGAAAGTTTCTATTTTTGTTGCCTCTATTTGTAAATTTCACGAGGCAAGGGACTATGTTCTGTTCCTATTGCTCTGCAGCTTCTCTATGGAGATAGAGAATGAACATTCAATAAATTGAAAGTTGATTCTCCTTCCTGCGGCATTCATTTTAAAATGTCCACATTCTCATTGTAAGGGAACGGCTCAAAAATAAGTTTTCAGACGTTCCCTTTGCTATCTAAATACCCTTGCAGGATCATTACAGCAGCCATTTTATCAATGACTTGTTTGCGTTTTTTTCGGCTAACATCCGCTTCAATCAGCATTCGCTCTGCGGCCATCGTTGTTAGGCGCTCATCCCAGAGCTTGACAGGTAAACTAAAGGTTTCTTCCAATAATTTTTTATAATTATTGGAAGCCTCTCCGCGAGGACCTACTGTATTATTCATATTCTTAGGAAAGCCTACCACAAATTCCGTAACAGCATATTCCTTTACAAGCTCTTTTATACGTTCAATTCCAAAATCGCCTGTTTCTTCATTGATTTTTACAGTTTCGATTCCTTGCGCTGTCCAGCCTAACGCATCGCTAATTGCAACGCCCACTGTTTTAGAACCTACATCTAAACCCATTATTCTCATATTGCCATTATGCCTCGTTATTCTTCCTAATATAGAATTTTACAAGCTCTTCAAGAATTTCATCACGCTCAAGCTTACGTATTAGATTTCTTGCATCCTGATGGCGAGGGATGTATGCCGGATCACCAGATAATAGATAGCCTACAATTTGATTTGTAGGATTATACCCCTTCTCCTCTAGTGAAGAGTACACCTTCAGCATCACTTGCTTTACTTCTTGTTCCATTGATTCTTCCGGGAAACTAAATTTCATTGTTTTATCAAACGAACTCAAGACCAGCACCTCGCTTTCAGAAATTAGGAGATGCAACAGCGTACTACATCTCCATTTTCTTTATTATAACTTATTATTGTGTTCAATCAAATATTGGAATGGTTTTCTAACCAATTTTTGTTACAAAATTTGAAGTGTAGAGTTTCACTTATCATTCTTCTAACAACTCTTAAACTGATTTAACGTAATCATACACATAAACTAAGGCTTCATCAAGTTTCGAAGCATCCTTTGCCCCAGCCATCGCCATATCCGGACGACCGCCACCTTTACCACCGCAAGCTTCTGCAACAGTTTTCACGATATTACCAGCATGGTAGTTGCTGCCAACTAGATCCTTTGTCACACCCGCACATAACATAACTTTGTCACCGTCAACAGCGCCAAGTACGATAACAGCTTTTTGCAACTTCCCTTTTAGATCATCCATCATTTGACGCAGTTGATTGTTATCTTTTGCATCTACTTTTGTTGCTAGAACAGTTACATCGCCAATAGTTTGTGCTGCATCTAGAACTGCGCTTGCTTGAGAGTTAGCAATTTTTTGAGATAAAGCTTCGTTTTCACGTTGTTGTTCTTTTAATTCTTGCTGCAGGTTTTCAACTCGCGCTACTAAATCTTTAGGATTTGCTTTTAAAAGACCCGCTGATTCTTCTAATATGCGTTGATCTTCTTTCACTGCTTCATATGCCGCTTTACCTGTAACCGCTTCAATGCGTCGAGTACCTGCTCCAATACCCGCTTCAGAAATAATTTTGAATAAACCAATTTCAGATGAGCGCTTTACATGGATACCACCACAAAGCTCAACAGAATAGTCACTCACTTGAACTACACGAACAACATCCCCGTATTTTTCACCGAATAAAGCCATAGCTCCCATAGCTTTAGCTTCTGAGATTGGCATTTCTTCAATGATCACTTCAATATCATCCCAAATTTTCTCGTTAACAATACGTTCGATTTTTTCGATTTCTTCTTTTGTAGCCGGACCAAAGTGAGAAAAGTCAAAGCGTAAACGATCCGGACCGACATAAGAACCAGCCTGGTTAACATGATCCCCTAACACATCTTTTAATGCACGTTGCATAATATGTGTCGCAGTATGGTTTTTTACAACTAGATTTCGTTCATCACGATCAACTGTTGCCATAACATTGTCATTTAAGTTCATTTCACCAGATTCAATAACGACTGTATGAAGCGATTGACCATTTGGAGCTTTTTGCACATCTTTTACGAAAGCTTTGAATGTATCATTTTCGATTGTCCCATGGTCAGCTACTTGACCACCCATTTCAGCGTAGAAAGGAGTTTCAGCTAAAATTACTAGAACCTCTTCCCCTTCAGAAGCAACCTCTACGATTTGACCATTTGCTACCATCGCCACAACTTTAGTTTCTGTTTGTAAAGTTTCATATCCGACAAAATTAGATTCTTGTTTTAAGTTAGCTAAAACTTCTGATTGAACTTGCATAGAATCTACATCTGCTCGAGCTGCTCGAGCACGTTCGCGCTGTTGTTCCATGGCCGCTTCAAAGCCTTCGTGGTCAACTGTCATACCAGCCTCAGCAGCGTATTCCTCTGTTAACTCCACCGGGAAACCATAAGTATCATATAAACGGAAAGCATCACTGCCTGGAATAACAGTTAATCCAGCTGCTTTTTCCTTAGTAATAACGTCTGAAAGAATTGCTAAACCACCGTCAAGTGTTTCATGGAAACGATTTTCTTCGTTTTTAATTACACGTTGAATAAATTCCGTTTTTTCTTTTACCTCCGGGTAGAAATCTTGCATGATTTCCCCAACAGTCGGCACTAGCTCAAACATGAACGGTTTTTCAATGCCGATTTGTTTTGCATAACGTACCGCACGACGCAATAAACGGCGCAATACGTAACCACGTCCTTCATTTGAAGGCAATGCACCATCTCCAATTGCAAATGCTACCGTACGAATATGGTCGGCAATTACTTTAAACGGTGTATTAATATCCTCTTCACTGCCGAAAATTTCCTTTAAATCGATTTCACCGGGACGTTTGTACGGACGGTTCGAAAATTCTTCAATTTTCTCGATGATTGGCATGAATAAATCCGTATCAAAGTTTGTTGGTACATTTTGTACAACAGATGCCATCCGTTCAAGCCCCATACCTGTATCAATGTTTTGTTTTGGAAGCGGCGTGTAGGTACCATCTGGATTGTGGTTGAATTGTGAGAATACTAAGTTCCAAATTTCAAGGTAACGTTCATTTTCTCCACCTGGATATAACTCTGGATCATTTTCATCATTGCCGTATTCAGGTCCACGATCGTAGAAAATTTCTGAGTTTGGACCAGAAGGACCTTCACCGATATCCCAGAAATTCCCTTCAATACGGATTAAACGATCTTCTGGAATGCCGATTTCATTTTTCCAAATATCATATGCTTCTTGGTCTTCCGGATGAATCGTAATCGATAATAATTCTGGGTTGAATCCCATCCATTTTGAATCTGTTAAGAATTCCCATGCGAAGTGAATTGCTTCTTTTTTGAAATAATCACCAATCGAGAAGTTCCCCAACATTTCAAAGAAAGTGTGGTGACGAGCTGTTTTCCCTACGTTTTCAATATCGTTTGTACGAATTGATTTTTGTGCATTTGTAATGCGAGGATTGTCAGGAATCACACGGCCGTCAAAATATTTTTTTAAAGTGGCAACCCCTGAATTGATCCAAAGCAATGAAGCGTCATTAATTGGTACTAGTGGTGCTGATGGTTCTTGCGCATGCCCTTTTTCAATAAAAAAATCTAAATATTTGCGACGAATATCTGTTGCTTTCATCTTAAAAATACCTCCAAAATTTTTAGTTAAAGTTGATTGATTTTTATATGATGGTGTTAAGTTTAATGATTGCGGATAATTTCAGTCATTACGGACATCAATCCGTCAGTTTCATGAAAATAGCCAACATTTTTTCACAGCTTTTCCTTTTTCATGCCCGCTAAACCTGCCAATTCCCCTTTAAAACAAAAATAAAAAGCCTTCATCCCAGGTAAAGGGACGAAGACTGTATTCGCGGTACCACCCTAATTTATAAGTTCGGTTAAAGTCAATCGCTTTCATTCTTCGTTGTTCCTCTTAAAACAATCCTCATTACCCTTTATGGGAGTTGCGATTGTTTTACTCGTCACGCCTCGACTGGCAAGCGGTTTCTTTTTAACCTCCATCTAAAAGGCTAAAGTCAACATACCAAACTTATATCTCAAGCACTGTAACGTAAGTGAACGACAGGGATTAGCTGCACTCAGGAGTAGCTTTCGGTATATGCTTTACGCAAGATTCTTTCAGCCATCGGAATCTCTTTCTGTTCGACTGCATAAACGTACTTTTTCCATCATTGTTTTACTATTATTCTTAATTCGAATGGTTCTCAAAATATCATTTGAGAAATCATTATACGAAAATTCTTCAAAAGTTCATTTCGTATTTTCTAATAAATTATATGAAATGGATTTGAATGTGTCAATTATTACTATTAGAAATTAATATTCGTAGCGATACATATTCCAAAAGCCGATATCTTCAAATCCCAGACGCCGATAAATTTTCCCCGCATCGGGATTATCGTAATACAAACAAAGCTCTTTTCCTTCAGCTAAAAGATCTTTACACAGTTTAATCATACAATCCGTAGCAAGTCCTTGACGCTTGAAATGCTCCTTTGTAGCAACCGCAACAATCATTGCCGACGAACTGTTCTCGGCAGTTGAAGAAGCCGTTGCCGCCATTTCTCCATTTACTCGAATAAAGTATGTCCGGCCAGTATTCTTTTCAAACATACGTTTCTTGGATTCAACCGTAATATTGCTGGCTCTAAATTCAGGTACTCTCTTTAAAAGTTCTACATTTTCCTCGATTTCATTTAATGTTAATTTTTCAACTTTCTTTAGCTCTTCGTCACTCTTTACTTCTAGCAATCTTTTGCATTTAGCATAGTAAAATGAATTACGACTTCTTTTTTTCTTTGGAATGAGTGGTTCAAGCTTTTCTACCACTTCTTTTAGGCCAGAGAGTTCACACATTTTGGGATCGCTGTTGATAATTTCAGCAAAACCTGCTGTATCATATTCGCCTTCAGCATATGGAATATAGTTGCTTTCATATTTTAGAAGTACTGCAATAAGCCCTCCTGCTTCATTGAACTGACCCCATAGAGTTTGAAAGCTGCTATCAAAACCAAAAGCTTCTACATCCCCGATAATAAATAAATTTTCGGCAGGCTTTTTACATACAAATTCCATAAGCTTGTGTCTGTCTGTCTCAGAAAGTTTTCTGATCATGCCCATCCCTCGCTTTTAACTATAAAATTATTAAAAAACTACCATAAAATTCCGAATGTTGCAATAGTAGCCTGAGCCGCTCATTTTACTTCTAAAAAAGGACAAGAATCATACATTTATTATTAAGTGGACGAACATTGCTTAAAAAAGACGGGAGCGAAAATGTAGTGGAAATATTATCCGGTGAATTTTTAACTGCTTTAGTCACTATAATTTTAATCGATTTAGTTCTTGCGGGTGATAATGCATTATTGATTGGACTTGTTGCAAAAAACTTGCCGAAGAGTCAGCAAAAACCAGTGATTTTTTGGGGAACTTTCTGTGCCATCCTTGTTCGTATCCTTCTCACACTAGTGGCAGTTAAACTTCTTCAATATGATGGTCTCCTATTAGTAGGCGGAGTTTTACTTTTGTATATTTCTTACAAACTTCTGCTCACAGAAGAAAACCTCGACGTGAAGCCAAGCAAAAAGAATTTTTGGGGAGCAATCGGCACAATTCTACTGGCGGACTTATTAATGGGGGTTGATAATATTATTGCAGTGGCTGGTGCTGCACATGGGAGCATTCTACTCGTAATCATCGGTCTCATCGTCTCGATCCCTATTGTTGTTTGGGGCAGTGCGTTTGTGACAAAATTAATGGAGAAATTCCCTATTATCATTGTATTGGGCTCTGCACTTTTAACATGGACTGCTTCAAAAATGATTGTAAAAGATAATTATGTTGCACATTTTTTCACTACCCAGGAAGCCATCTATAAATTTGAAATAATTGTTGTCACCGTAGTGATGATTATTGGCTTATCCGTAAAATATTTATTAAAAAGAAAAGAAGTTGCCCCGAATTAGGGGCGACTTTTTTAATATTGGTAAACCTTTTTTGTTAAAAGAACGATGATTATTGCTGGAACCGTAAAAACGATCATTCCTAAAAAAGCTAAACCCGGTGTAATTTCGTACAAGAATCCTCCAAATAAGGTTAGAACGGCTGCACTCAAACTCATTGCTAAAGCAGAATATAATCCTTGTGCGTTCGACAATTGTTGTTTAGGCAAATTGCGTGTTATGTATTGAACAAAGGCATAGTGGGCCATGGCAAATGCAAGTGCATGCAGGGTCTGCGACAAAATAAACACCCATACATTAGGAAATACAAAAATCATCACCCATCTTAAGGTAGAACCTGCTGCTGCAAGTAGAAATAACGAAGAAGTTCTCCATCTTGAAAATAGATGATCTACTTTTAAAAAAAATAAAATTTCAAAAATGACAGCAATATTCAGGATCATTCCAATATAAAAAGGATTCACCTCTAAATACTGCTGTAAATAGATATAGCTGTAATTATAGTAGGAAGCAAGTGATCCTTGCAGCAAAATAGCCAAGACCATTACAACCGGGAACCCTTTTATTTTCCACAAGCTTTTCATTGAAAACTGTTGGGATCGGTCTTCCACGGTAGGCTTCACATTTAGAACTTCTGGAGCTGGCATGGCTTGCAAACCTAACATGATGGCTAAATACGTGATCATACACCATAAAATGGCATCCTCGCCAAAATAGCCAACAATCATACTGAGAATAAGAACAGAAATAACAAAGCTGATGGAACCATAGGAGCGACTTTTCCCATAATGCACTTTCCCCTGCTGAACAAGTGTGGATGCACTGCTTTCAACTGCAGGCAAGAGCGAAGGATAAAATAAACTAAAGACCATCGTTATAAGAAACAAAGCAATAAAATGATTAAAAGGAATATAGAGAGCCGCAGCAATCAATGCACTGATCACTAAAAAATGTGTTAGCTTTTTGGCACTTAAATACCTTGCAGCAAATGGGAAAACAAACATCGTCGAGATAGCCCGAGCTACTAAACCAAACCCCATAATCAGGCTGACTTCCGAAACCGATAACCCTTTTGCTTCACTTAGCCATCCCGACCAATACTGTAAATATACGCCCCATGTAAAAAAGAAGATAAAGAAATTTTGGGACAACCAACGCTGATCGTTCATAAATAGCATTCAACCTCCAATATAGTTGAATCATAGCATATTTGAAGCTGAATTATTATTGAAAAATTATAAATTTCTTACAATTTAAATTAGCCGATATTTTCAAACAACTCTAAAACTAGCACTGAAATCATTCATTCCTCATAAAAGAAAGCCGCTAAAGCATTCACTTTCAGCGACTTTCTTGACTGTGGATTATTGTATAATTTTTTCTAGCTCTGCCTTAATGACATCTCTGGCATAATACAGCATCAGCAGTTCGAGCAATTGCATTATCTAATTTAGAAACTATCATTTCTTTCTCCGAAGGCATCGTTATCTTGGCAATAATCGTTTCACCTTCAGCAATCTGTTTGCCGCAATTGGTGCAAATTAATTTCTTGGACGTAAATGCATCCTTTAATTTTTCTATCAAAATTACCATCTCCCCTCAATTTTTCAGGAGGCTTTATTTCCCTTAAGAATATTGAGAAATAATTTGTCTGAATTGTTGACCCAGTGTTTGTAAATCCTGTTGCGTAATTGTCATTTTGACATGAGTTTCATCAGCATCTAAAGCTTCCGCCAAGAATCCTCCCAGCCCTCTTGCTTTACGGTCAACTTGCATTAAAATTTCTGCGCTGCTTTCTGTTTGTGAAATAAAGACGATTTCCAGCTCATCAAGTTTACCTCGAAAAGCTCCGCTAGTCGGTACAAACTCAAATTCCTGACTGAATGGATAGTTCCCGCGATATTTGTAGGAAGCTTGTTTGCATTCGACTTGACGCATTTTAAATCCTAGCTGCTGGAACTCTTCTAGAATTCTAGAGGCAATTTTTGACGGTCGAATGTCAATGTAATCCCGATCCCCTGAATCCAATCCACTCTTAATATCCAGTTCAGTAGCAACCCATACTTCGGTTTTCCCTACTGTGATAGGAACATCGAATGGAATCACAAATGAAAATGGGATGATTTTCGTTTCATTTGCACTGACGATAAATGGATCACATACTTTAAACTTTTGGATTGCTGTACTTGCAGTAATCTTGCTGTCGTCAACTTCCTTGATGTATGTAGTATTCAAAGTTAAGTAAATAGCATTGATTTGCTGTTCCACATTGCCGCCGTAAACTTCTACTTGACCTTTGATTTGTTCACCAGCATAGTAAGCGGATTTTTCTAATTTCGTATCTACTTTTGCAGAGCCAATACCAATACTTGCTCCCAATTTTTTAAAAAACGACATTATAAGCACTCCCTGTTATTTTATCTATTTTCCTTACGCTTTAAGTGGAATAAAAGTTTCAATATCCAGGATAAGTTTTTCTTAAAAATGTAATTGATTGTAAAATTAATTCTTTTAATACTTCTTCCTCTATATCAGCTAATTTATTGATATAGACACAAGCCTTTCCAGATGTATGCTTTCCGAAACGTTCCAGGATTTTTTCCCTTTCTGTATCACCTGTGGCAAAATATAAGCTAATCTTCGCTTTTCTTGGAGAAAAACCTACAAATGGTGCATCTCCTTCATGTCCTGATTCATATTTGTAATGGTAAGAACCAAACCCAATAATACTCGGTCCCCACATTTTCGCTTCAAAACCTGAAGTCTCTTCGAAAATTTTCAGAAGCTGATACGCATCTTCTCTTTTCTTCGGACTATCCACTGCCTCAATAAATTCAATGACACTTTGATCTGTATGCTTTGTTTTTTGTTCGTATTTAGTCATTGTGTGCCAACACCCTTCCCTATTGCCGAATACCTATTTTTCGAACCATGAACTTCTTATTCTTTCAATCAATAATTTCGGCAATTTATTCAGTTTTCCCTTCCATAAAAAAAGAACCTATAAATAAATATAAGTTCCCTGTCCTTAAAATTGATATTTTACTTTCAAGGTTGCTTCCACCGTAATCGTTCCTTGTTCAATAGGTGTTTCAAAGGAGCTCTGTGTCATGGCAACCGATTTCAACAAAATTGGTCCCCCAGAAGTCTCTTCAGTAATTTCAATTGGCACAGGCATGTATGATAGCCTGAGGGATGAGGTAATCGCATTAGCCTTTTCATGGGCATTTTGAAGGGCTAGCTGCAATGCTTTTTGATAGTAAAGCGCATCGTTCTCTAACTTAAACTCCAACTGCGAGATGCGGTTTGCTCCATTTTTGATGGCCGTATCGATTACCATTCCCACTTCACTTATCTCTTCGATTTTTACGGTAATCGCGTTTGTCACCTCATAGCCTCTAAACACCTGTTTCCCTTCTACATAATCGTATAGGGGAGAGACATTGAAAAATGCAGTTTGGATATCGTTTCGATCAATATTTAATGCTAATAAAGCTGAAATAACCTGATTCATTCTCTCTGCATTTTCTCTTTGAGCTTCAGTTAAATCTTCTGATGAGGTAACAACTTCAATTTGCAATTCTGCAAAATCAGGTGTTACTTCAAATTTACTTTTCCCTTCCACTGAAATGACACGCATTTTGTAAGAAGGATGTTGGTTAACATTCGAATAATCCAAAGAGTATCCCCTTCCCTTTTCATAAAACTACTATATGCTTGGGAAGTAGAATATTTGCATTATTTGAGGCTTGTTAATTCAAATTGAGCTGCCAAGAAACTCCAAAGGCATCTTGCACCCAGCCAAACCTTTTACTAAACCCATAGTTATCAATCGGCATTAGCACTAGTCCCTTTTCTGCAAGTTTGGCAAAAGCTTCATCCAGCTCCTCTTCGGTATCACATTCGATAAACATAGAAATGGAAGGAGTAAACGTAAATTCATGTTTGATGACACTATCGTTGCAATAGAATGTCTGTCCATGAATAGCTATAACGGCGTTTGCAATTTTCCCTTCCATCGCAGGCAGTTCAGGTCCGTATTTTACCATCGAAATGATCTCTGCCCCTTTAAAAACAGAAGCATAGAACTGAATTGCCTTCTCTGCTTCTCCTTGAAACATTAAAAACGGCGTTAACTTAGTCATTGTACACTCTCCTTTTCATCTTCCAAAAAATCATAGGGTGATAATCCATTCATTCCTATCAAAGGATGGATATATGGTGCGGTTTCTGCATTTAATACCGGTTCTAGAACCTCACCTTTTACGTGAAATGCTTCCTGCTGTTCCTCATCAAGGTGATTCTTTTTAGGAGAAACAGCTTCTTTAACTGGTTCTGTCTTCTCATTTTTATCTGCTTCTTCGATTTCCATGGGGTTTAACCTAGCTTTTAGGCTGGTTAACCGCATTAAATCATCGGTTTTGGATAATCCCGCAGTAAAAACTTCCGGCTCCCCACACAGAATTAAGAAGTTTTTTGCCCTTGTAATCCCTGTATAGAGCAGATTGCGGCGGAGCATTTTAGAATAGCCGCGCACAATCGGCATAATAACCGTTTGGAATTCACTTCCTTGCGACTTATGAATCGAACAGCAATAAGCCAAAGTAATCTGATTTAAATCCCCACGCTGATAGGTTACCTCATTCCCATCATAGGAAACGACCAATAAATCCTGTTTTTCAATATTTTCTTTTGCACGAAGTATTGCAATGACTTCACCCATATCCCCGTTGAAAATATTGCTTTCCGGTTGATTGACAAGCTGTAATACTTTATCCCCAATGCGGTATATGACATCGCCAAAAACAAGCTCTTTTCTTGTGCCATCCTCATTGGGATTTACTAATTCCTGGATTTTTTTATTCAGCATATCAATTCCAGCTGGCCCCTTATACATTGGCGCCAGTACTTGTATATCACGTATCGACTGACCTTTGGCAACCGCGCTTTTTACAACTTGTGTAACAACGCTTGCGATTTGATCGGCTGATGCTTTAATGAAGGATCGGTCACTTGTTTTATTATCAACGGAGCTTGGGATATTTCCTTTTTTGATTTGGTGGGCTAATTCAATAATCGTTGACCCCTCAGCCTGACGATAGACATCCGTCAACTCTACTGTCGGCACTTTTTTAGAGGCTAATAAATCCTTTAAAACTTGACCTGGACCAACTGGAGGCAGCTGATCTTGGTCCCCTACAAACACAACTTGTACATCCTCACTTATACTTTTTAGCAGTTGATGAGCAAGCCATGTATCAACCATCGACATTTCATCAATAATGATGAGTCTGCCTTCGATTTCCCGTTCTGTTTCTTCATCCTTTTCTTGACCGTTAAACCCGAGTAATCGGTGGATCGTCATGGCAGGAAGTTCCGTAGATTCCGCTAATCGCTTTGCAGCTCTTCCTGTAGGAGCTGCTAAAACAATTGGAAAGGGCTCCTCTTTCTGTGCATATTCCTTTGGATTTAGAGATAAGCCATGGAGCTCTGCATATACTTCAACAAATCCTCGAATAACAGTTGTTTTCCCAGTACCAGGTCCACCAGTTAAAATCATAACAGATGAATTAAGTGCATATTCAATGGCCTTTGCTTGTGTTTCAGCGTAAGAAACCTCCAATCGGTCTTCAACTTCTCCAATCGCCTTTCTGATTTCATCCTTTGAAAATCTTTGTTTTCCATTATGCTTTGAAAGCTCCAATATTTTAGAGGCTATCCCAACCTCGCTATAGTAAAGGGAAGGTAAATATAGCCGCGTTTCTTCTCCGCAAATTTTACTTTCCTCTCTCATTTCAATAATGGCTTTTGAAATGGTCTCAAAAGGAATTTCAACAGGCTGCCGTTGTTCCAGCATGCCCTTTACTTCAGGCAAAACGTGCTCTGCGTCTAAATAGACATGGCCGTCTGAAAGAGAAGCATTTGTCAGTACATGCAGTACCGCTGCTTTAATACGATCCGGATGTGCTCCTGTAATCCCGAGTTTGCTGCCCAGCTCATCCGCACGTCCAAACCCAACCCCTTCCACATCTTCTATTAGACGATAGGGGTTTTCAGTTAGTAATGTAATGGTTTCTTCGCGATATGTTTGATAGATTTTCATTACTAATTGCGGACCAAAACCCCATTCATTTAACTTAATCATCACTTTTTCAAGACCCAGATTTTGTTCAAGGGTCTGGCGAATGGTTGCCTTTTTCTCATCATTTAGACGCGGGACACTATCGAGTGCATATGGATCCTCCATAATTTTTCGTATGGCATCCACGCCTAGTTTTTCTACAATCATTTCTGCCGTTTTTCGCCCTATTCCAGAAAATAGATCACTCGATAAATAATGAATAATGCCTTGTTCTGTAGCAGGAACCTCTTTGACAAAGGTCTCCACTTGAAATTGCTGACCGTATTTTGGATGAGTTTTTAAAACACCCGTGAACCGATATAGTTCTTCTTCATTTAATTTTGGAAAGTAGCCTACTACGATAATTTCCTTGTCGTCATATTGTAAATTTGTTTCTTGTATTTTTACTCGAACAATTGAATACATATTTGTCGCATTATGAAAAATGGACACAATTGGACGGCCAAGAATAAACAATTTATTCACTTCAAATAAATTAAGATTTTCTGCCATCCTTACTACCCCTTCTCTTCCATTAGTATCTTTGATTTTACCATATGAATGAATAACTGTCTTATAATGAAAGAAGATTGGCTGCTCGATATTTTTATATACGAATGCTATGATAATTTATAAAGATAGTTGTATTTAAATACATAATTGAAATGTAGAAGGGATTTGTTAGCAGTGGAATTTCGACCTTGCATTGATTTACATGATGGGAAAGTCAAACAAATCGTAGGCAGTACTTTAGGCCAAGAAAACAGTGGCGTAGTTGAAAACTTTATATCAGAAAACGATTCAGCCTATTTTGCAAATATGTTCAAAAGGGATGGTTTAACTGGTGGACATGTAATTATGCTAGGGACTGGCAATGAAGAAGCAGCTTTGCTAGCAATGCAAACCTATCCGAATGGCTTGCAGGTCGGTGGCGGCATTACAGCACATAATGCAAAAAAATATATTGATGCAGGTGCATCCCACATTATTGTGACTTCCTATATTTTCCATGATGGGCAATTGGATATGGACCGATTGGAAAAGCTGAACCAAACAGTAGGAAAAGAACATATCGTACTCGATTTAAGCTGCCGTAAACGAGATGGCAAATGGTTTGTTGTGACAGACAAATGGACAAAATTCAGTGATTTTGAGGTAAATGAAACATCTATTCCTTACATCGAACAATTTTGTAGTGAATTATTGATTCATGCAGTAGATGTCGAAGGAAAACGTAGTGGTATGCAAGAAGAGTTAGTGCAGGATTTGGCTCTTTGGACATCCATTCCAACTACATATGCTGGCGGCGTTCGTTCCCTGGAGGATCTACAAAAATTTAAAGACCTTTCCAAAGGGAAATTACATGTCACAATCGGAAGTGCTTTAGATATTTTCGGTGGTGATTTAAGCTATCAAGAAGTTGTGGCGTTTTGTACTGAACGTTAAGGTTATGCGTTATTAGTGTTTTAGCTATTTCTAAAGCCGACCTCATTCAATACGCTGGGATAATTATAATATTTCAAGGAGTTCTTATCAGTTTCGAGTAATAAATTGGTTAAATCAGCTCGAATTTCATCACTTAAAGTTATTAAATCAAATTTATCAAGTTCAGCTAGATCGAATAGCACGATCATGATATGGTTATAAAGTTCAGGGAAGTCCATTGCGAGGTTTTGTCTATTCTGCAAAAAAGACTTTATATAGTCCTCAAAAATGAAGTTATTCTCACTTTCAATATCGGACGACAAAAAAATGGCAGCAGAACCGCTTAACCAATTTCCAAGTCCAGCTGCAAAAATAAGTAAAGCATATTTTCTCGTTTCTTTATCGGCATCTGAAAAATACTTATAAAAGTATTCAAAATAGTTAGGATGCCAATTTTTAGCTAAGTCTAAACCGTATGTAATATCATCTAAGATCAATTTTGCTTTGTTAATAACTATGTTGTTCAAGAAACTTCTCCCCTAACTTTTTATAGCTTTATTCCATAATGGAAGGAAATTGCCGGCAAGTAAAGTATTTTTATTGATGGCATTTTCTTGTTGCTGCAAGATAGATCTGTTTGCAACAAGAAAGCGTACAAATCCCAGCTAGATTTGTACGCTTTTATTTATAAAAACATCCCTGCTATTGCTGCATTCACCAAGGAAGCGAGGGTACCTGCAACTACAGCTCGTATCGCTAATTTCGCAATGATAGGTCTTCTGCTTGGAGCCATTGAACCAAGACCGCCAATTAAGATGGCCATGGAACTCAAGTTGGCAAAACCGCATAAAGCAAAACTGATAATCATTACCGTTTTTTCGGAAAGCTCTTGAATGACTGGTCCAAAGTTTGAATAGGCAACAAACTCATTCAGTACAAGCTTCTGCCCTATAAAGGAACCCGCTTCAACTGCCTCGATCCATGGAACGCCAATGGCAAAAGCTAGTGGAGAAAATACATAACCGAGTATACCTTCAAGGGTTAAATCATTAAGTCCAAAGATCCCACCTATTCCACCTAATATTCCATTGATTAAAGCAATTAACGCGATAAAGGCCAGTAACATCGCTCCTACATTAACCGCAAGCTTCAAACCGTCTCCAGCGCCGCGAGCGGCAGCATCGATTACATTGACAGATTCATTATCATTATCCAGTACAAAATTCGAGTCATCCACTTCTTCTGTTTCTGGCAGCATCAATTTTGCCATTACTAAACCAGCCGGTGCTGCCATAAAACTCGCTGCAATCAAATATTCTAGCGGAACCCCCAATAATGAATATCCCACTAACACTGAACCGGAGACCGATGCCAAACCACCTGTCATTACGGCAAACAGCTCAGATTTTGTCATCTTTCCTAAAAATGGCCGTATCACTAAAGGAGCTTCAGTTTGTCCAACAAAAATATTCGCGGCTGCATTCACTGACTCAGCTTTCGTCGTACCAAGTATTTTGGATAATCCTCCACCTAGAATTTTGATGACAAATTGCATAATTCGGAGATAATATAAAACTGAAATTAAGGAAGAAAAGAAAATAATAATTGTTAGAACACTTAAGGCAAAAACCATTCCACCTGTAAAATTAGTATCTGCTAATGGACCAAATAAAAAGGAGATCCCTTCATTGGCATAGCTAATAAGCTTTTGGACAGCATCTGAAATTTCAATTAAGATTTTTCGACCAAATTCCCATTTAAGTACGATAAATGCGAAGATTAATTGGATTGCCAATCCTCCGGCAATCGTTCTCCAATTAATGAACGAACGATTACTGGATAAGGCGAATGCTATCAATAACACAGCCAAAATCCCTAAAATACCCCATAGAATATTCATCTAGACACCCGCTTTACAAATTTAGAAATTTATATCACTGAACTTTTCAAGGCACTTATGACTTCTCTCATGTTTCCCTGTTTTAGATGAAAGAAACACTTCCTTGCCTTAGTATCTTGCTTCTTAGCGAAATCATTCTAAATTTTTGCTAGAAAATTGGCTGCTTCAAAAAACCTTCAGCAAATTGCCATCATGACACACATCCGTAAAAGAAAAAAACTTATCGACCCATAGCTAGGGTCAACAAGTTTTAGTTAAATCTTTGGCTGATCATATCGTATATATATTTTGCTTGGTCGAAATTAGAGTCGAGCGTATATGCCTCTTTTAAATGTTCCATCGCCAGCTCTGTTTCTTCCGTTGAAACTGCATAAAGAACACCTAAATTATAATGGGCATCAGCATTTTGAGAATCCTTTTGCAGTACAAACTCAAGCTCTCCTTTTGCCACATCAAACATTTCCAAAGTGCAAAGTAAAATTCCATAAGACAAGCGAATCTGCAGGTCATTGGGAGCGAGTTCAGCAGCTCTTTGCATATACGGCAAAGCAAGCTTCACTTTATCATCACGTTCAAAGGATTTTGCCAGCATATAGTAGGCATCCGCCCCTTGAATACCATGCTCAATCGCTTTTTGATATAGCTTGGCTGCTTCAATATAGCGTTCTGCGTTGTAATATAAATTTGCTAATCCATAGTATGCTGTTGCTGTCGTTTCATCTATAGTAATTGCTTTTTGAAAAAATCTTTCTGCACGTTCACTGTCATTCATGGATGCCAATAAGTTTCCAAAGTTGACATAGCCGATTGCATCATTTGGATTGTTTTCAATTGCTTCGGTAAATGCTTTTGCAGCATCCTCATAACGTTTCTCCTGGAATGCAATGATTCCAATTTCATTATAATCCATTATCTTCACCTCAAATTTTAGGCTTATCGCAATTGAATAACGATAAGCCTTGGAAAACTGTATGTAGAGTTTTATTAAACTTAGCCTACATAAGTTAATTTTTCACTATTTTTAAATACTTCATCAATCGTTCCGCCACCAAGGCATTCATCACCATCGTATAATACAACTGCTTGACCAGGCGTAATCGCGCGAACGGGTTCTGCAAATGTAATATGTGCAGTTCCATCTTCCAGAAGCTCAACCTCAACAGGTGTATCTTCTTGTCGATAACGGAATTTCGCTGTGCAGCTAAATTTAGATGGTTTTTCTTTGTTGGATGTAAAGCCCAATTTAACAGCTTTCAGTGAAGTTGAGTATAGGGCATCGTGATGGAATCCTTGTTCAACATAAAGTACGTTTCGTTCAAGGTCTTTTCCAACAACAAACCATGGATCACCATCTCCGCCAATGCCTAAACCATGACGCTGTCCGATTGTGTAATACATTAAGCCATCATGTGTCCCCATGACGCGTCCATCAAAAGTCTCCATTTTACCAGGCTGAGCTGGCAGGTATTGACTTAGAAACTCTTTAAAGTTGCGTTCACCGATAAAGCAAATCCCTGTTGAGTCTTTTTTCTTAGCAGTTGCAAGGCCTGCTTCTTCTGCAATTTTTCGAACTTCAGGCTTTGCAATATCCCCGATTGGGAACATGACATGCTTTAATTGTTCTTGCGATAATTGGTTCAAGAAGTAAGTTTGGTCTTTGTTGTTATCAACTCCGCGCAGCATTGCTACTTCACCATCATGATCTTCTACACGTGCATAGTGGCCAGTCGCTAAATAATCTGCGCCCAATTTCATGGCGTGATCAAGAAATGCTTTAAATTTGATTTCCTTATTGCACATCACATCAGGGTTTGGTGTACGTCCTGCTTTATATTCTTCAAGGAAATAAGTAAATACTTTGTCCCAATATTGTTTTTCAAAGTTCACTGCATAATAGGGAATCCCAATTTGGTTGCATACTTTAATAACATCATCATAATCTTCTGTTGCCGTACATACACCAAATTCGTCTGTATCGTCCCAGTTTTTCATAAATATCCCGATCACATCATAGCCTTGTTTTTTAAGTAAGTAGGCTGCAACTGACGAATCGACCCCACCAGACATTCCAACAACAACACGGATTTGTGATGGGTCTCTTGTTTCTACCATTGTCGTTTCACCTTTTCTATATTAATTCGCAAGCCTTTGCACAATTTTAGCTGTACGCATTGCTGCTTCTCTTATTATTTCTTCCGTTAACCCTAACCCAAAACTAAATCGAATTGAGTTGCGAAGTGCTTCGCTATCATTCCCGAACATAGCAACAAGTACATGTGAAGGATCAATCGAACCTGCCGTACAAGCAGAACCACTTGATGCATAAACAGCCGACATATCTAAATTCACTAAAAAGGATTCCACTTCCATTCCTTTGAAGCTGATATTTAGAATATGGGGCAAAGAATGCTCTTCATTGCCATTTACTTGATACTGAATACTTTCGCTATCGAGAACTTGAATGAAAATACTTCGGAATTTCTCATATTGGTCTCTTTTTGAATCCATTTGGTTTTGAGCAATTTCTACTGCCTTAGAAAACCCTACGGCTGCGGGTACATTTTCAGTACCTGCTCTTCTCTTTTTCTCCTGGGAACCACCAAAAAATGTTGGACTTAATGGCGTACCGGTTCTTTGGTATAAGAAGCCGATTCCTTTTGGACCATTTAATTTATGGCTTGAGACACTTAGTAAATCAACTTGCAAGTCATCAACATTTAGCTTTTCCAAACCAAATGCCTGTACTGCATCCGTATGGAAAACTGCTTGATGATCCTTTAAAATCGCCCCAATTTCTTCGATTGGCTGCACAGTTCCAATTTCGTTGTTTCCATACATAATCGTTGCAAGAATTGAATCTTCACGCAGTGCATTTTTAAAGTCTTCAATCGAAATGCGTCCACTTTCATCTACAGGTAAATACGTAACTTCAAAACCTTCTTTTTCAAGCTTTTCACACGCATGGAGCACGGCATGATGTTCAACCTGAGTAGTAATAATATGTTTCCCTTTAGATTTAAGCATATTGGCTGCACCGAAAATCGCCATATTATCCGCTTCAGTTCCACCGCTTGTAAGAATAATTTCCGTATCCTTTGCACCGATTGCTCGTGCTAAGCTAGTTCGTGCATCATCTAAAACCTTTCGCGCTTGTCTGCCTTCAGTATGAATACTAGAAGGGTTGCCGAAAGTTTGAGCAAAAGCTTTGGTCATCACTTCAACTACCTCTGGATGCATAGGTGATGTCGCGGCATGGTCTAGATATATTGTTTCCATTGTAAATCAATAGCTCCTTTAAAAACTGTATGAACAGTTGATAGTATTAAAAGTAAAGTTGAGATACACATTCTATTTAAAAGTAATTAGATATAGAACATGTAGCCATCTACATCGGATTCATCATTATAATTAGCTAAGTCTTCAATTGATGTCGTATCTAGCACATTTTTCACGGCATCACGAATTCTCATCCATAATTGCTGCTGTGGCACTTCCTCGTTCTCAATTCCTTCGACTGGCTGAATTGGCCCTTCCAATACCTTGATCACATCTGCTGCTGAAATTTTGCTAGGCGGCAATGCCAATAAATATCCTCCATAAGCACCGCGCACACTTTTCACTAAACCTGCAATACGAAGTGGAGAAACCAGCTGTTCCAGGTAAGCTTCTGATAAGCCTTTTTCTGCAGCTATTTGACGCAATGGAATCGGGCCATCACCAAAATGTTTTGCTAATTCAATCATAATTGTTAATCCGTATCTACCCTTTGTAGAAATTTTCATTATAACACCTCTATTTTTCTTGTCCATTCTTTAGCTCAAGTATAACATAAATCCTTTTATTCCACTTGGAAAAGAACTAATATAGAAATAGTTAAGTCGTATTGGAGGATTAAGACATGCACAATGAACCTTTAGCATATCGAATGCGCCCCAGGAATTTAAACGAAGTAATTGGGCAAAAGCATATTGTCGGAAAAGATACAGCACTATACAAAATGATCCATAACGGTCATGTCCCTTCAATGCTTTTATATGGAGAGCCTGGAATCGGGAAAACATCTATTGCCTACGCAATTGCCGGCAGTTCCAAACTTCCCTTTTTCGCTCTCAATGCTACACATGCAGGGAAAAAAGACGTAGAGCAGATTGTTTCAGAAGCACGGATTGCAGGAAAAGTTATCTTATTTTTGGATGAAATCCATCGTTTTAATAAATTGCAGCAAGACACGCTATTGCCTCATGTGGAAAATGGGTCAATCGTATTGATCGGCGCAACGACAGAAAATCCATTCCACGATGTCAATCCAGCCATTCGTTCAAGATGCGGAGAGATTCTTCAGCTTAAACGCCATACACTGGAGGATATTGCACAGTTAATCAAAAATGCCCTCACTGATGAAGATCGCGGTCTTGGTAAAGAACGAATTGAGATTACAGAAGAACAAATTGACAAAATCGCACTTGCTTCAAATGGAGATGCGAGAAAAGCTTTAACGCTTCTGGAGTCCATTTTTTATGCCTCGGATGAAACGGATGGACAAGCAATTGTAGAAGATCATATTATCGAACATTTATCAAAAAGAATTGGCGTTTATGGCGATAAAGGCGGTTCGCACTTTTACAACTTATTATCCGCACTTCAAAAGTCAGTGCGCGGCAGCGATACGAATGCAGCTATTTATTATTTGGCGCATCTCCTTGAAAATGGAGATTTAATTGCCGTATGCAGAAGATTGCTCGTGATGGCTTACGAGGATATCGGGCTAGCAAATCCTGCTGTAGGTGCCCATGTCTATGCAGCTACTGAATCGGCTAAAACTTTAGGGTTGCCAGAGGCTCGAATTCCCTTGGCAAATGCAGTAATCGAGATGTGCTTATCCGCGAAATCTAATTCAGCCTACTCCGCTTTAGATGCGGCCACTGCTGCTATTCATGAAGGAAAAACAGGAGATATCCCAACACATCTTCGTGATGCCCATTATGCAGGTGCAAAGGTTTTAGGCCATGTAGGTTATAAATATCCCCATGACTACCCAGTCGGTACATTCGGGGGGTGGGTAAATCAGGAATACTTACCTGAAAATCTCGCCGATATCGAATTCTATAAACCGGTTTTAGCTGGTGAAGAAAAACGTTCGGCAGCAATATATGAGAAATTAAAAGGCTTTAAAAAAGAGAATTAAAATAAGGAGTTGTCCTCGTTGAAGGATAACTCCTTATTTTTAGCTAATCGAAAAAAACCATTAATAAATTTTCAAAAGGGTTGTTATTTGCACAAATCAAACCCCTTTTTATAAATGTGTATCAAATCAGTAGTTAAGTTAATTCTGTTATGAACCCTTAAGGTTTATTCTTGTTGCTGTTCCTTTTCGAGCAATTCAAAGAAGGTTGGAACGTGCTGAAACTTTTTTGTCTTTAAACCCTCCAAAATTTTCAGAATAATTTCATGCTCTAAATCATCTCGATTTTTGAGATCCGTCTGATGTAATTCCTTTTTGATTTTTGGCTTAAGCAATTCTATTAACTCGATAGGTGAAATATACTCTTTGATGGAAATCACTCCCTCTCTCTTAATGAATACATTTCAACGCGCAAATCCTGGATAGATTGTTCCAGACATTCAATCTTTCTTTCAAACCTCAGTAATAGATAAATCGAAACGACAATCGGAAATCCATTGTTGCAAATTAAGTTAATTAACTGTTCGTCAAGCATTTATCAATCGCCTCACTTTCGCTAACGCGTTATTTTTGGATTTTGATACTGCTTGTTGCGTCACATTTAACTTTTTACTTATTTCTGTATCTGAAATATTTAGAACATAGGCCAAATATAGAATTTGTTGTTGTCTTTGATTCAATGACTGGATAGCTTTGAAAAGCATTGGATGTTGAATATGCTGCTCCAATTCATGCGTCAATCGTTCCTGAAAACCGATGGATGCAGATTCATCTACAATCATTTCTTTTAAGGTATTTGCGACTTCACCCTTATTCCAATTTCCATCGTTAGAGCTATCTAACGTTAATACATACCTTTTTTCATACTTTCTTCTTTCCTTATCAAAATGCCGTGCCGTAAAATAGATTATTTTAGAAAAATATGCAATGGCACGAATGCGAATATAAAATTGTATAAATCGTTCATCGATCAATTTCTTTAACCATTCACTTGGCGACAAGCAATATTCCTTATAAAGCTCAAAATGTTCCACTTCTTCTAAAAACGCTTTTAATAACGGGTTCTTAAATTGAGTATCCACTATTTTCATACCCCCTTCAAAGAACATTTGTTTCATTATATTGATAACCTTAAATCCTTAAAAGAGTACATATACCAAATTATTGAAGTTTTTTTTACGAATTTATCCTAAACTTTCGACTAATTTTGTATGTGCAGCTACTCGTTTTAGACTGTAGAACTTAGGACCTTTGGAAATAGTATATTAATACAGGGATGCGAGAACTGTGGTGGAGTAAGAAGTTGGATGATGGAATTAAGTTAGCATTTATGTATTATATAAAGGACAATCTTTCTTCAAAATAACAACCTTTTTATAACTTTAACGAGCAAAATGAGGAAATGGTATTATGTTTAAAGACAAAAACAAAGGTAAAATTGCAAAAATGCAACTCTACCTTTTAATAGTTTATTTGAAAAATAAATTCCTTGCTTCCGAAAAATGGTCAAAACAATCGGCAATTATATGGTTTTGCTCTATAATCGCCTGCTCAAATTCCTGTTGTTTTCCTTGTATTTGTGAAATCTCTTCATAGCTTTGAGCGATTTCTTTTAGATATTCCAAATGATTTTCCTTATTAACATCTGGGATGCATTTTGCAGATAGAGTTAATAATTGTAAAGCCTTATCTCTGACTGCATCTTGATTTGTTTCTTTTAAATGATAATAGGAAATCGTGTGAAAATAGATTAATTTGTATGCAATATTCAAAAATAAAACTGCCGACGTATTTCCCCTAGGCTTGTCCCCACTAGCCTCCATAAAACTTTCAAAATAGCCGGTCGTTTTTTCAAGCAGCACATCCAGTTCAGAATAAGCTACTTCCCATACTTGAGATGTATCAATGTAGTTAAATACAATCTCATCCAATTGCTCTTTCAACTGAAGTATATGCATTGCATTCTTCAAAGGCACTTTTGTCGACATTTAATAATCCCTCCCCATTGCTCCCCTTTAATATAAGGTAAGATTACTATAACAATATTGCCGGCATAATTTTCTTGGAAGTAAAAAATGATGCAAATATTGTGATATAAATGTAAAATACTTTCATTTTTAAGCTTCTAATTTCAGAATCTTCTTACGCAAAATCTGTCGAAATATATTATATAAAGAAAATATTTTATAGTACTCTCAAAACATATTTGCTATAAAGGGATTTCTCCGAGTTTTCTGATTCATATGACAACCCCGCTTTAGGAATTTCTAATAGATTTAACCCTTCAGATTTAAAAATCGAGCGTTTCGAACCATAAAATACCCAGGTGATTTCAGTCAACCACTGTGCTTCTGTTTCATAAGGGGATTCAAAAAATTTCTTCTCGAATAACACCTTCGCCATTTTATAAAAACCTTCACTCAATTGATATTTCTTTGCAGTAATATCGTATTCAGGTTCAACTACTTGATTTATATCATAAATGTGAATAACTTTATTTTGATTATCAATGGCTACTTCCACAGTACTAATTTCATCGAAGAGATTTAAACCTCGATATTCCAATTCAAAAATTTCCTTCATGATTCTTTCTCCTTAATAACAAAGAATATTTTCTTACTATATTATCAAAAAACTAGTTTATCTTTTTCCCGATGATTATAGTGACAAAAGTAAGAAATTCATGTATAAATTAATAAAATATACTTAATTTTCCACTATATTGAGATAGTACAAAGGGGGTTCATCATGAATATTGATCAAATTAAAAAAGAAGATTTATTTGAAAAAAATACGATTTTGATGTTGGTATACGGGATTGCAGGGTTGCTTGGGGGAGTTGCCCAATTTGTAATCGGACGCCCTATTGGCATAGCCATATCTGTATTGCTGCCTGTAATGATTGTTTTTGTTTACTATCTATTTCAAAGAAGATTAGAAATACTCCGTTCTGCTTTTCCATATCTGGCTTTAATAGCAGTGGTGTTTACAGTTTACGGAACGATTATTACAAATAAAGTGACTTTGGCAACCATTGTATTAGCTTTCTTCTCTTTAATCATTGGAAGCATCCACAATCAATATAAGGTCTATGTACTTGGCTACATCGGCTCACTTTTATGCCTTATCTTCAACTTTGTCCTGGATACAGAAGGTTTTGCGATTGATCCTGCAAACGTTTTCGTAGTCCACACATTAATGGCTTTAGGTGTATTCCTTCAAGTTCGTCAAAATAAAAAAATGATTCGCAATATTGAAGGCATGATTATCGAAGCAAATGAAAAAGCCTTACATGAACAAAATTTACACAGCCATCTAGATTCTGCTGTACAAAATATTACAGCCAAGCTCGAAAGCATTACAAAAAGTATGACGAATGCATCCCTTGCTCAAAACGACATGATTACGTCTATTCAAGAAGTAAGTGCAGGCTCCCAGCGCCAAGCAGATCATGTGTTTGAGATTGTTCATAGTACAGAAGCAACTACTACTGAAATTTCAAGAATACTAAACCAATTAAATACGATTGTTGTAAATGCTGAAGCTGCGAGCAAAAGCGCCTTCTCAGGAGCAGATGCCATGAATGCCTTATCAAATGAAATCGATTCGTTTAAAACATTCTTTACACAATTAAATGATACTTTCCATATTCTTTCTAAAAAGATTAATGAAACTAACCAATTTGCATTAGCGATTCAAGGGATTACAAACCAAACGAATCTTCTTGCCTTAAACGCTTCAATAGAAGCCGCCCGTGCTGGCGAACACGGGAAAGGATTTGCCGTCGTTGCAGATGAAATCCGAAAATTGGCGGGTACGACAGATGAAACACTTGTTAAAATCGATCAAAATCTATCAGAAGTAAATGCTTATAACCAAGATGCTTTATTAAAGCTTGAAAGCGGTCTGGAGCATATGACCAACCAAATCGAGACGGCTGAGAGATCCAATAAGACATTTACCGAATTGTTTGAGTCAATGAACTCGCTGAAAAGCGACCTAAACGATTTTGTGAAAGCCGTAAATATGATTGAGATGAATAGTAAAGCAATCCAGGAAAGTACCACAGACTTTGCTGCTATTATTGAAGAATCAACTGCAGCGGTCGACCAATTAAGTACTATTTTGACAACAGTAAATAAGGAGCAGCAGCAAGTTTCGAAACATATTGAAGAAACCTATCAGGAAACATTATCGATTCGCCAATAAAAAAGGAGGTGTCCTCATTTTGAGCAGACACCTCTTTTCCATTATTCATTTACTCTTGTGATTTTAACACCTTTTAATATTTGATTGATAACCCAGCTCGCTGCGACCAAGCCTGCAACAGAAGGCACAAATGCATTGGATGATGGAGGCATTTTGGCTTTGCGAATTTGGGCATTAGGGTTTCCGACTGTCTCCACAACATCAGGTCGGACCACGATAGGCGATTCGTCAGAAAAAACTACCATAACCCCTTTTGTAATGCCTTCTTTACGAAGCTTAGTACGAATTACTTTCGCTAATGGGTCTGTATGCGTTTTAGAAATATCCGCAATTTGGAATCGAGTCGGATCCATTTTGTTCGCAGCACCCATACTCGAAATAATCGGAATCCCTCTCTTTAAACATTCCTTCATAAGATGGATTTTATACATTACTGTATCTGATGCATCAATAACAAAATCAATATTTTGAGCGAAGAAATTTTCATATGTTTCTTCCGTATAGAACATATGCATATCGATGACTTCACACTCAGGATTTATATCTGCAATACGTTCTTTCATAACGGCTGATTTGGACTTTCCAACTGTTGAAAGATACGCCACTAATTGACGATTTACGTTTGTAATATCCACATTATCCTTGTCGACCAAAATGATACGGCCTACGCCGCTTCGCGCACATGCTTCTGCCGCAAAGGACCCTACACCGCCAATTCCCAAGATGGCTACTGTCGTATTTTTTAACTTCTCAAGTCCTTCTGTTCCGATCGCAAGTTCGTTTCTTGAAAACTGATGTAACATAATTGTATGCCTCTCAATCTGTATTTTACTACTCGGAATTATAACATATGCAATCCTTACTGTAAATTTGTATCCAGAACCGAAAAAAGAATACAGTGGTAAATATTAAAAACCCTCCTAAGGTTAGGAGGGTTGGCATGACGAATCCCAAATATGCCGTAAGCCGAAAAGTTCGTTTTGAACCCGCTTATTCACAGGTGGGTACTCTCTTCGCCTCTTTAAACTTCCCTCGTCCATTTGCAGGGCTTGTTTGCCAAAGCAAAATATGAATTCCCAACGATTTGTTGTTCGGTCAAAACTGTAGTAAAAGCTTTCACAAACACTTTAGGATTCGTATTAATTATATAATAACAGTAATTAACTGAATTTTCAATATTAATAAGCAAAATTATTAAATTTTTTCCCTCTCATTTCTTTTCGAATAAATAATAGTAGATTTGTCTCATTATGAAAATTATATTCTCGCTACAAATATTTAAATATCACTCTTTTTTATTATATTGATAAAATTAAAATCTCAGGAAAACTTTTATAGTATGTGAGATAAGGATGGATGTAGATGTTCAATCCTATCTGTAGAATTAATAATGGCACTTTCATGGTCGTTCAGGTTTGATTTGTCTCATTAGACCTTCTATTGCGACACTTCTTTGCCCACCCAACTTTGATTTGTCCAACTACCTCTTCTTTCGTTATATTCCCTTGCCCATTCTACTCAAATAGTAACCTTTACCCTTTCTCACTCCCCAAAAAAATAACGCAAACGGCTGTCATTTAACAGTCGTTTGCGTTAGCTTGATTAATCTTCTTTTTTCTTTGTTACTGCTAAGCTAAGTTCTTGTAATTGTGCATCCGAAACTTCACTTGGGGCTGAAGTTAATAGACAGCTTGCAGTAGCCGTTTTAGGGAATGCGATTGTATCACGCAAGTTTGTGCGGCCAGCAAGAAGCATTACGAAACGGTCTAAACCGAATGCAAGTCCTCCGTGTGGCGGAACTCCATATTCAAAGGCTTCTAATAAGAAACCAAATTGCTCTTGTGCTTCTTCTTGTGAGAAGCCTAATAATTTGAACATTTTTTCTTGAAGATCACGTTCGAAAATACGTAAAGATCCTCCACCTAATTCGTATCCATTTAATACGATATCGTATGCTTGGGCACGTACTTCAGCAGGGTTCGTATCCATTTTTTCAACGTCTTCATCAAATGGGCGAGTAAATGGATGGTGAGCAGCTGTGTAGCGTCGTGCTTCTTCATCGTACTCAAGCAATGGCCAATCCGTTACCCACAGGAATGCATAAACCGACTCATCGATTAAGCCTATTTCTTTCCCTAATTTGTTGCGTAAAGCACCTAAGCTTGCTGCAACAACTGATGAAGAGTCAGCTACGAATAATAATAAGTCCCCGTTTTCTGCATTTGTTGCTTGTATTAAGCTCTCAGCCGTTTCACCCTCGAAGAATTTCGCGATTGGTCCGTTTAATCCTTCTTCCGTTACTTTTAACCAAGCCAATCCTTTAGCACCATAGATTTTAACAAACTCTGTTAATGCATCGATATCTTTGCGAGAATATTTATCGGCATTGCCTTTTACATTGATAGCTTTTACTTCGCCGCCTGATTCAACCGCTCCGGCAAATACTTTGAATGATGAATCACGAACGATTTCAGAAAGCTGAACAAGCTCTAAACCAAAGCGTACGTCCGGCTTATCTGAACCGTAGCGATCCATTGCATCCTTATATGTCATGCGTTGGAATGGAAGCTCCACATCCACCCCTTTTGCTTCTTTCATCACCGTTTGGATTAAACGCTCATTCATTTCAATAATTTCGTCCATTGACATGAATGAAGTTTCAATATCCACTTGTGTGAATTCTGGTTGACGGTCTGCACGCAAGTCTTCGTCACGGAAGCAGCGCGCAATTTGGAAATATTTTTCAAATCCTGAAACCATTAATAATTGTTTAAATAATTGTGGTGATTGCGGCAATGCATAAAATTCACCATCATGAACACGGGATGGCACTAAATAGTCACGTGCACCTTCCGGAGTTGATTTTGTTAAAATTGGTGTCTCAACTTCCAGGAATCCTTCGTTTTGCAAGAAGTTACGAATCGAACGAGTAATATCAGAACGCAATTTAAATGTATTGAACATTGTAGGACGACGTAAATCTAAATAACGATATTTTAAACGAAGATCTTCTGAAACTTCTAATTTGTCATCAATTGCAAATGGAGGTGTTTTTGCTTCGTTAATAATTGTAATAGAAGAAGCAATCACTTCGATTTTACCTGATTTGATGTTAGGGTTTATTTGGCTTTCATCACGAAGAACGACTTTCCCTTCGATTTCGACTACATATTCGTTACGAATTTTTTCGGCAACTGCCAATGCGTCTTTTGCTTCGTCCCCAAATACGACTTGCACGATTCCACTGCGGTCACGTACGTCTACGAAGATTAACCCGCCTAAGTCACGGCGTTTTTGTACCCATCCTTTTAATACTACTTTTTCACCTTGCTGTTGTTCGCTTATTTCAGCGCATGCATGCGTTCTCTGAGCCATTTTCTTTCCTCCAGTTTGTCATACCAATTTATTATTTATGTTCTAATAAGTAATTAACTAATTCAGAGAATGGAATTTTTTCTTGATTTCCTGTCTCCATTTCTTTTACATTCACGCTCATTTCTTCAAGCTCTGAATCACCGATGACAATAACAAATTTTGCACCAAGACGATCTGCTGATTTCATTTGCGCCTTCATTTTTCGATCGATATAATCCATATCGGCAGAAATTCCTTTGGCACGGAAAGAGCTAATCAGTTCAGCGGCTTTTAATTTTGCTTCGTCACCCATTGCAACAAGATAAATATCTAAACCATCTTCCACTTCCAGCTCTACACCTTCTGCTTCAAGCGCCAAGAGCAGACGCTCGATCGACATGGCAAAACCGATACCCGGAGCATCTGGCCCGCCAATATCTTCTACTAGTCCGTTGTAGCGGCCACCGCCGCAAAGAGTTGTAATTGCTCCAAAGCCTTCAGACGTGCTCATAATTTCAAAGGCAGTGTGATTATAGTAATCAAGGCCACGAACCAAGTTTGGATCGATGACATACGTAATGCCCAACACATCCAAATATTTCTTCACTTGGCCAAAATATTGTGCAGATGATTCTGTCAGATAGTCCGTTAAGGCTGGCGCAGTAGTCATTAATGGGTGATCATGGTCCTTTTTGCAATCCAAAATTCGTAAAGGATTTTTGGCTAATCGATTTTGACAATCGGAGCAAAATTCCCCGATGCTAGGCTCAAAATGCTCGATTAGGGCTGCTCGGTGTGCATCTCTTGTTTCTTTGTCTCCAAGAGAATTAATGACCAATTTTAAATCTTTTAAACCCACTGTTTGATAAATATCCATAGCAAGGGAGATTACTTCTGCATCAACTGCAGGATCGCTGCTGCCAATGGCTTCTACTCCAAATTGTACAAACTGGCGATAACGGCCGGCTTGCTGACGCTCATAACGGAACATTGGCCCCATATAAGAAAGCTTCACCGGTTGATCTGGATAACCAAACATTTTATGCTCTACATATGCACGAACACTAGATGCCGTTCCTTCTGGACGAAGTGTTAGCGAACGGCCTCCGCGATCCTCAAAAGTGTACATTTCTTTTTGCACGATATCTGTTGTATCCCCTACACCGCGCTGGAATAGTTCCGTTTGTTCAAAAATAGGTGTGCGAATCTCTTTATAGCGATAAACACGAGTTAATTCTCTTAGGATGGATTCAACCTTTTGCCATTTTGGTGTTTGTTCTGGCAGGATATCCTGAGTTCCTCTTGGTACTTTAAATGACATTAAAATACTCCTCTCTTTCATGAATAGCTTCTTGGTAAAACAGCAAATGCATTTTTTTGAAAAATAAAAAAGCTTTCGTCCCTTGCAGTATGCAAGGGACGAAAGCTTGAATCTACTTCCGCGGTTCCACCCTAGTTGATGTACAAAATCAGTACATCCTCTCGTAAACGGATAACGGCCGTTTCCGTCTTTCCCTACTAAACATTACTTGTTTTTCGAAAAAGAGCCTCTCAAGTGTTGTTCGTCACTACATGCAGCAGGAAAGATTTCAGCCTAAGTCTTTCCCTCTCTTGTCTACAGAGGTAATTTCTACTTGCTTGGTCAATGGCTTCTCTAGCTTTATAATATATCCTATCTTAAGTGTGTGATGGCAGATTTGTCAACTATTTTCAAAAAAGTGTAGATTTTATTGCATATTTGACTTTAAAATGATAAGAGTATATATCGGGTTAATGCCCCGTTTAGGAGATTCAAATAGAGAGGAGATAAAGGATGCTTCATAAATTGCTTAAATATTTATTCAGTTTCATTTTACTTTGTTCATTACTGTTGTCTCCCTATACATATGTTACAAATCCCGCCTATGCATCTAAGGCGGAGTCAGATTTGATCGTATCTGCTGATATTTTATATCTACGAGAAGGACCCGGATTATCTTATCCTATAATGACTACCTTAAAAGAGGGACAAGGACTTAAGTTTCTTGAAAAACAAGATGATTGGTATCATGTAAAAGTAAAAGATATGGATGGATGGGTTGCTTCATGGTTGACATCCGCAACTAAGCCTAGCGATTCTTCAAATGATGCATCAGCTGTCTCCGGCTCAATCATTTCGCAGGTTGATCATCTAAACTTACGTGCAGAACCATCTGTTTCGTCTTCAGTTTTAACTCAGCTGAATACAGGTGATGAAGCGCAAATTTTGGCCAGTGAAACAAATTGGGTCCAAATTTCATTTAACGAATCTATCGGATGGGTTTCGACAGACTATGTAACCATAAAGAAAAACGAAGCTGAAGAACAAAGCAGCACTTCTAAAGAACCTGGTGAAGAAGCTATCGATAATGAGAATTCAAAGGTAAAGCTTGACCCGAACTTATTTACAATCGCGGTTGATGTAGTAAACATTCGAAAAAAAGCGGACCTGTCTTCCAAAAAGCTTGGTACTGCCAAAAAAGGCGAACAATATGAAGTTCTGGAAAGAGATAATAATTGGGTAAAAATCCAATATGGCAAAAAAGTTGGATGGATTTATAGCTTTTATGGAACATTTCAAGTAAACGAAAAAATCCCCGCTTCTGTCAATCCGGATAAATCAGCTGAGGCGGAAAGCGAGTATGTAACGATTATCTACAACGGGACAAATCTTCGTGAGGACCCATCCACCTCTTCAGATATTGTCGTGCATGCTGATGCTGGAGAAAAATATAAGATACATGCAGCTGAAGGTGAATGGTACAAAATAGAAATAGATAAAAACACCGATGCTTATGTGGCAAATTGGGTAGTTTCCAAAGACTCGGACAATACTGCGAACGGAAACGAAGAAGCAGTAAAGAAGGATGTACGAAAAAAAGGAACTTTAAAAGGAGTAACCCTTGTAATTGACCCTGGACATGGCGGGAATGACAAAGGGACAACTGGTGCTCGTGGTACAAACGAAAAAGAAATTAATCTAAAAACCGCCGAGATGTTGAAATCAAAATTACGCTCAGCCGGCGCTGAAGTAATCATGACTCGTGAATCCGATGTTTATGTCGACCTTCGAAAAAGGGTGTCCATTTCACATCAATATGCAGCTGATGCCTTTATAAGTATTCACTACGATGCAACGGATGATAGTTCTATTTCTGGTTTCACCACATATTATACGAACAGCTTCCAACGAAAGTTAGCGGAATATGTTCATGAAGGGCTTGCTAAAAAAGTGACGCTTCGCAATCGTGGTGTCCAACCAGGCAATTATTTAGTAACCCGTGAAAATAAACAAGAAGCAATTTTAATTGAGCTTGGATATTTAAGCAATCCTAGTGAGGAAAGTATCGTGACAACCGATTTTTATAGGGAACAAGCAACGCTCGGCATCTACCAAGGCATTCTGAAATATTTTGATGCTCAGTTAAAATAATTTTTAAAGAGGCTACACCAAAAAACTGTGGTTAGCCTCTTTTCTATTGAAGACTTTTATCCGTTTATCCTCTCTCGGGTCTGCCCCAAGTTTAAAGTTAAAACAAAAAGAGACAGACCAGAGTCGTTTTATGATTGACTCTTTCGTCCGCCTCTCCGCATTTATTCTTTTGGTTTGGATTCCACAATAACTGTAACAGGACCATCGTTTATTAACGATACATCCATCATTGCTCCAAAAATACCTGTTTCCACTTGTAACCCATGAGATTTTAATTCTCCGTTAAATGCCTCCCACAATGGAAGAGCAGATTCTGGTCTAGCGGCTTCAATGAAACTCGGTCTTCTTCCCTTTTTTGTATCCGCATATAAAGTAAATTGCGATACAGATAGAATTGCACCACCGTGTTCCACAATCGAATGATTCATCTTGCCTTGTGCATCTTCCCAAAGTCGAATCTCCGCAACTTTTTTAGCAACGTACTGTACATCCTCGAGGGTGTCGCTGTGTGTTAGTCCAACCAATAAGACATAACCTGAATCGATTGCACCTGTCACGTTGCCATCGACAGTAACAGATGCTTGCTTGCTTCTCTGAATAACTACTCGCATAAAATTTACCTCTGTTTATTAATTAATGACACGATGTACTGAATAAATATCTGGCAGCTGTTTAATTTTTTCCACCACTTTATGCAATCCTGAAATATTCGAAATCGAAATTGATAAATGGATCGTTGCAATTTTATCATGGTCTGCACGGCCTGTTACGGCTAATATATTTGTTTTCGTTTCACTAACTGCATGCATCACATCATTTAAAATTCCAGGACGATCGAATGCAGAAACTTCAATATCCACAGGATATTCTTTTCGAATTTGTGTTTCACTATGTTCCCATTCGACTTCGATTAAACGATCTGCATGATCGCCTTCTTGAATATTGGGACAATCTGCTCTGTGTACTGATACTCCCCGCCCTTTTGTAATAAAGCCGACAATATCATCACCTGGTACAGGTGTACAGCAGCGTGATAATCGAATTAGCAAATTGTCGATGCCCTTAACGATTACGCCCGATTCCGTACGACGTTTTTTCGCCTGGTTATTTTGCATTTCCTTGACAATTTTCTCCAGGGCTTCTTCTTGCTCACGTTCTTTTCGTTTCTTCTCTGCCAAACGGTTAACAATCTGTTGAGCAGTTATGCCGCCTACACCTACTGCAGCATATAAATCTTCTTCATTTGTATAATTCAGCTTATCTAGTACTCGTTTAATATTTTCTTGTGAAAGGACTTCCTTCGCATCAAAATCTTGAGATTTTATTTCCTTGTCAATTAAATCCTTGCCTTTTACGATATTTTCTTCTCGTAAATGCTTTTTAAAGAATTGTTTAATTTTATTTTTGGCTTGGGAGCTTTGGGCTAATTTCAACCAATCGCGACTCGGGCCAAAGGATTGTTTGGATGTTAAAATTTCGATGATATCACCAGTTTTTAAAGGTGTATCCAAAGGAACCATTTTCCCATTTACTTTCGCACCAATTGTTCGATTTCCTACTTCTGAATGGACACGGTAGGCAAAGTCAATCGGCACAGAACCTGCTGGCAATTCAATAACCTCGCCTTTAGGAGTAAAGACATAAACCATATCCGAGAATAAATCAAATTTTAATGATTCCATAAATTCTTCAGCATTCGAGGATTCGTTTTGGAATTCTAAAATTTCACGGAACCATGTCAATTTTTGATCGATTGTTTCTTTATTCCCGTTAACCGATTTGCCTTCTTTGTACGCCCAATGTGCAGCAATCCCGTACTCGGCAATCTGATGCATGTCTCTTGTACGAATCTGCACTTCCAAAGGATCGCCATATGGCCCGATCACTGTCGTATGAAGCGATTGATAGAGATTTTGTTTCGGCATCGCGATATAATCTTTAAAGCGCCCAGGCATCGGCTTCCATAATGTATGTACAATTCCAAGTACAGCGTAACAATCTTTAATGCTATCAACTAAAACACGGACAGCTAATAAGTCATAGATTTCATTGAACTGCTTGTTTTGCAGCACCATTTTCCGGTAAATGCTATAAATGTGTTTTGGACGACCCGAAATATCTGCGTCAATTTCGACATCTCCTAACTGAGACTTCACTTCATTCATTACATTTTCAAGATACGCTTCCCGTTCAACACGTTTTCTTTTCATTAAACTCACAATACGATAATATTGTTGAGGATTTAAATAGCGCAGTGCAGTATCTTCTAATTCCCATTTTACTTTTGAAATTCCAAGGCGATGAGCAAGTGGTGCAAAAATTTCTAAGGTTTCATTGGATATACGTCTTTGTTTTTCAGCAGATAAATGTTTTAACGTACGCATATTATGAAGACGGTCAGCAAGTTTAATAAGAATAACACGGATATCCTGTGCCATGGCCACAAACATTTTGCGATGAGTTTCCGCTTGTTGTTCTTTTTTGGATAAATATTTGATTTTCTCTAACTTTGTTACACCGTCAACCAACATTGCGACTTCTTCACTAAATTCATTTACTAAATCTTCGCGTGTTACGGTCGTATCCTCCACGACATCATGAAGAAAACCAGCTGCAACCGTTTCTGGGTCCATTTGAAGTTCAGCTAAAATGCCGGCAACTTGTATCGGATGAATAATGTAGGGTTCCCCTGAACTGCGTAATTGTTCTTTGTGTGCTTCATTTGCTACCTCGTAAGCTTTCTTTACAAAGGCAACATGTTCATCGTTCATATATGATTTGACTAGCGCGAATACGTCTTCGGGCGTCAATATTTGCTCTTTCGCCATTTGTTGTTATCCACCTTGCTAAAAATTTTTCGATTCGAATATATAATATTAATTGTATAAAAAATTTGGTCATAATGTAAAGGCACGTCGGCAATTACTTTATAAAAAAGTCTAATTTTCATCTATTTTGTAGAAATTCTGCGAAATAATTAATATTCATGCAGAAAAAAAGGAGTTATCTCACTAGTACTTGAGATAACTCCTTTTTTCAATTGAAAGCTTTTGCGGTATGAAATTTTCAGGAGAAAGCCAATTACTAAGAAAACATACAGACTTACTGAACGTCATCTATCGACTTTACAACCGTGTGAGGAATCTGTTTCCACTCCACTTCTTTAAATAATGCAACGATTGAAATGGGAATATACGTCATCATAAAGAAAGGAAATGTAAAAGAATAGGCAATTTTCTTCCATCCAGCACAATGGATTCTCTTCCATTCTGTAAAAGTGGTCATTAAAGCCATACACAACATGACACTATAATACATACCTATCGATTGCATCATAAGGATTGTTGTATCAACAATCCTTACTTTCTCAAATACTCCAAACAGCACCGCTGCATAAAATGAACCATTCACTAATATAGAGAAATTAGTAAGAATCATTGCTGGCATAATGGTCATTGTCATATCAAAGCACGAAAAACTATTTTGTTTTCGTTTAAAAATACATAACATCAGTTCTTTGCCATATGTCATCAATACCTGATAGAATCCTTTTGCCCAACGCAATCTTTGACGCCAGGATTGTCTAAAAGTTATTGGCTGTTCATCATAGAAAACGGCATTTTTGCAATAGCCAATTTTTTCGCCTTTAAGAATTTGATAAATCGAAAATTCAATATCTTCTGTAAGGAGATGATGGATCCATCCACCGTTCTTATTTATGATATCCGAATGCACCAAAAAGCCCGTTCCCGATATTGCACAGCTTGTATTTAAGGTCATCCTAGGCAGATTTAAATATTCAGCTTCATGTAAAAACCAGATGGCATAGCCTGCGGTAATCCAGTTTTGATCAAAGTTTTTGGAATTTCGATAGCTTGTTGCAACCCGATAGCCATCGTTAAATGTTCGATTCATTTCATACATATAATTTTCGTCAAGCAGATTATCCGCATCAAATATGAAATAGCCATCATACCCCTTCGAACAGTACTCTCTTTTAATAATTTGGAACATAAAATCAAGAGCATAGCCTTTGCCAATCTTAGTGGGATTAAACCGTTCCCGAACGATTGCGCCAGCTTTTTTTGCAATTTTAGCGGTTTGATCCGTACAATTGTCTGCCACCACAAAAATATCGATGCATTCTTTTGGATACCTTTGTTTTTGAATGCTTTTTATTAATTCACCTATGACTAGTTCTTCATTTCTTGCCGCGATAATAACTGCATATTTATTTAGCTTTAACTGTTCGGCCTTTACTATATTCTTTTCGCTTAGTTTTTGCTTCAATGCAACGAACATATAAAAAAATTGATAAAAGTAAAAAAACAAAAAGACTAGAAACATGGCAAAATTAAAATAACGAAGAAAAGAAGATACAAACGAATCCAAGATGCGCTCCTCCATGACATCGATTTAGAATATACTTACATACTACTGAAATGTAAGTATATACCACTTTTCTTCACCTAGGATAAAGCCAATGTTAACCTTTAGTTAATATTTTGTAATCACCCATGGATAAATACAGCGGACCCAGTTTGATCAAGTCGACGCTTTCCTTATGTGGATTTTCTTTAAAACTCCATTACACCTTTTGCGCAAATAAAAAACTGTCTAAAAGTTTGTCACTTTTAAACAGCTTATTTTTAAGAATTAGTATTCAATTAACGTTTTTACTGGGTAGTTGCCAATCTTGCCGCGACCATTTAAATCTTTCAATTCAATAATGAATGCGCAGCCTGCAACTTCTCCACCTAATTTTTCGATTAATTGGATTGTTGCGTCTACTGTACCGCCAGTTGCCAATAGGTCATCCACGATTAATACTTTTTGTCCTGGTTTGATAGCATCTTGATGCATTGTTAGTACATCCTGTCCATATTCTAAACCATATTCCACACGTACTACTTCACGAGGTAATTTCCCCTCTTTACGTACTGGGGCAAAACCAATTTCAAGCGCATAAGCAACTGGACATCCAATGATAAATCCGCGCGCTTCAGGACCAACGATTATTTCTGCTCCCGCTTCCTTAGCGAACTCTACGATTTTGTCTACGGCATATTTAAAAGCTGGGCCATTATCCATAATAGTCGTAATATCTTTGAAGCTAATACCTTCTTTAGGCCAGTTCTCTACTGTTGTTACATACTGTGTTAAATCCATTACTACTTTGTCCTCCTTAGGAATAGTTATATTCCCTCATTCGTTCATTGAACCATTGTTTTAGTTCTATATATGGTGCATACAAAAGCTGTTGTTCCAATTCAATTTGCGCCTCTCTTTGCTTATACACCTTAGCATCCGTAAGCGATCGTTTTGGACCATTACTATTTACTGTTGTCAGACCATTTTCTATTGTAACAAAACCTAGCTCAAAAAACACGTTTGTCATAAATTTTATTACTTCAACATTTAACCCGATATGCTGTGCCAATTGTTGTATATGCATTTGCAGGTTGAAGGATGGTCTTTTTTTCAAAAAGCTATAGTACCAAGCGAAATGCTCTCTCGTCGGCATTCCATTGAAATATTTAGATTCCGGCGTATAGAATACCGCATACACTCGGCTTGGCATTACTTTTTCGATTAACTTTTCTAAAGTTTGTGCAGTTTTTGGCAAATCTAATAACACAATATTAGGGGAAATATTTTTCATTTCCTCTTCACTTGTTATGAATGTTATTAGATTTGACAGCTGTCCTTCAAAATATTGTACAGTTGTTTGTTGGAATGCTATAAATTCACACCCGGATTGAGGCAAAGATTGAATCCATTTTTGGGCTTGGTTTTTCCCTCTATAATCATAAAGCTGCCACTCATTTGTTTGAACATCTGTTATCATCAACTGTGGTTTCTTCTTGCCTTGCCATTCATTTATTTGCAAATCGCCGGCAAAAGATAGACTGACTCCGTATGTAATCTCGTCAAACAAATATCCTTTGCTAAATCCGATGGCATCAATAAACCCATGGGTATCCTCTAATTCCAATTTAAGATGGTTTTCGCCGGCTCCAATTTTTCTCATGGAGCGAACTTGAACATTTTGCAGAGCATAAATAGGCTTGGCAAAACCTGTTCCAAATGGTCCGAGCTTTTTGATTTCTTCGATTGCTTCCACTGTTACTTCACTAATCTCCACTGGAACATCTATTGACAGCTTCGGAGTCAACAATTCTTCTGTCAGGGATTCTAAGGCTTGTTGATGAAGACGGCTTCGCAACTCATCGACATGCTCCAAAGGGAAGGTCATCCCAGCTGCCATTGGGTGTCCACCAAAAGCGGGCAGAATATCTCGATTTTTCGCTAGCTCCTGATATAAGTGGAAACCTTCAATACTACGCCCCGACCCCTTAGCTGTCCCTTTTTCTCGGTCAAGCGAAAGCACAATCGTTGGTCGATAGTATTTTTCCACTAAACGGGATGCGACAATCCCGATGACACCTGGGTTCCATCCTTCTTTTGCAATGACTAAAACCTGGGAATTTGAAATGACTGGTTCATTTTCAATCATTTCAATCGCTTGTTCGGTAATGGCAGCAACGATTTCTTTTCGTTCCACATTTTTTTGGTTTAGAAGCTTTGCACCAGAGGCAGCCTCTGAATCGTTGTCACTCATTAAAAAAGCTACTCCAGGATCCGCATCTCCTAATCTGCCAATCGCATTTAGACGAGGGGCAAAATAAAAACCAATCGCTTCCTCATCAATTTCTTGTTGTTTCACACTAGTAATATCACATAGCGCACGAACCCAAGGATTATGGGTTGTTTTCAGGTGTTTAATTCCTTGCTGAACGATATAGCGATTTTCTCCGACAAGAGGCACTAAATCTGCAACAGTCCCAATAGCTGCAAACTCAAACAAATGATCCGGAACCTCTCCATATAATGCCTGTGCTAATTTAAACGCTACCCCGACACCTGCTAATTCTCCAAATGGATAATGTCCTTCCGGGACTCTTGGGTGGATAATGACATCAGCTGCTGGCAAAACTTCACCGGCTTCATGGTGATCCGTTACGATTACATCCATTCCAAGTTCTTTTGCAAGAGCAACAGGCTCAATCCCGCTAATCCCATTATCAACAGTTATAATAAGTTGGACTCCGTTTTCATGCGCTTTACGGAATAGCTCTGCATTCGGTCCATAGCCGTGTGTAAATCGGTTGGGAATGCAATAACTTACATCGGCCCCCAAATCTAGCAATACATTCATCATTACAGTTGTACTTGTAATTCCATCCGCATCATAATCTCCGTAGATCAAGATTTTTTCGCCATTATTTAAAGCTTCTTCAATACGCTCAACAGCTTCTTTCATGCCATTTAGCAAATATGGATCATGTAGGTTTGTTTCATCCATATTCAGTATTTTTTTAGCCTGTTCAACAGAAGTATAGCCTCTTCCAGACAAGATTTTGGCTGCAAGGGATGATATATTTAGTTCATTTTGTAGTTGTTTCAACGCATCTTCTTTTGGCTGTTCAACAACCCATTTTTTTGTTGATTGTATCATTTACTCACTTCCTCAAGTTCTCATTATACCGAAAAAACACGCGAACTACTAACCTATAAAAATAGTTGAATTGATAAAAATAGGAATAAAAATGTTTATTCGTGTGAAATTATTATGCAATGAAAGGTTGCGCAAACTGGATAGGACACCTTTTTTGGATGTTTACTCCAAGTAATCTGAATATATTTTTTTGCAAAACCCTATATAAAAGAAAAAAGACAAAGTGCACAATTTACTGCACTTTGCCTTTTTGTTTTATGATTTAAACAACTGGCTCGTCTGAACCCCATTGTTTCTTTTCTTTTCTTTCTACTGCCGTACCTTTTTTCTTCATTTCGCGCACTTTTAAAGTGTACCAAATTTGAGCTGCGATACAAATAGAAGAATACATACCTGTTATTAAACCAATCAGTAAAGCAATCGAGAAGTTTTGAATGGCTGGTGCCCCAAATAATAATAAGGCTACAACTACAATAATAACAGTCAGTACCGTATTAACCGAACGTCCCATCGTTTGGCGAAGGGATTTATTGACAATTTCTGCAAGCTCTTCTTTTGTTGTAATTTTACCTTTTCGGTCAACATTTTCACGAATACGGTCAAAGGTAACGATTGTATCATTAATCGAATAACCTACAATCGTTAAAATCGCTGCGATAAAGGTAATATCGACTTCTAAACGAAGAACACTGAAGATTGCTACCATAAAGAATACGTCATGGACTAATGAAGCAATAGCCCCTACACCCATTCTCCATTCGAAACGGATTGCCACGTAAATAATTATGCCTATGGCCGCGATTGCTAATGCTTTAATAGCATTTTTCACTAACTCTTCCCCAACAGTTGGTGAAACTGTACTTACACTTGGTTCATGCCCATAGTCTTTAAGTACGGCCGCCTTATAATCCAGGATTTCTTGCTGTGTTAAATCTTCTCCATAAGTAATTACAGCCGTATTTTGCTCTTCTCCGGAAATAACGATTTTTTCTGCCGGGAATCCTATTTCCTCAACATAATCCGTTACTTCTTCCTGAGTGATTTTATCGTCAGCTAAAATCTCGACACGCGTACCACTTGAGAAGTCAATTCCTAAGTTTAACTTAAAGATTCCTATTATGACAGCCCCAACAATTAATATACAAATTGATAGGGAATAGAATTTTTTGCGATTTTTAACGAAATCGAAACGATCAAATTTCGTAGATAAATCTAAAGTTGCTACACCTTCTGATGCATCATGCACTTTTGATTTACTTACTCCGTAGAAGAAAGGACTGTTGAAATAGCCGCTATTAACTAATAACCCCACTAAAATTCGCGATAACCAAACAGCAGTTACGAAACTTAACACGATTGAAATCATTAAAGTTGTTGCAAATCCTTTTACTGAGCTTGTCCCAAACCAGAACAATACAACTGCTGCAAGTAAAGTCGTTAACTGCGCATCAATGATTGCCGTTAAAGATTCTTTGGAACCGTGTTGGTAGGCTTCTTTTGCAGTCTTCCCTACACGCAGCTCTTCTCGAATACGTTCGGCAGTTAGAATATTGGCATCTACCGCCATCCCTATACCAAGCACAAGTGCCGCGATACCTGGCAATGTTAATACAGCATTGATTGCATTGAATACGATTAAAACTAAGAAAGTAAATACTGTTAGCGTAATAATCGAAACAAAACCTGGTAAACGATAGTAAAGAAGCATGAAGATAAAGATAATAATTACCCCTACTACACTAGCAAAAACTGTACTGTTTAATGCTTGTTCACCAAATTGTGCCCCTACAGAAGTAGAATAGATTTCTGTTAGCTTCACCGGCAATGCCCCTGCATTTAAAACACTAGCAATATCTTTTGTCTCTTGAACTGTAAAATTACCGCTAATCATTACATCAGTAGTATTTAATACTTGGCTGACTGCCGCTGCAGAAACAAATTTCGGCTTTTCTTTCACCGCTTCAGCCGCATATGAATCTACACCTTCTTCAAAATCCAGCCATACTACTAATAAATTTTGCCCTGCTCCCATTTGAGACACTTTTTTTGTAACTTCTGCAAATTTAGCAGCATCTTTTAATGTAAGCGTTACAATCGGGCTGTTTTGCTGATCAAATGAAGCGGCAGCTCCACCTTCTTTTAAATCCGTACCATCTAATAAAATATTGTCATTGACATCTCGGAATGTTAAGTTAGCCGTACTTGACAATAATTCACGAGCTGAGGATTGATCATCGATTCCTGCAAGCTGCACACGAATGCGGTCTTCCCCTTCTACCTGAATACTTGGCTCACTTACTCCGAATTGGTTAATACGGTTTGAGAGTGCTGTCGTAGTATCGGTCATAATATCCTTTGTTATATCTTGACCCTCTACCAATGTATCTACCTTATATAAAACCTCAAACCCACCTTGCAAGTCTAAGCCGAGTTTTACATCTTTCAAAACTCCTTGTACTGTTGCACCCATAGCAGCGAATAATACAACTGCCACTAGTACAAAAGTAAAAATACGGCTTTTAAGCTTCATCTGTAAATCCTCCTCAAATTTGTGCATAGCTCTTGATGTATACACATTAGAAAAACACGATCCCGCGCTCAATGCGCTAAATCGTTGTCGCATGGTCTAATATAATATCAAAAATGAGTTATCATATTAGGAATAACAACCAGCATTAACTATCGGTATTTTCAATTTTCAAATAGTTAAAGTAATCAAACTAAATGAGTAAGTTTATGTACAAAACTCATTATGAAACACGATTCGCTAGCTGTCAAACTAATGAACATAGATTTATTTATCGCCATCGCTAATTTTAGGCTTTAATAATGCTTGTAACTCACTCTGATTTATGTCCTGAAACCAATTTTCCGAACGAAATTGCTGTATCTGGAAATAACTCACAATTTCCGAGGGTTTCACCGAAAAAATCGTCTCTACCATTTCATATAAGCGCATTTCCTCTATGTTTCTCTTTTTCCATTTTTTCTTTATGCAAAAATTCCAAATATCTTCTATTGAAATTCCGTCATATTCATAATAATTAATTTCATCCATTTTGCTTTGTAATACGGGTAAAACCTCTTTGTATAGCTGTTCGAACTGAATCATTACAATCCCCCCAACCAGTAGTTTTAACTCTCTGCATTCAAGCATACAAATATTGTATCTGATATTTCTGGAAATGAGAAGGGATTGAATGAATGAGTTCATTTGTTAAAGGGACTGTTTTTTTAACGTTTGTTATTTTCTTGTCTAAACTGTTTGGCTTCATATATAGAATGCAGTTTATGCGAGTTGCAGGCGAAGAAGCTGTAGGTATTTATATGACCGCCTATCCAGCATTTATCTTCTTTGTTTCACTACTGCAATTAGGAATCCCGATTGCGGTGGCAAAAGTAATTGCAGAGCTGCATGCAAAAAGAAGGGACAACCAGTTAAGAGCTGTTATGACAACCGCCTCTAGATGGTCCATATTATCGATTATCATGTTCACACCGTTGCTTATTTTGTTTATACCATACTTATCTGGGACACTTTTACATAACGAAGCATCAAGATTAACGCTATATATTGGTTTAGGGGCTGTTCCGATTGTAGTATTTTCAGGGCTCATAAGAGGATATTTGCAGGGCATTGCTGTCATTTCTGCAACTGCGTGGTCACAAATGCTGGAGCAAGTAATTCGAATCGCATTAATAACTTTACTGCTTCCTTATTTAGTTACACAGGATAATCCTGCATTAACTGCTGCATATGCAATGGGAATTACTGCATTTGGAGAAGTATTCTCATTCATCTATTTATATATTGTCTATCAATATAAGAAAAAGAAACCTAAGAAGAATGATCCAAATAAAGCCTATCCTGCGATGCCGCTTTTACGAATAGCCGTGCCATCTGCAGGAAGCCGATTATTTGGTACTTTCACTTGGTTTTTAGAACCTATCGTATTCTTAAAGGCATTGACTGTTTCAGGGCTGACAGCAGTTGGAGCTACAACTTTGTACGGGGTAATTTCAGGTGTACATATACCGTTACTGTTATTCCCTTCTTTTATTCCGAATGCACTTGCAATTGTACTAATCCCAGCAGTTAGTGATGCTGTCGCGAGAAATAATTATCAATTATTAAATGAACGGATTGGCATTTCTTTGCGCTTATCCTCATTGATCGGTTGTTACGCTGCGACATATTTCTTCATCCATGGTGATGACCTTGCAATGAAACTTTTCCATTTAGAAGAAAATCGCGGGTTTATGAAAATCTTGGCACCTATTTTTTATTTTTATTACATCCAAAGCCCGCTCCACTCCATTTTACAGGCAATCGATGAAGCTCGTCCCGCAATGATGAATTCGATTTATGGCGGCCTTGGCAAATTATTTGTAATGTTCGTACTAGCTTCCCAGCCATTCATTCAAGAATATGGTGCAATTATCGCGATTGGCTTTGGAGTATTAGTCACTTCTTTTTTACACATGGCCACACTGCGTAATCATAAAATGATTGCTGTCGGCTTTAGATTCTTTGCTATACCATATGGCATTTTCATCTTGACTTGTTTTATGCAGACCTATCTTATCCCTAAAGTTTCGTTTGATTTTTGGACAAATAGTGCCCTCACTTTAGTGATTTTAACCCTGCTATTAATTCTTACAAATCAAATTAAATGGAGTGATTTTAAAGTATTGCGTTCCGTTATTTCACGTCGTTCTTAATTGAACATGTACCTCGTTGTTTTCGTAGCAGCAGTAGAAGATATCTTTAAGCCTTTCGCTATATCCCTGCTGCTTTAGTTCGTTTAAAAGCCAATCTTTTTCTATATTCAAAAGCTTCAAATGTTTCTCTACGATATAGCCGTCCACGATGAGCGGCAACACAAGTGGATCGTCGCTTTTTAAGAAAATCGATAACTTACCCGAGGGTTCTAAAAAGGCATAGTCAATTTGCTGCACAGACGGAACCCTTTCTTCTCGCATTTGTTGAAATAGGTCATCTAAATTGTAGCGTTGTTTTCGCATTTCCTCTTGGTCGATTACACCATCTCGTACAATTAGAGACGGATCTCCATCAATGACATCCCGCATTTTTTTACTCTTTAATGTTAAGAGCGAATTTATAAATTGAATGATGAGTAAAATAATAATGGGAAAGATATTTTGAAAGACTGGTTTATCTACATCTTCTAAAGCAAAGGCGACACATTCAGCGATTAGCACAAAAACCACTAAGTCCATTATGCTTAATTCGCCAACTTCTCTTTTACCCATTAGGCGGAAAACAACCAAAATAAAAATATACAGAAAGACCGTTCTCATAAGAATCTCAAAATAAGTTTCCATATATCCACACCCTCCACTACTCATTGTGGTCTCCGGGTGATGTAAGTATGCATTGAAAAGAATTCCTAAAATATATAAGAAAACTTGGCTAGTCGAAAAGACCGATAGCGATTAGCCTTTGTTGCACTTATACGGATAGATAGTTTTATACTTCTTATCCGCGAACTAAAACTTCATAAAAATCCCAAGTAAATATGGATCAAAATAAAGAAAAAAGCTTACTAATTCGGTGCTTGTCCGATTTAGTAAGCTTTTGATTTTGAGTTATTTTTCAGTAACTACTCGCCCAATTGCTTGGCGTTCGAATTTTAAACGAGTTTTTCCATCAACGATGATGTAAATTGCTCCATCCTCCAGAGCATCAACCTCGCCATGAAGGCCACCGATTGTTACAACACGGTCTCCTTTTTTAATGCTATTTTGCATTTGAACAGTTTGTTTTTGTTTCTTTTGTGCTGGACGGATTAAAATAAACCACATCGCAACGAACATAATAATAATTGGAAGTAAACCAACGATTGTATCACCCATAGTTTTATGTCCTCCTTTCTAAATCTCACTTCTTAAGTATAGTATAGATTGAATAGAAAAAGCGATTTGAAACTATTATTTTTATGAAATAAATCACACTTTTTCATATTCTTCAATTTTTCGCCATATTAAACAAGCTGTTTTTAGAAATTTTTAGCATCTGGCTTGTTAAAACCGTATTTTTCGAAGAATTCTTCACGGAAATCTCCAAGACGGTCTTCGCGGATTGCTTGTCGAACTTGTTCCATTAATTTTAATAGGAAATGAAGATTATGGTATGTTGTTAAACGAATCCCGAATGTTTCTTCCGTTCTAATTAAATGGCGTACATAGGCGCGTGTATAGTTTTTGCATGTGTAGCAATCACAGTTCGGATCGATCGGGCTAAAATCACGAGCATATTTCGCATTTTTCACAACCAGACGGCCTTCAGATGTCATTAATGTACCATTACGTGCAATACGAGTCGGCAGTACACAGTCAAACATATCAATTCCTCGAATCGCACCATCAATTAATGAGTCCGGAGAACCAACCCCCATTAAATAACGTGGTTTATTTTCAGGCAATAATGGCGTTGTAAACTCGAGAACACGATTCATAATGTCTTTTGGTTCACCTACAGAAAGCCCTCCAACTGCGTATCCCGGCAAATCCAGTTCCACTAAAGCTTCCGCTGAGCGTTTACGTAAATCCTCAAATTCTCCACCCTGTACAATTCCAAATAGTCCTTGATCTTCAGGACGCGCATGGGCTTCTTTACAGCGTTTAGCCCAACGCGTCGTACGGTCAACCGAGTTTAGCATATATTCATACGTTGCTGGGTATGGTGGACACTCATCAAATGCCATCATAATGTCAGAGCCTAAATCATTTTGAATTTCCATCGCTTTTTCTGGACTTAAGAAAAGCTTGTCCCCGTTTAAATGATTACGGAAATGAACGCCCTCTTCTTCAATTTTACGAAAATCGCTTAAAGAAAATACTTGGAATCCGCCTGAATCGGTTAAAATCGGACGATCCCAGTTCATAAATTTATGAAGGCCACCTGCTTCTTTCACGATATCATTCCCAGGACGCAGCCATAAATGATACGTATTGGATAGGATAATGCCTGCATCCATTTCTTTTAAATCTTCCGGAGACATCGTTTTCACTGTTGCTTGAGTTCCTACAGGCATAAAGGCCGGTGTTTCAAAAGAGCCGTGTGGAGTATGAACGATCCCTAGTCTTGCTCCCGTTTGTTTGCATGTTTTAATATGTTCATATGTTACTGCTGGTTTTGTCATTATAATAATTTCCTCTCTTGTGGAGTAAAAACAGTACTCCTATTAGTCTTTGGGTTACCCCGATATAAATAAACAAGTTTTTATAGTTTATCGACGTGATGGTCGAATAAACATTGCATCTCCAAAACTGAAGAATCGATATTTTTCTTCCACTGCTTTATTATACGCATTTAAAATAATTTCTCTAGAAGTTAGTGCACTTACTAACATGACCAAAGTAGATTTTGGTAAGTGGAAGTTTGTTATCAACCCATCAATTGCTTTATATTCAAAGCCCGGGTAAATAAAAATACTTGTCCATCCCTGTTCTGCCCGGATTTCTCCGTTGTATTTTTGTGCAATGGTTTCAAGTGTACGTGTAGAAGTTGTGCCAACAGCTACGACCTTCCCCCCATTTGCTTTTGTACGATTAATCGTATCTGCAGCAAGCTCTGTTACACTATAAAACTCGGAATGCATATCGTGGCTTTCAATCGAGTCTACACTTACAGGACGGAATGTTCCAAGTCCAACATGTAATGTTATAAAGACAATTTCCACGCCTTTTGCTTTGATTTCATCTAATATTTCATTGGTAAAATGCAATCCCGCTGTAGGTGCAGCAGCAGAACCAATTTCTTTCGAGTAAACAGTTTGATATCGTTCACGATTTTCTAATTTTTCGTGGATATATGGCGGCAGCGGCATTTCACCTAGCTGATCTAGAATCTCATAAAAAATTCCGTCATAGCTAAACTTAAACATTCTGCCGCCATGGTCTAATTCACCAGTACAAGTCGCTTTAAGCAAGCCATCGCCAAATGTAATTTCTGTCCCGACTTTTACACGTTTTGCTGGCTTCACTAATGTTTCCCACTCATCATCATTCCCTTGTTTCAATAAAAGGACCTCGATATGGGCTCCTGTTTCTTCTTTTTCTCCAAAAAGTCTTGCCGGCATAACCCGTGTATCATTTAAAACAAGGCAATCCCCTTTTTTCAATTCATCAACAATTTGCGGAAAATGACTATGCTCAACTTCACCTGTTTGACGATCTACAATCATTAACCTACTTGCTGTGCGGTCCTCCAATGGTGTTTGAGCAATAAGCTCTTCCGGTAAATGGAAATCAAAATCTTCTACTTTCATGTTTACAACTTCTTTCTTATGATTGTTCTGGATAAGTATAACCAAAATGGTCATAGGCTAACTTGGTAGCTTCCCTGCCTCTTGGCGTTCTTTGGATAAAACCAATCTGCATTAAATAAGGTTCATAGACATCCTCGATAGTCTGGCTCTCTTCCCCAATGGATGCGGCGATTGTGTCAAGACCAACAGGGCCCCCTCGGAAACGTTCGATCATACTAATCATCAATTTATGGTCTATATGATCTAGTCCTTGAGGATCTACTTGCAGCAATTCAAGTGCTTGATTGGCTAATGGATGCGAAATAGCCCCATTTCCAATCACTTGCGCATAATCTCGAACCCGTTTTAATAAGCGATTCGCAATACGCGGTGTCCCTCTTGAACGGCGTGCAATTTCTCTGGCAGCCAAGCGGTCTATCTCGACATTAAATAATTGACTGCTGCGTAAAACGATTTCTTCAAGTGCTTCTTCATCATAAAAATCAAGTCTTAATAATACGCCGAATCGATCTCTTAGCGGAGCTGATAAGGCACCAGCTCTTGTTGTAGCGCCAACTAATGTAAATGGTGGCAAATCTAATCGAATCGACCGCGCTTCGGGCCCTTTCCCAACCACAATATCTAAACAAAAATCCTCCATTGCTGGATAGAGAACTTCTTCAATCGCGCGAGGCAATCGGTGAATCTCATCTATGAATAAAACATCTCCAGGTTCCAGCGAGCTTACGATTGCAGCTAAATCACCAGGACGTTCAATTGCAGGTCCACTCGTTAATCGAATATTGACGTCCATTTCATTGGAAATAACGGTAGCAAGAGTAGTTTTTCCTAATCCTGGAGGGCCATATAATAATACGTGGTCAAGACTTTCTTGACGGAGCTTCGCTGCTTCAATGAAAATATTCAAACTTTCTTTCACTTTATGCTGACCGATATATTGAGAGAGTTTTTGCGGTCTCAGGGATAGCTCGTATTGTTCGTCAAAGCCATTTGATTCACTTGAAATAATTCGATCGGACATAGAAGCCTCCTCCTTACTTCATTTTTAGCAACAGCTGCAATGCTTGTTTCATATAACTTTCAGTAGTCGTTAGCTCATCGTTATCCTCTAGGCTCGGTCTAATTTTCGTTAATTCTTTATCAGAGTAGCCTAATGCAAGCAATGCCAGGATTGCTTCCTCTAATTCTTGCTTGTTCGGGTTTACACCGAATAATGGCAATTCATCTTCTGCGCTTGGTAATACAACTTGTTCCAGTAATGAACCAAGTTTCCCTTTTAAATCTAGAATCATCTGTCTTGCTGTCTTTTTTCCGACACCAGGAAACTTGACCAAGAACGATTCATCTTCCATTTCTATCGCTGAAATTACTTGTGAAGGATTCCCGCTAGCTAAAATCGCCAAGGCTCCTTTAGGACCGATTCCCGATACTTGAATTAGTTTTCGGAAAAGTTCCCTTTCATCAAGTGATTTAAAACCAAACAACATTTGAGCATCTTCTCGAACATGCATATGTATAAAAATTTGTTGAAGCTCATCCTTCATACGGAAGGCAAATGGATTTGGCGTAAAAATTTGCCATCCTAAACCTTGCTGCTCCAAGACTACATATTCAGGTGTTATTCGTTTAATTTGTCCAATGATATAATCATACATCTAGATCCCCCACATTCACTGCTTTAGATTATAGCATATTGTTCGGGTATACCCCGAACAAAACATTTCGACTTGGATTTTTTGCATACCCATCACAAAAATACAACTCGACCAAAAAAGGTCGAGTTGCTTTTGCTTTCCCGTATAGCCCTTTTATCCACAAAAGAAAGACCGTCCTTTAGACGGTCGAGTACACTGTTAGATTAATAAATGATTTTTTTATTCTATCATATTATTTGGAATTAGTGGCGATTGGAATGTAATTTTTCTGTTTGTATAATCAATTCAGGCCAATGCCTTAATGCTTTTTCGGTAAACGGCATTAAATAGTCTAAGAAGGCTTCTCTCTCGTACTTTCCTAATTGCAGCACATAGAGCCATTCTCTTAAAAGTTCGTTTGGATATTGCAAATAATTCATTTTTGGCAAGCAAAGATTATATAACATTGGATTTTCATTTAATAATTTTTCTAAATCATAATCAATCGTAGGTAATACGCGATGCATCCAGAGAAGCATTTCTTCCGCGGAATCACCTACAACTGCCAAATCAAAATCAATTAACTTCATCTTGCCGTCTTTGCAAATTAAAAAATTATGATGAACTACGTCGCCATGCAGCAAGGTAAGCTTCCCATCGATTCTATGCTTTTGCTTACGCATTTGTTTTAAAACTCTACTTGCAAATAATGTAATATCATAATAAGCATGCTGCAATAATGGAAGTAATTCTTTTTCATTAAGGATAAAACGTTCTAATCGAGCATTCCATTTTTGATAGAGCTGTTGTCTGGGGAATATCACTTGATTATCCCAATCGATTTTGTCACTCGTATCATGCAATGCTTTTAAAATTTTGAAGCTTTGTTTTCGGTGAGCATCCTTTGAAAAATCGGCGCTAAAACTGCCATGTTGCCAGTATTGAACAACTATATCCGAATCCTTGCTTTTCACCAGCGGTATAACATATGGAAACTTAATATCTTCAAGTTGTCTGTGAATTGATTTAACTTTTTCTGCAACATTTGCATGATCATATTTTTTTATAAAAAGCGTACCTTGTGATGTTTCTTTCTTCCAAATATTGCTTTTGATTTGCATTTTAGTAATTCCAAGGTTTGTTATGTTGTAAATAAGGGTTATTAGGATATCCTTGACAGTTTGGCTGCATCATTTGCTGAGGCATTTGCTGTTGTTGCATCATTTGCTGAGGCATCATTTGCTGAGGCATCATTTGCGGCATTTGCTGTTGCGGCATCATTTGCTGAGGCATACCTTGGTACATATAATTTTGAGCATAAGGATAAGCGCCGTTTCCATAATTGTATCCATCTTGATAGTAATTAGCTGCTTGCCCGTGATCTGGATCGAATGGGTTAAACTCTTCAAAATCTTGTGGTACTGCTTCCGCATCAAATTCTTGGTCTACCATGTTCGCTTGGAGCTCAGAAGAATCCAGTAGCCAATCCGGCAAGCCATCATGGTCTTCATCTGGCACTCCCATCATGGCAGGTGAAACATCGGTCTGCGGCGCCATATCATAGTTAGGTTCAAAATATGGCATACCATAAGGCATCATTTCACCAGAAGGATATCCTCCTCCGCCACACCCACAGTCATAATCCTGTTGCGGCATTTGTTGGAAATCATGCTCAAATTGCATTGGTTGATAAAACCCTTGTTCCTGACACCCACAAGGCTGTGATTGATGGTGAAACTGCTGTTCATGGCAACCACATGGGTTATGATAGAATTGCTGGAATTGTTGTTCGTGACATCCACATGGATTATGATGATATACTTGCTCCTTGCATCCACATGGTTGTGGTGGCGGACAGCATACGTAAATAATTTGTGGCTGCGGTAATGGTACCTGTACGTACTCTACCTCTTTTTCTATCGTTGTTTCTACATTTGTTTCTACTTTCGGCTGTTGCACTGGTACTTGAATATAAATCGGCTGTGGTTCAGGCATCGGTTGCGGCGCTGGTGCCGGTAATGGCTGTGGCTGCTCGAAATGCATCTGTGGTGCAAAATCGAATTGGAATTGCGGCATCGGAACTGGTGCTGGCATCGGTTGTGGAACCGGTGCTGGAATTGGTGCAGTTTCCACCACTTTCGGCACTTCTTTTACAGGTTTTGTTGCCTGTACTTTTGGTGCAGTTTGAATTTCCTTCGCAGGCATTGGTGCTGTTTGCACTTCTTTTGAAGGCATTGGCGCAGTTTGCTGCGCTTTTGTCATCGTTGATTTTGAAGCCGCACCACTATTTTCAGGTAAAACAATCTCCATTCCAGGAACAATATAATCAGGGTTAGCCAAATGCGCATTTAAACGTTTTAATTCATCAAGCCCAATCCCATACTGTTTAGCAATACGCCAAAGTGTCTCACCTTTTTGAACAATATGAATTCGCACAAACATCCTCCTTTTCTCGTTTTATAATATGTGATTCATATGAAAAGGACACAAAAAAATAAAACGCTTTGTGTTGTTCCTCGTGATAAACTATGAATGAGAGAGTATTGTATATACATGAAATTCCATATGAAAGAGGTTTTAAAATGAAAAAAATGTTAGGCGAGGATCGTCGGCATGAATTGCTTCATATTTTAAAAACAAAAAATGCGCCGATTACAGGGACGGATTTGGCAAAACATGCGAACGTCTCAAGGCAAGTAATTGTTAATGATATGAACTTGCTAAAAGCACGCAACGAACCTATTATTGCCACAAGCCAAGGCTATGTTTATCTAAAACATGAAGAGAATCATGAAGTTTTTGAAAGAAAAATTGTTTGTCAACATACAGCAGCCCAGGCTGAAGATGAAATGCTGACTATTGTAGATTCCGGCGTCACTTTAAAAAGTGTGATTATCGATCATCCTGTTTACGGTGAAATCACTGCATCTATGATGCTATCTAATCGACACGATGTAAAAAGCTTCTTGCAGCGTGTGAACGAAACAAAAGCAAACTATCTGTCTGTTTTAACGGATGGCACGCATTTACATGAGATTTGTGCCCCTTCTGCGTACCTTTTAGATCGAGCAGAGGAAATGTTAAGAGAAAAAGGCTATTTGGTGGAAGAAGAATAGGACGTCAACGGTCTTATTCATACAAAAAGTGGGCTCTCCAATCTGCAGGCAGCCCACTTTTATCTAGTCTATAAACCGCTCCAATTCTTCTTTAGATGGAATTTTGCATTGTGTTTGCTTTCCCAGTTTATGCCGATTCCGTGCGACAAAATCATAAGTAAAGTCTCGTAAAAATAACGGCATTAAAATGAAGGGATAAAACAGCCTGCAAACTCCATCCAATCTTCTGCAAATTTTTAGTGCGGCTGTTGATTTTACAAAGCAATTATTTCCTTCTATAAATACGATGCTGTCCATCGTTTTTGGAATTCGATGTTGTTTTAGCAGCTTCTGTCCAATTTCGCTTTGAAGGGAAGCAAATTTAAAATACTTGTTCTTATCCCTTTTTATGATAAATTGAACGCTGTCATTGCAAAAATGGCAGTCTCCATCAAAAAGAATAATATTCATATTCTCCCCTCTTTCACTCTGGTGTTAAATATGTATAGTATGTACCAAGAGATTTCACATTGCAGCCTAGAGCAGCAAGTTCCTCCATTGCTCCCTTCATCATCGCTTCATTTTCATCCGCATGGACATCTATGATGAAGAAATACTCCCCTAATCCTGTTTTTAATGGACGCGACTCAATTTTGCTTAAATCTAGTTTACGCCAAGCAAAAACAGAAAGTACTTGGTGTAAGGCACCTGAAATGTTAAGAGGCAACGTAATCATCAGGGTTGTTTTCGCATTTCCTTCTGACTTCTCAATAGGCAATCGCGTATTTTTTTTCGATAAAACAAGAAAACGCGTATGATTGAAATGGAAGTCATGAATATTTCTTTGAACAATCTCTAAATCATATTTCTCTGCTGACGAACTATTGCCGATTGCTGCAATACAACGATCCGGATTTTCAGATACTAATTTTGCTGCAGCGGATGTAGAAGAGTATCTATGCAACGGAACAGAACTAAAGCGATAATACAAATATTTATGGCATTGGGCTAGCGCATGAGGGTGTGAATAGATTTCCTCGACATTTTGCCAATTCTCTTTTTGATTTTTATGTACCATTAAATGTTGTTGAATTTTAGAAAGGCAATCTGCCACTATGAATAAATCCGCCTCATGATATAAATAGTCGATAGTCAGTGGTACAGTACCTTCAATGGTATTTTCAAGCGGTACTACTGCTAGGTCCACCTTATCTTCAGAAACAGCCTCAATACATTCAGGTATGGTCGAAAAAGGCATTAGCCCACCATTTGGAAATAAACTCTTTGTTGCTAAATAGGTAAAGGAAGCTTCTGGTCCCAAATATGCAATCCGTTGATTTACCTCTTCATTTTTCACTATGTATGCACCCCTATATCATTCAATAAATTTTCATTATTCAATCAATTATATATTGAAAAAAGAGAGAGCAAAAATCGTACTTTGCTCTCTTCTTTATTTTTACTCGTTCATATAGATTTTGCAACTAGAACAAAAGCGTTCAGCGCCTAATCTTCCCTTATTGTTAAAGCGCACCGGAACTTATGACTTCTGCGGATTCAACAAATTCCAATTTTTTTAATTGTTGAATCAGCTCATCCAACTCAAACACCATACTTGTTACATCTAAGGATAATGTTACATTCGCTCTTCCCTGTATAGGGATCGTTTGATGAATCGTTAAAATATTGCATTGTGCAACTGTAATGATTTCAAGTAGACTAGCGAGTGTTCCTTTTTCATCTTGCAATTGTATAAAAATCGTTAGAATACGTTCACGTACAATGGAGTGAAAAGGAAAAACGGCATCTCGATATTTATAAAATGCGCTTCGCGATAAGTCCACTTCTTTTACCGCATCCCAGATTGAAGAAACTGCACCACTTTGCAATAAATGCTTTGCCTCTAAAGTTTTTTGCATAGCATCTGTTAGCACATCTTCCCGAACTAAATAATACCGTTGATTGGCAACGTTTTTCATACTCTCCCTCCAAAACTCTTACGATCCATTATTATAAGTTATTCTATAAATTCAAATTCGAATTCCATTAAGCGGACGATGTCTCCGTCTTTTGCTCCACGTTCACGTAAAGCATCATCGACACCCATTCCACGTAATTGTCTTGCGAAACGGCGAATACCATCTTCACGACTGAAATCAGTCATTTTGAATAGACGTTCAATCGAGTAGCCCGATAATACATATGCCCCGTCATCATCACGCGTGATTTCGAAGTCATCGCCTTTTTTCTCATGTTTATATAGTACAGTTGCATCACTATCTTCTGCAACTACTTCATGCAATTCAAAGTGAGGTGTCACTTCAAGCAAGTCGGCAATCTCAAACAATACAGGTTTTAAACCTTGGCGCGAAACCGCAGAAACAGGATACACCTTGACAGAATCTCCAACTTTTTCTTTAAATGCCTTTAAGTTTTCTTCTGCATCTGGCATGTCCATTTTATTGGCAACTACAATTTGCGGTCTTTCTGTTAAACGTAAATTGTATTGCTTTAGCTCTTCATTGATTGTTAAGTAATCATCATATGGATCACGGCCTTCCATACCTGACATATCGATCACATGAACAATTACTCTTGTTCTTTCAATATGGCGAAGGAATTGCATACCTAATCCAACACCTTGGTGGGCACCTTCAATCAGACCCGGTAAATCAGCCATTGCAAAGCTTCGGCCATCATCTGTTTCAACCATTCCCAAATTTGGAACAATGGTTGTAAAATGATAGGCACCAATTTTAGGTTTTGCTGCTGAAACTACTGATAATAAAGTTGATTTACCAACACTTGGGAAGCCAACTAAACCTACATCAGCCAACACTTTCAACTCTAATATAACATTTAATTCTTGACCTGGCTCGCCTTTTTCCGCAAGCTCTGGCGCTGGATTTGCAGGTGTAGCAAAACGGCTATTCCCGCGTCCTCCACGTCCTCCACGAGCAATTACTGCAGTTTGTCCGTGTTCTACTAAATCCGCGATAACTGCGCCTGTTTCTTCATTCATTACTACCGTACCGGGTGGAACTTTTACTACTAAATCACCAGAGTTTCTTCCGTGCATTCCTTTACTCATCCCGTGTTCACCACGGTCAGCCTTAAAGTGACGTTGATAACGGAAATCCATTAGTGTTCGTAATCCTTCTTCTACCAGGAAAACGACATTTCCTCCATTACCGCCATCTCCACCTGCTGGACCACCGTTTGGTACATATTTTTCACGGCGAAAGGCAACCATACCATCGCCGCCGTCTCCACCTTTCACGTAAATCTTGACGTGATCGACAAACATTCCATTCACTCCTGTTCTATGATCAAAGCATACTTCCACTCATTATTAGTTTGTTCATATGTTTGAACCTTTAAATCGTTATTCTCTTCATGATTGAAATTTTGAGCTTCCCACTTACCTTTCAAGTAAAAAAGAAAAGTAAATTGTTTCTCATTAGATTCAATAGAGATATCTAGTTTCTGTTCTGTAAAAGGATCTAGAGTATCGTAAACATGAATAACTGTCTTTTCTAAGTATTCTACAATTTGTTCATCTTTTTTCATATCAACTGGAACTGCAGCATTACAATTCAAGGTAATTTCAAATGCTTGATATCTCCATTGAATAGTTTGGAGCCATTCCAACGTTTTAGGTAATTTTAGTTTATTGATATTTGAAAAGGTTTTACTTTGCTCTGATAGTTTTTCAATAATTAATTTTGCTTCTTCGACCCTGCCCAGATCTAAGTTCATTTTTAACAATTGAAGTTGGTTCATATAATCATGATTAGCAAATTTTAAAACATCAATAACCGAAAGTGTTGAAGTCTTCATGTTTCTCCTCCAAACGTAATAGAAAAAATTCTACCAATATCTTATTAGTATAACAAGCTTTTCTATTTTCCGCCTTTCTTTACTCTACACCGTGTAGGAATACTTTAAGAAAATTTCAGGTATCCATAGAGAACAAATAAACTTTTCCTTGTTCTTTATTTCTATTTCAACATAACTTCTCTAATACATGAAAAAGGACTGCTTGCTAGCAGTCCTTTTTGTATAAGATATACTATTAAGCTTCTTGAGCTACAGGGTATACACTTACTTTTTTCTTGTCGCGACCTAAACGTTCGAATTTAACAACACCATCCACTTTTGCGTATAGTGTGTCATCTCCACCGCGGCCTACGTTTGTACCTGGGTAAATTTTTGTACCGCGTTGACGGTAAAGAATTGAACCACCTGATACGAATTGACCATCAGCACGTTTAGCACCAAGACGTTTTGACTCAGAGTCACGTCCGTTCTTTGTAGAACCTACCCCTTTTTTCGAAGCGAAAAATTGAAGGTCTAAAGAAAGTAACAATTTCATTTCGTTCCACCTCCTACTAGGCTACTTGGTTGTAGTTAATTTTAATATATTGTCCATAAGTTTGAACCATCGAGTAAACTTGAGCAGTCATAACTTGGACAATAAGTTGTAATTTTGCATCGACTTCCACATCAAGACCAGTAGGAAGATCTACACGAAGATAGCCTCCACCTTCTGTTGCCTGGTTGATTTCCGGCTCGATTTGCAGTAATGCATAGATAGCATTTACAGTACCAATGGCAATTGTTGATGCCCCTGCACATACTAAATCTTTGCCTGTTTGATCATACTCAGCATGACCTGAAAATTCGAATGCAGAAACGTGTCTATTTTGATCGTGATGAATTGTAACAGTAATCATTTCCATTCACCTCGACTCTTAAGCGTTGATTGCTTCAACAACTAATTTAGTGTAAGGTTGACGATGACCTTGCTTACGACGGTAGTTTTTCTTCGCTTTGTATTTGAATACAGTAATTTTTTTCGCGCGTCCTTCTTTTACAACTTTCGCTGTAACAGTAGCACCTGCAACAGTTGGAGCTCCAACTTTCACTGTTTCTCCACCCACGAATAAAACTTTATCAAAAGTAACTACTTCGTCAGCTTCAACACCTAGTTTTTCAACATAGATCTCTTGTCCAGCTTCTACTTTGATTTGTTTTCCACCAGTTTCGATAATTGCGTACATTAAAATGCACCTCCTCTTAGACTCAGACTCGCCTGTAATGAAAGGTGATCTTGCGATGCTTAAGACCTTCCCAGTGCGGTTGTAGCACGGGTGCTACAAACAATAACATTACAATATTATCACAGGATAAAGTTTTAAGTCAACCGTTTAATGACATGTTTTTCAAAAGCAAATCGATATTTTCGAAATCTCCACTCATTCACAATTTGTAAAAATAAAAAGATACTCAATACAAGTAAAAATAAAGTTTTTGGCAATAAAATAAACGTAATAAATACAGAAACCGCTATTAGTATGAGTGAAATGGTTAAGTAGAATTCCACCATTCGAATCCGCGGGTAAAAAATATGGATAAGTGACATAATAATGCGCCCGCCATCCAATGGCCAAATCGGAATAAGATTGATTCCGAGCAAAACAATTTGAATCTTCAACACTGGCTCAGCCAGCAACGGATCTAGAAACGGTGTAGCTGCGATGCAACAAATCGTGGCAACAGGTCCGCCAAGTGCAATAACGAGTTGTTTTTTAGGAGCAATCGAGTTATTCCCCTTTAGTTCAATTTCGCCCCCATATGGCATAATGACACATCGCTCTACCTTTACTCCGCACAGATAAGCGGCGATGATATGCCCCACTTCATGAATAATTAAAGAACTTAAAATAAGTGCATAATAGGAAATATTACCAGATAACACAATACTAAACAGAATCGGCAAAAATAATGGATGAATGGTCATACGCATCATGATTGCGTATGCTCTTTCATCCATTCTAAAGTTTCCTCCAGGCTTAACACTTTGTCGTCTTTTTCTATTTTTATATATAGATCCCCTGGTTCTTTGTTTGCAAGAGTACCTCCTCTTTCAATAGATGTATATGGCAATAATGAAAACGAATCCACATTTCCATAAGTGACAGTCGTATCATCTTCATAAAATACTGAAATTGTTTTTCCGGTGTGTGTTGTATGACCCGTATATACAACTAAACCATTTTCGATTGCAAGTATCGGAATCGGTTCTTCAAACGTTAATAAAAAGCCATGATCAAAGGGTTTGATTGAAACAAATGATAATAGTTCCTGGTTTATGCTTTCGGTTGAGACCGTAATTTTCTCATCTGTTTCTTGACCAAATACCTCTCTCAGCAAATTACGCATGATAGTTAGATCTTCAGAGCTATAAACAACTTTTTTCACATCTACTGCTAATTGCCCTCTCTCTTGCAGTCGAATGCCCATTATGACGACACCGCAGAGAACAATAGCCGCAATCCATTTCCATTTCTTGTTCACTACCTCATCCATTCTCTTTTTCATAGTATATGAAAAATATGAAATTAGGATTCTAGTGGAAATGAAAAGAAACTGTCCAATTAAGTCGAATCTGAAACTTAATCCAATTTAACTTTTTTTATAAGGGAGAAAAGGAGCATCTCCGATTCGAGAATAATTGAATAGCATCGGGTTTGGCAGCCACGAAGAACAAAAGCGCAAGCGCCCTGATTAGCCCTGACAAGCGCTGGAGGGACCTGACAAGTGTGCTTGCCACACGTGGGAAGGTACCGAAGCGACCTCGAGGGGCTAGGGTGCTGGAGCTAGATGTCAAATTTATTTTTTTAAAAGTGATCCCCAAAGCGAAATTTATAATTTCCTTAACAACAAAAAAACTGCAGCCAATCCGACACTTCCGGGTTGGTCTGCAGCTAGTATAAACTTGAATTTTATAATATACGAATTATCTCTATTTCGAGAAAATTGATATTAACTTTTTAAACATCCCTTTAGAGTTATCCTCAATGGACATTAAAGGAACTGATTCACCTAGAATTCTTCTAGCAATATTTCGATATCCTAAAGAAGCCTTGCTGTTTGGGTCCATGACAATTGGTTCACCTTTGTTGGATGAACTGATTACGTCTTCACTATCAACCACAATACCTAATAAATCGATTGACAAATGCGTCGTAATTTCATTAATATCCAACGAATCTCCATTTTTCATTAAATCTTTACGAATTCGATTGATAATCAATTTTGGCGGTTCAATTGCTTCCTGCTCCAATAATCCGATAATGCGATCTGCATCACGAACGGCAGAAATTTCTGGAGTTGTTACGACAATAGCACGGTCTGCACCCGCTACCGCATTTTTATAACCTTGTTCAATACCCGCAGGACAGTCAATTAAAACATAATCATATTCACGCTTTAATTCATCTATTAAACTCTTCATTTGCTCTGGCGTTACGGCATTTTTGTCCGTTGTTTGAGCAGCAGGCAATAAAAATAGTTTTTCATCTACACGCTTGTCCTTTACGAGCGCCTGATGAATTTTACAGCGACCTTCTACGACATCGACTAAGTCATAAATAATTCGATTATCTAAACCTAATACCAAGTCTAAGTTTCGTAAGCCAATATCTGTATCTACTAAACATACTTTTTTCCCTTGAAGAGCCAATGCAGTTCCCAGATTGGCAGTTGTTGTTGTTTTACCTACTCCGCCTTTACCTGAAGTTATTACTATTGCTACACCCACATTAGCTTCCTCCTTTAATCGTACTTAATAATGGACGTATTTTTCTTACTTCTTGTACTCGTTCATATGAAATTATGCCTTCTCTATCAATAAATGCAAAGATTTGTTCTGCATTTTCTTTGACAAAAGGCTGTTCATTGGACATAACTTCAATTTGGTCATCAATTAAAACGTGGGTAGGTTCAAAATGTGACGCAACGATAATCGCCTCTTTATTTCCATTTGCTCCTGCATGGGCAATACCTCTTAAATTACCAAGCACAAAAATACTTCCACCAGCTTCAATTTTCCCATTTGGATTTACATCACCAATAACAACAATATCTCCATCAGTTTTTACAATTTGTCCAGAGCGAATAATCCCAATGTAGGTTTCACTCTGTTCAGTTAGAACTTTTTCATTGCTTTCTTCAATTGTTATCACATCACTGTGGACTTTTAAAACGTGCATATTACCCGGGCCTTGTACAATTGCGATGAGTTCTTTTTGCTGCGCACTCGATAGGTAACGATTTCCTAGATGCAGCTGTACATCAACTTTCCCATCGATTCCACCTTCTAAAACCTTACGTTCAAGTTCTTCTACCAGTTCTGCGTAGGCGCACTGATCATCAAGCCGAAGTACCAACCCCGCTTTAGTCCCCTTAATATGGACAAGTTGTTTATTCATAAAAAAGCGACACCTCACGCCAAATCAATTTAAGAATTATCTCGGGCACGCTGTAACACACGCGCATTGATTAAATATTTAAATGCCCAACCAAGCATTATTAAAAATAATAGGTTCGCGATTATGGTTGGAAGTAATCGGTTGCTTAAAAAATCGCTTACCGGAATTGTCGTAAACTGAATAAAATAAAAGAAATAATACAAAAAAACTTCCATTAAAGCTACTAGCACTACGGATAATATTGTTGTAACACTTAAATGTTGATGGATAAATCTTACAGTTGATCCTGCAATAAAACAGAGGAGTGGATATAAAAAGGAATATAATCCAATAATATCAATGTAAAACACATCATACAAGAGTCCAAAAATTAATCCATACAAACAAGCTCTTTTTTTACTATAGTAGATGGAAATAAATATGAGATAGAGTATGACAAAACGCGGTACTAAAGTAAGGGTCTGCTCCCCCCAGCTAATGGGCGAGAACAATGCAAATTCCGGCTCCAACAAAAATAAAACAACTGCTACAAAAGGGATTAAGAAACGTATCATCTATTCTTCACCTTCATTAGTATCAGTAGTTTCACTTTCGTTTTGACCATTTGTCAAATCTGCATTAGTGCCCGTGCCGTCAGAACCGTCAACAGTAATTGAAGTTCTTAAGGCGATAATGACATCCTCCAGCATCGAAAAGTTGGCAGCTGGCTTTACGTATGCCATTTTAGTCAGACCGTAATCATCGGTTGTCACTTCTGTAACTTCACCAATCAATATGCCTTTAGGATAAATCCCACCTAATCCGGACGTTACTACTTTTTCGCCCTCTTTTACTTTAAAGCTGGAATCTATTCTCTTTAGTATTAATTCATTACGCTCTGTGTCATATCCTTCTACTAAACCAAAAACATCCGATTTTTCTCCTTGCACTACAGCAGAAACACGATAATTCGGATTATTTGAGTGCAGCAACTCCACTTCAGATGTAAATGGCGTCACCAAACTAATTTTACCGATTAAGCCATTTGCTGTCATAACCGCCATATTAAGTTGAACACCATGAGAAGACCCTCTGTTAAGAATGATTTTCTCTTCCCATTGGTCTGGATTTCTGGCAATCACTGTCGCTTTTAGCGGATCAAAATCTTTTAAACTATCTTGTTTTTCTACCAGTTCTTTTAAAGATTCATTTTCAGATTGCAAAGTATTAACTTCTGCTTGAAGTACAGCAAAATCTTCCAAACGCATTTTTAGACGTTTATTTTCTTCGTACGTATTTAATAAAGAATTAATATCATTAAAAATACCTGTTATGTAATTTGCTGGCTTTGCAACAATGTATTGAGCAAAGCCAACTGTGTCTTTAATAAATTGTTCCGGAACGCTTGCGTTTTGTCGATCTCGTAAAGAGAAGCTAATCAATGCCACAAGGAAAATTGTGCCAACTAGTAGCAATATTAATTTCTTGTTTGTAAAATGTGGCATTGCAAATCCTCCTTACCCTTTCATCTGTTGAGAACGAACTAAATCGATATGGTCTAGAGCTTTACCTGTACCAATAGCCACACAGTCCAGTGGGTTCTCTGCGATAAATACAGGCATATTTGTTTCGTCACTGATGACTTTATCAAGGTTGCGCAGAAGTGCCCCGCCGCCGGTTAATACGATTCCTCTTTCCATTACGTCCGCGGAAAGTTCTGGAGGTGTTTGTTCCAACGTTTTCTTCACTCCATCGATAATAGCAGAAATGGCCTCTTTTAATGAATCTGAAATTTCTTCAGCTGTAATTTCAATCGTTTTTGGTAATCCAGTCAGTAAATCACGTCCACGGATTTCCATTTTTTCATTGCTATCATCAACACGTGCAGTACCGATTTCAATTTTAATCTTTTCTGCTGTACGCTCACCGATAGTTAAATTATACGTTTTGCGGATATAGCTGATAATAGATTGGTCCATCGCATCTCCACCAATACGCACGGATTCACTAGTTACAATCCCGCCTAATGAGATTACAGCTACCTCTGTTGTACCGCCGCCGATATCAACAACCATTGAACCAGTTGGATCCCATACAGGTAAATCCGCTCCGATAGCTGCTGCAAATGGTTCTTCAATTGTAAAGGCTTCTTTTGCTCCAGCTTGTCTAGAAGCATCGATTACAGCACGCTGTTCAACAGATGTAATCCCATAAGGCACACAAATCATGACATTTGGTTTTTTCCAATTTGAACCTGAATTCTTCATAGCTTGTTTTAAGTAATATTGGATCATCGATGTTGTAATATCGAAGTCCGCAATAACGCCATCTTTCATCGGTCTAATGGCAACAATTGATCCAGGTGTACGACCTATCATATTTTTTGCATCATTACCAACCGCAACAATATCTCCAGTTTTCGTATTTTTTGCTACAACTGAAGGTTCACGCAATACAATTCCTTTTCCTTTAATGAAAACCAATGTATTCGCTGTGCCAAGATCAATCCCGACATCTTTATTTCCTAATCCAAACAAATTTAGTACTCCCTTTCTTCTTTAAGCAATCTATTAAATGTGCTTAAAATCATAAGAATTATTATAGCTGAAAAGCTCAAGAATTTATAGTGTCACATGTACTGTTCTACCACATTTCTCTATTGATTCATTTTTAAGCGGATTGGTGAGGTTATGTTTTGCTGATATCCGCATAAGAAAAGACATCAATTTTCGCCATTTATGCGATAAACCGCGTTTTCTAATCGACATTTTTCATTTTATTTCGATTTTGCCCATGAAACAAATGAAATAATTATGTAAGTTTTTACATTCATGTAACAAGTGCTCCATTGAAATGACGAAAAAGAATAAAATAGGTTCTTTGAAATGTAAATGAAATATAAATAAAGTTCAATGACAAATTCGTAGTCCTTTGCTCATCCTTTTGTAATATGAATGTCATTTGTTTGTTATGCGATTTTATTTTAATTTGCCCCCAAAAAAGTCGAATATCCATAAAAACGGACATTCGACTAAATTCTCTTCATAAAAGTTACATATATCCTTTTTCCTTCAGACTAATATATTGATGATCGCCGATGATTACATGGTCGATCAATTCAATGCCAATAATATACCCTGCTTCTTGCAGTCTTTTTGTCACTTCAATATCTTCTGGACTGGGTGTGGCATTTCCCGATGGATGGTTATGGCTGCATATGATCGAGGCTGCTGAACGTTTAACGGCTTCGCGGAAAATCTCCCGGGGATGAACAATGCTGGAGTTTAAACTTCCTATGAAAATCGTCTGTTTATGCATGACTTGATTTTTGACGTTCAAAAATAAAACCACGAAATGTTCTTGCTGCAGCGAAGACATTTCAGGCATTAAGTAAGTAGCTGCATCCTGTGGAGAGCGAATCGTATACCGGTCATCCACCTGTTTTTGGGACAACCTTCTCCCTAGCTCAATGGCTGCGAGGAGTTGTACAGCCTTCGCTTCGCCTATTCCTTTTATCGAGATGATTTCTTCAATTGTAGCATGCTTTAATTCATGGAGCTTTTCGAAATAATTTAAAACACGGTTCGCAAGAGTTAACACAGACTCTTGCTTTGTACCTGTCCGCAATAAGATTGCAATCAGCTCTTGATTTGATAAACTTTGGGCTCCTTGTCGAATTAACCTTTCCCTTGGCCGGTCCTCTACATGGACATCACGTATCTTAAGATCGGGAAATGGGGCAATCGTCATTCATAGATCACTTCCTATAATTTTAGAATGTTTAGTGCAATGAGTTTTTCAAATAGGCTTGCTAATGGCAACCCTACTACATTGTTATAATCTCCCAAGATATGGTCCACAAAAAGCACTCCATCAGTTTGTATACCATAGCCCCCAGCTTTGTCAAAAGGATCTCCGGTTTCAACATAGCTTTCAATTAGTTCCATCGATAACTTTTTAAAATATACTTTTGTTTCCTCCACAAAAACTTCCTCTGTCCCATCCGGGAAAATAATAACAACCGCTGTCATTACTTGATGTACATTCTCTGATAATCTACTTAAATGAGAGATAGCTTCTGCAGCATCCTTTGGCTTATGTAGTAATGTGTCTTCAAAGACAACTACTGTATCTGCACCAATGATTGTTTTCCCCTTCTCTTTTTTGGCTACATCACGCGCCTTTAATAACGCTACTCCACGCACATAGTCGTCCATTGTTTTAGCTTGTACCGATGTTTCCTCTACATTGCTTGTGATGACTTCAAAGGGAACGCCCAATTTTGAAAAGAGTTCCTTTCTTCTAGGTGATGCGGATGCCAAAACAAGTTGATGGTTCGTTCTAAAGTTCATATCCATTCCTCCTACCATAATGATAGCCGAGGAATGGAATTTTGAAAAATCATATTCAATTTTCAAATTTTAAATTTGGAGTTCGATTTTGGCCTAAAACTCGATTTTCATACAGTCATTGTTTTCGAAATAATGGGTAATCAAGTGCAATCTAGCTATACCCAAATCCTGCGAAAAGCTTGATAATGCTGATGTTATCGACTGCCAATCCTGAGGGATATTGTCTGGTACATTACCATCTTGAAAATAAAATTTTGAGGGGTCATTGCTTTCTAAGATTGTAGGCAAACCTTTTAACGTTTCTTCAGTGCAAGCAGCCGCTGATAATTTAAAGGACTTTGCAAAAGATGTAGGTGTTTCCGAGATTATAAGTTCTTCTCGAATCGGTGAAATAGAAGACCAAACATAGAATTTCCCATCCACTTCCACCGTTGCACTTGTATTTAAAGTGGGATATTCCGAGATAAAATCCTGTGCAGATTCTCTACTCTTAAAAACCCCATATTGATTTGCAAAAAATCCAACGGAAGAATCATCTTCTATGACTCCAGCCTCGGTAGATGATTGTACAGGGATTACTTCTTCTTCACCTTTCCCTGAACTCGCCTGCTGTTGCCCTTGGTCATTTGAAGGACTCATGGAACTAAGTATAAGTATAAAAAATAGGACACCTGCTAATCCTGCGACTGAACCTATCACTGCTGCATTCTTTAGTTCTCGTCTTCCTATTACATTTGGAAATTTCATACGCATCACCTCATAATATTAACGGTAACAAATATAGATTAAAAAAAAGCGAGACAGATGTCGCCTCACTTAAAAAATTTTTCGCAAAAAACGCCATTAATCGATCGGTTTCAACACTACTCACTAGTACTATTTACAAATGATGCGTTTTTAAAACAAATAGTGGCTAAATTTTATTTTTAAATTAATAATTGCTCTCTTATTTCAGTTAATAAATAAAGGGAACCAGTTACAAAGGTTTTGCCCTCTCTCTTAGCTGAGGCTTCTAGGAAAGAGGCATAATCTTCAAGCTGCGATGCTTGCGATGCGTTTGAAAGTGCAAGCATTTCTTTCGATGCCATTGCTCTGTCATTAGCAAAATCAACAAAATAAAATTCATCGCTTACTTGTTCCAATAGCTGTAAAACGGCCTTAACATCTTTATCTGCAAGCATCCCAACGACAAACCGAATTGGCTCGCTTGGAAATTGCTGTTTAATTGTTTCAACCAGTTTCTCCGCGCTTGCAGGATTATGGGCGCCATCAAAATAGACATTTGGCAGCACTTGCTCAAAGCGCCCAGGTAAACTAGCCATTTGAACTGCATTTCGAATGGCAGCTATATCTACCGCTAATCTCAAAAATTCAGCGACCTCAAAAAAAGCGGTAATTGCTAACGCCATATTGTCAGCCTGATGACTTCCTGGCATTCTACGAACGAGTTTGCTAATTTGCAAACCTTTTTCATCATTTATATATACATCTGTCAAACCTTCCATAGAAACTTCAAATTGGTCTCCAAGTGCGATTAATGGTGACTTCTTTCCATAAGCTTCATTTTCAATTACTTTTAGTGCTTCTATTGGCAATCTCCCAACGACAACAGGTTTGTCCGCCTTAATAATCCCAGCTTTATGCCCTGCAATGCTCCCGATAGTAGAACCGAGAAATCTCGTATGCTCTAATGCAATGCTAGTGATGATGGATACAATCGGCATGATCACATTTGTGCTGTCTTCACGTCCGCCCATCCCAGTCTCCAATAATACTAAATCCACCTTTTGCTGTGCGAAATATAGAAAGGCCCCACATGTTAGCAATTCAAAATCGGTTAATTTTCCGCTCAACCCTGCTTTCTTAAACTGGATAAAAAGTTCATTCATTTCATTTTCGGAAATGGGCCTGCCGTTGATTTGCAGCTGATCATGGACATCAACAATACATGGCGATGTAAACTTCCCAACGGTCAATCCACTCTTTCTAGCAATTTCTTCCAGAAAAGCAATCGTTGAACCTTTCCCATTTGTACCCGCTATATGTACAAACGAAAGGTTTTTTTCAGGGTTTTGCAGCAACTCTAATGCTTGCTCCATTGCTTCTAGACCAGGTTTAATCGATTGGTCGCTATCAACTCCCCATTTACTTTTGTACTCATCAAATCTAGGAATCATACTTGTTTTACCTTCTCTACTAAATATTTTCGTACATCGGCAATGAAATATAAAGATCCTGTAATGATCAATAGTTCATCCGGTAGTAATGCTTTTTGTTCATCCTTTATTAACTGTTGCCAATTTTCATTGATATGAATACTTGGATGCTTGGATTTGGATGCAAGCACATCAGCCTTGGCAGCTCTTGGCAAATCGATTTGAGTAAAGCCCATGGAAGCAGCAACCTCATCCATCATTTTGATGCTTATTTCATGGTCTTTATCCTGTAGGGCGGCATAAATAAATTTATATTTTTTTGCAGGGAAAACTTCCTTTAAAGTGTGAATCAAGCTTTCTGTCCCTTCCGAATTATGGGCGCCATCGATAATGATTTGTTCACTAATTTTTTCAAAACGCCCTTCCCACCTTGCCTTCTGTAAAGCAGCACGGATAGTAGCTTGTTGTATTGTATGGTCAAACAATAATGAAGCCGTAATCGCAAGTGCTGCATTATTAATTTGATGTTCTCCCTGCATCGCTAAAGGAATATTATTGATTTCTTGGTTAGCAAAAGAAAAGTCGAAATACTGAGGAGCGCCTTTTCTAATGTTTGTGATGGTAATCTCTTCGTTTAAGCCAAAATAATCCGACCTGCATTCCTTTGCCTTTTCTTTAATCACCTGCCGCGCTTCTAATTGTTTAACTCCTACGACAACAGGTTTTTCATTTTTTATGATTCCCGCCTTTTCAAAAGCTATTTTTTCAATGGTATCTCCTAAAATTTCTGTATGCTCCAAAGAGATTGTTGTAATGACTGATACTTCAGGAGTAATAACATTCGTTGAATCGATGCGTCCACCGATGCCGGTTTCCATTAAAGCCACATCAATTGTTTCATTGGCAAAATGTAAACAAGCTATAACCGTTATAATTTCAAAAAAACTTGGGTAAAGTCCGTCTAATTTTTTTTGGATAATGTCGTCAACTTTGTTGGCATAAAGCAAAAAAGCTTCGTCCGTGATTTGTTCATGGTTAATTGTCATTCGTTCATTCACACGTTCAAGATGCGGGGATATGAATGCACCAACACGTAACCCATGCTCCATTAAAATTTCTCTTGTTGCATTTAGCGTGGAACCCTTTCCATTCGATCCAGCAAAATGAATAAATTTTACTTTTTCATGGGGATTGCCCAACTCAAATAATATTTTTCGAACTGCCTCAAGCGGTTCGCCTTTATATGTACTTGCTCGTAATTTAAATATAAAATCGGTACATTCTTCGATAGAATGAAACATATCTTTTTCTCCTAAGTCTTAAAAATATTGTTTAGTTAACCTTCGCATATTCTACTTTAATTGTAAATTCACAAAAACGCTAGCCGGGTTAGAAATTATACCCCGCAAAAGCCACTTGGCTCATTTGTGGTTGTTTCCGCTGCTTATTTTATTATTTTTTAAGGTATTCACGAAAAATGAAAGCCATGAAGATAATTAACATTTATTCCTAAAAATCCCTTATATACAAAATAATAAATGTTATACTAAATTTATTCATTTTTCATATGAAAGGAGGTTTTTAGTAAAAATGAGAAGCAAGCCGGTTTATGTCGAAATAGAAATTTCCACTTCCATGGATGAGCTATGGAGAGCAACTCAAACGCCTCACCTTCATGAACAGTGGGATCTTCGTTTTTCTTCAATTACATATTTGCCAAGAAAAGATGATGAACCTCAACATTTCTCATATAAACGAAATCTTGGATTCGGTCAAACAATAGAAGGCTGGGGCATTACCTCCGGCAGTCATGAAGGGAAACACGGTGCCAGAACATCGTCACTACATTTTGGTACTGATAATGTACTATCCCCTATTAAAGAAGGCAAAGGATATTGGAAGTATATACCCAAAGAAAGCTCAATCACATTTTTAACTCAATATGACTATGAAGTGCCTCTTGGCAAGTTTGGCCAAATAGCAGATCGACTACTGTTTCGGCCTCTAATCGGCTGGGGAACGGCACTTAGTTTTGATGTTTTAAAAAGATGGCTGGAAAAAGATGAAACGCCAATCTCCCAATATTTACGCTTCTTTGTAAGCTGGCTTTTCGCTTTCCTATTTTTCTTCATATGGATATATCACGGTCTCATTCCGAAGCTTATCTACATGCATCCGGATGAAATTTCCATGGTAAATAATTTGTTTCCACTTACTTATGAAAAGGGTTATTGGATAGTGAAAATGACGGGTATAATCGAAATGATTTTCGGGTTAATCTGGCTGTTTTACAAAAACGAAAGAAATTTATTTGGTTTGCAGGTTATCATATTTCCCCTACTAACCATTTCGGCTATACTAGCAGATCCAATTATATTGGTGCATCCCTTTAATCCTTTAACATTTAATCTTAGTCTGGCGTTTATTTCACTTGTGGGCTATTTCATGAGTAAAGATGCGCCTTCAGCAACTATCTGTAAAAGAAAGAGATGAAGTGATGAATGTCAGTTTATAAAAAGGTCTTAGACAAAGAGTTTTATAGATTGCACCCTATGCTGCAAAAGAGATATGATTTTTCAAATCATAAGCCTCTTCAGGCTGCAGGTGTAATGAAAAAAATTAAAGTGGGTCCAAAATTTCTCTATCCATTATTTTGGCTGGGCACTAAAAGAAAACTGCTATTTCCTGAAGAAGGAACGAATATCCCCTTTGAAATTTTGAATATACCTTTAATCGGAGCCAATGGAGAAGATCTAATCCAATGGGAAAGAGTATTTTATTTTGGGAAGAAGAAAAGATATTTCAATGCGCTTATGAGTTTCGACTCTAGACGAAACTTGATTAAGGATTATTTAGGTGAGCCCAGTATACTATATTCAGATCTAGTCTTTATGGTTTCTACTGAGGGTTACTTGAAAATTGAATCAAGCAAACAGCGATTGGTTCTAGGAAGAATTGAAATACCCTTGCCCAAAATATTTCAAGGCCTAGCAACTGTCACCGAAAAATATAGCGAGGAAAAGGGTCTTTTTTTAATATCAGTGGATGTCAGAAATCCATTAATCGGTCTTATAATCTCGTATGAAGGAGAGTTCTACCCCAATGATATGGACTAAGCTGACTCTCATTTCGATAGTTTTGTTTCTATTCGCTGTTTTTATTGGACAGGATGCTGCGTATCTTCTCATGCTGACCGTAGCACAAGTCGTTTATGTTCCCCTTATTTTGCAAATGATTGTGGAAAAAAAGGACTGGTTCAGCCGATATTATTCTTATTTTTCCATACCGGCTACAATTTCAGTAATTTTATTACAGCTAGTGAATGATCCAGGCTGGGATTATTTCCTTGCAGGGATCTATCTGTTATTTACTTTTATTGTTGCAGCCTATGGTTTCAGCCGATTTTTCACAAGGGGATTTGTTCATTTTGAGGAATTTTGCATTGATATAGCTTTGCTAAACCTAGCAATTGGCGGAGTTTGGTTCTTTGCTCATGCCACAAACATTGATACGGGATTTTCACCGATTATCACTTGGTTGACAGCAATTCATTTTCATTACGCTGCCTTTTTATTGCCGGTATTTATAGGATTGCTGGGGAGAATTCATCAGCCGCCACTCTATCCTCTAGCTGCTGGCATCCTAGTTATTTCACCTATGATTCTAGCAATCGGCATTACTTTTTCTGTATGGATCGAATGGATTTCAGTTGTTCTTTATATGATTGGAATCTATAGTTTCATCTTCTATGCTTTGCGAGTTCCTTTTGCCCATCGATTACAAAAATGGATGATTCGATTATCATTCGGATCATTGGGTATAACCATTATTTTATCGTTTTTATACGCCTTTGGACGACTATCGAAAGATTACTCGATCAGTATAGATTTTATGCTCCAATTTCATGGATTCTTTAATTGCGTGTTATTTGCTTTAATAGGCATTATCGGATGGTCTGTTTATGTCCCACAGCCAAAAACCATAAAATGGGCATTTCCAGTTAGTAAAATACGAGGGAACATGGTTATTGGGGAAAAGATTCTTCCCAAAATCAGGCAGCAGCAAGATTCAGGTTCATATAAAGGATTAGTGGACGAAATGGCTATTTATGAGCCAGGTATCGATTTAAATACGCTCTCACCGGCTATTCGTGATTTTTATGAAAATACACTTGATTATCGATTGTACGCAGAGATAAAATGGAAAAATTGGTTTAAGCCCTTTGCTTTCATTTATCGTTTCTTCAGCTCATTTATCGGACAAATCAACCTGCCTTTATCAAGTAAACGTGTTGAAATGACAGGCGACATCATAAGTATCAATGAGAAATTGGACGGCAGAAGCCTGCCTAGAGCTTGGGTCAGAAGAATTAATAATAAAGTCGCCTTTGTCGCTTTATATTCATGGCACAATACGAAAGACCGCACCTACATGAACATATCCTTACCTCTTCCCTGGTCATCAATGATCGGGATATTAGAATTAAATCAAATTGGAGAGGAACTCCAATTATCAAGCAAGAAAAGTGAGGCAAATTCCGATACCGGCATCTATTTAGCCTTGAATAAGCATCATTTTGCATTACCGATTGAAGAAAGCTTTCAAGTCAGGGAAACAGAAGATGGCAAACTTTATGCACAACATAATATGTGGATCTTTTCTCTCCCATTTTTAAAAATCACCTATCTAATCATTCCCCGAGATTGAGATAACAAACAAGGCAACGTCCGTTTGAGTCTGGCATCAACAAGTTCAAAAAAAGCGAGTAGATGAACGGCAAGTCGATCACCTACTCGCTATAAAATGCATTACAATTCCTAAAATTTCAGGACCAATTGCTTTGTTACATATTTTTTAGTTCTGCTAAACGTTTTTCAACTGCTTCGTGTTTTTCTTGGTACTCGGCTAGTTTTTCGCGCTCTTTTGCAACTAAGGCTTCCGGTGCTTTAGAAACGAATTTTTCATTTGAAAGCTTACCGTTCACTAATTTCACTTCTTTTGCCCATTTTTCCAGTTCTTTTTCCAGACGAGAGATTTCTTCTTCTAGATTGATTAAACCAGCTAGCGGCAAGTAAATTTCAGCACCTGTCACAACAGCTGTCATTGATTGAGCTGGAGCTTCCATTGCTGAACCAATTGTTAAGTTTTGCGGGTTACAGAATTTTTCAATATACGCTTTGTTTGTTTCAAGGATGCTCGCAATCGCTTCATCATTTGCTGAAATTGTTAATGATACTTTTTTGCTCATTGGCGTATTTACTTCCGCGCGGATGTTACGTACAGAGCGAATAATTTCTGTCAGCAGCTTCATGCTTTCTGCATCTTGCGCAAAATTGAATTCTTCTTTTACTGTTGGCCAAGCTGCAACTGTAATCGAGTCTCCTTCGTGAGGAAGGTGCTGCCAAATTTCCTCTGTAATGAATGGCATCATTGGATGAAGCAAGCGCATTGTATTATCTAGTACAAATGCTAATACAGAACGAGTTGTTTTCTTTGCAGCTTCATCTTCACCATATAGAGGAAGCTTCGCCATTTCAATATACCAAGAACAGAAATCATCCCAGATAAAGTTATAAAGCTCACGGCCAACTTCACCGAACTCATATTTATCCGATAATGCTGTAACACGTTCAATTGTTTCATTTAAACGAGTTAAAATCCATTTGTCGGCGACATTTAAATTACCTGTTAAATCGATTTCTTCAAAAGTCAAGCCTTCCATATTCATAAGGGCAAAACGTGAAGCATTCCAAATTTTATTGGCAAAGTTCCAAACAGATTCTACCTTTTCAGTTGTATAACGCAAATCTTGGCCAGGCGATGAACCTGTTGCCAAGAAGTAACGAAGTGCGTCTGCACCGTATTGGTCGATCACTTCCATCGGATCTACACCGTTGCCAAGTGATTTACTCATTTTACGTCCTTCACCATCACGTACTAACCCGTGAATTAAAACATCTTTAAATGGACGTTCGCCAGTAAATTCTTTTCCTTGGAAAATCATACGAGAAACCCAGAAGAAGATAATATCATAGCCTGTTACTAATGTACTGGTTGGATAGTAGCGTTTGAATTCTTCATTCTCAAGATCTGGCCAGCCCATTGTTGAAAACGGCCATAATGCAGAAGAGAACCATGTATCTAATACATCTTCATCTTGTGTCCAATTTTCCGCATCAGCCGGAGCATTTTTACCTACATAAATTTCACCTGTTTCGTTATGATACCAAGCAGGAATTTGGTGACCCCACCATAATTGACGGGAAATACACCAGTCATGAATGTTCTCCATCCATCGGTTATACGTATTTTCAAATCGGTTTGGTACAAAGTTTACTTTTTCTTCTTCTTGTTTTTGCATGTCTAAAGCTGCTTCTGCCAAAGGTCCCATTTTAACGAACCATTGCGCTGAAAGGTAAGGTTCTACAACTGCACCAGAACGTTCTGAGTGGCCAACTTGGTGAGTATGCGGCTCAATCTCTACTAAAACCCCTGCTTCTTGTAAATCTGCAACGATTTGCTTACGGCATTCGAAGCGATCCATTCCAGCATATTTACCTGCAAGATTGTTCATTGTGCCGTCCTCGTTCATCACAAGAATACGTTCCAGATTATGACGGTTACCTACTTCAAAGTCATTCGGATCGTGGGCTGGCGTCATTTTAACAACCCCAGTTCCAAATTCCATGTCTACGTAAGTATCTGCAACAATCGGGATTTCACGACCAACGATTGGAAGAATCACTGTTTTGCCGATTAGGTGTTTGTAACGATCATCCTCTGGGTGAACAGCTACACCGGAATCTCCTAGCATTGTTTCTGGGCGAGTTGTTGCAACACGCAATTTGCCGGAACCATCTGCTAACGGGTATTCCATGTGATAGAAGGCACCTTCTACTTCTTTATGAATTACCTCGATGTCAGATAGAGCCGTTTTCGCTGCGGGATCCCAGTTAATAATCCGTTCACCGCGGTAGATTAAACCTTTTTCATATAATTTTACGAATACTTCTTTAACAGCATCCGATAAGCCTTCATCCAAAGTGAATCGTTCACGGGAATAGTCCAATGCTAAACCAAGCTTTGCCCATTGTGCGCGAATATGGCTAGCATATTCATCCTTCCATTCCCAAGTTTTTTCAAGGAATTTTTCGCGACCAAGATCATATCTCGTAATACCTTCTGCCCGAAGTTTTTCTTCTACTTTAGCTTGGGTTGCAATCCCCGCGTGGTCCATCCCTGGTAACCAAAGTGCGTCATAGCCTTGCATGCGCTTCATACGAATCAAAATATCTTGTAAAGTTGTATCCCATGCATGGCCTAAGTGTAATTTACCTGTTACGTTTGGAGGCGGAATTACGATGGAATATGGTTGTTTCCCGCTTTCAGGTTGTGCTTCAAAAAATTTTCCTTGCAGCCACCATTCATAGCGTCCAGTTTCAATACTTTGTGGATCATATTTTGTTGGCATAGATAAATCTTGTTGTTCTGTCATATTGACTCCTCCTTTTAATTTTTGAAGTACAGCAAATCAAATTGTTCGCCGCGTGCTCTCCAAGCTTTAGTCAAATTGCATTGGTCCAACTGTTTTAGGGGAAATTTCTTGCCAATAAAAAAACTCCTTTCGCCCTAATAAAAGGACGAAGGAGTTTTGTATTCGCGGTACCACCTTTAGTTCCGAGCTAATGTCATTCATAAACTGAAATTTCCATTAAAGTCTCGGCTCTCAATTAGTTAACGGGTTTTACCCGGCATTTTGCTACTGCTATTTCACAAAAGCTGCTCCAAGGCTACCTTCAAATGTTTGCTGGCAGAAACTTTTCAGCTGCCGTTTCCTCTCTATAGCAAGCAAGTACATTTTACTCTTCCTCTTCAACGCATCAATCATTATTCACTTGTACTTTGTTTTCGTTTCTCCTGATATAAAATGGAGCCCATTTATAAACAAAGTATAACTATTGATACTTTATAATATACCACCAACAGTTTTCAAGTGACAACAATTTTATTGAAAGGAAGGGATTTTTTGCAGAAAAAAACGCTTAGTGTTGGCAAAAGCCAAAAGGCATTTGGTTGAAACGCATGTTTTTAGTCACGATAGATTTTATTTGAAACATTTAAAATCGTATAGGATTCTGTCAACTCATTGTAAAAATCATCGGTATCTGTCGGGAAATATTGATTTCTAGCTTCCACTACTTTTTCCTTCTCGTTTTGTTCAAGTACTGGCTCTTCTATTTTATTTTCCTCGATATCTTCAATAACCGTACCTTCGCTTACATCATAACTTGGCGATTCTTCAAAGTTCGGGCTTTCTTCTAATGGTTGTCCTTCAGGAACAGTTTCAGGACTTGTGAGTTGTTCTTTCGATAATTCTGGTTGTTCCGGAAATACCCCGTCTGGTCCACCAAAGTGGATTTCTTCTGTAAACGGCGATTCTTCTTCGGTTTGGAAATCTTCATAGGAAGGTGCCACCTCAATTAGAGGTTCTTGTTGCTCAAACACCGGTACTTGCGGAATCGCTTCTGAGATAGGAGCAGTTTCTTGAAGCACTGGTTTTTCAGGTAAAGGCGGTTCCTGGAATTCAATAGGAGCTGGCTGCTCGTATTGAAATAAACCTCCTTCTACCGCTTCATCAAATTGGCAATCGACATCCCACTTAAACGTACAATTCGAGCCATCATAAATAAAATAAGCTACATCATTAATACATACTTCCGGTGCGCAATCATAGGCTACTTTATCACGAGGCAAGTCTATCTCTAATGGCATTGCATATTCAAAGTACCCATTATTCCCTTCAAACTCCAGTTCTTCAATAAATGTGCCATCGCTGGATTCCGGCAATTCATCCGGATTAAATCGTGCGATTGCAGCAATATGATAGATACCAACCAACCGTACAGAGTCTTCCGTTTCAATCTGCTGCCAAATAGGTTTAATTTCTACAGAAACCACTTCTTCAACAACACCTAACTGTTCTGGAAAAACAAATTGCGTCATCATATCCCAATTAATTTTTTGCATATGGCATCCCTCCCGTATCTACCATATGCTTGAGGATTGTAAGTATGCTAAAGCATTAAGATGATTTAATACTTTAGATGTAAAAAACGAATGGCGAAAAATGGACGAACCAATGGAGCGCGATGAAACGGTTTGAAATTAAAACTTGGCTCACTATGCATCTCATTCCCTTGGTGAAATGCATTTCGAAACGGATCTTGACCGACAATATGTTTCATTCCTTTGAATGAAAGTTCAATTGTTGATTGCAGTGAAAAATCTCTTTCACAAATGGAGAACTCTCTGAAAACGGATTGGTTTTCGGAATGTTATTTGTAAGGGAAAATCGGCTTCCAACTTTAAGGTTTAAAGTCCATCAAAAAAGCACCTTTTTCATCCAAAGAAAAAGGTGCTCCATTTGAAATTTATTATTTTGCTAACTTTGCAAATACATTATGGAAGGCTTGTACAGTTTTGGCAATATGCTCTTCCGTATGGGCTGTTGAAATGAATAGGCCTTCAAATTGCGATGGCGGCAAATAGATGCCTTCTTCAGCCATTAATTTGAAGTATTCAGCGAACATAGCTAGATCGGAAGTTTTCGCAGACTCAAAATCTACTACCTCTTCATTCGTCAGGAATAAACCAATCATTGATCCGGCACGGTTAACTGTATGCGGAATATTGTATTTAGTTGCTGCTTCACGAATACCAGCTTCTAATTGGTCCCCTAGCTTTTTAAAATGCTCATATGATTCAGGAGTTAAACGAGATAACGTTTCGATACCCGCTGTCATTGCAAGCGGGTTACCTGATAATGTACCTGCTTGATATACTGAACCTGCTGGCGCAATATATTCCATAATTTCGCGTTTACCTGCGAAAGCTCCTACAGGCAGTCCGCCGCCTACTACTTTACCTAAGCATGTTAGGTCCGGGTTAACGCCAAAGTAGCCTTGTGCACAATTGTAATCTACTCGGAAACCAGTCATTACTTCATCGAAGATAAGAAGTGCGCCATTTTCCTCTGTAACTTTACGTAACCCTTCCAGGAATCCTGGTTTAGGAGGGACAACCCCCATATTTCCAGCTACTGGCTCAACAATGACACCGGCAATTTGTTGACCAAATTTTTCAAATACAACTTGAACCGCTTCTAGATCATTATAAGCAACTGTCATTGTATTCTTTGCAATATCTGCAGGTACACCAGGGCTATCTGGCAACCCAAGAGTAGCGACACCTGAACCTGCTTTGATTAATAAAGAATCTCCATGGCCATGGTAAGATCCTTCAAATTTTAAGATGATATCTCTTCCTGTGTATCCACGTGCAAGACGCAATGCCGCCATGGTAGCTTCTGTTCCAGAGGAAACAAAACGAACCATTTCAACTGAAGGAACACGGTCAATGACGATTTGCGCTAATTTATTTTCTAATAGAGTTGGTGCCCCAAATGAAGCACCTTTGGCAACTTGTTCTTGAATCGCTGCTACGACTTCCGGATGTGAATGACCTAAAATCAGCGGCCCCCAGCTTAACACGTAGTCAATATATTCATTGCCATCGATATCTTTAATAATCGCACCCTTACCAGATTCCATGAAGATTGGATCTGTGTTCACGGATTTGAATGCACGAACAGGGCTGTTTACCCCTCCAGGCATTAAATGAACAGCTTCAGAGAAAGCTTGAATTGATTTTTCGTATGTCATAATTATTTTTCCTCCAACCAGCGAACAACGTCTTTTGCATGATAAGTTAATATCATATCTGCACCTGCACGCTTCATACCTAGTAAAGTTTCCATTACAACCGGTTTTTCTTCAATCCAGCCATTTTGTGCTGCCGCTTTAATCATTGCATACTCGCCTGAAACGTTATAGGCAACGATTGGTAATGTGTAGTTATTTCGTACATCACGAATGATATCTAAGTAAGATAAAGCAGGTTTGATAATTAGGAAATCGGCACCTTCTTCAATATCCGATTCCGCTTCACGGAATGCTTCCATGCGATTGGCAGGGTCCATTTGATACGTTTTACGATCACCGAATTGAGGAGCACCATCAGCAGCTTCACGGAAAGGACCATAGTATGCAGAAGCATATTTCACCGCATAAGACATAATCGGAACATCTTCAAATCCTGCTTCATCTAAAGCAACACGGATTGCTGCAACAAAACCGTCCATCATATTGGAAGGTGCAATAATATCGGCACCAGCTTTTGCTTGTGATACAGCAGTACGTCCTAAAAGATCTAAAGATGCATCGTTTAGCACTTTCTCTCCTTCTACAACTCCACAATGTCCATGATCTGTGAATTCACATAGACAAGTATCTGCAATGACGATTATATCAGGATGACGCTCTTTAATTTGGCGAGTTGCTTTTTGTACGATTCCATGATCATGGAATGCGCCTGTTCCAACAGCATCTTTTTCAGCAGGCAAACCAAATAAAATGATTGCTGGAATCCCTAGCTCCACTACTTCATCTACTTCTGTATTTAAAGTATCCAAAGAGAATTGGAAAACTCCAGGCATCGAACTTACTGGGTTTTTAATATTTTCGCCTTCCATTACAAAAATCGGATAGATTAAATCTTCTTTGTGTAAATAAGTTTCTTTCACCATAGAACGCATGGCTTTTGATGAACGAAGACGGCGATGTCTTCTGAAATTAAGTTCTGTCATTTCTAATTCCCTCTCTCAATCGGATTTCTTCGATAACTGCTTGCATCGTATAATTAGTAGGTTGATATGTAACTTGAGCTCCATAATGCTCTATTCTAGCTGCAGTAATATGACCTATACTCGCATATTGTGCATTTTCCCACCCAACTAACGGTGCAATATTTTTTGCAAATACATCCACTGCAGATGGACTTGCAAAAATAATAATAGGTTGTTGCCTTGTTTGAATTAGGTGGATGAATGGATCAATAGCAGACAAATTTTCCTGTGTCTTATAAACGGTCCATTCCGTCAGCTCAAAGGGCAGCCCTTTTTTTAATGTGTCTTTTGCTTTATTTCCTCTTAGAAACAAACATCTTGGATTGTCCCCTGCAACTTGTGGAAACTCATTTTTAAACACATCCGCACTAAATACAGTTGGCGTAAAGCTTACATCAAAATCGTTTTCATTCAGTAATTCCGCCGTTTTAGAACCTACTGCAGCAATTTTCCCACTAAAGTCAGAGCGTTTCAACTGATGACGCTTGGCTTTCTTACAAAAAGCTTCAACAGCATTTTGACTTGTGAAAATCAGCCAATCAAAATGCTGGGCTTGCTGCAGCTTCACTCGATCATCCAGTTCTAGGATTTCAGTTGTTTCAATCAGAGGATAAAAGAAGGCTTCTCCACCTAATTTTTCAATCTCAAAAAGGACAGCCGTTGTTTTAGAAGATCCTGTCACAACGACTGTTTTTCCCTCAAATGGTTTAAGCATCTAACTCAGCCTTTACTTTTTGGATTAAATCAAAGGCTCCTTGCTCTGTTAAAATTTTCGCGACTTCTTTGCCTAACTCTTCAGGATTAGTTCCTGTTAATGTTTCCTTAAAAATAACAGATGAATCTGGTGCCGCAACTAAACCAGTGAATGTAATTGCATCCCCTTCTGTAGTTGCGTATCCAGCAATTGGCACTTGGCAGCCGCCATCCATTGCCGCTAAAAACGCACGCTCGGCATGTGCTTCGTTCCAAGTGATTTGATCTGTTAATTTGGCTAATTCATTCAGCAATTCATGATCATCAGCACGGCATTCGATCCCTAGAGTACCTTGAGCAACAGCTGGCAAACAAATATCAGTATCTAAATATTCTGTTACCACATCATCATTCCAGCCAAGACGTTTTAGGCCGGCAGCCGCTAAAATAATGGCATCAAAGCCTTCGCTTTCCAATTTTGCTAAGCGTGTTTCCACGTTTCCGCGAATCCATTTAATTTCAAGGTCTGGTCTTGCTTTTAATAGCTGGGCGCCACGACGTAAAGAGCTTGTCCCAACTACCGCTCCCTTAGGCAAGTCAGTGAATTTCACATGACCATTTGAAATAAATGCGTCTCTGGCATCTTCACGAGGAGGGATGCAGCCGATAACTAATCCTTCCGGCAATACAGCGGGCATATCCTTCATGGAATGTACGGCAAAATCAATTTCTTTGTCATATAGGGCTTGTTCAATTTCTTTTACAAACAAGCCTTTCCCGCCAACTTTAGATAATTGTACATCCAGGATGCGATCTCCTTTTGTTACAATTTCCTTAACCTCAAATTCAAAAGGAACCCCTGCATTCTTCAACTCGTTGATAAACCAGTTTGTTTGTGTTAAAGCTAACTTGCTTCTTCTTGAACCTACGATAATTTTTCTCATGATGAGCCTACCTTTCTATTCAAATCCGAATTGGCCTATTTTAGCCGGTATTGAAACCCGACTGAATATATTAGTACCATATATGGAAGTTTGATAATTTACTTCCCAAAAAGAAATTAATGACAACAAGCAAAAATGTATAAATTTGTGCCCAGGCAAAATTCAAGCCTGTCAATTTCCCGCTATGATGCAGCACTAAGATTAACAAATAAATAATTGTAATAACAAAGGAACCTAAAATCTTAACATCAAAAATTGATAATGCATCAAGTTTTAAAAATGCCCATTCCAGTCCTAATAATAAACTGATAAAAATAATTGGGACACCAACTAAAATCGAATAAAACATCCACCTGCTAGTTTGGTGCAAATCTGGCAATCTTGACCATAATTTTGTATATTTCTTCTTTTTTAATAAACTGTATAGAATTAAATATAAAACCGAGAAAACAAATGACAGAGAAAATGCAGCATAAGAAAGTATTGCAAAGGAGATATGGATAAACAGCATCTCTGATTCAAGTGATTTCACTAGTGGATTTTGAACATGATTTGGTGCAAATAAGTGAATTGTGACAAAAATAAACCCTAATACATTTATAAAGAATACCGGTAAATCTACACGTGCTATGCAATGTAAAAGTATAGAGAGTGTCACAAGCAGCCAAGCATAAAAATAAATTCCTTCCGTCAACGAAAGAATTGGAAATCGTTTGGTTTCGACAATATACAGTAAAAAGAAAATTGTTTGCAATACCCATACAATGGATATTAACCAAAACCCAAATCGGCGGATTTTTACACGTTTATAGAAAAAATCGATGAAATAAAAAACAATACCGGTTGCATAGAGTACAACCATTATTTCATAAAGCCAAGCCATTGTTATTTGTGTCATTTCGCTACCCTTCTTCATCATTTACAACTTTTAAGAAGCTAATACCATTTTTTACAATTTTTACGTAAAATTATGTATAAATTTTATGAGTATTGGATTTAAGTCTTCCAAGTGATAAAGCTAGTTGCAACCATGCAAATATAAATGTTAAATATTTCCTCTATTATAGAAATAGGCGTCCTCGTATCTATTAGTTTAACATACAGATACGAAAACGCCTCTAATTCACAATCATTATTAGCCTCGACTAATTTGAAACTAGCCTCATTATTTTGGTGAAAATTTACTCGAGACTTGTACAAAAACATTTGATTTTAAATCAAAGCTTCACGTCCAGGTTGAATAAAGTTAGAATGACAATTTCCCATCTAAGATTGCTTTATTCTGTGAACTTTCATTAAACGCTTTTTCTTTTTCTTGTTGTGCGTTCACTTCTTCAACGACATCTTCTTCTATCCCAAAAATTTGCTGGAATAATTGAAGCTGAAGATTTGCTTTTGGAGAATTTGCCAATTCCTTCGCTTGCAAAATTGGATCCTTCAATAATTGATTAATGATGGATTTCGTATGTTTATTTAAAATTTTGATTTCACGCTCAGTTAAATTCGGCATTTTATTCTCGATGCTTGACATTGTTTCTTGTTGAATACGATTAGCTTTTTTGCGCAATGCAGAAATAACAGGAACTACACCAAGAGTTGCAAACCAATCCTTGAATTGAAGTACCTCTTGTCCAATCATATCTGTAATTTCTTTTGCTGCTTGTTCACGTTCTGCTAAATTCGCTTCAACAATTCCTTGTAAGTCATCTATATCATATAGGAAAACATTCGGTAAATCGCTTACCCGTGGATCTATATCACGGGGTACCGCAATATCGACCATGAATAACGGTTTACCTTTACGTAAACGTTCAACAAATTGCATTAGCTCATAATCGATCACATAATCAGTAGCACCAGTTGATGTAATAAGAATATCAGCTTCTAATAACATACATTGCAATTCCTGCATTGATTTTGCATCCCCATTAAATTTGGATGCAAGTTTTTCTGCTTTTTCAAACGTACGGTTCACAACTGTAACTTTGCCTACTCCATTGCCATAAAGATTTTGAATCGCTAGTTCACCCATTTTACCAGCACCTAAAATAGCTACATGCTTATTTTTTAATGAGCCAAAAATCTTTTTAGCAAGTTCCACCGCTGCATATGAAACAGATACTGCATTTTCATTTATCGTTGTTTCATTATGCGCACGTTTTGCAAATGTGACAGCTTGTTTAAACAGCTGATTATAGATTGTACCTGTAGTACCGACTTCTTGTGCTTCCAAAAAGCTTTTCTTTACTTGTCCAAGAATTTGGGTCTCACCTAACACCATTGAGTCAATTCCTGATGTCACACGGAAAAGATGATGCAGTGAATCGTCATCTTCACGAATGTAAAGATGCTCATCAAATTGCTCGACTGAAATATCGAACCATTTTGCTAAAAATTGTTTAATATAATAACGACCTGTATGCAGTTGATCTACAACTGCATAAATCTCAGTTCGGTTACAAGTTGAAACAATTACGTCTTCTAATATGCTTTTTTCTTTTTTTAATGCAGCCATCGCATTCGGTAGTTCACTCTCAATAAACGACAATTTTTCGCGAATTTCGACTGGCGCTGTTCTATAATTCAAGCCTACTACAAGTGTATGCATGAACTTTACACCTCACACGATCTATTTCATAAAGTCTATTCTAACATAAAGAAAGCGTTATCCACACCTTTTTTGTGAACATGCTATGAAATTATTCATCATTTTTAAATTAGAATTATTCTAAAGTAAGTGTAACAAATCTTGCACCATCTTTCAATAACGATGCTTAAATACAGATATTTCGAATATTGGTTTTTGAGAATACCAGAAAAAATAAAGTTATTTTGTTCAGTATGAGAAAAAATAACGAATTTTACTACTATTTGACGAAATTTGCGTTTTTTCTAAGCATATTTCTGATATGCGCTATAAAAGGCCAATTAGAAGTATTAAAATAATCTCTAAATTAGATGATGGTTCGATTGCAATCTAAGTACACAGTCCGCATACAATTGGAATTTTATTTCTTTTTAAAGAGACAAAATGCACTAGCGAAGCATCACTAGTGCATTTTAGTATGTAAGCATTACATTCGTTTTTCAATTTCCTGCCAAGCTTGTTCAAAACCAAGGCCTGTTTCCGATGAGAAAACGATTATTGGATCGTTTTTATCCATTTCCAATGCATCTCTAACTACTTTTTTATGCTGTTCCCATTTGCCTTTTTTAATTTTATCGGCTTTGGTAGCAATAACAATTGCAGGGATGTTGTAATACTTCAAGAAATCATACATCATTATGTCATCGTTAGTCGGCGGATGACGTAAATCAATGATTAATACAACAGCACGCAATACACTACGCGCTGTTATATATCGTTCAATCATTTTTCCCCAGGCTTCACGTTCAGTTTTTGAAACTTTTGCGTAGCCATAGCCAGGTACGTCTACAAAGAACAATTGCTCTTCAATTTTGTAAAAGTTTAATGTCTGCGTTTTTCCTGGCTTTGACGAAATACGAGCTAATGCTTTTCTTCCAATCATTTTATTGATAAATGAAGATTTACCAACATTTGATCGACCAGCTAAAGCGAATTCAGGAAGTCCATCTTCTGGATACTGTTCTGGCTTTACGGCACTGATGACCATTTCTACATTATGGACTTTCATTGTTTAAAAACCTCCAACAAGTGCTATTTCCAGCACTTCTTCTGCAGATGATACAGGTTTAAATGTAAGTTGTTCACGAATACTCTCTGGAATATCATCAATATCTTTTTCATTATCCTTTGGAATAATGATGGTTGTTAACCCTGCTCGGTGGGCACCTAAAGATTTCTCTTTCAAACCACCAATAGGAAGTACACGACCGCGCAGGGTAATTTCACCTGTCATACCTACTTCACGTTTTATTGGTTTATTGGAAATCGCTGAGACTAATGCAGTTGCCATTGTAATCCCTGCAGAAGGACCATCCTTTGGCACCGCCCCTTCTGGAACATGAATATGAATATCATTTTGATCAAAATAATCCGTATTAATATCAAGTTTTTCGGAAAGTGAACGGACATAGGATAGCGCAGTTTGAGCAGACTCCTTCATCACTTCTCCAAGTTTACCAGTTAGAATCAGTTTACCCTTACCTGGCGTTAAAGAAACTTCTATTTGAAGCGTATCTCCACCAACAGTTGTATAAGCTAGGCCAGTCGCAACGCCCACCTGGTTTTCCTCTTCCGCTTGACCATAGTGATAGCGGTGTTTACCAAGCATTTCTTCTAATACTTTGGAATTTACTGTTACACGCTTTTTCTCACCAGAAACGATGATTTTAGCAGCTTTACGGCAAAGTGCAGCAATCTGTCTTTGAAGATTACGTACACCTGCTTCGCGAGTATAGTAACGAATTAAATCTATTATCGCTTCATCTTTAATAACAAGCTGCGATTTTTTCAAACCATTCTCGCTAATTTGTTTAGGAATTAAATGATTTTTCGTAATCATTGTTTTTTCGATTTCTGTATATCCAGCAATCGAAATGACTTCCATACGGTCAAGAAGCGGTCCAGGTATTGTACTTAAATCATTTGCTGTTGCAATGAACATAACCTGAGACAAATCATACGGTTCTTCAATGTAATGATCGCTAAATGTACCATTTTGTTCAGGATCTAATACTTCTAGCATCGCGGCAGAAGGGTCTCCCCGGAAGTCATTTGACATTTTGTCGATTTCATCGAGTAAAAATACCGGATTGACTGTGCCTGCCTTTTTCATTCCTTGAATGATTCGTCCAGGCATTGCTCCCACATAAGTACGGCGATGGCCGCGAATTTCCGACTCATCTCGTACACCGCCTAATGATGCGCGTACAAAATTACGATTCAAGCTTTCTGCTACAGAACGGGCTAATGAAGTTTTACCTACCCCTGGAGGTCCAGCTAAACATAAAATTGGACCACGAACCGAATTCATCAGTTGACGAACGGATAGATATTCCAAAATTCGCTCTTTCACTTTTTCCAAGCCATCATGATCTCGGTTTAAGATTTCTTCTGCGTGCTTGATATCTAAACGATCTTCTGTACTTTCTTTCCATGGAATCGTAACAAGCCATTCAATATAATTACGAATAACGCCGCTTTCCGCACTTGCTGCAGGAAGCTTTTCGTAGCGATCTAATTCTTTAATCGCAACCTTTTGCGTTGATTCAGGCATACCAGCGTTTTCAACACGCTTGCGGAGCTCCGCTACTTCACCTGTCTTGCCTTCTCTGTCACCAAGCTCTGCCTGGATCGCTTTCATCTGCTCGCGCAAATAATATTCTTTTTGCGTACGTTCCATTGCTTGTTTCACTTTGGAATTAATCTTTTTCTCAAGATTTAATACCTCTTGTTCATCATGCAGCCTGATGATTAAATGGTCTAAACGTTTTTTCACGTTAAAAATTCCAAGGACTTCTTGTTTTTCAGCAACCTTAAACGGTAAATGAGAAGCAACGATATCAGCGAGACGGCCTGGTTCTTCAATATCTAAAATAGAATCGATTGTTTCAGACGTGATTTTGTTTGAGGATTTAGCGTACTTTTCAAAATAGCTGACAAGCGTCCGCATCAATGCCTCGATTTCAGCATCCTTTTCCTTTTCGTCTTCATGTACTTCTAAATCAACTGTTGTAAAGTCTTTTTGTTCTTCATAGTTGCTGAACTTTGCACGGCTAATACCCTCTACTAGTATGCGTAAAGTACCGTTAGGAAGTTTCAGCATTTGTTTTACATTTACCAATGTACCAATAGCATAAAGTTCTTCTTCTGTTGGCTGTTCAACACGCAAGTCTCTTTGAGTCGCCAAGAAGATTTGATTATCATTTAACATTGCATGCTCTAAAGCAGCTACTGAACGCGCTCTCCCTACATCGATATGTAAAACCATTGAAGGGTAAACCAATAAACCACGTAATGGTAAAAGCGGTATATTATTTAATGTTTTACTCATGCGGGTATTCACCTCCATCCACGTTTTCCGAAACAACCCGCTCTGTTAGTATGTCTAAAATCTTAAGACTTTCACTTACCTAATCATAGAAATTTCTGCAATGAGAATCTCAGTCCCATTTATTCATTTTATCCTAACCACTACTTATTATGTAAATAAATGCTCAGATTAGACACCATATGTATAAAGTTTATTTTGGTAGAAAGAGCTGACTTACGACAAGCGCTCTAACGCTAGTTCGAAGTCAGCTCTCCATCATACCATGCTGAACTCAAGCTTCTTAAGCTGAAGTTTTTTTATCGTTCGGTTTTAACTCTGTGCCATCAGCAAGAATTAATGTTGGTGTTGCTTTGTCTGTAATTGTTTCCTTCGTTACAATACATTTTACAATGTCTTCACGAGATGGAAGCTCAAACATCATTTCAAGCATTGTTGATTCAATAATTGAACGCAAGCCACGTGCACCTGTTTTACGCTCAATTGCTTCTTTTGCAATTGCCTGCAGTGCCTCATCACTAAATTCTAATTGAACTTTATCCAGCTCAAGCATTTTTTGATATTGCTTAATAAGGGCATTTTTAGGTTCAGTTAAAATTTGAACTAGTGCTTCTTCGTCTAATTGTTCTAGAGACGCCAAAACTGGTAAACGCCCGATAAACTCAGGAATTAAACCGAATTTCAGTAAATCCTCCGGAATCAATTGTGAAAGAAGGGATGCTTTGTCCTCTTCCATTTTCTTTGGATCAGAACCAAAGCCAATCACTTTTCGGCCTTGACGGCGTTTAATGATTTGTTCGATTCCGTCAAAGGCTCCACCAACGACAAATAGAATATTCGTTGTATCTATTTGTAAAAATTCTTGATGCGGGTGTTTTCTTCCGCCTTGCGGAGGAACACTTGCTACAGTACCTTCAAGAATTTTAAGCAATGCTTGTTGAACTCCTTCGCCCGATACATCACGTGTAATAGAAGGATTTTCAGATTTGCGAGCTACTTTGTCGATCTCATCTATATAAATAATTCCTTTTTCTGCACGTTCGATATCATAATCAGCTGCTTGTATTAATTTTAGAAGGATATTCTCAACATCCTCCCCAACATAACCCGCTTCTGTAAGTGAAGTCGCATCTGCAATAGCAAATGGCACATTTAAAATTCGAGCTAAAGTTTGAGCAAGGAGTGTTTTCCCACTACCAGTTGGTCCAATTAAAACGATATTCGATTTTGATAATTCTACATCATCAATTTTACTGTTCGAATTAATACGTTTATAGTGATTGTACACTGCAACAGCTAATGCTTTTTTGGCGCGCTCTTGTCCAATAACATATTCATCTAAAATCGATAATATTTCTTTTGGTTTCGGGATTTCTTGAAAATCGATTTCTTCTTCGACCCCTAGTTCCTCTACAACGATTTCAGAACACAGCTCGATACATTCATCACAAATGTATACGCCAGGTCCAGCTACTAGTTTACGTACTTGTTCTTGTGGTTTTCCACAGAACGAGCACTTTAAATTGCCTTTTTCATCATTAAATTTGAACAATGTGCTTCACCCCTATTCAAGCAACAATCTTACAAGATTCTGTACTCATTATCAAATAAGTTGTTTTGTGTAGCTCATAATTAGATTTATTATAAGCATTTTTTGTCTATGTATAATCCAGTATGTCAGAAAAAACTCATTAACTCCACTAAGAACCATTGCTTTAATGTAAAAATTATTAAATATCTGAAAGTTCTGGTTTGAAAACAAGGTACGGTAATATGCCGTACCTTGTTAATGATTTTCTAATATTAAACTAACATTTTACATTTTCGCCAGCAATTACATTGTACTAGAAAAAAGAAAATTATTCAGTAATTTTTGCGTTTTCAACTAAGAATTCTACAGTTTTTTGAGTACGGATATCGTTCTCTAAAATTTCAGTAGTTCCACCTAATGCAGATAAGATTTGATCAGCTGTCATGCCAAATTGACCAGACATTTTTTCTAATTCAGCTTTTACATCTTCTTCAGTTACTTCGATGTTTTCAGCTTTAGCGATTGCTTCTAATACTAATGAAACACGTACGCGGTTTTCAGCTTCCGGACGCATTTGTTCATGTAAAGCATGCTCGTCTTGTCCAGAGAATTGGTAGTAAAGATCTAAAGTCATACCTTGCATTTGTAAGCGTTGGCCGAATTCATCGATCATACGGTGAATTTCGTTGTGAGTCATGCTTTCAGGAATCTCAACCTCAGCATTTTCAGCAGCTTTTTCTACTAACTCATCACGTAATGCACTTTCAGCATCCGCTTTCTTTTGCTCAGTAGTTTGTTCTTTGATTTTCGCACGCAATGCATCTAAAGATTCAACTTCCGGGTCGATTTCTTTTGCGAATTCGTCGTTTAATTCTGGAAGAACTTTTGTTTTAACTTCTTTAACAGTTACTTTGAAAGTAGCTTCTTTACCAGCTAATTCTGCAGCATGGTATTCTTCTGGGAATGTTACAACTACGTCTTTAGATTCGCCAGCTTTTAAGCCTACTAATTGTTCTTCAAATCCTGGAATGAAAGATCCAGAACCGATTTCCAATGGGTAGTCTTCACCTTTACCGCCTTCGAATGCTTCTTCACCTACGAAACCTTCGAAATCGATTGTAGCAGTGTCGCCAGTAACAATTGCTTCGTCTTCTTTAATTTCTAATTCAGCTTTACGAGCTAATTGTTCTTGGATTTGAGCTTCTACTTCTTCATCAGTTACTGCCGATTCAGACTTTTTAACTTCTAAGCCTTTGTAGTCGCCTAGTTTTGGTTCAGGTTTAACAGTCACTTTAGCAGTGAATGTGAAAGCTTCACCTTTAGCGAAGTTTTCAGTTCCATCGATTTCTGGGTAATCAACAGGAGTGATACCAGTTTCATCGATTGCATTTGAGTATGCATCTGGAACTAAAATTTCTAGTGCATCTTGGTATAGAGCTTCTACACCAAAGCGTTTTTCGAACATTGGACGCGGCATTTTCCCTTTACGGAATCCAGGCACGTTAATTTCTTTTACTACTTTAGCAAAAGCTTTATCGATTGCTTTGTTTACTTCTTCAGCTGGTACTTCGATTGTTAATGTACCAATGTTACCTTCTTGTTTTTCCCATTTCGCTGACATATATAATACCTCCAAAATTAGTTTACAATTGTTAGACAAACCACTCGTATCTACGATTTTGACAACCACTTTAGTATAACATAGATACTCGCAGTTTCAACTTTTTTCATACTTCTTGTAGTTCTGTTAACTTTTCGAGATTCTGCAAAAATTCTACCAGTTCATAATCCATTTCATGGACACTGCCAAACATTGTCCTTACCAAATCAATATAACTCATCGCCACATCTTCCGTGTCATAGTGCAGCCATTCAAATGGATAAGTGACAATTGCATGTTTAGAAAGTAAGTATTCTACCATTTCGAGAGTAGATGGCTCTTTTTCTAATTTCTCAATAATAATTTTCGAAACTGCAATAAACTGAGGCATTTTCGTTGGCAATACCAATACGGAAGGATTCACATACTTTTCCTGATTAAATTTATGAATCTTCAGGTTAACGTCCACCTGTTGTTCGACCAGTAAAATCAGTACGATGCTTTTTATAAATGGATGTGTATTTTCATTTTCAACTATTGCCTTTAAATGCTGGATAATTGGACGAATATTCATCGTTGTTAGTTCATGGACTAAGGTTAGTTGTTTATTGGGCGGCAAAGACAAAAATTGATCAAGCTGGAATACTTCCTGATCGATTTCATTCACGCTAGTACTGATATCTTCTTGTTTTTTGGCATTGTCCGCAATATTCGCATTTATATCTTTAAGTCGTTCAAATTTATCGATCTGCTCCTGAGGAATAGCCCCTTCTTCTAATAATGAAGTGATTATGCTTTCCACTTGTTTGTATTGTTTAAGCTGCATACAAATCGTTAAATACAATTCCATTACTTCTAAATACATGGTTGGACCAATACTTAACAATTGTTCACAAACTTCTTTAGCTTTTTCAAATGATTTTGTTTCATATAACGAGTAAGCATAGACACTAAGGGTTACTTCATCGCCTTCTGTATATTTTAACGCTTCTTCAAAGCTGTTATTTGCTAAATCATATTGGTAGTTTTCAACGTATTCATGGGCACGAGCTATTAATTTTTCAACTGTACCAGGAAATATTACGACATTCTCAAATGTTGTGTATTTTTTCGGCTTTCTCTTCAAACGTCCCACTCCCTGATGTCAATTAGAAAATTCACTTATCACCAAGCCTTCAGCAATAAGCGGTAATTGCATTATATGGCGTCAAGAATTTCTTTCTTAACTGCCAAAGAAAATATTACCAGTCAATCCATGTTATTTTACCACTTTATTTTCGATAGAAACAATCTATTTTAGCTTATACAAGTATTAACCTGAATTTCCCGATTTTAATCTGCACTATTTAAGGGACTTTTGGTTCATATTTTAGAGGTGATTTTATTTTGATATGGAAAACTTGCGGAAATTAAAAGCTGCTTTTAAATAAAGGAGAACTTTACAAAAGCAGCTAGAAGGGAATATTTATTTTGCTTGCTGGGCTAATGTTTTAATTAACCCCGGCAGCCAATCTTCCAATGGCTGACATGTAAATCCAGCCTGAATCGATTTTTCTTGAGACATATACCAATCTTTTGGTACCGCAAACGGAGATCTTGTTTCATCATCTCCCACAAGGGCGATTTTTGCATTCTTGCCGACCTCTTTTTCAATCATCCCCATTAATTCTTTTAATGAATAAGTGCCCGAAGAAGTTGCATTGTATGGTCCTGTTATTTCTGAAAAACCTGCAAACTTCAAAAACCTACTCGCATCATCGGATAAAATATATGACATGCGTGCATCCATATTTAAAAAGCTGATAACCTTTTCTTCTGCAACTCTTTCAACATGAAAATGCAAGCGTCTTGTATAATCATCTTCTCCAAGAACAATTGGAAAACGCACTGCAACAACCGGGAAGTCCGCCTTTTGGAAGAATACTGCTTCGGCCTGACGTTTACCTTCACCATACGAAAAGTCCTGCGTGCTTCCATAGCGTATCCCGTAATGATATGGATCAAAGTCTTTTTCGGAAAGGTTTGCTCCTAGATCATCATAAGTTGACATCGTAGAAGTAAAGACATACTTCTTTGTTTTTCCTTCAAATATTTCACATGCAGCCAAAGCATCATTAGGCGAGTAACAAATATTATCGTAAATAATATCCCATCGTGTATTAGCAAAAGCAGCGGCTAAGTCTTCTTTATTTGTACGATCGACAATCAAATGACCTACTTTATCACCGAACCCATGGGGAGTTTTCCCGCGAGTCGCAATCGTCACATCATGTCCTTTTGCTACAAGTGCTTCCACTAGCTTCTTGCCAAAAAATCTCGTCCCGCCGAAAACTAATATCTTTTCCATAAATTGTTCTCCCCTTTTTTCTATGCTTCTTGTAAAACCGATGTAGTTACTGTAATGCGTCCATTATCCGTTTTGAAGCGAACCGGAATGGACCCATCCCCAAATTGAAATTTCTTCCCTTTTTCTCCATACACATTGATTCTGCCAAAATCCGATTTCACCGATAAGGACACATTCTTTAGGATTTCATCTGTTTTCAAGGTAATGCTGCCATTATCTGTTTTCCATTTTAAAGGTTTAGTTACCTGTGGTATATACCCTTCGATTCTGCCATTATCAGTAGTTGCCCAGATTTCCCCATCAACTTCATCGAGCTCGATGCGACCATTGTCTGTGGACAGTTCAAATTTTTCAGCTCGCGAATGGTTTACACAAACTCGGCCATTATCTGTCGAAGCCACTACATCTGTGAAATTTGAATCATTTAAGAGTATTCGACCGTTATCGGATTTTGCCTTTAATGTTCTTGCCAACAATGACTTCATCACAATTTTCCCATTATCCGTTTCGATTCTCATTTGTTTCGATTGTTGGGATTCCATTTCGATTTTTCCGCTTTTATTCATAACAGTGATTTGTTCATATAATTTCTGCGGCAGTTGAATTGTTACATCGATTGTTGATAGCCCCATGCTGAGATGAATAAAGAAAAATTTCATAATGCCATCTTCGCGCTTCACTCGAACTTTCAATGTATTATCTACAACCTCCATAGTAGCCTTCGTTTTCCCGTCTTGGTCTTTAACATTAACGCTTGGTTTATCGTCCTCTGTGGGGATGATGGTTAGATTTGCCTTATCCGCCTTAATATCAACATTATCAAAATTTGTATCAACGCAAGAATTCATTTCCACATGCGAGACAAACTCTTCTTCTGAGTATGCGGCCAGCAGCTCCATCGCCAATTCGTGAATCGGTCCAAGCGATTCCACAATCTCTTCTTCTTTTTTGCCTTCAGCTTTCCCGTTGGCAAAATACTCTCTAAAATCGCGCAATATATCTTTTCGTTCATCTTCCTTTAATAAAAACAATTCTTTTTCAAGTTCTTCCAGAAATCTCTCTTCAGACATTTACCTTTCCTCCCCTTGAATTAATTCATTGACACCTTTACTAAAGTTCTGCCATTCCTCACGAAGTTCCTTTAAATTTTCTTTCCCTAAATCTGTAATTTGATAATATTTACGCGGCGGGCCTTCAGTCGATTCTTTTAAATAGGTTGTAAAATAACCTTCCGAAGTAAGCCTTCTTAATAGTGGATAAACAGAGCCTTCAGAAATTTCAATCTGATTCGAAATTGCTTGAACGAGTTCATAACCGTACATATCCTGTTGTTCAACAAGGGCAAGCACGCATAAATTTAAGACGCCTTTTTTAAATTGAGCGTTCAACTTTGCACCTCCCACTACTATTCATTGTATAGTAGTGTATCATACCAGTATTATTCATTGCAAGGTACTGAATTAATATTAATAGTCTTTTTAGTTCGACAAACTTTAAACTCTCGCTGAATTCATGGTATTTTAATATTCACAAACAAGGAATTAAATATCGGAGGGGATTTTATGTTTGAAAACAAAACTGTTATCGTTACCGGGGCAGCTCAAGGGATTGGCAAAGAAGTCGCTGCCCAATACGCGAAAATGGGTGCTTCTGTTGTCATGGCAGATATCAATGAGGAGTTAGGCGAAACCGTTTATTCACAGCTTGTTCGAGATGGATACAAAGCAATCTTCGTCCCGACAGATGTACGAAAAGAACAGGAAGTTATTCATTTAATGACTACAGCTGTAGCCCATTTTAAAACTATCGATATACTGATCAATAATGCCGGCATATTCAAACCCGCTTCTCCATACGATCTGCCAATGGAAACATTCGATGATATTATCAACACAAATTTAAGAAGTGTGTTTTTGTGCTCTAGAGAAGCTGCAAAATTCATGAGATTGAATCCAAAAGGCGGTGCAATCGTTTCGATGGCTTCAACACGCGCTTTTATGTCTGAACCAAATACCGAATCTTACGCGGCAACCAAAGGCGGAATCGTTGCATTAACCCACGCACTCGCCAGCTCTTTAGGCCCCGATTCCATTCGAGTAAATTGTATTTCACCAGGCTGGATTGAAACTGGTGATTACGGCAGTTTAAAAGAGGCAGATCATCTCCAGCATTTTAGCGGTCGAGTTGGAAAACCTGAAGACATTGCTCGTGCTTGTTTTTATCTGACGGATGAAAAAAACGATTTTGTAACTGGCATCAATTTAACAGTCGATGGCGGGATGACAAAGAAAATGATCTACGAAGAATAAATGTTGAAAATCGGCTAACGCTCCCCTTTGTTAGTCGATTTTTTGCATAACTACTTATTTAATAGCAACAAATTCCCTTCATGCATATATTAAAGATAGCTTATAACGGTAAAGGAGTTACCGAATATGAATTCTCCAAACAAAAACTATTCCGAGCCCAAAATTTTTTTCAATCCACAACTAGAGAGTAAAGGAAATCAAAACTCGTATAATTTTTCATACATGGATGAAAAAATTAGTTCCGATTTAAAACAAATCATTGCTAAACAGGCAGTGCTCGAACAATCGCTTGTCAAATTTCACCAGGTAATCAATAATCTCATGTTAAATACGAAACACTCCACAAACCTTCTGAGCAGTCATTTAAAAATACTTCAAAACACCATGATTGAACTGAGTAATAAGCCAAATCAAAATGAAGAGTTCCTTAAACTTATGAGAAAGACCGTACCTTCGAAAAACATCAAGAAAATCTATGTAAATGGTTCTCCTATCGAAGTCAGCGCTTTAGTCGATTTCCATGAACGCAAAAACTCAGTAACTTTTCTAACACCGGATAAACATATGCTGGTAGTAGATATCACACAGATCAATGGTTTTGAAATACAAAATTAAAACCTGTACAATTCTCACAAAAGAGTTGTACAGGTTCGTTTTACATATATAAGTAAATCGTAAGATACATAAATAAACTTCCGCCCATTACAAATACATGCCATATCGCATGATTGTACGGGATTTTTTTATTTTTATAAAAGTACGTTCCAATTGTATAACTTAGTCCCCCAGCGAGAAGAAGAAGAAATCCTTTAATCGTAATGTAATTTAGCATCGGCTCGTAAAAGACGATTGCAAGCCATCCCATCCCTAAATAGATAAGCAGGGAGAGTCTTTGAAAACGGTGTACAAAATACATTTTAAACACAATACCAAGTACCGTTAGTCCCCATTCAACGAAAAAGATCATCCAGCCTAATCTACCGCCAATAGCTATTAATGCAACTGGTGTATAGGTACCAGCAATCATAATAAATATAGAACTATGGTCAAGCTTTTTCAAAAGACTTTTATGAGTCGGCCATGCGTGATAGATCGTAGAAGCCGCATATAAACAAAACATTGAAATACCGAATATGATGTAGCTGACAAGTTCAATGGTTGAACCTTCTCCATGCGCTTTTTGTACTAAAAATAATGTAGCAGGTATTGCAAGTAATGCACCTATTCCATGACTCAATGAATTTAAAAATTCTTCTTTTTTACTATACCCACTCTGAGCGGCTGTCAATTGTGCCATAATTTTCACCTCGTTTATAATTGTTCCATAATGGCTGGATTTAGGTAGAATTAGATGTAATAAAATTTTAGTGATATTTGTCATAGTTTGTGAAACTAACATCACTATTATAATAAAAATAATTTGTTAAATGCACAAAATGCTCTTTTGAGTCAAAATTATAAATACTTCTGTGATACAAGTTGACGGGAAATGGAAATTATATTACAGTTTTAAAGAATCGATTCGTGTTATATAACAATATTTCAAAAAACACTCCTCGACTATTATGGGTCGCCAGAGTTGATGGCTTTTCTTATGCGGATAGCCTTTTTTCACTCCGCAAAAAAAAAACCGAATAAGGACATGTGCGAAATGTCCATTATTCGGTGAGTTTTCTAAATAATTTTGCTCTTATAAGTTGCTAGTTGAGAGATCTCCAACTGACTCTTTTTTACTTTGCTCTAACACTTTTTTCTTCTTATTCACATCTGCACGAAGAAGCAGTGAAATTAGAAGCGATACTGCAATTAGTCCAGTGAACAGATAGAATACCGGGATATAGCTATCATATGCATTTTTCACTGTGCTTACGATGATAGGACCAAAAATCCCACCCAATGACCATGTAGTTAATAAGTAACCATGGATAACACCAAGTTGTTTTGTTCCGAATAAATCACTTGCATATGCCGGCAAGTTAGAGAAACCGCCACCATAACAACTTACTACTAGGAAGATAAATACTTGGAATAAAATAACATTTGTTGTAAATGGCAATACTGCAAATGTAATAACTTGAATCGTAAAGAAGATAACGAAAATATTCGTACGGCCAATATAGTCCGAAATAGCTGCCCAAATCAATCGGCCACCACCATTAAATAATCCCATTACACCAACCATAGTTGCTGCTCCGGCTACAGATAATCCTACAATTTCCTGTGCCATTGGCGAAGCAACCGAAATCATCATAATACCCGCTGTTACATTCACTAAGTGCATAGCCCACAGCATCCAGAATTGTCTTGTTTTCACTGCTTCTTTTGCTGACATTTGAGCTAAATCCAACTTAACTTTCTTCTCGCCAGATGCAGTAGCTTGCTTCATTCCTTCAGGCATATAGTCTTTTGCAGGAGGCGCAATATAAGAAGCCCCTAAAATCATCAAGATGAAATAACTAACTCCCAAAATAAAGTATGTAGTTGAAATCCCTACACCCTCCATTAAGTTTGCTGCTACCGGCGCAGTAATTAAAGCCCCTGAACCAAATCCTAATACAGCCATCCCTGTTGCTAAACCGCGACGATCAGGGAACCATTTTACTAATGTTGAAACTGGAGCAATGTATCCAATACCCATACCTAATCCACTTAATAATCCGTAAGTTAACCAATATAGGACAACATTGTCCATCATAATAGCTACACCAGCACCAGCTTGTCCAGCTCCAAATAACACAGCCGCAACCATCGCTGATTTTCTTGGCCCCATTTTTTCTACTAAACTACCAAATAGTGCTGCTGAGAAACCAGCAAGCCCCATCATAATTGTAAAGGCTACTGTAACGTTTGTTTCACTCCATCCCATTTCTGTTACGATTGGAAGCTTGTATACACTATAAGCATAAGCTCCTCCGATTGATAAATGAATTGCAATGGCAGAAAGAGCGATTAACCATCGATTTTTCTTCATAATTCTCTTTTAGCCCCTTTCTTTGTAAATGTGATAAAGTTGTGAACAACTCTTTATCTCAAGATAACATTTTCAAAATAAGAAAAGCAATAGTTTTTTATAAAAAAATTATTTGAGTAAAAGAGATTTTTTGTGCATTTCATAGAAAATATGCATTTAAACGCAAATCAGCTAGGATTATTCGGAGCGAAAATCGGTGCTAAATTGCTTTCACCCTATAATTGAATGGAACTAGGCGATTCCTTGTTATAACACAGTTTAAACTTAGTAGGGATGACGTATACATAGTGTTAAGAACTATAGTATAGTAAGAATTTATATGTAATTAGCAGAAATTTGCATACATTTTGTAGAATTAGTATTATACATATTGTAAATATCAAATACTTTATCAGAATTTAAATTCTCCTCAATTCCAAACTATTACATAATAGCCATTTAGTATTCTGATATAACTTTAAACCCTCATATATCACGAAATAATATTATTCCGTTATTATGCAGAATAAACATCCTTAAAAGAGAAAATTTGTTGTATTATGGTTAGAAATTTTATTGAGGTGTAAGTATGTATACTTTTGTTGGGGTGGATTGAGATGGATTTTGGTTGATTGGGATTGTTGGGGGCGGTTTTGATCACTTGGGCTCGCTTTTGATCACTTGGCCTCGCTTTTGATCACTTGGGGCTACTTTTGATCACTTAGCCTCGCTTTTGATCACTTGGGGCTACTTTTGATCACTTAGCCTCGCTTTTGATCACTTGGGGCTACTTTTGATCACTTGACCTCGGTTTTAATCACTTGGGGCTACTTTTGATCACTTAGCCTCGCTTTTGATCACTTGCACCCACAATTGATCACTTAACCACACATTTGATCACTTACCCCAATTTTCGATTACATACTCATTTTTGCCATAAAAAACCCCCGTAAAAATTAGATTAGTGTCTAACTTTTACGGGGCAGTTCAAAGAAATAGATGTTTTGCTACTAAATATGGAACATATCCTGCTTGTATTCTTTGGCTTACCGAACAAGCTGTACATCGCAGGTTGCCAAGCGGACTATGCGTTCTGCCACGGAGCCGATGACGATTTTTTCAAGATTGGTTACACCTGTTGCCCCACAAATAAGGAGTTCTACACCGGGAAGTTCTGTTAATATTTCCTTTGGCGATCCCTCTTGAACTACAACCTCCACTACTGGGACACCTGCCGCAACGACTTGATTTTTTAATCCATCCATTTTCGTTAGGCTTTCTTCTTTAAGTTTATCTGCATATTTTAAGTCATAGGATGCTACAGACCCAAATGATTTCGTATCAACTACGTTCACCAATACAAGATCAGCATTATTGTCTTTCGCGACAAGAACAGCACGGTCGAGTGCCTTCATGGACTGTTTTGAGAAATCGATTGCTGCTGCTATTTTTCTATAATGCTTTATCATAAAAAACCTCCAATATTATTACTTTATTTTCTAAGTATTATCAATTTTATTTAGAATTTAACAAAATGCAATCATAAGTACTACCAAGGGTTTTATGTCCTATTCTAACTTAATGATGCTGCTTTCAACTTTCTTGCCAGAATATAGAGATCTTCCCCATCTACTTTAAAATCGGTGCCCATCGTAACAGACAACTCATATCTCCTATCTTTTGCCATACGCACCTCCCCTACCCCGATAAAGCTCACGGATTTTTGACGGTTCAGCCACTCTTTTACTGCCCAAAATTTGTTTAAATAGCTTTTGTTTAAAGATTCATTCTTGAAGTTCTCTTCAAAAACAATCGTCATTTCCTCGTTTTGATAGCCGATGATGATTTCAGCGACTGACTCAAGGTAATCGATATCCTTTATATACCCTTTTATGATTCGATTATTACCAATATCGGAAGGTCCTAGTTCATGGACAAATCTAGACAGCAATTTCCTGCCTTTTATTTTTGCGAGTTCTTCGTCAATCGCACCGCCAAAAAGTGTCATTTGCGCTGATTCATTGGCTTTTGTTTTCACCCTGCGCGCACGATTATTTTTAATATCCGTAGAATTTTGATCTAGCCCTGGAAGATTCTGATCACCTATGACCATCGATTTATATGCTCTCATCAATGCATTCTGTTTATGCCTTTTACTTATATTGACTGCTAGTTGCAAGTCTCTGCTTCCAATCTCCCTTACACCATCACGTTCTAAATTGTAAGGACATGTTGGAGAATGATTGCTATATCGCCATGTTTTATAATGCCCTTTCTTCCCGCTGCTAAAAGACAGTTTGGCAGGACAATGCGCAGTTGGACAATAAAGTTTCCCTTTAAAAACAGTTGCATACTTCTTCTTTGTCATTTGTCTAATGGGTATCATCATAATGTCATCTTCAGTTACTAATCTCGCTGTCGAAATTCGCATAAACATACCTCCAATAACTTGAAATTTTAAATATGGTAAAAGGAATTATTACAGATAGAAAAGCACATCATCTTTTCCTTAAATTGATGATGTGCTCTAGCTGTTATTATTTTGCAGGAAATAAACTCCCTATTGCTGTTATTTTCGTTGCCAAGTCTTCTCGGTAATGTGGATGTTCCTTATTTAAACTATTAATACTGACTTCATTTCCGCCAAGAGAGGAATGGACATATAGATCACCTCCCATATACATGGCAATATGGCCCGGGAAGTAAAGAAGATCCCCTTTTCGAATGTGTTCTATCGCAATTTCTTTGATTGGGAAGTTTTCAACGATTTTGGCATCTCGGTAGATGTTTACTCCATTTAACATATAAGCCATCGAACAAAGGCCTGAACAATCAATGCCTAAAGGAGACTTTCCTCCCCATCGATATGGCGCCGTTAGATAACTTAGCGCCGTTTGAACGACCTGGTCTCTGAATTCTGCTTCGGTTAATTCATTAAAATCAATCTTATTTTGAATCCATTGTCTCCGGGTATACCCGGCTTCACCAGTTGCTAATTGAATCTGCACCCACTCTTGGTTCAGTTCCTCGTTCGGCAAAACTTGAATAATAGAACCTCTAACAAGCGTTTGAAGCTTCGCACTTTGTATTTTGGGCTCCTGCAATACATCTGCAAAGCTTTGGGAAATGACATAGTTTGCTGCTTCTTGCCAACTGTTTATTTTAGCTGGGTCTATTAATAAATCTGCCGCTTTGCAAAAGCCTTCATAATGATAGGGCGTTTTTACAAATACCCAATCATTTTCTCGTTGTTCTACTATTTCTACAACCATGCCATATAATCCTTCGTCAATTAATTCCGATTTAGAATCAGGTTCGGCATGTAAATTAGCGATCATTGATTTTATAATGGCCTTCATAGAGAATCTATCCTCCCCTTACTTAAAACATCATATACAATCTTCGAAATCTTCCCGATACTTCGTTTCGCGGCTTCATTATCATTATGATCTGTAATAAAAACGCCGATGATATAGTCTTTGTTATTGGAATAAACGATGCCAACATCATGTTCAACCGTGTCAAGGCTGCCTGTTTTATGGGCGATTTTCACATCATCGACCATGTATCTTTTCAATGAATCTACAATGCGTTGACGACTTAATATATGAATTGCCAGTTCACTATATTTCGTTGATAATAGTTCCTTTCGATAAATGGCAGTAAAAAGTGTTGCCATCTCTCTAGCTGTCGTTATATTGTCATATCCTCTCTCCATTTGAACGAAATCCATCATTTTACGTTGAATTTTCGTTTCTGTTAATCCAATTTTTTTAAAGTATTGGTTCAGCTTCTCCAGACCCATATAATCAATCAGAACATTGGTCGCTGAATTATCACTTGTAATGATCATCCATACTAACAAATCATGTAAGGTGCATTCTTCTACCTGCAGTTCAGTTAGCACACTGAAATCGACCAGGTTTTCAGGAGCAACTTTTAATATTTGATCTAAGGATTTATTTTCATTATCAATATAATCCAGCACAGCCAATAGAATGGGCACTTTAATCAAGCTGGCACTTGAGAATATCTCATCTTTATCCTTTGTAAAGATAAATTGATTTGCTCCAGCTTCCTTTACTATTAATTTGACATTATAGGGCACTTTAGCTATTACATCGCGAATGGCTTTTTCCATCTTTGCCACCTACTCAATAACTTCAATCGTTTTAGTTTCCGTATTAAAAGTAATCGTTCTGCCTAAAGGCAGGGACATCGTTGGTAAGCAATGTCCGCAGGCAACGTCCATTAAAATTGGTTTATTTAACGGAACTAAAATTTCTTCAAAAATCGTTTGCAGGCGTAAACTATGCTCCGGGCGATTTGGATTTTGCGGTCCGCAATTTGTCCATGCTCCCAAAAGGATTCCTGCAGCATCGTCTAATTTGCCTGCTAATTTAAGCTGAGTAAGCATTCGATCGACGCTTCGTTCATATTCATCGATATCTTCAAGGAAAAGAATTTTCCCCTTTGTATCAATCTCATAAGGTGTTCCGAGAGAGGCCGCAACTAAAGTTAAGTTTCCTCCTACAAGTGTGCCGGTTGCTTCGCCAGTGACAAGGGTATTCATTTGTTGAGCAGCAGGATTCGCTAAGTAATAATTCGTTTCCTCCGTCAGAGTTACACTTTCAATAAAAGACGCCCATGTATATTCATCCATCTCCGGCTTGATGAATTCCGTAGATGGCATTGGGGTATGATAAGTCACCAAATCGCACAACTGATTAAAAGCGATATGCAAAGCCGTCACATCACTATAGCCAGCGAACACTTTCGGATTCTCTTTAATCATCTCGTAATCCAGTAAAGGCAAAATTTTTGTAGCGCCATACCCCCCACGAATGCTGAAAATTCCATTGATCGATGGATCACGGAACATTCGATTGACATCCTTGGCACGAAGCTCATCGCTCCCTGCCAGATAACCATGTCTTGCTAGGCAAGAATCTCCAACAACAACTTTAAATCCAAGCTTTTCAACTGCTTCAATGGCTTGCGGCAAACTTTCCGGAGGTGTGGCACTAGAAGCACCAACTAGACCGATTGTATCTCCCTTTTTTAATGCTTTTGGAATCTTCATAATGTATGTCACACTCCTATAGTAAACGTTGCACGATAACGTGATATTTCCTCTTCATTTGCTAGCACAAAGTGACCTTCCTCAATCTCTACGAATGAAGGAGGATCCATCTCATAGTTATGCTGGCTGGAATCATAAATTTCAATGGTTTTCGCTTGCTCTTTATATGGATTTGGCTCAGGTACCGCTGAAATGAGTGCCCGAGTGTAAGGATGGATTGGATTAGAAAACAGTTTTTCTGTTTCCGCAAGCTCTACAATTTCTCCCTTATAAATTACCGCTGTTCGGTCGGTAATAAAACGAACAATTGATAAATCATGGGCTATAAATAGATAGGTTAAATCATTTTGTTTCTGTAAATTCGATAAAAGATTTAACACCTGTGCCCGAATGGAAACGTCTAGAGCAGAAATAGGCTCGTCTGCAATAATAAATTCCGGTTCCATAACTAACGCACGGGCAATTCCGATTCTTTGGCGTTGCCCCCCGGAGAATTCGTGCGGGAAACGGCTTGCAAACTCAGGAAGCAATCCTACTTCCAATAAGGCATTGCGGACTTTTTCCAAACGGTCCGCATCACTTTTATATTTTTTTGTATTGACTAAGCCTTCTGAAATAATATAGTCAACCTTCGCTCGTTCATTTAAGGATGCCATTGGATCCTGGAAAATCATCTGGATCTTTTGCGTGATTTCCCTATCCCAATCCTTGGATATTTGTCCATTGATTGGCTTGCCTTTGAATAAAATCTTCCCGCCCGTTACTTCATTAATTCGCATAATGGAGCGTCCAATCGTTGTTTTACCAGAACCGGATTCTCCCACAAGACCAAATGTCTCGCCTTTATAAATTTCAAAGCTTACATCTCTAATCGCTTGAAATTTATTTTTTCCTTTCCCAAAGGTTACATTCAGATTTCTGACTTCCAGCAACACATCTCTAGTACTCATGGACATATCGTCTCCCCTCTTCAAAGAATCCTTGCAAGCTTTGCGGAGGCTCTACTTTTGGCGCATCGGAATGCAATAACCAAGTTTTTGCAAAATGTGTTTCTGACACCTGAAAGAAAGGAGGACGTTCAATAAAATCGATGTTCAGCGCATATGGATTTCGCGGTGCAAAGGCGTCTCCTTTTATCTCATTAAAGAGATTTGGCGGTGTCCCCTTGATGGAATATAACTCTTCTCCCTTCGCTCCCAACTGCGGCAAAGATGACAGGAGGGCCCATGTATACGGGTGCTTGCCATTAAAGAATACTTCATGTGTTTTGCCCACTTCGATAATATCCCCCGCGTACATTACGGCAATCCGGTCGGCTACTTTTGCAACAACTCCTAAATCATGGGTAATATAAATCGTAGTAAGGCCATATTTTTCTTGTAAGTTCTTTAATAATTGCAAGATTTGCGCTTGAATCGTCACGTCCAGTGCAGTTGTCGGCTCATCACAAATCAGGATTTTCGGGTTGCACGCTACTGCAATGGCAATAACGATTCGCTGACGCATCCCCCCGGAAAACTCATGAGGATATTGCTTATAGCGTTTTTCCACATCGTGAATCCCTACATCCGTTAGCAGTCTCAATGTTTGATTATAAGCATCTTTTCCCTTTAAGCCCTGGTGCAAAACAACACATTCTTCAATTTGTTTTCCAACCGTTTTTAACGGATTCAGAGAAGTCATTGGATCCTGTGTAACCATGGCAATTTCCTTGCCTCGGATTTTTAGCCAATCCTTTTCCGTACTAAACTTTGCTAAATTATAATCTTTATAAAGGATCTCTCCTTGATCGATATAGCCATTTTTGTCGAGCAATCCCATTATCGATTTCACCAAAACGGACTTGCCCGAACCCGATTCTCCTACTATCGCAAGACTCTCACCCTTATATAGATCAAGAGAAATATCACGAATCGCTGTTAGCACTTGGCCACGCAGTTTAAACTTAATGATTAAATTCTGAATCGATAAAATCCGTGACTTTTCGTTGTTGTTCTCCATCGTACTCCTCCTCTACACGTGATTTTTTGGATCTGCCGCATCAGCAAAGGCGTTCCCAATAATATAGAAAGCAATCGTTATGATACTTAGCACGACACTCGGGAAAATTAACTGATAACGTAAATCCGGAGACATCATGAGTACTCGCCCTTCATTGATCAGATTTCCTAATGATGGTTCGCTAATCGGCAGCCCTAAACCGATATACGTTAAAAATACTTCTGCCCCGATCGCAAATGGAATCGCCAAACTCATTCGAAGCATAATTACGGAAATTAAATAGGGTAATAGATTCTTTATAATAATTCGATAGCTTGGTGTCCCCAAACATTTCGAAGCAAGGTTGTATTCCCGGTCACGTAAAATGACAATTTGATTTCGAATAAATCTTGCCATTTCCACCCAGCCTGTAATACACATTGCAATAATGATTGTCGAAATACTTGGTCGCAGGATATAGGACATTAAAATTAAAACAATCGTTGTCGGTATATTTTCAACTATGTTATAGACTTGTGTAATTGGTGCTTCCAACTTTCTAGAGAAGCCCCAAAGTGCCCCCACAGAAATCCCTACAGCCACTTCGGCTAAAGCTACAACAAAGCCGATAAATAAAGACGTTCTTGTTCCAGCCCAAATTCTTGACCATAAATCTTGGCCAATCGAATTCGTCCCGAACCAGAATTCTGAACTTGGTGAGATATTTCGAGCCTGAGAACCTGTTTGTTCATCAATATAGATTTCTGTCGGTGATTTTTGAAAAGGCAGATAAGGTTGAACAATTACAAACGCAATAATAAGGCCGACTACAACTAGCAGAAAAACAGCTAATCGATTCTTTAAAAACGATTGCCAAGTTGAATGCCAATACGAATAGTTCGAATATCCGGTTTGCTCTGCCTTTTGTTCATCCACTACAGCAAAATCAAATAGCTTTTCGTTAGATTTTTGTGAAATATTTGAAATTTCTTCTGAAAAGATACCCATTATCGAACACTCCCCCCTTTGCCAAGCTTGATGCGAGGGTCGACAATTGCCATCGCTAAATCCCCTAAAAATAGCCCAATAATTCCTAGAGATGAGAAAATCAATACGAGACCTTGTACAACGGAATTATCTTGGCGTTGAATTACATCAACAAGCAAACCGCCCATTCCCGGAATTGAATATAAAGATTCGATATAAATCGAACCTGTAATCGTGAATAAGATCGTTGCAGGTAAATATTGCGCCATTGGAATAAAGGCATTTCTCATCACATGCTTGAACATTAAAGTCCGTTCTTTTACACCTTTGGCTCTCGCCAGCTTTATATAATCTTTATTTAACTCATCCACCATATAACGGCGCATCCACATTGCATAAGAAGCTGTCGGACCTAAAGCCATGGAAGTTAGCGGCAATATCCAGCTTACTGAATTATATTCATCAAATAACATCGGCAGCTTAAATAAATCTGTGACATACATTTGAATGAAAATATAATAGACGGCAGCAGGCACAGCCACAACAAATACAATGTATCCTGTACCTAAACGGTCAAGCCATCTCCCTTTCATATGGGCCATTAAAATTCCTAATGGCACCCCTACAATCAGCGACAATGCAACTGCACCAAGTCCAAACAGCAACGAATAACCAATCTTATCAGAGATGATTGTCGTTACAGGGACGTCCGTACGATATGTAACAGAAGTTCCTAAATCCCCATGTAATAGGTCTAAATAGAAATTCCCTAACTGAACAATCAGCGGGTCTCGAAGTCCTAAATTCGTTAAATATACTTCTTGTTGTTCCGGTGACATTTTCTCAGCTGCTGATCCTAAATACCCTTCTTCCGGCATTAGGCGTAGTAAAGAGAAAACAATAGTAATGATGATAAAAAGCGTCAATACAGATTGCAACAATCGTTTTCCTATATACCACAACATTATTCTAACCCCCCAACGTTTTACGCCCAAAAACGAAGGAAGGAGATGCCAAAGCTGGTCTTTAGTCATCTCCTTCTTCTATCTTTAGTTACTAACTATTTTCTAAATTATTCTGAAGCATTCGCTAATGCTTCAGTACGTTCTTGTTCCCAAGCAGCTTGTGCTTCTTTAAATTCATCGTTGCTCATTGGTTTTTCTAGTAAGTGTTGACCTTTAAACTTCTCGGCAGTTACTCCAAATGGCGAGTATTGTGCTTCGAATGGATTTAATTTAGAAGCAATGTAACCTGTACCACCCACTGCATAAGGAATAACAAAGGCTTCATCAATCAGGAATTTTTCTGCTTCAGCGAATAGTTCATAGCGTTTTGCTAAATCCATTTCTGCTTTTGCAGCATCCACCATGTTTTGATATGTTGATTTTCCGTTTGATTCTGTATAGCCTTCTGCAAGTTCAGGTTTGTTGTATGATCCGCCTTCAGTAAATGGATCTGTGTAAGAAGCAGGGTCTGCATAGTCAGGGCCCCAGTTTACTTCTAGTAAAGCAAATTTACCTGGACGACGTACTTCACCTAAGAATCCTGTTGATGGACCTGCTTCTACGATAACATCAATGTAATCCGTACCAAGTAACCCTTCAAGCTGTTGTTCCACAACCTGTGAGCGGTTTGCCCAGTCCGGAGAACCAGAGTTATACGGCATTAATACTTTCACCGGGAAAGTAGCTTTGCCATTTAGTTCAGCCATTGCGGCTTCTTTAAACTCCTCCGCTTTCGCTTCATCGAATGAGTCTGTATTAGAAATATCAGCTAATGGTGCTAATTGTGTGTAATCGACACCCTCAACATCAACAAAGTTCTTCGGTGTGATTGTATTACTCAGCATATCCTTGGGGTTGTATGGCTCAGTTGTTAACATCGCCGATACACGGTCAAGTGCGTGATATAGTGATTTACGGAAGTTTTTGTTGTTCACAGCCACTTTCCAGTTTTCCGGCTCATACTCTACATCAAATTGAGGATCAAAGTTTAATGCATAGAAGTACGTATAGAAGTTATTTTGACTTTGACGTACTTGAGATTTTTTCTCCTCGTCATTGAACCATTCATCAATTACTGATGTCGGAATGGAAGCCGCATCTACTTCGCCGCGCAAGAATAATTCTGGTGCAACTGTGCCTGCTTCTTTATTGTATTTATAGCGAATACGGTCAATAAACACATTGTCTTTATCCCAATAAGTGTCGTTTTTCACAAGTACGCGCTCATTTTGAGGTTCAAATTTGTCTAAAATGTATGCCCCGTTGTATAGGAAGTTATCGTTTGTTGTACCGAAGCTTTCACCTTTTTCAGCTAAGAACTCCCCATTTACCGGGAAGAAACATACATAGTTCAGCATGGAAAGGAAATAAGGTGTCGGACTTTCCATTGTGTATTCAAGTGTATGGTCATCTAATGCTTTAACTCCAACTTCTGCAAAGTCAGTAATTTCACCATTGTAGAAAGCATCACCGTTTTTCACAACAGTTGCAATCCATGCAGTTGAGGATTCATTTTTCGCATCCAGCACATAATTTAAGCCATCTACAAAATCTTGCGCCACAACATCTGCATATTCTTTGCCATCGTTAGTTACCCATTTAACACCTTCACGAAGCTTGAATGTCCAAACTGTGTTATCTTCATTGGCAGACCATTCCTCAGCTAAGCCCGGCTTTACAATGCCGTATTGGTCATACTCAATTAAGCCATCTACCAAGTTTGCTGCAACTGCAAATTCGTTCGTTTCAGAAGTTTTTAAGTAGTTTAATGTCTTAATCTCTCCTGAATACACTGTACGGTATTCCGAAACTTCATCTTTTTCGTCAGAAGACTCGCCGTCTCCTTTATCGCTACAAGCTGCCAGAACTAAAACAGTCATTGCAGCTAAAAGCAATAACCACAACTTTCTCATAAAACCCCTCCCGTTTCTTGACTATCTCTTTTTTTATAATGAAAATCCGATGCCAGGTTCGCTTGACATTTTAATAACTTGTCCATCAAATGCCGGACCGCCTGTCACAGGATCATTCATACATAGCAATGGTCCGTCTAAATCAATCATCGTGATGTTTTTTTGGGATGCAGCAAAATGTGCAGCAGCACTTACACTGATTTTGGTTTCCAACATACAGCCAATCATGCATTCAATCCCATTCGCTTCAGCAATATGGACAATTTTTTGCGCTTGATAAATGCCGCCTGTTTTCATCAACTTAATATTGATTAAATCAGCAGCACGTTTTTCAATAAGGGTCAGCGCATCCTTTGGAGAAAATACACTTTCATCTGCTAAAATATGGGTCATCGTATTGGCCGTAACATAGCGCATTCCTTCTATATCGCTATAATGAACTGGTTGTTCGACCAGTTCAATATTCATATCGGCATCCTCCAGAGTACCGATAATTCGAACTGCTTGTTTCGGAGTCCACCCTTGATTGGCATCTACACGTAATGTGACATTTGGACCGACCGCTTCACGAATTGCTTTCACGCGTTCAATATCGCCTATTGGATCCTTTCCAACCTTGACCTTCAAAATATTGAACCCACGTTCCACCGCAATGAGGCTATCTTTCACCATCTCGTTGACCCCATTCACACTTATCGTAATATCAGTTATTAGTGCTTTACGGTAGCCTCCCAATATTTTAAACAGAGGTGCGTTATAGCGTTTGGCATACAAGTCATAAATCGCCATATCAACAGCAGCCTTGGCACTTGTATTTTTGTAAATACATTTTTCGAGGCGCTCCATTATTTGCGCAATATCCTCTATCTCCATTCCAATAATCGCGGGTTTAATATATTCCATGATTGCTTCTCGTATAGAGGCATGTGTTTCACCTGTAATAACCGCTGTCGGTGCAGCCTCACCAAGACCTATTTGACCGTTGTCTGCATAAACAGTAATCGAAATATTCCGAATACTATCGACAGTTCGAAGCGCTGTTTTAAATGGTGTAATAAGGGGAGCTTCTACAACTCCCACTTGAATATCTGTTATTTTCATTTCATCACCTATCTATGTTAAAAACTGTAATATGCGCAAAACTTCATAATAATCATTAGTTACAAACTCCACTGTATTATGCGGTTTGAATGTCGCTCCCGGGTAAAAAGAATTACGGTAGGCACGTGCATGATCACGGTAAACAATTTCCACAACAAACTGTTCAGGAAGTTTGACTTGCAGGGCCTCTCGATCAACATTCATCGCTTCTTCCACTAATATCCTAGTTTCTTTAAGTGTTAGATTCGGGCTCACATTCACCGTTGCACTGCCAATACCTTCTTTCGTAGCAAAAGTGACGATATTTTCATTGACTGATTGGATTTCTTCTGTAAGACCTACATCCCCACTGACAAAGGCGACAGGAACCCCATGCAGGCTGGCTGCATAGGTATTGACGAGAAATTCGCTAACATACTCGCCATTTATTTTTACATCTGCATTCACAACTAGAGTGTGAGCAAGCGGGTTTCGGTGACTTCCGCCTTTACTGTGGTAACCAATAAAGATTGCTCGATCGAAACTCTCATCGAGCCCGGCAACCATACACATCGGGTCACCGGTCCATCCACGTATCACCTTGCAATTCACAGGTAGATTTGAAATATCAAGATTTCGGGCCGAATCATGGGCATCCTTCAGCAAAATTTCTGTTGCCCCGCCAGCAATCGCACCTTCGATAGCAGCCTCAACTTCTTTCGTCATCTGCTTCAAAAAGGGCTGAATGTCTTGGGTATTGAGCTCTGTTTCAATCCATGCGGTTGTTCCAGTGATTCCTTCTAAATCTGCACTAATATACACTTTCATAAATATCGAAACTCCTTTATTTGATGTGTCTCAATTTCTGCTTCGACAGCGCCATATCTAGCTTCCTCTGCATTCACACGCCTTGCCCAGGTAACATTTCCATAGTCAAAATGCCACCATTCCTCTGAATAATTCGTAAAGCCTACCGCTCTCATACAGTTATACAGAAGACGCCTATTTCTTAAGGCTTCTTCATTTTCATCAGGATGCTGTTCGAAATAGCGGGTAGCAGATTTTTTACTAATTTCATCAAAAGCACTGCCAAGATCAAGTGGATTCCCTTCCAGGTCTCCTAAAGTCAAATCAATGGCTCCACCTGTTAAATGAGGAGATGTTTTACTTGGTTCAGTACTCGGAAAGGCTACGTATTTAAGCGTTTCTTCCAAAATCTCGTGTTCCGAAAAATCTGGATGGCTTTTTCTAATGTCATCCGCAAATAATTGGAATAAATAGTGTTGCACCTGAAGAGGCCGATAACCATCATATACTATAAAACTATAATTTTCCGGTAATAGGGTTATAGCCTCTATCAGCTTCTCACAAACGTTTTGCCTTAAATAAACGGATTGTAAACTATTCGGAATTTGTTGTTTAAAATACATCGATTTTGAATAGATTCTTGGGTGAATCTTCGTTGCATTCACTAGTGGTTCACGATTTTCGCAAATTCTGGGAGTTTGCGTAACCCTAGAAGTTTCAAGATTAGGGATTGGATCAAGAATATTCCCTTGTATAGGACATCACCTCACACTATGTAAGAAAATATATCAAGTATATGAATATTTTGATTATTTCGTATTTAAAAACAAATCTATCATATTTTAAATTGTTTTACTAGGTATAAAATTATATTTATGGTAAATAATTATCCATTTAACATTATTATGTAATAATATATTTTTCCTACCAATTTACAGCGAATTCACTTATTTAAAGAGGAATTTTATAGTGGAGAATAAAAAAAGTTATTTAAGGTTTTGCTATTTCCCTAAATAACTTTTATAGCATTATTATTCTATAAATCGATAGGCATGAACTGTATTGCCGTTACGACCCATTGTTGTTTCCGCTTGTGAAAGCGAGTTAATAATAGCTTCTTCCGCAACTTCAGCTGCTGCTGCAAATAATTCATTCATAATCGGATGATCCTCACGCAGCTGTGTCCGGTTCTCCATTAATTCATTTGTTGAATGAGGAATATTATGTGCAGTTGTAAACCCAATCACAATATCACCGCTTCCGTGAGCGAAATTGCTTCCCGTACGTCCCAAACCAATTCCGCATCGCTTAATGACACGGGTCAATTGTCTGCTGCTAAGTGGTGCGTCCGTTGCCAGAACAATCATGATTGAACCATCAGTTGGTGAAACAGTCGATTCGTTTTGTGATTTTAACACCATATAATTTTCTTTTAAAAATTCCGAGCTCTTCCCGAAATTAGTCAGCACCATACACCCTACTGTAAAAGATACATCCGTGTCCTCCACCGCCACCACTCGAGAAGACGAGCCAATTCCCCCTTTAAAGCCAAAGCAAATCATGCCTTTCCCTGCACCTACTGCCCCTTCTTGGGCAACTTCATCTGAAGCTTTCTTGATTGCTTCTATTGCATGCTCAGGCAATACGGGACATGCTCTAATGGAGTTTAGATGACTATCATTGCATTCACCGACAACGATATTAATGGTTCCTGTTTTTATGCCAATATCTTTATTTGAATCTAACATATATTGGAGGGTTCCTTGATTAACTTGTGGAACACCAAAAGTATTGGTCAGCATAATCGGCGACTCAATTACACCTAATTCATTTACTTGAATGAGACCCGCGGATTTTCCGAAGCCATTTATAACATAGCTTGCAGCTGTCACTTTATTTTGAAAAAGGTTTCCATCATGAGGTAAAATAGCCGTTACCCCAGTGCAAGCGTACTCTCCCTCTTTTTCTAGTGCATAATCCAATGTTACATGGCCCACTTTGACTCCTGCTACATCTGTGATACAATTTTTCTTTCCAGTTGGCAGTTTTCCTATTTGAATTCCTAATTCACGTGCTTTTTTGCCCATATGTACACTCCTTGCAAAATGATTTTATGTATTTTTTCAGCCAAAACACAACATAGTTAAATTCAACAAAAATTGCCAATATCCTCTATACCTACTAAGTCTTCACTATTATGTGTATTGATTTTTATTCTAATCAAGGATTTCCCCATATTTATCCGAATACTGAATGCTTTTCTTAGTCATAATAGGGATGGTGAGTGAACACCTACTAACTTTCGATGTGGAGGAAACTTTTATGAACAATATTCGTGAGGGCTTAATTCCAACTGTACTAGGCTCAGCTGTAACAGCTGCAGGATTTGCCATGAAACAAAAAGGATCTAACCAAATGTTGGCAAACACCATTTTTGGATTTGGTTTGGCACACATTGTTTTAGGTGCAATCGATCTGGTAGAACATCGTCGTTAGTATTTTAGGAAGAGCATATATTCCGTGCTCTTCTTTTTTCTTTTCTAGTTGCATGCCTTCTTGAAGGCTACTCGCAACTCCTTTTTAGTTATTTTTTACCAGTTCTTATATAAGACCTTCTTCATTGGTCTTTAAAAGCAAAAACTTGGTACAATTAAACAAAAGGGGTGGTGGAAGCAATGTGGGATGCGATTGGAGATATTTTTGGCATTGTGGTAGCTATTGCAATTATAATTTTCGCTATTTATTTCGCTATTTTCATTGTTGTTCGGATTATTGCCAATATCATTTATTTCTTCAAGTGGCTCAAGATGACTCCCGCAGAACGTGCCTATGAGATGCGAATCAGAAGAAGCAAAAATCGCTCTAGCTCCGGCAGTTCTTCAGGATGGTGGAGTTTTGACTCTGACGGCGGCAGTGCTGACGGTGGCGGAGATGGTGGCGGTGGCGGTGACTGATGTCGCTGATCTATCAAATGAATGAAAACATCTTTTTCCCAAAGATAGAGCAATTAGGGTGCTTTTTTTGTAAAAATATTAAACTCCCCTCTTAATATCCTAGTAAAAATGCCCTTACTAGATTAGATGCCAAGACATATGCTAGTAAAAACTAGAAAAGAGAAAAGAGGTTGTCCACATGCCAAATGGGAGATTTGGTTTCTGTTTTCCCGGATACCGTTACTGCGGGCCTGGTTGTTCCGGCCCTGGCTCCCCTACAAACCCAGTAGATGCTTGCTGTAAATTCCATGATGAGTGTTATTTAAATAATAGAGATCCAAGAAATAGAAGATATTGCGATCACTTATTTCAGCAGTGCTTGAGTCAATACGCTTATATGAATAATAAGCTTGGGAAAGATGCTAGATTATTTTCAAATGCAATTAACATGAAAAATTTTTTCTTTTAATCATTTCCAGCGATTCTAAAATTCAGTCGACACCCTAGTAAAAGGCATGAGCACTAAAATGGTATTCATGCCTATATTGCTTTCCTACATATTCTCCATAAACACGATTGTAATTCAATCATATCCTTCTAAAAATATGTGACTTTCTAATTCAACGCAATTTTTTGAACATCTCGAAAATACAAATTAATGTTATACTATACTAAATTTAATAGTAAAGAAGGTCTTAAGATGAAATATAGTTTTAGAAATGATTATAGTGAACTTTGCCATCCTGCACTTTTGGAAGCCTTGCTTAATGCAAGTAAAGAGCAAAATAGTGGCTATGGTTTGGACAAGCATTCAGATCAAGCAAAGACATTGATAAAAGCAAAACTAGAATGTCCTGATTGCGATATCCACTTTGTAACAGGTGGTACACAGGCGAACGCATCAGTCATTTCTCATATATTGCGTCCGTACGAAGCAGTTTTGGCTTGCAGTACCGGCCATATTAATGTCCATGAAACCGGGGCAATCGAAGCAACCGGCCATAAAGTATACACAGCGCCTGGAATTGATGGAAAGCTAACTCCAGCTGACATCGCAGCTGCATTAAACTATCATCAAGACGAACATATGGTGAAGATTGGGATGGTGTATATCTCTCAGTCTACTGAAATCGGTACAGTATATAGTTTAGGTGAATTGAAGGCTCTCTATGATTTCTGTAAAAAGAATAATATATACTTATACATTGATGGTGCCCGCCTTTCCAGTGGTCTTGCCGCGAGTGATGTGGAATTTAAACAGTTAAAGGAGCTTTGTGATGTGATGTATATCGGAGGAACAAAAATTGGCATGCTGAGCGGTGAGGCAATTGTCCTCTTTAATGAGCAGGTAAAGCCCTATTTCCGATATCATATTAAAAATAAAGGAGCAATGCTCGCAAAAGGCTATGTCTTGGGCATTCAATTTGAAACAGCCTTTAAAGACGATCTTTACTTTAAAATGGGGCAGCATGAAAACGAGCTGGCTAGTTTTCTAAGTAATGGACTAAAAAAACTTGGGATTCCCCTTTTAAGTGAATCGCCAACAAACCAAATCTTCCCTATCTTTGGCAAAGAGCAAGTGGAGCAATTGAAAAACCTATATGATTTTGAAATCTGGGAACCAGTTGAAGAAGACAAAAACGCCATTCGCTTTGTAACTTCATGGGCCACAACAAAAGAGGTATGTGTCGAGCTTATTGAAGATATAAAAACACTTATCTAAATAGAGCCACCATATTAAAAATGCAATTTGCGCAACTGGCAAATTGCATTTTTTACTCAACTGAAGTGAAATTCTTTTGAGATAATTCAATTTAGTTATTCAAACGGTTTAATACGGTGCTTCTGATTTTGCTATTACGACCCGGTTCCTACCAGTATTTTTCGCTTCATAAAGAGCTATATCGGCTAGTTCAAGCAATTTTTTGGAGTTTGCTGTTTGTTTAGGGAATCCAGCAATTCCTGCTGAAAAAGTGACCGGCTTTCCAGTTGGACTAATTGTACTTTCAATCTTTTGACGTAAAAATTCTGCAATTTTGTAAGCTTCCTCCACACCTATATCCGGCAATAAAATAATAAATTCTTCCCCTCCAAATCGGCAGCACAAATCTTGTTCTCTCACGGTGTTTCTCATTTCAGAGGATAAAAATTTTAAAACTTCATCTCCCATAGCATGTCCATAAGTATCATTAATGCATTTAAAGCGATCGATATCTAATATAATGACAGCATACATTTTCCCTTGAACGGTCCAAGACTGCAAAACGGCATCCAATGCTCGCCGATTGGTTAATTTGGTAAGCGGGTCGATTAAAGCCTCATCCTTTAAAATACTGACTTGGCCATGCAAAAACGAGAAACTGTGAATTAAGGCTTTTTTAATTAGGGAAGCCTCATAGAACCACGCTTTTAATCGATTCAAATTTGTCAATTCACTTTCATTAATACTATTTTTGGCAAGGATTGCAATCTGTTGTAACGGTTTAGTGATTTTACCAACTAAACTAAAAATGATAATAATGGAGATGATAAGCAACGGAAGTTCATAATAAAATGCCGTTAATACTTGTTTACCTACTGTTTTTATGGCTGCCTCTTTAGGTGTCTGTACAACTATTCCCCATTTCACTTTCTCTAATGGGCTGAAGCCTGCAAGCATCTCCATATCCAGAAGATTTGTTACAGGCTGTGCTCCTTTCTCATCTTTCAATAACCTTTTTACTACTGCATTCTTTGAAACATCTTCACCAAGACGAGATTTATCGATATGATAAATCAATCGACCTTTCGAATCCACCACGTAGACATATGTACCATCTTGATAGGGATGATTCCCTAAAATAGGCTCAAAAAAGTTAGATTCGTGGATATAGATACTGCCGCTGACGATTCCTTTATATTCATCATTACTAGAAAATACAGGATATGAGACAGTAATCAGCATCTTCCCGGTTGATGCCCGATATGGGTCGGAAATAGATGGTTTTTGCAGGTTGATTTGCCTTATCCCTTCTTCTGAAGTGATTTTCTTGCCCTTGAGCATGTATTTATCAGGCGAGCCTGCTAATATGTCTCCTTCGGTATTGGCAATGATAACGGAATTAAATACACTCTGTTGATAAAATGCACGATTCACTTCATCATTCAATACATCTTCGTCATCCATATAATCCGCAACTTCTGAGGCACTAAACTCCAGTATTTCAATTGTATGGTTCAAAAATAAATTCACGATTTGAGATAGTTTTATAGCATAAACACGATTTTTTTCTAAAGACTGCTCCTCTAATATATGAATATTTCTTTGATAGCTGCTGAACAGACTGCTTGCTACTGATAATAGGAACGCTAGTATGATTAAAGCAACCATTAAATGTTTCAGCTTTATTTTTTCACTTAAATTATGCATCCGATGTTCTCCCGGTAAAAGACTTTTCTTTAAGATGAATCTGTATAATAACGAATAAAATATATGCATAGTAAAAATTTTTCACAAATTGGCTACTAATACCCTTTCGAGAGGACAATGTCATTATTTACGGTTTTGGCTTATAAATATGCATAGGAACATAAAAAAGAGCTTCAAAAGGAAATACTCCCTTTTGAAACCCTACAATTTAATAATTTCGCTTATTCCGATGCAGCCATTTCAAAAATTTCATTTGTAAAGGCTTCATCTACCTTAGCTTCTTCTTTAATCACTCCGAATTGATGTGCAATATCAGCTGTTTGTTGGAACATCGCAGGATCTGTTTTTCCAATATCAGCTTCGTCAAACCCTTCAGGAATTACAAGCTTTGCAACTTCTTTCATCATTGTTAATTGATGCTCTCTTGTACTGCTGCCTTCTTCAGATTCAGCCATAATAATATCCACTGCCCCGTCTGGATTTTCAATGGCATCTTGCCACCCTTTAATGGATGCTCGTAGGAATTTGGCTGCTGTATCCTTATTTTCTTCTAGCCATTCTTTGTTTGCGAATAGATTATCCTCCAGCATTGCAACGCCTTCATCGTTCATATCAATAACGTTTAAGTCACTCGCAGCTACACCCGACTCTAAAACAACATGGTATTCGTTATACGTCATTGCAGAAGCAGCATCTAAATCCCCTGATAAAAATTGATCCATCGTAAAAGCCTGCTTTACAAAAGAAAGATCTTTATTTGGATCAATTCCATATTTATCAAATAACGCTAATGCCTCGAATTCATTACCGCCCATCCAGTTTCCTACGTTTTTACCCACCAAATCCTCTGGTGAAGTAATACCTGAATCTTTTTTCGAAATTAGGAGCAAGCCGCTTTCTTGATAAATTTGGGCAATTTGAATTAGCGGCATTCCTTGCTCGATACTAGGCAACATGCTAGCTACCCAGTCAACTCCGATATCTGCCGCTCCATTGGCTACTTGTTGTTCAGGGACAATATCCGGCCCCCCTGGAGCAATCGTAACATCTAGCCCTTCCGCTTCATAATATCCTTTTTCCAGTGCCACATAGTAACCGGCAAACTGCGCTTGAGGCACCCATTTCAGCTGCAATGTAACAGGTGTTAAACCGCCGCTTCCAGAAGCTGCTATTTTCTCCCCATCAGAATCTGAAGCACATGCCGCTAATATTGCGGCTAATGCCAAGACAACCAGAACAAACAACCGATTCACATTGCGTACTTTTCCTCTCATAAACTTCCCCCTCTAAATGTCAATTCTAGTAAAAATTTGTTATATTAAGATTTTCGATTTTCTTGTAATGGAATCATTCAAAAATCTACAATATCTATGTTCTTTCCGAGGCATGCCAGCCCAAAAAGATTTTTTCCAAGCCTTCAACAATTAAATAAAATAGGACGCCTGCAATCGAAGCGATCACAATACAGGACCAGCCAAGAGGCATTTGAGCAACTTTAATGGAATTGGAAAGCAAATAGCCTAACCCTTTGGAGGAATAAAAGAATTCCCCTACTATCGCTCCTATCATGCTAGCTGTTGTATTAATTTTTAAAGCCGTAAACACATAGGGCAGACTATTGGCGATTCTTAAATACTTGAAAACTTCCATTTTCCTCGCTGCATAGCTATGCATGAGATCCAAGGCTAAGGGATTTACATTGGATAATCCTTTATGTGCATTTATGGCCATTGCTGCCATTGTCGTAATTGTCACAATGGCAATTCTCGAACCCATCCCATTCCCAAACCATAGATTCATAATTGGTGCCAAGGCAACAATCGGTACTGCGTTCAGAGCAACAACAATCATCAGCCAGCTTCTGCCCCACTTAGGAAAAGCTGACGCAATCAACGCCCATATAAATCCTAAGGCAGAGCCAAGCAGCATACCTAATACCGCTTCAGCAAAGGTATAGCCTGTAAAAGAAATTAGCGCACTAAAATTTTCGACGAACGCTCCTAAAATCGCAGTAGGTATTGGTAATTGGTAGGTTTTAAGCTGAAAAATGCCATGAAACACCTGAAACTCCCATAAAAGAAGGAATACAGCTCCGGCTATTGAAGGAATAATCACCTTACTAGAACTACTGGGTTTCATTTTCTTTTTTCCTGAAGCGGATTTAATTGATAACTTGGCATTTTCGTTTTCCGCCGATGGAGCAATCCAGGCACTATTGTTTTCAGCCGTTTTTTCCCTCATTTACTCATCGCCTCCAGACTTGCGAAATTCGGGTTGCCAGGGCGTTACCCACCGTTCGATCAAACTGACTGCTAGATAACTTAAAATCCCAAGAACAGCGCCAAAAATAACCGTCAACCAAAACATATAGTTATGTGATGGGCCATAGTATAGATTTCGAAGCATGATGACCCCAAGCCCTCGAGTGGCCCCCATTAACTCCACTAATATCGCCCCTGTAACGGCTAATGGAGCTGCTATTTTCAAACCACTAAAAAGACTTGGCAAGCTTTGGGGAAAACGTAATCTCCAATAGATCGTCCAAGGCTTTGCCGCATAGGAATACATAAGTTCAAGAGCTTGCGGATCTGCACTACGCAATCCTCTCAGACAATTTAAGGCAACAGGAAAAAACGTCATATAAGCTGCAATTAAAACCCTAGATACCTGTTCATCCCGAAAGATTCCATACACGATGGGTGCCAATCCCAGAATCGGAATCATTTGCGAAGCCACTGCATATGGAAAGGCAAGCTGCTCCACCCATTTTGAAGAACTCATTAAAACCGCTAAAAGAATACCTCCCATAGCACCTAACAGAAAGCCCATAATGGCATTCGTTAAAGTTACCGCCCCTTCAGAAAATAGAGTTCCCGCATAGGAAGCAAAAGTAATTGCTAATTCATGAAGATACGGAACCTTGGATTGAGCCAAGGGAACTTCTAATTTCAAGAACAGCCAAGAAAGGGTTTGCCATATGACTAATATTCCAATAATAAAAATAAATGCAGGCGTATATCGTCCAAGAGATGCTTGCCATTTCATTTGTTACACCCCTTCAAAGCTATTTCGAATTTCAGAGATTAGCTGGTAAAATTCAGGGCTATTTCGCATTTCTTCTCTTCTTGGTCTAGGAAGATTGATTTCCACTACTTTTGAAAGCCTACCTGGATGTGGAGATAAAACAAAAACCCGGTCCGATAAAAATACCGCTTCCGGTATGCTGTGGGTAACGAAAACAACTGTATTTCCGATTTTGCTCCAAACGGAAAGCAGCTCTTCATTTAACCGTTCCCTAGAAAACTCATCCAGTGCCGAGAATGGCTCGTCCATCAATAATATCTCCGGTTCGATCGCTAGTGCCCGCGCAATCGCTACCCGTTGCTGCATCCCACCACTTAACTGCCAAGGATATTTGTCTTTAAATTTCGATAAACCAACCAAGTCCAGTAATGTATTGGCTCGATTTTCTCTTTCTTCTTTGCTTAAACCCATCATTTCCAGCGGGAGTGTGATATTCTTTTTCACTTTTCGCCAATCATATAAAACAGGACTTTGAAAAACAATGCCGTACTTCCTTGCTAATCTCGCTTCTTTCGCTGTCCCGCCTGAAACTGTAATATTGCCATTCGTTGGTTGTATTAAATCAGCCATAATTCGCAGCAAGGTCGTTTTCCCGCATCCAGATGGTCCCAGCAAAGAAACAAACTCTCCCTTTTGAATATCAACGGTTACATCTTTTAGTGCCAACACTTCTGCTGTACCTGTTTGATAGGACATACTAACATGGTCTATCGTAATTTCTGGTGTATCGATCTTCGTCAATGTCATAAAATCTCCCCCAATCAAAGCGAATTTTGAATTTTTAGACTATTCAAGGCAGTTTTTATCACGCTTCATGTAAAGATTATTTACACAATTATATATCTAGTAAAATTAGGTATACATTAGACAAAGTGTAAAAAATTCTAAGAAAAAATTTGATACTTTGAAATAAAGATGCGAATTGACTGGCAAATTTCAAAATAAATCTACTATTACTACTATTTGAATTGTTATGGATTCCCCTATTTTTTGTTGTTATAATGCATTGAATTGTATACAAAAAGGAGTCAGCTATGAATACACTTTCTTATAAGGAATTATTATTGATTGTTTTTATGTTATTTTCAATGTTCTTTGGAGCAGGAAACTTGATTTTCCCTGCCTACTTAGGGAATGCAGCTGGAACAGAGATGTGGATCTCTCTAGCTGGATTTGTGATTACTGCAGTGGGCCTGCCAATTCTAGGAGTGATCGCTGTCGGTAAAGCTGGAAGTTTAAACACACTATCGACTAGGGTACATCCATGGTTCGCTATTGGTTTTCCTTTCCTCATTTATTTATCTATCGGTCCGGGATTAGCCATTCCCCGTGCCGGAACTGTTGCCTATGAAATGAGCATCAAGCCGTTTTTACATGGGGATTTACAGGAAAGTCCAATGATATTGCTTGTCTATACCATAATTTTCTTTGCGATAGTTTTATATTTAAGTCTCTCGCCATCAAAACTAGTCGATCGTTTCGGTAAACTATTAACGCCGATTTTACTAATTTTAATTGCAATTATATTCATGAAGGCCATTGTTTCACCATCTGGCCACTTTGCAGCGCCAATCGAAATATATGGAAGCAATGCTTTCTTCCAAGGTTTCCTGGATGGTTATTTAACAATGGATGCATTGGCAGCACTTGTTTATGGAATTGTTATCGTGAATACAATCCGTTTAAAAGGGATTAAAGACGATGCTTCCCTATCTAAATATATGATAATTGCGGGATTGGGAGCGGGGATTTTATTAGCAATCATTTATAGTATCCTCACATATCTTGGTGCTTCCGTTTCTACAATAAATCAGATGGATAACGGAGCTGGAGTATTGACCCTTGTTATGAAGGAATTATTCGGACAAGCAGGCATTATTCTTTTAGGTGCATTATTTACCATAGCTTGTTTATGTGTTTCAATCAGCTTAATTATTTCATGCGGGGAATATTTCTCTCGCCTTATTCCATTTTTATCTTATAGAGCGTGGGCGTCAATCGTTGCAGTTGTCAGCTTTATCATAGCCAATTTGGGATTGAATCAAATTTTGATGATTTCAGTACCAATTTTAGGCGCCATTTATCCGCTGGCAATTGTGCTAATACTTTTAGGCTTGCTGAATCATTACATGAATCATTCAATTTACCTTTATGGAATTATTTTTACAGCCATCTTCAGTATTTTGGATACAATCAATACCTCATTATTAAATAGTTCGTGGTCAAGCACACTTAGCTGCATCCCTTTATATGACCAGGGTGTTGGTTGGATTCTCCCTGCGATTGCCGGCATTATCATTGGCGCAATTATAGGAAAAACCCAATCTCCAGCCCTCATAGAAAAATAAAGAAAATCACCCTATTTGAATTCAAATGGAAATTCAAAAAAAGGTGATTTTTTCCCTAAAAAACGCTGCGTTCCTTCCTACTTGAAAGAATTGCAGCGTTTTATAATTAAATAAATAAACCAACTAAAGTGGCAGTTAACATGGATACCATTGTAGCTGCCAGCAGCATTTTAAGACCAAATTTCGAAACAACCGCTGCTTTTTCTCCACTAATTGCCTGCAAGGAACCACTAATAATTCCGATTGAACTGAAGTTTGCAAAGCTAATTAAGAATACAGAAATCACACCTACTGTTTTTTCCGATAGGGTTGGAATATATTCTACGAATTGAAGCATTGCAACAAATTCATTTGTCGCGATTTTCGTACCCATTGCCTGCCCTGCAATTAATATTTCACTTGATGGAACACCCATAAGCCATGCAAATGGAGCAAAAACATAACCCAATACTTCAGTAAACGATATTCCGATTATCGCACTAAAACCAGCATCAATTACAGCCATTAACCCAACATATGCAATCAACATTGCCGCAACAATCAAAGCTACTTTCCCGCCATCTAAAGCCCCTATTGAGATTGCTTCAAACAATGACTTTGCAGGTGTCGCGTTTTTAATATCAACTACTTCTTTTTCCACTGTTTTCCGTTCTGGAGCCATAATAATTCCGATCATTAATGCTGATAATGCATTTAAAGTCATAGCACCTAATACGTATTTTGTTGGCAGCATCGTAATGTAGGATGCCATAATCGAGGCAGATACAGATCCCATTGAAGAAAGTGCAATAACGAACAATTTATTATCGCTCATTTTTTGAATGTGAGATTTAATCGCCAATAATCCTTCTGATTGACCAAAGAAAATATTATTCACTGCATGGAATGTTGTTACACTCGATAAGCCGGTAATTTTTGAAAGGAAACCGCCAACATATTTAATCAAAAGTGGGAGGATTCGTATATAAGTAAGTACAGAGAGTAACATGGAGGTGAAGATAATTATTAGTAAAACGTTTACAAAGAATACCGAACCACCTTCTGGCACCCAACCTCCAATTACAAAGTCGACACCTTCACGACCAATATTGATTACTGTTGTAATCCCGTTTCCAATTGCTTCAATTACTTTAAGTCCAATTGTTGTTTTGAACATAATTAATGTTAGTGCAATCTGCATGACTAGCATAATACCAATTGCTTTGTAGTCGATAGCTTTCTTGTCGTTACTCATTAAGTAAGCTAGTCCAAAAACTACAACTAACCCTAAAATTCCGATTAAAATTGACATTATTTCTCTACCTCAATTGTTTTAGATTCAGTGCTTCTAAAGCACAAAGTTTAATAGCCTATTCATCTACTAATTTCCATTTATTTTCACGAGAAATCATTTTAAACTTACTGTAATAAATGAAAAATAATTAATGTATATCGAAAAATTTTATACCACCATTTCTCAGTAGTCAAATAGTTATTAGATTTTTAACCTAAAGAACTAATTTTCTAAAAATATATAAAGTTCCGTTTTATATAAATAGTTAGTATTATGAGGGAACTCCAAGTTAATCCACTTTAAAATGATCAGTTTCAGAATATAACGAATATGATATTTTTTTGACAAAACAGATTTCTTAATTTTTGAAATTCATACAAAAAGGACTGCTCGCTAAAGTATTATCATGACTTTTAGGAGCAGTCCTCGGATTTGTTTTATTTATTTCGCTTCTGGATAGAATTTTTTATCCCATACATAATATTGGCCGGCTTCTTCATCTGTCATATGGTAAAAATCAAGACTTACTTGGTCTTCGAAGCGTGCTCCCATATCGTTGCTTGTTGCATCTATATGCCGCCAACCTTCCTCCGTTTTAACCAAGTTCCATGCATGTGCTGTATCGTCCACTGAATCAATCAGATAGCCTACAACATAATAGCTTTCAACCCCTGCCTTTTCCAATAGCATCTGCATAGCGATTGCATAGGATTGACAGACTCCTTCACCCATTACAAAGAACCCGTACGGTGAATGATGGCGCGCATATCCGCCATCTACATATTCGATTTGTTCAATGACAGCTCGATGGATCCTTTCGATTTTCTCGTCCATACTTTTTCCTTCTAAATCAAGACCAGCATAAAATTCTTCAAATAATGGCTTAATCGTGGTCATTTCAATATTGTTTGTTGTATAGACCACATTAAAATGAATAAAATAATCGCCTTCCTTTGCCTTTTCGACCCCATATTGCAAATCTAGTACTGTTCCTAATATCATGGAATTACTATAATATGCATTGGCTAAAATCTGTTCAAAATCTTCTAATTCATCGCCCGTATAGCGTATGAGAAAGCTATAATCATAATCCAACAATGCAGCCTCAATGGTTTCCTGCAGGCTTGTCTGCCCATTCGCCTCCAACAGCGAACCATAAGTATTCTGTATATATCGATCATCTTCAAATAACTCAAACTTCGTCTTTCCGTCTGTGCCGCTTAGGGCGATATTTATCGGAACATCAATAGGCTCCGTTATCAAATTAAACCACTCATAATTGTCTATCTCGGGAGCATCACTCGATTCTCCCAGTACAAAAGGAAAGAACTTTTTTATATCATCGGCAAATGCTACAACCATCAAAGCAATAAAAATATTAAGGAATTTTAAAAATTTCAAGACTACCAAGCGGCTTCCCCTTTCAAAATATTCAAATTTATAAATATACTTATTTAAATAATAGTTGAAATTAGAGAAACTAGCACTATGCAATATTCAACAGTGATATCTTGGAAATAAAAAAACCGCTTGATTATTCAAGCAGTCTTTGACGAACTGGATTCTATTATCTTTTCACCTCATAATGGAGTTCAACAAATTGGTTAAAGGTCCTCGTTCCCTTTAAAGAAAGCTCCAGCTCATAATCGCCCTCTTTAAACAGCGGAATCCCTTTGCCAAGGATGGCAGGCGCGACTGTGACAATAAATTCATCAACCAGCTTTTCTTTGATAAAGTAAAATAACAGCTCGCCCCCGCCAACAATCCAAATGTTTTTCCCTTCTCGGTTTTTAAGCTTTTCAACAAATTTCGTTACATCTTCATTCACAAATTTTACATCATCCGTATTTTCAAGGGACGATCTCGTAAAAACATAGCATGCTTTATTTTTATATGGAAACTCCTCAAGCTCCTGCTCCATCAGCCAATCATAAGTTCGTTTCCCCATTACTACGGTATCGACCGTCTCATAAAACTCAGAGTACCCATTATCCCCTTCCCCTTCAACTTTAAATAGCCATTCCAGGGAATCCTCTTTTGTGGCAATATAGCCGTCTAAAGTTGTCGCTATAAATACTGCAAGATTTCGTTTTTCAGTCATATTGTTCTCCTACCATCCACCACTTTTATTTGATACAAACCCCAATCAATTTCTGATAAATATCTGCCCAGGAATCATCCAAATTCACGGTTAGCATCTCGATTGTAATTCGATCACTCCAGCGGTAAAATTCATTTACTTCTGTTCCATTATACGGGTAAATTAGTATCCCGTGCACATCCAAATCTTCCTTTTGATGCATTAAGTACGTAAATAATTGATACATATTGCTGCTATGGAAAGTTTGTTTTCATGTTTTTATTTCCTTAACTCCACTACATATACCTTCCCACAAACGCCCAAACCGTATTCCAATACTTCTCAGGGTCTACTTTTTCTGCCTCGCCATGACCGGCACCTTCGATAATCAGTTTCTCTTTTTCTACCGATGCCGCGTCATATACTTCATCTAACATTTCATAGAGTACAAAAGTATCTTGATTCCCATGAATAAATAAAATTGGTTTCTCGCTTTTTGCGACTTGGTCAACAGCCGAAGCTTCATATAAATCATATCCGGCACGTATATTCGTCATTGTATTGGCAGCATTGAGAACCGGGAATTCCGGCAAACCAAATAAATCATCCAATTGATAAATAAATACATCACTTACCGAAGAGTACCCACAATCTTCAACGATTACTTTCACATTGGATGGCAGTTCTTCACCTGACGTCATCATGACCGTTGCCCCACCCATGGATACACCGAACAATGCAATTTCCGCTTCTGGATCTAATGCAATCACCTCATCGATCCATTGCAGCATATCCAGGCGATCATGCCAGCCCATGCCAATGTACGCCCCCTCACTTTTTCCATGCCCACGTAAGTCTGGCGCAACGACATGGAAGCCCTGTTCATAGAAATTGCGAACATATCTCGTCATTCCCTCAGCACTTGATGTATACCCATGTACTACTATGGCCCACTTATGATTTCCTTCACCGTTTTGATAAAGATTGGCATGTAATTTGAGATGGAGTTCATCACTTGAAACAATCGACATTGCAGCAGCCTCGTGATCTTCTTCAAACTTGTTGTCTGCTATTTCGGCAGCCTCTGCAACATCTGCCATCACGGCGATACTTTCTTCCAGGTTTGGATTATCGTCCATAAATTCCTTCTCATCATCAGCTTTCAAAGCGAAATTATAAAAATAATTTCCTACTCCTATGTAAGCAACCCCCAATATGATGATTAAAATACTTAAAATAATCGTAATTCTCTTTTTCATCACCCATCCCCCATAAGTTCTTTATTCAATTTGTTTTCTCTGATTTCCTCCAATTAATAGTAGAAAAAACCGAATGGAAACTATTATATTACTACTTTTTGAAGAAAATGTCGGCGGGAAATAAAAAAGGCCTAAATCCAGTTTGGGCAAAGTCCGGATTTAAGCCTATTAGTGCATATTTTATTCAAGCAAGTTCTAACCATTTTGGATATGTGTTCGTTTCGCACATCTATCTAATAAACTTACGCTCAACATGATCAGTAGAATATAACAGTAATCCCAAGGTGTTTTCCGTTTCGATTATAGTGCTGCCTGCAATTAGATCGTAAATCAACTGCTCTTTCCATAGAAATTCCTCATCCGGCAGGGCGTTTGTATCAGAGTCATGAATCTGGTAAGAAGTATCACAATAACGGTAAATGGGTTCTGATTGCTGCAGCATTTGATTTAGCAAAACTGGAACTTTCATGAGCATCCCAAGATTTTTAAAGCTTATATTTTTGATTGGGCTTGATGTAATTTGCTTTACATGCAATTCTTTCGCATCCGAAAATTTGAAAGATGAAACGACCGAAAAACTGTAATGTACATCTCCGGATAGAATGACCACGTTGCTCGAACACCATTCCGCCAACTGATTGAGTAGATTGGTAAGCCCTTTCCCATTATACCTCCAGGCTTCAACATCCAATATTGTTTGGGCATGAGCTCCCAGCTTCTGTAATGTCGGCAAAATATAAAGAACCGCATTTTCGATTAAATCAAATCCAATCACTGGCGTTGGTGACACAATAATCAGGGGATCGCCTTTCTCCCAACCACTTCTCTGCAGCTGGCCGGTAATTTCCAGATATCCCTGCTCATTTACAAGCTGCGGCGGGTAAGCTCTTTCTTCAACTAGCTGCTCCAAGAGATTTGTATTCGGCTTATCCTCATATTCCCTCAATGTCCGTGTATCAAGAAATACCGCTTTCGTTGTTGTAGGAGCTACAAAATGCCACGGCTGATGCTCCCATAACAATTTCATCCATTCCTCGTGATGAGCCATCATCTGACCATTCCGTAAATGCTGAAAATATTGTTTCAACTTAGGAATAAACACTTCTCGGAAGACTTCCGGTTCATTTCCCCACCCTTGAAAGGCAAAATAGGCCGATAAACCATTCGCAATAATATGTTTACCTAGTGGAGATGATCGGACATTCTCTTTCCAATCCGCATTGATATTCCAATCATCTGTAATATCATGATCATCAAAAATCATATATGTGGGGATATTGGCAAATAATCTCCTGATTTTATAAGTAGCCATTTGACAATTCGCCATCAGGGCTTCTTGCTCCGTGTAGCGTTTCTGTAATTGTGATTTTTCGAGTTTCTTTAGCGCATCTGTACCTTTAGATAATTTTAAATGAAAATGTTCATTATCAAATGCCTCATCAAAGGTTTCAAAGAAATGACCTTTCTGACCTAACTCCCATAAAACAGGACTCCATGAAAATAAATACATCGCCGCATACTCACCGAATTCAATCAGATGATTGGCAGACTTTCGAGATGAGAAACCGGCAATCTCCTTCATACATTCTTTTCTTCCGTTAATTCCGCTTAAAGAAGTTTTATATGGTTTCGCCATTATTCTCTGGTCGACGGATGCCAAATCCTCTGCTGCGCCCATTAATGCTTTTCCTAGCTGATGAATCGGCCTAAATAGCGGATCGGCTACGTCATCTGCGTAAATTTGATCACCCATCAAAAAAAGCATTTCTGGCCGACTATTTAAATCCCGACACTGCGCTTCTAATAGAAGGTCACTTTTAGCAAGGGCATCCTCCCCTTCTCCATGAGGCTTTCGACAAGAACCAAATAATAAAGCAGTTGGTATCTTTGAATGCTTTTCCGGAATAAAGAAGGTAGGATACTTGAAAGAATCATAGACAATATTATCGGGATTGTTTGGAGTAAGAAGACCTAGTTTCCCTAGGTCAAAGGCTTCTTGATGATTTTTGAAATGCAAATTATAACCGATTAATTGATTGGTAGGAAAAGAATTTTTACTAGGAGTAATTTGAATTAAATGGATAAAAAGGTTGTCTCCGAATTGAATGGTTTCTGTAGTGGTTTGAGAGTTGATTTTCGAATATTGATCAGTCTCCCCCACTGTATCAATGTTAAAAACTTCCGCATTAATGGAAAATTCCTTACTCGTTGCTACCCAAACATAGGCTTGAGAAGTTTCGACACGACGTATCATCGGACCAGCTAAAAGAGCAGGAAACAAATCAGAATTCATGTTTTCTTCCCCTCATCTTAGACTTTTCCTACAATATGCAAAAAGCCCAATGAATGTGATATGAAGGGATTCCTCTAAAGGTTAAACAATTTGAAACTTTTTCCATCTGTTTTCGTAAATATAGTAAAATAATAATTAAATGAATTTTCAAAATTTACAGGAGGAGTGTTTATGAGCAAAAAGTCTTTATCTATTATGTCAATTGCCTTTCTTATCGAATTGCTCGTTGCATATTCGGTTGGCTTTTTCTTTTCCGTGAGAATAATTGAAGTAATGTTCTTCGTGGGGCTGGCCTTTACGGTGATAATTTTCTTCTTTACTAGCAGCGGCGGCATCATCTCGAATATGACCACTTCTGAGGTCAGTGCCAGAACCGGGATTATTCAAAAAAGCGAGCCCTTTATTTTCAAGAGAGGGCCTATTTTTACAGCTTCGATACTCCTATTGCTAATCGGACTCGTATTATTTATTTTACTTGTTTACGGAGTGATCCCGCCTGCTGCGAATTGAATTCAGAGCTTCGAAAACAATTCCAGCTTTTTTGCTCAACAAAAAGCTTGGACATCTATGAAAGGACATAACATATTTATGTAACCTAATATGTTATGTCCTTCTTCTTCAATGAACTAATCCATTTGTTTAGATGGTTAATCCTCATAATGACGTACTTATCCTAATTTGCGTTTAAATGCTTTACTAGCAAAGAAATAAGCAATAATGCTGATGCCAAAGCATCACGCAAGCAAAAATATCCAGTTATGGAATTCTAGATCCTAATTCGCAAAATCCCTCTACTAAGTACTAACGATATTCTGTATTACTTACTACTACACTAAAAATAGAACTGAATAGTTAGGTAGCATTTCATGTTAAATCCTTCTTATCCAGCCGATAATATCTATTGAATTTACTTTTTCCCAATGTCTTCATGATTGCTGTTAGCCACGACCAATTGTATCGTTCAACTTTGTGCGATACTTATCCTTCCAAGTTTTCGCGTCCTTCACTAGTTCATCGCAAAAAGCAGCTACGTCCTCTCCCGTAAGGTCAGTGACTTTCTTCCCTTCTGCTGCACCTTCCTCGAAAAGATCTAGAATGCTGCCAAAGATACGGCTTATATCCTTCCAGTCGGATGGACCACCCGCTGTCCACATATATTTTTTGATAGCATTGTATGCATTGAAGTATTCATTCGGAAGCCCCTTCGCCCGTGCCTCCATTGCTTTCCATTCTCGTTTGTCATCCAGACTTCCAATAATTTTTTCAAAAATACTCATAATACCTCTCCTTTTGATTTTATTTTCGTTTTGAGTTCATTAATTTTACTAGAAACAAATTCCCATTTTTTCCAAAAAAGTTCGAGCTGCTTATGACCTTCCATGTTAAGTGTGTAAAATTTTCTCGGCGGTCCCATAGTGGATGGCTTTTTCTCAATGTTTACCAAATTATTTTTCTCTAGCCGCATGGTAATCGTATAAACCGTGCCTTCCACTACATCAGTGAAACCCAGTTCTCGCAGCTGTTGGGTAATTTCATAGCCATAAGTTTCTCCACGGCTGATAATCTCTAGCACACACCCTTCGAGAACTCCTTTAAGCATTTCAGTGATATTTTCCAAAATTGGTACCCCCTCTTTAACTCGCTATATTTTTCCAGAATCAGAATCACTGGTATATTGTAACACTGATATTAAGTATTACTTATTACTAGTATATAGTAACACATAGTACTGTGTTCCTTCAATAAGTAATTATTTTTCAACGAACCTCTTACCAATCTTCTTTTATTAAATCATTTACGACACCCATCGCAGTTATCGCTCCCTCACTTGCAGCAACAATAACCTGAAATGGAGTAGCCTTTGTAAGATCTCCGCTTGCATAGACTCCTTCAATATTGGTACGTCCAAAATGATCTGTTTCAATTCCTCCATTTGGCAGCAGATTACATCCAAGGGATTCAGCAAGGGATGTTGCTTGTTTTAATTGAGCCATTACAAATCCTCCTGTCCTCTCAATTTCATATCCATTTTTGAATCGGATTGAGTTTAATTGGCCCTTGTCACCTTGCAATGCTAAAATCTCGTCTTCGATAATTTGGATATTATTATTGGCTAATAATTCCTTCTGTTCATCCGAAAAAATATTATTCCCATTGGTACAAACAACTAAGTCCTTACTCCAATTAAAAATTAATTTCGCCTTATGAAAAGCATTTGGATTGTCTGCAATAAGTACGAGCGGACGATTCTGCAGCTCCCATCCATCGCAGAAGGGACAACTAAATAAACTGGTTCCATAGAAATCATGAATTCCATCTATTTCGGGAATATCCTCTTTTAGTCCTGTCGCTAAAATTACCTTTCTGGATTCATACACATCCCCGCTCTCGGTATAAATTGAAAAGCCTTGTTTTTCTTTTTTCACGTCAACTACCCGTTGATTTTGCATTGTTAAATTTGGATATTTCAGCAAATCTTGTTTCGCCAATCTTTTAAATTCCGATGGCTTAATCCCATCCCGAGTGATAAAACCATGGGATTCATGTGTCACTGCATTTCTCGGTTTGTCTTCATCAAACAAAATAATATTTTTTCTCGCCCGCGCAAGAACGAGTGAAGCATTCAAGCCTGACGGACCTCCACCAATAATGACGCAATCTAACATTCGTAACGCCTCCCCTTATTTCAAATCCTTTCCATAGGTTTGACACCATTTACGATAAAAAAACAAAAAGATGACCTCTAAATTCTTTGGAAGTGATTAAGCCGTAAATGAGAGGGACATAAGTAACCATGGTTAATTTCGTGTGGGTAGGAATTATTAACCGGAAATTTTCCGGTTAATGTATCAAGTGAAGGCTTTAGATACGGGATTAAAAGGAGATTTTCCGGTTATCTGCTTAAAATGAGTCGAAATGAAAGGATTTAATTGATATAAGCGGAACTTTCACCTTTATTTTAACGAGAATATGGGAAGTTTTGGATTTAACTGGAAATTTTCCACTTATTCACAGTGAGGTCAAATAACTTTACCTAAAAAATAGGGTGAGAAATCACTGTGACTTCACACCCTGCTTGTATTGCTAGTAACTGTGGACACCATCAAAGTGAGCCCGTACCATATTTAGATGATTATAATGTTACCTTCTTTTTTAAAGGAAAATAGTCAATACTCGTCACCGGCTCTGTCAGCAGACCATGGTCCAATAATGGATATTTGTACAAGCTTCCCTCGTAGACGGCTTCAAATCTTGGATGCTTTAAAAAGTCATCTGGCGAAATGAGTGCAGGCGGAAGCTGCCATAAATTCAATCCACTTTTTTCAAATACTTCGGCAACAAATTGGGAACAAAAATATTTATTTTCCTGGTGAATCGGATAATCCATCGCCACTCCAATCAGTCCCAGCAAATTATAAGAATACTTATCTTTGTTTAAATTAAAGTTTTGGATAACATTACGGATGCGAATATACTCACTTGATGAGACATCCATCATTAATAATAGACAACTGGTGTCATCAAAATATCGATACGTTCCAAAATACACATCTTCTCTTACGAAACCGGCATTCAGCGGATTTCTTGGATGTTTTCTCCCAAAGCTATAGATTTCATCTAATTTTTCGTCAAAAGCGATGGAGACATGATTATAAGGTGCATTCGTATACCATTTAATAATCTTTGTAAGCAACGAACCCGTGTCGGTCAATAAAATATAAACCGTCTTTTTCTTTCCCATCATGACCGGTTATCCCTGACTGTCTTCATCACTTTTGTATTCTAAAATATCTCCGGGCTGACAATCCAACGCCTTACAAATCGCCTCTAAAGTAGATAACCTTATCGCTTTTGCCTTTCCATTTTTTAAGATTGAAAGGTTTGCCATTGTGATTCCAACTCTTTCTGATAACTCTGTAACACTCATTTTTCGTTTTGCCAACATTACGTCAATATTAATAATAATTGCCATTGTTCTCACCTCAGACCGTTAAATCATTTTCTGATTTAATATTAATAGCTTCCTGCAAAAGTCTTTGGAGTACAGCAGCAAAGACTGCAACAACTAATGGAGCAAAGACGAATACCGCAGCAATTAAAATAACCCCCGGTGCATCATCTCGTTCAGCAAACATATAGAAAAGCGGCATTCCCACTACATACAAGATACTGATTGCAATTGCACTGAATTTGATATTTTTTAAAGCCTGTACTGAAATTTGCGAAAAAGCCTTATTTTTATCAATATAGCTTAAAAGCTTAAAGGCCTGGTACAGAGCAATGTAAAATGGAATGGCTGCTCCATACATGACAATGAACATTAAATATTTGATGATAGCAAAATCAGGATACAATTCTGCTGAATACATTGCGATTTGCGGAACTACAAAAATACATACTGCCAGAACTGGCAAACCCATTAGAATAACAGCAATCTTTAGAATGAGTGTTGAACCTCGTTCCATAAAAAGCACCTCACTAAATTTATTATATATTGAATTTAACACAAAATTTATCGTTTTGCAATAAAATTTTATTAATTTTTAACTTATATTTATTGTTAAACTCTCCATTAGATAAATAAAAAGCATCTCTCCATACCAAGAGAGATGCCCAAAACGAGAATTCAATTACAAAAACAACCCCTATTGGCAAACACCAAGGGGATTACCATCAGGGTCAAAGAACGTAAAGAATCTGCTCGCCCCTTCCCCCCCGATCGGGTTAACCACCACATTCTTTTCAAGAAGAACCTTGTGGGTTTCTTCAATATCTTGAGGGATAAAATTATAATACTTCCCCACGCCGAAATTATTTTCGGGAAATTGCATTGGTTGATGATTAATCGTTCGCACAAGACAAACCACTGTTTGGGATTGTTCATGTATTCTCATGACAGCAGCCTCTTCCTCCATGTATATTAGTTGAAAGCCAAGAATCTCCTCGTACCATTTTGCAGAAGCTTCCGGGTCCTGAACCGGAATAAAAACGCCTTCCATCCCTTTTAAAAGCGGTTTTCTCACATTTACCATCTCCTTTTTAGCGGATTCTTTATGAACAACACTTATAATTTCCTCTTTACCAACTCTATTAAATAAAACATCTGAGCAATCAAAAATGCCAGCAGAATGATAATGATTGTGCCAACAACGAGAATATCTGCCCCTAAACCCTCAAATAAGTTTCCAAAGATAAAAAACAAAATGATACTAATGAAGAGTGTTAAGAAAAAAATGCTTATTATTTTTGCCATCATAGCCCTCCTTAAAATCTACCTTTACGGCTAAACAACAATACGAACCAAATACCGCGAGAAAGTGACCGGCAAGCCTTCCATTACAGCATTTTGTTGAAAAACCTTATCTACTTCTGAAAAAATTTTTTCTTTCAAGGTTTCATAGATTATCGGCGGCTGACCAAAGCAGCGAAGTTTTAATAAATCCTCAGGCAATTTGATATATTCCATACTATTAATGACCTCTATGCTGGAAGAAGAATAATTGCTGACAGCCATTCTTTCTGTAATAGCATCAAAAATCGGTGTACCATTTCCAGGTTCAAATAAATTGGGGAATAAAAGTGGAAGTTCCTTATTTGACTCATCACCGGGATGCAGCCCTATTATGGTACCACCCTTCTTCACTACTCTTTTCAGATCTGGATAGGCGGAAGTGGGCCCCTTTCTTACGTATGCACAATCAAACTCATTATTCTTAAAAGGCAATTCTTGTTTGCTGTTGCCCAAAACGAAGGATACATTTGTTTTTTGGTTTGCTGATCCTGCTTGAATAAAAGTCTCGGTGACATCAAAACCAATGATTTCTTTTGCAATTTCACTACATTTTAAAGTGAATTCTCCGTGTCCGCATCCAACATCCAATACCTTTTGATTGCCAATCATTTGGGTGACTTCTCTATCAAAAATTGACTCGCCATTTGGTTCTGCGAGCTCTGAACTCCAAGGATATATGTACTTTCCTTCAAGCTGGCCAAGCTGCTTGTACCATTCCAATGAATGAGGCTGTAACCAACCTGCTATGGACGTTGGATTGATAAGTTTCATCCAATACCTCCTTTAAGTGTGTTTCATCATTTCCCTTTGCCGTTTCATCGAATTGGCTATAGTTTCTAATATAAGTATTTCTAGTTGTACTGTAATTTTCCCTTTATAGATTTTTCCTCAAAACAAAAGCGCAAGCGCCCTGATTAGCCCTGACAAGCGCTGGAGGGACCTGACAAGTGTGCTTGCCACACGTGGGAAGGTACAGAAGCGACCTCGAGGGGCTAGGGTGCTGGAGCTAGATGTCAAATTTATTTTTTTTAAAAGTTATCCCCAAAGCGAAATTTTATAATTTCCTTAACAATTAAAAAAGCATCAATCCTGCGAAAGGATTGATGCTTTATATCATTAATAGTTTTTCAAGAGCTTGGCGATTTCCCGCTCGCCTGATTGGATTGCCACCATGTATGCATCCATATCTTCCGAATCCGTCAAACTAGGATCGGCTCCTGAATCGAGTAAGGTTTGCACGGTTTCTATGTCCGAACTGTATATCGCATAAGTTAATGCGGTCGATCCGCTGTATTCCTGATAGTTTGGATCCCCTCCAGCTTCAATCAGGAGCTTCACTATTGCCGGATCGCCAATTTCAGCAGCAGTCATTAACGCTGTCATTCCATAACTGCTTTCATAATTTGCATCTGCCCCTGACTCAAGCAAGAATTTCACCATGTCGGGATTGCCACTTCGAACTGCCCAATCCAATGCCGTATTTCCATAATAGTCTTCTTGGTACACATCTTCGCCATTTTCAATCATCAGTGAGACTTGATCCAATTCTCCATTAACCACCGCCTTGATAAATGGCGAAATTTCAATATTTTCTTCGTAGTAAGCTTCATCTTCTTCATATCCATAGTCCATTGGAGCATATTCGATAAATTTATTGATCATATAATAAGAACCCATCAATAAACCAATTCCCACACCTACGATTGAGACACTGACAAAAAACCAAAGTATTCTCAGTTTGTTCGGTTCGATGAGTCGTTGCCCGTTTTTTCCAAAGAAATTGCTAATTTCATCTAATCGCTTCGGTAAAGGCGGATGCGTAGAAAACACCTCGCTAAGCCAAACAAAGAAACCTTTTTCTTCGTTTAATTGTTTCATATATTCGTCTTTATTTACATGCGTGTAAAGGTGTTTTCCAATCGCAAGCATGGTTAAACTATTTATTGCCGCTTCACTATTGCCAGTATAATAGGCAGCATATCGATCACAGGTGTATTCACAGGCTCTTAAATAGAGCTCTGCCACTCCAGGTATCCACATAGCCGGTAAAATAAACATCTGCTTTGTGAGATGATTTCGCTTAATATGGGCAAGTTCATGAGCAAGAACAAAATTTAACTCTTCTTCTTGATTAGTATGCAATAATTCAAAAATTTCCGCATAAATCACCACCATATTTCGTCCAAAAAACCTTGTTGCAAAAGCATTCAGCATTCCGCCAGACTGCACTACATAGATGTCCGGAATTTTTTTGATTTCCATTTCTCTGCATAAGTCCCCAGCTCTTTCAAAAACTTCCGGGAACTGCTCTTGGCTTAATTTGACTGCATTTGAACGGATATTGCCAATCATCAGTGCACTTAAAAAGAAAGACAATAGCATAAAAACAAACAATACGAAGATTCCAACAATCGATATCGCTAATCCGATATAAGTGAGAATCCCAATAATCAGTACTAACCAGAAATATTTATTTTCATTTTTATGTATTAATGCTTTAGGTAAATCTGCGTGTTCTGTCATTCATTGATCTCCTTCAAATAAAATTAATCTTATTATAGCATCGAAGTCTTTTAATTGGATAGACTTAATATTTTCTCGTCTAATGAATTTTTATAGACATAAAATTAGCTAATCCGATTGTTTATCAGATTAGCTGATCCGTTTATGAATATACCCGCGGTTCTTCTATAACCGTTAAATAATGGCCAACAATTTCTTCAAGCTGCTTTAGTGCCTCTTCAAAATCAGGTTGTATGGTTGAAAGCTGTATGAAATTTCGTTCCCGCAAATAAGCGCTTTCTGCATGCAATAGGAGGCCATTTATCTTTAAATCTTCATTTAATGCCATTAATTCATTTGGAATTTGCAAAGTCACTATCATTGGATAATGATTTGTCGAAATCCCGTAATTCTCGACAATTTTCAAATTCTGTAATTGCATAAATCGCTGCTCCAGCAATCGGTATCGATCTGGGTAATCCTTTAACGCCTCCAAAACATTCGCTGCCAGCATTGTCGGGACGGTAAAAGGAGGGGTTGATTTTTGATATTTTGCAAGGCTTAGGTAGGATGGTATTTGTGCTTCTTGTGCGAGCTGCTGCGAGAAGATAAAAGCAAGTCCGCTCATCGCTCCTAAGGCTTTTCCGCTCACAGATGTAGCCAGATATAACTCTTTCATAGAGAATGGAATCGCCCCGAATGAGCTTATACAATCAGCGCATAACTTCACATTAAAACGCTTCGTGAGTTCAAGAATCGGTTCAATTGGGTTGAGTGTTCCTGTAGACGTCTCACCATGCACCATAAGCACCCATTCAAAATCTCCTGTCTCTAAATGCTGTTCAATCGTAACGAGATCAAAGGGCACTCCCCAATCTGCATTTACTGTATCAAAGGGAATCCCCCAGCTCATGGCTTGGTCCACCAAACGATTACCGAACTCCCCGTTCACTAAAATCAAACCTTTTTTCGAGCTGCTTATCTTTAACTGCCCCAACATAATATCATTTGCAAGGGTACCACTCCCCACAGCTGCCGCAATATGAGAAGCACCCGATAGGCGTTGCAATTGCTGCTTCATTCTTTGGAATAAATCCCTGAACTCAGCCGAACGATGAGAAACATTTGTATGTGTTAAAGATACATTTTGTTTTACTGGACCTGGGTAAAATGTATAGTCATTGCCTTTTGATATTCTTTTTTCTAATTCTTGTTCGAATTTTTTTCTAGTCAAAATCATCGGCACAAATTTAGCTTCCTCTGAACCTACTGCACCAGCAAACGGTTCGAACCCCATTTGCTTATATAATTTCTGTTCCCGTGTTGTTCCTGAGATGACAGCAGCGGAGTACCCTTGATGGTAGGCAAAGGCATAAACTGCCTGTATTAAACGGAAGAACACCCTCCCCGTGCGATAGGCTTTTTTAACGGCCAACAAACGTATTTCAGCCAATCTTTCACAATCAGAGTCCTGTAAATATTGCTCTATGCTGCCGATTTTTTCATCCAGTGAAAATGGCCGCTTGTCTCGAAAAGCGATCATACCGATGATTTCTGTTTCTTTATAAACGACGATATACTGATTTTCTTTATGGAAACGGTCTACTTTTCTTCTCTTTTCATTTGGCTTATACTGTGGAATTTCTTCTACAAAGGTTTCATAATTCAGTGCAGCAATGTCATCAAATTCCTTTTCTGTAGTTGCTAATTTACACCAATACACTATATCCCTCATTCCTTCTGTCTATAATACTTTCGATGCTTCCAAATAATAAGACAAATTGATAGAATTACCGTACTATATGTTGCTAATTTGCCTTCCCAAACTATACCAGCTATGTATAATGCGAATCCTCCAAGCATACCTGTTGTTAAATTCCTTACTATTACGAATAGCAAGAGTGTCCCGGCAATCATCCACACAAATAACAATGGCTCCAAACATAATCCTGCTCCAATGAATGTAGCTACGCCTTTTCCACCGTGAAACCTTAGCCAAAATGGATAAAGATGGCCAATAATCACCAAAAACATTCCTACTGCCAAAATCCACTGTTCAAAATTCATTAATTGGCCAGAAACAATGACAAAAGACCCTTTTAAGGCATCCCCCAAAAAAGTTGCCAAAAACGCAGATCGCCCAAGCACTCGCCCAGCATTTCGCGCGCCCAAGTTTTGACTATGATGCTGCCGCAAGTCAACATTCTTCCATTTGCCAACAAAAAATGCCGTTATAAAATTCCCTGCTAAATAACAAACTATCCAGTAGATTAAAATAGATACATGCAAGAAGTACCCTCCGAATATTTTCTCTATTTCTTTTTAAGAGCTCTTAATGTTGATGCTGGATTAATATGAACAATAAAGTTGCAATAATAAAATAGCCTAAGAATCTTTCTTTCCCTTTAAATTTCTTTTCTATCAATAAAAATAGTATTAGAACAATAAAACATGATGTTATTAAATCTAAGATCACTTGAATCCCCCCATCCATACTTTACCATATTTAACCAGAATTTACTTCTAAATTTAAACAGGCAAGCAATGAGTGCAAAGAAAGCATTTATCGTTCCTCACTTTTAATATGAAGTTACCATATGCCAATTTTTATCTATCTGTATAATCTCTTTAAAATCCCCATTAAATGAATTGACTCCCGGTTTTTGTCCATTTGGCGAATAGGCAAAACCAGAAAAACTATCTAATACCCCACGGAATGTGAAAAATAGCACAGCGTAATCTTCATCCTGTTTCTCTACAACAATCTCTCCGCCGCCTTTTGACAAATGATTGTATTCATCCGGCAGCATGATGAGTGAAGCATTATATGGAACATTCGGTTTCAGTTCTTCCTTCTCAATCTTTTCGATGATTTCGACTCTAGCTGATTGGTTTCTCTTAAAATCCATCTCTAATACAAGCCTATTGAAAGGAACGGTGACCAATATTATTATCGTTATTAAGTTGATGAAAATAGGCTTCCAATATTTTGACTTAAAAGCGACTATGATCGAAAGTACAAGGCCCACCAGAAAAAATCCATAGACGAATAGCCATACAAAAGGAATGAAAAATACCGTTATAATGTCTAGCGCCTTCCAGTGGAAGAATTGGAAAAGTATTATAATTAAACTACCTATAATCGATAAACACAGAATAAATTTCTTTATATCGATACAGCTCCCTTCCATCTCTTTGAAAGGACGCATCTATTGGTTTAATGTTCCAGTACTGTAAAATTTAGACCTCTATTTAGAACAGCGATTTATGGAAGATGCCCTTCATCTGCGTCTGCGAATGACAATCACAGAAGTGATTTCACTCAAAGCTCCTTATAATAAAAAACTGTGGCATGCAGTTCGCCATTTGCCGATAATGCGTAGTTCGGAATTTTTCCAGCTTCGATATACCCCATGGAAGAGTAAAGCAAATTAGAAGGGTCTCCTTCTCGCGTATCGAGAACTATTAAGCTCCTTCCCTCCTCCTTGGCTAGCTCCTCAGCTTCCTTCATTAGCAAACGGCCAATTCCCTTGCGTCGATATTGATTATGGGTCATTAACTTGGCAATCTCTGCTCGATGGCTGCCGTTTTGTTTTGTACACAGCTGTAATTGAATACTCCCTACAATCTGATCGCCTATTTTGGCAACATACAAAACAACATCCGGATCTAATACATCTTCCCAATAGCTTGTTGCATCCGAAAGTTGGAGTGGCGGTAAGAATCCAATCGATGCCCCATCCTCAACTACAAGAATCAAAAGTTCCGAAAGCTGCTCGATATACTCTTCAATCGAATATACTCTTTCAATGCTTACTTGATTATTCACAAATATCCCTCCGATAAAATATTTTTTAATCTGGGAACTATTTCGACAAAAAAGAGCATTAATAATTCTCGAATCAATACCCCTTTTTGTTCTATTTAGTTTCCTCTCTTATCCACAGAGCTTTTTAGGTTAAGTGACGAGTACGATAAATAGAAGGAAACATTCCGCTTAACTTTAAAATAGAATAAAAAATAGCCTTAATAAACGGAAAGATTCCGACTATCGACTCGAAAAACGTCAAAATTGAGGCTTTTTCTTTATTTAGACGGAAAACTTCCCCTTATATCCCCCTCAACAGAGCTCCATTCGTCAGATAACCGAAAAATTTCCTCTTATTTTCCTTTTGCTATTTTCTACTAGGCAGTAATGCAATTTATTTAAGGGAACTAAAAAGAGTACATTTTTTTATAAAACATACTCTTTTGCTGCTAAGGTCTTAATCGAACCCTTCACAGCCCTTTTGCCTTAAAACTTCATCGACCCATTTGTTTTGCATTTTTAAGGGGAACAACAACAAGCCCATCTTCATCCCTAACTATAATATCTTCTGGATGAACAACCATCCCATCTATTGCGGCAGGAACGTTGATTTCTCCAGGACCATCCTTATATGGGCCCCGATTGGTTATACCGCGTGTGTAAACTGGAAATATTTCTTTGCTAATTGAACCCACGTCTCGAATTGCCCCATCAATGATGAAGCCGGCAAATCCTTTTTTCCGCGCAAGACTGACCATAATTTCCCCTATAACCGCATTTGTTAGGACTCCGCCAGCATCCACGACAATCACATCTCCCGGCTTAGCTAGATCAATCGCCTTATGTACCATTAAGTTATCGCCTGCCCGGGTTTTCACTTTGCATGCATTTCCAATCAGTTTTCCTTCTTTGTGAAAGGGGCGAATAGCATCTGTGCAGGCACTACGGTTTTTCGTATTGTTCTGCTCATTTCACTTCAAGCAAAACTTTCCCTTCATAATTGCGACTTTCTATCAGTCTATGCGCTTCTGCTGCTTCACTTAATTGAAAAATCTTTGCTATGGGCAAGCTTATTTGTTTGGCATCGAATAGATCGATCACTTTTTTGGCTATAGGGGCTAATCGTACGGGATCATGCTTCCTTGTTGTTCCCAGACTAAATCCCTTAATATTTCTGCAGCTGCTATGCACATCATTTGTTGTAAAAGTTCCAGCTTTTCCACTGCTATTGCCGAACTGCAAAAGTGTCCCATATAACGCCAAGCAATTTAAACTTTTTCTTGTGACATCCCCTGCAACTGAATCAAAAATCAAGTTTGCTCCGAGGTTTTCTGTTTCTCTTAATACTTCCTCTGTAAATGTTTCATAAGAGCATACAAGATCTGCGCCCAATTCCTTCACATAATTCATTTTTTCCATACTGCCAACAGTTCCAATTATTTTTTGAACGCCAAAAACTTTGGCTAATTGGACGAGCATCGAACCAACGCCACCGGCAGCACTATGTATGACTATAGTATCTGTTGTTTTTACTTGGCCAATCTCATGTAACAGCATATACGATAAGATAGAAACTATTGGCATTGCAGCTGCCTGTTCAAAGGAAAGGCTGTCAGGAATTTTGTAAATCAAGTTTTCATTCGCCACCACATACTCGGCATAAGAACCAGCCTTTGGAAAGGCAATCACCCGGTCTCCTTTTGCAAAAGCTGACCCTGCCTCAGCCTCTTCTATTGTCCCAGCTGCATCTAAACCCAGCGTTAAAGGAAAAGTACCTTTCTCTTTATTGCCATTGCGATTTTTAATATCCGCATAATTTACACTGGTATAGGCTACTTTAATGAGGCATTCATGATCACCTAATTTTGGTACCTCCACATCTGTGTATGAAAGTACACCAGCATCCCCAAATTCGTTCTGAACGATTGCTTTCATATTAGTTCCCCCTCACCCTTTATGTAGATTTTACCATCTATTCATTTTCAAATGCATTATAATAAATTTATGAATTTCCATAAAGTTTCCTAATCAGGATCTTGTTTTCCTTTTTAGAGAGGATAAATAAACGAATAAGAAGAAAGTAATTAATTGGACGGTTTGATTATTTGGGATTTTTTAAATAATTTTTTGAAAGAAGACTAAATATGCGAGAAACCAAATTTATGAAGATTTTGCTCGTAGCATTTAATATAATAATTAGTGTACTGATAAGTTGGAGGTAGTTATTATGAATTTGCTTAGCATCTCTTTTGCAATATTAATAATGGCAGGATTATTATTGTTTGTTTCTGGATTACGGAAAAAATCCCAATTAACAATGCTCTTTGGAGGGATGGCTTTCTTAGCTCCAATATTTTATTTCATTGGTTGGACTCTATTTTTACCATTTGTTGCTCCGTTAGCAATGGTAATTTCATATTTTGGGAAGAAAAAGGTAAACACCGATTAAACAGACTCTTTCTAGGTCTTTTTTATGCACTTTTAAGCATTTGCACAGTCTTTTAATCTAATTTTTGACACGTGAATCTAACTATCTATGCGAGAACAGCCTATGATTTAAATATATTCCAAAATCTTCACATCAACTGAATCAATGCAGCCGATTACTTCTTTTAAATCCCAGAGCTTAATTTCGGATATTTCTTCATTTTCTCTGAACGGTTGGAGCTTTTCGATTGTTGCAAAGTAAACCGGATTATATTTAACCTCCCCGTTCGCTTTCTTTTCAGACTTTAACAAACCCTTAAATTCCAAGTCTGGTACTGCCTGTCCAGTTTCTTCAAAAAGTTCTCGGATGGCGCACTCTTTTGGCGTTTCTTCCCCTTCCCTACTTCCAGCCGGTAATTCCCATTGATTTCTCCAAATGTTATAGCACATCAGATACTCGTCATTACATTTGATTACGGCAAACGAACCGGCAATCGGTTGAAAATTAAACATTTCGGTCTCGGCAACTCTTATAAATTCCATAAATTTAAATCCGTTGTTTTGAAAGGTATTCAATAGATTTCCTCCTTAAAGTAACCTGAGAATCCTTGAAGATTCCCAGGTGGTTCCTAGTTTCGAATTACCTCACGCTCATTTAATGGTTGAATTGGTCGATGGTTATCTGGAAATATCTGCTGGAAAACCTGGATTTGCTCTTGTGACAGTTCAATTGGCTGCTCCAAAATAATCCATTCCACCTCTTCTGTACATGGAGGTGTTGTTAAAGAGCCATTGTAGTGAAGGAATGTCTGATCTTTTGGAAGCAAAGTCTGAAGCTGGACCGGTTCACTAAGTGAGATATCCTCTTCCGTTATTTCTTCTTGCAATGCCGCCCAGACAGGCTGCAAGTATTCATTCATACTGCCCTCTTGAATCATTACGCCAAGAACGGCCAATTCGCCACTCTCATTTTGATGGACGAGATGGAGTTCCATTTCATATGGTTGCCCATTGAATTGATGCTCGCTTGGTGTATGGAAGTGAAACTGAACAAGCTGATATTCTGTTTCATCAAGAATGATTTTATTCGTTACTGATGCAGTATTGGCTTGTATGGTATGCCCATTATTGATTACTGAAAATGTTGTTGGCTCGTACTGTATATTCACCTCTTCAATCGTCTTATTAGTTTCTGCTTCGGATAATTCGATATTAATCGGTGATTGCTCGCTTCCATTTACACAAGCAGCATACTGTTCATCTAACTCTCCCCAAGATTCAGGCCCTGTTGCTCCCTCATATGACCATGCCGTTGACTGCAAATCATGCTCCTGTGCCTGTTCCTCCGTTACAGAGACTGTTTTAGTCTCAGGTTCCACTGTTTTTGGTGCGTGCTGTGAACAGGCTGCTAATGCTGAAGCAAGTATCGCCGCCGATAATAGATGAATTACTTTTTTCATAGGTTTGATATTCTCCCCTTTCAATTTAGTAGTTTACAGAATACTAAAAACTGAAAATTTGTAAAATCATAAACTACTAGAAAATAGGGTTATTGTTAAATTTCGATAATATCTACCAGACTCTATCCATATAAAGAATTAGGCAGCTTCCTCTTTCATAGTTCTTTCATTTATGTAATGGCATGAAAGAAATGATTCTATTAGAGGAGCTAAAAACTGACGAATAATAGGTTTGGAATGAAAGGGTTATTAACAGCCTTATTTTTCAAAAAATCAGTAACACGTCTATCATAAAATAACAGCTATATAGAATTGATAATAATCTTTCTAAGACGTTTTTTGTTATTTAAATAACTGTTTCCATCAAATTAACTGGGAGAATGACAGTATATTCTTTTTTTATTCTTTTAAGTATTCTTCTGTGTAGTCTATGGTATAGGTTCCTGCAAATTGCTGAAATTCAATTCTGCATTTTGCTGAAATGAAAACTTACAAATGTGGCGCAACCTTTGTTATAGTTTGACTCTATAATTAGTCAAGCTGGCGTAATGATGTATGACCATGCCGTTCAATTGGGTTTATGGCTCGTGTGCCTGACCACCAACTAGCGGGCAGTCATTCTCATGAAATGAAAAAATCGCCGAGAGAGTGTCTCGACGATTAAGCGATATGTTTGATATCTTTGAATATATTTTTCGTATTAATGTACCTTACGTTGGACTAAACCATATAATTCTTTCCCATTTTTATCAACGGTTTGAATTAAGCCAATATCTTTTGCGTAATAGTCAAATCTCGTTGAATGATCCCAAGGGAAATAGGATTCGATTGCTATGACGTTGCGATATTCTACATTGTGAACTGTCCGTACGGCATCCGTTGAAATAATCCAGCTGCTTCCATAAGATACTGGCCCTATATCATTTTCATCGTGAATTTGCGTTACCACAAATGGAAACGGAATGATTTTATCATAATGATACCAATCATCATAAGCTTCCCCGTAGAAATTCATTTCCTGCACAAAACCAAGTCTTGGGATTGATTCAGATTTTGTTTCGTTATGAATTTTCCAATAGGTTAGGCCATTATCTTCCTCGCGATCATACTCATAACGATACATGCTCTTGCCATCCGTATAGTAATAATCGTAATTTTTATCTGGCGTAATATTGAAGGATTCAGTTGTCAGTGCACGAGTTAAAAACGCGGAGAAATGCGCTCGCGTAATAAGTGTATTTGGTTTGAACATGCCATCTTCATAACCCCTTGCCACATTATTCGATGAAACTTTTAAAATATCTGTATAATACCCAGCACTGCGAGGGACATCACGATATTGGATATCCGCTTCCGTTCCTGGAAGTACTTTCAATTTGAAGGCATTTGCCATTAAACGTGCCATAAAACCACGGGAAATACTCGACTCTGGTTTAAAATACCGTGCATCTGAAAACAACCCTGCAGTATATGCAGCCGCTATTTCCTTGTAGTATGGATGGGTTGTCGGAACATCCTTATAATTAGGGGTCTTCAGATCTGTCATCGGCAAGTTAAGCGTGCGAACCAGCATAGCCGCAATATGTTTTTTTGAAATCGGCTCATTCGGCCGGAATGTTCCATCAGGATAGCCGCTAATAATGCCTTGGTCAGCCAAATAATTGACTTCCACAAACAACGAAGTAGTCTTCTTCATATCTTTAAAACTAGCTGCTTGTACACTTTGCATCGTTCCCATCACCATAAATAGGCACATAAAACTTAGAACCATTATTTTTTTCAATACGCATCTCTCCCTCCTATTCTATTTACGTAATACAAACGTAAATTATGTTAATATTTAGCAATAAATCAGAACTATTTTAGTAAGGCTAAGAAAAGAAAAAAAGAGCATGTTTTTATTCAAAACACACTCTTTTGCTAGTTGAAATAATCGATGAAAATATTAGGACGTCTTCATCACCCCAGTCATCAAAATAGCGATACAAAAAGGGAATGAATAAAATAGTTTATTCATTCCCCTTTGTCTAGTTATTCAGTTCAAAGCCCTAATTGCAATCGATGATGCAAATAAGTCCCCCTTATTTTAATATGTTGAAAAGGTTAGAGAATGCAGCTACCAGGTCTTGATAGTACCCAACAACTTTATCCTTTAAAGGTGTTGCATCTGCTTCTTTTTCTACCTCATTTTGCTCCGATTGTTCTGTTTCAGTTGCCAAATCTGCTTCTTCATTTGCTGTTTGTACTGAATCTTCAGCATCAGCTACTGTAGTTTCCACTGATTCTGTGATTGCTTGCTCAACTGCTTCTATATCAGAAGGTTGATTTTCGTTTTCAACAACAGCTGGGCTTTCTAAATCAACATTTTCTTCATCTGCTAGATCTGTTGCTACATTTTCTACAGGGGTGTTTTCAGATACATCAGCCATTACAGGGATTGCATCTGTTGTATCTGTTGTTTCAGGTGCTTCTGGTGTTTCTGTTGTGTCTGTTGTGTCAGGTGCTTCGGTTGCATTTGTTGTTTCTGGTTCAGCTGCATCCGTGGATACATCGGATACTTCTTCTTCAATAGCTTCAACGTCTTCAAATTCTTCACTTGATTGAGTTTCTGATTCACTTAAATATTCTTCTATTAGTGTTTGATAATATTCAGTAAGGCTTTGATAGCCTGCGCTGATAAATTGATAACTTTCGTCTAACCATTCACTAGTTTCATCTACTAGATTAGTATCTTCAGCTGCTGTTGCTGCTTCTTCTACTGCTTCTGTTTCATCAGCTGCTTGTCCTTCTTCAGTTGCTGGTTCTTCTGTTACCTCTTCTTCAACTGCAGGCACTTCTTCTGGTGCTTCCGGTGCTGCTGATACTTCTTCTTCAACTGCCGGTACTTCTTCTGGCGCTTCCGGTGCTTCTGTTACTTCTTCTTCAACTGCAGGCACTTCTTCTGGTGCTTCCGGTGCTTCTGTTACTTCTTCTTCAACTGCCGGTAATTCTTCTGGTGCTTCCGGTGCTTCTGTTACCTCTTCTTCAACTGCCGGTGCTTCTGTTACCTCTTCCTCAACTGCCGGTACTTCTTCTGGTGCTTCCGGTGCTTCTGTTACCTCTTCTTCAACTGCCGGTACTTCTTCTGGTGCTTCCGGTGCTTCTGTTACCTCTTCTTCAACCGCCGGCACTTCTTCTGGTGCTTCCGGTGCTTCTGTTACCTCTTCTTCAACCGCCGGCACTTCTTCTGGTGCTTCCGGTGCTTCTGTTTCATCTATATCACCATTCCCATCATCACCTGGAAGATCATTAATTGGTATAAATTTGTGATGATGCTTATGTTTAAATTTATGTTTATGTTTTGCTAGCTCACTAACCAGCTCACCTTTTTGAGGAGAGCCTGGGAAATTTTTAGCGAATTCACTTACACCCTTACCGTGATGATGATCTTTCACATGTTCGATAACTTCAGGATTAACGCCCTTTGTATCTAGCTCTGCTGCAGAAATAGGTGCACCCGCCACTAAAAACGTTGCCGCCACCATGGATGTTGACATCACTAGAGGTGCTACTTTCTTTGAGAATTTTTTATTTGCTTTCTTTGACTCCACCTGTTTTTTATTCATTACTTCATCTCTCCTAATTTGTATTTTTTTCTACTGATAGGATGGATTTTTCATAGAGTTCCCTTATTTTTTACCTCCTGCGAACTTGAGCAAATCATTACTCAATTTTTCCGGCAGTACCATCATCTGCCTGTCTAGAATATACACAAGTATTGTTACCATTCTGTGTTACCCCGATTAAAAAAGATGACGAAACCTTTTCTTTTTATAAAATTTTGCAATAAATGAAATTTATAAGTTCGAGCAGATATTACTCAACTCTAATAAATTTTACTACTTACTATCCTTATGCAGTCGACCATTTCAAATAGCAGCCTCCAAGGGAATTTTGATTAAAAATGGCGAATTTCGTTTTACAAAATAGACAAGCAAATTAAAAATTATTAAAACCGCATAAAGTTTGTTTAATAATTTTCTATATTCAAACTTCTTATATATATTTCATTACAAATAAAAGCATAAAATAATAATTATTAATACAAGATGACATTCGTTAAGAGTGTAATCTGAAGCCAAATTTGCTTTATATAGGCAAAAAAGAGCACGTTTCGATCCAAAACATGCTCTTCCCTATTTTCTCAATATATTATTTTGGGCTTACAAAATTAGAACGTCATAATCTCCCCGGTCATTAAAATAGCAATACAATAAATATCGGCAGGTATCCATAAAAGCGTAGGAGCCAGTGGGTTTATTTTCAATAAAAGCCAAATGAAGATGTCTTTGAGACCTTTTTTTTCAGCTTTTTCAGGATTTTCGCTTCGAATTATAGTTGATAAGTTTTCATTCTTTATTTGGCTCAAGCTCGTTTTTTCATAATCGGCCTCCAAAAAAGCATATTGAGGATTCAAAATCGTCAAGTTTACACTCCTTCGTTTCATTTCTAACTAATCACGAAAAAGCTGGAAGCAGCAAAATAAAACATAAAGTTCAATTGTTTTATTCTATTCTACATCTGGTGCCAGCATGAATGATAATTCTGCACTACTGTTTGTAAAAATCATTCTTCCGTATTTTCTTCATTGTTTCCATTTTCTTTTTTAGGGGTTTTGTTTTTAAAATGGCGTTCAATATATTCTTGCTCTTCCACAGGGGATAACAAACCCGTTGCTTCTCCTACCGTGCCCCCAAGAATCTGCCAAATTGCATTATGGTCCTTGTCCGCAGTTGAGAAATCGCCTTTTGCCCATTTTTCCAAAATAGTGACATAAGTTTTGCCATGCTGATAAGCGGCTTCATTCAAAATCGCTACCTCCAGCAATCGCTCAACTCTTTCTTGGGTAATTTGATATTCGCCCCATTTAGCTTCAGCTTCTACCTTTTGATGGGACATTCCATGAATAATTTCCTGCATTTGACTTTCCTTTAAATTATCCGGGAATCTCTCGCTTAAATTAAGCTGTTCATCCTCGGGCAGCTCAACTTCAGCAGTATTAAATTCTTTTTCGATTTGTTGTCGAGCTTCTTGAATTTCTTCTTCTGAAGGCTGGTTAAATATTTTTCCTAAGTTATAGATGCCAGCACCAAGTGCCAGTATTCCAACAATAATCGATATTGTAATGAAACTTTTCTTCATAATACCTCCGCATCTTACTTCCTATCCATATAGGTACAATTTTACATATTTGCGGATGGCTATTTCAAGGATTGTTAATCTTAATAAATGCTTTTGTTATCCTTATCAAATTTCATCATTTTCAAGGTCTTATTATAAAATAATGCCTATTGTACATATAAGATCAGCCCGTATCATGTTTTACAAAGGTGTATTAGGGATACGTAAACAATATACAAAAATCGTATACTACTAAATTCGAAGTGGTTTATTATCAAAAATTCGGAGGAAACGATATGGGATTTATCATTATCTTATTAGCGAAAATTATCGAGGTTTCTTTGAGTACAGTGAAAACTGTATTTATTTCAAAAGGGATGAAAGGCTACTCTTCTTTAATTGCATTCATTGAGGTCCTTATTTGGTTAAAAGTTGTCAGTGTTGTATTAGTCGACATTAGCGAAAATCCAGCAAATATGGTCGCGTATGCGATCGGCTTTGCCATTGGGAACTATATTGGTATATGGCTTGAATCCAAATTAGCCATTGGACTGATTACCATTCAAGTCATCGTGGATGAAATTGTGGGGCAAGAACTGGCAGACTACTTGCGAAGCAGCCATAATGTAGCCGTAACGGTCATGCATGGACAAGGCCGAGATACAAAAAGAAGCATCCTGATCCTTCACTTAAAACGTAAAATCAAAGACAAAGTCATTGAAGACATCGAGAAAAAAGTGGATAAAGCACTCATCACCGCATCCGATGTCAAAGCAATACATGGCGGATATGGTTTGCTTAGGAAGTGATAGATTTCCTTGAATTGCTGAAAAGAGATTCATCTCTATTTTGGTAAGAATGGTTTGCTTTCGCATTCGAGTAATGGGACAGGTTTAATTTCTTTCTGGCCTAAAACAATATCAAACAAATTGGGAAATAATCGTTTGCCGTTATTAACATGTTAATGCAAAATAATATTTGCTCCTCCGAAAAAATCGGGATACTAACAATGTATAGTAGGATAGGGTTTTCCTGTAATATTGGAACAATAAGGAAGCCTTAGTAAAAAATGTTTACAAACTACTTAAAGATGGATATACTAACAAAGTAAACAAAAAATTCTTAAGGAGGTCGAATAGAATGATCGTTATCGTTAAATTGATGTCACTTGTAGTTTCAACTTCAGCAAACATTAAAATCACACATTCGACCAGATTGGAATGGATCGCTTAAGGTTTTTTGCAATTTAAGCATACCCATACCGCAGGGAGAAGTGTGCCCCTGCGGTATTTTTGTGCCTTTTTTTACCGTAGGGGAGTCTCTCTACGGTTTTTTTCATTTTTCAGGGTATTTAAGGAGGTGATAATAAATGACAATAAACATTTTTTTCTCACGATAACTATTACAAAACGTGAGATTTCTCTTGAGAAAGCACTTCATAATGAAAATGCGAAAAAAATCTTTGAAGATAACCGAAGAAAAGCAGAAAATCATATTCGTCAATATTAATTTTGTTAATTCAAAAATAGGAAAGGTGGGAATTGAAATGATTTATATAATCAAAAGACGTCATGCAGTTTTATGGGTGGAGAAAGACACAACCTAGCCTACGGAATTACAATGTTAGGGAAATTCTAATTTTAAAAAGCGATATTCCTCCATATTAAAATTGAGTTTGGCAATTTTTAATTGTTTAATGCTATTAATCTGTGCCGTTAGTACCATAAGACAATAAAAAGGCATTAATCCTTCCCGGATCAACACCTTCATTAATGAATAAACCTAATTTCTCTTTTAATGCTGAGAAATTGGGTTTTTTTATAGGGAAACTTCCTTAGCCTTGTAAATCTGCATTTTCTTGACGATACCACCAATTTAACATAATTTTCCTACTCAGTCATTGTTCAATTATTTGGCCATTTTCATGATGAACGATGCGTCTTTATTAAAGAAAGGCGCCCGATTGAGAAGATTAGTTATCTTCGTCCCAAAACTTTTATTGGAGAACGTTATTCAATAGATTATGAAAAAATTAATGTGTATAGTAAGCAATTAAATTTCTAATTTAACATCGAATTCATTTACATAAACAGCCACACCCGTAATTTCAACATCGTAAATATCTTGATTCCTTGAAACGCATACCATTACTTGTCCATCTTTCTCTATTTCTTGACCTTGCTCAACGATTAGATTTAAAGGTCCATCAAAATTATTATCTATGTATTCAGCGTAAAATGCGCCCATTACGCCAGAAGCTGTACCTGTAACTGCATCCTCGATTGTACCTGAATATGGTGAAGAGAAATGACGAGCATGCATATGAGCATTTGGATTATAAGTTTCTAAGCAGAACGGATGGACAGATGCTTTCGGCATTTCCTTTAATATCTCAGGGAACTGTTTATTATTTGGCTGCATCTTTTTAAACTGATCAAGACGTTTAATCGGTATTAATAATGTCCAAGTTCCTGTACTGCCGTATAAAATTGGTAATTCTTCATGTAAATCCGAAGCAGATAATCCAATTGAATTTGCTAAAGCATCTCTTGAACCAGTGAAAGCCTTAAACTGTGGCGTTGCATGTTTCATTGTAATAAATACTTCCCCTTCCATTGTGAGGGTTAGTTTTATAGGTAATACTCCCAGATTTGTTTCAATTGTGAAATCGGTTTTATTTTGCAACATCCCTTTTTCTTTTAATGCAAACATTGTTGCCATCGTTCCATGGCCACATAAATCCATTTCATGGCCTGGCGTAAAGAAACGTATTCTATAGTCAGCTACTTCTGACTTCACCAAAAAAGAAGTTTCGTTAAACCCGACTTGGAAAGCTATTTCTTGCATTTCTGATTCCGTTAGCTTATCCGCATTTAAAACAACTCCCGCCGGATTACCCTTATTCGGTTCTTTACTAAATGCATCATAATGATAGACCTTTATAGTTTTCACAGAATATTCCTCCATTTCATCGATTAAGGATATTCTATCATTAACATTTAATAATTGATTTACTTTTCAAAATATATTTTCACCCAAACAAAGAGTCATTAGGTAAATTACGTATTCTCCCTTTTTTCAACTATCTGGCTCGATTGTTGAATATCGTTAACCAACTAAAGGCTCTTTAGTTAATAAGAATGAATAGAATTAAATTTAAATTTTCTTCCGATAAAATTAGCAGGTACGGGATTGAGCTCTAATTCTCTTGACCAAATAGAGAGTTGACCAATGTGATGAATTTCATGGGCAATAATATGATGTAATATTTCCTCAACGGTATATTTATCTTCATCCCAAGGGACACATACAACTTTATCTTTTAATTCACCTAAATTTTTATTCAGAAATTCTGCTATTTCATTTCGGAGTCTATCAGAAAGAGATTTTACCTTTTCAGGCGTATCATAATCAGCAAATTCAAATACTAGGTCTTCTTTGCCCTGAATACCACGTAGCCAACTATATTCAACATCAATAATATGAAAAAGAGTATATAAAATACTCCCTACTCCACCAGTTCGGTCTTTTATCAACTCCTCATTTGATAGTTGGCTACACCATTCAAACCATTCATCTCTTACCTGCCAGTTATATTCAAAAAAATTTATCAATGTAAACACTCCAGTATAATTGTTTATAATTATAAGTATTAGCTTCTAGTCTTTAAGATTTCTCTTTTATTTTAAGTATTCTGCTCCGTTAGTTTAAATACTCTTCTTTACACTCACGATAAGGTCTTTCATAAAGTAGATGCAATCCTTATTAAAGAATGCGGAATGTAAACTAAGTACATTATAAAATTAACTAATTCATTCAGCATTGCATAACTCCCCTCAAAATACTTCTAGTTTTGTAAATACTCATTTCTAGAAATATTTTAAAATCCCTTTAAACATATCCTAAGCACCATTTTCCTTTTATTAAGAAAGTACTTCATTCATATGGCCCAATTGCTGAAAAAGCCTCAATTCTATTCTTGAACTGCACCATTGTACTTGAATTTAAATCCCTTTATTTTAATAATCATAAGCTCCTTTGGGGAGTGATTCCGATTCTAGTCAAAGGATGCAAGAAAACTATTCGAAGGTATAAGATTTCACGATTTATTCAGTGCTGATTTAGAGCTTTTTAATATACTTTTTGCCTGATATGTACCCCAGAGGGCTATTGTTACCGTTATAGCGTAAATAGTGTATTGAATGAAGTTTGCCATTTCTAAACTACTTGTTGAGAGGATCTTTGGTGTGTAAATTAAGGTTAAAATTATTCCTTGAAGTAAATCAGCTACTATAACTGAGATAAACGCAACAATAAATATACCAATTATTTTTTTCATTTTTTCCTCCCAATTACCTTACTTAAGGAAATTAATATATGTACCACAAAAAAATGCTGTTCCACAATCTTGCCCTTAAACGGAAAAGAAGCCTTTCTTTTTTCAAGGAAAGTGCCCGATAGCGGAATAGTGTTCAACTAGGCTGTGTGGCTACGGCTATGTAAGTATTGCTATAAAAAAGCATATGAATTTTCTTTACATTCCATAGTTTCTTAAATTCATTTATCGGAACTTTTCGATTATAGCCCTTTTGTTCATCATCGCAATTCACCAGATATCTTAAAGACTCTGAAAGGTAAATATACTCCTCGTCATAGCCTACAACAGGGACAAAATGCAAAGAATTTTGATCCTGTTGCACCTTAATAAAAACAATTACGGGAGTTCCTTTACTAACTTCGTACTTTAATGTATTTATATTTCCCTTATAATAGTTTGTTTTATAGCCCTTTGTTTTTAACACCGTACGGATTCCTTTCGGATATACAGTACCCGCCCTTGTTTTACTGGGAAAATTCGTATATAACGCTTCACCCTGATTCTCGATGCCAAAATGACGTAACAGATACGCTGTTGAAAATGCTGCACATTCCGTATTTTTTTGAAAATCTATTCGATTATTTTTTTGAATTAGATAGTTAGATGGATAATCTCTTTTACGTAAAACAGGCATGGGTAATGTCATTAAATATGCATTAATGATAGTTGATATAATAATCCATAAAATAACTTGACTAATTATAAACATACACTTCCCCCTTTTTTCGTCCATATCAAACAATAATCTGAGTCCATCTTTCACTACCCAACAACGTCAGTTTAAGTATTTTTCTCCCCAACGCCACTCAATTTTAACATAATTATCCAATTATTTATTCAAAAAATGGCACTTTTTCTATAACCTATTCTTGTTTAGTAAATGTGTAGAAACATTTCATTTTCTATCCTTTTCTATCTTTTTTTCAAAAAATAAAAAAGCACTTCAAACCCTTACCACTAAAGGATTTGAAGTACTTTTCAGATGGTCCAAACTTTTCTATCTGAACCTTATGACGTCCCAGGAGTACTTATAAGTATTGGCTGGGACGTTGATATTACTGGATTTGTTATAGGTTTTGTGTAGAGTTTGTGTAAAGTATCTTATCATTCTTTTTATTCTAATTAAAAAGTGGTTTGGTTAATTTTATTAATAGAAGAAACTATTCGTTTGGAAAAATGATTATATTCCATATAAAATCAATCAAAGCCTATATATTTTTCTTCTACGACACCTGATTCTTCTAACATCTGATAAAGGATTGAAATATCAGTATTAGTACGTCTTGTTCCGAAACGATTTTCTGAAAAGGTGAAATATAAGTATCTTTTTGACCGGGAAAGTCCAACAAAGAACGTACATTTATCTTCATCTTCTTGGTTTGAAAAACTCCAAAATGAATTATCATCAAATCCAACAAAAAATACTACTTCAAATTCTAGTCCCTTACTTTTATGAATTGTCATTATGGGAATTGAGTCATGTCCTTCAAATGAATCAATTGCAGCTATCCAATCATTTTTTGACATATAATATTGAAATAAATAATCCGTCAAATCTTCACGTAATTTATTAATATATTGACCTTGTATATATTGAGGGTAATATTTCTTTATCTTACTCACATCATAGTAATCTACTATATCCATTAATAATATATTTAATTCTTCTCGATGAGTTATTTTGTTTAGTCTATTTTTCACCGTTTTCAACATTGTTTTAAACTGTTTTCTTAATTTATCGATAATATGAGGGCTAACTGTACTTGATTTTCCCTCAAAGAAAATCTTCGCCTCCCAAATAATTGACCAGGCATTACTATCTCTAACATCTAAGGCTGATTTCAATGTATTAAGGATAAGCAAAACTATATCTTCTTTCAATAAATCTTGGAATTTTGCTTCGTTTCTAGCCTGAATATTTACTTTATCCAATACTCCAATAATTTCATCACTAAATTGCTGAACACTCTGCTTTACTATAATACAAATATCTCTATAGGAAATTTGATGCTGATGAATTAATTGCTTTATTCTTTCCGCAATATGTTCTGCTTCATTAATTGAGTCTTTAAAATACCAAATTTCAGCAACGCCTTCGTCTTCGGTCCATTTTGGATTTGCAATCGGTGAAAATGATACATCTTGCAAATAATCATTAACTATTTTTTGTATCTCTAGAAGTCTGGGAGCGGACCTATGGTTCATAACTAAAGTATATTCTTGTGAATTGAAATCACATTTATAAGAATGGAATAAATTACGTTTTGCCCCTGCCCATAACATTATTCTTTGTCTATTGTCGCCAACGGCTGTGATTGATGCACCAGAATTATGAAAGCATATTTTCACTAATGCATATTGCACCCCAGTAGTATCTTGAAATTCATCTAAAAAAACGTAAGAATAAGTATTTCTTAAAGATTTTAGAATAAGTGGATTTGACTCTAAAATGTGGATTGCTAAAACAGATATCATTTGGAAACTCAAAGTTGGTTTAATATCGCCATCACCTTTAAGTAATTTATCCCATACATCTTTATAGACACCTGATAAATTCTCTAATTTCCATTTAGTTAAATTATCAATGTAATGTTTTTTAATTTTTTTGTTATATAAGTTAACCCCACACTTTGAAAAGGCTCGGACAATTTCATTCTGATTTCCGGCTATTTCGTAGTTTGGATCAGGTCTAATTTCTTCAGGTAGCGCATATAAAAACCTATCTAATATACTTTTTGCAAAGGAATCAAACGTTTTGGATATAAATCTAGACGCCAAATTTTTAGATAGCCTCAGTTTTATTCTTTCCTTTAAATTTACTGCTGCATCTTTTTTAAAACTTATCGCTAAAATTTTACTAGGATTTACACAGTTTTTCGTCTCCAACAAAAAACATGCTTTTTGAGCTAAAAGCTCTGTTTTACCAGCTCCTGGCCCTGCAACAACTAAAGAATTATTTAAATCCTTTACGGCATTCAGAGCAGCAGGTTCTAGTATTAATCCATCACTTGGTTTCCATTCATTAATTAAATTTCCCATATAATTCATTCCTCTATATTTAGTAATAGCTTGACTTTCTCGGCTATCTTTATAAACACATCGGGAATATTTGCTTGTAAGACATCCTCAGCTATATAATTTAATGCTTGCAAATGTGTCACTGGCTTTCCTCTAGTCAGGAAGAAATAACTATACCATATCATTAATTCCTTTTGTTTTTGAGTATACGAATGGCCATCTCCACCGTTTTTCTTTAAGGCCCTCTTTATATCACTTTCAATACGTTCTTGGTAAGCTAAAGATTGTTTTTCTTGTTCATTTAGTTCATGGATTCTTTTTTGCTTCTGTTTTTCATCAATTTCGATCAATGGTCCTTCATTTTTTTCTAAAGTTTTTAAATAAGCATCTAAGAATCTTTCAATCATTAAAAAATCAATATCTAACGGATTAGAATAGTATACATTGTGTTTTTCAAGCCTTTTTATCCAGGGTTCAATATTGTCATATCCATTCCTTGTATGCATCTTATCCAACTTTTCGTCTGTCAGAATTTTACCGCCTTTAATTCTCAATAATTCGCTTTTGCTTGTACCATTTTCAAGAAGTTGTGTTAAAGCATATTTAATTCTTCCCCAGCCACCGCCTTCTCTTTCTCTATCTAAATCTAATAGAGTAATAAAAGGTATATTCAACTGATTTAAGAGCTTCCAAAAGTGATTGACATGTCGACCACCTAAAGGAACTACAGATATACCAACTGCATCTAAATCATCCATGTATAAACTTAGGAATTTTGGTATTAATATTTCTTCACTATCGCCTTCTCCTAGTACCACTAATGATGAAAAATATAATTCTGGAAAAGCTTTAATTGCTTCTTTTACAAATTTATACGATTCATCTTGTTTTTCAGGTAGCACAATCTCTTTAGCAATAGTTGAGCCGTTTTCTATTCTCAAATGACGAATTTCAGTTGGTTCTACACGTTTAATAATTGATGGACTATGAGAAGTTATCAATACTTGAGAATTTTTTCTATTTCGTATGTTATTTAAATTTTTTATAACCTTACCTAGAAGATGGGGGCTAACATGATTTTCTGGTTCTTCAACTAATATAAGCGTTAAAGCGGGTGGATCAATATTTAATATTCGTTCTTCTTCAGCAACTCTGTTTTTTATTTCCAATATTGCTTCATTTTCTAATTCTAATAGAGAATCTATTAGTGTTAGATAAAATAGAGATTTCAAGCCATCCCCTAGATCATTAACTTTAAACGCCTTTTCGGTATGCGATGGAGTAAATTCTACTTCGAGTTTTTTTAAGATATTATCCAAATCACTACTACCAAATTTTATATTAGCTTCATTATATCTGGAGTCATTATGATAGTTTTTCCATTGAGTAGAAACGATTTTTTTTACTATAGATATTCCAGTTTGCATAGCCACCTCCTTATCTAGTTCGTCGATTTTATTATTTATTTTTTCTATATCCGACTCTTTCCAATTAATTTGGTTTAAAATTCTCCATAATATGGTTCCGGTAGCATTTTTCAATTGTTCAGAAGGGTTTCTCACTGCTGGAATATATATAACTTGTATTTTGTCTCTATCATGTGCTGATATCGGTTTAAGGCCATCTTCGCCTTTATTCACCACATAATGATATTTATTATCTATTATACCTTCAGGAGAACTACCCTTTTCAAAACTGGCATCTAAGCGTATAACGATATATGGTTTTCCACCCTGTTGATCTACTATAAAGTTCTCAAAATATTGAGCTATACCGTAATCATCTTCTTCTAACCCTTCACTGTCCTCATCAAAAAATTCAAAATAAGCTTCTATGTAAAAATTACTATTTATTATTTCATCTGTGGTCTTATCTAAAGGTATATGAAAATCAGATTTAGTTATTTTTGAATTTCCAAATAACTTTTGAAGCGCACTTAATACAGTAGTTTTCCCTGAGCTATTGTGGCCTATAAATGCAGTTAAATCAGAAATGTGTATTGTTGTGTCAATTGGTCCAAAGCTACGATAATTGTTAAAAACTAATTTAGTTAATTTCATATAAATCCCTATCCTTTTCCATTTATTAATCTTAATTACAAGTAGCTACGCAATATCATTATCGAAATATTTCCACTCTTCGTTCAACATTCAAGTTGAAAAGTTTATATTAATAACTTTTAATAGTATTAGGTCCTGAACTTTTGATTCTTACTCACTTCTCTTAATATTTGTTGATATTTTTAGTAACCTTTTTTATTGGTCATTAAAAAATAAAGAAGATTGATATTATTCATTGGAATCGAAGAACCCTTTGACTCAGGTATGTATGGTGCTTTATATTTGTCTCTATTCTTCTAGCTACTTTAGTAGGTTTCCTTAATTTTACCATATTAATATTCAGGACGATTTTCTAACTATCTCTTAATAGCCTTCGATTTAATATTTCCCTCGCAGTAAAATCTACTTACTATTAATAAACAAATTTTCATACTACATATTAAAAATTAAAAAATAAGCAACCAGGAACCCCTTATGCTTAGGTTTGGATTCCTAGTTGCTAATAAGTTATTTAATATATTCTAGAGTTTTCTTGCTCTCCTTTTATTGAAAAAAGAAATTTGCAATTTTATCATTTTCTTTTTGAGCGATTTTTGATCGTATACTTTCCTCTGGCATTGGAATAGGAAATGTCATTTTTTCAATTCGATTGCTGACACGTCCCATTTTATAATGTTTTGAAAGCTGATTAATGCTGAAATTTGATGTAATGACGGTTGGGCGGAAATTGGTCATACGTTCATCCAGAATTTGCGTAAACATTTCCTCAGACCACTCCGATACCTTTTCAACACCTATATCATCGATTACTAATAATGGTATCTCTTTGAAAGTTTGAATTAAACGGCTTGTGCCCATTCCTTCAACTACTTGAAATGTCTGCTTAATTTCGTTTAATAAATTTACAGAAGTTATATATAAAGCATTTACTTGATATTTTCGGATTAGATAATACTAATAGCTAAGCGTGTTTTACCAGAACCTTTCGCTTCACTATATAAATATAGTCCCTTCCCCAATTGCTGCATGTTCTCAAAGTTTTCTACATATCTAACTGCTATACGTTTTGCAGTCATTGCTTTTTCAATATTATTCTGTTGAGTATATAACTCTATGTCAAATGGACCAACAGTTGCATCAACATACTCTTTTGGTACTTTTGCAGATTTAATTTTATTATCTTGTTTACGATCAAAATTACATCTACATTCTCTTAATAACTCAACTTTCTCCTTTGTGATAAACATAAATCCATCACCATTGCATAATCTGTGCGGACATTTAGAAGTCGCATTCAGTATCTCCCAGCCATCTTCCGTTGTCTTTTTCAGATCTTCCGTGTTGTAAGTGTTTAAAGTTTCCATGTGATCTACCTCTGTTAATAATTGGTTCATTGTTTTCATTATAGTTTTCTCCTTTTTGTTCGATAAATTTTGCTATATAGTTGAAGGCCCAAATACCTTCATTTCCATTGATTGGTTGATATTTTTCAAAGCATTCTCTTATCCATGTTAATATTTGCTCAAGTTCATAACCTTTTTTCAATATACGCTTAATTGCTTTTTGATCATTTTTTGTTAATTGATTGCGTTTGCTAAGCTTTAAGAAAAGTCCTTCTACCCTTTCATATTCATCACTTTTTTTCTTTTCTAATTTTGTTATTGAAGTACTAATTGTAGTACTCTCTGAAGTATTCTTTGGTATTGTTCCATTATTTTCATCATTTCGAATCTCAATTTTTGAGTTTGGTGATAGTATTTCGAATTCTTCTAAGTGATATTGTAAAGTATTCAAATCCTCTATTAATTTTTTGGCATTTAATCGATATTGATAAGTTCGATCCCACTTGAATTTACTATTATTTCTTTGATTTAAGTATCCTTTGTTAATTAGTTCCTTCAAGTGTTTACGAATTGTGTTCTCGTTGCAGCAAAGCATAGTCTCTTCACGTAGCTCATCTGCCTTTTTGTATATCCAACCAAATAAAGGAGTCTCATTATTTTCATTTTGACTTTGAATACGCTTAGTTTCTTCATGTTGAAATTGCTCATAATCCTTAACTCGCTGTGTCCAATAAATTAATTGATTTAAAAGTACAGCTTCGAATAAGTTTCCAGTTATCGCTATTAATTCTTCTCTGATAATTGCCCGTTTTAATAATTTTTTCTTCTCCATTTAATTTCCTCGCATTTAATGATTGTTATAACTACTTTTAGTAAAGGCTCTTCAACATGATCCTCACTTAACTTATATTTATCTTTCCGTTCACATACTTACATATAACCTCCTACTTTCTCACATGACTGCGATCTACCAAAAAGCTTAAACAGTTTACTTTAGAATTTTTCATATTCTAATAGCATTTGAAAAATATTTTAGATCTTTTTGAAATACTCCATTTTACTGAAAAGCTTTAGATAGTATACTTTCGTATTTTTCATATTCGAATACTGTTTTATAAAAATCTTTTTTATTTTTCATTTAGTTTATTAATTTCTTTATAAGAAAGCGCTGATTAGATCACTCTATTTAGAAATTTAGGAGTAGTATTTGTTACTATTAAGGAGGGATTTGGGGGCTATGACAATATCAGATATTCCTATAATCATCACTATCTTTTTAAGATATATTCCCACCTTCTCTACCGTTTTCTTAACTAAAAAGGAATTTAACAAGGTTATCTAGATACAGCTAGAGAATGCTAATAAACTAGAATTAAGTTTATCTAAGTGAAGAGAGGATTAGGTGGAGACAATTGAAATTAGAATCAAAAAGATTATTACCAAAACCATATAACCATGATTATGCAGATTTGATTTATTCAATAGTTTCATAGTTAGAAATTGCGGACACTATGATAACCATTCCACATCTATATCCTCGACCGCTGGTTAATGATTGGATTGATTTCTTGCTAAAAGGTGCGTAACAAGGGACTGCTTTTGAATTTGCCATTTTTTTAAAAGACAATCCGGAAAATACATAGGAAATTGTGGACTAGTTAGTATTTCCAACAAACATCAAAGGGCTGAAATTGGTTATTTCATTGATAAAAATGAATGGGGTAAAGGTTATGCAACTGAAGTCGCTGCATTGATGATTGAATACGGTTTTGAAAAACTTGGTTTAGAGCGCATCTACGGTCACTGTATGTCTCGGAATTCTGCGTCTCGAAAAGTAATGGAAAAGCTGGGCTTTAAATTTGAGGGAACACTAAGGCACGCTATCAAAAAAGGCGATGTCTTCGAGGATTAGACTTACTAAGTATGATACGTTCGGATTATGATTAGTATTAAAAAGTAGTATTTTTGGAACCTGATACTGTTTGGGTTAACACTTAAATAGAAAGTAACTAGTATACATTATCTGTCTGTTAATCTCTTATAAAGATATTCTGAAGGGAACCAATCAAATTCTAAGGCAGGTTCTCTCTTAATAATAGGGTTTTAGCTAATTGATCTTAAACCATCCTGTTTCTTTAGGGAAATTAGCTTTTGTTATAATTTCGTTCTAGTAATGAATCTGTGATAAGAAGTGGTTGTTCATCGTGAGAAATTATATATTTTTTTATTATCTAGTTGCCTCCACTCATCAAGATATCTCTGTGCAAGCAAATCCACCTACTTTTACAAAAAAATTCACCGAGCCCAAAGAGCTAGGTGAATTTTTTGTGAATACTACGATGTTATGTCTATCAGACATACAAGTAGCATTAACTACAGGTATATCCATATTATACCATAATATCGAATGTTTTCAATCAATTTTAACTTGTAATCTTACTCTATTTGCTTTGTTGTATAAACTTTTTGCTTTTCTTATTCCATCTATTTCATTTCTTTTGATTATTTCTATTTGATTGTTGGTTGCATTGTCCTCATTTTCAAGTTTCGCTCCAACCGAAATGGTATAATAGCCATTTGCTGCTAAAAGTGTTTGTATTTCTTCTAGTAACTCGAATGTAACTCCTTCATGGGCATACTCAGTCATTTTTTCTTCATTATTAGTGTTCACAACAGTAACTATTTCGGCAACAAGCTTCCCTTTGTACAAATTCATTTCAGATGATCCTCTCATTTTTTATTTTCCATTACAAAATTACTTAAAGTAAATGACATTCCATCCATGAATGCTGTTTTGTAAGTAAGCTTGCTCTGGAATAATACCTGATCGAATACAATTGCTCTTAAATTATCCATTAACTCCATCTTTTTTTTCGCATCTAAAGATTGGGTAAATGGATCAAGTAATTGTTCAAAATCTTGATTGATTGCATTTGTGTAACCAACAAATTCATCACTTAAATTGATATCTTCTAATCTTGCCTCGATTAACTGATTAATAGCTTTAGACAAACCATCTACCATAATGCGCCACACCCTTTATTCTTTACAAGGAATTATCCTTTAAATGGATATTAACGCATTTTTTATTGAATGTACAAATTATTAATGTAGGATTGTAAATATATATGTAATTCTATAAGCGAGGCTAAATCAATGAATGATATAGTGATTGGAAGACAGATTAAAAATATTAGAAAAGAGAATAATTTAACAGCAGTTCAATTTGCAAAGAAAATTAATATGTCACAACCAACCCTTTCCCGAATTGAAAATGGGTCACAGGAAATAACATTCTCGCAATTGGAGACAATTTGCAACGAATTCAATATCGCAATGAGTGATTTTTTCCGAAAAATAGAGGACAAAAATGAACAACACAAAATTGATTTTAACGGGGAAGCTTTTCCAAATAATGATACACTTGAATATGAATTATTGAGAATGATTGCTACTCTGTCAAATGATCAAAAGAAAGCGCTGTATGTTTTTTTACTCCCTTTCATTGAATTATAGGTCACTTAGGAGAAAAATTAGTAACTCGAAGGGGAATGAAATTGTTGAACAGAACAGAAGAAACAGGATTTTCTATCAATTAAACTACAAAAGTTAGGATACGTAATATTACTGATACTGGGATTGAAGTTTACACCCGATCAAAAAATGGCAAACATGGGTTCGTTCGCTTCGAAAACCTACTAACTAACCCATTTTCATTAAATATATTTGACTCTCTGTATGTAAAATATTTAAGTTCTAATACAGACTATCTCTATTTTATAGAAGAGGATTAATTGTACTAATTTAAGATAATTTTGCTTATCAATCTACACCTGTAGTAAAAGGAATTAATATTGTTTATCTTTTTCTTATTAACCAGATATAATATTTCTAAGAAGCCAGTATGTATCCCATGCTGGCTTTTTTTATAAAGTATTCTGAAACCACTTCCCGGAAGATTCTTTCTACAATTCAATGAATTGAATAGCGAATTCTTCTTCTGATAGCTTCTATGAGACTAACTAAACTAGTGCAGTTTCACTACACGTTTAAGTGTTTTACCTTGTAAATACAATCCATTTTGAATATTATTTTATCTTGTAATATTCCATACCTTTTTTTATCAGCACATTTAATAAGGCATTTATTTTAAACGATTTCTCTTTACTTGTTCTTTTTAAAACGGTATATAGATCATCACTTAAATAGAATGTCTTTTTTTCATTTAATAGAGAGTGATCAATATTTAGATAATCCTTAAAAAGTTTATACTCCATATTATCACAAAGGACAGTTGTCTCATTATTCCTATCTTCATTTTCGACATAAGCTTTATCAATTTCTAATAGTTTAATTTTATTTGTTGTTAGCCTTGATAGTGATTTTTCCGCATTACCACCAATATATTTCCATTGCTCTTCTGAAAAATCATAAACTATTGCTGCAGATTTTAATTTACTCTTTAATACATCCTCCGTTTTATTTATCATTTTGGCAATCTCACTTACTGTCTTTCCATCATTTAATCTTTCAAGTACTTCTCTTAACGTCATTATAATAACCTCCGAAAATTTTAAATCATTATAACTAGTTAATAGTTTAATTCGAATAGCTTCATTCAAAAATTTTTTCTGATTCTATGCAGATTTTTTCCCAAATACATACCTATTTTGTTTTGGATTTTATCTAATGAATTTTTGTATTACAGAAGGTAAAACATAGGAAAGGAATCGATCAAATTTTAACAGACTTAACTTTTCGGATTCTCAGTTTAAAATCCCACATTATCAAGAACCGATTGGTACTATAAATAGTATCTATCATTAGATACCATTAGTAATTTTGTTATTAAATTTAATGATATTTAACATATAGAAACCATAAGAGGATACCACGATGGAGCGTTGATGTGACTGCTTTATAATAAGATAAGTAGGAAGATATTTATAATAGTATCTATTATTGGTTACTACAATTAGTCTATTGGAACCTTTAATCATTACCAAAGTACATAGTTGTATTTTTAGAAATAAACCGTAATGTTCATCTACTTCAACTCTTGAAAGCTTACATAATGATATTTAGCATTCAAATAATTCTATTATCACCAGGATGTTCGAGTAGTAAAAATATAGATTACATTTTCTCATGATCTCTCTACCTAATTATTCTTTTTTGGATTACATCAACTTCGTTTAAAGAGGTAAAATATTTTTTAATTTTTTTATGGTACACCAATTTATATATCCATAAATCAACCAGTTTCACAAGTACAATTGGGTATATCTAAGGTATACCCAATTGTACTTGTGAACGACCTCATACACCTATACTCCTTAATCCTTTGACACAACTGAATTTCACTTATAACCTTTTTGTCCTGCCAGCCGACATATTACATTTTAAACTTGCAGATTCTAGTTGATATCATTCATTAGTATTCATGAAATCTGCACACTTTTAGTTTATGTATTAAATTGGAATCATTGAAACCTACACAGTTTTCGAACCTCTAAGCTTTCAAGGTAAACGAAAGCCGCTATCGTCAACAAGCTGGACATAAATAGGAAAATGAATGCCATGTCTTCAAAATTGACGACCGTTCAGAGGACATCTTCATTCGACTAAAGTTCGTTACTTGTAAGTATTTTTATTTATAAAAAAGAAGCTTATTTTAATATTTGTTTGCATTATTGCATCTTAAAACACTCTGGATCTTTAATAAAAATGACGCATTCCTTATTAAAGAATTGCGCAAAATTGTTGAAGAATTACAAGTTCAAACCACTAATGAATAACATTACTTGTTTGCTTCAATAATTATTACAAGGTTTCTAGTCCGGAAAACAACCATTACTTAATAATGAACAATTACTATTGTCTACACTATTATTTCTATCTTATACGAAATAAAGAAAGCTTAATATTTCTTGAATATAACTGTATCGTCAGTAACTAAGAAGTAAAAACTTTCATCTCTCACAATCTGAAGTCTTTTAATATTTTGTCCAAACTTCCCCATTGGACGTTCTTTCTTTTTTCTAGTAAAATTTATACTCATATTGAAGATTTGTATAAGGATTCAAAGTTAATATAAGGTATTAAATCCTATCAAAATATTCATCTAGAGAACTTAATCTTAATTACTGGAGAGATACTATGAGTGATTTAGGGTATGTAAAACAATTAAACGCCAATCGTACTGGTATGGTGTATAAATTTATAAAAAATGGTGATGTTTTTATCCATACGATGATTATAGGCGATTTACTTCATCATTTAGGATTTACACCAAGAGATATTGTAGGTAAAACATTACATGACTTTTATCCAAAAACCTACGCTAATATCAAACATCAATATTACTTACAGGCTTGGGATGGAAATTATGTCCAATATGAAACGGAGATTAATGGAATACTTCAAGTTGCATCCTTAAGACCAGTATTTAATAACGAGGAAGTTGTAGAGGTTGTAGGTTCTTGTATTAATATTACTGAAAAAATAGCATTACATACTTCAGTATACAAAAAAAATAACTTTGAATTTAATATTTCGGGATCAAAGAATTTAATGCTCAAAGAAAGCCACTTCGTTATATTTGTTCCATTAAATGAGATTATGTTCATTGAGAGATTAGGAAGAAAATCGATAATTCATACAATTAATAAAGAATATGCAACCAATGATTCATTGGCTAAATTATATGAGCAACTTGATGTTCACTTTACTTTTTGCCATAGGTCATACATTATAAACATCGATTTTTTAGAAATAATCGAACAGAGAGGTCAATGTTTTATTGGACATTTTAAAAATAATAAAACAGCTAGAATATCTAAAAACATGGTAAACGAACTAAAAGATTATAAAACCTATTAACTAGACTCGGCATTTTTGTTGAGTTTTTTATTTGGAAATAATTTTAAGAAGGATGATGAATTGTTGTTGTAAATACCTTATTTCTTGATTGAAAACATCACTTTATAATCCGGAATGTAAATTATCGTGTCTGAGACGAATTAGACAATAACTTAATTTAGCTATATGATACATCAGTCACTTAAAAAATGTTATTTACGTGGAGGTATTCATAGCACATGTTAAGTGTTTCAAAATTAATGGAGGAACGCGCATTTTATAACGTTTATCAACCATTAATGGATTCAGAAAGTGGAGATATTTTTGCCTATGAGGCTTTGCTTCGAACTACCCCCTTAATAAATCCAGAAATTATTTTCAATTATGGAAGGGATGAAGGACTTTTATTTAAGTTTGATTCCGCAGCTATCTCAAATGCAATTAAAGAATTTCCATATTCTTTTTTTGAGAAGTATTTCCTTTTTATAAATGTGTTCCCTTCTTCTATTGTTCACCCGAATTTTAAAAATTTCATTGAAAACTTATTGCATAACTATCCAAAAATAAAATATAGGGTTGTTTTTGAAATAAATGAAGCTAGTTGTGAAAAGGAATTGTGGAAGGAGTACTTTTTTGCAGAGAGTTTACAGTGGCTATATTACATGGGGTTTAAAATTGCTTTTGATGACATTACTCTTAATCATTTTTCTGTAGATTTTATAGAGAATTATAAACCTGATTTTGTAAAGTTAGATCGTCTATGTTCTAAAAATTTATCAGAGTTAATAGAAAAACAAGTATTTCTATTAAAATTATTATCTAAGATGCAGAGAAATATGTATGTTGTTCTTGAAGGAATAGAGACGAAGGAAGATTTTCAAATTGCTAAAGAAATCGGGGTGCCTTACTTACAGGGATATTATATATCTAAACCACATCGTATATAGCTTCTTGAAAAACAAAAATAAGTGACATATAAAAGAAAGAAGGACGTGTGTAAAATGTTGAAGTGGTTTAAAAATTTAAAGACTTCCACCAAATTGATTAATACATTCCTTGTAATTAGTATCCTTCTAGGGGCAGTGGGAATATACAGCTTAATCAATTTAGGTAAAATGGATGAGAAGATAGGTTTTATGTATGAGGAACGTGTTGTGCCGATAAGTAATCTAGGTAGAGCAGAGACAGATTATCAACGTCTTCGTGTTCAAATCCGAGACATGGTATTCACATCACAAACCAAAGAACAAAAAGATGTTATCAATGAAGTGAGGGTTCAAACTGTTAATGCTATCGAGAATAATATAAAGGAATACGAGAAAACTACCATTCTTCCAGAGGAACAAGTTATTCTTGATAAGCTACACCCCGCATTGGAAGAATATTTAATTCTTTATGAGAAAGCAGTAAAGTATGCCTATGCAAATGATGCTGATGCTTATCAAAAAATGGTTCCTGAGTTTAAAGAAGCAGGAGATAAAGTACAAGGGTATCTTAAAGAACTTATTGATTTGAATGTTAGTTTAGCTAAAACAACAAATAAAGAATCGGATGATTTGTATAATTCCGCACGAATTTTCACGATAGCTGTAATTATCCTTTCCGTTCTTTTAAATATCGGTATAGGGCTTTTCATATCTAGACTTATCTCTAACCCATTAAAGGAAATATCTGATTTAGTTGAAAAAGTATCAAAAGGAGACTTAACAGAAACAACTGCCATCGACACGAAAGATGAAATCGGTGACTTATCCCGTTCGATCAATACAATGGTAATCAGTCTACATACTACAGTAGAAGAAATTCTTCAATCTGCTGAGAGTGTATCTGCATCTGCCCAAGAAATCTCTGCTACTACTGAGGAAGTCTCAACTAGTGCATTTACACAGGCAAATGATGCTCAAACAATCACTGAATTGTTTAAAGAAATTGTAAAAAGTGCTGAAAGTCAGGCAAATGATGCTCAAACTATGAAAGAACTATTCAGACAATTAGATATTGCTATTGATTCAGTTGCGAAAAATGCAGATGAAACAGTTAAATTAGGTACTGGATTAGGTAAGATAGCGGATGAAGGAGGTAAAGTAGTAAGAGCCTCTATTGAGGGTATGAAAGGCGTAAACTCTCAAATGTCAATACTTGAAAAAGATGCAAATCGCATTGGGGATATTATTAAGGTTATAGATGATATTGCTAATCAAACTAACTTATTAGCCTTGAATGCAGCTATTGAAGCAGCAAGAGCGGGTGAACAAGGAAAAGGTTTCGCAGTAGTAGCAGATGAAGTTCGTAAATTGGCGGAACAGTCAAGTAATGCTACAAAAGAAATCACTGCAATTATCAAAGGTATTCAGGATAACACAGCTCTTGGTGTAGTTGCGGTAGCCCAAGGGGTAGACGCAACTTATCGTACTGGAGAAGCATTTACTCAAATCATAGATATGGTATCTATAGCACATGATAAGACTTCGGAAATTGCTATAGCGAGTGCGCAGCAATCTACACAATCTTCTGATGTAATGAAAGCAATTGAAAGCATTGCATCTGCGAGTGAACAACAATCTGCTCAATCATCTGAAGTACTGATAGCAGTTGAAAGTATTGCAGCTACAAGTGAAGAAGCTGCCGCAGCAAGTGAACAAACTGCAGCGACATCACAAGCGTTGGCAAACTTAGCTGAAGAGTTAAACAATTCTGTTTCTAAATTCAAAACTCACAAATAAAAGCAATTGTTTTAATAGTAGACCTTCCTTATCTTCAAAATATGTAATTATTATTTCTACTGCTTTCATGAAACACCATACTTTCCCCCTTCTTTGTATGGGGGTTTTTTTCAACTTTAAACGCCATTAAATTTTCTTATAATCAAAATGCTTCTTCCTTACCTTAAACTGTACATTTAGCTTTGGTAAATTTATATGTAATATTCGCTAGGATATTATATAAAATCCCAGGAAAAGTTCGTAATAGTAAGTCCTTTTCAGTTGGATTTTTAGTCGATTTTCAAACGCTGGAATTTTTTCAAGCGTTTTCACTTTTTTCAAATCCTAAAAGTTTGTCCATACCAATAAAAAAGATGAAATCGCTCCTTAGTGTATCTAAATGAGCTTTCATCTTTTAAAATTTTAACTGACAAAAAAGCAGCTCACGGATGAGCGGTAGCCTACCTTCGTTTATAATTATTATGAAAAGGTAGGAGCAGGTAATTCATCAATTCTCATACAAAGTAAACTATATGGTTTTTCCCGCAGGTCTCTTCCATAATGAAATCTTGCCTGCCGATGTAATTGATTCACAATGACATATAAGTATTGATCGGGGCCAATCGAAAAAGTATCCGGCCATAAAATTCTCGGGTCATGTGCGATGGTTTCCATTGCGCCATTAGGCAATATCTTCCGGATACTGTTGTTTTCATAGTCTCCCGCATAAACGGTTCCTTTTGCACCGGTGATCATTCCATCAGACGCACCTTTTTCCCCCCAATACTGCACATATTGGGATAAATTCATGTCCTGTATTCTTCTATCTCTTAGGGCTTCTGTTGAGATTGAGAACAGTTGACGGCTGGTTAGCGGAGCATAATATAAAACTTTTCCATCAGGAGAAATCGCTAAACTATCGGAAGCCAATCTAAATGGGAAGGTCGAGCCATCCGGGTTTCGATTCATCAATATTTGACCTTCTACTTTCGGTAAAAAATAGGGATCAGGTGAAGTTGATATTGCCCCATTTAACCGTCTAAACGCGTTCCCATTTTCTAAATCTAGAACGATAATAGCCCCTGGCCCTTTGGAAGAAGAATCCGTTATATAAGCATACCCTGCTCTTCCAACCCGAAAATCCAATCGAACATCATTCAGATAAGTTGTTGGCAAGACAACATCTTCTGTAAAGGTATATATTCTCATTATTGTATTTGTGCTTAAATCAACAGCTACTAATTTTGCTCCCCCTTGGATTGGTTCAGAAAAATTTGGCGCCCCTGTATCTAGTACCCAAAGTGTTCCTCTTCCATCAGCAACTATACTTTGGACACTGACGAAAGACATTGCAATATTACCGGTATTAATCAAATTGGTTTCTAAATTGGGGTAAGGCATCAATTCACCGTTCACGATTTCCGCCACCGTAAATTGAACGTCGTCACCCCATTTCGGAAAGCAAACAAAAATACGGCCGGTTTCGGAAACGCTGACACCTGTAGGCATAGCCCCATAAAAAGCATGTACAAGTTCAAACTGCCCAAAATATTTTTCCATAGGTAACATAGGTTGCATAGTATCCCCCCTCATCAAATTCGAACGGATATCAACTATATATGATGAAAAAATTCTTTTGTGCATATATTTTTATAAATTTTCCCATCTTGATGGACGTCAGGGTTTTCAACTTCCCATAAATAAAAATGTTGGTTTAATTAACGCTAGAATGAAATTATTTAAGAAACTTATTTACTTGTGATAGTTCAGTATGATAAATAAAAAAATTAAACTGTTTTGATAAGATACCGTTTTAAATTGAGAAAGCCAGTAGGAGGAAGTGATTATCTCCCCTGACCTTTCACACCACCGTACGGACGGTTCCGTATACGAAAATTCAATTAAGATGAATAACGGAAAGTTCCAACGAATTGCAGTTTCTTCAGCCCTTGACTATGCCTGTAGGGATTGTCTGGGTTTGTGTGATTGGGACTAAGCGAATTCCTGCAATTGGACGAATATTTTTGAATGAGCGGTACTACTATTAATTGTTTTCCATTATTGTTTTTCTCTTCTTTTTATAAGAAATAAACGAGTTGAATAAAATGCCCAAATGATGATAAGTAAATAAAAAATAATTATTTCAGCTTTTTTCATTACCAAAAAAGGATTTACTGCATTCCTAAAAGAAGTTATTAAGTCAAATCCTAAAAGTGTATCCATACCAATAGAAAAGCCTGATAATAATCCAAACATCAGAATAGAAATACCGATGATTTTCAATCTTTATCACTCTCCAAAAGCGAATAATTATTCTTCACAATTCAATTACGAATTACGATTTTTAAGCATTTTCCTGTTCTTAAAAAAAGCAATAATAAGAAGGAGTCCCGGAATAATTACTTGAAAAGGGAGATGCACATACAATGGAACAATTTGCAGTCCTTCATAAACATGTTCTGAAAAATTGCTGGCAATGCTTATAGATATAACTAAAAGGAGCAACCCCAATGGATACGCCAACTGTGCCGAATTTTTGATATTGAACAAATTTGCAGTGCCTGCCAGGGAAGCATAGAAATACAGGCTGATTTTAAAAAAACCTCCGACTACCGTGGATAGCATAAAAGTAATATCCAGCCGTTGCAAAAAACCTGCAAACTCAATGGTTTGTATGGTTGAAAGAAGGGGGAAATGTGAACGTGAAATGAGGTTTACACCGAGTACACTGATATTCATAGCCATGATTAGTGCTATAATCAGTCCACTCAGTCCAAGTCCGAGTAACCCGGTTTTCAACGACTTTGGTGCTTTCTTTAAATAGGGCAAAATCATGGCAAATACAATGGCTTCGCCAAAGGGAAAATACAGTGTTTGAGTAAATGCCGTTTTTAAAACCGGCTTTAATCCTTCTTGGAGCAATGGTTCTAAGTTAGAGATTTCAATAATGCCTGAAACAGTAATTAACACTATGCAACTGATGCCTAACAATATCATGAATATAAATAAAAGTTCTCCTGCTCGCGCAATAACCTCAATTCCTTTACGAATTGTATATACAACCACTAATACCATTAATACATTCATGAGAAATAATGGAGTTTGTGGATAGAAGACAATGATTAGCATTTCTCCAAAATCCCTTAGGACTCTTGCCGCGATATACATAAAGTAAAGAACATAAAAGAAGGCCAAAACTTTCCCTAAAAAGCTCCCTAGTATTCTCTGCATATATTCAGTAAGCGGAATATCCGGATAATATGAATAAAGCCTATGGTAAATCCAGAATAAACCACAGCCGCCTGCCAACCCAAGCAAAACAGCCAGCCAAGCGTCCTGTTTCGCTTCAATGGCAAGAGGAACTAAAATGGCACTGCCAATTTCAAATAAGAAAATTAGCACTAAAAGTTGGTACGCGCTAATTTTTGCCTTTTCCAATAATCACCCCTGCATTTCAGTGCTTAATCTTTCATATCCGAAAAAATAGAGTTGGATCTTAGGCCGCTGCGCCGTACAAAAGCCTCAACATTAACCTGTACGTTTAAGTTTGGAAAGTAATTATTGTTCCAACCACTTTTCATATTTTTCCATTTTTCAGGATTAGAACGATGAACTTCTTCGCCAAATCCAAAAATATTCGTCTTATTTTGTTGTGTACGCTTAACCGTCTCTTCTAACATTGTCTCAATTTTTCTTTCAAGTTCTTCTTCTAATTCAAATATAACTTTCGGATCCTTCAGGTTAATAGGTGTCCTTATTTCGCGAATATCACCTTCAGCACGTACATTAATCGTAATGGTAGGGATATAATTTTTTGTGTCTGCCGAAACGTTTGTTTTTTGCCGAATAACATTGTAAACGATTACGTTTTTCTTACCATCCTTGTCTAGTTCCACATCAGTTTCTTTAATTTTATCCAGTATCCATATTACCCCTTTGGCCATATCATCTTGATACCAGTCAATCAACTTTCCTTCTTTGAAAATGGCCAACCCATCTGCTTCTAGAGTGGTATCGAGTTCAGATTTCTGGACATTCTCCATTTTTTCCCAAGTTCAATATCTCCCTTCATACTAAAACCACTGATCACCGGTTCTTTCCCTTCGGAGGTAAGTGCCTTGATAACATCCTGAAGAGTAACTTCCATATTTGCCCCCCTAGATTGTTCAGTAAATTCCAAAGTTCCGTTCACTTTTTCAGCTGGAATTTTATCAACGGCTGTCAAAGATTTAAGCAAATCACCCGCTTTTGTATTATGAGCAATCACCACCCTTGCTGTCGACCGGATTTCGGTATCCCGTTCGAGGGCGTCTAAAACATTTTCCAAACCATCTTCTTGTGCCACCTCTTCACTCAATACAATCAAATTTGAATGAGCATGATACAGCTTTCGGCTTCAAGTACACTGTCTCCTGTTGCAGTGTAAACGGTAACAGCGGGACTTTGCCCACCTCCCCCACCCTGTAATCCTCCCGCTACGTTTGATGGATTGATCAGTTGAATGGTCTTGATGTATTGCCCCTCTTCATTTTTATCAATAGACATGGCAGAAATGATTGCCAGTTCATTTAACTCTTTCTGACTCCAACACCCCGATAGGAATGAGATACTTACTATTATTAAGTAAAGAGAAATCGATTTACGACTCATTTCAATCTCCTTTCTCATAGGTAGAATTCATCATGGTACGAGGTCCTGGAGGTTGTGGTTTCTGATTTTCCCCTTGACCGACCTTATTTTGGCCGCTGATCATCTTTGGTCTTTTCCTGTAACTCCAAAGAGGTCTTCGGACTATGGTATCCCCAGCTTCTTCGCTAATGGACGGTGTAAGTGGTGTCATATATGGAACACCGAATGAACGTAAGCTTGATAAGTGAACGACAAGGATGATAAACGCCAGAATCATTCCGTAAAAGCCGAATGTTGCTGCGCTGACCATAAACATAAATCTAACCAATCGCGCCGATATCGCAACCGCATAGGAAGGTGTTGCGAAACTGGCAATCGCAGTCATTGAGACGACAATGACCATGACGGGTGAAACAATGCCTGCCTGAATCGCTGCTTGCCCAATGACAAGCACCCCTACGATGGAAATCGTAGAACCTATTGCTTTTGGCATTCGGATACCGGCTTCTCTTAAAATTTCAAATGTTATTTCCATGATGAGTGCTTCTATAAACGCAGGAAAAGGAACAGACTCCCGCTGAGCGGCAACAATGACAGCCAGTTTTGTTGGAATCATCTCCTGATGAAAGGTGGTTGCAGCGATGTAGACTGCAGGTCCAACAACGGATACGAAGAAGATGACGGTACGTAATAAACGAATGGCTGATGAGATGTCAAAACGTTCATAATAATCCTCGACCGATTGAAAAAAGTCAATAAATAAGGCTGGGACCATCAGCACGAAAGGAGTTCACGAATATGGCGATTCTGCCTTCAAGAAGATTACCTGCGACTGCATCGGGCCTCTCAGTATGATGTATAGTTGGGAAAGTAGTATTTGTCTGATCTTCAATCAGCTGTTCTATAAAACCGGATTCCAGGACGCCATCGATGTCAATCCTTTGTAAACGTTTACGTACTTCTTCGATGATTTCATTCCTTGCTATGCCATCTATATACATGATAGAAACAACTGTTTTCGTCATTTTTCCAATTTTCATGGATTCAATCCACAAATCTGGAGTATTGATAATCCGACGTACCATGGCAATATTGGTATCAATTGATTCAGTAAACGCTTCTTTCGACCCGCGAATCGCGACATTGGTAGTCGACTCTTGAATGGAACGTCTCTCCCCACCTTGGGTACTGACACTTAGTGCTACACTAATTCCATCGATAAATATAATCGTATTACCTGACATCAATTCTGTGAACAGTTCGTCCCATTCACTTAATTTTTTTATCCCACCAACTGCAACAACATTTTCGGCAATCATTTCGATCAGCTCTTGTTGAGCTATCTGTTCTTGGAGTGCGGGATTATTAATCATCGCTTCAATTAAAAAGTCGTTAACAGTTTGACTGTCCACCATGCCTTTAATATACACAATGGCGGTTTTAACTTTAGGCTGTTGTCCGATTTTAACCGGCCTGATGACTACATCTGTACTATTTCCTGTTCTTTGTTTAATGCCTTCCAAATTCAAGGACAATGAGGTATATATGTTATTTGACAATTTATCAATTGATTGAATCGGGCTGTTTTCCTGCTGATTTTTACTATTTTCCTTTTTCTTTCTCCCTTTGAAAAATGAAAACATGGTACCGATACCTTTCTTTGCTTTTCATACAGTTATTTCAATCAAACCGCCCTTTTTTACAAGATTTTCTAGCTATCTATATAGATTTTGAAATACAATTTAATCCAAAACCAAAGGAGAATTTGTATATACAGACTTGCTACAGGGTAGACTTACTACAGGGAGCGTTTTTAAAGAAAATTCTGGAGGTGCGATTTGCGTGTTAGAGAAAAAATTAGCACTTCATGAAACAATGGAATTTCATGAAGTCATAAACTTTATGACAACTAGTTTACTTAAATCCAAACTGAGTCAAGGTGTAGTCTTTGATGATGATTTAAGAGCATTATTGGACAAAAATGTAAAATTATCTACTCCAGCACTCACTGCTATGGTTAAGCTCTACTCTAAATCGGAATTAGAATATTAGGAGGACAATTGCATGGAAGACTATTTAGATCCTATAAATTCAATTGGAATGCCTGAACTAACTGATTCGGGAGTTGCTCTTGAGTTTTTACTTACAACAAAAACGGGTATTCGAAATCTTTCGATTGCCTTAACAGAAACAGCTTCCCCTGCCCTTCAGAAAATCATGAGAACCCAGTTGGATGTCATGATTGATTTGTATTTTGAAATTTCTGAACTGATGTTAAAGAAAGAATGGCTAAAACCTTATGATCTTGAAGGTCAAAAAGAACTGGATATTAAATCGGCAGAAAATGCGATTAGTATTGCACAGTTGGATCTATTCCCTAAGAGTATGAATCGAAAAGGAATGTTCCCTACCCCGCCGAAAAAATAATTGAAAAAGAGGGATTTTTTTAATGAAAGCTGTAACTTATCAAGGAATAAAAAATGTTGAGGTAAAAGAAGTAAAAGATCCTAAGATACAAAAAGCCGATGATATTATTGTCCGTTTAACAACTACTGCCATTTGCGGGTCAGACTTGCATTTGATACATGGGATGATTCCGAATCTTGGACAAGATTATGTCATTGGCCATGAACCAATGGGAATTGTAGAAGAAGTTGGCAAGGGTGTCTCGAAGGTTAAAAAGGGTGACCGGGTTATCATTCCTTTTAATATTGCATGCGGTGAATGCTGGTATTGCAATCACGATTTGGAAAGTCAATGTGATAATTCAAATGATAATGGCGAAATGGGCGCCTACTTCGGATATTCTGATACAACAGGCGGTTTTCCCGGAGGACAAGCAGAATATATGCGCGTTCCCTATGGCAATTTTATCCCCTTCAAAATCCCCGAAAAATCTGAAGTGCCAGATGAAAGTCTAGTTCTCCTTGCCGATGCTGCCTCTACTGCTTTTTGGAGTGTAGATAATGCCGGTGTAAAAAAAGGAGATACTGTTGTAATTCTTGGCTGCGGACCTGTTGGGCTATTAGCTCAAAAATTTGCTTGGTTGAAAGGTGCAGAAAGAGTAATTGCAGTTGACTACATCGGGTATCGTCTTAAACATGCAAAGAAGACAAATAACGTCGAAATCGTCAATTTTGAAGACCATGAAAATTGTGGTGAATATTTGAAAGAGATTACCAAAGGCGGTGCAGATGTTGTCATTGATTGTGTCGGGATGAGCGGAAAAATGACGCCTCTAGAATTTCTTGCAAGTGGCGTAAAACTGCAAAGTGGTGCGATGGGAGCCATTGTCACAGCTAGTCAAGCGGTACGTAAAGGAGGAACTATCCAAATTACCGGTGTTTATGGTGGTCGATACAATGCCTTCCCACTTGGAGATATTTTCCAACGCAATGTAGCGATTCGCACTGGACAAGCCCCAGTTGTTCATATCATGCCTCATGTCTATAACTTAATCGCTGATGGCAAAGTGAATGCCGGTGATATCATAACACACGTCCTCCCTCTTGAAAAAGCAAAACATGGTTATGAGGTATTCGATACTAAACAAGAAGATTGCATTAAAGTGGTTTTAAAACCTTAAATATAGTATATAGGTACTTTTGTCTCTCATAGCAAAAGTACCTTTTTCTATTGACCTGACTCCTTATATCGATTGTAGCGTTAGTTCATCTATTATAAGGTAATCCCCTTATATAAACTCTTGATTTATCTGAACAAATCACGATTTGCAAGTCTTGCCTTAGTATAATAGGAAACAAGAAAATTTATGCCTGGATCATAGCCCATTAAGATAAATTGTAGACCATGACCACCATTCTTTATCCATATGGCGTAGCCGTATGAAAAGCCGTCATTTTCTGTCTCATAAATTGATAACAACTTTTCGGTAGTCTCTTTACTCAATGAATGATTTGTCAAAGCTCTCCAAAATTTCAGCCTATCTGGAGTGTTACAAAAGCCTCCCTACCTTAACCGGTCTTAACAGGGATAGAGTAAATAGAGTAAATATTAGTATTCCAACTACCATCCTCGAAATCGATATGTCCTGTAGTCGTCCTGGATGTAATCTAAAATAACCTGAATCCTCCATGCCCACTGGCTATATGTTCTATAACATATTCATCGAACACTCGTCATCCCAGTTCCTCGACTATTAAACCCAATAGTGTTTCTAAAATTATTATATGAAAAACCGCTCTCCTGCCGGATATTTCATTTTGTCTTTTGGAAAATGGAAGGAAATGAGGGAATCTATTAGTAAATATATCCTTTAATTTTTAATGAAATCCCAGTCTCCCTTGTTCAACATGCTGAAGCACCCAAACCATTGGGTACTTTTAAGTTAAATTACTTTTATTAATGCCCTCGTTACTTGAAGATGAACCATTAAGCATTACTAAAAAGTTAAAGTTCAGTTAGTGCTTTTACCTTTTAGTAATTTGATGACGGATTACCTATTTATTTACTCTTTAAATATTTTTTACTCCACTCACCCATACTATCAAGTATAGGAATAAAACTCTGGCCCAAAGGTGTTAACGAATATTCTACTTTAGGAGGAACTTCTTTATATACTTCTCTGTGAACCATTTGGTCTTCTTCCAATTCCCTCAACTGACGTGTCAGTATTCCTTTTGAAATATTAGGTAATAATCTTTGAATTTCATTAAATCTTCTTGTCTTTGTACTTAAATGCCATAGAATAACGATTTTCCATTTTCCTGAGATTATGTCTTGAGCTTGTGTAACTGGACAAACCTCTATTTGTTCTTCTGGAGGTTCACCGACGAACCGACTTCGTGCCATCATAAAAAACCTCTCTTTCCTAATGGTACTATTTTTGTGACTATGTAATAAAAATATAACTACTTTTAAAAGAATACCTAATATTATAATATTTGATTAAGCTTAAACATTAAAGAAAAAGATTGGAGAGATAAATAATGAAATTATTAGTAACAGGGGCAACTGGGAAATTTGGCACCAAAGTTGTAGAGACTTTATTAAAGACTGTACCAGCCGGTCAACTGGCTGTCAGTGTTCGTAATACAGAGAAAGCGAAAGAATTGCAAGCTCGTGGAGTAGAAGTTCGACAAGGAGATTTCGATTATCCAGAAACATTGGAATCTGCTTTTGCAGGAGTTGAACGTTTATTAATTATTTCTGCGGATGGAGATAACGAAACAAGAATCCGTCAGCATGCCAATGCGGTATCTGCAGCAGAGCGTGCAGGAGTTAAATTTATAGCATACACAAGTTTAACGAATGCACAGGAAAGTACAAATTTATTCGCACCAACGCATATAGCAACTGAGGAAGCGATTAAGAAAACAGGCATTCCCTATTCCTTCTTGCGTAATAACTGGTACTTGGAGAATGAAATTCCAAGCATTCAAGGTGTCCTAGTGGGAGCTCCTTGGGTGACATCAGCAGAAAATGGCAAAGTAGGATGGGCATTACAACAAGATTATGCCGAAGCAGCGGCTACGGTATTATCTGAAAATGGACATAATAATACCATTTATGAGCTTTCCGGTAAGCCTTTGACTCAGGAAGAATTTGTTTCTGTCCTTGGGAATTTACTGGGGAAAGAAGTACCTATTCAACAAGTTAATGATGCTACATATGCGGATATTATGAAGGCTGCAGGCATACAAGATTTCGTTATTCCTATACTTGTTGACATCCAAAGAAGCATTCGAGAAGGCTCATTAGATTTCGAGAGTAATGATTTCGAAAAAGTTCTTGGTCGTCCAGCTATGCCAATCAAAGAAGCACTTAATCAAATTGTAAATGGAATTACCCAAAATAAATAATTGATCTGGATCAACCTTTTTTATTCTAAATAGGGTTGGTCTTTTTTATTACGTTTAATAAAAAACTAGGGATAGATACAATTCCCTAGTTTTCTTATTTGTATAGCATATCCCGTTATTTATCTATATAACGAATTATTTCTCAAGATGCAAAACTTCATTATATTACTTTGTTATCTATTACGATACATCTTTTAGTTTTGACTTATTGCTAGGTGCAAACCAACCGATTAGGGCAATAGCTACTAATACTCCATAGAAAATTAGGGTCCAAAAAGTACTGTGAGGAAAGTCATGATCTAAGATACCGATATCCTCATGTGCAAGAGTTATTACAGCTAGTTTGACACCGACCCAGGCAACAATTGCATATGCTGTTGTTTCTAATGCTGGGCGTTTATCAAGAAGTTGTACAAACCAAGTTGCTGCAAATTTGATTAAGATAAGTCCTGCAATACCTCCAAGAACAACAACAATAAATTGCCCTCCATCCATACCACCAAAATCGTCTAGTGGTGAATCCGGAAGACCGAGGGCAAGGGCAACTGCAGCTAGAATTGAATCAATTGCAAAAGCGAGGTCCGCTAATGCAATTTTCCCTACTGTTGGACCAAAACCTTTACCAGCGGATTCCTTTTCATCCTCCTTATGAATATTCTTACTATCTTTCCCGAACCGTGCCTGAATGACATGCTTTAATCCCAGATATAGAAGATAGGCAGCACCAATTGCCTGTATCTGCCAGACATTAGCAATAAAGGAAATCGCAAAAAGTGCAACAAATCTGAAAACGAAAGCCATAATAATTCCGTAATTTATAGCTCTTTTTTTCTGCTCTTCAGGTAAATGCTTGGCAATAACTGCAAGTACTAGGGCATTGTCAGCTGATAATAATCCTTCCAATCCTATGAGTATTAATAACGTCCATGCATACTCTAACCATATTGACTCCATTTAATAGTCCCCATTCTATAATCATGACATGTAAAGTTCTCGACAAATATAGAATTTCCTATTTAGCAACGGGCTATTCTTAGAGAAAATTGTTGAGAATGTTAATCCAAATTATTTGCACTTTTTAAATACCACTACTACCTACTTTTCCGATAGTTTAAGTGTAATCTTTAACGAAGACCGCAGTAGCAATACCATAAGCGTTCAATTTTACATGAAATTCTTACACCATTAAATGGCCCTTTAATTGAATAAAGCACTTACCTTATTCAAGGAGGTACTGCACCCCAAAAGTTAGAGTAAAAAACTAACTTTTGGGGTGATTTTTTATGACTAAATATAATGAAGAATTTAAATTGATGGTGGTTCAAGAATATTTAAGTGGCTCACTAGGATATAGAGCGATAGCGAAAAAATATGGTGTCGGTGCTACACCGTTAAGGAAATGGGTACGTGCTTATAAAGAGTTTGGATGTAGTGGCCTATCCGTTAAGAAAACGAAGCAGTTTTATTCTGTTCAATTTAAATTAGATGTATTAAGCTATATGAAACGAACAGGTGCTTCCCATCAAGATACTGCGATTCACTTTAACTTGAATGATCCAACTTTAGTTGCCAGTTGGTATCATCGGTTTTTAAAAGAAGGGATAGAGGGCCTGCAAAGAAAACCAAAGGGGCGCCCATCCATGTCTAAGAAACAAAAAACAACAGTGAATAACCAAGAAAAAACAATGTCCCTTGAGGAGCAGCTAGAACGCGAAAATGAACTGCTTCGTTTAGAGGTAGCTTATTTAAAAAAGTTGAAGGCTTTTCGAGAGAATCCAGATGCCTTCCTCGAAAAGCACAAGCTGCCATCGCATTCGAACTTAAACAAGAAGGATTTCGATTAAAAGATATTTTAAAACAAGTGGATATTCCAGAAGCAACGTATCATTATCATATCAAACTGATGAGGCAAGAAGATCCAGATGTAGAGTGGAAAGCCTTAATTTTAAAGACTTTTGAACAACATAAAGGGCGATATGGCTACCGCCGAATTCATGCGGAATTAAGAGTGCAAGGACACATAATTAATCATAAAAAGGTACAACTAATTATGAAAAACCTAGGGTTGAAATGTGTAAAATTCATACGTAAATCACGCTATAAATCCTACAAAGGAACAGTTGGAAAAGTCGCTAAAAACCTTTTGAATCGTAGATTCAGAACGCCATATTCCCTTCAAAAATTGGTGACTGATGTAACTGAATTTAAGTGTACGGATGATGAAAAATTATATTTAAGTCCAATAATGGACTTATATAATGGTGAAATTATTGGGTTTAGTATGTCAAAACGGCCAAGCTTAGATTTTGTTTTAGATTCACTTAAACAAGTACTTCCAATCATTCAAAAGCGTGCTGAATATCGGACAACTATTCACTCAGATCAAGGATGGCATTATCAACATAATACATGGGTGAGAACATTAAGGCAGAACAGGATTTTTCAAAGCATGTCTCGTAAAGCAACATGCACAGACAACGCGGCCATGGAGAACTTCTTTAGCTTATTAAAACTAGAAATGTATTATGGAGAACAATTAATCTCTTACGAAACATTACAAAAGAAAATAAAAGAGTATATCAATTATTATAATAATGTTCGTATAAAACAAAAATTGGCCGGCATGAGTCCAGTAAATTACCGAAAACATGCCAGCCAATTAGCTGCATAATAAAAACTCTAACTTTAAGGGGTCACTACCGGAAAGCGCCCGATTGTTGAATAATTTATCCTTTATCATAACAACTATTTACAATATTTGATTTCACTCTTTGATATTAAATATATACCTCTCAGTACAATCGTTATTAAGCTTAATATTAGGAATAGCAATACTCCTAGTACGATATATTGTGAACCCATTCCTGATATAAATATTCCACCTACTAATATCACTGGTCATGACTCATGCCTCATAAATTGGATCTCCGTGAACTGATATTCATCCTTTTGCTCATAATATTCCTTTAAAGGGACACTCTATAATCAAAATAAACTTCTATAGGTTGGAGGCTGTCAGAATGAAGGTTTTATCAATGATCCAGCCGTGGGCAAGCCTTTTTGTCCAGAGAGAGGCAACATATGAAACAAGGTCATGGAGAACGAATTATCGGGGGCCACTTGCCATTCACACAAGTAAAAAAATAGATAAAGACGTCTCTAACCATATAGCCATAAAGTCGTTGCTTGGTAAGCACGGATACACACCAGAGAATCTTCCAACTGGCCAGATTATTGCTGTATGCAAACTTGTAGATTGTTTGAAGGTAACTGAAAACAATAAGACATGGGCCATTCTGGAGGATGGTCGAATCGTGTCAGGGAATGACTATTTTATGGGTAGCTTTATAGTGGGAGGTTATGCTTGGGTAGTTGAGGAAATGCAGATGCTGGATGAATTTATTCCAGCAAAGGGAAAGCTAGGATTATGGGAGCATGTTTTAATTTTATAGGAGCTGATACATTGCACACGATGCGCTGAATCGGCTCCTTCAGGAACCCACTTTTCACGCACAAAATCTTCTAGCTTCTTTATTTTTCAGACATCCTACCGCTCCTTTATACATAAAATTCCACTCTATATTAAAGAGACCAAAAAATTGATTTCTTGTATGACTTATCCTCTTAACATATCCGATTTTGGTCTGGATTTTGGTCCAACTAAATTATAGGTAATTCTTCAACAATCGCGCCCAATTGTTGAATAAAGTCGGCTTTGTTATTTGTGTAATTTATAACCCTCATATACAAATTGCCAATCAAGTGGTCTATTCATTCTGTTTTCAATTTGTCCTAATGGCTTAAATCCATATTGTGCATAAAGAGAATGAGCATCTTTAGTAGCAAGTTGAAAACTTGTCCCTTTTAATTTAGGATGTTCTGTTATAATACTCATTAACCATTTGCTCAGTCCACGCCCTCTATATTCAGGAAGTATAAAAATATCGCCTATCCAAGAAAATCTAACTAAGTCGGAGACAACCCTTGCAAAACCCATCTGATTAACAGAACCCTCATTAGGATTGCCATCGTAAACTCCATAACAAAGAATAGAATTTTCAATGGATGCTTCTACTAATTCTTTAGCAATACCCTTCACCCAGTAAGATTCGTTACAAAGGAAGTTATGTATTATTTCCGTATCCAAATAACTTTTGTTGGTGCTGATTGTGAATCCATCATCATTCATCCATTCTGTTATATTTTCCTGTAGCATTTTAATTCCCTCCTAAAATGAAATATGTATATTTATAACATTATTCGTTTTTTTATTCAATAGTAGTAGTCTTCTATTCTCGAAGTAACCTGCATCAATAGTAAAGTGTAACCTTCACAAAATTCACTATAAATTAAAATGGTTATTCAACAATATGGCCCGATTGTTGAATAAGCGTAAAAAACTACCCTAACCATCTTGTTACTTTGGTCAAGAATTATTGTATCAACTCCTTTTTTATTGACCTGACTACATTATCTCTCACAAGTCACTTTTATTATGATTAACTGTAACTTTGTTAACGGATACTCGGGTAATTCTTTACGTATCCACTATCAGGTTTTTGGATAACCTCAACACCCATGTTCTGTAAGATTTGGACATCACGCATTTTCTTTATTTTATTTTTATTTTCGGCATTTCTAAATACTGTCTTCAATAATATAAAAACTATTACTTTCAAAAGGTGTTTAACCAAATGATACGTTATAAATAAAACAATAATTAATGATGATAAAAAGAACAATGATAATTCCATTAATTCTACCACATCCTAACTTTTAGAATTTTATAACTTTATATACGAAAATCCCTATTTTCTTTTGGTTTTGTTTTACAGTGCATATTAACCCATTCGCACTATTTTATCTTTATCCTTCATATTTGAAACCTTTAACCGCGCATTTGTATTTTTTTATGTAAAGCCTCTTCCTTAATAGATACTTCAAAATATATATCATCTACAATATCTGCAAGTTCATTAATAATCTCACTTTCTCTATTTATAAACAGATCTGTAAAAGTTCTCACCATAGAGTTTACTACAATCACAACAAAGATAAAGCATATTGCTACTACTACGATTAATGGTTTCGAACTTTCATTTGTTAGAAGGCCTAATACAAAAATAAGTATTGCTACTATCATAGCTAAATAGGAATTCAAGTCATACTTTTTATATTTTTTTGCACTTTTTTCCTTTAATAGTATAGACAAATTCTTTATTTGTTCAGAATCACTAAGTCTCGCCGACTGTAATGAATATGCTATGTAACCTTTTAACTTTTTTTCATAATTTAACCAACCTATTTTAAGTAATCTATTTACCTTTTTATTAACTTCCCACAGAAGATATAATAATATTGTTTCAAGGAAAATAAACCATCTACTTACATCTATAATTAGAAACAGATTGTAAATTGTACAGAATAGTAATCCAAATAATCCTAAAGTTAGTGGTATTCCAACTACTTCATATCCCCTTTTAACTATCTTTTCCCTATTAATTTTATAAATCGATATAATATGATCAACCACTTACTGACTCCCCCAAACAATGGAAATTAAATAATACAAGTCTACTCTCTCTTTTTATTTATCATGATTAATATTGAGAATTCATTCTTTACGTTATTATATCAATTCTTGTTGTCTTATCAGTAGAAAATCCCTAATTACTTTAACTAAAAAAATAGTAGAAGATTCATTCTAAAACAAGGGGAACATAGATGATTCTGCAATTTTTTCCACCCATTTCTTATTGCATAAAGCTAAATAGTCTGAAAATTAGAACTTTTATTTCGCATCTTAAAATATTAAAATTCCGAAGCTAAGATGTATTGCAACTAAGTGAGTTGCCGGCATTCATTTAGTAAGTTACAACTCTAAGAATGAAAAATATATGGAGGAAAGAAGAAATGCAGCAACAATTATCAGTGAACTTAACAATTCCAATCCCTTCTGACAGTGTTTTAATTACTAAGGCTGAGTTAGAAGAATTAAATCAATCAAAATATGACGGTGTCTATTGGACAATGAAAGATGTTGAAATTAGAGTAGGAAAAAAAAGTGACTGGATAAAGGAGAGAATTCTATACCCACCTAATTTGCGCAAGAAATTAGATGTGAATTTTGGAGAACAGATAGAACACATCTTCAATATCTCATGGGACATGAAGAGTATAAAACAACGGATGAATACTATATCCATTTGCATAAAGATATGTTCGATGGAAATGCTTCGCAAATCGAAGAGGATATTGATCGATTATTTGATTAAAAGAATAAAACAAATACTATCACCCTTCAACGATTAGAAACTCTCCAATTATTGGAGGTGTCTTTCTTTTAATAAACAAAGATGATTCCACAAAAATTGTAGAATCATCTCTGCTTTAATTCAGTATTTCGCAAAACGAATATTCAATTAAAGCCAACTTTAGTTAAGTATGGTTTTCACACTCTCACTTGAATTTTAACTTAAATATATAGGTTTCTTTAAATGCGTTGTCCATTATAGTGCAAAAACAAAAAAAGGGCTTAACATTATTACAGGATAGCTCCTTATAATTGAATAACAAATAGATGTAAATCATAAATCAATTATTTCTTCTTTCACTAAATTACCCTTTTCTTCAGTATACTTTTCCTACGTATTATAGATATAAAAATCGACTTTTGTTGGTTTGGAATATGTTTAATGAGAAATACCTTTCAACAGCATTTTACTATAAATAAAAAGGAGTCCCTTTTTGAAAAAAGATTGATTAAAAGGGACTCCTTTTTAGCAGATTTAGGTTTCGGTATATAATAAAGTTTGATTATTTCCTAATAGTGTTGCTTTACAATGGCCCCTTTTAGTTGAAGACTGTGAAACCTGTTCGCTATTATTGGACATTAGAAGTTTAGATAAATTGATAATCATTTTAAAGATTAATAATAAAATGGCACCTCATCATGAGACGACCTTTGCACAGCACAATTATCAAAGAAAACCTTTAGACTTTTAACTCATGAAATTTCGAGTCATTAATTAAAATATTCTTATTAAGTACAGAATTAGGAAGTATAGGTATCGATATCAGCTCATTATTCAGAAAATTATCGAGTCCATTTAGAACATCCTGTTCATCAAATCCGTCCATAATAGCTTCATTTATTATTTCATTTTTGATACCAATGCGTTCCTCGAATAACTTTTTACAAATGAACACTTTTAAATCGGTATCCATAACCTTTAATTTCTCTATCATTAACTCCCCTCCTTTCCATTTTACCTATAATATACAGTTAGTAATATACTTTATGGAAATATTGGATATTCCTCCAAGATAAATTAGAGCAAGCTCTTCTTAGTTATAAAAATACTTAAAAAGTATCATTAATAGATCTACGCTGAGTTTTTGAGATACTATAAATTCATCTTTAAATCTGTTCTTTATAAAACCACAGAATTCACCACTAATTTTCTGAATGTGTTCTTCTGGAAGATCACATAACCAAGACAGTTCAAAACTTTTATTTTTAAAGTCATAATTCTCAAGTTCGATAAAAAAATCAAGATGATCACTTAATCCTTTAAGTTTTAATAATACTTCTTTTTGTTTCTCCCTGTTATTGATAGCTAATAAGTACATTTCATAAGTAATTTTGTATTCACCATTTGCTTTTAAATTAATTAAGTCCACCTGAAATGCCGCATCAAATTCATTTATAATTGGCTCAATATTATTAAGAACCGCCTTTAAATAAATCATTATATTATATTCCAACCTTAATTGCTTTCTAATAGACTCTTCAATTCTTGTTTGATTTTCCTTTGTGCATATCCTATAAAGGTCTAGAAGCATCTCATTAATAAGTAAATAATTTCCTTTTAGAAATCCATATTCTAACTCTTTTAATAAGGGACTTAATTCTATATTTGAGTGAGATTCTTTACTTAAAGGTGTATGAAAAATAAAATCTCTCAAAAAATATTCTCTTTCTATTAGAGACATTTCAAAACCATTAGGATTATTAAAACATGGATTGCTTAACTTATTTAGGAAAACATTAACAAAATTAATAAACAACTCACTATCCATCTCCAAAATTTTTGATTGACATCTAATAAAATCTAAGAAGGAAGTATAAATCGAATCATTTATAGGTCTTTTCTGTATTACACTTGTGAATGTAGAAATTATATCCCTCAAATCCTCAATATCTAGTGGAATACGTTTAGCAATAGCAAAAGTAGACTTTAATTTTTCATCGAGTTGCTTAGCTTTAGAATATCTACAAAAACTGTTAATGAGATTTTTTAACAACCCTCTAACTACTATTGTAGGTCCATTAAACATAATTGACGTCACATTATAATTATCGAATATCTTGTTAATGTCCTTTTCACTTAAAGAATTTGTTATTAATATTAAATCTAAATATTCAAATTGATATGGTTCAATAATGCTGGAAAACTTTTTATTATTTGTTTGGAACTCTTCAGATTTTTTTAGATTTAAGTATGTACTAACAAGGGCATCGAGAAAATCGCTATATACTTCTACAACTTCTGTATAGTATTTAACTATCAAATAGTTATAAGTTGTATAGCGATAAAAATCATATATAGTAGAACGTAATTTTGGTAATTCTATATCTTGGCTCCCTAAAATAAACTCAGTATTTAAATTACTTTTAATTTTATTATTTGATTTCTTCACAACTTTTTGAATATCATCAATTAAACCTTTTGAAACATGAAGCTTCTGTAAAAATTCAAAGTTGGCCTTTTCTTCTTTGCTTAATTGTAAAAAACTTTCATTTACTTCTTTATCGAGAACTTGTACATTAGGTAAATTATTTAAAAAAGTTATGGAGACATCTTCCCCAAGACTTCTACTCAGAAGGGTTCCAGGATGTGGAAGAAGTCTGCTTAACATTTTTTTATTAAATGCCGCTAGGTAATACATACTGTAGTTTTTTTCTTTATAAGCTTTTAAAGAAATGTTTTCTAATTGTTCATATGCACTAACATACTTATTAAAATGCGTATATGCAAAACTTAAAGAAAGCCAAGAATTATAAAAATCAGCATTAAGGTTATATTTTATATCATTTATCCTGTTTTCCAATTCTAAGTAATTATTTTGTTCAATTAATTCAATTAATTCCGGCTTAAAACTATCCATATTCATGAAAGTTTCATAGAACTTTATCTCCCTGTTTTTAAAGTCTCCCCTAATTACCAGAACTATTTTTTTAACATTTGCTTTTGCCATAATTTCATTTATATATATAAATTCATCATAATCCTTGATTTGACTACTCTGTTCTTTCTTTAACATCTCAGATATTTCATTCATTCTATCGATAAATTTCATTAGATATATCTCATCGGATCCTATACACGTCAACTCTAAACAATTCTCACTTCTAAAATGAAAGTTAAGTGAGTTAAATTCTAATTTTGAAAATAAATCATACACACGGATAGCCTTTAAATCTTTATAGCAACGCCATTTTGCAAAAAAATATCCCAGTTCCTCTTTATTATCTGTATTATAATCCTCTATATAATTCAATATTTTTAATAAGTTATCACCATGTGAATTCCCGATTTTCTCCTTACTTCCCTTGTAGTCTTCTGGAACATCTTTAATATCAATAACATTTATCCCAAACCTTTTAAGATATTCTTTCTCAATACTACTCTTTACAGTATTAGAGGATTCAATTAAATATGCCGTTCTAAAATCATTACCTATTGTAGATTGTAGGCGCTTAATCAAAAGTTTCAAATCGTAATCCTGCATAGAATATCCAATAAATAACACTGTATGATTTATAAAAATTGACTCTACATAGTTTTCTATCAATTTAAAATTATCGGAATAATATAGATAATCATCTTCTTTTAAAACAATATTTTTCTTCAATAGATCGCCGTGCATTTTAATATATAGATTATTACTTGATGCATATGGTATATCCCTATCTTCTGCTACCTTATCATAAAATAAATAATGTGCTTCTAAAGCTTCTTCAATTAAGTAATCATAATTCGTTGTAATAATATGTTTTGGATTAAGGGATAGTAATTTACTATGAATTAAATTTGGAGCGTATCTTCCGCTGAATACTTGTTCTATAACTTTAAAGTACTCTAACTGTCCACGTTCATTATAAAAGTATTGAGGTATTCTTAAATAATCATCTGTATTTAAATCTCTATCAATACCTAACTTTTTTGCAAACACCTTAACTAAGTTAGTCCAACTTGGCAAACCCGAATTTGCTGAAACACCTGCACCTATAAAAATAACTAATTTGTTTGCATCCTTAGCTTCTTTGATTGCTTCAATATTTACATTCCTTTTTAACATTATTACTTCCCCCAAAATTATCCTCTAGCTTTATTTTTTAGTTTTAGTTTAATTACCATTATACGACAATTTTTATGGTAATTAGATTTTTATTTACATAATTCAGGAATTTCTTATATATAACTTCGTTATAAGGAACTACAAACGAGAATCACTCAACTAAATTAACTCCTTTGAAACATTCCTATCTTAGTAGAAAAATTAAATTCCTTGTTGAAATAATCTGCCTGTTAGCCATCCATGAATCCAAGGACAGAGAATGAAAGATAATTACATTTTTTCCTGATAGAGAATAAGAATAATCACCTAGAAGATTTCCTTATTTTTGCATAAAAATATAGATATTTTAGAGCTACAATCTAGATTAAACTCAAACTCTCATTTTCCAAACTTTCGTTCTAAGTCTATACTATCTTTACACCAAAAAAAGGAGGACATAGAATGGCAAGTTTCACAAAGCGCGGTAACACATGGCAATATGCCATTAGCCGCACAATAAACGGTAAGCAAAAACCAATTCGCAAAGGGGGATTCCGAACAAAAAAAGAAGCACAAGACGCAGCATTACAGATGGAACTGGATTTAAAAAACGGAGTACTTAATCCACAAAAAGACTATTCCATTGAAAAATACTTTTTGGAATGGTTCAAAACTTATAAGAGAGACATCACAAAAATAACCCTAAACTCTTATAAAGCAACTCACACCAAAATTCTTAACTATTTCAAGGATACAGCTATTCAGGCCATAACAAAACGTGAATATCAACAGTTTCTTAATGCCATGGGTGAGCAATTTGCTAAAACAACAAATCGTAAAATGAATGGATTTATTCGCACTTGTATAAGGGAAGCAATAGATGAAGGATTAATAAAAACAGATTTTACACGAAATGTTACTATCACTGGAGCAGCAAGTAAAAAATCATCCGAGAAATTCTTAGATTATAATGTGAGCCAACGACTATTAAGATATCTACATTCAAATATTGATAATGGTCTTGAATATACTATGTTGATCATTGCTTTAACTAGCGGTTTACGATACGGAGAATTAGTTGGTTTATCAATTGAAGATATTAATTTTAAAGAAAGCATGATTAAGATCCATCGACAATGGCGCTATAAAGAGGATGGAGGATTTGGTCCGTTAAAAAATGAATCATCTAAACGTACGATTGCGCTAGATAAAACTACAATGAACGTTTTAAAGAAACAGGTACTTAAGATCGCAAATCATCCACAAAACGAAAGTCGCTTAGTATTCTATACACCCGATTCTCCGATTCAAGTTATAACAAACGACCGATTAAATGATGTGTTACGAGCGTCCATAAAAAAACTAAAAATAAACCCTGTTATTACTGTTCATGGGTTGCGTCATACTCACGCTAGTGTACTACTTTATCAAGATATTTCTGTTTTATATGTAAGCGAAAGACTTGGTCATGCTTCAATTGATATTACGACTTCTATTTATGCCCATCTCTTAAAAGAACTGCGAGAGCGTGATTCTTCGAAAACAGCTTCAATTTTTGAGCAACTACTTAATTCTAACTCATAAATACTTGTGTAAAATTTGTGTATATCGTGTATAAAAAGCACCTTTTTCTTTTGGTTTCTTTCCTTTTCTTCAAAAATAAAAAAAGGCCCCAAACCCTTATAAAATAAGGATTTGAAGCATCTTCATATGGTTCAAACTTCTTCTATCTGAACCCTTCGACGTCCCAGGAGGGATTCGAACCCCCGACCGTACGCTTAGCTTACCACATTAGTTTTCACTACCAAGCCAATCATACCAAGCGTTTCGAACGTATTCAACTCGTACTAGGGATTCGGTCAATTTACGTACTTAGACCGAAAGTATCTTTAAATGAATTATAACATTAAGAAAAATTCACTACAAATTAAAAATAATTTTTATCAGTCAAAATAATTCCTTGAAAAAAGTTTTCAGTTTAATTTATTTTAACATTATTTTTTTCACTAATATTTAATTCAATTAATTTTTGATACTGGTTTACTTTAGAAATTATAGTATTAAAAACCTTTCCTCGCTTAAGTAAAGAACTTACTTTAAATGCGATGCGTCTAGGTAGATAGCCAAGTTTATTATCTTCATAATAAACTCCTATAGCATTTATATCAAATTTATTGGTAGGCTCGGCTTTTAAAACAATTTTTTCGCCTTCTTTCATAATTTCAAAAAACTTATTTGCTTCGTAATACTTCAATCCTACAACTTCAATAGATTGACTAAAAATTTCTAATTTATCTGCTACAAAAAGTTTTTCTGTTTTTTTGAATAAACTATCAACTTCTTTTGGACTAAGATTTAGATTTCTTAAATTATTTACTTCTAAATTCTTAATATATTTAATAAAGAATGGAAAGTGTTTTAATTCCGTTTGAGTACCTTCAAACTTTTCAATAATATCAGAAGTGATTATTCTTGCAATTTTCTTTTCAATTCCCATATATAAAGATAACATCATGAAATAATTTGGAACTCCTAATTTAATTGCAGTTGGCAAAAAGTATATGAATTTATCAATAACAATTTCATCATCTTCTTCTAAAATTTGATTTAATACTGAATTGACTGCAAATGTTATCCATGGACCAATAAACATTAAGTCTTTATAAATAAATTCAGTAATAGTATCTATATCATCACTATACTCATATTTCTCACAAATTTTTTCGTAAATCTCTCTCTCTGAATTCCCTTCTACCCATGTACTAATGATATCAGAATAAAGGTCTACTTTATTTCCGACTAGTATATTTAATGATAGTTTTCTTTCAAAATTAGGAATGTCTCTTATTAATGTAACTAAAAAACTCCAAAAGTCTTTTTTATTAATTTCTTTAAAGAATTCTTTATTTCCTTCAATTTTTTCTTTAACCTTTGATTCTATGAAATGGCATCCTTCTAAGCCAAATCCCATTTTTACGTATAGACTTAACTTTTTACTTGGAATTGGCTCAATATAGTTTGTAAATATAAATTGCCATTCATTTGCTAATGTTTCTATTTCTTCTTCTTTACCTGTTACTCCAAATAAGGACTCTTCAAGTATTCTATTCACATCTTCTATTTTCTCTAAGAGAGCATGCTCTCTTAGAAGCATAATAAAACTTGTTAAATGTTCATTTGATTTAGATTTTTTTAACCCGTCACCTTCTCTTATATCAAATTTATTTAATGTACTATCTACTGTAAATTCTTTTTCTTTATTTACATTTAAAAATTCGTCTAGAAATTCATATTGCCTAATTTGACCTCTTTCTTCTAATGCTTGCCTATTACAGACAGGCTCAACTAATATCGCTAATCCATCAGTTTCTTTTAACGCTCTTCCAACTCTTCCAACAAGATTATAAAAGTCCGCGAATTGGATAAGTTCATTCTTACCTGTCGTGCTATTGTAATTATAAGGACTCGCAATAACTAAATTTGATATTGGTAAATCAATACCTTCTAATAAAGTTGATGTAGCTACTACTACTTCAATTTTCTTTTCCTTTACAGCTAATTCTATTTCATATCTAATATCTTTTGGTAAATTACCATAGTGATATATAACTTTTTTGTCCAAATACTTTAACATCGGATGATTATTTCCGAAATGTTCTATAATTTTCGCTCTTAATTTAGTTAAATTATCACTCTTATTGTATGGAGTATAATTTAAGTTTTTACAGAAACCTTTTACCGAAGCTGGAGTTTCAAAATATACTAATGTAGTTTCATTATAATTGGTAATCTTTTGGACAATGTCTGATACATATGAATATAATCTGGTTTCAATTTTGGCAGATTTCCCAAAAGATATAGTAGCTGAAGTAATGGATGGTATTACTCTATTGAATTTTTGATTTGTAAAGATATTTCTATCAACATAATGGAGTTCTCCTGGTATAGTGTATCTTTCATTTCTTTGACGAGGTTTCAAGGGTATTTTTTCTGCTTTACTTACATTAAATTTGCAACTTGTAAATCTTTGCCTAGTAGGTCTCCAATCATCAATATGATTAAAACTACCACTATCATTTGTAAGCCATTTTGAAATACTTTTTGAATTAGACATCATTCCAGAGATAAAACAATAGCTAATATTTTTGGGGTTAATTAAATTCAGACCTATTAAAGCCTGTTCTAATATCTGTCCCCTTTCCCCTATTCCTATTTTATGAAATTCATCTATTACTACCACTTTTACATTCTCAATAAAACCCAGATTATTCCTTAATAACATTTGTAATTTTTCTGGAGTAACAATTAATATATCTATTTCTTTATAAAATTTAAATTCATATTCATCAAAATCCATTCCACCAATAGCAGTGGCAACGCTTATTCCTAATGGGTGCAGGTGTTGTGATAAATTTAATTCGATTTGATTTGCTAATGCATTAGTAGGAACTACATAAATTGCTGTAGCCCCTTCACTCTTTAATTGATTATATATAAACCATTCAGCAATTAATGTTTTCCCAGCACTCGTTGGTATGGAAATAGCAGCAGTTTTCCTATTTTTACTTAGAAAATCTTTTTTAATTATTTCCTTCTGTGTTTTCCAAACTTCAAATATCCCACTATTTACCAACACTTTTTTATATTCCCTATCAAAAGGCAAATTTGACCAAATAGAGTTACTAAGCATGTTTTCTAGAACTGTTTCATATCTATTAATTAGCCATTTCATTGAAGGTCTAATATCTTTAAAGAAATTAGAACAAAACAAAATTTCTTTTCTTGCACTTATTAAATATTTTCTTTTACCGTTTAACATATAGTTAGATAAATTAATAATTGATTTTCTAAAAAATTTATAGAAATTTTGTTCTGAATCAGATGGCAGTAAAGCATATTTAACAGATAGATTATATTCATTTAATCTATTATAAATATTCTCAATTTTCGATTCATGTATTAAGTTTATTACTTCTTTAAATTTACGTTCTAGTACTAATCCTAGTAAAAGAATAATATATGTATCGATTGTTTTATTTTTATCATTAGATTGAATATATCCTATTAAGTTTTCATTAAGTTTATTTATAACTACTAAACTCTTGGCTTCACCATCACTTTGATTATAGCAAATTGCCGCTCTTAAATTATATCTAGTATCGTGAATATATTTATCTAAATTATTATTTCTTTCAAAAACACTTAAGTATTCATATATTAACCCCGCAATCTCAAGTGCTTTTTTTGTTTCTTTTTCAGAAAATAACCCTTTTGAAAACCCTAATATCTCTAATTGTACTGCTAATTTTATATACTTAGAAATCTTTATTTTAGAAACTACCTTTGTTTTTCTAATCTTAGATTTTAATATATTAAAATAAATATCATTAATGATATTATCAAAGTCAGAACTAGTCATATTAACTTTATTGTTAATAATGTTTTCTAATTTTTTTAATGAAGTATCAATTTTTTCTTCCATATAATTCTAACCTCATTTCGCATTTCTTAATGCAACAATATCAGTTCTTATATTTGGATAACAATATTCAAGAATTTCTATTATCCTTTCTTTATAAGAACTAATAAACTCTTCTAAAGTAACTTTTGTGTCATCAATCCCTATAGACACTACTTGTCGTTTTCTATTACGTCCTTCCACATTTTCACTGAATTGTTCAAAGCATTTATCAACTAAATCCATATTAGACTCGTCACAAACCATAAATACACCTAATTCAAGTCTATTACCCTCTAAATAATCAATTGCATTTGAGTTAAACTGTTTTTCAATTTCTGGGTTTTTATTCTTTTGTAAATCACTAATTAAATCAGGTAAGTATATGTACATATTATTATTAAAAAAAGAATATATGTCTTTATTCGTAGGGACAATTTGTCCTTTTACAGGCTTTGTTTTTACTTCCCATATTCTTAACATAATCTTCTTGACATTGTGATTGCTCTTATATAATTCATAAAAGTCAATACCTCTCCCTGTTGTACTAGCACCAGTGAAAGGTATATCTAATATTTCACTTTGATTATGAAGATTCTGTAATGAAAGCCAACATAAGTATTCTCCAACTAATCCCTGTTTATCATAGTTTTCATCCACAATTATTGGTTTAAAGCTATTTAATATAATTCCTTGTTGCTTTGTTGTATACGGTTTTCTCTTTTTGGTGATTTCCAATAAATAATCAGGAAGTTTCTTTGAAATTACAAACCATACAAATTCTTCAACTAACTGTGACTTATTATGTGCAGCTTTTATTTTATGATTTCGTTTATGATATTTATATTTCTTAGAATATTTTTTATTTGGGTATAGATTCCAATATTTTTCTATCATATTTTACCTCTTTTCTAATTTGACAATATGCCCTAATAATCACATTACCACATAATGACAAAACAATTAAATAAAACTCGATTTCATTTATATTTGCTGCTACTGAAATCGGAGCTTCTCTTATATTTAATTCGTTTTATTGCTGATTTTATTTATCCTTTCCTACATAATGTATACATTTTTAGTTAGTAGATTAAAATCCAAAAAGCCTCATCAATTTTTTGTTGATGAGGCTTTTTGATGTTCATAACAATAAATATTCCCTTTAAACCGTTTCTTGTTAGATATACAATATTCCCTAACCTTTTCAGATACTTTTTTTCCACATGTTATACATGTTGGTACATCCTTTTCGTTGTTAGTAGTCTCTAAATTGCTCAGATTTTTCACCTTATCAACATGCATATCTCTTATTTGCAAATCACTAATGTTAGCAATGTTTAATTTATTATAAATATCCTGTATATCATTTTTTGAAAGAATTGGTTCTGGTTGTTGAAGTTTAAGCACATTAATCTTTCGTGTAATAAACTCCGAAAGTTCAGTGTCATAAACAATTAAATCATTAGATTGAATCTTTCTTAGTTCTTCGTTCACTTTAAATGTGCATCTTTTATTAAACGATACCAATGATACATATTTAATTTTATCCCAATTAGCTAAAACAGATTTAACCGCCTCGATATGACCGTAATTCTGGTTAAATGGATTCATCATTGGGAATTTACCGTTTACACTCCACTTTACTCTATTTCTATGACCATAAATTGTTCCAGAATAGTTTTTGGTCTCAATTATAAATATTGCATAAGGAGTAACGACAACGTGGTCAATTTGAGAGTAACCTGATTTTGAAAATTTATTAGAAATCAATATATCATTTAGATACATACACTCTTTTGGAAGTTGGTCAAGTTGAATATTGATTTTATATTCACCTATTTCACCAATTCTTAAAGAAGTTACATTACGCTTACTTTCTTTATGATTAATATTTGTATTAGTAGCAACATCTTTAGGTGCAGATGGTTTATTTTTAGTAAAACTCTTAAATATTTTTGATAACAATTTAATTACTCCTTCTAATTTCTAAAATAGTTCATAGTTAACGATAAATATTAATAGAAAACTATGTACTATTTAATCGAAGATATTAACAAGCTATAACACCCAATCTCCATATAGTACTACTAAATACAAGAATCCTAATGTTGCAACCACACTAATCATTGGTCTTATAAACCTGTTAGAAAGACCCATTAGTTTCAACAGTTTCCCTAAGATTAAAGCTACCGTTAACACACCAATAAAACAAACACCTATAATAAGTGCAATTTTATTTATTGGATTATTAAAAAATTCATCAAAGCTAGTCATTATGGACACCTCTAAGTTTACCAATTCATTATAAAAACAGGAACTTCTTTTCTTTCAGCATTACAACATTTGGACAACTAATTCCGCCTGTTTTAGTTCCTTTAATAAAGGATACTCAACTTCTTCAACTGATTGATTGTATGGCAAATATGCTATCCCATCAATATCTGATGGTTTTTCTACATTCGATTTTAGAATACAACATACATTTGAACGTCCTAATTTTCCGTAGAAAAAACCAAGTTCAAATAATACATTTTGTCTAGCTCTATACTTAAAATCAAGAGAATTTAAAGGTTTATTTTCATTTAATGCTCCTATATCATCTGGAGTAAGTAATACAATTGCATATTTAACATCCGAATATTTTTCGAACTTTTCAATTAACGTTAACCCATTGTTTACCATTCTGCTCAGAACAATAGGCTCTAATCCTGCTCTATTTAAAATACCCTCTGTTTCCAACAAAGCATTCTTATCTCTTCCGTGAACAATAAAAACCTTTTGCTTATCTTGTTGATAATTATTTGAATCATTACCTTTTCTCACTTGGTCCTGGCTACTCAAAATATTAGGTAGCATTTCTTCTAGTATGTTTATATGGTTTACTAATGATGTATATCCAATATCGTTTATTGTTTTTCCAGTATTCGAGTAATGAAAGTCCTCAAATTGAAAATGTGGGAGGTTCAATTTCTTCGAGCAATTATTTAAAGTAATGACAAACTTCTCAAATGTATTTGAATATCTCCAATCTCTTGCATAATTTTTGATATCTGCTATTACTCTTTTTAATTCAAAAACCGTATTATTAAATGACTGTTCCAACAATTGTCTCCCCTTACTTTATCTACTAGTAAATTCATTATACTATATTTTGGTATGAACATTGAGATAGAACATGCACTTTGTTATTATATATTTCTAATTGATACACTGAATAAAATTTAGATTTTATTTACTCCAACTGATGAAAACTATAAATTAATAGTTTACACTATAGTCCTTAGAAAAGTTCAGTAATTTTATATTACTGAACTTTTTCAAGAGCTCTAGTTTTTAAAATTCATACCAACTTCTTTTAACTTTTTCTTTAAATAATCAGCGTTATCCCAATTTTCTTTTGTAGAGACTCTTAGAAAATTATAATTCTTCCCCTTAACTAAGGTTTCTTTAATTTTATCGTTTTCTATATCTCTTAGATACCTTTCGTATCCACCAAAATTCGGTATAGGAGTTCTATGATGTTTACCATCCAATTCTACTACAAGATTTAATTCTGGAAAGTAACCATCACAATATAAGTGTTTTCCCTTAACCCCTATTAGCCATGACCATGTTTTATTTCTTATATAGTTACTCTTAGTTAGAGCTTTAATAAGTTCTAAAAAAACTTTCTCAGAGATATTTCTCTCTTTAATTTCATATCCATAAAATGACGCAACTTCACTCCATCTCATCCTTAATCTTTTTCTATAAGTTATTTCATTATAAATTGATTCCTTATTAAACATAATTCTAGTAGGATGCGTGTCGTAAGTTTTATAATAATAATCAAATACCCTTTTAAACTCATGTTCCAGTTCAGTAAGTGGAATTAATGTTTCATCCTTATATTTTTTTAAAGATAAAGTTGCTTTATCACTATACTCTTCTTCCCTTTGTTTAAAATACATATCTAGTTCTTCCTTTTCATCTATCATTATTTTTAATACTTCATCCCATAACTGACCCTTTATACCATAATAATCACAATAAATAGATGGAAGTATTTTACCAGTTCTAATAAATTCAGAAACACTTGGTATCTTTCCTATAGACTCCATAACTTCACTAAAATGTTTTCTTAAAAGATAGTCATTATATTGCCCATCATAATAATCATTTTTGAAACCTCCGATTTTTTTGACAAGCTTAATATCTATTATAGATGAAAAGATATATTGCCCAATATAAGGATGTTCTTTTGCAAATGCTGTCGAATCCCCTTTTCCACTTTTAAGCGCATGTTCAATGTACTCTTTTACAACATAATTTAAGAGTTCTTCATATTTGTTGTATTTCACTAGCAAGGATTTCCAACTAGTATTTAACCCTTTTATTATACTCATACTAGATAATTGAGCATTTTCATCGAATCCTTTTGTTGTAAGATATTTTCCACCAAAACTAGTCACTCTTTGGAACTCATCAATATAGTCTTTTACTCTCCACCTCTTTACTTTATTTTTATAATAATTACTAAAGTATTTTTTCTTTCTGCATTCCTCACTCTTATCTTCCACATTAATATTTTCACAACATTTATTGGATTTCATTATTTTCCCACCAATCAATTAAGAATTTGTATCATGACACATTATTAGTATTGGTGTGATTTGTGATTTCTATACATCCTAAATTTATTAGTATTACCCAGTGCCAAATAAAGTATTCATACTAAATTTTATCTATGTGCGTTTTACGAACTATATTAAATATTAAATAGAAATATAAAGTTATAATTTTAATTCTATAAAGATATTCTATATAGTTCGTAAAACGCACTCATGTATTTTTTAACTTTAATATACGGCGAGAGGTTAGTATTCTTTGACCATTAATGCTTATTAACTTTTTCCCGTCAAACTGTGTTAACTTTTTAACTTCTCGACATTTTAATAAGTAGAAGGATTATCCTATTAATTTATATAAGGTAAAGGAGAATAATAAAAAATGGATAAATATTTAAATTTAACTTCAAGAGAAAAATACAAGCTTTTAAGAAAACGGAAAAAAATTAATCTAATTCATATTGCAAAACAAATTGGTGTTTCAGTACCAATGTTATCTATGTATGAGAACCAACTTAAAAATCTAAGTGAAGAAAAAGAAATTCAGTATCAGAGGATTATTATAAATAATTCTATTTTTATTGAGGGTGATGATATAGATGAAGAAAATTGAATATACGAATGAATATTTTTTTTGTTATTCAGTGCCCTTGTTCAAGTTTCTAAAAATGAATAAGGGTATTTCTTTTGTTTGTTATGCTTTACATGACAAAACGTTAAAACCATTTTGGTTATTTAAAAAAGGTAGCGAATTAACCAATGCATTAACAGAATATAAAAACTCACAAAAATAGTACTGTTATTTATTAGTGAATATTTAGGAGAAAATTTTATGACAAATAAAAAGAGTTATTTTACTATTGATGATATGCAACAAATTATGGAAGTAAATGGTAAAGATGCTATGAAAATCTTCATACCAAACCAATTTTTTTATGATTTATTACAGTGTGAAGACTTTAAGCCAAAAATTAGTCGGACAAAAACAAAAGATGGAGATTTAAATACACACGTGAAAGAGGCAAACGTAAATCATATAGCGTTTGCCTTTTCTTATTTATTTATCATTTCATATATGTACAGATATGCAAATTTTACTTTTTACAAAAATGATAAAGAGTACTTTATAGATGATAAAATAATTTATAAAATGTGTGGTATTTCTCCAACAAGCAGAGGTAATGATGGAGTATCTTATATCACAAAAAAAGGTGGCGTTTTAGAACGATTAGGCTATATAAAAAAAGATAAAGATTTTCCAATTGACTACATTTATTATGAAGATTTAAATGGAAAGAAGGATTTTAATGATGTTGATTTTGTAATGTATTCAGAAATAAAAGATGACTTGCCAAGCAGCTTTAAAAGAAAAAATAAACAAATTAACTATCCTGTAAGGGCATTTTATTATGATAATGAATCGGAACAGGAGGGGTACTGTGATGGTTATTTCTATAATATACAAAATACCACTGAGATTAGTTTAAGTCTTTTTATTTATTGTATGAGTAAGGGGGATATTGGAAAATTAGGATTTTACTTATATTGTTTTCTAAAGAGTAAGTGTGACTATTTTGAATCGACATCTGGTAATAAGAAATATACTAGAGCACTTAATGACTTAGTAAATGATACTGGAATAGGTAAAACTAAGTTATCAGAATTACTTAAAGTCTTGGAAGAACATAATATGATTTCCAACTCACATAAACCATTTGTAATGGATTTACCAGAAGGAAAAAAAGTACCTCCAAATGATTATGTTACTAATAATTACGAAGATTTCTTTAAGAGTTTTAAGGGAGAGGTTGAAATAAGAAAAGTGATGGATTATGAAACCTACAATGAAAAAATCGGAATTTATGTAAATACAAATGAAGATAATAATAATATTGAGATAGAATTACCTTCTGGAATGTAAGATACTGAAACAATAAACGCCCGATTTATTCAAGCTGAATTAAATCGGACGTTTATTCTTCTATTAATTTTTTATTTAAATTGATTGGTTATGTATATTTTCGTTTCGTTAGAAATTTTATCTAGAGTTCTCGGCTAGAAGTGCTCTATCAAAAGTTAAAAAGGTGTATGACCATATTTCTGTAAATGTACTCCCCCTACTAAAAAAGCGACTACGAGTAAATGTAGCCGCTTCAACATTACAGAAAGTCTCTTAAGCTAGTCGCCACTTCCTCTATATCCAAATCTAAATACTGTGTTGTAACTGCTAAATCAGAGTGACCTAAGGCTTTACTAATTAAAGCTACACTTGCACCTTTGTTAAGCAGATTCTTTGCATATGCCCTTCTGATTGCATGTGCGTTAATGTTTTCTAATCCATATTTTTTGCTATATTTCGTAAGTTGCTTTGAAATTGCATTGTTTGTTGACTTACTATTTAAGGCTGTTCCTTTATATGAGAGGAAAATATTTGTATTTGATTGTTTGTAATGTGCTCTTATTTTTCGATTTTGTTTAATTAGTACTTTGTATAAACGTATTAACTGTTCATCTATAGGTAACTTAAGTACTTGATGATTCTTTAATATTGAGCCATCTAAAATGAGTAGCTTATTTTCAAAGTCGATGTGACGCTCCTCTAATTGCCCCAATGTATTGATTCGAATACCAGTCTTGTACATAGTAAGGATTGCGGTAGCATCTCTTAAACCAGTAAATGTACTAGTATCAATTAAAGATAACAAAACTTGAATATCGTTTGGTTTTGTGCCCTTCTTAACCTTCTTATCCACTTTTACATTAATTGATTGCCAAAACTTCGATTTGTACCACCCATTGTTAAAGCATTTACTCAGGAACGATTTAAGAGCCTTCAAGCGTGTTAGCTTTGTTTGATTTGTCACTTGCATAGAATCTAACCATTCATAAATTGTCTCAGTTTTCACTTCATCTAAATACTCAATATTCGATGCATTTCGAAAATTACTTACGATAGTTTCATAATCCATCATTGTACGTTCTCTATAGCCACTTGTTTGCATTTGTTGAAGGATAACAGTTAACGCATCTTCAATGCTTTTTGAATTATTAACTTTTACCTTTGATTGTTGAGGTATGAATTCGAATTCCTCTGAGCTAAAATCAATATTAAACAAACCCGATTTCTTCGTCATAATAAAAAATCCTCCATTTCGATTGAATTGGAAGATAATTTCGAGTCAATATTCACGTAAAAAATAGGGACAAAAAAGGGATTCTATGTCCTGGACCGAAGCCCCGACCGAATCCCTAATTTCTCACAAACCCTTATGTATGAATGGTTTGTGTACGTTTTTGATACGTCCCAGGAGGGATTCGAACCCCCGACCGTACGCTTAGAAGGCGTATGCTCTATCCGGCTGAGCTACTGAGACAGTTGGCCATCAAGTTAGTTAATAACCTGAAAGACAATTATTATTATAGGCTTAAAAAATGGAAAAGTCAACGGGTTTTGTAATTTTTTTTTAGTTTTCGTATAAATTTTTCCGTTTCTAGAATTACTCGGTTAATTCATAAGTATTTGTAAAAATTTCTTCCCCTGTATCAGTATATGCAGTGACATTCCAAGCATTCCCCACCCATTCTGCAACTGCATAGCTTTTTTCGGCAATGCCCCGTGGTTTCAGCAGGCTTCCGGGATTCACAAATAATATATTGTCCACTAGTTCTGCACCTAATACATGGGAATGGCCGAAAAAGGCAACGTTCGCTTCCACTTCTTTTGAGCGGTAAAGCAAATTCATGATTGTGGATTTCACATTCAGTAAATGCCCGTGTGCAACAAATACTTTTATTCCTTCGACTTCAAATAATTGCTCGTCCGGGAATCGAGCGTCTCTGTCGCAGTTGCCGCGCACCTTCCACACATCTTCCAAATAAGGATGATCAAAGGCAAGTTCACTGTCTCCACAATGGATGATGGCATCTACATTTGGATTTGCTTCCCTCACCCGTTTAATCACTTCTGCATCCCCGTGGGTATCACTCATCACTAACAATTTCACTAAACACACCTCCAATTTAAAGAGATGTCCAGTATCTTTCTCGAAAAATACTGGACTAGAGATTATTTTATTGGACAGATTTTGAGTTTTATCGGACACTTTCCCAAGTTTACTGGACATTTCAATAAAATCCCCACGGTCCTCATCCCATAAACCCTACTTCATCAAACTCGGAAGCTCTTCAGCCAACTTGCGAATCGCATTTCCACGGTGGGAAATGACACCTTTTTCTTCTGGTGATAATTCAGCCATCGCACGGTTTAACTGTGGTACGAAGAAGATTGGATCATAACCGAAGCCGTTTGTTCCACGTTTTTCATTTAAAATGACACCTTCACATGTACCGAATACTGTATGCGTCTCCATTTCTGGACCTGCGATTGCTAAAGCACAACAGAAACGTGCTGTACGCTCCGATTCAGGAACGCCTTCTAATTTAGCGAGTACTTTCACGATGTTTGCTTCATCATCATGGTCGCCAGCATAACGTGCAGAATACACGCCTGGTTCGCCTCCTAGGGCATCTACAGCTAGTCCGCTATCATCAGCTATCACTAGTTTCCCAAGCTCGCGAGAAAGGGTTTCTGCCTTTAAGATGGCGTTTTCTTCAAAGGTTTTTCCTGTTTCTTCAATCTCCATGTCAGGAGCAACGTCAAACATAGTTACAACTTCGTAGCCCAGCGGAGAAAATAGAGCTTCGAAATCTTTTGCTTTGCCTTTATTTTTTGTTGCGATGACGACTTGTTTCATTATGCTTCCTCCTTTGCATCCCTTACTAGAGCAGCTGTTTCACCTAGTGCAGCTTTTTGGATGGCGATTAATTCACGGATTCCTTTTTCGCCTAAATCCAGTAATTCATTCAGTTCATTGCGGGAGAATGTTGCTTCTTCGCCAGTTCCCTGGATTTCTACAAATCGGCCGCTGCCTGTCATCACTAGATTCATATCAACAGCAGCTGCTGAATCCTCGATATAGTTCAAGTCTAATACGGCACCAATTTCATCGACAAAGCCGACACTTGTTGCAGCTAAGTAATCTATAATCGGGAACTTGGCAAATGGTTTTACCTCGTGAATTTTTGCAAGGGCTTGTGTTAATGCCACAAATGCACCTGTAATGGAAGCCGTACGTGTACCACCATCCGCTTGGATTACATCACAATCGATCCAGATTGTTTTTTCGCCCAGTGCTTCTAAATCGACGATGGCACGTAATGCTCGGCCGATTAAGCGCTGGATTTCCATTGTTCGTCCGTTGATTTTTCCACGGGAAGAATCACGTTGCGTACGTTCTGCCGTCGCTCTTGGAAGCATAGAATATTCAGCAGTAATCCATCCTTTGCCCTGGCCACGCAGGAAGCCGGGAACGCGATCATCTACCGTGGCCGTACAAATAACCTTTGTATCGCCCACCTGAATGAGTACAGAGCCTTCTGGATGCATTAAATAATTTGTTTCAATCGTAATTGGTCGTAACTGATCGACAGCTCGTCCATCATGTCTTGTCATATATATCCTCCTCGTTGTTCGCGCTACCCATCTTACCATAATTTTTAATTCTTTTCGAGTTGTATGAGGACCAGGTCCATATACAATTCAGAAACAATTCGGACTACTTTAAGTTACTTAAGAAGCTGATCCATACACAAATACCAATTCCCATACAAAAAGCTCGAAAGCGGGCATTGCCTACTTTCGAGCTTCATGATAAGTTTGCATACCAATGTTGATTTGAAAAAGAGATATTACCAATGAAATATCGTTACAGTTTTATTCGTCGGATATCTAATTCTTTCGACTCCAGCCAATTGTTGGCAATCATTTTAAAGATTGGTACTGAACCTGTTGTAAAGAATACATGGTGTGGATTCACAGAAGTTGAAAGCTCATGATTATATTCGAGTAAATCCTTCACTTCCTTGGCCGTTTCCTCTGCTGAAGAGAGTACTGCTACATGCGGTCCTACAACTTTTTCGATATGATGCTGGATAATCGGATAATGGGTACATCCTAAAATCACTGTATCAAACTTTTTATCGGCTAGCGGCTTTAAGCCTTTTGCTACTAAGTCGAATGCAAACTGGCCCTCATATTCGCCGCTTTCTACAAGCGGCACAAATGTCGGACACGCAAGAGGAATTATTTTCGCCTTCGTACTTAAAGAAAGTAGAGCATTTTCATATGCTCCACTTTTTATGGTACCTTCTGTTGCAAGTACGACAATTTCATTTCGTTTTGTTTGTTTCTCAGCGGCACGTGCTCCTGCATTAATCACACCGATCACTGGAATCGACAAATGCTTCTGCAGACTTTCTAACGCAACCGCAGTTGCTGTATTACATGCAACGACGAGCATTTTAATATTCATTTTTTCTAATGCTTTAGCCATTTGCCATGTAAAGTGTAATACTTCGCGTCTGTTACGCGGTCCATATGGACATCTTGCTGTATCACCAATATAGTAAATTGTTTCCTTTGGTAATAGCTTCATCATTTGTTTTGCAACTGTTAAGCCGCCAACACCTGAATCAATAACGCCTATCGGGGCATTCACAAAAACCGCCTCTAATCCTATTTATTGCATTTGTTGATGTAGTTTGTGCAGTAATTTTGATAAGCTTTCTACTTCCGCTTCCTCAAATTCTACCAACACATCTTGTAAGTAATTTTGTCTTTTTTCGATTACTTCTTCGATGATTCTTTCGCCTTCTTGAAGTAAATGAATGTGTACAACTCGGCGGTCCTGCTCGTCACGAATACGCACTACTAATTCATTTTTTTCCATACGATCGACTAAGTCCGTCGTCGTACTAAAAGCTAAATACATTTTATTCGATAATTCACCAATTGTCATATCGCCGGATTCATGTAACCATTGAAGCGCTATAAATTGCGGAGGTGTTATCGTATAATTACTTAATATTTCTCTACCCTTTTGTTTAATCAGATGTGAAATAAAGCGAAGTTCCTTTTCTAAAAACGCTACCGTTTCTTGGCTGTGCTTTTCGTCCATCCTCATTTAGTGCAGTCACTCCTCAAGAATCAATTCAGTCTTTAGCGACTTTAAAGTCCGTGTACTACCCGGAACAAAATTTATCTGCTAGACATTTAATATCTAATTCTATTTTGAAGTGTTTTTGGCGAAATAGCAAGCATCCAATCAGTGCAATGATAATTCTTCTAGCCTCAGCAATTCAATTAAAGCTTGTGATCTACTGGATACGCCCAGTTTCTGAATCGTGTTTGAAATATGATTACGCACCGTTTTTTCGCTTATGCCCAACTTTTGAGAAATATCTTTAGTAGAATAATCCAAGATGAGTAACTGGAAAATTTCCCGTTCTCTTTTCGTCAAAAGTGAACGATGCTGCGGGCTATTCATAAGGCAACACCCTCCTATCTCCTCTTCTATGTAAAGTATGATAAGAGTTGAAAGGCTGTGAGGGCATTTTCACTATTTATGATGCAATATTATTTTTTCTTTTTCATCCCAAGGAATGGCTTTACCCGTAGATTTATCGATTTGAACAATCGTACCCCTGCCGATAAAACATGGTTCATCTTTTTCGTTTCTCGCTAGATAATGAATGTCGATGGAAGAGTTTCCAATTCGTGCCGCCTTTACATAGATTCGGAGAGTTTCATCAAAATAAACTTGTTTTAAATAATCACATTGCAAATCTGCTACGACAGGAATTTTTGTCATGTCTCTTGAGGACCAATCCATAAAACCGAGATGCTTCAAAAATTCAATACGGGCATATTCAAAATATGCAAAAGGAACCGTATTGTTCAAATGACCATACATATCCGTTTCAGAAAATCTGACGGTTACCTCAACAAAAAACTTGAACTCTTCCTCCCAATTTTGCAGATCATTAATATAACTTGCCTTCATGTACAAAACCCCTTCCCCTTTTTCTCCCTATTCCCCTTATCAAATATGCCTTTGTAATTTCACATCTGCTGCATTTCCAAGAAATTGTTATTCTGCAACAGACATCAGCTTCCCAAAATTAGAAAGCCACAAAATGAATAGCGGTTCATTAAATTATATCAAATATGATAAGGAAGGATAAAGGGGTTTGCCTTACGAATTTACTCTGAAATGGAAATTCAATCCACCCAACAGAACAAACAAAGGAATCATACACAATAAATAAGCAAGAGGATCCCATTTTCCCTTTATCTAATGAATAGGAACTATGTTAGAAGAAGTTTTGATTTCATCCATCACATGAAGAATTTTATATCGTCCTATCTTATGCAAGCAAACGAAAAAAGGGTATCTAAAAGTCATTAAAATGACTTAGATACCCTTTTTCTATAGAAAAAACATACACTTCTTATTTTAAACTAATAATATATTAGTCAACCATATGGTCTGAACCGAAGAAGTTACGGAACATCTGAACAGTAGTTTCACGGTTAAGTGCAGCAATTGAAGTAGTTAATGGAATACCTTTTGGACATGCAGCTACACAGTTTTGTGAGTTACCGCAGTTTGCAAGGCCGCCATCGCCCATAATTTCTGCAAGACGTTCATCTTTGTTCATAGCACCTGTTGGGTGTGTGTTGAATAAACGTACTTGTGATAAAGGAGCTGGTCCGATAAATGAAGCACCTTCAGATACGTTTGGACATGCTTCCATACAAACACCACAAGTCATACATTTTGATAATTCGTAAGCCCATTGGCGTTTACGTTCCGGCATACGAGGACCTTCACCTAAATCGTAGCTTCCATCGATTGGAACCCAAGCTTTCACTTTTTTAAGTGCATTGAACATACGGCTACGGTCAACTTGCAAGTCACGAACTACAGGGAAAGTTTTCATTGGTTCTAAACGTACAGGTTGTTCTAATTGGTCGATTAATGTTGAACATGATTGGCGCGGACGACCATTAATAACCATAGAACATGCTCCACATACCTCTTCAAGACAGTTCATATCCCAAGTTACTGGCGACGTTTTTTGCCCGTCAGCAGTAACAGGGTTTTGTTGAATAGACATTAAAGCTGAGATCACGTTCATACCAGGACGATAAGGCACTTCGAATTTTTCCCAACGAGTTGCGCCACCTTCAGTATCTTGACGAAGGATTTCCATTTTAACAGTTCTTCCAGTTTCAACTGGTGTTGTCATGATTAATGACCTCCCTTAAGTTTATGAAGAATAGTCACGTTTACGTGGCGGAATTAGGGAAACGTCTACTTCTGCATAAGAAATTTCAGGTTCACCAGTTTGTGGATTGAACTTCGCCATAGTTGTTTTTAAGAAGTTCTCATCATCACGCTCTGGGAAGTCTGGTTTGTAGTGCGCTCCACGAGATTCGTTACGTAAAAGTGCGCCTTTAGTAATTACACGAGCAAGGTATAACATGTTTTTCAACTGACGAGTGAAGTGAGCCCCTTGGTTACTCCATTTTTGCGTATCGTTGATGTTGATGTTTTCCCAACGTTGCAGTAATTCTGTAAGTTTGTTATAAGTTGCTTCAAGACGATCATTGTAACGTACTACCGTTACGTTATCAGTCATTAATTCACCTAATTCTTTGTGAATTAAGTATGCGTTTTCAGTTCCATCCAATTTAAGGATAGCTTCCCATTTTTCTTGTTCTTCTTTCACGCGAGCGTCGAAGATAGATTCTGGAAGGTCTTCCGCATGTTTTTTCAAGCCTTTAACATATTTCACAGCGTTTGGTCCAGCTACGCTACCACCATAAATCGCTGAAAGCAATGAGTTCGCTCCAAGACGGTTTGCACCATGTTGTGAATAATCACATTCACCAGCAGCAAATAGACCAGGAATTTCAGTCATTTGATCGTAATCTACCCATAAACCACCCATTGAATAGTGAACGGCAGGGAAGATTTTCATAGGTAACTTACGTGGGTCATCCCCTACGAATTTTTCGTAGATTTCGATGATACCACCAAGTTTTACATCTAACTCATGTGGATCTTTATGAGATAGATCTAGGTATACAACGTTTTCTCCGTTAACACCTAATTTTTGGTTTACACATACGTCGAAGATTTCACGAGTCGCGATATCACGAGGTACCAAGTTACCGTAAGCTGGGTATTTTTCTTCTAGGAAGTACCAAGGCTTACCGTCTTTGTAAGTCCAAATACGACCACCTTCACCACGTGCAGATTCTGACATCAGACGGTTTTTGTCGTCCCCAGGAATCGCTGTTGGGTGAATTTGGATCATTTCACCGTTTGCATATGTAGCACCTTGTTGGTAAACAATTGATGCTGCAGAACCAGTGTTAATGATTGAGTTCGTTGATTTACCGAAGATAATACCAGGACCACCTGTTGCCATAATAACAGCGTCAGAGCGGAATGATTTAATTTCTTCAGTTTTCATATCTTGTGCTACGATACCACGGCAATGTCCTTCATCATCAAGAACTGCTCCAAGGAATTCCCAGTGTTCGTATTTTGTTACTAAACCATCTACTTCGTAACGACGTACTTGCTCGTCCAAAGCATATAGTAATTGTTGACCAGTAGTTGCACCAGAGAATGCAGTACGGTGCATTAAAGTTCCACCAAAACGACGGAAGTCTAAAAGACCTTCTGGCGTACGGTTGAACATTACACCCATACGGTCAAATAAGTGAATGATACCAGGAGCGGCATCACACATTGCTTTTACAGGCGGTTGGTTCGCTAAGAAGTCCCCACCATATACAGTATCATCAAAGTGAATCCAAGGAGAATCCCCTTCACCTTTTGTATTTACAGCACCATTAATTCCGCCTTGCGCACATACAGAGTGTGAACGTTTTACGGGAACTAATGAGAATAATTCAACTTCAGTGCCTTCTTCGGCAGCTTTCATCGTAGCCATTAAACCGGCTAAACCGCCACCTACGACGATGATTTTGCTTTTCGCCATGATTACTCTTCACTCCTCTTAATTTGCTCTAAAACCTGTTCGGATGTTCTACTAAAGTGATTGATTATACGAATGCTAGAATTGCAGCAACACCAACGATACTTAATAGAACGAAGAAGATCATTGTTACGTAAGTTGCAACTTTTTGAGAGCTTTTAGATTGTGTAATCCCCCAGCTCACTAGGAATGACCATAGACCGTTTGCTAAATGGAATGTAGCAGATACAATACCTACAATATAAAACGCTAACATAAATGGATTGTTAACGATTTCTTCCATCATATTAAAGTCAACGTCAGAACCAAGTGCTTTTTGGATACGTGTTTGGAAAATATGCCAAGCAATGAAAATTACAAGGAATACTCCTGTAAAACGTTGCAATACGAACATCCAGTTACGGAAAGTTCCAAAGCGTTTTACGTTTGGTGTAGCTGTGAATGCAATGTACAGACCGTATAATCCGTGGAATAAAATAGGTATGTAAATTACAATCCATTCAACAATTAACAATAGGTAATGCGGAACATAATCCATGATACCGATTGAATTGTTGTAATTGTCTTCTCCACCAGTAGCAGTGAAGTTCAGCGATAAGTGGAACACTAAGAACAGACCTACAGGAATAACACCAAGTAGTGAATGTAAGCGTCTCCAGTAAAACTCATGATTTTTTGACAAGACTATTACCCCCCTCAGTACTTTTAAATACGCAAGACAATATCGTCACCATTTTGTAAAGGATCCATCATTGACTGTGTATTTCATAATGGTACAATATTATGACATGTCCATTGTACTCTCATGTAGTACAAGCGTCAAGGTGACTTCTGATATTTTATACATCCTTTTAAATAATAATTATTCTATTTTAATATCCATTTTTTCTAGTTATCGGATTCTTTTCATTAATTTACTCTAAAATAAGAAAAATAAGAAAGAGGTATTTTTAAAATGACATCAATGGAGAACAAAACTGTTCCAGTATTTGGTTATGATATTCTGCGTGATTACTTGCTCCCAACGATTCTTGGCAAACACGAAAAAGATGTGCTCTACTGGGCGGGTAAAGACTTAGCAAGAAAATTCCCATGCACCGATATACAACTGATTATCTCATTTTTCCAGGATGCAGGCTGGGGCCATTTAACTTTAACAGAGGAAGAGAAGGATGGTTATATTTTTCAACTTACAAATGATGTCGATTTATTAAAAATTACAGAACGCTCTTTTCGAATCGAAGCCGGATTTATAGCCCAACAGATTCAATCTATTAATGGCTACCTAACTGAATGCTATGACGAAAAACATGAAAAACAACAGCAAATTACCTTTACCGTAAAATGGGATCAAAAAGAAAAGATGGTGTAATAGGTCTCCACAGTTCTTTTTGCAACCCACTTTCTTCCATTTAAATGATATTAGCCAATTCTTGGTAGAATACTTCTTCACAAGAATTGGCTTTTTAATTACGCTAGTACTTCTACTAGATTAAATTCGTCATGTAAAACATTGGCTGCACGTACCATTTCATCTTGCGGGACAACCACAGACACTTTGATTTCAGAGGTGCTGACCATTTTAACTAGAATATTCTCTTTGCGCAATCGATCAAACATACGCGCTGCCACACCAGGATTGGAAACCATTCCTGCACCGACGATGGAAACCTTTGCCAACCCTACCTCAAAATCTGCAAAACTAAAACCAAGTGCTGTTTTATTTTTCTCCAACACTTTAATGGCATCTGCAAAATCTTCTTTCGCAATGGAGAAAGAGACGGTTGGTTTCACACCATCAATTACAGCCTGGACAATGATATCGACATCAACTTCGTGTTCTGCAAGTGTTGTAAAGATATCGGCAAGAGATGATTGTTCATACGAATCATAACCAACTGTCAAGCGAATTATGTCTGCTTCATATGCTACACCACGAACAATTAAATTTTTCTCCATATCAACCTCTCCCTTTATCAATGTACCTTCGCAATTATCTGAACTCGAACGTACGACTAATGGTATCTCCACTATTTTAGCCAACTCCACCGCACGAGGATGGATGGATGATGAACCTAGATTCGCAAGCTCCAACATCTCATCATAGGTCATCTGTTTTAACTTTCTCGCTTGCTGTACGACTGTTGAATCTGCTGTATAAATGCCATCTCGATCAGTTAAGATTTCGACTTGCGCAGCATCAATTGCCGCACCAATTGCAACGGCTGTCGTTTCCGGGCCACCCTCGCCCATTAACAGGATGTCTCGATTCCGATTAATTCCTTGTGAACCTGCAACGATTACGATTGTATCATTCGTTAAATGTTCAACAATATATTCCTGTTGAACCCCCTCTATCAGTACATTATGATTGGACTGGACAACTTCAATTCCTGCTTGCCATCCATTTAAAGAAACAGCTTGTACACCTTTCTTTTCAATGGAAATCGCCAATAAACTGCTTGCTGCTTGCGTATTAAGTGCATCTAGAGCGTAAAGTTCCCGTATTGAAGGATTATCCGTTAAAATTTGTGCATATTGGAGAAGTTTATCCTCTAAATTTTCTAAAGGCGGCACCACCGCAACGATTTTGTGGCCTGCTTTTTTCTGCTCTATTAATCTATCTGCAAGCAGTTCGATTTTTTCTGGTGTTGATAATGTGCTGCTGTCTATTTTCACAACAATGCTCGACATAGACATCTCTCCTTTTTCTCTTCGCTGAACATTTCCTCTATTCTGATAATTCATTTTAGTATTTAGCACCAAGCATGATTGTACGGCAAATTCTTATAAAATAGACAGCTTTTCACAAGCCAGGTGAAAAGCTGTCTCGGAAGTTAAATTTACAGTATCATACAATTATTCTGTTGACAATGTATCTTTGTGGAAGTGATTATAGATGGCAGTTGCCGTAGCACTCGGAATCTGCGCCTTCATCAGCTCTTCGACCGAGGACTCTTTAATTTTTTTAATAGAGCCAAAATGCTTCAATAGCTGCTGCTTTCGTTTTGGACCAACGCCTTCGATTCCATCTAATACGGACTGGATAGCATTGGTTTGATGCTGCTGACGTAAAAATGTAATCGCAAATCGATGGACTTCATCTTGGATTCTTTGCAGTAAGTAAAAGCCATCACTTGTTCTTTTCATATCAACCGGAACTGGAGGGTCGCCATATAATAATTGTGATGTATTATGCTTGTCATCTTTTGCAAGACCTGCAATCGGAATGAATAATCCGAGTTCATCCTCGATAACTTCCCTTGCAACCTCCATTTGTCCCTTCCCGCCGTCAATAATGATTAAATCCGGCAATGGCAGATCGTCCTTTAAAACTCTTGTATACCTGCGGCGAATAACCTCCTGCATTGCACCATAGTCATCATGCTTTGCAGTTTCACGCAATTTATATTTTCGATATTCTTTCTTCGCGGGTTTCCCATCGATGAAAACGACCATTGCCGATACAGCATCTGTTCCGTGCATATGACTGTTATCAAACGCTTCAATTCGAAGTGGTGCACCAATTTCCATCGCGTCTCCAAGCTCTTCGCAAGCACCGACAGTTCGTTCTTCCTGCCGTTCAATGAGCTGGAATTTTTCACGGATGGCAATTTGGGCGTTTTTCATGGCCAAATCGACCAGTTCCTTTTTAGTACCGCGCTTTGGAATTAGAACATTAACAGCCAAATACTTTTCCAGGAGCGCTTTATCAATGGAGGAGGGAATGAAAATCTCCTTTGGCTTGATATGCTCCGGGATATCATAAAATCGGCCGACGAATGTAAGAAACTCTTCTTCTGGATCTCGGTAGATCGGGAAAGTGGATACATCGCGCTCGATTAGCTTTCCTTGTCGTACAAAGAAGACTTGAACACACATCCACCCTTTTTCTACAGCGTAACCGAATACATCTCGGTTCGATAAATCCCCTGATACCATCTTTTGTTTTTGCATCACTGTTTCAATATGGGCGATTTGATCTCGAAATTCTTTTGCACGTTCAAATTCTAGATTTTCGGCAGCCTCCAGCATTTTCTTTTCAATATCAATTTTCACATCTTCATAGCCGCCATTTAAGAACTTCGCAATTTCTTCGATCATTTCATCGTAAACTTTTGATTCGATCTCTTTTACACAAGGCGCCAAACATTGACCTAGGTGATAATACAGGCAAACACGGTCCGGCAGCCGTGCACATTTTCTTAATGGATACAGACGATCCAGGAGTTTGCGCGTTTCATTTGCCGCACCGGCATTTGGATATGGACCGAAATATTTGGCCTTGTCTTTTTTTACTTTACGCGTTGTTAAGATGCGCGGATATTTTTCATTGGTAATCTTGATATAGGGATAGGTTTTGTCATCCGTCAGCATAATGTTATATTTTGGATCATGCAGCTTGATTAAATTTAATTCTAATATTAACGCTTCTAGGTCACTTGATGTGACAATATATTCAAAGTCTTCAATTTCACTTACTAAACGCTGTGTCTTGCCATCATGTGAACCATTAAAGTAAGAGCGAACCCGGTTTTTCAGCACCTTTGCTTTACCTACATAAATAATGGTTCCCTGACGATCTTTCATTAAGTAGCAGCCAGGTTCATCAGGTAAAATGGCTAATTTATTTTGAATTGTATCATTCATCTATCTCACCCTTACGAGCTTTTTTATATATTATATAAGATTTGAAGAGGGTTAAGCGATTGAAAATTCGATTTTCAGCTTAAACAGGCAATGCATCTTTCTAATTTTGAAAAAGTAAAAAGGAAGTGCCCATAGTATTAGACACTTCCCTTACTTCAAACATAAAAACAAAAAACATCCCAAAAGCATGAGAGCTTTTGGGATTGCCTCTTATTGATTTTCGTTAATGAATTCGATTAACGCTTCTTTTGGCTGGAATCCAACAGTTTTTGCTTTTAGTTCGCCGTCTTTGAATAGTAGTAATGTTGGAATTGACATTACTTGGTATTCAGCAGCAGTTGCTTGGTTGTTGTCTACGTCTAATTTTGCGATTTTAACTTGATCTCCGATTTCTGCATCGATTTCTTCCAATACAGGAGCGATCATTTTGCATGGTCCGCACCAAGTAGCCCAAAAATCTACTAATACAACGCCTGAAGCGATTTCTTCCGAAAAGTTTTGATCTGTTACATGTACAATTGCCATTTTAATAGCCTCCTTAAATCTAACATCTGAATGTAGTATATCACGATAGAAATAAATCAGATAGTAAAGTGAACTGAAATCCAAACATAAAATTTACAATTCTTCTATAATCTTAATAATGAAAATAGAGGTGTTTTATTGTTAAGATGGCCTAATAAAGCATCTAACATCCTTTTACAATTCCAAATCCATAGTAAAACCTCGCCACTATTTCGGCGAGGTTTTAATGATTTTATCCTTAAGAATTTACTTTTAACGCTTTAAATTCTTCGATTAGCAATGGAATTACTTCGAATAAATCACCGACAATTCCATAGTCTGCCACCTTGAAGATATTTGCTTCCGGATCTTTGTTAATGGCAACAATTACTTTGGAATTCGACATACCAGCTAAATGCTGGATTGCTCCAGAAATACCTGCGGCAATATAAAGATCTGGTGTTACTACTTTACCTGTTTGACCGATTTGAAGTGAATAATCACAGTAATCTGCATCACAAGCGCCACGAGATGCACCTACTGCACCACCAAGCAGGTTAGCCAGCTCTTTTAATGGCTCGAAACCTTCTGCAGATTTCACGCCGCGTCCACCTGCAACAACAATTTTTGCTTCCGATAAATCCACACCAGTCGAAGCTTTACGTACTACGTCTTTAATGATTGTGCGTAAATTTTGAACGTCTACTGAAATGGATGCTACATCGCCAGTAAGAGTTGCATTTTTTTCTAAAGGTTTGATGTTGTTGGGACGAATTGTCACAAATACAACGCCATCTTTCACTTTTACCTTTTCGAATGCTTTACCAGAGTAGATTGGGCGAATGAAAACTGCATCATCCCCCGAACCTTCAATTTCTGTTACGTCCGAAATAAGGCCGGATTGTAATTTCGAAGCTAACTTTGGAGATAAATCTTTTCCTAAAGATGTATGCCCAAATACAATGCCTTCTGGTTTTTCTTGCTCATAAACAGCTAAGAATGCTTGGCTATAGCCATCTGAAGTGTATGATTTTAAATGTGGATGTTCCACAGTAACAACACGATCTGCGCCATAAGCAATTAGCTCATTTGCAAGAGATGCAACACTATCCCCAAGCAATACGCCTACAACTTCTCCGCCATCAGCGATTTGTTTTGCTGCTGCAACTGCTTCAAATGAAACATTACGTAATACACCTTCACGAACTTCGCCTAAAACTAATACTTTGTTTGCCATATGATTTTCCCTCCGTTACCGTCTTTGTTTTTTAGACTACTTTTGCCTCTGAATGAAGTAAGTTCACTAGTTCCTTCACTTGTTGTGAAAGTTCCCCTTCTAATACACGACCAGCTGCTTTTTGAGGAGGAAGGAAAATATCAACAATCTCGATTTTCACTTCTACATCGTCCTCATCAATATCTAAATCATCTAGTTCAAGCTCTGCAAGCGGTTTCTTCTTCGCTTTCATAATCCCTGGAAGAGAAGGATAACGAGGTTCATTTAACCCTTGTTGAGCTGTCACCAGTAACGGCAGGGAAGTTTCAATAATCTCTGAATCTCCTTCGATATCTCGAACAATTTTAACATTTGTCCCATCAATTTCTAAATCTGTAATTGTCGTCACATAGTTAATGCCAAGCAAATCTGCAACACGTGGACCGACTTGACCAGTACCGCCATCGATTGCCACATTACCGGCTAAAATTAAATCCGCCTCTTTATCTTTTAAATATTCTGCCAGAATTGTAGCAGCAGAATATTGATCTAATTCATCCAAATCATCTTCAGTATTAATAAGGACTGCTTCATCAGCACCCATCGCTAAAGCGGTTCTAAGTTGTTTCTCAGCATCTTCACCGCCGATTGTTACAACTGTCACTTTCCCGCCCTTAGCATCACGTACTTGAATCGCTTCTTCAATAGCGTATTCATCATAAGGGTTGATGATAAATTCAGCACCATCCTCCTGGATTTTGCCATTGGCTACAACAATTTTTTCCTCTGTGTCAAATGTACGTTTAACTAATACAAAAATGTTCATATATACTAACCTCCCAATGCGATTATCGATTGCTTGTACAATCTATGTTTAATTTTTCAATATTATGAAACTAGCAAGTTACTTGCCCGTAAAGCTAGGTTTACGTTTTTCAATGAAAGCTTGAATACCTTCTTTTGCATCCTCGGATTCAAATACAGTACCAAAACTAGCTGCCTCCGCCTTCACCCCATCATAATATGCCTGATGCTTGGCGTATTGCAGCATATCAATCGCTGCCTTTAGGGCTACCGGGCTTTTTGATGCAATTTTTTGTGCAATCTCTAAAACGTTTGGCAGAAGCTCATTTACTGAGAAAGACTGCGTTGCAAGACCTGCTTGTACAGCCTCTGCTCCTGTGATTGGTTCACTTGTAAAGAGCATTTCTGCCGCTTTTGCTGCACCAACATAACGCGGCAAACGCTGGGTTCCAGCAAATCCTGGAATTAATCCAAGCTGCAGCTCAGGTAAACCTAATTTAGCATCGTCTGCGACATATCGAATATGACATGCCATCGCCAGTTCTAGACCACCGCCCAAAGCGGCTCCATGAATGGCTGCAATCACTGGCTTTTTGAACGATTCCAAGCGTTCAAATACTTCTTGGCCTTTTGCAGACAATTTCGAGAATTCCGCACCTGAAGAAACCTCGGTAAATTCTTTAATATCTGCACCAGCCGAAAAGAATCTTCCTTCCCCGTGAAGAACTATCACGCGAATCGCATCCTCATTTTCAACAGCATTTAACATTTCATCTACTTCTAAAATTAAATCACGCGATAATGCATTTGCAGGAGGTCGTTGAATTGTTACGATAGCTACCCCTTTTTCAACTTTCCAACTTAGAAACTCCATTCTCCCACTCCCTCTTGTAAAAACTGACTGATCGATAACCCCTATAATAAGCCTCACATATACAGATGTGAAAACCATCCGGAATCCAAATGCCTCATTGAATCTATTCAAGAAGCACTAGCCTGACAAAACTTCAGACTGAATATGAGCTGAAATTTTGTTAACTTTTTAAACCATTTAACAGCAAATGCCGTACTTTTGGCGCTGTCTCTATCAAATCGTATCGGAATTCGTTCATGACCCAGCTTGTAATCGTTTCATCAATTGTTCCAAATACCATTTGCCGAGCTATTCTCACATCCATTGTAGAATTAAACTCGCCTTTAAACATTCCCTCAATAAGAATCTCATCAAGCAGTTTTAGATATTCTTTTAGGATGGAGTTAATTTTCAATCTGATTTCTTTGTTTGATTGTCTCAACTCTAATTGCGTTACTGTTGCAAGGTGGCGATCTTTTGCTAAAACATTAAAATGGTTATCAATCATTTTTGATAATTTATCAGCTGACGACTCACCATTCTGAATGATTTCTTGTAGAGATTCTACGAAGACACCCATTTTTTCTTGAAAGACGGAAATCAAAATATCTTCTTTATTTTTGAAATATAAGTAGATTGTTCCGTCTGCAACGCCTGCTTGCTTTGCAATTTTAGAAATTTGTGCTTGATGATAGCCGTTTTCTGCGATTGCAATGACAGCAGCATCGATAATTTGCTTATACTTGGGTTTATCTCGTTTCATGTTGTTCACCACCATTTAAAACTAAGCTTTTACTGCTCTCATGATAAGCCTTTATCTGTATTTTTATTAGACTCTGGAGTGCCTGACACTTTTTTGTCCAAAAAAATACGAAAATATGAATGACTATTCATTCATATTTTCATATTATAATTTAATAAAGATTCTGTCAATCATTCCACTAAATTACTTTGCTTCTAATGCCGTAATTTTTTGTTTTTCTTCTTCCACTAAACTGCGTCTTAAAATTTTGCCTACAGCCGTCTTTGGCAATTCTTTCCTGAACTCATATTGACGCGGCACTTTATATGCAGCCAAGTTTTCACGGCAGTATTTATTCAATTCTTCTTCCGTAGCCGTTTTCCCTTCCCGCAGCACTATATAAGCTTTAACAGTTTCTCCGCGGTAAGGATCTGGTATACCCGCAACTACACATTCTTGAATTGCTTCATGCTCATATAGCACCTCTTCGACTTCGCGAGGATAAATATTGAAGCCGCCAGCAATAATCATATCTTTCTTGCGATCCACTACATAAAAATACCCATTTTCATCCATATAACCTAAATCGCCAGTTAAAAACCAGCCATCCACAAAAGTCATGGCTGTATCTTCCGGACGATTCCAATAGCCTTTCATTACTTGTGGGCCCTTTATGGCAATTTCCCCAACTTCACCGGGCGGCAATAACTCTCCTTCCGATGATTTAATGATTGCAGCATCTGTATCTGGCCATGGAACTCCAATCGACCCTGTCACCCGATTTTCCCAAATGAAGTTCGCATGTGTAACAGGAGATGTCTCTGTTAGCCCATATCCCTCCACAAGCTTTCCGCCAGTCACTGCTTCAAACTTCTGCTGTACATCGAGTGGCAGCGGTGATGAGCCGCTTAAACACGCTTTTATAGAGGATAAATTGTAATCTCCGATATCTGGATGATTCAGCAGTCCAATATACATTGTTGGTGCACCCGGGAAAAGAGTAGGCTTTTGTTTTTCAATCGTCTTCAATACCTGTACCGCATCAAATTTAGGAAGCAGAACCATTTTAAAACCTTGCATGACCGATAAAAGAAGTACCGTTGTCATCCCGTATACATGGAAAAATGGCAATACTCCCAAAATGATTTCTTCTCCCTCTTTACATTGGTACATCCAGGCATCACACATTTTTGTATTCGCAATTAAGTTTTTATGCGTTAGCATGACCCCCTTAGGAGATCCTGTTGTGCCTCCTGTATATTGCAAAAGTGCAATTTCTTCTTCGATATCAAATTCTTCAAGGTCAATCGGTGTCGCCTCGCCAATACGCATTATTTCCGTAAATAAATGCGTTAACCCTTTATGCTCAACCTTCACGCTAAACCCGTATTGTTTTTTCTGGATAAAAGGATAGACAAGATTTTTTGGGAATGGTAAATAATCTTTTATTCCTGTAATGATAACGTTTTCAATTTTAGTGTCATTTAACACTTTTGTAATTCGCGGAAATAAGATATCCATTGCCAATATTACTTTAACCCCTGCGTCTGCCATCTGATATTGCAGCTCACGTTCCGTATACAGTGGATTTGTTTGAACGACGATTCCGCCTGCGTATAATGTACCGTAATAGGCAATAACGGATTGCGGACAGTTCGGCAGCATTATGGCAACACGGTCACCTTTTTCAACCCCTAAACGCCTTAAATAATTCGCGAATTTTAAAGAAGATTCATATAGTTCTTTGTACGATACATCCCTCCCCATGAAATGGATCGCTACTTTGCTTGGATAATTCTCATAGGCCATCGTTAAAAAGCTTTGAACAGGAACATTCTCGTAAGTCATGCTGCGAGGGATTTCTTTCGGGTATTGGGAAAGCCAAACCTTGTCAGTCATCTACAACTCCCCTTCGTTCAATGTTTTTAATATTCTTACAATTCATTATAATGGAAAAGGAATTGCCTTTCAAACTATTTTTGTAAAACTTTCGATTTTTAGCTAGAAAAAGCATTTATTTTCTATTACATTTATGCGAGATAATAGATTTAAATTTTTCTAAAAAAAAGACAAGTAGATTCAAAAGTGTCTACTTGTCTCATAAATTGACCTTATAAAGTTGTTAGATAATATATCCCTACAATAACAAACAAAATGCATACTACAATTAATATTTTTGCTAATTTTTCCATAACTAAGCTCCTACGAAATACTTGCTCCGATTACAAATGACAGTCCCACTGAGATGGTAAGAGATATAAAGCCAACTGACCGGTTTTCATTTTCGATTTCCTCATCGATTTTAAAACGAGGTGTTAAAAATTCAAATAGTATATATGCAAAAATTAATAAGGTGAATCCAAATAAACCCCATCCGATCATTTCCAGCAAAGAAGAATGACGTTCAATAGAATATCTAAAAATATTGCATATACCAAGTATTTTACCGCCTGTTGCAAGTGCAACAGCAACATTTCCATTCTTTATTTCTTCCCAGTTTTTATACTTCGTTACCAGTTCGAATATGACCATGGAAACAATTAAACAAAGAATCACAACACTAAAATACCCGGCTGTTTCGACTAAAGGATGTTGCCAAAACTTTGAATCCAGCATGAAAGCCAACTCCTTTTTCACTAATTGTACCTATCGATTTCTACCTTGAGAGATTTACCCGAAACTCGGGCAATCCTTTATTTTTTGGAAATCAGCCAGGAAGATCAATTTTTTCTAAAGGGAGTCCCTTTAGAATTGGAACAAGGTTACTTTAACTCTACAACAGTAATTCCAAATCCACCTTCTCCCGCCTCACCGTAACGGAATGACTTTACACGTTTATGTCCTTTTAGATAGTTTTGGATTCCTTGTCTTAAAGCACCTGTCCCTTTACCATGAATAATCGATACGCGAGGATAATTGGCTAAAAGTGCATCGTCAATGTATTTCTCGGTTCTCAAAATTGCCTCTTCATATCGTTCCCCACGTAAATCCAATTCTAGTTTAACATGACCATTACGATTTTTCACATTTGTCATGACAACTGTCTGCTTTTCTTTTTCAGGTTTTACATACTGTAAATCGGACTCTTCCAGCTTCATTTTCAGTATGCCAATTTGCACGACCCATTCATGATCCGAAACTTTTTCAACGAGCGTTCCCTTTTGGCCATAGCTCAATACTTTTACTTCATCGCCAATTTTCAGGTTTTGTGCACGTTCGCGAATTTCCGCTTGTTTTTTGAGCACCTGATTTTCCTGTGGTGCTGCAGCATCAAGCTTTTTCTTCGCTTCGATCAGTTCATGCTCTTTTACAACCTTGCTTGCATTTGCACGCATTTCCCGCAGCTCGGCAATCACCTTTTCAGATTCCAGCTTCGCGTCATCAACAATTTTACGTGCCTTTTCTTTTGCTTTTTTCTCCAATGCTTCTTTCTTTTCATCATAGGTTCTTAATCGTTCTTCTAATTGCTCATGCAATTTTTGGGCCTCTTCCAATAAGGCATGGGCTTCATCAGCTTCACGTTCGGATGTGCGTCTGCTTTCCTCCAGCGAGGCAATCATTGCTTCCACCTCATGTCTGTCAGTCCCTGTATAGCCTCTTGCTTGTTGAATAATGGATTCTTTTAGCCCAAGACGTTTAGAAATTTCAAAAGCATTTGAACGTCCAGGAACCCCAATTAATAAACGATATGTCGGGCTCAATGTCTCAATATCAAATTCTACACTTGCATTGACAACTCCCGGGCGATTATAGCCATATGCTTTTAATTCCGGATAGTGGGTTGTGGCCATTACTCGGGCACCGCGGCCTACTACCTCGTCTAAAATGGAGATTGCCAGGGCAGCCCCTTCTTGCGGATCTGTTCCAGCACCCAATTCATCAAACAGCACCAGTGAACGTGCATCAAACTTTCCTAAAATATCAACTATATTCACCATATGAGACGAGAATGTCGATAACGATTGCTCGATAGACTGTTCATCTCCGATATCTGCGAATAATTGATCAAATACAGCTAATTCAGAACCATCTAATGCCGGCACTGGTAGTCCTGCCTGCGCCATTAATGTACATAGGCCCACTGTTTTTAAAGTAACGGTTTTACCGCCTGTGTTTGGACCAGTGATAACGATTGCTGTAATATCTCGACCAAATTCAATTGTATTGGGAACTGCTTCTTCAATTGAAATTAATGGATGTCTGGCACGAACTAATCGGATATAGCCTTCTTGATTCATCTTTGGCTTTGTGCATTTATTTGACTGGCCAAATTTTCCTTTAGCCAGGATGACGTCGATATCACCCAGAATTTGTACTAGGACAAAAAGGTCGTGGGCAACTTCCTGCACTTTTGCTGACAACTCGACTAAAATACGCTCGATTTCGGCTTTTTCCTTCACCTTTAAACGTTGAATTTCGTTATTTGCTACGACAACAGATTCCGGTTCGATGAAAAGTGTTTGCCCTGATGAGGACTGGTCATGCACAATCCCTCCATAATGGGCACGGTATTCTTGTTTGACAGGAATAACAAAACGGTCATTTCGAATCGTAACGATGGCATCCGAAAGCATCTTTGCGGCATTTGAGCCTCGAGTCAAGCTTTCTAGTTTTTGGCGCACCTTTGCTTCCTCTGCTCTAAGAGATTGTCGAATTGAACGCAATGTCGTACTTGCAGAGTCCAATACTGCCCCATTATCATCGATGCAATCATTGATTTCATGCTGCAGTGCCGTTAAAATCGGCAATTGCTCCTTTCGTTCAACAAAATGAGGAATCGAGATATTTCCTTCTTGTTCAAGATCCTCTATGAAATTTCGAAGAATTCTGCTCGCACGAATTGTACTTGCAATCTCCATTAATTCCATCGGGCTTAGCATCCCGCCGATTTGAGCCCGTTTGGATTGTGGACGCACATCAAAAATACCGCCCATTGGTACATTGCCTTTTACTCGTAAAATGGCAAGCCCTTCATCCATCTCTTCCAGCAGTTCTACTACTGTCTCAAAATCAGTTTCGGGAATTAGTTGCTCGATTGCACTTTTTCCAAGTGAAGAGGTACAAAATTTGGCAACTTGTTCACGTACTTTATCATATTCTAATGTTTTCAACGCGCGTTCAGCGATCACTCCCGAACACCTCCTGCTTTTTCAATTCAGTTTTCAAAAATTACTTATTTTTCATGATGAATGCTTCAAATTGCTGCAATGACCATGTATTGACGATTAATTCTTTTTTAAGCCATGCTTTTTGCGCATATTTTGTACCGATTTCCATCACGTCCAGCTGTTCAATTGCATGGGCATCCGTATTAATAGCAATCGGAACATTCAGCTCCATTGCCATCGCTAGATGCTCGATACGCAAATCTAATCGATAAGGGCTTGCATTCAGCTCCAGAATTTTGCCATGCTCAGCAGCCCATTGAATCAACTGTGGTATATCAGGATTATAACCTTCGCGCTGTCCGATAATTCGACCTGTTGGATGGGCAATCATGTGCACATATGGATTTTGAATCGCTGTAAAGAGTCTTTCCATAATTATGTCCTGTGATTGGGAGAAACTAGAATGTATCGATGCAATAACGAAATCCAGCTCTTTTAATACGTCATCCTCAAAATCTAGAGAACCATCCGGCAGAATATCCATCTCCGTTCCAGCAAATAATCGGAACTCTGGATGCGCCTCATTAAAATCATAGATTTCAAAGCGTTGTTTTCTTAATCGCTCCGGTGTTAAACCATTCGCTACTTTTAAATACTGTGAATGATCTGTAATAACTCCATGTGAGTACCCGCGCTGAATTAGCGCCTCTCCCATCTCTTTTACAGTATGTGCCCCGTCAGACCATGTCGTATGCATATGCAAATCAGAAACAATTTGGTCCAAGCTCACAAGGCCATCCAGCTCATCTAATGGCTCCAGCTCTTTGCCAGACTCGCGGACTGTTGGGGGAATAAATGGCAAATTAAAATGGGCAAAAAATTCTTCTTCCGAATCAAAGGTTATCATGGAGCCATCTGGTTGTTCCACTCCGTATTCACTTATTTTCTTTCCTTGTTCTTTGGCTAATTGGCGCATGCGCACGTTATGATCTTTTGAACCCGTGAAGTGATGAAGGGCTGTTGCGTATTCCTTTAATGCAACCAGTCGAAAATCAATGCTTACAGGATCTTCAGCCTCCAAAATAACTGACACCTTTGTATCTCCTGCTGCCACAACTTCCTTAACAGAGAGATCTTTTAATAATCGATCTTTAACCGCTTCAGGGTGTTCTGTTGCTACGATAAAATCAATATCCTTGCTCATCTCGCTTACTCGACGGAAACTTCCTGCCACTGAAAACTTTTGGATTTCTTCAATCGAATTCAATATTCCGTTGATGTCAGTCACAACTTCTTGTAAGTACCAGATTGGCAATTTCTCGCTGCGTTCTCCGAAATGTTCAAGTTCTTTCAGGATTTTTTCTTCTGATTTCGGTCCAAAACCAGCCAGTTTTTGTATCTTTTGTGATTCACAAGCCACTCTTAAGCTTTCGGCACTATCTACACCTAGCTCACTATACAGCTTTGCTAATTTTTTCCCGCCTAAACCAGGTAATTTCAATAATGGAATTAATCCTTTCGGCACAACCTCTTCCAGCTCTTTTAACTGAGAGGATTGGCCTGTTTCAATCAGTTCATGGATTACAGTTGCTGTTCCTTTTCCAATCCCCTTCAGCTTTGTAATATCTTCTATTTCACTTAAACTGCGCTCGTCTAATTCAAGGGCATTGGCTGCTTTACGAAATGCAGAGACTTTAAACGGATTTTCACCTTGAAGTTCTAACATCAATGCTATTTTCTCAAGTGTTTTAACGACTGTTTTTTTATTCATAATTGGCCTCCCTGTAAGAAATGTTTGAACCTGTCCAAACATCATTTTCATTTTATTTTGCTTCTTTGTTCGTGGAAAAAGGAAATGCCCCAAAGTCGATTTGGGACATTTCCTTTCAATCGATTACCAACGACAAACGATAATCTTTCGCACATAGACTAGTGCTCCTTATAGATATACCACCAATTTTGAACCATATCTGTGAAAAATGGCGTATGCTTCAACATAAGCTTCGCAACGATCGAACTATCCATGAGATTTTGTATTGATCCGATGGGAAGTAAGGCTAACACATACATGGCAATAAATATAATCAAATAGAATTCAACAAAGCATAGGATGGCACCCAGCAGTCGATTCACTGAATTTAAAATTGGTAAATACGTTAAAAAATCAAAAATGGAGCCAAGAATCTGCAAGGCAATTTTTACTGCAAAGAAAATCACAGCAAAAGCGATAATACGATAAAATGTTTGGTCCACATTTAATTCATCCAGAACAAGCATCATGGATAGATCCTCTGTAACTCCAGGATACGGAATCCACAAAACAAACTTTTCTGCTAGCGGTTTGTAATATATATAAGCTACAATAAGTGCAGCAAAATAGCTAACAAGATGAATGGCCTGAACAATAAAGCCACGTTTAAGTCCTACTAGGATACTAGCAGCAAAAATAATCAGTAATATAATATCTAGCATTCACTTCAACCCTTTAATTTTTTCAATTCTTCTTCAAGCTTTTCAACCTGTTCTTTTAATTGTAGTAACTCATGTACGGTATTGACAGCTGTTAAAACGGCTAGCTTCGAACTATCTAATGAAGGATTATGTACACGTATTTCTCGCATTTTATCATCTACTATGGAAGCAACTAATCTCATATGTCCCGTAGATTCGGTCCCGACCATTTTATAGGTATTACCATAGATTTCTACGGATATTCGATTTTTTTCTTGGTCAGCCATGCAATACCTCCTAAAAACATTAGCAAAAAACATTGTCATTGATAACTTCTGAATCTTACAAAACATTTAAATCAAGCTAAATATTTCATAGTTTTGATAACATTTTTCTACATTAGAATAGAATAAGAAAATTTATACTACATATCATACCATCTTTAGTTTACACAGTACAACTACATTAAGGTTACAAAACCAATACTATCAAGACTTTTGGACACTTTAATATTTTTTCGCTTTGTCAATAAATGTATAAAAGTGTATAGGATCGGGGCTGTTTGCGGTAATAGCGCTGTTTGCTTTAACTGAAAATTTATCGCTTATAAAAGATGCACCGATCACGAATTCAGATTGGCCATACTCAAAATACTAGAAAAAATGCAAGAAGGCTTTATTGAAAAAATTGCTCTAATATGACTAGTATCACTTAAAAATGTGGGTCTATTTTTTGTTAGATGGATATCTTATAATAAACTTTATATGATATGAGGTGATTGAAATGGCCGTAGAATGGGATAATCGTTCGGAAAAACAGGAAGTGGTTGTGGAGCATTTTCATTCACCTGTTGTAGAACTGATTTCTTTTATAGCGTCACTGCTTGATTCTGATAATAAGAATAACCATGATACAAATTATGCGAGAATAGAAAAGGAACTCGAAAAAAGCTCGACAGACTTCTTGCATTATTGGAAATCACGCACTGATTGGAGTTTTACATTTATTTTTAATTTCTTGCTTCCAACTCCTCATTTCTATGATGTGGATTTGTTTGTACAAGAGATTTCTGCCCTTAGCGAGATTGATTTTTTATATCACTTTTTTGGGGAGTCTATTCCCGCAAAGCAGCTTGAAGAATTGCTTAAGAACCCAGAATATCTAACAACTCTCGAACCTGCAATTTGGTGGGAAACGGATGCCCAAAAAACTATTTTCAAAGAACTTGTAGTGACATTGCCATGTTTCCGAGAAAACCTTTCAAAGCTGCTGTTAAATGTTTATAGGTCAAATATTTTTCAGGATGAGCTAACAAACAGAAGCATGCTTTCTCAGCAATCCATTGAAAAAGTGAAGTCAATGGAATTGGAGCCGCTAGCTTTAGCTCAATACATAATGGGAAAGACCTTTCGTCGTACAAGTTTTTATCAAATGTATTATTTTGTTCCTTCTTATTTCTTTTCCACCCATCGAATTCGAATTTTCGATTCAAGGACATGTGTTGTCATTTATGGCGTGAATGCACCTCTTGAGGACCATCGAGAAAGAAGTGCAGAACTCGAACAGCAGTTAAAGGCACTATCCGATCGAAATCGAATCCTGATTCTAAGAATGCTTGCAGGGGAAAAAGAATATGGCGCAAAAATTGCAGAATATCTTGGCATAACAACCGCCACTGTATCCCACCACCTCGAAATTTTGAAAAAAGCCGGTTTTGTGAATGAAGAAAAGGTCGGGACAATCAAGTATTTTTCCTATAATCAAGAACATGCAAAAGACACGTTAACACAATTAAATGATTTTATAAATTGCAAAAAAGTCTAATCTGAAAATAAGGATTGGACTTTTTTTATGGCATTTTTTTGAAATTGCTGGTTGACTTCCCAATTTTAGATAATATAATCATCTTATAAGATATACATCTAATATTAGGAGGCGATTAAATGAATCACACTGTAATTAAAGTATCCAATGTTTCTCGTTCCTACATAACTGAGCTAGGGTTATTCAAAAAAGAAAAAAAGCGAGTTGATGCATTAAACGATGTATCCTTTTCGGTGAAAAAGGGCGAAATTTTTGGTTTGCTCGGCCCAAATGGAGCTGGAAAAACTACGATGATTAAAATCTTGTCCACCATGCTAATCCCCCATTCAGGCAGAGTCTCAATATTGGGGCTGGATCCAGCAAAAGAGTTTAATCTATTAAGACCGAAAATCAACTTTATACTTGGAGGAGAGCGAAATTTATATTGGCGCCTAACAGCCTATGACAACCTTTCTTATTTTGCGGATTTATATAAAATACCAAGTTCCTGCAAGAAAAAGAGAATAAAAGACTTGCTCACCCTAGTCGGCCTAGAGGAAGTTGCCCAACAGAAGGTTGAAACCTTTTCAAAAGGCATGAAACAAAGATTGCAAATTGCCAGGGGCCTGCTGAACAATCCAGAAATTCTATTTCTTGACGAGCCCTCTATCGGACTTGACCCTGTAAGTGCCAGACAGCTTCGGGATCTTTTGCGGAAACTCAATAATCAAGGAACGACCATATTGCTGACAACTCATTACATGTATGAAGCGGACGAACTTTGTGACCGAATCGCCTTTATCAATAAAGGGAAATTGATTGAAATTGATACGCCTTCGAACTTAAAGAAAAAAATAGATGATCTCTCCATCATTCAATGTTCAGTCATCGGAGCATCAGAGCCACAAATAGAAACTATAAAAAAGCTCCAAAGTATTCAGCACATACAAGTAAATCAGCAGGACTTCACTTATTCATTACGTATCCAAACCAATGAACCGCAACTGGTTGTCCCATTCATCTACGACTCCATGAAAAATTCTATCATCACAGATTTAACCATTTCTAATCCAACACTTGAGGATGTATATGTCAACACAGTTGGGGTGAATGTATCATGAAAATAGCTAAATCATTACATCACACCATGCTAGTTCACATGAAGCTCTCCATTGCAAGACCGATGTTTAAATATATTATCTGGATTATGCCACTGTTCTTTTCTACGATTGCCATTTTTGTATATGGAACAGATTCTGAACAAACTTTGCTTCATTATGTGGTTCTCGGCTCAGGATTTATGGCGCTTTGGTCTTCCATCGTTTTTTCTTCTGCCAGCGATGTCAACAGGGAAAGATACTATGGAACACTAGAGATTCTATTTATCTCCCCTGTACCTTTTGCGATTACCTTGATTGGAAAAATCCTTGCCAATACAGTATGGGGCCTTATCTCACTGATTTTGACCTTTATTTATTTGAAAATAGTATTTCAAATTGAAATAGTCCTTTATCACCCTTGGCTATTTGGATTAGCGCTTTTGCTTGTTTTGCTTGCCCTGTCTGTTTTTGCATTCTTTTTGGCATTAGGCTTTACACTTTCCAGACAAGCTGAGGCCCTTATGAATTTCATCGAGTATCCAATCTATTTGGTGTGCGGCTTTATGTTTCCGATTACCTACTTACCGGAGTGGGTTCAAGGGGTATCTTACATCTTGCCGCCAACATGGGCCATCCAATTATTGCGGGATGTTACGGCTCAAAACTTATCTTTCCAATCAGTGGTGCTATCGTGTACAGCCATCCTTCTGCTAACATTGGTGTATGTGATTATCGGCATTTATTGCTACCGTTTGATGGATAAAAAAGCTAGAATTAGCGGGAAATTGGGGGTTTATTAACGAATGGAAGCAACTGGGAGATTTATACGCCATAGTTTTCTTTCTTACAAAGCTTTATTTGGCTGGCTCGATCCAAAGGTATATCTTTTCGTAATGGTGCTAAGCCCTCTGAGCCAGCTGATTTTCTTCTCTACTTTAGTAAATTATGTTTACAAAGGAGAAAATCTCTTAGGCTATGTAGCGGCAAATGCATTGCTGCTTTGTGTGTTAAATTCCGTTTTCGGCATTATGTCTGTCATTACTTCCGATAGAAGAACTGGAACGCTTCACCTTGTAATGTGTACACCTGCCAATAAATTCAGTTTATTTTTATCGAGATCTATTGCTCATGTGTTAAATGGCCTTTTTACTGCAATGCTTGGGCTACTATTCGGCATCCTTCTCTTCGATCTATCGATTACATTGAGAGAAAGTCTTATACTGCTATTAATTTGGCTTTGTTCCATCTTTTCCGCTTGCGGTCTAGGTTTAATCGTAGCAAGCTTTTGTCTATGGTCCCCTTCCATGCATCTTTGGTCCAATATGCTTGCAAGCTTGCTGCTGTTAGTTAGCGGGGCGAGCTATCCAATTGCAAGAATGCCGGATTGGCTGCAGCTAGTCGGGCAGTTTACACCCTTAACGAGAGGGGTGCAACTTACAAAAGACATCCTGAACGAAGGCAATTATTCGAATGTATTGTTTTTACTAGGCGAAGAACTGCTATTAGGCTGCATCTTTTTTGCCATCAGTCTCTCCCTGCTCAAATTTGCCGAATATCAATCACGATTAAAAGGTAATATGGAGCTCGATTAAACAGATAAAAGATGTTCAGATTATGACTTATTCTGAACATCTTTCTCTTTAACTCGATACCTTTTCACAGACATTCCAGCGCCAGTATAACCATTATAAATAGTTGAAGGTCTACCTTGAGGATAGTAGAATTTTTCTCCCGTTTCTAAGCTTCTTGCAACCCATCCTGCATTACAGATTTTATTTTCTACACAATAGTTCTGCGCCTCAGCTGGAGTAGTAAATGTCTTTACTACTCTTCCACTTTCATTTAACAAAGCTATTTTTAATTTTGTCATTTTACTTCCCCCGATAATTTAAAGATATAAATTGACCAATATCCTCTTTAAAAGCATATAATTAGAAGTATAAATGAAATTTATAGACTACTCAAACACTACTTTGTTACTCTTAAATGATTGTTTATATACATTCTGAGTAGATATTCATCAGAAAATGAATGTAGAAAGGACGAGCTGATGTCAAATATCGTGTTACAGCTTTCAAGTGACGTTCAAAATCGGGTAAAAACCTATTATGCTTCATCGATTATCGAACGAAATGCACCTGGAGTTGTTTTTGCTGCGAAACTCCCGGATACGGCGATTACTGTCTATAAATCCGGGAAAGTAATGTTCCAGGGTTCCGGCGCGACAAGAGAAGCGAGCCGTTGGGGTGAAGTGAACGCGGTTTCTTCTCAAACGGCCGCTAAAACTACTTCCAATCAACCGATTAAAACAAAAGGCGACACCCTTCCAGAAAACTTTGCAACATACTCAGTACTGGGGTCAGATGAAACCGGAACCGGGGATTATTTCGGTCCGGTGACAGTGGCGGCCGTTTATGTGCCGAAAGATAAAATCGAACTGATCTATGAACTTGGGGTAAAGGATTCCAAAATGCTGAATGACCAAATCATGTTAAAGATCGCACCTGACATCATGGCTGTATGTCCTTATAGCATATTAACATTGCGCAATGATAAATATAATGCGATTCAGGCAAAAGGTTATTCGCAAGGGAAAATCAAGGCCATGCTCCATAATCAGGCACTCAAGCACGTCTTGGCAAAAATCGAACCGGAAAAGCCGGAATATATTTTGATCGACCAATTTGCCGAGCGAAATATCTACTATAATCATATAAAAAATGAAAAAGAAATCGTCCGTGAAAATGTACTGTTTTCAACAAAGGCCGAGCAGCTTCATGTGGCCGTGGCAGCTGCATCCATTCTAGCTCGTTATGCTTTCTTAAAAGAAATGGATAGGCTCTCAAAATCCGTAGGCGTCAACCTTCAAAAAGGGGCAAGCGGAAAAGTCGATGAAATGGCTGCCCGTATTTGGTTGGAACACGGCGAGGAAAAGTTAAAATCCATTTCCAAGTGGCACTTTGCCAACACTGAAAAAGCAAGAAAACTGTTGAATAAAAAGAAATAGCAGATTGAAAAAGCATGGCAATAGCCATGCTTTTATAGACCCGATAATTTATAAAAACTGTTCTTCATGTGAATTCTTAGGAGGAGAAATTCCGTCTATTGTATAGAACGGAAACTTAATTGGCAGATATAAGCGGAAATTATCCGGTTAACTCCTCTAAATGAGCTAAAATACAAGGGTTTGGGCAATATAAGCGGAAAAACTCCTTTTATTTTAGTGAAAATAAGGGGAGTTTTTAATTTAAACGGAAATTCTCCCATTATTTTTCAAACAAACTCAAATCAACTAGCCTGCCTCTATGAAATGCCATTGTATACCCCCAAGGTTTATCGCATTTAATCGATTCCCAATACTCTGTAGAGATGTCCTACAACAACAATCCATTTCTCTTTCAAATTTCAAACATTATACAGTTTCTAGTGTTCTATTTAAATCTGTTTTATTTGGAAGGATTAGTGAAACAACAATGGTTAAGATTGCGGAAATCAGCACTCCCCAAAGGATTCCAAATAACACAGAAGCAATAGCTCCCGAAAGCAGGCCGACTCTGCCTCCCCAAACGGATACACGACTATTTTGCGATCCCATTTCAAATTTTTCGAACTTCCGCTTCTTCCAAAGAAGACCAACGATTAACACCGGCACTACTCCACCGCCCGTTAACGTATAGGCAAAGGAAAACAAATTGATAATGGATTCAGAATAGTTGGCAGCAATCGTAGCAAATATGCCGACTATAACGACAAGCCATTTAGAAAGGACTATTAATTTAGCGTCTTTCATTTCTTTAGAAAACGGAATAATCAGGTCGTTCACGATAACAATAGCGGCAGAATGCAATAAGGAGGATGCACTCGAGATAGCGGCTAAGAAGATTAAAATGAAGAAAACAAGGGCGGCGGATTGAGTCATTTCATTTAATATCAACCAAGAAATTGCATTTGCTGAATCCGCATCGGGATTGAGAGCTTTAACTAGCATTCCTGATACAGAAGCTAAGATGGTAAAGATGATCGCTCCGATTCCACTGTAGAGCATAGCACGGCTGGCAGCTTTCGGATTTACGGCCGCAAAGCAGCGCTGCCAATACATTTGCGCGGCTAACACGCCAAAACACCCAGTAGCAAACAGCGTTACAACTTCCCAAGCAGAAATATCCAGTTGCGTTAAATGGCTTGCATCAACTTCCGCTAACATTGTTTTTAACGTTGAGTAACTAAAATCGATTTTGGCGTAAACTTTAATATAAAACCAAATGGCAATGCCCAACAATAATACGCCCTGAATAAAATCAGTCCAAACAACCGATAACATTCCACCCAACATAGTGTAAATGATAAACACTGCCGAGAAGAAAAAGATTAGCGGCAATGGATCGGCCCCTGTAAATACGGAGAAGAGCTGCCCCATCCCTTTTGCTTGCCCGCCAATCCAGGCAATCATGATGGCAGATGTTAATACCCCGACAATCGCTCTTGAAACCTTATCTCGTAAAATTAAATCATTTAATAATTCAGCAATACTTTTGTAGGTAAACCTTGCTGCAAATCCTGCAAAAAGTAAGGCAAAAAGAATTTTCGCCCCTTGTTCTCCAATAATGAATGGAATATTGGCAATCCCGATTTCAAACCCCTTGGACGAGTGGCCGACAAAGTTCCCGACACCCATAATTGTTGCAAGATCGGTAAATAAAAGTAAAAAAAATGGCAGGGTACCACCAGCAATGGCAAATTGTAAAAAACTTTCTTTCGACTTCTTTCTAAATCTCAGAGACATCCCGATAAAAAATAAACTTAGCACAACGGTCACAATCCAGGTCCATGTAGCGAGCATTCCTTTCCCCCTTTAATTGTTGTTATTTTTATACCTATGCTCTCTACCCATCTTGTAGAAATTAAAAACCATACCGTCCCTATAGAAAACAAGGGAGAGTATGGTTTCAATCAATCTATTTTATTATTTTACTAGTTTGCTAATTGCTTTGAACTGATCCCCTTTTGCAATCTGGAGCATTTCAAATAAGGCCATTTCTACAGTTGTCAGCTTGGCACCCAGCTGCATCATTTTTTGAAGACCGATTTCATGACTTTTTGCAGTACGTGAAGAGGTGCAATCTGCCAGCACTTCAACTTCATAACCATTTTGGATTAAATGGGCAGCTGTTTGATAGACGCAAATATGTGTTTCAATTCCAGCAAGCAACACTTTTTTACGGCCAGTTGCTTCTAATTGTTCTACAAATTCAGATGTGTCGTAAGCACTGAACGTAATTTTTTCAATCGGCTTTTGATTTGGCAGAGTTTGAGCAATTTTTTCAACAGTTGGTCCAAGTCCTTTTGGGTATTGTTCCAGCCATAAAACAGGCAATTCTAAAACTTGTACCCCTTCTGATATCTTGGCTATATTCGAAACTACAAACTCACTTTCATGAACAATTTCAGCTAATTTTCCTTGAACATCAATTATTACTAACACTGTCTCTTCTTTTGTAAGCATCTCCATATCCCCTTTGTTCAATATTTCTACTTTATTCATTATATATGATTCGAATTAGATATTAAATTCTCTAATCTGCTTTTGTAAGATTCCTTCTATATTCCTACTGCATTTGAAACTAATCATTAGGACATGTATAGTACATATAGGAAAGGATGATGTTTTTGTTAAGATTAAGCTGGTTAATCAGTCTCGGAATTTCGCTCATCGGTTTTTTAATTATAGGACATTTTTTCACAATTCAGCCTGATGAATCCGTGGAAAATGGAAGTTTAGGTTTTATCGGGATTATTTTTGTTTTGCCGTTTTTATTGCTTAGCATCTTTACAACATTTCGTTACATGCTTACTTTGACAAGAGGGGCAGCAGATCCGTTCATGAAATGGTTATCGATTGTCGGAGGGTTTTTATTGGTAGGGGTGCTCGTGTATTTCTCGCTAAAATATAAAAACGATGCATTAATCACTTCCGATGGGACTATTAGTGGGGTTAGTTCAACAATTTTGAATCTCCCAAAGTTAAATGAATATACATATACAATTTATTTTAATTTCTATACCTTTGCCTTGATTCATGCTGTTGTTGGTGCAATTGCTGCAGTAGTTGGGCTCATCAAGCCTGAATCGAAAAAAGAAGAGTTGCCCGAGTAATTTCGAGCGACTCTTCTTTTTTTATAGCCATCTTATCGAAGTTCTGCACCAGCTTCAGTTAAAGCTTTTAATACTTTGTTATGTGCATTTACTACTTCTTCGTCCGTTAATGTGCGTTCTGGGTCGAAGTATGTTAGTGAGAAGGCAACGGATTTTTTGCCAGCCTCCATTTTATCTCCCTCATAAACATCGAACACTTTTACTTCTTTTAATAATTTCGTTCCCGCATTGCGGATAATTTCAATAATTTCACCAGCTGATTTTGAACGATCAAGCTCTAATGCAATATCACGTGTCATTGCTGGGAAACGCGGAACAGAAGTATATACCAATTCCTCAACTGTTGCTGTAAGAATAGCTTTTAAGTTTAATTCTGCTACAAATGTATCTTTTAGGTCATATTTTTTACGTTCAGTAGGATGTAAGCCACCGATGATTCCCACTTTTTCTCCGTCAAGCAGGATTACAGCGGTTTGGCCAGGGTGCAATCCATCTACACTTGCTTTTTCGAAAGATACGCGCTCAGTTAAGCCTAGTTTTTCGAATAAGCTTTCCACAATTCCTTTTGCCACAAAGAAATCAACCGCAAGCTTTTCTCCTTGCCATGCATTGTCCACCCATTTACCTGACACAACTAGGGCAAGATGCTCTTCTTCATATGGAAGTTCCTCTGCTGTTTTTCCAAGGAATACAGATCCAACTTCATATAAAGCAACCGAGTCTGCTTTACGGGCAACGTTATAGCTAGCTGCTTCAACTAAATGTGGAATCAAGCTTTGACGCAATGTCGAGCGTTCTTCACTCATCGGCATTAGCAATCTTGTAGTATCTTCTGCTTTAAGAGCAAATTTTTGTGAAAGCTCATCGGAAGTTAACGAATACGTGACAGCTTGGTAAAGACCTGCCCCTTCCATTACATTGCGAGCGATTCGACGTTTTGCTTGGTATGGCGTTAATCCGCCAATTTGATCATTGCCTTCTGGTAATGTCATTGGAATTTCATCGTATCCATAAAGTCTCGCAATTTCTTCCACGATATCTTCTTCGATTTTAATATCTTGGCGACGTGTTGGTGCATCTACGATTAATAAACCATTTGCTGCTTCCACATCGAATTGCAAGCGATTTAAAATTGAGAGCATCTCTTCTAAAGAAATTTTCATGCCCAGGCGATTATTGATAAAATCAGGAGATACAACGACACGTGCAGGCGACTTATCTAAATCGTCCACTAATACAGTGCCCTCTAGAACCTCGCCGCCAGCAAGTTCCGCTAAAAGCTGCGCAGCACGTTCCCCTGCTAATAGGACTCGGTTTGGATCCACACCTTTTTCAAAACGAGCTGAAGAATCAGAGCGTAAGCCTAATTCTTTCGATGTCCGGCGAACTGAGAAACCATCGAAGTAAGCTGCCTCAATAACAACTGTTGTTGTGTCACTTGTAACTTCTGAATTTGCTCCACCCATTACACCAGCAATCGCAACTGGCTCGGTGCCATTTGTAATCACAAGGTTATGGCCTTTTAAAGTACGTTCCTGCTCATCTAAAGTAACGATTTTCTCGCCTTCATTTGCCAAACGAACAAGAATTTCTTTTGATTTCAATGAATCGTAGTCGAAGGCATGAAGCGGCTGACCGTATTCCATTAAAATATAGTTCGTAATATCGACAACATTGTTATGTGGACGTACTCCAGCAGCCATTAAGTAGTGCTGCAGCCAAAGTGGTGATTCAGCGATTTTCACATTTTTAACAACCTTCGCTGCGTATAATGGATTTTCCTTTGCTTCCACATGAACCTTAATGTAGTCTTCCGCTTTTTCTGAAACTGTAGTGTACTGAATTTCAGGCAATTTCACTTCTTGAGATAAAATCGCTGCCACTTCATAAGCAACGCCTAACATTGATAGGGCATCTGAGCGGTTTGGCGTTAATCCAAGTTCTAGTACTGTATCGCGAAGTCCGATTAATTCTAAGGCGTCACTTCCTGGCACTGCATCTTCAGGCAGCACGTAAATACCATCAGCATAAGCTTTTGGTACAACTCTGCCTTCCACACCTAGCTCTTGCAGGGAACAAATCATACCGTTTGATTCTTGGCCGCGCATTTTTGCTTTTTTAATTTTCACGCCACCTGGCAGACGTGCACCAGGTAAAGCAACGATGACATTTTGACCTGCATCAACGTTTGGAGCGCCACAAATAATTTGACGGATATCTCCTTCCCCCACTTGAACTTGGCAAACATTTAATTTATCCGCATCGGGATGTTTTTCTTTTGAAACGACATGCCCAACAACGACATTTGTCATTCCCCCAGAACGATCGATTACAGCATCTACCTCGATACCTGAACGCGTAATTTTCTCAGCTAACTCTTCTGGTGCTAGACCATCTATATCAACATATTGTTTTAACCAGTTTAATGAAACTAACATTGTTCTACCCCCTTACCCTTCTGTTCTATGGAATTGTGATAAGAAACGACTGTCATTTGTATAGAAATGACGAATATCATCTACTCCGTATTTCAACATTGCGATACGTTCTGCACCAATACCAAATGCAAAGCCAGATACTTTCTTCGAATCATAGCCAGCCATTTCCAATACATTTGGATGTACCATCCCTGCACCCAAGATTTCAATCCATCCTGTATGCTTACATACGTTACAGCCTTTGCCTCCACATTTGAAGCAAGAAATATCCATTTCTACGGACGGCTCAGTGAATGGGAAGAAACTTGGACGCAAGCGAATTTCACGATCGTCACCGAACATTTTTTTCGCTAACGCATCCAGTGTTCCTTTTAAATCACTCATTCGAATGTTTTCGCCAATAACCAACCCTTCAATTTGCATGAATTGGTGTGAGTGAGTTGCATCATCATTATCACGGCGGAATACTTTCCCTGGGCAAATAATGCGAATCGGTTCACCTTTTTTCAGCTCCATTGTACGAGCTTGCACTGGAGAAGTGTGCGTACGTAAAAGCGTTTCTTCCGTGATATAGAAAGTATCTTGCATATCGCGTGCTGGGTGGCCTTTTGGCAGATTTAACGCTTCGAAGTTATAATAATCCTTTTCAACTTCCGGCCCCTCAGCAATCTCATAACCCATTGAGACGAATAAATCTTCAATTTCTTCAACAACCCGCGTTAATGGATGACGGTTCCCTTGACGCACTTTACGACCAGGTAAAGTTACATCGATTGATTCCTTCTCCAATTGCTCTAGAATTGCTTGCTCTTCTAGGATTGTGATTCTTTCTTCCAATTGTGCAGTTACATTTTCACGTACTGCGTTAACAAGAGCCCCCATCTTTGGACGTTCTTCAGGAGATAATTTCCCCATTCCTTTTAATAAATCCGTAATCGGGCCCTTTTTCCCTAAATACGCAACACGAACGTCATTTAATTCTTTTAAGTTAGAAGCCGCTTGCAGCTTTGCTAACGCTTCTTGTTCTAATTGCTTTAATTGTTGTTCCACGTGTATACCCTCCTTAATAAAATTCGATTTGGTTTTTGTGGTGGTGATTTGGTGTAGGTGTGCGACCGTGAGTTTACAGGCATTGCTCGTTTTTATGAGTAAGTTTTTCTCTCTTTATGAGCGAATCCTCACTCTTTACGAGCGGCTTTTCACTTGTTACGAGCGTTTCCCTGTTTGCGAGCAATTTCCCTCTTTAAAGGACCATCTTCTCCCACTTTACGAGCGATTTTAAACTCAGTACGAGCGCTTATTAAATTTACTTGCAAATCTCATCCTGTCACTTGCACGTAGCATTTAATTGCCACGCATCAACCTTACTTTCTCCTTCTAGAAAACATTAGAAAAACACAACTCGACCAAAATGGGTCGAGTTGATGTCTTTTTCTTATGCGGATTTCCATAAATCTTACTTTCCTATCCGCAAAAAAACCTCGCCCCTAAAAAAGGGACGAGGACTAGATTCGCGGTACCACCCTAGTTATTGCAAACAAAATTGCAATCACTTCATTGACATAACGACTCGATTGGCCGGCTTTCCTTTCACATACAAATGATTCCGGAAGCTGCTTGCGGGGTGAACTTCGATACTTTCGACCATACATAAGCTTGCAGTCTATGGCTTATGCTCCCTGGATAGTCACTTCACTATTTACTCTTCCCGCTACTAACGCATTTAAATGGTTATATGTTTTTAATTCTACATCATTTTACGGCAAAACGGAAAACGTTTCAAGTATTGCAATCAATAAGCCTAATCTTTTATTTTCAATCCAGTATAGGTAATTTGAAACGATTTCAAACTTTCTATATAGATTATATTACTCATATGGTATATTTTAAGTAATAATATGTTAGATTTTATAACATCATTCAAGGAGGGGTAATCATGCTATTTTTAAAAAGAAAAGAAGAACTTGCAAAACAACCTTCCATCGAAGAATCTCGCAATATCGATGGAGAAATTCAAGTTGCCGTTGATCAATTAAAAGGGATTGTCGAACAAGTGAATATTGCTTCGATTGACCTGGAGGAAACTTCTGCTTCAAGCAAAGAGAAAACAAATATCCTATTAGAACATAGTATGCAAACTGCGGAAAATACGCACCAGGTAGCTTTGAAAATGAGCGAGATTGAATCATCCGCCTTACATATTTCTGCCTTTTCACAAGAAATTCTATCAAATAGCCAAACTTCTAATGAAGATTTAGCAATTTCCTATGATTCCTTTCAATCACTTCAAAGAAAATTTGACACATTGAAAGAAAGCCATCATACCCTCCTGCAACAAATGAATCAGCTTGTTGACAACTCAAGAAATATACATGATATTGTCCATACGATCGGGGCGATTTCTCAAAAAACAAGGATTCTTGCATTGAATGCCTCCATTGAAGCAGCAAGAGCTGGTGAACACGGTAAAGGGTTTGCAGTAGTTGCAAACGAAGTAGGCAATTTAGCTAACCAAACCTCCGTTGCCGTTGATCAAACTCGCGAAAATCTTGATCTTATTTTAAATGGAATTAATAGTTCCACAAACATGGTAGTGACAGAAACAAAGCAAATTGAAGAAGGTACTGCAGAACTTCAGGATATCTTAAAGTCGATGCAATCCTTTAAATCTCGCCTTACTTCCATTACAAATATGGTCTCTGAATCAACGGAATCTGTTGAAGAACAGCGCGAGAGCATTCAAGAAATCTCTCAATTACTTCAAGCAATTTCGCAACTGGCACTGGAAAATAAAGAGCATGTCTACAAAGTAACCAATGATTTAGATCAGCAGCATGAAAACGTTGAAGAAATCCGTTCGATCAGCCATGCTTTAATTGCAACTTCTGAAGAATTGCAATCACTCATACACAAAGATTCCGCTCATATGAACTTGAACATCGATCGGGTCTTAATCGAAAATTCGAAGGCCATTCTTTCGAAAGAAATCGAGACAAAAGCGTTAATTTCATTAAACCCGCAAGTTCATCAAAAATTACTAGATAGCATTTTATCGGCCAATGTGCAGTTTGAGGCCATCTGGTCCAACCGTTTGGATGGGACATTTGTTTATTCGAACCCGACTGCTGCACTTGTGAATGCAAAATTGCGCCCATGGTTTATCGAAGCTTCTCAAGGGAAAACCTTTGTATCTGAAGTGTATATTTCTGCCTTAACGAAAAAGGCATGTCTTACACTATCCATGCCGATCATGGATGGAAATAAGATTATTGGTGTACTGGGTGCAGATTTATCGATTTCGTAGCATGTCTTGCCACCACATAAAAGCAAAACACCGACCACAAATTATTTTGTGAATCGGTGTTTTCAAGCTTATTTCGTAAATTGATATAATAAGATTCCTGTCGCCACAGCCACATTTAAAGATTCGGCTTGTCCTAAAATCGGGATAATGACATTTTGATCCGTCTTATCCAACAGCTGCGGATGAATACCGCTGCCTTCGTTTCCAACGATTAAAGCAAAGCTTTCGGAAGCTTCTACTTCTGTGTAAACCACTGCCTCGTGCAGGGAAGTTCCATATACTTTCACATCACGCTCTTTTAAATCTTCAATCCAGTCAGCTAATTCGCCACGGACAATTGGAATATGGAAGTGAGAGCCTTGGGCAGAACGTAAAGTTTTTGGGTTATATGCATCCGCGCATCCTTTCCCTAATACAACTGCATCAATCCCAGCAGCATCAGCTGTGCGGATCATTGTTCCGATATTACCTGGATCTTGAACCGCATCAACAAGCAAAAGTTTTCTCCAGTTTGCTGCAGCCTCCTCATCCGTTTCCAATTGTTTACAATGAGCAAAAACGCCTTGAGAAGTCTCTGTTTCGGCAAGTTCATTGGCAATAGTTCCAGTCACTTCAACCATCGCTAAATTATCAATATCCCAAAGTAAAGGTAAATCCACACCTTCACGAACAATCATTTGAACGATTTGATCTTTATTTTTTAATGCTTCCTCAACTAGATGAAAGCCCTCAACGATGAACTCTCCTGATTTTTCACGTTCTTTTCTTGTCGTCACAAGCTTTTTCCAATGCTTTACCAGCGCGTTTTGTGGGGATTCAATTCGTTTCATATTCGTACGTTTACCGCCTTTTCCTTCATTTCTATTGCCTAATTTTACATGAAAAGTCGGTCAGTGTAAAAAATGTTCTTCAAAAAGACGCAAATCTTCACTCAACCTCTTGCTTCCAAACTAATTTTTTTCAAGTATGCCCCCAGTTTTTCAATATGAACCTCATTTGTCCCAGATCCAAAAGATACACGGAAAAATTGGCGGGCTTTTGACAAACTATGTCCCATTGCTAAAATGGCTTTAGTACCTGAAGCACTATTAATATCACATGCACTTCCTGTAGAGATACAGATACCCTCTTCGTTCAGCCGAAGCATGACTAATTGGCCCTCTACTCCTTTTATGCAAAGTCCACAAATACTTGGAAGCTGGTGATTACCCTCAGCTTCAACAAAATCGCACTCTGAATCATTCAAAAGTTCTTTTAATCGATTTCGAAACTGTTCAAAATTTTCTCGGTGATAAGTGAATTCCTCCATCGCTGTAACCATCGCGAGAATTGCCGGCAGATCCACCGTTCCTCCCCGGATTCCCTTTTCATGGGTTACACCTGGAAAAACAGGGACAATTCTTTTGCGCGGATTGATATAAATCGCTCCACATCCCTTAGGTCCGCCGATTTTATGGGCAGAGATTGTCAAAGCATCTACTTCTTTCGCAAAAACTGCCACTGGCAATTTACAAAAAGATTGAACACAATCTACGTGAAATGAAATATTCATTCTCCTTGCCAGTTTTGCAATTTGTTCCACTGGTTGAATCGTTCCAATTTCCGAATTTACATGCTGAATCGATATTAAAACGGTGTCCTCACGTATCGATTTCTCAAGCAAATCAACATCAACCAATCCATTCTCATCCAAAGGAAGTTTAGTCATTTCAAATCCTTCCCGTTCCAACGTATTCATCGCCGCATGAACACTCGTATGCTCCGCTGCCGAAGCAATCACGTGCTTCCCTTCACCAGCCCGCGCTAAAGATAAGACAGCAAGAATATTCCCTTCCGTACCACTCCCTGTAAAAATGACGCCATCACGATTAACCCCTAATTTATTTGCTAATCTAGTTCTCGCATTTTCCAGTAAATAACTGGCCCTCCCCCCTGCATCATGTAAGCTCGATGTATTTCCGTATACGGTTTTCGCTGCTTCTGCATATGTCTCAATTGCTGCATCCGTCATCGGCGTTGTTGCTGCATAGTCAAGATAAATCATGATTATCCTCCCCCTTTTATCCTCAAGCTCTCATCTTTTTCTCCATGAATCTAACATTATTTCAACACTTGTTTTCCATTTCATTTTATGTAAAGATAGGTGTCAAGACAACTGTAAAGAAGGGGAATCTATGAAAATCGAAACAGACATCGTTATTATCGGTAGTGGAATTGCTGCACTTCAAGCTGCTCGCGTGCTTTCAGCGCGTTTTACAATCCACCTTATTACGAAGTCTGACATAAGAAATGGCAGTTCCTATAAAGCTCAAGGCGGAATTGCTGCTGTGTCTAGTCAAGATGATCATACGACATTTCATTTGAAAGATACGCTTGATGCTGGTGAACATCACCACGTAAGTGAACATGTAAAACATTTAGTCGAACAAGGAAAAGAAACAATTCAAGATCTTATCAATCACAATTTCCCTGTTGACCGAAACGAACACGGAGATATTTCACTCGGCTTAGAAGGAGCCCATAGTAAAGCTAGAATTATTCATTCGGGGGGAGATGCAACTGGAAAAGCATTGGTTGATTACCTCATCGATACCTTACCTAAAAATGTCAAAATTCATGAATATGAACTTGCTTACGAACTACTTATGAACAATTCCGGAGAGTGTATGGGCGTTAAAACAAAAAACAATGACAAGGATTTTATCTATCACGCTTCCTATGTCATCCTTGCGACTGGCGGTGCCGGGGCACTCTATGCGTGCACCTCAAACTGCCCAGATAGTGTTGGTGATGGAATTGCATTGGCTTATCTAGCAGGGGCACAAATTGCGGATATGGAGTTTGTACAATTCCACCCGAGCCTACTGTATATAAATGGGGCTGCCAAAGGGCTTGTCTCAGAAGCTGTACGCGGTGCCGGCGGATATTTTATCAATGAAAATGGCCACAGACTAATGGAGGGAAAGCATCCCCTCGGAGATTTAGCCCCTCGCCATGTAACAGCTTATGAAATGTATAAAGAACGGGCAAAAGGAATTGAAGTATATCTCGACATTTCGATGATTTCAGACTTCAAAAGCAAATTTCCAACGATTACACAAATTTGCGAGGAAAATGGGATTGCACTTTCAAAAGGACGAATTCCCATTGCCCCGGGCAGTCACTTTTTAATGGGTGGTGTCGTTGCTGACCGCTATGGCCGTACAAGTATCCCTAGACTACTTGCTGTTGGAGAGGTTGCGTGTACTGGTGTGCATGGAGCGAACCGTTTAGCGAGCAACTCCTTACTTGAAGGCATAACTTTCGGAAAACTCATGTCTGAAAATCTATTGGAAAATGGTAAGAAACAAAGAAATTTCATAGAATCCCCTCCTCTAAAGAGAGATGGAAAGCTGACACTTCTTCAAGCACAAATATTACAAAATGAAATGCTGCAAAAAGCTGGCATCATAAGAAATTCAGTAGGTTTAGCCAAAATCCTAAAGCTTTTGCCAAATTACAATCAAGTCAGAAGCTTTGATTTTAGTAGATGTACGAAAAAACAAATCGAACTTGCCTTTATGCATATAACATCTTCTTTAGTTGTTAGTGCTTCTCTTATGCGAGAAGAATCGCGCGGAGCTCATATCCGAAAAGACTTCCCATCAAAATGCCCGTCTTGGCAAAACAAATGGATTGTATTTGAAAAAGGAAAAATGAATGTGAGGGATGGATTATATGAACAAGATCAAGCTTCAAACAATGTTAAAGCATTTTTTTAATGAGGATATTGGAGACGGCGACCTTTCGAGTGAGCTGCTATTTTCTCCTGGCGATAATGGATCTTTTACCTTTTACGCAAAAGATTCAGGTATTTTTTGTGGAGCAGCTATCATTCAAACCGGCTTCCACATCCTAGACCCTTCCTTAAAAATCACTCTATTGAAGCAAGATGGAGATCGCATTGAAATAGGCGATGAATTGGCCTTGATTGAAGGGACATTGCAAAGCCTGCTATCAGGAGAACGCGTTGTTCTAAATTTAGTCCAACGTATGAGCGGTATTGCTACAAATGCGTATAAAGCTGTTGGCATGACGAGGGGTACGAATGCAAAAATTTGTGATACTCGCAAAACCATGCCCGGTCTTAGAATGCTAGATAAGTATGCCGTTCGCACAGGAGGGGCCTTTAATCATCGAAGCGGCCTTTATGACTGCATTATGCTGAAGGATAACCACATCGCTTTTGCAGGAAGTATTTCACAGGCAGTACAAATGGCAAAATCGAAAATCGGACATACCGTGAAAGTCGAAGTAGAAATAGAAACGAAAAATCAGCTGAGAGAGGCGATTAACGCAGGAGCGGACATGATTATGTTTGATAACCGTACACCTGAGGAAATCCGCGACTGGCTGCCACTTGTTCCTTCACATATCATTACCGAGGCTTCTGGCGGCATTACATTCAATAATTTAAGAAGCTATGCAGAAAGCGGCGTTGACTATATTTCGTTAGGTGCCATTACCCATTCCGTGAAAGCGTTAGATATTAGTGCATTAGTTGAATTGAAAGGAGTAACCGCTTATGAGCTTCACTAGTTTACTCAGCAGCAATATGTTGCCTGAAAAGTACCGTGTAATGGGACGTTCTAAAATGGAACAACGCATTCATGAAATTAAAGGAAAGCTGGGAGATAAATTATTTATCCCCGGCCACCATTATCAAAAGGATGAAGTCATTCAATTTGCCGATAGTGTGGGAGATTCCTTGCAGCTTGCACAAGTCGCAGCTGCCAATAAAAAAGCACAGCATATTGTTTTCTGTGGGGTGCACTTCATGGCAGAAACCGCGGATATGCTGACAACCGATGAGCAAATCGTTTATTTGCCAGATATGCGTGCAGGATGTTCAATGGCGGATATGGCTGATATTTATCAAACGGAAGAAGCTTGGGGGGAATTACAAAAGCTTTTTGGTGATACAATGATTCCTTTAACTTATGTGAACTCTACCGCTGCGATTAAAGCGTTCACTGGACGAAATGGCGGTGCATGTGTCACTTCATCCAATGCGAAGAAAATGGTGAAATGGGCATTTACTCAAAAAGAGCGTTTATTCTTCTTGCCCGATCAGCATTTAGGACGCAACACGGCATATGACCTAGGAATTCCTATAAATCAAATGGCTGTCTGGAATCCGATTCAGGGCGGACTTGAATATATAGGAAATGTAGAAGATGTAAAGGTTATTTTATGGAAAGGCCATTGTTCTGTACATCAAGGCTTTACGGTATCAAATGTTCACGAAGTACGCAAAAAATATCCAGAGATGACAATCATCGTACATCCAGAATGCTGCCGTGAAGTTGTGGATATTTCGGATTTAAATGGTTCAACCAAATACATTGTAGATACGATTAATGCCGCTCCTGCAGGTTCAAGCTTTGCCATCGGAACAGAAATGAATTTGGTTAAACGAATTATTGCCGATCATCCAGACAAACATATTATTTCATTAAATGAGAATATGTGCCCTTGTTTAACGATGAATCGAATTGACCTGCCCCATCTGTTGTGGGCATTAGAAATGATTGAAGAAGATGTACAAGGCAATGTTATCAAGGTAGATCCAGATATAACAAAAGAAGCAATATTATCGCTTGATCGAATGCTGGCGTTAGCTTAATTTATAAACTTACACAAAAAAGTAACTCTTGAGGAGTTACTTTTTCTTGTTTATCCTTTGTTTCACAGATTTTTGTGTCGCTAAACAAAATTCTCACTGATTCACTTAATTTACTATGTATAGTTTCCCAAGCTTGATGCAGACTAGTCATTGAGGAGGCGATTGTAATGAATTTTCAAATTAGACAAGCCATTACATCAAATGTCCAAGGTGATAGTGCTGCTGAATTCCGCGATACTGTAGAAGATGCAATTTCACGCGGCGATGAGCATTTATTACCTGGTCTTGGTGTATTTTTAGAAAAATGGTGGAATTCTTCTTCACCAGATGAACAGCAAGAATTTACTGAAAAACTTTCAAAAGCGTTTCAAAATTAAAGGAATGCGAGGCTGGCTTGCTTGAAATTTTCATGTCTTGGCAGCCTTCTACACTATATTCCCCAATCACTTTTCAAAATGTTTTTTAATTGTCCTGCATCAATCTTTTCAGATATTTTCAGTTCTATTTCCTTTTTCAAGATAATATACTTATCGACACATATCTGACCAAGATCTGTTAATTGAATACATTTATCACGATTATTACTTCCCGGCACTACCTCAACTAATCCCTTAGATGCTAATTTCTTGATAAATTTATGGGCTGCTTGTCGAGAAATTTGCACAGTTTTAGCTATCATCGATATTGTCGGTTGATGCTTATTCACTTTTGACATAATGTACCATTCTGAATTTGAAATGGAAATATCGCTCATTTCATTCCATTTTTCTTCTAATATTCTGCGTATCGTACTGTGTCGCTCACTTAAAAGGTCAAATAAGTCCAAATGTTCCACTTCCATCATTCCCTTGCTTCAAGTTTTCGAAAATAATATACTCAAACATGCACCGTTTGTCAACTAAGTTGACATTTTTCCATTAATAACGTATAATAAAATTAGTCAACCTAGTTGACAATATGTACTTGGGGGCGAAATATTGTTTAATATCGGAGATACAATCATCTATTCTGCTCATGGATTATGCCAAATTGACGGCATCAGTGAAAAAACTTTTTCAGGTGTAACAAAAACCTACTACGTTCTACATCCGCTTAATAATGAAAAATTAGAAATCAGTACTCCTGTTGATAATAAAACCATTTCAAAACTCATGGCAAAAGAAGAAGCTGAGGAAATTTTAAATTTATTTAAACAACCCGGCGTTGAATGGATTGAAAAAGGCAATCAACGTTCCCAAGGCTATGCGTTAATTGCTAAAAAAGGGGATCGAAGAGAAATCGCAAAAGTCATTAATACCTTACTTGTAAAAAAACATTCTATTGAAAAGAATGAAAAGAAATTTCCAGAACAAGATCGCAAACTGTTAGTTTCAATGCAAGGTATTTTATTCTCGGAACTCGCTCTTTCATTAAATACAACTTCCGAGGAAATTTCCGCTAAAATCGTTAACCTATTAGATATTGACGAAGAAGTGCTTCTTACAAATGAATAATTATTGTCTTTCCAGACAGCCTTCTTAAAGTTTCGAGCATTTTAAGAGGCTGTTTTTTCTAATTTAAAGGGAACAAAAAATCAAGAATGCTGTTGAAACAACATTCTTGATTGATGCAAAACTATTCTTCAAAAGTTTCTTTCGTATAGCTAGGTACAAATGGCGTTTTTTGTTTTTTGAAATACATAAGCACTAATAAGACAACGGAAAATCCGACAAAAATTAAGTTTGATGTCATTAATAGCAGCGAAGCAACGATTATTAAAATCCTCTCAAAGATATTCAAATTTCCAAAGAAATAACCATTTATGCCTGAAGTGAAAATTAAAATGCCTAATGCCGTGCAAATTACGACTAAAATAATATCTAGAACATTCCCTTCGAGAAGAAGTTCATTGTTGAAAATAAAACAGAATGGCGTAATATAAGCAGGCAGTGCAATCACAAACCCTTTCCACGATGTACTATTCGGATTATCCCCTGAAATTGCCGCTGCCGCGTAAGAAGCAAGTGCTACGGGGGGTGTTAGCATTGAAATCGTACCAAAGTATAAAATAAATAAATGTGTAGCAAGCGGATTAAACCCAACATCAATTAAAGCTGGTGCAATTAATGCTGCCAATAAGATATATACAACTGTTGTCGGCATTCCCATCCCTAAAATAATCGAACCCAGCATTGCTAAAATTAATAAGATAATAAGGCTATCGCCTGATAAATCTACTAAAATCCAGGAAAACCTCGTTCCTAAACCTGTTAAAGTAAGAACTCCCATAACAATCCCCGCTCCAGCCGAAGCGATGCATAGCATGACTACACCCTTGCCAGAATCCTGGATTGCTTCAAAAAATCCGCTGAATGTTAAACGATTTTTACTATTTAAAAACCCACATACAACTGCCACGATTGTCGCCATCAACCCTGCATATGTAGGTGAGTAGCCCATTATTAACACCCCTATTAAAACAATGAACGGAATAGGATAGATCCATCCCTCTTTTAATGTTTTAAATAGCGATGGAATTTCTTCTTTTGGGATTCCTTTAATTCCATTGCTTACTGAATAGAAGTGAACAGTACTACTTACTGCAAGGAAATAGAGAATACCTGGAATAAGTGCAGCTGCAGCAACCGTCAAGTATGAGACTTGGAGGTTCTCGGCCATTAGAAATGCTGCCGCCCCCATTACTGGAGGCAAAATTTGCCCGCCATTTGAAGCAACCGCCTCTATGGCACCAGCCATTCGTTTACTAAACCCAGACTTATGCATTGCAGGAATTGTCACATTCCCACCTACCATAACATTGGCTACGGCACTACCTGAAACAGAACCCATAAGAGCACTGGATAATACCGAAATATGCCCGGTTCCACCTGGTAATCTTCCAGCAATTGTGCGTGAAATATCCACCATGAAATTCGAAACCCCTGTTTTTTCTAAAACAGCACCAAATATAATAAAAATTACTACATATCTAAACATTGTCGCTAATGGCAGCCCATAGATCCCAGCTGTCCCTAGATATAATTGATTCACAATTCGTTCAACTGAATATCCGCGATGCTGCAAGAAATCCGGAAAATACAATCCAAATAACGCATACACTAAAAACGCTACACAAATTAATGTAAGACCTAATCCGACCGTTCTTCTTAAAGCCTCAATCAGCGTAATCAAGCATAGAAGACCCATTATAATATCCATCGAAGTTGGCATTGAAGCTCTTTCTACGATATCAAAAAAGTTAATCGTTAAATATAAACCAGTCGCAATCGAAATGATGACTAAAACCCAATCGATTAGTTTTGTGATCGTCCTTTTAGAAAGTGGATTTTTTAAAAATGCATATGCCATCACTATAAGCAAGACTAAAGGCAATAACTGGCTCTCCGAAGTAAATTTAGTAGCTTGGTAGAACAAAACAAGCAAAGGGACAGCCATAGCCAAAATTGAAATAATATATTTCTCTGTTTTTAAATATGCACCCATTTGAACACCTCGTTTAATATTCCCCTATTTCTTTCAAATATTTCATTACTCCAGGATGTAATTCCAAACCTAGCTTTTCAATCTCTTCTGCTGGAGGGGCTTCTGCTACTCCACCCATTGGATGTGTTTTTGCTAAAGTCTCTGTGCCTTCCATTGCTAGCTTTGTTAATTCATAGACAAAATCCTCACTTAAATCTTTGCTGAATAAAATATACATATTATCAGCTGCCGTATTTGAAGCTTCTGCTTGACCACTATAAGTATTGCTATCTATCACATAAGGCAATAATAGATCTGTTAATTTATCTTCTTCTAGATTCAAAATTGTTAACTCATTTTGTACACCGAACCCCTCAATTACTGGTGCTGGTACTGTCCCTAATACTAATGCTGCATCTACAGCACCGTCTGCTAACGCTTCCATTGCATCTGGCCAACCGGCATATGTTAATTGCACTTTCGAAGTATCTACCCCATGATTCTCCAAAAGGTCAATGGCTAACTGATTTGCTGCCGATCCAGAAGGCCCGATTGCAATATTTTTATTTGCTAAGTCACTTAACGATGTATACCCATCTTTCGCATCACTTACAAAATGAACAACAGTCGGTTCGATATTCCAACCTAGTGAAACATTTTGTAAATCCCCTTCTTTGATAGCTGCTTCAATTGTTGTTGCAGTTGTTAATCCCACTTCAATCTCAGAAGATTCAATTAGATTAATATTTGCTAGTGATCCCCCGGTTTCTTCCACATCGAATTGTGTACCAGAAATATTGTTTTTCAATAAGTCTGCTAATGATGTACCATATAGATATAAAGAAGAACCGGATGAAGCGGTACCGATTGTTAGAAATTTTGGTGATGAAGAATCACCCGAATTTCCTTCTGCCGATCCGCATGCTGCTAAAAAAATTGCAAGTGTTAAAACTAAAAACCCCTTTAAAACTTTAAACGCTTTCATTTTTATCCCCCTTAATCCCTTTAAAATTAGCGTTAACTTATAGTTAACACTATTATCATATTTGTTATATAATATAATGGTACTTCAAACAGTAAATGTCAATAATATTCTGATAATAGTAGGTGGATAATGAAAAACTATGAAATAGCAGATTCTGAAAAGTCAAAGTATAACCATTCTATAATGGTAGGTTTTAAGATTTTATCAATCATTGCAGAAAATAATGGGAAAATCACATTAGCAAATTTGTCGCAACAGATCGATATGCCTAAAAGTCAATTATCCAGATATTTAAATTCCTTTCAAAAACTTGGTGTTCTCATTAAAGAAACAAATGAAGCGCCTATATGGAGCCTCGGATTTACAATGGTAGAACTAGGTAAAATAGCAGAAGAAAATTTCGATATCAACAAACAAGTGGCTCCAATTGTAATGGAATTAAAGGCAAAAACGAACGAAACAGTTGCTTTAAGTATTTTCACAGATAATGGACCGAAATTTATTAATTTAAAACATAGTTCCAAAGCTCTTCATATCGGATTAGATATCGGTTCCTATGTTCCGATCTATACTGCGACTGGGATTATTTACCGTCACTATCTCGATCAAACGTTAACAAATCATCTTTTTGAAAGAGCAAAAGCTAAAGATAGATTTGACGTATCCCAGTACGAAAAAACTATTTCTTTCCTAAAAGAAAATGGTTTTGCATACTCCCATGGCACCCTAGTCAATGGTGTATTTGCAATAAGTGCACCTATCTTCTACGCGAATAACTCGTTGGCTGGTGCTCTAAGTATCATTACTTTTGGGGACGACAATCTGCTGGAATCAACAATTTGTAATGACCTTTTGTTTTATGCAAATAAAGCTTCAAAGCTGCTCGGCTATCAAGAGTAGCAAATTCAATAGCGAAAACTTTCTTAAGACTTACCTTCCATGTTTTTCTTGTTTCGGCAAATTGCCTTGGCATGAATGACTGGAAGGTTTTTTTTCATTATGAGTGAAATTTTACAAAATTAATTTTCAGAAAATATTGACTTCATAAGTATCATAATTTACTATAAACAATATGATAATAATATTAACATTATGTTAACAAAGGGGATGTTTAGATGAAAGACGTTGTAATTGTAGGGGCTGGACCAGTTGGATTAACGGTTGCAGAAATTTTGGGGAATGAAGGCTATAATGTAATGGTACTTGAGAAAAATGCTGAGTTAAGTAAGGAATGGAGAGCTTCTACTTTCCATCCAGGTACGATGGAGCTTTTAGAAATGACAGGATTAACTGAGGAAATGATTAAACAGGGGTTTAAAGCCGAAAAAATACAATACCGTGATCGCAAAGATGGGTTATACGCTGAATTTGACTTAACTGATTTAAGTGACACAACAAAATACCCATATCGTTTACAATTACCTCAATCTACTTATGTGAAAATCGTAAACGAAAGTCTATTAAAGAAATCCAATGTCACTGTGAAATACAACTCTGAACTAATTAATTTTACGCAAAACGAAGACTTTGTTGAGTTAACTTATCAGTCTGGCGAGGAACAACATACAGTACAGACAAAATTTTTACTTGGTTCAGATGGGGCACGAAGTACCGTGAGAAAAAAATTAGAGCTGAATTTCGAAGGGTTTACTTACCCGCAACGCTTCCTATTAGTCGGTACGCCAATAGATTTCCGCAATTATTTACCAGATATCGAGTATGTGAATTACGTTTCAGATCCAGATGAGTTTTTATTTATTTTAAAAGTGCCTGAAGCTTGGAGGTTGTTATACCCTGTCAAAGATGAGCTTTCTGATGAAGAAGCTTTGAAAGATGAAAATCTGCAGAAGCAATTACAAAAAGCATTAAATACAACGGATACATTCCCGATTGTCGAGCGTATGATTTATCGTGTACACCAAAGGGTTGCAGAACGCTATTATAGCGGACGTGTCGTATTGTTAGGTGATGCTGCGCATGTGAACAGTCCAATGGGCGGTTTAGGTTTGAATAGCGGTATCCATGATGCAGTAGATTTAAGCATCCGTTTAAAACGCATTTTTGAAAATGAAGAAAACGGTCTCATCAAGGCTGAATTAGAGTGCTACAACGAAGCTAGAAGAACGGTTTCGATCAACTATGTAAAACAAATCAGCGAAAAAAATACGAATGTTATGAAAGAAACGCAAGAAGAGTTAAGAAAACAATTGCAACAAGAATATACAAAAATGGCTAATGATAAAGCACAAGCTCGCCAATGGATGCTAAGATCTGCCATGATTTCAAGCGTCAGAGAACAAGGCATCGGCGAACCGCCAAAAGTGAATTCATAATCTTGGGGGCAAAATACTCAAAATTTAATTGCTAAATTATGCAGCTATAAAACCCCGAAACAAGACTTTTCGCAAAAGTTTGTTTCGGGGTTTTTCCATTAAAATAAAAAAAGCAACCCAGCGTCTCCCAGATTGCTTTTGCTATGTAGCGATGTGTTATCCCATCTTGAACTTCACATCGCGCGAAATCTCTACAGCGAGTCCCCCATAGTCAGATTTCTTTATTATTCATCAAGTAAAAATATACCACCCGTATAATTTTTACCTTCTAATACATTAGGCCAGAACTGATGCAAGTACAGCTTTCTGTGCATGAAGCCTATTTTCCGCTTGCTCGAAGATATATGAATTTGGTCCATCGATTACCGAAGTTGCCACCTCTTCTTCACGGTGCGCTGGTAAGCAATGCAGGAACATGTAATCAGGTTTTGCATGGGCAACTAATTCATCATTGATTTGATAGCCTTTGAAATCAACTAGGCGTTTAGCCGTTTCCTCTTCTTGGCCCATACTAGTCCAGACATCTGCATAAATTGCATCGGCATTTTTTACAGCTGCAACAGGATCATGTGTTACTGTCACAAGGCTGCCATTTTCTTTTGCAATTTTTTGCGCCTTCGCGATGATTTCTTCATTTGGTTCATAACCTTCTGGAGTTGCCACTACAATGTCCATTCCAACATGTGCAGCTGCCACAACTAAAGAATGCGCTACATTATTGCCATCCCCAACGTAAGCAATCTTAAGCCCTTTTAATTCCCCTTTGTTTTCAGCAATTGTCTCTAAATCTGCCAATGCCTGACAAGGATGATACAGATCTGTTAATCCATTAATTACAGGAATTGAAGCGTGGTCTGCCAATTCTTTGACCATTTCATGGGAATTAGCACGAATCATAATGGCATCCAGATAGCCTGATAAAACATGCCCTGTATCTGAAATCGGTTCACCACGTCCAATTTGCATATCACGGGAATGCATAAACATCGCCTTTCCTCCAAGTTGATTCATCCCAACTTCGAAAGAAATACGTGTACGTGTTGAATGTTTTTCAAAAATCATGCCTAAAGTTTTACCTTCCAGTAATCTCGGACATCTTCCAGCCTTCGTAATCTTTTTTAACTGAGTAGCTAGGTTGATCAAATCTTGTACTTCTTCGCTTGTATAGTCTAATAATGTCAATAAGTCTTTCCCTTTAAGACTTGACACCAGCTTAAGCTGAACCTCTTCCAATAATTTCATATACATTGCGCCCCCAAACTTCCGATTGATGATGAATTCATTATACATATGTATAATTATTAAATCAAGTGTATTTTTATAATTTATCTAACTTTTTAAAATCCATCGTTTATGCATAAAAAAAGAGTTTTATTCAAAAAAACTTAATATTATATCCGCTTTTTTTCATAAAAATTCAAAAAGAACTTTAGACCCTTATTATACATATGCATATATCCCCTGATTAGTCACTACTTAAACACAAAAAAGGAAGAGCATTTTGCCCTCCCTGGTTAATAAATTTTATAAAGTAATTACTCTGTTGTTGTCTCTTCTTCTTCATCTTCCCAATCATCTGGATAAATCAAGGTATCATATGATTCATTTGTCTCATTGTCAATCATATTGAAAGTAATTGTCATTTTATCAGCATCTTTTCCATCGAAGGCTTGATAATACGAACTCGTCATCACAAGTCCCAATAGAGCAAATCCATCTAGACTGTTTTCATATTGCTCTCGTTCAACTTTAACATCATACTCATCAAAGCTTTTGTTATAGGAAATCTCTTTAATGGAAGGGTAATCGCCTGATTTCACAATCTCTTCTACCGATTTAACCATTTCTCCTTCCAGTTCATCCATCATTTCCGTATGTTTTGCTTTGGACATTTTATAGGTTACAGAACCATCTTCATTTACCTTCACATCGTCATATCCCTCTTCTTTTGCACCTGCGATAATTTGCTCCTCTGTCTGCTCTTCAAAGAAAGTTGCCGGTAAAGTAATTTCAACATTCAATAAACCTTTATCCACATTTATTGATTCATCGTTTTTTTCCTCTTCGGTTGTTGCTGTATCTTTCGCGTCATCTTTTGACTCTTCTTTGTCTCCGCAGCCTGTTAACAAAAACGAAAATGCTGCAATTGATAATAAATACTTATTCATATTTTACCCTCCGTTTAAGGTTACCAAGTCCAGCCATAGCTTTTCACATCAATTGTTGCGACTTTAGAAGCCACATCTTCCGGTAATTCAGGATAGCTTAATTCAAAACCGGCTTCCCCACCTGGTGCTATTCCAACATCGACACTGCCATCTAAAGCACCTAGTAATGCACCATTTGCATCAAATAATGCCGCAGCAATGCGAACATCATCTTGCGGAACTTCTGTTGGATTTTTCACCAAACCAGTAACCTTATAGCCAAATTCTCCGCTAACTCCTTTAATACCACTCACTTCCATTAAATTTGGATCCTGGTCTGTCTCCGTAAAATTAAAGTTAAATGTAGTTTCAGAAAATGCGTCCGGTGACTGCAAACCATCAAGGATTGTTGATTCCATGATGATTGCTGTTTCTCCCGGCTTCACTACTTCCGGCACAGCATAAATCATTGTAGATGTGCCAAGAATGCTATCATCGGTTCCTTTATAATTCATTTGTGTTTCTCCAATTTCAACAGAAGTCTCTCCCGTATTTTCGTAAATTGCTGCTGAATGAACCCATACAGTCCCGATTGAATTTACCCATGCTTGTGCTTTTGATTGTTGAATTTCTAATTTCCCTGCTTTCTCTTGCTGCGTATCCTTTTCTTCTTCAACAGCAGTTTCCTTTTCGTCATTGCCCTCATCGCTTGAAATTGTAACTTTATCATTTCCACAAGCGACTAGAAATAAAGTTCCAACTAATAATGAGCTAAAAAGATATTTCTTTTTCATAACTTTCTCCTCTCATATTAATTACCTTGGGAATTACTTAATATGTACAAAAATCAGTTAGTTATAAGGAAATGAGATGTTTTTCCATTTATTGTCATTGTTTTTCGAACAAAAAAACTCCTGACACAATTCGTCAGGAGATATTACTTAATCAAATATAATTTTATTCACCGTATCACGGTCTAACTTTTTAACAAGTTCAACGATTAATTTGACTGTATTTTCATAGTCATCACGATGTAAAATCGCCGCATGGGAATGGATGTAGCGTGTTGCAATCCCAATCGCCATTGCCGGTACACCATTTGCAGTTAAGTGAATTGATCCTGCATCTGTTCCCCCACCTGGCGTTGAATCAAATTGGTATGGAATGTTATTAGCTTCTGCTACATCTACAACGAAATCACGAAGCCCTTTATGCCCCACCATCGAAGCATCAAAAATTATAATTTGTGGGCCATCCCCTATTTTTGAAGTTGATTCCTTTGGTGTAATTCCTGGCGTATCGCCTGCTACACCAACATCTACTGCAAAACCGATATCCGGCTGAATTTTAAATGTAGCCGTTTTCGCTCCGCGAAGACCAACTTCTTCTTGGACGTTCCCGACTCCATAAACAATGTTCGGATGCTTTGTATCTTTTAATGCTTTTAACACATCGATGGCAATCGCACAACCAATTCGGTTATCCCATGCTTTTGCTAAAAGCAGCTTTTCATTTTTCATGACATTGAATTCGAAATATGGTGTAATCATATCGCCAGGGCGAACTCCCCAACCTTGTGCTTCATCTTTAGAAGAAGCCCCAATATCAATAAACAGTTCTTTCATTTCTACAACCTTTTTGCGTTGATCTGCCGGCAGGATATGTGGTGGTTTCGAACCGATTACCCCAATGAGCTCTTCCCCTGAGCGAGTTGTGATTGTTACGCGTTGGGAAAGCATTACATGGCTCCACCAACCACCCACTGTTTGGAATTTAATGAACCCTTTGTCATCGATTTGTGTGACCATAAATCCAATTTCGTCTAAGTGGCCAGCGATCATGATTTTCGGTCCGTTTTCATCGCCTACTTTTTTGGCGATCAAGCTTCCTAAATTATCTTGCTCGATTTCATCAGCAAATGGTTCGATATATTTACGCATCACCGCACGAGGCGCTCTTTCATTCCCCGGAATACCATTTGCATCCGTTAATTCTTTTAACATTTTTAATGTATCATCTAATTGCACCATTTAACGACCTCCTAATCAATTCTTCCTTATTATACCTCTACTATTTCGGATATTGAAATACCTTATCCAATATTATTGGACTTTTTGACTAAAAATTACAAAAGCATTTTTTAATATCCAGTTCTTTGACGTTCATAATTTTTTTCATTTTTGGCGAAGTAAGCTTGAATGATATCCTCTAAGGTAAAGTCTAAATTATAGGCCAATACCCCATAATATTGCCACACTTCCTCGTAACTATTCTTAGCAGGATTTTGAAGAAATGTTAATATTGCTTCTTGAGCGCGTAAAAACCAATTTGTTAAATCCTCTTTTGCCTTCACTTCTGGCCAAGCATCAAGAGACAAGCCCTTTGCATTTCCTAGAGAAAGAAGAAAATGAATGGAATCCACGAACTCCTCCAATATCACTTCCCGTTCGGAAGGTCCTTTTGTACTCCAAAATTTAAAGCATCTTGTTTCATTTGCAAGCTCGGCAAGCTCGATCATTAAAGCAAGTCCTTTTTCTTTGAAGACATCCCGATTAATATTTTGCGTTGTTTCGATAAAATTATCTAACTCACTTTGCATTTTAAATAACTCTTTAAATTCCATAAAAAAATCCCTCAATTTCTAAATAAAATGAAACCATTTGTCCTTCTTAATCGTAAAGGAACTTACAACGTTTTTACAAGGGGGAACTTGACTTGGCTCTTCTACTTTTCCGTTTGCTTATTATCGTACTAGTCGTTTACATATTTTATAAAGGTGTCCGCTACCTGACAGATCCTAAGCGAAAGCTGGATGAAGCCCATGAAAAGGGAGAATATTATTTCTATGACGATGTAAAAAATGTGCGAAAAAACTTTTTCATCTCTTATAAAGGTGCTCTATTAGAAGGAGAGAAATATCTGGGAACTACGGAAAATGCATTTGAAGTGGTTTCCATCTTCGTCTGGGTCCATGATACGATGAAGCTTCAAGGGTTAACAAAGGATGATTTTTACTATTTGGAGAAAGAAATTCAGCTGAACTATCCAAAAGCTAAAATTAATTGGAAAAATCCAATTGAGCAGTTAATGAAATAATGCCAAGATTTCTTTTGCGGAAAATAAGGATTGTCAAACATGACTAGTACATGCATGTTCGACAATCCCTTTTTATTTCCTTATATGTTGGATTTCTCGACTAATTTTGCAAGCTCTTCTTCAATCAGCTTTAAATCTATTCGTTCATAAAGCGGATGAATGTCATATACTCTTTGTGGCAAATCTATTTGAATGTTCCATGCATTTTCTTCTATATTTAGCATTGCTTTTATTTTGGCTGCTGCAAAGGGCAGGAACGGCTGTAATAGCTGAGCGAGATTTTGAATTATGAAGACGCATGTTGCCAATGTTTCTTTGCATTCTTCGATAGCTTCCCTAACTTGAATCCAAGGCTTTTGTTCATCAAAATAACGATTGGCAGTACGCACATAGTCAAAAATCGCTTCCAACGCTTGCTTAAAATGACCCTCTTGTATTAAAGCGCCCGCTTCATTATATAAACCTTTCGTTTTTCGATAAATCCCCTCATCTATTTTTGCTTGAGGAATATCTCCTTCATATGATTTTTCTATAAATTTCAAGGTTCGATTGACGAAATTTCCAAAGGCTCCGAGCAACTCGCTATTATGACTATAAATAAACTCTCGCCACGAAAAATCTGTATCTCGATTTTCTGGAGCATTCACAGTTAAAAAATACCGAATGGAATCTGGGTCATATTTCTCTAAAATATCAGGCATCCACACTGCCCAGTTTTGACTAGTGGATAATTTTCGCTTTTCCAGCGTTAAATATTCATTAGAAATAATATGCGTCGGTAATGAAGGGTTATTAATTCCCAATAAAATCGCTGGCCAAATTACGGTATGGAATGGAATATTATCCTTCCCATGAATGTAGTAGGAAATTGTATTATCATTCCACCAATCCTCAATGTTGTGCCTGTTATGCTTTGCCCATTCGATACTCGCCGTTAAATAGCCAGCCACTGCTTCTATCCAAACGTAGATCTTTTTTCCCTCAAATCCTTCGATAGGTACATCCACGCCATTTGGCAAATCTCGTGTCACAGCGCGATCTGGAAGCCCTTCTGCTAAATACCTTTTTGTTAAGCTAATTGCATTTTCTCTCCAAAGCTTTTCATTTTCAGCCTTCGCTGTATATGCTTCAAGCTTTTCTTGAAAAGCGCTAAAAGAAAAATAAAAGTGCTCTGTCTCTTTAATCACGGGCTCTGCTCCACAAATTTTACATTGTTTGCCGAGCAAATCGAGGGGATCTAAAATTTTTGAACAATTATCGCACTGATCTCCTCTTGCTTTTGCTCCACAATTTGGACAGATTCCTTCAACAAAGCGATCGGGAAGAAACTGTTTGTCTTGTTCACAATAGGCTTGCTCGATTTTCTTCTTATATAAGAAACCATTTTCTAATAATGTTAAAAAGATTTTCTGTACAGATTTGTGATGATGGGATGCATCTGTTCGAGTATATAAATCATATGAAAAGCCTAGTTGGTGAAAAACTTGAGCAAATTCGTTGTGATATTTGTCAGCGATTGCTTTTATAGTTGTCTTTTCCTGATTTGCACGAATAGAAATCGGCGTTCCATTGCAATCGCTTCCTGATACATATAAAACCTTCTCTCCCTTTTGTCGATAATACCTTGCCAATATATCTCCCGGCAATAATGCAGCAATATGCCCCAAGTGTAAAGATCCATTTGCATATGGCCAAGCGCCACCTATTAAAATTGTCATTTGTCCTCTCTCCTTTAAACTATAATCCTTTGGCAACTCTTGAAAATGCCCATAAAAAAACGCCCTAATCGAAAAACGATTAGGACGAGAATTCCCGTGTTACCACCTAAGTTCGCAAATAGCTCACACTATTTGCCTCTATCAGTACGCGTTCATACTGCCGCTGTTGTAACGAGTGCCTTTCTCGTCGTAGCCTACTTCCATTGTTTCGGTACGAAGCCTCGAAGGGTCATTTTCAATAAGTTACGTTTGCTTCATTTCCACCATCAGAAGCTCTCTTTAAAACTACCTCTTATCTACTTTTCCTTCTCAAACGCTTTTCCTTAGTAATTATTTACTAATTATAGGCTTTTAGTTCTGATTTTTCAATAGTTGAATATTCGGAAATTTATAATTCAATGACGTATCGTTATTTTATCGAGATGCTCTAGTGAGAGTAGATGAAACCTTATGATGCACTTCTCGCCACGGATTCCCTTTCACAAAGGCCTTCATTCGCCTCATGATGTACTTCTCGCCACGGATTCCCTTTCACAAAGGCCTTCATTCGCCTCTTAATGCACTTCTCGCCACGGATTCTCTTCCACAAAGCGCTTCATTCACCTCTTAATGCACTTCTCTGCAAAATAAAAAATGCCGATCATTATAGAATGATCGGCATTTTTAGGGGTATATCGCTTTATGCATTTAAAACATATTAAAAAATCTTACGATAATAAAAATCTGTATCGCTGCGATGATTGGAAATCCAAATGCAAAGGAGTTGTGCTTTGTTTTGTGCCGGAATAAATACATTCCCAACACACCACCAGACGCTCCTCCTAGAATGGCTAATGTAAATAGGGATTTCTCTGAAATGCGCCATTCATGATTTCTGGCTCGTGATTTATCAATATACATAAAAATACAGAGAATAATAGACATCACGATGATATAGGCTAAAAATGCGAATTCCATAGAAAATGCCTTCTTTCTATATAGAAAACACGATTTAGTTCGAAAACCCGGTAATCGCCGAGCCTGATAGCGATTTGCCTTGGTTGCACTTATGCACATAAAAAGTTTTATGCCTTCGTATCCGACAAAAAATCGATATTTCCCTACTAAATTTTTTTATATAAAAAGGCTGATAGGATGTCCTACCAGCCTTTTTATTTATATGTTCACCTTACACCTGAATGTATAAAGATGATGTTATTTCTGTGGTTGTCGCTTAAGCTTTCGCCACAGAAATAATTAAATTCACAAGTGAATTTAATTATTTCGCTACAGCTTTTTTCGCTGCATCTGCTAATTGAGCAAATGCTTGAGCGTCAGTTACAGCTAGGTCAGCTAACATTTTACGGTTAACTTCGATTCCAGCTACTTTTAAACCGTGCATTAAACGGCTGTAAGAAAGACCGTTTAAACGTGCAGCCGCATTGATACGAGTGATCCATAATTTACGGAAATCACGTTTCTTTTGACGACGGTCACGGTAAGCATATTGACCTGATTTCATTACTGCTTGGTTAGCAACTTTGTATAATGTATGTTTTGAACCATAATAACCTTTTGCTAATTTTAAAACTTTTTTACGACGCTTGCGCGTTACTGTTCCGCCTTTTACGCGTGGCATACTAATTACCTCCTGCTAATTCTTCCGAATGTTTAATATAAATCACGTTCAATTTTCACACAAAAATTATTTCATGTAAGTTAATAAAGATCTGATACGTTTGAAATCACCAGATGAAGCAACTTTTGCTTTACGTAGGTGACGTTTTGCTTTTGTAGATTTGTTAGCGAATAAGTGGCTTCCGTAAGCACGGTCAAATTTTAATTTTCCTTTGCCCGTTTTTTTGAAACGCTTCGCAGCGCCACGGTGAGTTTTCATTTTTGGCATTTCGAATTTCCTCCTAAACTATTCAAGGGTATACTATTTCTCGTTCTTCGGTTGAAGAACTAAGAACATGCTTCTGCCTTCCATTTTCGGTTTTTGTTCAACCGTTGCAACTTCAGCACAAGCTTCAGCAAAGCGATCTAAAACGCGTTGTCCAATTTCCTTATGAGTGATGGCACGACCTTTAAAACGTAAAGAACATTTTACTTTGTCGCCCTTCTCCAGGAATTTGATGGCGTTACGTAATTTCGTTTGGAAATCATGCTCATCAATTGTTGGACTTAAACGAACTTCCTTCATGTTGATGACTTTTTGATTTTTACGAATTTCACGGTCTTTCTTTTGCTGTTCAAACTTAAACTTACCATAGTCCATAATACGAGCGACTGGTGGCTTAGCTTGAGGGGCCACAAGGACAAGATCCAAGTTTACACGAGCGGCGATTTCTAACGCTTCGTTGCGAGATTTAACTCCTAGCTGATCACCATTATGATCGATTAGACGAAGTTCACGCGCGCGAATGCCTTCGTTTACATACATGTCTTTGCTAATACGAATCCACCTCCAGGTTTGTGTCGGGAATACAAGAGTTAAGAGCAAATATGCCCGGTTGAACGGTACACTTCCTAAGTATGTCCATAAAAAAAGGACGGACATTTCAGAAGATGTCCGCCCGCTATATATTCATACGCTCATTAGTCAGCGCAAAAAATTCAACGTGTCAATACCTGTTAACTGCAATAGCGTCATTCAGGTGAGAAGCGGGCAGCCTCTACTTTAACTATAAATGTATTCATAACCATATCAATGTTAACATCTATTTCCTTTAAAGTCAACACATTTAAATAAGTGTTTTCGTTTAAGAAACTTCATCGATATTTAACAACAATTAATTAAATCATGATTCAAAGAAAATAGCAACAAAAATTCCAATACTTTTTATAGCAAATTTCAACTTTATGCATACATTTTAATTTTTTATTTTTTCAATGTTTTAACAAAAAAAATCAAGGGAAGTAAAAAACCACCATCACCTCTCTTGTTTTAGGTGAGTGAAAAAATCAGAAACATAAAAAGCTCCAGAAACAAAGGATGTATTGAAAACAAAAATTCAATAAAACAAACGGAGGTACAAATTATGGTTCAACGAAAAGTACTTTTTATATCAGATCATGGAGATCCATTAGCACCGCTTGGAAGCAAACAAGCAGGCGGTCAAAATAATTATGTGCGACAACTTGCATTATCCCTAGAGGAAATAGGCTATTCAGTGGATGTGGTAACACATTGGTGTCTAGAAGACGCTCCGCAAATTGAACAATTCGGAAAATCGAGTCGCGTTATTCGTTTAGAAGCAGGAAAAAAAGGATATGTAGATAAAAATGAGTTATTCAAACTGCTGCCACTCTTCTATGAAGAAATGAAAAATAAAATCGATTTTTCTCAATATGAACTTCTCCATACCCATTATTGGTTATCCGGCGTGCTTGGCTTGCAAATAAAAAAAGATTTCCAATTACCATGGTTTCACACAAATCACTCGTTGGGAATTGCAAAACAATTAGGTACTGGAATAGAAGACAAAAGACGACTTTACTATGAAGATAAAATTTTGTCGGAAGTCGATCAAATTATTGCCACAACCCCTAATGAAAAAAAATTAATTCTTGATACTGTCAACTCCCCTTCAGCAATTCATGTTGTGCCAATAGGTGTTGCAGATACTTACCATCGTCTTTATGAAAGACCATTGGAGTTCGGAAGCTATTTCCTATTCGTTGGTCGACTAGTGGAAGCGAAAGGAATTTTCGTTCTTATTCAATCCTTCCGCGAGCTGGTGGAGAAAAAACGTATTCCTGATGACATTAAATTACTAATAGCTGGCGGTAATAAATCCAGTGTGGATGTAAACACCCTTTATCCAAATGATCCAAAATTGCAACAAGAAATCAAAGGACTCGAAGATCGAATCAAATTTTTGGGGCCACGCAACGAAAAAGAACTGGCAGTGCTTTTTAAAAATGCTGTTGCCACAGTAGTCCCTTCTTATTATGAATCTTTTGGAATGGTAGCTGCAGAGGCACAGGCTTGCGGTTGTCCTGTCATCGCCTCAAAAGTGGGCGGTTTAAAGGATATTGTCATCCCGGGAAAAACGGGTATACATGTAACAAAAGGAAATATTTCGAAATTAGCCGAATCCATGTACTTGTTATTATCCAAACCCCAAAAAGTGAAAGAACTGAAAATGAATGCTCGCAAGTTCGCACAGCGTGAATTTAAATGGCAGCATATCGCCAAAAAAATCAAAAACCTTTATGAGGTGACCTTATATGAAGCTATTAAGTAACGAAATTTTAGCAACTGATCTTGATAATACACTAGTTGGCCATAAAGAAAAATTGGACCAGCTATGGTATTACTTTAAATCACAGAAGATACCCATTTCATTAATCTATATAACCGGCAGGCATTATTCTTCAGCTATGAAGCTGATTGAAGAACACAACCTCCCTAAACCAAATATTTTAATTTGCGATGTGGGGGCAACTATCTATATAGGCGAAAATTTGGAGGAAGATGATCAGTGGCGCTTGATTACTTCCGCCGACTGGAATCCCGATCTCATATTAAGTGTTATTAAGCAATACTCGGGACTAAAGCGTCAACAACTTCCAAATAATTACCGACTTTCATTTACCATTGAAGACGATCCGGGTTATGTAAAAGAAGTGGAGGAAATGCTAAGACTCTATTGTTTAGCCTTTTATTTAATGTATAGCTCAAACAAAGACGTCGATATCCTGCCCTCCCATACCAATAAAGGAGAAGCCTTAAAATACGCTCTTCAAAAATATGCTCCCGAACAATTCCGCATATTGGTTGCAGGAGATTCAGGGAACGATGTGGACATGCTGCGATTAGGGCTTCCAGCTGTAATCGTAGGCAACTGCCAAAACGAAATAAAACGATATCGCTATCTTCCGAATGTTTATTTTGCAAAAGATTCCTTTGCATCCGGCATACAGGAAGGATGGAACTATTTCTATCAATCCGCATATTAAATTCACTAAAAAAACTTGAATGAAAAAATATTTTTTCATCCAAGTTTTTTAATTTTTATTTATTCACTTCAGCTGTAATCATTTCTACAAAGCTTTCTAATGATACAGTTTCAGAATCTTTTGAGCCGTAGCGGCGAATGTTTACTTCGCAAGCTTCCACTTCTTTGTCCCCTAAAACGAGCATATAAGGGATTTTCTTCATTTGTGCTTCACGAATTTTGTACCCAAGTTTTTCTTCGCGAGAATCCATTTCAACACGAATTCCTGCTGCCAATAGTTTTTCTTCCACTTGTTTTGCATAGTCGAAGTGAACTTCGTTTGATACAGGAATGATTTCAACTTGAACCGGTGCCAACCAAGTTGGGAATGCCCCTTTGTATTCTTCAATTAAGAAGGCAACAAAACGTTCCATAGTAGAAACAACCCCTCGGTGAATTACGACCGGACGATGCGGTTTACCATCTTCACCTACATACGATAAATCGAAGCGTTCCGGCAATAAGAAGTCAAGTTGAACAGTTGATAAAGTTTCCTCTTTACCGATCGCAGTTTTTACTTGAACGTCTAATTTTGGACCGTAGAAGGCAGCTTCACCTTCTGCTTCAAAATAATCTAACCCCAGCTCATCCATCGCTTCTTTTAGCATGCTTTGTGCTTTTTCCCACATTGCATCATCATCGAAGTATTTCTCTGTATCTTGAGGATCACGGTAAGAAAGACGGAATTTATAGTCTGTCAAATCAAAATCTTTATATACATCCAATACTAATTCAACTGTACGTTTGAATTCTTCTTTGATTTGGTCAGGACGAACGAAAATATGCGCATCGTTTAAAGTCATCCCGCGAACACGCTGCAGGCCGGATAAACCACCTGAAGATTCATAACGGTGCATTGTTCCCAGCTCTGCGATACGAATCGGTAGTTCGCGGTAAGAGTGCTTGCTGCTTGCGTAAACCATCATATGGTGAGGACAGTTCATCGGGCGAAGCACTAATGTTTCGTTATCCATTTCCATTGGCGGGAACATATCCTCTTGATAGTGATCCCAGTGACCTGAAGTTTCGTATAAACGTTTTGAACCAAGCACTGGCGTGTATACGTGTTTGTAGCCAAGACGCAATTCTTTATCTACAATGTAGCGCTCGACTGTACGACGGATTGTTGCACCATTTGGCAGCCAAAGCGGCAGCCCTTGACCTACAGTTTGGGAAGTTGTGAATAATTCTAATTCTTTTCCGATTTTACGGTGATCACGTTCTTTTGCTTCTTCCAGAATTTGAAGGTGATGCTTTAAATCTTCTTTGTTGAAGAAGGCAGTACCGTAAATACGCTGTAGCATTTTGTTATCGGAGTTCCCTCTCCAATAAGCTCCTGCTAAAGAAAGTAATTTAAATTCTTTTAGTTTTCCTGTTGATGGTACGTGAATCCCGCGGCAAAGATCGAAAAAGTCACCTTGGTAATAAATCGAAACTTGCTCCTCAGCCGGGATTGCTTCTAAAAGCTCTAATTTATATTCGTCACCGACTTCGTCATAAATTTTTTGGGCATCATCGCGAGAAACGTTTTTACGTTCGATTTCAATGTTTTCTGAAATGATTTTTTTCATTTCTTTTTCGATTTTCGGGAAATCGTCAGCAGAAATTGGTTCCGGAGCATCCACGTCATAGTAGAAACCGCCTTCGATTACCGGACCAATCCCTAATTTAATGCCTGGGTATAAACGTTTTAGTGCTTGTGCTGTTAAATGTGCTGTTGAGTGGCGTAAAATTTCTAATGCTTCTTCAGATTTTGGTGTAATGATTTCAATCGCACCATCTTCTTCAATCGGTGTTTTTAAATCGATTAGCTCACCGTTTAATTTACCTGCTAGCGCTTGTTTTTTAAGTCCGGGGCTGATCGATCCCGCAACATCAGCTGTAGACGTGCCGCGCTCAAATTCCTTTACAGCGCCATCCGGGAAAGTTAATTTAATTAATTCTGACATGTCGATTTCTCCTTTTTGAATATGAATAAATAGAGTCCTGAGCGAGCCACTTTGCTTTACTTGTCTAGCTGCACCGGTCAGACTCTCGCGTCCCTTCGCTTCTCCTGCCGAAATCAAAGTCGCCTTCTACAGGAGAATCTCCAGTGCGTGTCGAGTCTAAACGAACCGTTTCTGCTTTTCAATATAAAAAGCGCCGTCCCTAACCAAAGGGACGACGCGTATGCTCGTGGTTCCACCCTTCTTCCTTCCGATACTTGGTGTATCAGACGAAGCTCCAGGTCGGTTAACGTACCGATTAACGTTAGCGGATTATCCCCGCTAATGCTCCAAGGTAGTAAAGGATGTATTCGTACTGGGAAACTTACAGCCAAGGCTTCCCTCTCTTAAAGTCGTAACACAAACTTGTTGTCCTTTTCAAAGCATTTGTATATTGATTAATTACAATGTAGTATACGCTCGAAGTTTCAAAATTGCAATATTCAACTATAATTTTTTTGCCTTTTAGATTCTTCGATTTGTACCTGCCATTTGAATTGGTGTAGTTGTTGCCTTAATCCGCTCCATAATTCTGGCAGCCTTTACAACTTCAATTCCACCTTTTTGAGAATTGGCCAAATGATTTTCCAACCCATCATAATCAAAATTAGAAGTGATAAATGTCGGCAGTTCTTCAGCCATTCGGTAATGCAGAATCGTTCCCAAAATTTCATCGCGCGTCCATGCCGTTAAGGTTTCAGCACCTAAATCATCGAGCATTAAAACCGGCGCTTTTTTCACAAAGTCCACTTTTTCTTGAAGCGTATTATCTGAGATTGCTTGTTTCATTTCACTTAGAAATTCGGGAACAAAAACAACAACTGAACGAATTTTCAAACTGGCAAGCTCATTTGCAATCGCACCAAGCACAAAGGATTTCCCTACGCCGAATGGACCGTAAATATAAAGACCTTTTGCGGGCAATTTCCCGGTCTCTCTCACCCTTGCTATGAATTTTGTTGCTAATTCTGCAACATCCATTTGTGAATCGTTGGTTAATAAATCTTTCACTCTAGCCCTTAGGACATCTTTTGGCATGTACATACTAGAGATCATTTTCGCCGATTCGCGGCGTTCCTCTTCGATAAGCTTTTGTTCACATTTATAATATTCAATTTCAATGGAATTCCGAATGATTGATAACCTAGGAACAAAGCCATTTAAGTAATTAGTGCAATTGTCGGTATTGTCGCAGCCGCAGCAACTAGAATTTTGACTAATAAATTCAGATAAAGTAGTCAAACCGCGCTCAACCATATCCTTGTTTACAATGTGGTCATTCTCCTCAAGGAACTTCTGAACTTTTTCATGTTCCAAAATTTCACGTCTCATTTTTTCATAGCGTTCTTGAAAAGACGGCATTTTTATCACTCTATCTAGAGCTTTATTAATTGGTTCGATTTTAATTCACCTCTCCATCGGTCTGTCCCAACGCTTCCAAAATCTTCTTGCGTCGTTCCTCAGTCGATATTTGCTTTTCAGTATCAGGTTTCTTTGCTTCTTCCTGTTTATTTCGTTTATAAAACCATTCCGGGATTATTTCTTTACTTTGTCTATTTTGATTTTTATAGCCATTGTTATAGGTTTTTGTGTTCTGCGGTTTATTGTCATTTTCGTTTTTCCACTTTGTATATTGATCTCGTTCCGTACGGGCTAAATCCATTGCCTCTTTTGCAGTTTTTAGATTTTTTCTCATCCAGTGGTCCGCAATTCTTTCCACATATTTTCGCGGTAGCTTCATATCCGTCGTCAGCATGACATATTCCAATAGAACATTTACAACACCGACAGGCATTCCGTGTTTTACGATTAAATCCTCTGCAAGTTCTAAGGAGGATGGCAATGGTTCTTTTCCGTTATTGATATCTCTTAACACCTGCAGCGGAGGCGTAGTTTCAAGGTAAATTTGCAGCTCCTGTTCCTTCGATGCTTTTGGCGAGCCTTGAGGTTGAACACTTTGAACAAAGCTTTTTTCCAATTTTGGAGCATCCTTCGAAACCGTCAGCTTATAATAATCCGCAGCAGCCTTCTTTAAGCGGTCATTCGAAATTTGCATATTATCATCTAAAGCTAAAATAACCACCTTTTGCATATCCAAAGGTGATAGATGGTAAAGAAATGCAAGCTTTGCGATTATTTCCTTCACAGCAGTGGTGATGCTGCTGGATGGAATCAGGTTTTCCGATAATCCAGACATCAGTAAATTAAAATCAAACTGGTCAAAGTAAAACGGATAGTCCTGTTTCTTAGAATCAACCAACTCAGCAAAATCCTTTGGCACATTCATATGCACAGGCTTGTACACATCCACGAAGGAACGGGAAACCTCTTTAAAGGAATCCTTATTGACGGCTCTTGTGAAGCGTCTACGCAGCTTTCGATATGCTTGTTCCCCAATTTTCGAGAATAAGAACATCGAAAGTAATGGATCTTGGAAAAATTCCTGCGCATCAAGAGGTCGGGCTAATTCATAAATAAACTGGCGATTATCTTCTTCATCTTTCCGCCAAGTTCGCAGTAACCCAATCGCCTCCAAAGCAATTCGTGCTTCGAATATTTTCCCGATTGGCATATTTAACACATTCATCAAATAATAATGGGTCATCGGATTAGTATGTAGGTCTTCCCCTTCTGCCCACAATGTTAAATACAGACTAATTGGTTCAGGGCCAGTCAAGGGTTGATAAAACAACGTTAGCAATTGGCGTTCGTTGGTCGAAAGAAAATGAGGGAGACTTATCTCAAAATGATCCGTTGGCTGTACTTCCTTATACAAATGAACCATTTAATTCCCTCCAAAACTCTATTTTTTCAAATCAGATTGACGCTGAAGCAATTCTTTCATTTCTGCGATAAACACATTAATATCTTTAAATTGACGATAAACCGAGGCGAAACGAACATAGGCGACTTCATCTTCTTTTGCAAGCAAGTTCATAACCTTTTCACCAACATCATCCGAGCGTACTTCAGAATTGCCGATTCTTCTTAAATCCTTTTCGACAGACATAGCAATTCCTTCCAAAGTGTCCAAGGATACCGGGCGTTTTTCACAAGCACGAATCAGTCCTCGCAATACCTTTTCTCGACTAAATTCTTCCCTCGAACCATCTTTTTTAACAACAATCAAAGGTGTTTCTTCAATTTTTTCAAACGTAGTAAAACGAACACCGCAGGACTCACATTCCCGGCGGCGGCGTATTTCCTTATTATCATCAACAGGTCTAGAATCCACAACACGTGTTCCATTAAATTGACAAGCTGGACATCTCATAGTTTTTCTCCCGTCTCACTCTTTTTAGACAGATAAGAAAGCGACAAACGATCTTACCCTTTAAGTGCAATAGGGCCTATCGTTCATTTACGATAAACCAATATATCTAATAATCTTATTATAACAAATCTCATTTATATAGAAAAATCACCGATTATAATTGACTTAAATTCAAATAACATGAAATAATTATTTTATCATACATTTACTAAAGATTAAATAAAGTTTCTATCATTTCAAAGGTAGAAAGTACATAACTTTTCCCTATAAAAATAGCCTTAAAAAGTATTATACACACTTTTTAAGACTCGTACATTTTCCTCTTTTAATCTCTTGCTATGATTCCACATAAAATCTGTATGAATTTCTGCCACTTTCTTTTGCTTCGTACAGTGCAAGATCTGCACACTTCATCAAAGAATGCCTTGAAAATTCCTCTGCTTGAACAATAGCAATGCCCATACTTGTCGTAACCGTTAGACTTTCATTATCAATTTCCCAAGTGTCTTGCATAGCATCTAAAATATTCTCGGCAATTTGTGCAACTTCGTTATTTGATTGAAATCCAGTTAATAAGATTACAAACTCATCTCCACCTAAGCGAGCCACAATATCAACATCTCTTATCGTTTTGCGTATTCTTTGGCTAAATTCTTTAATAACCAAATCCCCAACATCATGTCCAAAGGTATCATTGATTAGTTTAAAACAATCGATATCTAACATGATTAAAGCCAGTCCATCTTTAGATTTCTGGAAATTTTCTTTGGCAACCATGAACTCTTCATTAAAAAGCATGCGATTAGGTAAGCCTGTTAAAGAATCGTGATAAGCAAAGTATTTAAGTTTAGATTCATATTCTTTTCTTAAATTAATATCTCTTGTTTGTACAACTAAATATTCAAATTGACCATTATGATCAAAAACAGGTCGACCATTTGATTCAAACCATAACAGTTCTCCATTATTGGTATATTGTCTAAAAATCACATTAAAAGACTCCCCGGTTTGTATTGAATTCTCAATTTTCTCTTTTAATGCTTCTACATCTTCAGAACGGATATTATGGAATAAATCTTTTCCGATAAAATCAGTTTGGCTATACCCTAATACTCTTTCATATGATGGAGAAACGTACGTTATATTTCCTTCATGGTTAATAAGCGTTATTAAATCATGGGCATTTTCAGCCATAATACGAAAACGTTTTTCACTTTTTTCCAATTTCTCGGCAGCTTTAATAAGCTCTGTTATATCTCTCAAAATACCGTATATCCCAATGACCTTCTCTTTTACAATTAAAGGAACAATTTTAAAGGAAATATCGACTATTGTACCTGATTTGTGTTGAATTACCGTTTGAATTGCGTTCGTATTTCCAGAAACAGCTTGAAGCACAAAGTGATCCAGGGTCTCTGCATCTTCTCCTACAATTTCTTCGAAGGATTTTCCAATCAGCTCCAAAGTAGAATAACCTAAAATCTCCTCTATAGCTTTATTGCTTTTGATAATAATCCCATTTAAATTAAACAGTAAAATACCATCTGTATTATGTAAAAATAAAGACTGATAGTACTCATTGCTCTCGGACAGCTTGTCTAAAGTTTCTTGAACTTCCATTAATGCACGTTTCTCAAGAGTACTATCCTTCACTATTGCAATAATGGAATGACATACACCTTCTGCATTTAAAATAGGGTTTAGAGTAATCTCTGAGAAGAATCTTTCGCCAGCCTCACTAATATAAGCATCTTCAAATATCGTCTTTTCTCGTTTAATGACTACTTCCATATATTGATTACATAGAAAATCTGCTCTTTCCGGCGGATAAATATCTCGAATCTTAGAGCCAATCACATTGGTTAAACCGGTTTTTTCCATAGCGGAACGATTCAAAAAATCATAAACAAATTCTGTACCATTCTCCACTCTCATTACAAAAACCATGTCGCTAATCCCATCGATTACGACTTTATCGAAAGACATTTTCATAATATTGTCCATCATAATCTTTTCCTTTACTAATATTTTCTTTTTTGGAAATAGTTGATCATCAACTTATTTATCCGCTTTATCCGCCCAAAAAGAATCTCAGGAATTATTCTTTGAGAAAACTTTTAGTTCCTTGATAATTATATCCTTTTCAGAATCATCTACGATTAAATTAATACCATACTCCGTTAATTTTCCCATTTCCTTATACCATACAATCTTTCCGTCAAAGGTTAATTCTTCTCCGTTTAACTTGAATTTTAAAGTAAGGACCACATCGGCTCCTATATCAGGAATTAGCAATTTAGAACTAATCCGCATCCCTTCTGGACTAATATCTATAATATCAGCCATACCAGGAGAAGATTTCACTTCTCGATCATTGATTTGGTGGAAGGTAAATATAGCCGGTATTGGCTGACTAAATGTATAACGAAATCCTTCATCTCTTTTAAAGATCAATTTTAAAACTCCCTTATTAAATCTATAGCAAGTTTAATGGCATTAATTTTTTCTCATAGCAATGACTAAAATAGCTCTAATTGCCTCAAAATTCTTCTTTCATATCATCAATTATCTTAATTTACTTAAAAATTGAAAATCACCCTACCTTCTCATTTTTAGCGTTTCAAACTAAGAATATAACATTTCAATAGGAATCTATTCTCATTTTAAAAAGAGCTAAATAAATTTAAAAAACAAAAAAGATAGGAGCATGATCTCCTACCTTTTTCGTGTATTATTTCACAATCAATTATGCAGTAACTGCCTCTAAAGCTTTTACTATTTTCTTTGTTAAGTCTACTACGCGCGCAGAGTAGCCCCACTCATTGTCGTACCAAGCAAGTACTTTCACTTTGCGGTTACCCATTACCATCGTTAGCTGACCGTCAACTGTTGAAGAATACGTTGTTGTATTATAGTCAGTTGAAACTAATGGTTCCATTGTGAAGTTTAAAATTCCTTTTAAAGGCCCTTCACTAGCTGCTTTGAATGCAGCGTTTACTTCTTCCACTGTTACATCTTTTTGCAGATCTACTACAAGATCAACTAGTGATACATTCGAAGTTGGCACACGTAAAGCCATTCCGTGTAATTTACCTTTCAATTCTGGTAAAACTAGTGATAATGCTTTTGCAGCACCAGTTGATGTTGGGATGATGCTTTCTGCGCAGGCACGAGCACGGCGTAAATCTTTATGTGGATTGTCTAAGTTCTTTTGGTCATTTGTATAAGCATGAACTGTTGTCATTAATCCATTTTCAATGCCAAATGTATCATTTAACACTTTTGCTACGGGTGCTAAGCAGTTTGTTGTACAAGATGCATTTGAAATCACATCGTGCTGATCAATATCCAACAACTCATCATTTACACCCATAACAACTGTAATATCTTCATTTTGTCCTGGAGCAGTTAAAATAACTTTTTTCGCGCCAGCTTCTAAATGCATTGCTGCTTTTTCACGATCATTAAATTTACCTGTTGCTTCAATTACCACATCCACACCTAATTGTGTCCATGGCAATTGTAATGGATCACGTTCGCTAATTAATTGAACTCGTTTCCCATTTACAATTAAAGCATTCTCTTCTGCTTCAACTGTTCCTTCAAAACGGCCATGATTTGTGTCATACTTAATTAAATGTGCTAACGTTTCTGATGGATAGCTTGCGTTGATTGCAACAATATTTAATTCCTCTTGAACAATTGCTTGGCGGAAAACCATGCGTCCGATACGGCCAAACCCATTAATAGCAATAGAAACTGTCATTATTTATAAATCCTCCTGTATAAGCTGTTAATATTATTTTATTCAATCTCTTATAATTAGTATAACACATTTATCTATAAGGTGAACACATTTTATTCAAATTAAAAAAGTTTCTATTTTCAGAAAAATTATCTCGGATACTTCCGAACCTATAAGGCATACTTACTGTAATGCTTTATTTGTCGTATAGTAGAAGTTTTTCCTTACCAGGTGCAATTATTCCGAAATAACAAAAAGGCCGACTTATAATAAGCCGACCAATTGTATAGCACATTTGGTTAAATAATCCGCCTAAAGAACAAGAAAACGTCCTAATCGCTATATAACATTCCAATTTCGAAGTATATCTTCTAGTTGTTCAGCCGTTTCTTCAATCGTGCCATTGTTATTAATAACAGCATCTGCTCCAAGTTCTTTCACGGAAAGCGGCAACTGAGAGGCAATTCGAGCTGATGCCTCTTCTTCTGTCAATTGATTGCGTTCCATTAAACGGTTCAGTTGGGTGACCTCTGATACAGAAACAACTAATATCTTCTCGACAAAATGCTGCAATTGACTTTCAAATAATAGTGGAATATCCATGATGACTGTTTTCGCCCCATTTTCAAGATGCTCATCACGCTGGCGAAGCATTTCTTGACGTATGGCTGGATGGATAATGCTGTTTAACAGTGTTCTTTTTTCTTCGTCATGAAAAATTATGGCACCAATCTGTTGACGATTCATGGCCCCGTCATCAGTTAAGGCTTCCTCACCAAAAGCTTCAACAATTTTTTGTAAAGTTGGTGTTCCCGGCTCCACAACAAGTCGCGCCACGACATCTGCATCAACGATTGGAAGTCCATATTCCTTTAACATTTTGGCAACAGTACTCTTCCCGCTAGCGATACTGCCTGTTAGACCAATAATCATTCCCCTAGCCCCCTTTAACGCTGACATTTCGGACAATACACCGACGTACGCCCGCCTATAATCAATGATTTTGTTGCAGTATTGCAATGAGGGCAAACTTTCTTGCCATACATTTTCAAACGGTTTTGCATCCCGCCAGCTTCACCGTTAATATTACGGTAGTCGGAGATGGTAGACCCGCCCATTTCAATACTCTCACGCAAAATTGTTCGAACCGCCTCAAACAATTCAATTTTTCTCGTTTTGCTAATGCGGTTTGTTTTCCGCGCAGGATGTATCCCCATTTTAAAAAGCGCCTCTGTTGCGTAAATATTGCCGCAGCCTGAAATGACTTGTCCGTCCATAATCACTTCTTTAATCGGCTTATTTTGATATTTCGGCAACTGGCACTTATCTAAAAAGTATTCACAGGCACTTTCTTCAAAAGGCTCTGGCGCCATAAGGAGAAGCGGCGGATGCTCCTCCAATTTTTTAAGAAAACGCAGCTCGCCAAATCGGCGGATATCGGAATACACCAGCAACTCGCCAGATTCCAAAGTAAAAATCGCATGGACATGCTTTCGAAACTTCTCTTCTGTAATTTCACTTAAAGCTTGAACAACAAACCACGCCCCAGACATTCCCAAATGATTCACAAAAAGAAAGCTCTCTTGATTTTTTTCTAAATGAAAATATATATATTTGGATCTGCGCACAATTTTTCGAATATGCATCCCCTGCATAACTTCTTCAAAAAGATTCGGTTCGATATTTTTGACAATGCATTGCTTGCCCAGTCCCCAAGAGGTGTATATTGTTTCGGAAAGCTCCACTTTCGCAAATGTCTTCCCTTCAACTGCAGGCACCAGTGCCCGTACAACACCTTCTACCTCTGGTAATTCAGGCATAATTCCACTTCCTTATTTCGCATCATACCAAGTTTGACCATAATTAAAATCAACTTTTAACGGTACAGCCAGTTCAATGGCATGCTCCATTACTTCCGGTACAATTCGCTCTAAAATTTCAATTTCTTCTTTAGGTGCCTCAAAAATCAATTCATCGTGTACTTGCAGCAATAATTTCGATTTTAAGCCCTCTTCTTTTAAACGGGCATCCATATCGATCATTGCTTTTTTAATAATATCTGCCGCACTGCCTTGAATCGGAGTGTTCATCGCAGTACGCTCGGCAAAGCTTCGCAGGTTAAAGTTTCTGCTCGTAATATCAGGCAAATAGCGACGGCGATTTAAAATCGTTGTGACATAGCCTCTTAACTTTGCTTCCTGCACGATTGTATCCATATATTCCTTTACCCCAGGGAAGCTCTGTAAATATTTATCGATAAATTCAGCCGCTTCTTTGCGGGTAATATTCAAGCTTTGTGATAAACCGTAATCACTGATGCCATAAACAATACCAAAGTTTACCGCTTTTGCTGCACGGCGCATATTTGAAGTAACCTCATCTTCTGCTACATGGAATACGTCCATTGCCGTACGGGTATGAATATCCATTCCTTGATTGAACGCATCCACTAAATTGGCATCATTAGACATATGAGCCAACACACGCAATTCGATTTGCGAATAATCCGCCGCAAACAATACCCATCCTTCTTCCGATGGCACAAAGGCCTGGCGAATTTTTCGCCCTTCCTCCAAGCGAATCGGGATATTTTGAAGGTTCGGATCTGTTGAGCTTAGTCGGCCAGTTGAAGTTAACGCTTGCTGGAATCGAGTATGAACCTTACTATCTTCACAATGAACCTCTTTCATCAGCCCTTCAATATAGGTTGATTGTAATTTAGCTAACTGGCGGTAATCCAAAATATATTGAACGACTTTATGCTCAGTTTGCAGCTTCTCCAACACATCTGCAGCAGTGGAATAACCGGTTTTTGTTTTCTTCACTACCGGCAGGCCAAGCTTCTCAAATAGAATAACCCCTAATTGCTTTGGAGAGTTAATATTAAATTTCTCCCCTGCCAGCTCATAAATCTCTATTTCAAGAGCTGCAATTTTCCGTTCCAGATCCTCACCCATTTTTTTAAGCGTTGGAATATCCACTTTGATTCCTTTGCTTTCCATAGAGCCCAGGATTGATGCAAGCGGAAGCTCTAGTTCATAATAAAGCTCGAATTGCTCGTTTTCCTTCAATTTCTCCTCTACAACCGGCTGTAACGACCAGATGGCAAAAGATTTACGGCACACATGCTCCGCTAAAAGCTTTTCTTCAGGAACAGTCCATTTTGCGCCTTTTCCATAAATCGTTTCATTTGCTTGGACATCTGTATAGCCAAACTCTTTTGAAAGTGTTGCAATATCATCACCTGAAATGGCAGGATTCACGATGTAAGCAGCCAGCAGCATGTCAAATTCAACACCGCGCAATTCAACACCAACACGATTTAAAATCGCTTGAGCCGCTTTGCTATCGGACATGTATTTTTTCTTCGTTTCATCTTCCAGCCAGTTTTTAATTGTTTCATTTTCTTGCATGGCATCAAAGGAAAGATAGAAGGTTTTCTCGCCATCCGTAAAGCCAAAACCCAATACTCGGCAGGAATGGTAATGTTCATTTTCAATTTCAACATGAACTGCCATCGTTTCCTTTAGCATATCCTCAGTGACTTCTTGCACAATTTCAAAGTCTAATTCAGCTGTTTCTTTTTCTTCAACTTGGAATTCACTTTTTTCTATTAAAGATTTGAACGAAAGCTCCTGCCATACATTCAAAAGCTCTTCTTCATTTGGGCCAGGATAATTTAAATCCTCAAGGGTAATATCGATTGGCGCTTCAGTGAAAATGGTTGCCAATTTTTTTGAAAGCTTTGCACTTTCCTCATTTTCCACAAGTTTTTCTTTCATTTTCGACTTTTTCATCGCTTCAATTTGTTCATATAAAGCTTCGACAGACCCGTATTCCTTCAGCAGTTTGATGGCTGTTTTCTCGCCTACGCCCGGAACTCCTGGAATATTATCGGAAGCATCGCCCATAAGACCCTTCATATCAATAATTTGAAGTGGAGAGAGTCCGTACTTTTCTTCAATATGAGCAGGAGTGTACTTTTCAATATCTGTCATCCCCTTACGAGTGATATATACTGTCACCTGATCAGTAGCTAGCTGTGTTAAGTCTTTATCCCCGGAAACGATGATGACATCCATCTCTTCATTTTCCGCTTGCTTAGCAAGGGTACCGATAATATCATCGGCTTCGTAAAGTTCCTTTTCATAGCGCTTAATTTGATAGGCATCTATCAACTTGCGCAAATACGGAAATTGCTCCGAAAGCTCAGGCGGCGTTTTCTGGCGCCCGCCTTTATAATCCCCGTAAGATTCATGTCGGAAAGTTGTTTTTCCGGCATCAAAGGCAACAAGCATTTTCGTCGGCTTCTCTTCTTCTACTATTTTTTGCAGCATTGTTGTAAAGCCGTATACAGCATTTGTATGAATTCCACTGTCGTTTGCAAGCAGCGGCAATGCAAAAAATGCTCGATAGGCCAAACTATTTCCATCTAGTAATAATAATTTTTCTTTACCCATTAAACGCTCTCCTTCATAATCGCAACTAGTCTTTATTTAAATAGAAATTAAATAGTCTCTATTTTACTTTATCCTTTCAACCGCCTTTTTTCCATTATAAAACACGTATCCGTCGAAATTCCGACCAATACGTGCTGGATGAACTTTAATTTTGAATTTTAGGAGTTTGATTGTTTGATAATTTTGGGTAAAAGATTTCTTCATAGATAACCGTCAGCAAAAATGCATTCATAAAGGAAATTACTAAATAAAGTGGCATTCCACCAAGATCATGTACCATTAACCCTCTTGCAAATACCTCTACTGACCCAACTTGTGCGAAGTAAAAAATCATCCCGACTCCAACTTGCCAGATTGGTCGTTTATCTTTTCTTTCTTCAAATTTCAGCACTTTTTTAAAGCTATTTCGAACATCTTCCACAACTAGAAGTGAAAGACCAAGCATTACGATAAATAGTACTGGTACGTGAAGCAGCTCAAACTTTAACCATGTATAAGGTGTTGCTTTAAATATGGAAGTAATAGAACAAGACATGATGAATGACAGAAGAATATTCTGAACTAGTTTGTTTACCTTTTGCAACATCCATTCCTCTTTTCGCTTAATAATCTTCTTATATAGTACAACAGGTTTTATATTAATAGATAGTAGCAAATTATGTATCTTTTAAACTATTTTTGAATCAAACAAAAAAGGTATAGCCAAAAAATTCAGGCTATACCTATCATGAATAAAATAATAAACCACCTAATTTATTTTGATATTGCTATATAAGCATTTTCCGCCCTCAAAGGCATAGAATCCCCACATACCGTGCTCAAAAGTATCATCCTCGACAGTTATTAAAAGCTCGTCATTTATATATAAAGATAAATTATTATCCATTGCTTTCACCTTTAAGTGATACAACTTCCCTGGCTGCCAATTGTACGCTGTTGTTGCTAATTCCGTTGCATCAAAATTCTTTACCCCAATAGATACCTTCCCTTCACCGGTAAAACCTGCATAATAGTATCTTTGCGTACCTTGTGATCGAAAGAGTATTCCATGGGCGTTTCCTTTTTCAGGACAAATTCGGGCTTGAATTTCTGCATCTTCCATATAGTAATGCCCAGTGAAGCTTGCACAGTCCTCTTCACTATCCATCTGCATTTTATCTTCTTGCAGCGTCCATTTCCCGCGGTGATGAGCAAATGGTGTTACACAATTAAATTCAACTGCTTGTTTTTTAAAGTCAATTTCATAGGATGGCTTGCCAGAAATTCGAAATTCATCTAAAAAGATTTTGCCAAATGCACGTTTTGTTCGAGAAGAGTCCGAATGAATCATCAGGCCCACTTCTTCAATTATATCACCTTTTGTATCAGGAATCGTAAATTCAATCGTTTGCCAAAGACTGCCTGCAGGTATCGGGTCCTTCGTTTTAATAATTTTCCGATCAAAAGTTGTTCTCACGTATGGCGTTAGAACAATTGCTTTCCCATGAAGACGTTCTACCCTTACTTTCATGGAAACCTTTTGCCCACTATAAGCTGTCGGTGCAAAGGTTGGCGAATATTTTTCATCCATGAACATATCCCGCCTGTAAAAGGTTCTATAAAAAACTGTCGACAAGTCTCCCTCATACATCCGGAAAACAATGACTTCCAACGATCCGCTAGTCGTATATCCTTTGTAATCCGAATTACGCAGAAACGTTTTAAAAGGATAACTGGTACGGAATCCATGAGTAGACCCCGGCAGATTAAAATCAAAATATATTTCTTTTTCCTTATAGCTGTTCACTAATTCAGCAGGAGGTTCTTCATTTGCTTCACGATACCCTAATAGGGCAATCTGTTTGGCAAAGGTAGGCAGATCTACGATATTAAGATATCCCGAAACACTCGATGCAACGATGGAATCATTAATTGGCTTGCGATAATTAGGAGCAATTCCATCTATCCCATTTAATGCTCCTACTATAGAGCCTACAGAACCTGCATTACAATCTGTATCCCAGCCACACATTGTCGCAATTTCAATTGTGCGGCTCACATTCCCATCTCCGTATAGAAGGGCTAGAATACAAATACCTGCATTGGGGATGATATGGCAGATTCCACCGTATTTATCGTATCCCCAATCGTCTTCCAGAAACTGACGACAGGCCCTGAAGTCATCCGGGTTCTTCTTATGAAAATCAATAACTGCATGAACTACCTGTGCATACGTACTTTCAGCCGGAATTTGTTTTAAGGCTTCCTGGATAATTTCCTTTACATCGCTTTTCGAAAATGCCAATGCAATGCAGGCTGCTATAAAACGGGCGCCGTATATTCCGTTTCGATCATGGGATACACTTGCGGCAATTTCAGCATATTCCGCAGCCCTTTCAGGATTGTTTGGAAAGATTAAACCAAAGGAGTCGATAAAAATTTGCCCGCCAATTTGTTCGGCAATGATTTCCCCATTTTGTTCAATCGATCCAGAACGCGGTGCTTGGATGCCTTTTTTCAAGTTCAAATAAGCCGTATGCTCCGTGCTGACTTGGTCGCCCCCCCACCAAATCATGCCGATTCCTTCACGCATATAATCCAGCCAGGTTTTTCCGATGTCCTCCGGCTCTAATTTTCTGTTCTTTTCATGGTCCAATAATGCCCTTATAAAAAAAATGGGCCCGTTTGCATCATCATCTGCCGAAAAAACATGGTAGTCTTTCACATAATCTTTAATTTCTCCAAAAACATCCTGAATCATTTCAGCTGTCCATTCAGGCGGTTCAACTGGTGCCCCTAATCGAATACCAGCGTTCATGGCTAAAATGCTCGCATATACTTTTTCTAAATAATTGTTTGGGATCATCATATGGCCCCCCCATTAATGCCCAATAATTCCTTCCTGTTTTCGAATGATTTGTAAATCCTTTTCGATCATGCTTTTTGCGACTTCCGCAAAGGAAGCAGCCTCTTCATCAAAATTAATTTTATTTGTCTTAGAAAGTAAGTCTATGTCTTCCTCATGAATAAATTTCGTTCCATACATCGCCCCCAAAATCACTCCCGCCATTACTCCAATCGAATCTGTATCTCTTCCAGAATTGATGCCATCTAAAATTGTTTTATAATATGCGCCATCGTTATATACGATAAAGGCTAAAGCAAGCGGCAATTCTTCTATAGAGAACAGTCGGCTAGGTGTATAATGATTTGAAGGAATTCCGACCTTCTCTAATTTCCGATGTACATCATCACCCATTGGCGAAAAAGATGCTATGCTGCCATGTAAAATCTTCACAGATTCATGGTAGGAGCTTTTCCGATTTTTTAATTCCTTCGCTGCACTTGTAAGCGCTATTATTGCTTGCTTTGTACCATCTTTGGCTACAGCAATAGCCGTTTCAACAACATCAGCGACTGTAATATTTGGAGTAAACGCACATGCTACACATGCTGCTAAAACTCCAGCTGCTTCAAGACCGTAGCTTACTTGATGCCCCGAAGCAAAAGCTATTGCTTCATTATATGCAGCAAGTGGATTTCCTGCGTTTACTATTCCAATGGGGGCTATATACATCGCTGCTCCACAATTCACCATATTTCCCATTCCACCTTCACGGGGCTCACAATTAGCGAGTACATGACGAAGGAAAATATGCTTCTCCGGGTAAAATAATCGGTCTAATATCAGGGCTTCCCGACCAAATTCCGGTACAAAGGTTTTACGAAAAGCGATCTCCTTTGTAAATTCATTGGCTAAATCATAGGCATCTAAATGCCGTTTTTCTGTTTTATATACACGACAAAGGGCAAGGGTCATTAAGGTGTCATCCGTAATGATTCCATTGCCGCGCCGTTTCCCAAGTGTTGCCTCTTCTCCTAACGCTTCCTTATACCAACGAGTCTTTAAAGTCGTGACATAGCCATACTTGTTTTCTATTTCTTCCCGAGACAATTTTTCAACAGGAGCACCGAGCGCATCGCCCAGTGCTGTTGAAATTAAAACGCCTTTCACACGATCTTCAAATGGTATCATTTACAACATTCCTTTATTTTACCGTTTCGTTCGCTAGTTTCGTAATGTCTTCTCCACCGGCTGCATACCACTCTTTGACAAACGTATCAAATTCATCAATCGAAATTTTTCCAGTAATAATGTCGGCAGCATATTCTTTATATAAATTTTCCATTGCATCCCATTGGCTTATATATTCTTCCGGAATTGTGAAATCATTATCTGCCACATAAGTGTCAACTACCGCATCTGTAGACGCTTGACCTGGAGGGCTTAATAATGGCGTCTTCGAACTCAATGGTGTATCCAGTTTGACAGCTTGAGGCTCCCAGAAGCGAGAGAACCATTCCGCGTAAAACTTATCTGTTAGCACGATCTCACCATTTTCGACATTGTATTGCTCCCCTTCATAGCCTATTAGGTCAAGCTTCATTCCTTCAGGACTAGCCAAGAAATCTAAAATTTCGAAGGCGATATTTTTATTTGGCGATTGTGAGGAAATCGCAAGTCCTCGAGGTTCTTTTGTAACACTCGTTGCCGCATAGCCAGAGGAAACTCCTTTAGCACTTGGCAATACCGTTAACTCGGCGCTCTCGCCATTTACTGCTACTGTACGTGAGTTATATAAATCAATTACTTTACCATTCGTACCAACTATAACCCCTGCTTTGTTATTATAGAAATCATCTTCTTTAACATCCCATTGTTTTGTTAAATATTGGTTATCTAGTAATCCAGCTGCGTATAGATCTGCATAGAATGCTAGCTTTTCTTTTTCAGCATCGGATACTTTTTTGTAGACATAGCCGCCATTTCCATCATCTAGCCATGTAGAAGTGACACCAAACGCCATATTAAATATAAAGTCCAGTTCTGCAATGTCACCCGCAACTGTTACCCCATAATCCGATAATCCTTTATCAACCATCTCTTGGAAGAATGCTTTATAATTTTCTGGAGTTGGATCAGTCAGCAAGCTTTCCGATGTAGATAGTTGCCCTAAAAAGTCTGTTCGTACAACCGGCACTTTATGATTGATTGGCTTTACCCATAATAAATATGGATAATTCTCTAAACGTGTGACATTATGTTCATATAAAATATCCTTTAAATATTCAGAACCCTCGATATATGGCGTCAAATCCTCCAACAATCCTTGAGCAGCAATTTGTTCATCACTGCCCTGGAAATAAATAATGTCCGGAATCTCACCACTGTAAAGGAGCAAATTTAATTTTTCGGCATAATCTCCTTGGGCAATTTCAACAATATTAAACTCTACATCCAGGTCTCGATATTCTTTTAATGCCGCTTCTAACGCATCAAAGTATTTTACAGAAGCTTCATTTGAAGGACCATCATCTTTATAAGCGATTGTAATGACTGTTTTCCCATCCTCAGTTACTTCAGGTTCAACCGCTTCTTCCTCCGATTTGCCACTGCAAGCGACCAAAAAAACTGCCAGCAATACAACTAATAGCAACCAACTAAACTTCTTCATACCTAACCCCCTAATTAATTTTCTTTATTCCTTAATGCCACCAACCATGGTCCCCTTTGTAAAATACTTCAGAATGAGTGGATAAAGTAATAACATTGGAATAACAGCAACCACAATGGTAGCAGATTGCAAGGAACCAAAATCAAGAGTTGCCAGTAATTCAGGAGTCATCCCCTCAACTCCCTGCAATAATGTTGTATTGTCTTGGGTTACCACAAATTGTCGCAAAACAACTTGAAGCGGCCATTTATTTGGATCGGATAAATAAATTGTGGCACGGAAATATTCATTCCAATGATATACCCCATAGAACAAGGCTAATGTGGCAAGGGCAGGCTTTGACAGCGGCAACATTATTTTCGTAAAAATTCGGAAGTGTCCCGCCCCATCTATTTTCGCGGCCTCTAATATAGAATTCGGCACCTCTTGGAAAAAGCGCATCAAAATGAATAAATAATAGACATTAATGGCTTTATATAAAATGACTGCAGCATAGGAATTTAGCAAATGCAAATCCTTCATCAACAAATATTCAGTAATCATGGAGGGTTCAAATACCATAATTGCAATCAATACCACTAATACAATGCGTTTCCCTACAAATTCTGTCCGCGCTAATACGTAAGCTGTTATAGCAGTTAAAAACAAGTTTAAGCAGGTCCCCACGATGGTAATAAAAACCGAGTTAAAAATACTTTTTATAATAAGCGGATTGGACATGATAATCTCATAGTTGATAAGCGAGAAACCTTTCGGCAAGACCCCGAGCCCTGATAATTCATTGACTCTGGCAGGTTCAGTCAATGACAATGCTAGAATATTTAATAGAGGAATTAAAACAGCCAATGTAATGAAAAATAAAATAAATTGAATAATCGCCTTTGTCATGTTAAATTGCCTCATCTAAATTCCCCCTTTACCATACGCCTTTTCCAGTTAAACGCTTCGATAAGAAATGCGTACCCAATATCAATACCAATCCAATGGCACCTTTAAAAAGACTCGCTGCGGTTGCATAGGAATATTGACCATTCAAAATGCCAATTCGGTAAACATACGTATCTAAAATATCGATGACACTCAAAACGGAATCATTCATCAAGTTGAATACTTGATCAAACCCCGCACTCATAAAGAATCCTAAATTTAAAATAAACAAAGTCACAACTGTACTCATAAGCGCCGGGATGGTAATATAGCGCATTTGTTGAAGGGTTGAAGCTCCATCGATTCTAGCTGCTTCATAAAGAGAGGGATTAATTTTTAAAATAGCTGCCAAATATAAAATGGAATCCCATCCTGCACTTCTCCACATTTCCGAATAGACAAGCACCCATCTGATATGCTCTTTGCTTGTCATATAATCTAATGACGGCAATTGGAAGAAATTTCGAATGGCATTCACTCCTCCATCAACTGGATCGAGCAATGTTATCCAGATTCCAGCAATCACCACCCAAGATAGGAAATGGGGCAAATAGGAAACCGATTGAACATATTTTCGAAATGGGCCAAAGCGCAGCTCATTTACTAAAAGCGAGACGAGAATTGGAATTGGGAAAATAAAAATAATCTTCATTGTACTGATAATTACAGTGTTCATAAGGACATCCTTAAAGGCTGGCGAACTAAATAGCTGCTGAAAATGCTTCATTCCGACCCAGACATTTTCGCCGATAATTCTGTAATCCTGGAAAGCTAGTTTCATATTGATGATGGGAATAATATGAAAGATGACAAAATAGAGCATCCCGGGCAATAGCATGACATACAGGATCCAGTCTTTTCGAATACGTTTTAATCTACTTTTCATTCTCATCCCTCGCCTCCTTTTTAGTAGACTGCCTTTTCTAGATTTCCAGATTCATCAACGGTGCATGTTGTTGCGCACCATACACATCCCTGTCCCCCGGGCTCCCTGAAGAAATTTTTCTTGCGATCGTTATTTTGATGCCGAGTGCCTGATCGAAATAAACAAGATGATGGATATCTGCCGGGCTCAAATTATAAATTTCAGCGATTGTCTCTTTCGTAATAACCCCAGCATTTTTAACTTCCTCATAAGCTTGCTTCTCATCAAATAAAACATCCAAGGTAATTTCAAATGGACCTGCATTCTTACTGCGCAAAATTTTCGCTATTTCAACCAATTTGACCATTTTAAACCTCCACTACTTCCAAAAGGAATGGATCCCGCGTTATACGCATCAAATGATAGATCGAAAACTCATAAACTGGACCAAATTCAATATCACTTGGAGCAAATGGAAATGCCAAATTTCCCGCCGAAGATTTTCGCCCCTCATAGCCATAATGCAAAAAGGTGGATCTGACATTGGCACAAAGAGAGTTTGCCAGTTCTTGCTCTTTAGCCAGTACCTCAAACATTACCCCGATCTCATGGCCTTTTAATGGTGTAGGTTCTTGCTCGCCTAAGACGGCATCCTGTCCATAATGATAAAAATTAACCTCATAATCCTCATCAGGAATTTCCGTGAAATAACTTTTCACTTGTTGAAGCACTTTTCTTTCGATGTCTTCTAATTGATGGATCAATAACGGGTCTCGAATTCCCGCAATAACAAAAGTGCGGTATGAAACTTTTCTTGCTCCTTCCAGCTTAATTTTCATTTCTGAATCAGGGATGTATTGACTGTTCCGAACCTCGATGATTCCATCAGCTATTTCATTAAATTCACAGTTTTCCAGATTTAATGTAAAACCTGGCCCATGCAAGATAAAGGGATGCTCTTTTTCATAGAAAGTGTGCGCCGCAACACTTGTCGGAGTGCATTTGCGAATTGGATTTAAAGCCTGAACCGTAAAGCAATCTTCATAAAGCGTGCCGAGGATACTGTCCTTTGTCGTACCAGGCTCTGCACATAAAGCACCGCACTCCAATATTTTTCCTAAATGGTATGCTAATCCCGGATCCATCCCATGATAAATGCCTAAAGCCGCAAAAGGCGACGGGTCATAACTTCTCCCGCATAAAATAATGTCGCATCCTTGCTTTAATGCTTTCAATATCGGTTCGTGCCCCATTTGTGCAACAATCGTTTTGGTATCTAGTATGATTTCTTTCGTAAGACTGGGAATATTGGGACTTAGAGGTGTAATGCGACCTTCCTCCAATGCATCAATAATGGTTTGTTGTTTAAAATCCGCCCAAATAATACCGATTTTAGCGTGAGTCTTTTGTTCCGCTAGTATCTCTTTTACAATTTCAAGTGTTAGCTCAACATGGGTTTTTGCGCCCGCTCCCCCAGCAGAACCAATAATCACAGGAATTCTATGCTTTAATCCTTTTTCGAGAATGATAGATAAATCTTTTTTCAGTGCACGACGACTAACGATCGAAACATTTGCTCCTAATTTATGTGGACCTGCATCGGTTGATCCAGCATCAACAACAATCCCATGAATCCTTTCATGAAAAGCATTTAAAAAAGGTTCTTTTGGGAATCCATATCCGAGAATGCCACAAGGAGAAATGATTTTTATGCATTTTTGCATAGATTTCCTCTCCATTTCTTCATCTTTTTTGTAATCGGTTACACTTCGCCGGGCATTAAAATGAAACGAATACCTTTCCAAAACCTGCACCCTATTTAATTGTTGATAATCTTTCTTCTACTTGAGCTAATATTGGCATTCCTCCTTGGGCTCCAATTTTTTCAATCGAAATGGAAGCAGCAATATTAGCAAATCGCAAAGCATCTTCAATTTGGTGCTCTTTAGAGATGGCAAAAGCTAATGCACCGTTAAACGTATCACCAGCTCCTGTCGTATCAACCACTCTACTTTTGTAACCAGCGACGTTTATCAGCCTTTTTCCATCGTGATAACAAACCCCTCTATCTCCTAATGTCACAATTATTTTGTTCGGGTATCTATCGATGATTTGCTCAACCTTAGCGCCAAAAACAGCTTCAAACTCATGCTCATTTGGTGTTAGATAGTCGACTAAGTCTATCCATTCCTGTTTAAAAAAGGTCGCAGGTGCAGGATTTAATATAACTTGAATCTTATGTTCCCTGCATTTTTTCAATGTATATTCCACTGTTTCAACAGGAATTTCGAGCTGCATTACAACAATGCTACTTTTATTTATATGCTCCCAATGCTCATCAATCACTTTTGGGGTAACTTCTGTATTTGCTCCAGGCACCACAAGGATTCGATTATCCTGCTCATGAAGAATAATATTCGCAATACCTGTTGAGAAATTGCCTTTTTTTAAACAATCCACCTTCACTTTTTCTTTTTCCATTTGGTTATACAACACTTCACCGAAAGGGTCATTCCCAATTCTTCCGACAAATGAAACTTCTCCGCCAAGCCTTGCAATAGCAACTGCTTGATTGGCACCCTTTCCCCCTGGATTCATTTCAAAAAAGGTTCCTAATAACGTCTCCCCCTGTTTTGGAAAAATGTTCGTACCTACAGTTAAATCCATATTAATACTTCCTATGACCGTGATCACTTTACATATCCCTCCTGTTCTAAGATGACGAGTAGTTAAAATGAATTCCAGAACATAAATTATTCAAAATGCTATTTCTTAAACTATCAACTTGACTTTCAATAGCCTGCATCGCCGAAGCACTATAGTTGAAGCAAATCTGCCGCTTCACCACGCTGTCTAATTCTATAGTCTATGCTGGCTTTTTCTGAAATTTGAGATGGATTCATGAAAAGTTTGAATAAGGAGGAGATTGAATGGAAGCCTTAGCATTAGAAAATATTTGTAAAGTCTATCCAGATGGATTTAGTGCAGTAAGTAATTTTAATTTAATAGTGGAGGAAAAGGAATTTATCGTTTTGGTTGGACCATCAGGCTGCGGCAAATCTACAACTTTACGAATGATTGCCGGTCTTGAAGAAATTTCGGATGGCGAGCTGCGGATGGCCTCAAAAGAAATGAATGATGTAGCTCCTAAAGATCGTGATATTGCTATGGTATTCCAAAACTATGCTCTTTACCCCCATATGAATGTATATGACAATATGGCATTCGGACTTAAGCTTCGGAAATTTTCAAAAAAGGAGATTGATAGAAGAGTTAAAGAGGCTGCCGAAATTTTGGAGCTTACGAATTTATTGAAGAAAAAACCTTCCGCTTTATCGGGTGGGCAAAGGCAGCGCGTTGCATTAGGACGTGCCATTGTAAGAGATGCCGGGCTATTTTTGATGGATGAACCCCTCTCTAATCTGGATGCGAAATTACGTGTACAAATGCGCGCAGAAATTTCAAAGCTCCATCAACGCCTTGGCACAACTACAGTGTATGTTACCCATGACCAAACAGAAGCAATGACAATGGCAACACGTTTAGTCGTCATGAAGGATGGCGTCATCCAACAAATCGGCGCCCCGAAAGAAGTTTATGATTATCCAAATAATATTTTTGTAGGCGGCTTTATCGGGTCTCCTGCTATGAACTTCTTTACAGGTAAAATTGAAAATGGACTTTTTGTTGTTGAGAGCTGCCAATTTAAAATCCCGGATGAGAAGTATAAGAGATTAAGTGATCTGGGCTATGAAGGAAAAATGATAATATTCGGCATACGTCCAGAATATATCAATCAAACTAAGGATACGCTTGACGCCTCTTGGAAGCTGAAAGAAAAAATACAGGTTGCCGAATTAACAGGCTCCGAATTAATGCTGCATTCGATGATTGGCGAGCAGCCATTTATCGCTCGCATTGCTCCAGATACAATCGTTTCCCCAGGAGATGAAATCGAGCTAGTCTTCGAAATCGAAAAGGGACATTTCTTTGATATGGAAACAGAGAATCGGATTTAAAGAAATTTTTAATATTTTAAATCAAAAAATGGGTTGGACACACACAGGACCAACCCATTCTTGTTATTCTAAATACCCCGATAACACTCTAGCATATGGTGAATCAGATGGCAGAATGATAACTGTATCTTCACCGATTGTTTTCTTATAGGACTCCAGCGTTCGGTATAATCCGTAAAATTCCGGGTCGCGAGAGAAGGCAGCATTGTAGATTTGAGCAGCTTCTGCTTCTCCCTGTGCTCGAATTACTGCAGCATTTTTTTCTGCTGTTGCTAATAATTCTTTAACTTCACGGTCTGTTTGTGCGACAATTTTATTTTTGTCAGCATCCCCTTCAGATAAGTATCTTTGTGCAATTGATTCACGTTCAGAAATCATTCGCGTGTAGACTGAATGCTCATTTTCCTCCGGTAGATCGGTACGGCGAATACGCACATCCACCACTTCAATTCCGAAGTTCCCGCCATGTAGATACTCATTTACTTTCTCTGTCACCCGGTCATTAATACTGCCGCGCTCAGAATTTTCATCATTAATAATTTGTTCATAATTCAATTGTCCAAGCTGCGTACGAATCACCGAATAAATAAATTCCTCCATCCGAGATTCGGCATTGATCAGTGTCCCTGAATTCGAAATGAGGGATTTTGGATCTGTTACTCGCCATACCGCATAGTTATCGATAATGATACGTTTTTTATCCAAAGTATTAATCTCTTCTTGGGTCATTTCATAGGTCATAAGGTTTTTCGGCAATGTTGTAACGCTTTGAATAAATGGAATTTTCATATTCAAGCCTGGTTCATTTTCGTATTTCACAACTTCTCCAAATTGGCGGACGACCTTGTATTCATTTTCTTTCACGACATAAATATTACCGATCAAAACAACAAGTACAGCAAAAATCGCAGTTAATAGGATGGCTGATTTGGCAAATTGACGTCCGTTAAAGGGTTTTTTCTCTTTCTCAATTTTAAGGTCCTGAGAATCTGGACCTTCCTTTTTCTTTTTGTTTTTATTGTTTCCAAATAAAGATTTCGCGAATTTTTCTAAATCCCCATCATATTGATTATTATTGTTGCTCATTGTTTATCGCTCCCTTCAGTGGATTCTTCTGCATTTTTCACAGGAGAAGCAGTTGATGGTTGAAGCGGTAGATATTTGAGGGTTTCTCCTTCATCGTTCATAATATAAATTTGTGTATTTGGCAAAACATTTTCTAATGTTTCTAAAATTAAACGCTGACGTGTAATTTCTTGATTGTCCTTATACTCTTCATACAATTCCTTGAATATGGCTACTTCTCCTTCTGCTTGCTGGACACGGGCTACTTTTTCCCCTTCAGCTCGAGACATAATTGCGCTTTTTTCACCTTGGGCTTCACTTAGTTTTTGGTTTTTATATTTATCTGCTTCATTTGTTTTTGTATTTTTCGTTTCGCGGGCATCTGTTACTGCAGTAAATGCAGCACGCACTTCCTTATTTGGCAATTCAACATCCTGAAGCTTTACCCCTAAAATACTTACGCCAATATCATATTTATCTACCAACGAGACTAACAGGTCCCTCGTATTTAATTCAATATCGGCTTTTCCGTTTGTCAAAGCATCATCGATAGTCGAGCTGCCAATTATAGAACGAATTGCACTTGAAGTCGCATTATGTAATATTTGCTTTGGATCTTCTGCATTAAATAAAAATTTCTTGGGATCTGTTATTTTCCATTGTACAACCAAATCTGTTAGGACAATGTTTTCATCACCCGTAATCATTTTTGTTTCATCATCGTAAGACTCGATTGCACCATCTGCTGCTTGCTCATAGCCAAACTGTAAACTATATGTTTCTTTTGAAAGTACTTCTACCTTTTGAACTGGCCATGGTAATTTAAAATGCAATCCAGAATCTGTAATCGTTTCATCTGCTTCACCGAAAGTGATGACTACTGCCTGTTCGGATTCATCAACTGTATACCAAGTTGTAAACACTGCTATCAAGGCAATAATGGAAAATAAGCCAAGCCCTGTAATTAACAACGTACGTTTCACACTCATTTGGAGGCCCCCCTCAATCTTTAAATTAATTTTGTCTTTTATTTATTTACGGATGACAGATGCAAAAGTTTCAGCAAGGAAACATTCTTTTTAGAAAAAAAGAAAATGCCCCGATAGACAAGGGACATTTTCTTTTATGTTTATCTATTACAAATTTGAAACAGGGGGGTTTCTGTAAATAATCATATAATAGAAATATGAAGCAACGATAACAACTTTGTAAATCTATTGTTAAGTTCACTTTTTAATTGGAATGAGTACTTTCATACAAGTCCCTTTGCCAATTGTACTTTCTACGTTAATCTTCCCATGATGGGCTTCCACCAAATGCTTGACAATCGCGAGCCCTAATCCAGTACCTCCTGAATTGCGGCTGCGGGCTTTATCGATACGATAAAATCGTTCAAATATACGGGCAATTTCGCTTTTCTCGATTCCCATTCCTTGGTCCTCAACCTCGATAATTCCGTATTCCTTATTTTCCTTTATACGTAGAGTAATCGTTGTATCCTCCGGAGAATAGGTAATTGAATTTGTAATAAGGTTCGTAAAGATTTGGATCAGGCGGTTAAAGTCACCCATGACCATGACATCGCGAACAATATCTACATCAAATTGCATGTTTTTCTCATCAAGACGCGGACTTGTTAATTCCACGGCTCGAATTAATACATCCTGAAGGCTTGTTGGCATGATATTGACTGAAAACCCATGCTGTTCTATTTTGGATAACTCGAGCAAATCTTGAATCAGCATTTGAAGCCTATTACTTTCCTGATAAATGATATCCAAGAATGAAATAAGCATTTTCTCATCTTTAAACGCACCATCTAGCAAAGTTTCAGAAAATCCTTTTATGGAAGTGATCGGCGTTCTTAGTTCATGGGATACATTCGCAACAAAGTCCTTCCGAATTTGCTCTAAACGAATTAACTCAGAAATGTCATGCATGACGATTACAACTCCAAGCCAGCGCCCGTGATCTCCAACCACAGGTGCACCATATACCTGTTTATATTGGATTTCCTGATGGATTTCCACTTCAATTTGCTTTCGGTATGGGAGCTCTGTTAAAAAAACATGATCTATAAATTTTTCCAGCTCGTTCGGCAACCCAAGCGTCAAAAAGTTATAGCCCTTCACTTCATCGATGGAAAGCTCAAATCCATCAAGAAATTGACGGTTTACAATCGACACGGTCGCCTCACGATCAATCATAATCAGAGCACTCCCCATATTTTCAATTAAGGTTTTTAAGCGCTCCTCTTCAATCTCTCGAATTTTTTCAATTTCTTGTAGATTCCTTGCTAGAATATTAATGGAATTTCTTAATTCCACAATACTTAAAGGACCAAGCGCATAGGCTCTGGCGCGGTAATTCCCTTTGGTTAACTCTTTGGCTGTCAGAGTGATATTTTCAATCGGGTCCAGTAAATTTTTAATCAGATGATTGGCAACAATGCAAATCAACACAAAGCTAAGAAAAATCAAGAATGCAATAATAGAAGCAAACTGTCTACGGATTTCTTCTATCCGTTCAGCACTGAATTCCAGATTACTTTTCACTGCAAAATTCTCCATGATAAAAGGAAAAAGCTGACCTAAGATAAAGCCAAGGACAGCTAATATAGAACCAGTTAATATCATGAAGGTAACAAATAATCGGTTACGATATGCCTTCATAGGCTTTTTGGCTCCTCAAATTTATATCCAATCCCTCTTATTGTTTTGATGAATTTCGGTTTACGGCTATTTTCCTCAATTTTATCCCGTAAATGGCTAATATGCACATCCACGATTCGAGTATCACCGGCAAAGTCATAGTTCCACACAGCGCTAAGCAACTGGTCCCGCGTTAACACACGATTTTTATTTTCCAATAGATAAACGAGCAACTCAAACTCTTTTGGCGTAAATTCAAGAGTCTCCTCATCAAGAAATGCTTCAAAACGATTTGGATAGACCTGCAGCTTCCCAAATTGGTAAACGGCATTTTCTGGTTCTTCTTCTTGTTCTTGCTGTTGAATCGGTGTAAATCTTCTTAGAACCGCCTTTACACGTGCAATTACTTCACGTGGACTAAAGGGCTTTGTCATATAATCATCGGCACCAAGCTCTAAACCTAATACCTTATCAAATTCATCATCGCGTGCAGTAAGCATGATAATCGGAATATTGCTTTTTTGACTGCGCAACTCCTTGCATACTTCCATCCCATCCATGGTTGGCAGCATCAAATCCAATAATATCAGATCTGGTGAATGTTCGATGGCCATATCCAAGCCTGCTTTTCCGTCATGAGCAAGTAATACTTCATACCCAGCGCGCTCCAAATTGTACTTTAATAATGTTGCAATTGATGCTTCATCGTCTACAACTAAAATTGTTTTTAACATAAACAACCTCCAAATGATGATTCGAAACCCCCATTTCAAATCATTAAAACAAAAACACTAATAAGGTGGTACTGCTTTTAAAATGCCATTCATTACCTGTATGTCTTTTTCTTTATATGCATTCACATAGATCTCGACATAATTCTGTATTAAATCGATATGCTGCACTTCAAGTAATATTTCAATGGTTTCATAATGATACACTGGCTCCAAATAAATAAGACTTTGTTCACGAATATGAGAGCCAGGTCCAGGTAAATGTTTGGATATGGCAGAAGTAACGATTCCATTTAACATGATCGCAGGAACAATCGGTTTTTTGAACGGTGTTCCGACTGCATAATCATGTTGAATATATAGCGGATTATTATCATTTGTTAAGCCTAAATATAGAAGCAAGTCCTTGTCTTCAATCTTTTCAGTTAACTGTAGCTTTTCTCCAACACGAATCTCATCAATCTTCTTCCCGAGTTTCAAACCTTTACGCAGCAGCAATTAAGCAGCAACCCCTTCTATTCGCGATTACCTTCATAGTATCAATTTTTTTTAAAAATAACAATCTCTAGAAATATTGAAAGAAATTAGTTTTTTGCATATCCCGGATGATTTTTTGCAAACGTATATACAATATCCCGGGAAATTTAGAAGCCTTGTCGGAAAAATTATGTTATATATTATATATTTACGAATTGTTTAACAACTTAAAAATCGAGTGGAATAATCCCCACTCGACTAATTATAAAACTATTTTTTATTCCAATACACTCATTACTTCTCTTACTGCTTCAGCGGAAACATCAAGTGCTGATTTTTCCTTATCGGTTAACTCAAGTTCGAAGATTTTTTCGATTCCATTTGCACCTAGTATGGTAGGTACACCAAGGTAGATGCCGTCATAGCCGTATTCGCCTTCTAAATAGGCTATTGTTGGCAATATACGTTTTTGGTCCTTTATAATGGCTTCCGCCATTTCGATAAGGGCTGCTGCAGGTGCATAGTAGGCAGAACCGTTGCCTAATAGATTGACAATCTCGCCCCCGCCCACTCGCGTTCGTTGAACAATTTCTTCTAAACGCTCTGGAGCGATCAATGTTTCCAATGGAATTCCACCTGCATAGGAATAACGCGTAAGAGGAACCATTGTATCTCCGTGTCCACCTAATACAAAACCTTTAATATCCTTTACGGAGATGCTTAACTCTTCTGCCACAAATGCACAGAATCGAGCTGTATCCAGGACGCCTGATTGTCCGATCACTCGATTTTTAGGGAATCCCGTTTCTTTAAATACTGTATAAGTCATTGCATCTACCGGATTTGTCAATACCAGAATAATAGCATTTGGGGAATATTTTGAAATTTCCCCAGCAACGGATTTCATAACCTTTTGATTGATCTGCACTAAATCATCTCTGCTCATTCCAGGTTTTCGCGCAACCCCTGCAGTTATAATCACTACATCAGAATCAGCGGTATCCGCATAGTCGGAAGTACCTTTGACAAAGGAATCAAATCCTTGTACTGGTGCAGCTTCCCACATATCTAAGGCCTTCCCTTTCGTTGGGTTCTCGGCTTGAGGTATATCCACTAAGACAACATCACCAAGTTCTTTTTGAGCTGCTAAAAACGCTGCTGTTGCTCCAGTAAATCCTGCACCAATGACAGATATTTTTTTACGTTTCAATGTCATAATTTAAACGCCCCTTTTGGATTTAAGTTTGTATAGTACTCATATAAAGGGAATACGGAGATTTTCCCTTAACTGAAAAGATTGAATTTGCATAAATAAACCATCTAAACTCAATATAGCCAAAAATGGAAGAAATAAAAAGAAGGGTAGCTAATAATTCATAAAGTATTCCTACTTTAGTCATAAAAGCTACCCATTTTTTAAATTATAATTTTATAATGCTTACGAATTATAGGTTGTTGATTAATTCGTTAGCGAACTCTGAACATTTAACTTCAGTAGCGCCATCCATTAAACGAGCGAAGTCATAAGTTACAACTTTAGAAGCGATTGTTTTTTCTACAGAGTTAGTGATTAAATCTGCAGCTTCTTGCCATCCTAAGTGTTCAAGCATTAATACACCTGAAAGTAATACTGAAGATGGGTTTACTTTATCTTGTCCAGCATATTTTGGAGCTGTTCCGTGAGTTGCTTCGAAGATCGCATGTCCAGTTACATAGTTAATGTTAGCTCCCGGAGCGATACCGATACCACCAACTTGTGCAGCTAATGCATCAGAGATATAGTCACCATTTAAGTTCATTGTAGCAACTACATCGAACTCATTTGGACGAGTTAGGATTTGTTGTAAGAAGATATCAGCGATAGAATCTTTTACAAGTACTTTACCAGCAGCTAAAGCTTCGTCTTGAGCTTTGTTAGCAGCTTCAACGCCTTCAGCTTCTTTAATGCGGTCATATTGGTCCCAAGTGAATACTTTATCGCCATATTCACGTTCAGCTAAATCATAACCCCATTGTTTGAATCCACCTTCAGTGAATTTCATGATGTTACCTTTGTGAACTAATGTTAAAGAAGGACGGTTATGTTTAATAGCATACTCGATAGCAGAACGCACTAAACGCTCAGTACCTTCTTTAGATACTGGTTTAATACCGATACCTGAAGTTTCTGGGAAACGGATTTTGTTAACGCCCATTTCTTCTTTCAAGAAGTTGATAACTTTTTTCACTTCTTCAGAACCTTGAGCATATTCAATACCAGCGTAGATATCTTCAGTGTTTTCACGGAAGATTACCATGTCAACATCTTCTGGTTTTTTAACTGGAGATGGCACACCTTCGAAGTGACGTACTGGACGTAAGCATACATATAGGTCAAGTTGTTGACGTAATGCTACGTTTAATGAACGGATACCGCCACCGATTGGAGTTGTAAGAGGTCCTTTAATAGCGATTAAATATTCGTTGATTTTATCTAAAGTTTCTTGTGGTAACCATTCACCAGTTTGGTTGAATGCTTTTTCACCTGCAAGAACTTCTAACCATTCGATTTTCTTTTCACCGTTATAAGCTTTGTCAACCGCTGCATCGATTACACGTGAAGCTGCAGCCCAGATATCTGGACCAATTCCGTCACCTTCGATGAAAGGAATTGTTGGGTTGTTTGGTACATTAAGAGCACCGTTTTCTACTACAATTTTAGACATGGATGTTGCCTCCCTATTTTCATAAATCTAGGACTGTGAAATCACAGTCCTAGACAATTCTAACATATTTTTAAAAAATTATCTTTCCTCGATTGATACATATTTTTGCATTCCTGGTCCAACATATTCTGCACGAGGACGAATTAGGCGATTGTTAGCATATTGTTCTAAAATATGTGCAATCCAACCTGATGTACGAGATACAGCGAAGATTGGCGTGAATAAGTCATGTTCGATTCCTAATGAATCATAAACTGATGCTGAGAAGAAGTCTACGTTTGCTGGAAGACCTTTTTGCCCAACGATCATGTCATGGATTTTCACTGACATATCGAATAATTCTGGTTTACCAGTTAATTTTGTTAATTTTTCACTCATTACGCGTAAGTGTTTTGCACGTGGGTCGCCTTTACGATATACGCGGTGACCGAAGCCCATGATTTTTTCTTTGTTATCTAATTTAGTTTGGATATAGTTTTCAACATTATCAACTGATCCAATTTCAGATAGCATTTTCATAACTTGCTCGTTAGCTCCACCGTGTAATGGCCCTTTTAAAGCGCCAATAGCAGAAGTGATACCTGAATATACATCAGATAATGTCGCTACACAAACGCGAGCTGTAAATGTTGAAGCGTTTAATTCATGGTCAGCATGTAAAACTAATGCTTTGTTGAATGCTTCGATTTCGATTGGAGCTGGATCTTTACCGTGTAACATATATAAGAAGTTTGCAGCATATCCTAATTCAGGTTTTGGTGCAATTGGTTCTAAGCCTTTACGGATACGAGAGAAACCAGTTACTACAGTAGCAATTTTAGCTTGTAAACGGATTGCTTTACGGTAGTTCGCTTCTGGAGTCATGTCGTCAGCTTCTGAATCATAAACACCTAATAATGAAATCGCCGTACGAAGTGCAGCCATTGGGTGTACTGTTTCTAGTGGATAAGCTTTAAATTGGTCGAAAATTGCTTGAGGTACTTCAGCATTTTCAGCTAATTGTTTTGTTAACTCAGCCAGCTCGTCTTTTTTCGGTAAACGTGTGTGCCAAAGTAAATATACTACCTCTTCGAATGTAGCATTGTCAGTTAAATCATCAATATTGTATCCAACGTATGTAAGTGTGTCATCGATAATTGAACTGATTTTAGTTTCTGCAGCTACGATACCTTCTAAACCGCGTGTTGCTGTCATAAAAAATCGCTCCCTCTTTATAAAAGATTTTAGTTGTAAGTGCTTTCTTTTTGTAGCACCTAAATAATTCTGCTCATGTGAACCTATAAGTAAATCGCTTACATCTCATATTATAATAAATTTTGACGTCTTTGTGAATGTATTTGAATGAAATTAAGAAAAAACTGATTAGTTAAAGAAAAAATCGATTAAAGGAGAATAAATCGATTTTAACGAGATACGAATTACATAAAACAGAGGTGAAATTTTTGCAAACAAGTAAAAAGAACTCGTTTCCTTACAAAAAGAACCTAAAATATTTACTGTTAATTTTATATTTTTTGGTTTTATGGCTAATATTGCCTGTATCGATAGCCATATTTTGTGCTTACTTTTTGTATCCTGTTATCAACTTTTTTCATAAGTATTTAAGAATACCATACATATTAAGTGCTCTTTTGATTTCCGCATTAATATTCATATCCACTTATGTATTCTTTTTTATGACAGTCCAGAGCATTATCTCCATTTACCCTGAAGTGAAGGTGCAAGTTCAAAATTTGGATATTCTTAATTCCGGCGATCATATTTTATTAGAAACGATTTTCAATAAGTCTCTTTCCTATATTGACGGTGCCATAATGGGCATAGCAAATGTTTTGCAAGATATCCTATCCTATATCATTGAACTTTTTATATTTATTGTAGCTTTCTTCTTTGCCATTTTTGAATCCAAAAATAATCGCCATTGGTTTTTCATTTATGTTCCCAAGCAATATCGTGAAGAGTGGAAAGGATATTTCTCTAAAGGTACAAGTCTATTTGGGTACTTTCTCTTTGTTGAATTTCAATTATTCATCATTACCTTCTTTTTACTAAGCTTGGGACTGGCACTATTACAGTTTGACCATCCCGTTAATAAATCCTTTTTAATTTCCTTGGCAGATGCCCTTCCATTTTTCGGGATTGGTTTATTTCTTATCCCGATTGCTATTTACTTCTTTGCTATTGGAGAGAAGTTCTTATGCCTGTCTTTGATTATTCTTTATATTTTCATCATGATCACAAGGCAGATTGCCGAGTCCTTATTATGGGCTTCTACCTTCCATCTAAGAACTGTACATACTTTCTTTATAAGTGCTGCCTCCATATTACTTTTCGGCTTTTACGGAATTTTGCTTAGCCCTTTCCTTTTACTCATCGCAGTCAAAATCAAACAAAAATCTATCTACGAATAATAATCGCTTGACCATTTTTTAATTTATTTCTTAACCAATAAAAAATTGCTGGCTTATATAATTTTCTTGTAAAAGGAATTATTAAAGTAAAGCCTACAAGATCTGTTACAAACCCTGGTGTTACTAATAGTACCCCACCTATGAAAATTAAAAACGTATCGATTATGGCAACACCTGGCGGATTTCCCTCCGACAAACTGTTTTGCATATTGCGAACAGACTGAATGCCTTGCTTTTTGGCTACAATGACACCAATGACACTCGTTAATATTATGAACAATAATGTAGCAAATACACCTAGCACTTTTCCAATTACTATAAATATAGCTATTTCAACTAATATTGCCGCTATAAAAGCACCTATTATTTTTCGCAATTGATATAACCTCCAATTATAAGGTAATTCTATTAATAGTATACGAATTATTAGGATAAAAGTTTCAATTATGTTCTATAAAAATAAAGGGAGCATACTCAAAAACAACTTGAGATGCTCCCATTTTGATATTTTATTTATAGAACACTAGCATGACCTTTATAAATTACACCAGTTTCTGCGTCCATTGTAATTTCTTGACCATGGCGAATTAATGAAGTTGCTTCATTTACCCCTACAATTACAGGAATGCCAAGACTTAGTCCAACTACGGCTGCATGGCTTGTTAAACCGCCTTCTTCCGTAATGATTCCTGCACATTTCTTAATAGCATCCATCATTTCACGATCAGTTCCAACCGTTACTAAAATGGCATCCTCAGCATCATGGCTAAGGGCTTCTTCAGCATTTTTCACAACCATTGCTTTTCCTACAACGGAAAGTTTTCCGACACCCTGACCTTTTGCCAGTAGGTCTCCAATGACATGAACCTTCATTAAGTTGGTTGTTCCTGCCTCGCCAACCGGCACACCAGCAGTAATAATCACGACATCTCCATGATCGACATAGCCATGCTTTAATGCTTCATCCACTGATAACTCCAAAATTTCATCCGTTGTATCCACTTTCTGTGTAACAATGGGTGTAACGCCCCATACAAGTGTTAACTTCTGAGCAGTTGAAGGAATATTTGTAATCGCAATAATTGGTACACCAGGGCGATATTTTGCAATCATTCTAGCAGTAGTGCCGCTTGCTGTTGGAGCTAATACAGATTTTACACCTAAGTTGATCGATGTATAAGCTACGGCTTGAGAAAGAGCCTCCGTCATTGTTGATCCTCTTTCTTTACTGCGCGTGTTTACGATTTGACGATAATCCAATGAGTTCTCTGTATACTCAGCAATTTTATTCATTGTAGTTACCGACTCAACTGGATAAAGTCCAGCAGCTGTTTCGCCTGAAAGCATAATTGCATCCGTTCCATCAAAAATTGCATTTGCAACATCACTTGCTTCTGCACGGGTTGGGCGCGGATTACGCTGCATTGAATCCAGCATTTGAGTAGCAGTAATAACTGGTTTCCCTACCAAGTTACATTTTTTAATCAATGTTTTTTGAACTAGCGGCACTTCTTCAGCTGGAATTTCAACCCCTAAATCTCCACGAGCAACCATTAGGCCATCAGAAACTTCAATTATTTCATCAATATGGTCCACACCTTCTTGGTTTTCAATTTTAGGGATGATTTGAATATGGCTGCCGTCATTTTGCTCAAGCAATTCACGAATTTCAAGTACATCTTTCGGCGTACGAACGAAGGAAGCTGCGATAAAGTCAACACCTTGTTCAATGCCAAATAAAATATCCTGTGCATCCTTCTCTGTAATCCCAGGAAGTTTTACAGATACACCCGGTACATTAACACCTTTTTTGTTTTTCAATAGCCCGGCATTTTCAACGATTGTATGGATTAATCCTTTTTCTATATCCTTCGCCAATACACGCAGCTCGATTAAGCCATCATCTAAGAGGATACGATCGTTTTGGTCAACATCTTCTATTAAATTCTCATACGTAACAGAAAAGGCACTTTCATTTCCAAGTACTTCTGCCATTGAAATATCAATGACTTGTCCTTGCTTAAGATGCAACTCCCCATTTTCCATATTGTGAGTACGAATTTCAGGACCTTTTGTATCCAGCAGGATTCCTACTGTTTTATTTAGTTTTTGAGCGACTTCTCGAATTGCAGCAATTCTCACTGCATGCTCTTCATGATTCCCATGGGAGAAGTTTAATCTCGCTACATTCATGCCGGCTTCCATTAATTTTGTAAGCATTTCAGGTGATTCACTTGCTGGACCAATAGTACATACGATTTTTGTTTTTCTCATAGTTTTCTCTCCGTTTACTTTAGTTATATTGATAGTTCTTTCGATAATGTATAAAGGCTTAACTCTGCTTTATGCTTAGTAGTAAATGCCTCTTCTAAGTCATAATCATAGACCTGATGATTTTTCATCCCCACAGCTCGTCCGCCTCTTCCTTCTAAAAGGACTTCTACAGCCTTTGCTCCAAATCGCCCTGCTAGAACGCGATCTCTGGCAGAAGGAGAACCTCCGCGTTGAATATGTCCAAGAACGGACACCCTTGTTGTAATGCCGGCTTTTTCATGCAGTATTTTGGCTAATTCGCTGCCAGCCATTACACCTTCAGCCACGATAATGATGCTATGCTTTTTATCGCGGGCAATCCCGTGTTCGATTCGAGCAATAATATCATCAATATCATATTCCTCTTCAGGGATTAAGATCGATTCTGCACCAGCGGCAAGTCCTGCCCACAGCGCTATATCACCGGCATCTCTTCCCATTACCTCAACGATAAATGAATTTTCATGGGAAGTGGCAGTATCACGAATTTTGTCAATCGATTCAATTACTGTATTAAGTGCCGTATCAAAGCCGATTGTATATTCTGTGCCAGGGATATCATTATCAATTGTTCCTGGAACACCTACACTTGGGAAGCCTTTTTTCGTCAATGCCAATGCACCACGATAGGAACCATCTCCGCCAATTACAACCAGCCCTTCTACTCCAGCTTCCTTCATTTTTTCTATACCCTGCAGCTGGTATTGATCCTCTTTAAATTCGGGGCAGCGGGAAGAGAATAATTTTGTCCCGCCACGCTGAATAATTCCACCAACGGCACCTAAATCTAAAAGTTCCATTCTGCCTTCAATAAAGCCTTCATATCCATGGTAAATGCCCATTACCTCAACACCATGGAAACTCGCTTTACGCACAACCGCACGAATAGCAGCGTTCATTCCTGGAGAATCTCCTCCACTTGTTAAAACGGCAATTCTCTTCATTGTGTAAAGAACCTCCTAATACTACCTCATAATAAACACATTAGCATAAAATGAAATGTGTGTGATAATTTCCAAAAACTTATAATGAACCTTTTACATAAAATAAATATTTTTGGGAGAAGTGCTTAAATTTAGATAATTAACTAATCTCGTGTATTATTCTACTCTTATTCTGCAAAAAACACGAGCATCTCTATAATGTGAATTTTAAGTTTATCGTAAACTCCTTTACAAGAATTATGATATTTGTATCAAAGGGTTCAATATATGAAGGTTTTATACCCTCTTATAAAATTTATTCAAAAGAATGATGGCTACGGTTTAAGTTGGCAAAAAAAACGACAAAACCCGTTTTGGATTTTGTCATTTTGTTTTATTAATAATCGTTTGTACTGCAATAATTTTAGATAACCAGCCTCATCATGCTAGATCAGTTTGCTTCTACTTCAATGAATTCGCCTATTTTTCTAAATTTATCGTAACGATCATCGATTAGTTCTGTTTCTGATAAGGTGTTCAACTCTGCTAAAGCATTGTTAAGGCACTCTTTAAGTTCTTTCGCTTGAGCTTGTACATCTCGGTGTGCTCCCCCAGCAACCTCGATAACAATTCCATCAATGATATCCATCGCTTTTAAATCAAAAGCCGTAATTTTCATAGCTTCTGCTGCTTGTTTCGCTAAAGTTGCATCTTTCCAAAGAATCGATGCTGCTCCCTCTGGAGAAATTACGGAGTATGTGGAATTCTCAAGCATGAATATTTTATTTGCAACCCCTAATGCTAACGCTCCCCCACTGCCGCCTTCACCAATGACAACACTGATGACTGGAACTTTTAGTCCGGCCATCTCAAAAAGATTTTTGGCGATGGCTTCACTTTGACCACGTTCCTCAGCCGCTTTACCTGGATATGCTCCCTTTGTATCTATAAAACAAATAATAGGACGTTTAAATTTCTCTGCCTGCTTCATCAAGCGCAGTGCTTTTCTATAGCCTTCTGGATGCGGCATCCCGAAATTACGTCGAATATTTTCTTTCGTTGTTTTACCCCTTTGATGTCCGATAATCGTAATCGGCTGCCCTTCGAAACTCGCAATTCCCCCAATGATTGCTTCGTCATCCCCAAAGCTGCGATCCCCATGCAGCTCGATAAAATCAGAGAAAATTTCCTTAATATAATCCAAGGTTGTTGGACGTTGTGCATGACGAGCAACCTGCACTCGATCCCAAGGCTCCATATTCGTATAAATCTTTGTTTCCAATTGTTTGAGTCTTGTTTCAAGTGTTTCAATTTCAGTTGACATATCGACTTCTGCATTTTGGGCAATATCTTTTAGTTCTTCGATTTTTTCGCGAAGTTTTACAACAGGTTCTTCGAAGTCAAGTGATTTAGACATTTGAAACTCCTCCTTTTTGGTGCAACTTAACAATTGTCGCTAAATTATCACGCATTTCTTTACGATGGAAAATCGCATCTAACTGACCGTGTGCAAGTAAAAATTCTGCTGTCTGGAAATCATCCGGGAGCTTTTCTCGAACTGTTTGCTCGATGACACGTCGACCAGCAAAACCGATTAAAGCTTGCGGCTCAGCAATATTTAAATCCCCTAATGATGCAAAACTTGCTGATACTCCCCCTGTTGTCGGATGGGTCATAATCGAAATGAAAAGTAGCCCATGATCACTGTGACGCTTTAAAGCGACACTTGTTTTCGCCATTTGCATCAGCGAGATTACCCCTTCTTGCATTCGTGCCCCACCACTAGCCGTGAAAATGATAAATGGCAATTCATATTCAGTTGCTTTTTCTATAGCACGTGTGATTTTCTCCCCAACTACCGATCCCATTGACCCCATTCGGAAATGTGAATCCATGATGGCGACCACCACTTGCGCCCCTTTAATACTTCCCATCCCAGTTAAAACTGCTTCATTTAACCCCGTTTTGTGTGAATCAATTTCGATTTTCTCTAAATAGGAAGGGAATTTTAATGGGTTAGAAGTACGTAAGTTTTCATCAAAAGATTCAAATGTACCTTCATCCAACAATATAGAAACTCGTTCCCAAGCAGTCATTTTGTAGTGATAATCACAATTAGGACAAACTTTCATATTATTGTCCAATTCCTTAGTTAAGTAGATTTTCTTGCACTCAGGACATTTTGTCATTAAATCTGCCGGAAAGGAATTTTCTTTATTACGATCTACAACGACACCTTTTTGTTTCTTCTTGTTAATAGATAATAAACTTCTAATTGCCACTTTTTTTCCCCCTTACAATTATGATGTTGAATTTCTCATATAGTGAATCCAGTTTTCATAAGCGCTCAATGCTTCTCTTTCATAGCCTAACTGCAGTGATTTAATCAGCATCTGAAGCATTGGCTTCTCTCTTTCAGTTGATAATTTCTTCAATGGTGTTGCACTATATGCAGCGAGCTGTAACCATATTTTCAAAGCTAATCTATTACCTGAAGCGATCATTAATTCTCTTAATAAGAGGAGTCTTTCGATTTCGTTTTCAAGCTCTAATTTCATAAACAAGCTTTCCCAAACTGGTGAACTTCTTAAAGATTGTTCTGAACAGATGACACGTATGGCTTCCTTTTCATGCATTCTTCTGACGATATGAACATCCTCTACTGCTTTATTTTCTTGCAGGATAAAGGATGCTAGAATCTCGACCAGTTGGTTGGAATGAACCGCACTTAAAAAGGTACCCCCGCCATGTCTTGTTTCAATAAGCCCTAGCAGCTCCAAGCTCCGAAGTGCTTCTCTTACTGAAGAACGGCCAACGTTCAGTCTCTCGGATAGTACTCGTTCTGAAGGTAATTTTTCTCCCGGTTGAATCCCCTCGTGTTTGATTAACTCTCTTAATTGATGAACAATCTCTAAAAATACTTTCTTGTTTTCCTGTTTTTTATCCATAAGCACCCCGCATGACGTTAGGAACTAAAGGCATTTTATTAACCGTACAATGTAAATCACATAACAAACAATAGAAATTACGATTTTAGGCAATACTAGAGAAAATCAATAAGTTTTTATACCGCTTTTCAAATAAAATTCATATTAGCTCAAAAGTGGTCTGACCACTTTTTATTAGAATACATAAACATTTTTCTTTTGTAAAGAAAAAACTGTGCAAGATTTGCACAGTTTTTGTAAAACATTGTATTTTTCGCTCGTTAGTGGCTATTTTTTATCGTTTTTACTTTAATTTGCGGACTTCCATTGCGGAAATCCAGCATACCTTCAACATAGACTATACGATCCTCTTTCATCCATCCAATCACTTCATTATAACTTTGAGGGAAAAGTGTTGTAGAGATTGTCCCATATTCGTCCTGAAGCTGAATAAAGGCCATTAACTCACCTTTTTTCGTACGAATTTGACGAATCCCCTCCACCATGCCAACTAATTTAATAAGGCTATTTGGTCTAGCCTGCAAAAGTCCCTTAGTTGTAGCATTCACTTCACTCCATTTAGCTCTCTCCAATGCAACAGGATGTTCAGATAGATAAAAACCTAATGCTTCTTTTTCAAATTGAAGCTTCATCTTTTCTGGAATCGGATGGGCTTCCACATATTTCGGCTTGCCAAAGATCAAACTGTCTGCGGCAAATAAATCATTTTCATCTTCGTCGGGACGTACAAGTTTTGCATGCTTTTCTGCGGCATCAATTGTCGCTAAAAGGGTTGCCCGGTCTTTTCCGAAATCATCCAATGCACCGGATTTGATCAAAGGTTCCATTACTTTTCGAGTGAAGTGGACTGCACTTAAAGAGACAGCCAGGTCAAAAATATCTTCAAAAGGTTGTTCCTTTGTCTTTCGTATCGCCACGATTTTTTGCAATAATGGCGATGGTACACCTTTAATTGCTGAAAGGCTGAAACGAATATTCCCCTTCTCAACTGTAAAGACTCTTTGACTATTCCGAATGGATGGTTTTAAAACTTCGATCCCTTTATTTTTTGCTTCCAAAATAAGCTGGGAAAGCTTTTCTTGGTTGCCGATTGCATTTGTCATTAAAGCAGCATAAAAATTAGCCGGGAAATTCGCCTTCAGATAAGCCATCTGATAGGAAATAAAACTATAGGCAACCGCATGGCTCTTGGCAAAGCCATAATCTGCAAAGCGAACGATTAAATCATACACCTCTTTTGCTATTTGCGCTGGGTATCCATTCGAAACTGCTCCATTGACGAATGCATTTTCTTGCTGTTCCAGTACTTCTCTTTTCTTTTTGCTGACAGCTCTTCTCAGCAAATCTGCTTCACCAATCGTAAAACCAGCAAATACATGGGCAATTTGCATAATTTGCTCTTGATATACGATAACACCGTATGTTTCCTTTAGAATCTGCTCAAGAATCGGATGCGGCATCAAGACTTTCTCCCGTGCCGCTTTTCTTCTTGCATATACAGGAATAAACTCCATCGGCCCAGGACGATATAGAGCATTAACCGCCACAATATCCAAAAATTCCGTAGGGGCTATCTCTCTTAATGCATTTTTCATGCCATCCGATTCAAGCTGGAATACACCTGCTGTATCACCCTCTTTTAATAACTGAAATGTCTTTTCGTCATTAAATGGAATCTTATTGAAATCGATCCATTTTTTATGGGTATAGTAGATCGACTGTCGAATATTTTCTAAAATCGTTAAATTTCGGAGTCCTAAAAAATCCATCTTCAATAAGCCAGCCTGCTCAACCTCTTGCATCGGCCACTGGGTTAAATAAATGCCATCATGACCTTCTTCAATCGGCACGACTTCAACTAAAGGCATCGGGCTAAGTACAACACCAGCTGCATGGGTAGATGCATTTCTAGGTAACCCTTCCAGCTTATTTGCTACGTGAAACCAAGTCTTGCGAATCTGTTCAGCCTCCACCCAATTTCTGAACGGTTCTGAGGTAGCGTAAGCTTCTTGAAGTGTGATGCCTAGTCTATTCGGTATTAATCTCGAAATCATGGCAAGCGTTTCACTTTCAAAATTAAACATCCGCGCAACATCTCTTGCTACAGCCTTTGCAGACAAAGTTCCAAAGGTAATAATTTGCGCTACATGCTGCTTGCCATACTTCTTCGCTACATATTGGATTACATCTTGACGTTTTGTATCAACGAAATCTATATCAATATCGGGAAGTGTAATGCGTTCCGGATTTAAAAAACGCTCAAACAACAAACCATATTTCAATGGATCTACCTGCGTTATATTTAAGCAATAGGCCACAAGGGAACTTGCCGACGAGCCACGGCCAGGCCCGGTCAAGATATTGGCACTTTTCGCAAAGCCCATAAAATCTGCAACAATTAAAAAATAATCTGCATATCCCATAGAAGTAATAACCTGTAATTCATAATGCAGTCGGTTGAGATAATCTTTGCTTGGGGTATTTGTCTGTAACCGTTCCCTAAGACCTGAAAGCGCCATTTCCCTAAGAACTGTTTCCGAAGTTTGATTTGGTTGCAGGGGGAATTTCGGCATGAAATGATGTTCGTGCTTTAAGTCAACCTGGCAGCTCAACATAAATTGCGTAGTATTTTCCAGCAAGAAAGGCTTGTCCTGATACCAATTTTCCCATTCATCAGCACGAGGGATATACTGGTGTTCACGATCAGTATGTATTCCTTCACTTAGCTTCACACCTGTTTCAATAGCTCTTGCCACTTTATAGGCAAAATGATCCTCACGATTTAAAAATAAGCATTCGGTAATGGCCATACATCGAACATTTAGATTTTGGCTTAGCTGGAGGACTTTTTGCTCAATAGGTGAAACAATCCCTCCACTGCGGGAAATTCCAAAATAGAAATCTGAATGAAAGGTACCGGCAACCTGTTGCGTGTGGCCCCAGCTATTTTCGCTAAACCACTGCTCACATTCAGTAGAAATCACCGCAGCACACCCTCTTGAATAGGCTGCTAACCATCGCCATGGAATTCTCTCATCTTCTCGGATCGATATACTGCTGCTAATTTTTAATAGATTTTGATAGCCCTCATTATTTTTCGCATAAATTAATAAAGGCAGTGAAACTTCATTCGTAAATTCCACTTGAATCGATAAACCAATTACTGGATGTATACCAGCTTTTTTTAGCGCATGCCAAAAAGGCAAAAGTCCGTACAATCTAGAATTAACCATTGCACAACTTTTTGCCTTTTGGGACTGTAAAAAAGGGATGAGCTCTTCCATACGAATTGTACTTTTTAATAAATCTGCACTTGTCCGTATTTGTGGATATACGACTGTCACACTACATCCCTCCATTATTATTTATATTTTGTATTGACGGCAAAGCTCTTTTAAATCTTCGATGGCACGATCAACTTCTTCCCAAGAATAAGCCGTTGCCCCAGAAGCAAGAGGATGTCCCCCACCATTATATTTCTTTGCAAGTTCGTTGATAATCGGCCCTTTAGATCGCAAGCGAATACGGATTTGCTCGTTTTCTTCCACAAAAAATACCCAAGCACAAACTCCTTTAATATCACTTAATGAACCTACCAATAAGGAAGTATCATTAGGTGTTACATGGAATCTCTCCAAAACATCTTTTGTCAGTTTAATATAGCAAGCTCCGTTTTCATCAATTTTAAAATTTTCATAAATGTATCCTTGCAAATGTAATAGGTTCGGCTCTTTTTCATACATTCCGTTAAATACTTCCGTACGGTCAAAATCATATTTAATTAATTGTCCTGCAACTTCAAATGTTCTTAGTGAAGCACTAGGGTATAGGAAGCGTCCAGTATCACCAACAATTCCAGCAAATAGAAGACGTGCGCATGAGTCTGACAGTTTCCAGTTTTTATATTCACTGCCTTCAATAAATAGTTCATAAATCATTTCACTGCATGAGCTAGCATTTGTATCCACCCATAACAGATTTCCATATTGATCGTCATTTGGATGATGATCAATTTTGATCAGGAATGACCCGGTATTATATCGACTATCGTCAATACGAGCTGTATTTGCAGTATCCGTAACAATGACAAGACTGTTTGAAAATACTTCATCACCAATGATTTCAGGAGTTTCCATAAAAGTTAGTGAAGGATCATGCTCACCAATTGCGTAAATTGTTTTCTCTGGATAGTTCGCCTCTAATAAACGTTTTAAGCCAAATTGAGACCCGTAAGCATCTGGATCAGGACGAACATGTCTATGGATGATTATTGTATCATATTGCTCAATTTTGTCGATGATTTGTCGTTTCAAATGAATTTCCCCCTGTTATCTCTTGTTTTTGTTTTATCTGTTAGCTTTTTTCAATAAAAATCGTTACAATAATGTAAGCACTCTGTACATAATGCAATTATGCACCTTTGGAGGTAAAATCGTGAACATATTTTTCTTATTTTTTATAGTCATTTCATTTGCAGCTTATCTTTACAATAAGGCAAAGGAATTCCGTGCTACACTACCTATACAAAAAAAATGGTATAAGGCGAAAGCTGGTGTTGCACTCGGTATCTTTGTCATTGTATTTGGATTGAATACATGTGTCGTTAACCCTACACTGGTCGGCTTTTTGATCGCTGCCATATTCATCTTTATAGGAGCAGTGAAAGCCTATTCCAGCTATCAACGAGTACGACATGAAGGTAAATTTGTTAAAGAAGAGTACGAATTAAATAAATAACTTCTTATAGAAAAACACGATTTATCGCCCTGATGGCGAAAATCGATGCTTTTCTTAGGCGGATATCGATGAAAACTTGTACTTTCCTACCCGCCAAAAAATGCAATATACAAGCAAGTCTTGTATATTGCTTTTTTTAACGCTCTAAAAGCTGGAACATCATCATTGCTTTTCCGACAAGTACAGTTTCATTAAAAACGTCGAAATCCATTTTCACGAATTTACGGCTCATATCTAGAATATGCGGAACCACCGTTAACACACTTTCCATCTGAACCGGCTTAATAAAGTAAATTGTCATGTTCTCTGCTACAGCATCTCCACGTTTTCTGCGTTTCAATGCAAAAGCCCCTACTTCTGAAAGTAATGTTGTAAATGCACCATACGAAATTGCACCGTATTGGTTTGTCATTTGAGGAGTAACTGTAAACTCAACGACAACATCTTCTTCCCCCATGACCTTCATTTCACTTTTTACTAAATCATCAATTGTTTCACCATGCTGCGGCTGGCGCTGTGCATGCTGAAGGGCTTTTAATACATCTTGTCGACTAATTATCCCTTGCAGGACGCCATCATCGTTCACGATGGGCAATAAATCGATTCCTTCCCAAATCATTCGGTGGCCAGCAGAGGCTACACTTGTTTTCATAGAGCCTGAAATCGGATTTTTGGTCATCACTTTATCGACCGTTTCACTATCTTCTTTTCCAATTACGTCTTTGACCGAAATCATACCGACCAGCTTATTTGTTGCAGTCACAATCGGGAAGGCACCATGAGTCGTTTGCACGTTTAACTTTTGGAAATCCCCAATCGTATCCGTTGTTTTTAATGAATACGTCTCTTCAATCGGCACGTAGATATCTTCTATTAAAAGAATATCTTTTTTTATTAATTGGTCGTAAATAGCACGGTTAATCATCGTGGCAACTGTGAAAGTATCATAGCTTGTTGAAATGATCGGCAATTCCAATTCATCGGCTAATTGTTTATTTTCTTCAGTTGTATCAAAGCCACCCGTAATGAGTACTGCAGCACCTGCTTTTAAAGCATTCTGATGTGCTTTGAATCGATTCCCTACAATTAACAGACTTCCGGCATCCGTATAACGCATCATGTCGTCTAATTGCATTGCACCAATAACAAACTTCCCTAATGTCTTATGAAGTCCGTCTTTTCCACCTAAAACTTGTCCGTCGACGATATTGACGATTTCCGCAAACGTTAAGCGTTCGATATTCTCTTTTTTCTTTTTCTCGATACGGATAGTTCCAACGCGTTCAATGGAACTTACGAGACGGCGGTTTTCAGCTTCTTTAATTGCTCGATAGGCTGTCCCTTCACTTACATGCATCTCTTTCGCAATTTGTCGAACAGAGATTTTATCGCCCACAGGTAGTGACTCTATATATTGTAAAATTTTCTCATGTTTTGTTGACACTCTATCACCTATTCCCATCTATCTTTCCTGATATCAGTGTAACATATTTTAATTTATGTATAAAAAAAGAAAGTAGCGTAAAATATTGCAGTTTGAAGAATGTTTTTCAAACTCCCTTTTTCTTCGCTACTTTCTATTCATTTAACTAGAATTGAACCTCTTCACCAGCATTTAAAATCTGTACTTTACTTGTCGTTACAAGCTCAGCAAAGACTGTCGGATCCTGTTTAATCACTGGGAATGTATTGTAATGGATAGGCACAACCGTTTTAGGTTTCAGCAATTCAACTGCATAGGCAGCATCTTCAGGACCCATTGTAAAGTTATCGCCAATTGGCAAGAATGCTGCATCGATGGAATTTCTTTCGCCGATCAGCTTCATATCTCCAAAAAGGGCAGTATCCCCTGCATGAAAAATCGTTAAACCTTCTGCTGAGAATAAAATTCCGCCTGGGTTACCAGTATTGATGACTTCATTTTCTGTTTCATAAACAGAACCATGAAATGCAAGCGTATATTTTACTTTCCCAAATGGAAATTCATAAGCGCCACCGATTCCCATTGGATGCACATTTAACCCTTGCTTTCCAAGATATACTGCCAGTTCGTTCGGGGCCACAACAAGGGAATTATTCGCTTTTGCCAATTCAATCGTATCCCCTACATGATCATTATGACCGTGAGTTAATAGGATGACGTCTGGTTTTTCTTCCTCTACTTTTAAATCCGTTAACCCGTTTCCACTAATAAAAGGATCAATCAGAATCATTGTGCCGTTCGTTTTAATTTTTACAATTGAATGTCCATGATATGAAACTTGCATCATTTGTCCTCCTTCAAATCGTGTTCAAAGAATCTTAATTCGATTTTAAATCGTTTTTTTCCTTCTTTTGCTATACTAGAGACAGCTAACTAAACTTGAGAGTATTCCTCATCGATTTAGTTAAACTAATCGGGCTTAACTATCAGTAAACCCTTCATGTCTATCTATACACAAAAGATTACTGTATAAAACAATGCTCGTGCAATTTTTATGATTCAAAACAGTAGGAGGATTTTTATGAGTAAATTACAGCAACTGCAAAGCTATTTAAAAGAAAATCAATATGATGCGGCTTTTATTACAACACCTGATAATGTTTTTTATTTCTCTAATTTTAAAAGCAATCCACATGAACGTTTATTAGGGGTAATGGTATTCCAGGAGGCAGAGCCTTTCTTGGTTTGTCCAAAAATGGAAGCACCTGATGCAGTGAATTCAGGATGGAGCCAAGAAATCATTGGCCATCTTGATACGGATAATCCATGGAATTTAATCGCCCAAGCAATTCAAGCTCGCGGAATTCCAGTGTCTACTTTTGCAATAGAAAAGTCGCATTTAACTGTCGAGCGCTTAGAAAGCTTGCAGGAAATTTATCCACAAGCGAATTTTGTACGCCTAGATGACAAAATCAATGAAATGCGTGTGATTAAAGACGAAATCGAAATTGAGAAAATGCGAAAAGCTGCTGGTCTTGCAGATTACGCTATCGAAGTCGGCTGCAAGGAAATTGCAGAAGGTAAAACAGAAATGGAAATCTTGACAGCTGTGGAAAATGCAATCCAAGCAAAGGGCTGCAAAATGTCTTTTGAAACAATGGTGCTTTCTGGTCCTAAAACAGCTTCTCCACACGGCACTCCTGGAGATCGCAAAATTCAAAAGGGCGATATGATATTATTTGACTTAGGGGTAATTTACGATGGCTATTGCTCAGATATTACACGTACGGTTGCTTTTGGCGAAGTGACGGAAGCACAAAAAGAAATTTACAATACTGTACGCCAAGCAAATGAAAATGCAATTGCTGCTGTAAAACCTGGTGTCCGCGCAATGGAATTAGATAAAATTGCACGTGATACAATTACTGATGCTGGTTACGGGGAATATTTTACTCACCGCCTCGGCCACGGCCTTGGAATCTCAGTTCATGAATTCCCATCTGTAACTGGAACGAATGAATTGGAGCTTAAAGAAGGAATGGTCTTTACGATTGAACCAGGTGTCTATAAATCAGACGTTACGGGCGTTCGAATCGAGGACGATGTGGTCGTTACAAAAGATGGAGTAGAGGTTTTGACAAAGTTCACGAAAGAATTAATCGTTCTTTCTTAAGAAAAATGGTGGCGTGATCTGAAAATCACGTCCACCATTTTTTTATCTATTATAAAAGAGAATCAACCGGAACGTATTCACGGCCTTGGTCTTCGGCAACTGCTTTATAAACAACGTGACCATTTAAAGTATTAATACCTTTTCTTAATGCTTCATTTTCAATACAAGCTTGTTTATAGCCCTTGTTAGCGATTTGCAATGCATAAGGAACTGTATTATTTGTTAAAGCAATAGTAGCTGTACGAGGAACAGCACCTGGCATATTCGCTACAGCATAGTGAACAACACCATGTTTGATATAAGTTGGATCATCGTGTGTTGTGACACGATCTGTTGTTTCGAAGCTTCCGCCTTGGTCGATAGCGATATCCACAATAACAGAGCCCGGGCGCATCGACTTCACCATTTCCTCCGTTACAAGCTTCGGAGCTTTTGCTCCTGGAATTAAGACTGAGCCAATAACTAAGTCAGAATCCTTAACTGATTCTGCAATATTATATGGATTAGAAATTAAAGTTTGAATAGAAGATCCAAAGATATCTTCTAGCTGGCGCAGACGATCCGGATTTAAATCTAAGATTGTTACTTCCGCTCCCATACCAACAGCAATGCGAGCTGCGTTAGTACCAGCCATACCGCCGCCAACAATTGTTACTTTGCCGCGCGGAACACCTGAAACCCCACCTAATAGAATTCCTTTCCCGCCATTCATTTTTTCTAAATATTGGGCACCAATTTGTACAGACATTTTCCCGGCTACTTCACTCATAGGAGTTAATAATGGCAGAGAACGGTTCGGAAGTTGAACAGTTTCATAAGCGATTCCCACTACTTTTTTATCTAGTAAACTCTGTGTTAACTCTAATTCCGGCGCTAAATGTAAATACGTAAATAATACTAAGCCTTCATGAAAATAATCATATTCACTCGGGATTGGTTCTTTTACCTTCATCACCATTTCTTGAGACCAAGCTTCCTTGGCTGTCTCGACGATTGCAGCACCAGCAGCTGCATAGTCCTCATCTGTAAACGATGACCCTATGCCTGCACCCGTTTCAATATATACTTGATGGCCGGCACTTGTTAATGTTACTACTCCAGCAGGTGTCATTGCTACACGATACTCATTGTTTTTTATTTCCTTCGGTACACCGATTTTCATAGCTGATTTCTCTCCCTGTTGTAGATTTTATGTATCCATTATTATGAATGCAAATCCATAATACCAATATTTTCCCCATAATGTAAGATACAAAATCCATGTTCGTTAAAAATATTTTCTCAATTATAAAAAAATAGGAAATTAAGATAAATTTAAAGTAAAAAGTAGATATTTCATACGAAAAATCGCTTTATTTTCTAAATCGAATCTAACAGCGGAATGCAAGAAAATAAAATAAGACAAATCTATGGATAATTTTAGAAATATATGTGAACGTTTTCATTTTACCCTTAGCAACAATATCATTTAATCTCTAATCTGTTATAATAAGAGTATAGAAAAAGGAGGAATTATTATGACTCAATATAAAAGTATCGTAGTTGCTGTAGATGGTTCAAAAGAAGCTGAATATGCTTTCAAGAAATCGATTGACATCGCTAAAAGAAATCCTGACTCTAAACTAAATCTGGTTAATGTGATTGATACTCGCTCCTTTGCAGCAATTGAAGCCTATGATCGCTCAATCGCTGAACGTGCACAAGGCTTCTCGGAAGAATTGTTGAACGGTTATAAAAAACAAGCTGAAGAAGCTGGACTTACACATGTAAATACAGTTATTGAATACGGTTCTCCTAAAACAATTATTACAAAAGAACTTTCAAATGTTGTTGAAGCAGATTTAATCATTTGTGGTGCAACTGGTTTAAATGCTGTGGAACGTTTCCTGATTGGTTCTGTATCAGAAGCAATTGTACGTTCTTCAAAATGTGATGTTTTAGTAGTAAGAACACCTGAATGATCCACTTCAAATAAAATTGCCCAAATATAGATTAGCCCTTCTGCAAAGAACTTAAACTGTTGTAGAAGGGTTTTTTATTTACCATTAATCTTTTTTATGCTAACGCAAAAAACTTTTGCGTTAGACAGATTCAATTTAAAATTTAATGCCATAAAAAAAGGCAGCTGAACGTACAATTTCTATACGCCAGACACCTTCACATTATTTACTTTCTTTCCACATTTGAACCTTTTCAAAGAACATGGATAACGCTTCTTTATTTGACATGTTTGGCACTTTCGCAAGTAATACTTCACGTGGGGCTCTTTGTGATTTCGTTTGCTTTTGTAAAATTAAGATGCTTTTCTCATGAGCTTTCGATGCAAATAAATTCTCAGGCAGCTGAATAACCGCCTGTATCCAAGTTGTTTTTTTCAGATATTTATTTAACTCCTTAGCCTGCTCCGACTCAAAAATATTCGCTGGGACCAAGAAAAATAAATAGCCGCCCTCTTTTGTATGATTGATGGATTGTTCAATAAATAGATGATGAGCATAACTCATACCTTCATGGGCACACAACTCATATTCTACTGCTGCCTCTTCATTTGGATAATAGCCTACAGGTAAATCACAAACAACAGCATCAACAGGATCCACCAGCATTTTTTGCAATGCATCCTGGTGATATAAAACTACTGGTTGTTCGATAAGTTCAGCCGTATCAGCTGCTAGACGGATTAATAATTCATCAACTTCGATACCAGTTGCAGATGTTTTCCCGTCCAGTAGATTCATGACTGTCAGCAATAGATTACCTGTCCCTACAGCCGGATCCAGTATAGAAATAGGCGTAGTCTTAATTTGCTCTTCGAAGAATTGCTCAACAAAATAACCTACTAACAACCCTAATGTATCGGGCGTCATTTGATGATTCGGCTGGGAAGTTTTACGCATCCCTTTTAAAATAGCGATTTGAATCGCTTTGCGAACTTCCTCTTTCGCTGCATCTTGGCCTGGCCAATTTTCTTTTTCATCCAGTACATCTTCAAGCGCTTGTAATACACCGTCTAAAAAAGTGATACCTTCTGCTTTTTCATACTTTTCCGCTTTTTCATTAATAAATGAAAATATTTGTTCAAACTTTTCCATAAAAAACTCCTTTTGAAATGAACAACCCACTCCAGTATTACTCCGAGTGGGTGTGTCAATCTAAGCAATGCTATTTTTTTTACACATTCTTAGTCTACCATTTATCTAATAAACAAACTTAGATTAATGCTTTTACAGCTTCAATAGCTGCCTCATAATTCGGATGGCTTGTACCCTCAGGAACATACTCAACATATGTGACAGTACCTTCCGCATCAATTACGAATACAGAACGAGCAAGTAAACGAAGTTCCTCCATGTAAACTCCGTAAGCTTTACCGAAAGATAAATCTTTGTGGTCAGATACTGTGTGAGCACCTTCAAGACCTGCCGCTGCACACCAGCGTTTTTGGGCAAATGGTAGATCAACAGAAACTGTATAGAAAGCTACACCCTCCCCTAATGCTACTACTTCCTCATTAAATCGGCGAGTCTGTGCATCACAAACACCTGTGTCCAATGACGGTACAACGCTAATCAGACGTACTTTGCCTTGTGAATTCTCTAATGTTACTGGTGATAAATCGTTTGCTAATACTGTAAAGTCAGGAGCTTTATCTCCTACTTTCACTTCATTTCCTACTAATGTTACTGGGTTGTTTTTAAATGTTACTTGTGCCAATTTGGAACCCTCCTTTATATTACGTAAATAATCTTACTAAAGATAATTCATTCTTTGCAAATAACTTACCTTACATATTTTTACGTTTATGCCAAAGGAGCGAAGAATCGTTTCCTCGCTCCTTGTCAAAACATATTTAAATACTAGGGGAAATTGAATTTTGAGGATCAAAATCATCATTTTCAGGATTTTCGATCTCTACTTCTTTTTTGCGTTTAATAAATACCTTTTCCTGAATCACCATAGTATCGGCAATAAAATCATTCAAGCCGAGATTTTTCGGCATAAATGCAACCATTAAATAAATGATCGGAATTTTATTGCTCATAAATCGTCCGACTACTTCTCTAAATAGTACCGTTAGCCAATCTAATTTTTCGCCTGTTTTCCCTTTAACCTTTAAACCAAAAATCATTTTCCCTACAGTTTGCTGCCAATATTTAGTTGTAAGTACAAAATAAGCATAATAAAACAAACCTGATACGATGCTCATTGGCGAATACCAATGAATTTCAGATAAATTCCAGCCAAATAAATGGAAAAGTGGATTAACAATAATTCCTACAATGGCTGCTACTACTGAAATATCTACCACAAAGGCCCAAAAACGCATCCAAAAACCTGCTGTCTTCTCTTCAACCTGTTCTACAACTTGAAATTGTTGTTTTGTATAGGCGGGCACAATTTGATTTTCAGGAAGAGATACATTTGCGTCATAATTTTCATTTTCTGACATCTCTATTCCCCCTTAATATTCACCGTATAAATACATCATACGTGGTCCACCATTTGAAGACATTAATTTAGTCAAAAATTGCTGTTCTGGTGATGGCCCAAAGAATGAACTTACTTTCATGCCCAACATTGATGTTAAACCGCCAAAGCTAGATTCATACTCAAATACTTCTGCATCCTCTAAACCATGGTCTGCTCTTAATGCAGCAATTGTGTCCTCAAGTCCTCCGATTTCGTCAACAAACCCTGCTTTCAATGCTTGAGATCCACCCATGATTCGCCCATCAGCTACCTTTTTCACATCAGCCTCTGACATTCCTCTGCCTTTTTCAATCACGTCAACAAACTCCTCATAGGATTCGTTGATCATTTCTTGAACCATCCCTTTTTCTTCAGGAGTTGTTGGTCTTGTTCCACCAAACATGTCTTTATGTGCGCCTGATTTAATCGTTTCAAATTCAATTCCTAAATTACTTGCAAGCTCAGAGAAATTATAGCTTTGCATGATAACACCGATTGACCCTGTAATTGTTTCTTTATGGGCAAAAATCTTATCTGCCGGTGCAGATATATAATACCCGCCTGAGGCTGCATAGGAGCCCATAGAAACGTAAATTGGGATATTTCTTTGCTCTTTAATTTCAATTAGTTTTTCATAAATTTCAGCCGATTCTATTACCCCGCCACCTGGTGAGTTTACATATAATACTACAGCTTGTACGGATTGATCATATAGAATCGTTTCCAATTGCGCTAAAAAGTTTTGATGATCATATTCTACTGCCGTGAATGCTGTGCCTGAACCAACATCTTGAATTGTTCCATCTACAGACAATAAAGCAATTCTATTTCCCATATCACCTGGCTCAACAACTGTTTCAATCATCGTTTGTTCAGTTGCTGTCAAGCTTTCAAAATTTGAAAAAAAGTCTGTTTTGAATATAGAAATTACCGTATTCAATCCAATTGAAAAAACGATTAACACTACTGCTGCTCCCAAGGCAATCCATCTTTTTGTATTCATCTCATTACTCCTCCTCCATTCATACATACGGATTTGTTAAATAATTGTTTCATAAATCTGCTATGTTTTTAGAAAAAAAATCCATATTGTGAACTTACCATAATTTATCATAATAAAAGGAGACTTTAAAGCCAAAGCTACGACTTTAAAATCCCCTTATAATTTCGACATTATTCCCTAGGAAATAATAATCAATTTGATGAATAATTAATTTGTTATTTCTTTTTTAAATTCCTTTTGACGAAGTTCGACACGTCTTATTTTACCTGATGATGTTTTCGGTAATTCATCGATAAATTCAATCGCTCTTGGGTATTTATAAGGAGCGGTAATTTCCTTTACATGATCCTGTAGTTCCTTAACAATCGTCGGACTGTTCTTTTGTTCTGAATCACGCAATACAACATAAGCCTTTACAATGTTCCCACGAATTGCGTCTGGACTAGCTACAACCGCACATTCTTTTACCGCTGGATGTTTTACAAGAGCATCCTCAACTTCAAATGGGCCAATTGTGTATCCAGAAGAGATAATAATATCATCCCCACGGCCTTCAAACCAGAAATACCCTTCCTCGTCTTTATAAGCACGGTCTCCTGTTAAGAACCATTCTCCGCGATATTGTATATTTGTTCTTTCCAAGTCCTTTAAATATCCCTTAAATAGGGCAGGTGTTGACGAATGCACCGCAATATCCCCGACTTCACCAACTTCTGTCGGTTCACCTAAGTCGTTGATTACCTCTACAAGATTTCCAGGAGTTGGTTTCCCCATGGAACCTGGCTTTGGTGCCATCCCTAGCAACGTACCAACTAGCAAGGTATTTTCTGTTTGTCCATAACCATCACGCACTTGAAGTGAGAAGGTATTTAGAAATTTGTTAATGACCTCACTATTTAATGGCTCGCCGGCTGATACAGCACTTTTCAGGCTTGATAAATTGTATTGTTCAAGCTTTTCTACTTTCGCCATTAAACGGTATTCAGTTGGTGTACAGCATAAAACATTTACTTGATAATTTTCAAGCATTTGAAGATAGGCTTGCGGTTCAAATTTACCCATATGGATAAATGCTGTAGCACCGCTTCCTAAAGTTGCCAAAAATGGACTCCAAATCCACTTTTGCCATCCCGGTGCTGCTGTTGCCCAAACTAAATCATCTTCTTGTACGCCAAGCCACTGTGCTGCCGTAGTTCTTAAATGGGCATAACCCCAGCCATGTGAATGAACTACCCCTTTTGGATTGCCTGTTGTTCCGCTTGTGTATGATAAAAATGCAATATCGGAATCTTCTGTTTGAACCCCTTCAAAAACATCCGACTCATTTTCTAGATTTTTCTCTATCGAAATCCACGATTCAACTGATTCCCCGTAAACGAATCGCTTCAAACCATCTAAATGTTGCGCATCTTCGAATTGCTTGATTTCATTTTCAAAAGCAACTATCGCTTTTGCATCCGAATGTGCAATTCGATAATCGATATCTTTCGCCCGGAGCATTTCAGAGCTAGGAATAATTGTTAAGCCTGCTTTTAACGCTCCGATGTATGTAGCATATGCCTCCTCTGAGCGAGGTACCATGATTAAAATGACATCACCTTTATTTAAGCCATTTTTTTTAAATAAATTGGCAACTTTGTTTGCTTTCTTAATTAATTTCTCATATGAAATTTTTTCGATTTGTCCGCTCTCATGATGAATCAATAGTGCAGTTTTAGAGCTGGTATTTGCATACTTCTCAATTTCATCCACGATATTGTAGTTCTTAGGAGCAAGTAAATCTTCTCTTCTCATATTTATCCCCCTTTTATATACCAAAAAAAGATACATTATACTAATTATAATAATATTCAACTAATATATCAAAATATTCCTCGAAAAAGAGAATTAATTGTACTAAATGCATATTAGAAGTGAAAAAATAATAATAAGTATGTATGAATCAGATATATTTGAGTGAGTAAATTATCTAGAATTTACCATTTCCCTACTTTCTGTAAACACTAATCATGGTATTATAAAAAAACCATTATTTCTTGTCGTCCAACAAATTTCTCAAAGTAATGAAGGCTTGTCTTTTCTAAATTGAATAAGCAAATAATTTAGAAGCAAAAATAAAAGCTAGTAGCATTATCGCTACTAGCCCTTATCTTTTAAATTATTGTTGAGAAGAGGAACCACGTAATTGTGATTCAGCCATTTGTACAAGACGTTTAGTAATTTCTCCTCCAACTGATCCGTTTGCACGAGAAGACGCTTCAGGTCCGAGTTGAACACCAAACTCTTGCGCGATTTCGTATTTCATTTGATCTAAAGCTTGTTCTGCACCTGGTACAGTAAGCTTGTTACGGCTACCGCTGTTGTTTGACATTTACCTCACCTCCTTGTGAGTTTAGATTGTGCAGAAATCGTCTTTTAATACATGAAAAATAGACTTTTTTATTTCTAGCCCCATAGTCTTGACAACTTCTAATTTTTCTAACATTTATATTTCGATTTTTACAACCTTTTTTCTACGATTTCATCTTATATAACAAGCTGATTATGGTGAAAATAGAATTGAAAAATATATGGATTATAGTTTGCAACAGACTAGCATTTACATCGATGCAATTAAAAGAGCTAGCAGCTTTACGCTGCTAGCCCCTTATTAGTTATTATTATTGTCCTGAAGAACCACGTAATTGTGATTCAGCCATTTGTACAAGACGTTTAGTAATTTCTCCTCCAACTGATCCGTTTGCACGAGAAGACGCTTCAGGTCCGAGTTGAACACCAAACTCTTGCGCGATTTCGTATTTCATTTGATCTAAAGCTTGTTCTGCACCTGGTACAGTAAGCTTGTTACGGCTACCGCTGTTGTTTGACATTTATCTCACCTCCTTGTGCATTTAGATTGTGCGAAAATCGTTTTTTAATACACAAAATATTTAAAGGTAAGTTTTTCCTGTCAAACAGCTAGATACAAACTTCTATCTACAATAATCCCTCAAATTTATCTTTTGCTTTATTCACTTCAGGGAACTTATAAACTTCTCTGTTTCGTACTGCACGGTCGATTAATTCATCGAACTCCGTAAAGCTTTCATAGTAAGTCACTTTTTCAACTTTTGGTTTTGTTTTTGGGTTTGCCGGCGTAAAGATTGTACAGCAATCCTCAAAAGGTTGAATCGATGTTTCGTAAGTTCCGATTTGTTCAGCAATATCGATAATTTCAAGTTTATCGAATGCAATCAATGGACGAAGAATCGGCGTATTTGTCACGTCATTGATCGCTGTTAAGCTTTCTAATGTCTGACTTGCTACTTGTCCTAAACTTTCACCAGTCACAATTCCTAAAGCACCGATTTCTTCTCTTACTTTGTCTGCAATTTTCATCATCATTCTTCGAGTTGTCGTCATAATCGTATTGCTTGGTACACGATCTTTAATGAGTACTTGAATCTCTGTAAATGGAATGACATGCAGTCTGATATTGGCTCCGAACTTCGTTAATTCATTTGCCAGTACCTTTACTTTTTCTAATGAATTATCGCTTGTATATGGCGGACTAAAGAAGTGAATTGCTTCTAGACGAACTCCGCGCTTCATAAGCAAGTATCCAGCAACTGGACTATCAATTCCTCCTGACAGCATTAAAAGCGATTTCCCATTAGAGCCAACCGGCATGCCACCAGCACCTTGAATAATTTGAGCCATCATATAAATGGCATCTTGTCTAACCTCAATGCGAAGCTCTACATCTGGTTTTTTCACTTGAACTGAAATATTTGGATTGTTTCTTAAAACATGTCCGCCTACCTCACGTTGAATTTCATGTGATTCTAGAGGGAACGTTTTATCGGATCGACGAACTTCTACTTTAAATGTTAGTTCCTGCTCTTTGAATTGCTCCATTATAATAAGAGATAACTTTTTCATCTCATCTAATTCTTTTGCACATACGGCTACTGGACTGAAGGATTGAATCCCAAAAACAGTAGGCAATTTCTTCATTAATACTTCAAATTGCTCTTCACTTTCAATCTTAATATGCATACGGTCGCGTTCTGTCACGATTTCTAGTGGGGCAATATCTGTAAATGTATGGCGGATATTGGCACGAAGTCGGTTAATAAAATCTTTTTTATTGCGCCCCTTCGTTGATAGTTCACCATATCTTATTAAAATTTCTTTCCAGATCATTGATTTTTATCTCCTTTTAACTCTTTCATCACATCAGTGAAGGCCTTTTTAAATTCAAGTATATCCTGGTCTGTATTTAAAGCGCCGAAGCTTAGGCGAATAACACCTTTTTTATAATTTGAATGGATTTCCAAAGCTTCCACCACATGACTTGTTTTCTTTTGCTTAGATGAACAAGCACTTGAAGTTGATACGATAATTCCTCGTTTTTGAAGAGCATTGATCAATATCTCACCTTTTAAATCCTTGACGCTAAAGGACAAGATATGTGCAGCACCTGTTTTCGTGGAAAGCACATGAATTTCCTCACCGAATCCAGCTAAAAATTCCATTAAATCATTATGCCATTTGCGATATTTTGCAGAGTATTGCTCTAGATTTTCACTAGCCATTCGTGCGGCTTTCGCAAGAGCAACGGCTTGAGGAACTGCCACTGTACCACTTCTCAATCCACGTTCTTGTCCACCGCCTAATAGAAGAGGGATAATATTCATTTTCTTGCGGAATGCAATAATTCCCGATCCTTTTAAACCATGAATTTTATGACCTGAAATGGAAATAATGTCCGGACCAGCATCGCCATTAAAGAAAATCGGCAATTTTCCAAAGCTTTGCACAGCATCTACGTGGAACGCTGCTCGACTGTTTTCATGAATCAATTTTGCGGCTTCTTCGATTGGCTGAATCGCTCCCATTTCATTGTTCACATGCATTATGCTTACAAGAACTGTTTCTTTGCGCAGCTTTGCTTGAAGCTCTTGCAATGAAATCACGCCATTTTCATCAACTTGAAGAAAATCAACCTCATATCCTTCAGTCTCTAAGGTCTTTACTGCTTCAAGAATGGATGGATGTTCGATCTCTGTCGTAATGATATGTTTCCCTTTATGAGTATTGGCTTTAGGAACACCGAATATCGCAAAATTATTGGATTCCGTTCCTCCTGCTGTAAATAACACAAATTGTTCCTCAGTTTGAAGAATATCGGCAATTTGAGCTCTTGCCCGGTCCAGTAAAGTGTTTGCTTCTACTCCTGCTTCATGAATTGATGAAGGATTTGCATAGAAGGATTCATTTACCTGAACAAATGTATTTATAACCTCTTTATGCGGCTTTGTCGTGGCACTATTATCTAAATAAATCATCATATCCTACCTTCTTTTCTAGCATTTAGATATTTGAAAATACAATTTCTCGTTCATTAAATTCGTTAAGAAAGCCACCAACACAAAAGTGCGGTGGCTTCTTTTATTCATTATAACGCTTTTGTCAAGTCATGACTAATATTGAGATTTTTCGTAAAGCTCATCCTGGACAAGTTCTTCTATCCGCTTAATGGCACCGGGCTCTGCCAGCTCGACTGCAGCCGCTGCATCTTCCAACGCTTTTATGTAACGATATTGATTAAATGCATGTTCTGATTCAAGCAATAGATCATTCACTTTTTGGTTTGTTCCACGATATCGGTTGCCATATTGAATGATTCTTTCGATTAACATGACATTCTCAATCATTTCTTGAGCATGTTTACTTACTTCATGTATACATTTCTCAGCATTTTCTATGTTACTTTGTACACGATTCATATTAAGCGGAATGTCTTGCAAGCTTTGCATGACAATATAAATTTGTTCTTCAGCTTCTTCTATGCGAGCATCCATTTCTTCAGGAATTCCAGGTATATTCGCTTTATTAAGCTGACGATCTGTTTCTTGCAAAATTCGTTTTAAAGAATCAAGCTTTGCACGAGCTTTATTTTCATCGATTCGTAAATTTTTCAAACGACTAGAGAACTGTTCTTGTTCATCTTTAATACGCTCAATCTCTTCACTGATTTCAACTAATTCTTCCTGCAAACTTGAATAGGCTGATTTTTCATCCCTTACTCTTGTCACAAGCAGGTCAAATCGTTTTTGAATCACTTCAAGCTGCTTTAACCCAATTTTTGGAATCTCTGCCTCGTTTTCCGGCAAATGATAGCTGCTTTGCACGTAAACAGCTTCATTACTAATTTCTTTTGTTACTTTTACAACTTCTGTTAACGTTTGGAATGTGTCATCACAATTTCTATCCACATAATTTCTTGCAATGACTTCCTTTTCTAATAAGTCATAATAATTCTCAATCTCTTCATTTATTTCAGCCAGTCTTGGAGCTACAGAACTTACATCTAAATCAGCTAATTTCGATTTTAGCGTTTCAAGCTCTTCTTCAAGATTATCTAAGTACTTGTTTAACTCCAAATGATTCAAATAATAAGATTGTTCTTCCATTTCACGTTGACCATTTCGCAACTCATGTATTGCAGCAGGTATTTTTGTTTGAATTTCTGAAAGCAACGTTGGGACCTCAGATAATAAATGATAAATTGTTTGAGATTCACTATTTAAACCCAAAACAATTTCTCTTGCCTGTAAGTAATTTCCTTCTACAGTTAGTGCATCAAATTCTTCAAATTTCGGAACAAATTGTTCTACTCGTTTTTCCAAGGCAGATAATGCCGGGCCAAATGAGTATTGATGAGCAAGCAAGGTTTTTCTGGCAGAGCGGTAATGCTCTTTAATTTGCTCAATTTCAATGCGATTTTTTTCTTCACTGCCGATAAGTTCATCCAATTCACTAATGATTAGATTTTTACTTTCTTCACATTTGGCAATATATTCCTCTATGGATTGTTCAACATGGGAAGCTTTTTTAAATTTAAAACGATCGATGTATTCTTCCGCATCAAAAAGCATAGAATCAATTTTGATAACGTGGACATCTATCACTTCCATCCAGATATTGCGCCAGTGTTCAAACTTTTCCTCTGTTTGTCCATTCATATTTAAAGACTTTACTTTTGTTAGCTCCTCAAATATAGGATAATGCTGAATTTGCATTTTTTCTTTTTCAAGTCGCTGTATAACAACATTATGTTTACGACGGATGAACAGTCCAACCATAAATAATGCTAATAGTACGATGACGACAATGATGATATACTGCATCATAAGCCCCCTATTCCCAAATCACTGTACCTGCTACTATTTTGTAACTATAATATACCATGTTTTTTTTCATTTGTTTAAAAAAATACAGCTTTTTGCTAAAGTTAATTGTAATAAGTTGATAGCAGGCAGCACAGATTTGAAATTTCCCAGTCGAAATTTAATTAAATAAGTCTTTCCACTAACAAAAACCTGCAACTTTGACTATTATTATAATAAGTTAGCATATATTTAAAAGATAGATAATAAACAATTTTTACCGAAATTTGCCCCTCGACAGGGAGCATTGACTTATTAAACCAATTTTGGAGGTTAAGTTAATGAAAAAAGATGGTCATATCCACTCACCTTTTTGCCCACATGGCACAAAAGATTCTTTTGAAAAATATATTGAAAAGGCAATTGAACTAAATTTTTCAGAAATAACATTTACCGAACATGCACCATTGCCTACTAACTTTGTGGATCCAACACCTGAAAAAGATAGCGGGATGTTACCAAAAGACTTAACTTCTTATTTGGAAACCGTGAAGGAGCTAAAACAACAATACAAAGAGCAGATCACCATTAAAGTCGGATTAGAAGTGGACTATATTGTCGGCTATGAAACTGAAACACGCGCATTGCTTGATATTGCCGGTCCAGTACTCGATGACGCTATACTATCTGTTCATTTTTTAAAACATAACGATACATACACTTGCATTGACTTTTCAGATGAAGTTTATCTTGATTTTGCTAAGCAAGTCGGTGGGGTTGAAGCACTTTACAACCTCTATTATGATACTGTTTTGAAATCCATCGATGCTAAATTAGGCAGGTTTAAACCGCGCAGAATCGGTCATCCGACACTTGTTCATAAATTCCAGCTTGCCCACGGCGAAAAAATTCAAGACGATTCCCGTATTGTCGAAATATTAACAAAGATGCAGGAAAAAGGATATGTATTAGATGCTAATAGTGCCGGTTTAAACAAACCTTTCTGCAAGGAGCCTTATCCACCGATGCACATGATCGAATATGCTCGATCGATCGAGCTGCCTATTGTCTTTGGCTCAGATGCACACAGTGTCAAAGACTTGCATCAACATTACGAGACAATTATGAAGTAAGTAAATTCCATTCATCGGATTTAAAATCCCTTTTTAGGGATTGGCTAAAAATAGATAACCAATTTTGGAGGTTCAAGATGTTTTCACAAGTAAATTACGAAGGTTCAGTTTTAAAAAAATATGAAACATTATCAAAGCAATTAGATGCTTTACTGCAAGGAGAAAATGATTTAATAGCCAATCTAAGTAACGCTTCTGCTCTTTTAAACCAGTTTCTGGATAATATCAATTGGGTTGGATTTTATTTAATGAAGGATGGCGAACTTGTTTTAGGACCTTTCCAAGGTCTGCCTGCGTGTGTTCGAATTGCTGTGGGACGCGGCGTTTGCGGAACAGCAGTATCAGAACAAAAAACAATGCTGGTAGAAGATGTTCATGCATTCCCTGGCCATATTGCTTGTGATGCTGCGTCAAATTCTGAAATCGTCATCCCTCTTATAAAAAATGACGAGGTACTTGGTGTTTTAGATATCGATAGTCCGTCGAAAGCTCGATTTACGAAAGAAGATCAGCAAGGCTTGGAATTATTTGTCGAGACTTTACTTAAATTTATATGATAATGATGCTGAATCCAGCTTTGGGGCGAGTAATTCAAAGCTGAACATTGCGAAAGAAAAACGCCTCAAAAAAATAAAACTTACTACTTCTAATAAGCGAATTTCACTTAATTAGAGGGTAGTAAGTTTTTTTATGATTGATAAAGCATCGTTTCATCAAAAATGGAAAATCGATTTTTACCTGAAGATTTCGCATTATAAAGTGCCGTATCAGCATGCAAAAAGATGGACTGAAATTCTGGTCGCTGTTTCATATTCCAAGTAATTAGTCCAGCAGAAACGGTAACCGTTGGATTTGTCGCTTCAGGAACGGATTTCACGATTTGCGCAGCCATTTTCTCAACTTCTTCGACTAATATATTGGGGATGTAAACCGCCAACTCTTCTCCACCCCATCTTGCACAGATTCCTCGCGTTCCAATTACTTTTTTTAACTGGTTCCCAATCTGAACAAGCACCTCGTCTCCAACCTGATGCCCATAAGTATCATTAACATGTTTGAAATTATCTATATCTATCAATAAAAACATACCTGAGCGATCACTTTTCAACGAGTTCTCCACAAACTTATCCAGGAAGCTGCGGGCATGTAATTTCGTTAAATGATCATGATCAACCATTTCCTGTAACTTATTGCGCAGTATGGAATTCGCAATGGCTAATGAGGAATGATGAATAAGTGATTGCATAAGCTTGAAGCTATCAAAAGAGAAAAAGTAGGAATCTTGATGCAAGACAATACTAAATCCATTTATCCGTTGCTCTACGATCATTGGAATAGCCATCATCGAATTATAGTGAAGCTCTTGTCCAATTAAACGACTGCAGTCCGCAATAAATAATGGCTCTTGACTATTTACAAAATGATTGGCAACGTGATTAATGTAGAGTGCCCCTTCTTCTGTATCGAACAGTTTTGTTGACGCTTCAGTCAGCTTTAACTCAGAACCATTTTTCAAAACAAAGCATACTTCCATTGGTTGGAACGATTTCATCAGTTGTTTATGCAAAAACATAAACATTTCTTTACTATCTAATTTCATATTTAAACGATGGGAAGTTTCATTAATAAGTTGAAGGTCGCTAATTAATCTATGGGACTGATGATAAAGCTTGGCATTTTCCAAAGCATTTCCTGATGCATGTGCAAGCATTCTTATAAAATCTTCTTGTGTCTTCGAATAGACATAAAACAAAGGCGCACTTACTTGCAGGATGCCATAGATCGCCTGTCTCCCTTTAATAGGAGCATTCAGTATGCAACGATTTAAATCGCTGGCTTGTTCAATTGTTATTTTCCCTGATACAAAGGCTTCGATTGCAGTTGGTCTTTCAGAGAGATAATCAAACGGTTTTATATGTACTTTAGTTTGACGATCTTGATCATTCGACAAAATTAGCTCCACATTAAAGTCAGGGAAATTATCTTGTATTGTAATTAAGACATTTTCTAAAATTAAGTCAATATCCATCGTTGAGTGGAATAAATCCGTCATGTTATATAATTTACGATACTGATTCTCATTTTGAAGAATTTCGATGTTTTTACATAGCACTTTCAATACATCCGATATTATATCTACAAAATTTTCAAAATATTCACACTCTGTAAAGGTTGCCCATTCCCGTGTTGCATCGAGCATTAAAATGCAATATATGCCAAAAGGACCTGTTTTCAGTAATAGCATGTGAGAGAATGAACTAAATTCATCTATCTCTGAAAGGGTTTTTGGCACTTCAACTAAATTCCTTTGTGAAAAATAGCTGCTAAAATCACGCCAAGGGATTTTAGTTAGGTCTATTTCAGTTGAACATTTAACGTTAAAAGGTTTTAATGATTCACTTTCATATAAAAGAAAACAAGATTTATCAATATCAAAATGCTGTTTTAAGCTATTTTGTATCAATAGAGCATATTCATCGTAGCCGTTTTTTTGATTCATTGAGTCAATACATAAACCTAATAGATCAGATTTAATATTAGTTAAAATCTCCCGATGTTCTCTCATAAAATCACCTTTTCTCAAGTACAGAAATCATTTATTTAAATATCTAATTATTAATATTACGCTTTTTTTGTGCCAATTCGACTATCCTTTTCTACACGAGTAGGATTTTGTATTCAAACAATTTATCTTATTATAACATACCTATTTCATAATTTTAACAATTCTTATGAACGAAATAACTACTTTTATGTGACATACTTCGCGATATTATTCCTTGACTCAAGGACTAAAAAATTATACAATAAATTTCGTGTAAAATAAACGCAGCAGTTGTATAAGCTGTGCCTGTATTTTATTCCTCTAGCGTCAGCATAATGTTTTCCTAGATGGTGTATTGTGTAACCCTAACGGCTGCAAGGGCGAAGATACATGAAAATAAAATCCAGCAAGTGTAGGGTACAACTGGTTTTTGTTTTACGATTAGCTGATTAACAATCAGTAAAAAAACCAAATTTAAAGGAGGAGACAAAATTATGTCTCGTTATACAGGTCCATCATGGAAAGTGTCTCGTCGCCTTGGTATTTCATTAAGCGGCACAGGTAAAGAATTAGAAAAACGCCCTTATGCACCAGGTCAACACGGTCCAAACCAACGCAAAAAATTATCTGAATACGGTTTACAATTACAAGAAAAACAAAAACTTCGTCATATGTACGGTATGACTGAACGTCAATTTAAAAACCTATTCAACAAAGCTTCAAAATTAAAAGGTGTTGCTGGTGAAAACTTCATGATCCTTCTTGAAACTCGCCTTGACAACTTAGTATACCGTTTAGGTTTAGCTCGTACTCGTCGTGGAGCTCGTCAATTAGTTAACCACGGTCACGTATTAGTTGACGGTAAACGTGTTGACATCCCTTCTTACAGCGTTAAACCAGGTCAAGTGATTTCTCTTCGTGAAAAATCTTTAAACCTTGCTGTAGTACAAGAAGCTATCGAAGTAAACAACTTCGTACCAGATTACTTATCATTTGATGCAGACAAAAAAGAAGGTACTTTCGTACGTCTTCCAGAGCGTTCTGAATTATCAGCTGAAATTCAAGAACAATTAATCGTTGAGTTCTACTCTCGTTAATAAGTTTGCTCCGCAAAGAGTAATTAAAATAGCCCCAAAAACCCTGTTAAATCAAGGTTTTTGGGGCTTTTCTTATTTTTCGGCTAAGTTGGGGCAAATATTTAACTGGCAGCGTGGTACAGGAATAGATAAGTTTAGTAAAAGCCACTACAATATGTGGCATTATTTCTATCGTTTATTATAAATTTCCGCTAGACTATTTAACTCTTGTCTCACGTTAGAATTCCTTTCAACCTCCTATTAGTTAAATCCAGGAAAATTCGAAAGCTCCGAGACATTATTCAAAAATAAGATAATGGCAAAAACAGCTATCACTATAATCATTATCATGTTTTTAAATGGTTCTTTAACGCGTACCATTGCCAAAGTTCCGACTATAGCAAAAATTGCAATCAGAAGTGAACCTAATGCAATCCAGCCTGTATCCCAATAACCGATAATTAAAGCTGCTGCAGTAACTAATTCATAGACACCTGTGAACACACGAAACCATTGTGGTAGTCTCAGCGTTTTAAATTCTTCGATAGCCGTTTTATCGCCTGTTAATTTTCTGAAACTTGCCATAAGAAACATAAATATCAAAAACGTTTGCATAACAATCATGACAATATGCATATTTATCATCTCCTTGTGATTATTAATAGATATTAGAATAGTATGATTTACGTATGGTTTATAACGATATATCTCTCTTACGCTGGAACCTACGAGACCTGCTAAGAGGGCGAAAATCAAATTAATTGCCCATAAGTTTTCACTAACTCTTACCGTAGCGTATATGGGGTTTCATACGCAGCTCGTAATATCCCCTCATATAAATACTAGGAGTTAACGGACGAAATCTAAAATGAATCTAACACCGTTAGATAATATAGCATGGAATTTATAGCGTGTAAACATCTATTTAACAGTGTTAGACAGTTCCATTATATTTTTGTATGATTGACCTATTAGGAATAGGAGTTGCTGTTAATTGAAAGGAAAAAAAACAAAAATCACAAAAGAAAATATTATCGATGCATCTTGGGGTTTGTTGAATAAAGTAGGTATCGAGGAATTTAGTATGAGAAAATTAGCGGTTGAATTAAATATTCAAGCTCCATCTATTTACTGGTATTTTAAAAACAAACAGAGTATTTTTCAATCACTTGCCAATGAAATTGCTAAGGAATCTATACTTTCGACAAAATTGGAAGGAACTTGGAAGGAAAAATTGACTAATTTTGCTGTCGGTATAAAAGATACATTGAGTAAATATCCTTGTTCAGCTCAATTATTAATGAGAACGATTCCCACTGAGCCTGATTACATGATATTAATTAATGAATTACTTCAAATTATCGATGAATTACCGATGGAAGACAAAGATAAATTTTCTTCTATTATGTGTTTATTAAATTATGTCATCTTTTTTGAATTGGACAAATATGAACAGAAGAAAACCCAACTAATGATATTTGAAGAATACGGTCCAAATGATGCTCAAAACTTGTTTAAGCAACCCTTTGAGCAATTTCCTGATGATGGTGTAAAAGTATTAAAGAGGATTTATAATAATAATTTGTTCGAAGACATAGGCTCCGATCGTATGTTTGAAAATGGACTTTACATTATTATCTCTGGAATTGAGCAGCTAATTATTAAAAATAGCACTGGTGAATAGTAATAAAGAGAAATTATTTAATGTTCAAGTATTCAAATGCAAAACACTTAAAAGTGACCACTACAAATGGTCACTTTTAAGTGTTGCCGGCAATAATCCAGTCAATATCCCCGCGGTTATTCTGGTTTCCACCTTGTAGCCTCTTTGCCTAATAACATTTCATTAAATATTTCATTTCGTTCTTTTACCTGTTTGAATATAATTTCAATTTGCTCTTGTTTTAGCTTTTCCAGTAGCTTTTGTACATATCATCTAACTTTTTGTTGCCGCCTCAGACTAATCACGCTTCTCAAGTTCTCGATCGATTTGTTCCAGTTGATTATTCAGCAATACAGTTCAGCTGCCTATCTCCAGTTTTCAACTCTACTCCCGCAAAAACGGGTTCAAAAAAACACGTCCTACTCATCTAAGAATAGGACGCATTTATTAAACAACATCTTATTAACTAAATTTCACCATATGATATTTTTTCTTACCGCGGCGGATGATGGCAAATGCATCTTCGAGACGATCTTTCCCATTAACTGCGTAGTCAAGATCTGTTACTTTTTCACCGTTTACCGAGATTGCCCCATTTGTTACATCTTCTCGGGCTTGGCGTTTTGATGATGAAATGCCAGCTTCTACGATTAAGTCGACAATATTTTTATCTTCTTTAACCATTTCAATAGAAGGAACTCCAGCAAAGGCTACTTTCATTTCTTCCACAGATAGTGCTTTCAAATCCCCGGAAAATAGAGCTGCTGTAATTTTTTCGGCTTGTTCCAGACCTGCTTCAAGGTGAATAAGTTTTGTCATTTCGGCTGCCAATGTTTTTTGAGCTTTACGCAAATGCGGTTCTTCTCGCACCGCAACTTCCAATGCTTCAATTTCTTCACGAGTTAAGAAAGTGAATATTTTTAAGTATTTAATTACATCTGAATCTGCTGTATTTACCCAGAATTGATAGAATTCGTAAGGAGAAGTTTTTTCAGCATTTAACCAAACAGAACCCCCAGCAGTTTTACCAAATTTTGTGCCATCTGCTTTCGTTACTAATGGAATTGTAATCCCAAATGCATTTGTTTCTACTTCATGTGTTTTTCTGATTACCTCAAGACCTGTTGTAATATTCCCCCATTGGTCTGACCCGCCGACTTGGATTTTAACATTATAGTTATCGTATAAGTAGTTGAAATCAAGGCCCTGGATGATTGTGTATGTGAATTCAGTAAATGAAATTCCAGATTCCAATCTAGAAGCAATAGTATCTTTTGCTAATAAGTAATTTATATTTACTAATTTTCCATAATCACGCAAGAAATCAATCACGCTTAATTTCCCTACCCAGTCATAGTTGTTGACAAGCTGAGCGCCATTTTCGCTTTCGCTGAAGTCAAAGATGCGCTCCATTTGGGCTTTTAAGCCTGCAACATTCTGTGCAATTTGTTCTTCGGTCAATAGGTTACGCTCAGTTGAACGACCAGATGGGTCCCCGATCATTCCTGTTGCACCACCAACGAGTAATACAGGGCGGTGCCCAGCTTGCTGAAATCTGCGTAACGTCAATAACGGTACGATATGACCGATATGCATGGAATCTGCTGTTGGGTCTACCCCCACATATAAGGAAACCTTTTCTTCGTTTAATAGCTTCTCCATACCCTCGGCATCAGTTTGTTGATATAATAAGCCACGCCATTGTAAATCTTCAATTAAAGGGTTTGTCATTTCTTATCCTCCATTCTCTCTCTTTGCATTATTTATATTTAATAATAAAAATAAACCAAAAATTAGTACAACCTCGCTACCTATGGCTAGCAAACGCAAAAAAGTCCCAGCACGCAAAAATACATTGCATGCTGGGACGTTAAAAATCAAATTTAACGCGGTACCACCCGGCTTGAAGACGTCAAAAAATTGACCCACTTCCACTCTCAAACGTTTTAACGAAACGTCAGTCGTTCAAGCTCCAAGAACGTAATTCGTGTTTACATTATGTCTAGCTTTCACCAACCGCCAGCTCTCTATTACAGGGAATGAAAACACTACTTCAAACTTATCATTACTTGAAAATTATAATGATTATTCTACTCGTTTTAAATTCAATGTCAATATCTATATTCGTACTATGCCGAAATATGCTATAATAAACGAGATTTTAGGGGGTGACGTTTTGTGAGAGAATGGTTGAATCGTTTAAAAGTACATATTCGAGAATTGAATGCAAAAGTAGATAGATTATCAACGTCAAAAAAAATGAGAAGACTTAGAATAACTGGCAGTGTAATTTGGAATTTAATACTTATTTTCATTATTTTTACAGCTATTGCGGTTGTTTTCGTTGGCGGGTTAGGACTGGGATACTTTGCATCGCTCGTAAAAGACGATCCTCTCATGTCAAAAGCTGAAATGAGAGACCAGATTTATAACTATGATGAGACAAGTGAACTCTATTTTGCTGGTCCAATTTATATAGGAAAAATACGTACGGATTTGGAAAGAAGAGAAACTTCCCTTGAAAACGTTTCTCCTACATTAATTAATGCTGTACTTGCTACTGAGGATGAGTATTTCCGTGAACACTATGGGATTGTTCCGAAAGCTGTATTACGCGGTCTTTTACAAGACTTCACAAACTCATCTACCCAAACTGGCGGTTCCACATTAACACAGCAGTTAATTAAAAACCAAATTTTAACGAATGAAGTCTCCTATGAACGAAAAGCAAGAGAAATCTTATTGGCTATACGATTAGAAAAGTTTATGACCAAGGAAGAAATAATAGAAGCTTATTTGAATATCATTCCTTATGGCCGTAATGCTTCCGGTAAAAATATTGCCGGAGTAGAAACAGCTGCACGTGGAATTTTTGGGATTTCAGCATCTGAATTAAACCTGCCTCAAGCAGCCTATATTGCTGGTATTCCGCAGGCGCCATTTGCGCATACACCTTTTACGAATACTGGTGAAATCAAGGATGCTGAAGGTCTAAAACCTGGTATCGAGCGAATGGAAACCGTACTTAAGCGTATGTTAACTACCGGCTATATTACACAACAAGAATATGATCAAGCTGCTAGTTACGATATTACCAAGGACTTCCGAGAGCCAGAACCCGAGGCTACAGATAATTATCCTTGGCTTACTTATGAGCTGGAAGATCGAGCAAAAGCCATCATTGCGAAAATTTTGGCAGAAAAAGATGGTATCGATCCAGAGCGTCTAGACGAAGAAGAAAACTTAAAAGAAAAGTATATGATCCTAGCCGATCGTGATGTACGTTCAGGCGGCTACCGAATTTATTCGACAATCGATAAAGGTATGTATGATGCTATGCAGGAAACTGCAAAGAACTTCAAGAACTACGGTCATACGTTTACATCAACTGAAATCGATAAAGAAACTGGTGAAGAAATCGTAATTGAAGAACCAGTTCAGGTTGGTAGCATCGCCATTGAAAATACCACAGGCAAAATTTTAAGTTTTGTTGGTGGACGCGAATTTAATCTTGAGCAACAATTTAATTACGCAACAAAGGCATTTCGTCCAAATGGTTCAACAATGAAACCACTCTTAGTATATGCTCCTGCGATTGAATACGGCAAAATCGGTGCAGGCAGCCCTGTAGTCGATGTTAAATTCACTCGTGGTTTCGATGGATATAGTCCATCAAACTACATTGAAAGTCAAGAACTAGGAATCATTCCTGCACGGGAAGCTTTAGCTAAATCCCAGAACTTACCTGCATTGCGTTTATATGATTCGATTATCGATAACAAGCCTGCATCCTATTTAGAAAAGATGGGATTCTCTAAAGTAACTACTGGTGATTATGAGAACTTATCGGCGGCTATCGGTGGTTTAACTTATGGGACAACAGTTGAAGAAAATACAAATGCATTTGCGACATTTGCTAATGGTGGTCAATTTACTGATGCATATATGATTGACAGAATTGAAGACTTGGATGGCAATGTAATTTACAAGCATGAAGTTGAACCTGTTCAAGTATTCTCGCCTGAGACTGCATACATGGTAACGGATATGTTGAGAGATGTATTAGAGTATGGTACAGCAACTAGAGCAAATAGTACTTTAAAATTCAATTCTGATTTCGCTGCCAAGACTGGTACAACAAATGACTTTAAAGATGTATGGTTAGTTGGATACAATCCGAATATTTCTCTAGGTGTATGGTTGGGCTACGAAAAGAATAAATCTCTATATCAATTCAATAATACCTATGGACAACCAAGTACCCGAGTCAACCAATTATGGGCAAGTTTAATGAATTCCCTATATGATGTTAACCCTGAGTTAGTGGATCCAGCGGGACAATTTGAACGGCCGGCGAATGTCATTAACGCATCATTCTGCGGAATCTCCGGCGATGCTCCATCTGCAGCATGTTCTCAGGCTGGATTGGTTCGTTCAGATTTATTTAATCGAAATGTATTTGTACCAAGCAGAGTTGATGATAGTTTAAGTGGATCCACTTCCGTTATGATTGATGGTAAAGCTTATATTGCCTTAGATTCTACACCAAGTGAATTTGTGACTACTGGAGGCTCAGGCATTAACCCTGAATTTGCTCAAAGAATACTTGGTCGACTTGGTGGAGATCCATCTAAATTATGGCCAGGAGGTACAAGCAGCAGTGTTGTATCATCAGCAAAATTTAATGCTGATGGAAGTCCACCACAAGCAGTTGCAGTTTCACTTCAAGGTAATTCGATTTCTTGGACAAAATCAGCATCAAACGATGTGATTGGCTATCGTGTATATGATACGACTAATGGCGGCCGTTCCCTTGTGACAACGTTAAAAGATGGGGCTGGTCGACAATCCACTATTACAAGCGGCAGAACCTATATTGTAGTAGCTGTTGACATAACTGGCCTAGAATCTTCGCAGTCCAATACCATTACAACGGTAGACGAAAAACCGACCGAACCAGTTCAACCGCCAGAAACGAATAAACCAAATCCTAACGATGGAAATGGAAATCAAAATGGCGGCACTGAAGGCGGTTCAAATGGGGACGGATCTCCTAACGGCAACGGGAACGATAATGGTAACGGCAATAACGATGGTGGAACCGATCCAGGAAGCGGCACTAACCCTGATACTGGAACAGGTCAAACTCCACCAACTGATTCAAATCCTTAATAGAGTTCGTTTTCTCTAAACAAACTCTAAAATAGAAAACACAAAAACGCATGGAGTTCATCCATGCGTTTTAAATTTGCCTCATCCTATAAAGGGAGTGAAATACATTTTATTGATTATCTATAAAGGGATATTTCCTTTTCGAAAAAGATGTTTTATTGCTGTAAAGCGTACGTGATCGTTACATTTCTCACAACGATAATAGTTTGGTTTTTCTTTGTTTGTATAGCATAAAGTTTATCAATATAAAAAAATAATAAGTAAGAAGAAAAACTATCCCGCCCTATTCTTCTATATATAAAAATACCCCATAGATAGACTTTAAAGGTCTATCTAATGAGGTACCTTCAAATTAAGAAACCGAACTTGTTTTTTCTACTAATATTTTTTTCAAAATGGCAACAGCTTGATCAATTTCTTCATTGGTTACAGTAAGTGGCGGCAGTAATCGAAGCACTTGTGGACCTGCCGCAACAAGCAATAATCCCTCTTCTTCCGCTTTAACTACTAGAGAAGCAACTTCTTTTCCACAGTCAACACCGATTAACAATCCTTTTCCGCGAATCTCAAATTCCTTTGGCAGTGCTTCGTTCAGCTTCTTAATCAGATACTGTGATTTTTCTTGAACCTCATTAAGGAAAGAAGAGTCAAATACATGATCTATCACAGTTTGAGCTACTGCAACAGCTAACGGATTCCCGCCATAAGTTGTTCCATGTGAACCTGGGCCAAATGTTTCATATAATTCCCCTGTCCCCAAAATACCGCCAATTGGGAAGCCTCCACCTAATCCTTTTGCCATTGAGACGATGTCTGGTTTTAAAGATGTTTGTTCAAAGGCAAAACGTGTACCCGTACGACCAATTCCAGTTTGTACTTCATCCACGATTAATAAGACATCACTATTTTCGCAAATTTCATTAATTGCTTGTGCGAACTCTTCAGTTACCTCATGGATTCCGCCTTCCCCCTGAATTATTTCAAGCATAATAGCACCAACAGTTTCATCGACTGCTTCCTTTAGAGCTTGTGCATCGTTAAAAGGAAGATACGTAAACTGATCTACCATTGGTCCGAACCCTTTTTGGATTTTTTCTTGCCCTGTAGCAGACATCGCACCAAACGTACGACCATGGAAGGAGTTTTCAAATGTAATGATATGGTGTTTCCCGGTGTGTTTTCTAGCTAATTTAATAGCTGCCTCATTCGCCTCTGCCCCACTATTGCAAAATAATGCATGAGCTAAATGAGTATCCTTTACCAACTTTTCCGCTAAAGCAATCTGACCAGGGCTTTCAAACAAATTGCTCGTATGCCAAATCTTTTCACTTTGCTCCTGAATGGTTTTTACTAACGCTGGATGTGCATGCCCTAAACAACAAACAGCAATTCCGCTTGTAAAGTCGAGATATTGTTTTCCATTCTCGTCTTTTACAAGCGTTCCTTTTCCTTCAACAATACGAATTGGTCTTCTAGAATAGTTATTAAATAATGCATTCATTTGATTGGCTCCTTATTCAAGTTTTGCGGTAGATTTTCCGCCCCAACTACCTTTGCGCTAAGGTCTCATCGAAAGAAGGAACAATAACCGTTCCCATTAATTGATCATCGACAATCTGCACGGAGGGTATGCCGGCTTTTAACACTTGTATTGCACCTTCAACCTTCGGAATCATCCCGCCATAGATTTGGCCAGCCTCAATCCATTGAGCGATTAGGCTAGGCGTTGCTTCCTGCTGATATTTCCCTTCAATACGTATTCCAGAAACATCCGTCACGAGTAATAAGCTCTCAGCCCCAACAGCTAAAGAAACTTCACTAGCAACAGTATCTCCATTGATATTTAGTGCCTGCCCATATGAAGTAGCGCCGACACAAGCAATTACCGGAACAATCTGCTGCTCACATAAGGCATTAATTAGATTCGTATTCACAGTTATAACTTTCCCTACGAATCCATAGGTTTCTTGATCTAAAAACTCGCATTGCAGCAAATGCCCATCAAAGCCATTTAAACCGATTGCCTTGATTCCTGCTTTATTTAACTCACCCACTAGAGCCGGATTTACTTTACCAATCAATGTTGACTGTACAATATTGATCGCCTGCTCACTCGTTACTCGAATCCCATTTAATACGGATGAGCTAACATTTTGCCTTTCCAGCTCTCTATTAATAGCTGGACCGCCGCCATGGGTGATAATGATGTCGTAGCCTTGCTCCTGAAGAAGTTTGAAATTGGAAAAGAAGGCTTGATTTAAGCCTTCTAATGTACTTCCGCCAAGTTTAATGACGATTTTTTTACGAACGGTAGGAAGCATTGATTTGAACATAGTCATAAGTTAAATCGCACCCCCATGCTAATCCGTGTCCTTCGCCTTGACCTAAAGACACATAAATTTTCACTTCGTTCGCCTTTAGTATTTTAATCAGTTCCTCTTCTGAGAAAGGTACTGGTTCCCCATCTTGAACCATTAATGCATCTCCAATTTTTATGGAGATTTTTTCTGGATCTACAGTTGCCCCACTATATCCAACTGCTGCAATGATACGCCCCCAGTTTGCATCATTGCCGAATACCGCCGTTTTCACAAGAGGCGACCCCACTACGGTCTTAGCAATTTTACGTGCTTCCTCATCCGACTTAGAACCCTCTACCTCTACTTCGATTAACTTTGTTGCTCCTTCCCCATCTCTTGCAATCGCTTTTGCCAGATCTTCAGCGACTACTTGCAATGTGCTATAGAAATTATCCCAGTCTGGATGGGCAGGCGTTAAGGATTCATTACCGGCTAATCCATTAGCCATCACAATCACTGTGTCATTTGTCGATGTATCCCCATCCACCGTAATGGCATTGAATGTACAATTCGTGATTTCAGAAAGAGCTTTTTGCAATACATCCGATTCAATATTTGCATCTGAGGTAATGAATCCAAGCATTGTTGCCATATTCGGCTCAATCATTCCCGACCCTTTTGCAGTACCCGAAATCACTACTTCCTTGCCATCAATAAGCGTACTATAAGTTGTATTTTTCATGACTGTATCCGTAGTCAAGATCGCTTGCGCAAAATCAATTCCATGCTCAAGTGTATTCCCTGGCTCTAATTGCTCTACCCCATTACGAATCGGTTCCATTTTCATAATTTCACCAATAACCCCTGTAGAAGCAACACCAACTAGAGAAGGATCAATTCCAAGCTTCAATGCTGCCAAGCTTTGCATTTCATACGCATCTGTAATTCCTTGCTTTCCAGTACAAGCATTCGCGTTTCCTGAGTTTACGATTAAGGCCTGCATTTTCCCTGTATGATAAACGACTTCTTTCGTTACTTTCAAAGGGGCAGCCTGTATGGCATTCGTTGTAAAGACACCCGCTACACTTGCCGGAACTTCACTTACTAAAAGTGCTAAATCTTTTTTCTTATGCTTAATGCCGCAATGCATACCCGATGCAGAAAACCCTTTTGGCGATACAATATTCTTGCTTGATATCTTTCTAATCTCATATAATGTATTCAACTTTTTCTCCCCCTTAAATAAATAACGGAATAACATCCAGACCAAGCGTTTGCGGTAATTCCGTCTGGACATTCATATTTTGTATGGCTTGCCCTGCAGCCCCTTTAACCAAATTGTCGATCACTCCAACAATCGTAGCTCTGTTCGTTCTCTCATCTAGCTGAGCAAAGATATCGCAATAGTTTGAACCTTTCACGCGGTTTGTTCCGATTGAAGAGACATCTTGCACTACTCGAACAAAGGGATGGTTTTTATATGTTTCCAGTAAACAATCATTTAGCTGTTTATTGGTAACACCAGGCATGACTTGCGCATATGAAGTGGCCAAGATTCCACGTGTCATTGGAATTAAATGTGTATTGAATGTAATGGTAGTTTCTATGTCTGCAAACATTGCAATTCCCTGCTCAATTTCTGGAATATGCTGATGTTCATTTACTTTATATATTGAAAAATTTTCATTCATTTCGCTATAATGTGTTGTTTGGGAAGGCTTATTTCCTGCTCCGGAAACTCCACTTTTTGCATCAATCACTAAATAGTCAGGATCGATTAAACGCTCTTTTATTAAAGGCAGTAATGAAAGTAGGACTGCAGTTGGATAACACCCGGGATTGGCTATTAAACTAGCTGATTTAATATTTGCCTCATTCCATTCAGTAAGTCCATAAACACTGTCTTTTACAATATTTTGCGGTGCTGGTGATTTTTTGTACCATTTCTCATATGAAGCTAAATCTTTTAGGCGATAATCACCTGAAAGGTCGATTAGCTTTGGACCTATCCCTACTAATGGAGGTAATAGTTTACTAGTTACACCAGAAGGAGTACTTGTGAATACAACATCAAATCCTGCCAAAGTCTCCACATCGATTATTTGTAATGGTGTATCGTGAATCGATAACAAATGTCCAAATTTAGAAGAAAAAACAGCTCCTTCCTCAGAAGAAGTAAACAATTCGATTTTCTCCACTTCTGGATGATTATGCAAGAAACGGATTAATTCTAATCCACCGTACCCCGTTGCCCCAATTATTCCAACCTTCAATTCTTTCACCCCTAATTTAAAAATTACTCCTTGTTATTGTGTTTCGATATGCAGATAAATTACTATTCAATTTCCAAATCTGCCATAATAACGTTAGTATAATTCTGCATAATTATTTAGTCAACTGTATTTTTATATATCGACAATTTTTTCAATACACAACAAAAGGGTACTCTATCATATTTTATAATAGAATACCCTCTAAACACATTGTATAAATATTAATTTTTTATTAAATACTTGTTAATAATTACCATAATGAAATTCAGTAGATTCCCAGCTGTTTCCTAAGTACTAGTGCGATTTATAGCTTTCTCTCCAGCATTTAAAAGAGAGAACTTAATCTTCCATAGTTGATAAATCACCCGTTGGCAGTTTTAGTTCCCATGCTTTCAACACCCGGCGCATGATCTTACCGCTTCTTGTTTTAGGAAGCTTATCTTTAAACTCAATTTCTCTTGGTGCAGCATGCGCAGCCAGACCAGTTTTAACAAAATTACGGATGTCCTCAGCAAGTTGATCGCTTGCATCCACGCCTTCACGCAAAGCTATAAAGGCTTTAATAATTTCGCCTCGTATTGGATCGGGTTTACCTATTACGCCTGCTTCGACTACATCCGGATGTTCGAGCAGTTTACTTTCTACCTCAAAAGGACCTACACGTTCACCTGAAGTCATGATGACATCATCAATGCGCCCTTGGAACCAAAAGTAACCGTCCTCGTCCAAATAAGCTGAATCACCTGTTACATACCACTCATCTTTAAGGAAATAAGATTGGAATCGTTCCGGATTTCCCCAAATCTCACGCATCATGGATGGCCATCCTTTTCTTATCGCTAAATTCCCCATAGTATATGGCAGCACTTCATTCCCTTCATCATCTACAATGGTTGCGTAAATGCCTGGAACAGGTTTTCCCATCGAGCCTGGCTTGATATCCATCGAAGGATAATTGCAAATAATGTGTCCACCAGTTTCAGTCATCCACCAAGTATCATGGATTCTATGGCCAAGTATATCCATTCCCCAGCGGATAACCTCAGGATTTAATGGTTCTCCCACCGAAAGTACATGGCGAAGTGTAGAAAGGTCAAAATCTTCTAGAATGCTTGTACCTGCACCCATTAGCATTCTGAAGGCTGTAGGCGCACTATACCATACTGTTACACCATATTGCTCAATCGCACCATACCAGTTCGCAGGGCTGAAACGACCACCAACTATTAGGTTGGTTGTTCCGTTTAGCCATGGACCAAATACCCCATATGCGGTTCCCGTTACCCATCCAGGGTCTGCTGTACACCAAAAAATATCTTGTTCTTGCAGATCAAGAACCCATTGTGCAGTTTGGTAATGCTGAATCATTGCATTATGAACATGCAAAACTCCTTTTGGAGCTCCCGTTGAACCTGAAGTATAGTGAAGCAGCATACCATCTTCGCGGTCAACCCACTCTATATCAAATGAACTTGATGCATTTTTTAATTGACTAGTAAAGTCCACAAGTTTGTCAGTCTCTTCAATTTGTTCCCCAACAACGAAGATTTTTTCTAAATGTGGAAGCTTCTCTACTGGAACACGATTCAATAGATTCGGAGTCGTAACTAAAACTTTTGCTTTGCTGTCGGCTAATCTGTCGTAAACGGCTCCCTCCATAAATGCTTCAAATAATGGACCGACAATGACGCCCATTTTAATGGCTCCCAATAGAGAAAAATACAATTCAGGTGAACGTGGCATAAAAATAAATAATCGATCACCTTTTACCAGCGTTGTATGTTGTTTAAACATATTTGCCGCTTTGTTCGAAAAACGTTTCAAATCATAAAAAGTGTAACTTTCTTTTCTTGAACCATCATCGAAAAATAATGCTACTTTGTTTTTTCGAAAGCTTTCTGCATGACGATCAATTGCTTCATAAGCAGCATTGACCTTCCCCGTTTCATGCCAGCTAAAAGCTGTCTCCGTTTCTTTCCAATCAAAAGAAGCAACCTTTTCATCATAGTTATTTAAATGATGATCCCCAACAGCTGCCGCTAAACTTTCTGTAATTTTTATCCCCATAAAAATTACCCCTTTCAAATCAATTTGCCTTAATTTCTCCACAATCAGCTAAATGGAAATTATGGATAAATTAAAAAATTATTATACACTCTTTAATAAATTTCAGTACCTTACCTTTCAATCTACTATGCTAAGAGCAAGTATTATAGATTGATTATTTTATTTTACAATATTCAGAACATTTTGAGTTAAATATTTTTAATTTTATAACAATTAATGTATTTTTTACAAAGAACAGCGATTTTACGCATAATTTATCATATAATGGGAGTATCAAACTCATGTGGAGAGAATTAGAATGAAACATATTAAAACTTTTTATTCCATAGATATGGAAACGAGGCTTGGGCTAGTCCAGGTAGAGGGGCCGGTGCAGCCAGAAGAGCTGGAACAATATACTTTTCACGAAGATTTAGTATCATTTCGGCCATCAAAACAGCAACAAAAAGCATTAGTTGAAATCGCTAAACTTGAAGAAGGACGCATCGTTATCATTCGAAATGGCGAAACCGTAGTAGGCTATGTCACTTATCTATACCCTGATCCATTAGAAAGATGGTCTGAGGATCAAATAGAGAATATGATAGAACTAGGCGCCATTGAAGTAATCCCTTCCTATCGCAGCTGCGGAGTTGGAAAAAAATTATTGCAAGTGTCGTTCATGGATGAAGCAATGGAGGATTACTTAGTCATCACAACAGAATATTATTGGCATTGGGACCTAAAAGGTACAGGGTTAAATGTATGGGATTATCGAAAAATGATGGAGAAATTAATGAATAGTGTCGACTTTGAATATTATGCAACTGATGACCCAGAAATCACATCCCATCCCGCCAACTGTCTAATGGCTAGAGTAGGAAAACGGGTAGAGAATGATACGATGGAACGCTTTGACCGATTACGTTTTAAAAACCGTTTCATGTACTAATTGAAAGGTGGAAAACAGCATGATGATTATTGAAGAAATTATGAATAGAGATGTCCATTCCTTATCGCCTTCACATACTGTCAAAGATGCGATTACAATCATGAGGGAGAAGAAAATCAGACATTTGCCGATTGTCGATGATACTGAAAAAATTGTTGGGATCATCACTTCACATGATCTGAAAAATATAGTTCCATCTACCATAAAGGAAGAGAAACACTTAACAACATATGACACACCTCTTGAACAAATCATGGTAAAAGATCCTTTAATAGGTCACCCGCTCGATTTTATTGAAGAGGTTGCACTCACTCTGTATGAATCGAAAATAAGTTGTCTGCCCATTGTAACAGGCGGAAAAATAGTTGGGATTGTCACAACGACGGATTTACTTTATACATATATCGAGTTAACCGGTGCGAACAAGCCTTCCTCTAAAATTGATATTCGCGTAATCGATAAGCCTGGTATTCTATCTGATATTACAGAAATTTTTAAAAAGCACCATGCCAATGTCTTAAGCGTGTTAGTGTATCCGAGTACTAGTCAAAAAGATAGCAAAATTATTAGTGTCCGAGTTCAAATCATAAATCCTTTATCCATTATTGAAGATTTGCGTAAAGAAGGCTTTGATGTGTTATGGCCAAATTTGCCTGGAGTCGATTCTATATGAAAAATGCCGTATTTATTTATTCACCGGAACAACTCGGATATAAATTTTCAGATTCCCATCCATTCAATCATAAACGCTTACTTTTAACGATGGATCTTCTAAAAGAAATAAATGCTCTTTCCGATACAGATATCGTCCCTGCCAGAGTGGCAACAGACGAAGAAATTGCCCTTGGTCATGATCAGAAATATATCGAAATCGTAAAAAAAGCTGGTCATGGTTTACTGACCCCAGAGCAATGCGAAAATTATGGAATCGGCACAGAAGATACGCCGATATTCCCGAATATGCATGAAGCAAGCGCGTTATTAGTTGGCAGTACCTTGCAGGCTGTAGACCATGTTATGCAAGGAAAAAGCCGCCATGCTTTAAATTTAGGCGGCGGATTGCATCATGGCTTCCATGGCCGTGCATCTGGATTTTGCATCTATAATGACAGCACGGTTGCTATTCGTTATATGCAGGAGAAATACAACGCTCGCGTTTTATATATCGACACTGATGCACATCATGGCGATGGCGTGCAATGGGCCTTTTACGATGATCCTAATGTTTGTACTCTTTCCATCCATGAAACTGGCCGTTATCTTTTCCCTGGTACCGGAAATGTAACAGAACGCGGGAATGGTCAGGGATATGGTACATCCTTTAACTTTCCAATCGACGCATTTACAGAAGATGAAAGCTACCTTGAAATTTACGAGCAGGCAGTTAGAGAAGTATTTGCTTATTTTAAGCCGGATGTCGTGATTACTCAAAATGGTGCGGATGCTCATTACTTTGACCCGCTTACCCATCTTCATGGCACAATGAAAATCTATCAAGAGATCCCAAGATTGGCACATAGGCTCGCCCATGAATATTGTGATGGAAAATGGATTGCAGTTGGCGGCGGAGGGTACGATATTTGGCGTGTTGTTCCAAGAGCCTGGTCATTTATCTGGACAGAGATGAATGATCTATCTTTACCAACAGGCTCCCTGCCAAAAAACTGGCTGGAAAAATGGCAGCCTGAATCTCCTGTGCCCTTTATCCCAACCTGGGAGGACCCAAATCCTTTATATGAACCAATTCCTAGAAAGCTGGAGATTGAAGAGAAAAATGCCCAAATGCTTAAGAAGGCACTCCATATGATTCGAGCAGAAAAAAGATAAAAGGAAAGGCAGCATCGTTCTTCATAACGAGCTGCCTTCTATTATTTAACTGAGTTGCGTTTTTCAATTCGGTGAGGAATAATCACTGATTGATCTTCAATATTTTCCTTATTCATCAATTTTGTCAGTAAACGCATTGCTACTGCACCAATATCGTACAACGGCAAGACAACGCTAGTAAGTTGTGGCCGCACCATGCGGGCAAGCTTGGAATCCTCGAAGCTAATGACTTCAATTTCTTCGGGAACTTTTTTCCCATTATCCTGTGCACCATGAATCAGTCCAATTGCTAATTCGTCACTTCCAGCAAAAAATGCAGTTGGCGGATTCTCCAAGCCGCTTAATGTTTCCCATGCTTCAAGACCACTATCATAAGTGCCATCATCTGAAATGATTAACCGCTCATCTACTTCCAGGTTTGCATCGGCAAGAGCCTTTTTATAAGCCTCCAGCTTAAATTTAGCATTAATCGTGTATGCAAGAGGTCCTGAGACAAATGCAATACGCTTATGGCCATTTTCTAGCAACAGTTGAACCGCTTCATATGACGCTTGGAAATAATCGATATTTACCGAAGGAAACTGATTTGTTTCGTCTACAGAGCCAGCAAGTACAATAGGTACAGGAGAATGTTCCATTGACTGTTGAAGCTTTGGCGTTACTGCATCACTCATCATCACAATTCCATCCACTTGTTTTCCTAGCATTGTGTCTAGCAGGTTCAGTTCTTTATCTTCATTTTGATCTGAATTGGCTAAAATAATATTATATCGATACATCGTTGCTATATCTTCAATCCCACGAGCTGCTTCAGCATAAATATTATTGGAAATATCCGGGATAATTACCCCTACTGTCGTTGTTTTCTTGCTTGCTAAACCACGTGCTACAGCATTAGGCCGATATTCTAAGCGTTCAATAACTTCCAATACTTTTTTTCTTGTAGCAGGTTTTACATTTTGGTTTCCGTTAACTACACGTGACACAGTCGCCATTGAAACATTTGCTTCACGTGCAACATCATAAATCGTTACAGTCAAAGGATACGCCTCCTTTTAAGTCAAATTATTATTTCCATCATACGACAATTTCCATTTATTTTTCAATATAAACCATATAATCTTAATAAAGTTAAAATATTTGTCACTTCTTTAACTGTAAAGAACGACTTGTATAGCTAGCTTCTTGCTGCATGAAAAGCTTCACTTGTGCTTATGAAATCCATTTAAAATAGTTTCCTGTTCTGTTAAAAAGAAAGTCCAAAAGTATTTAAAAATACTTTTGGACTTAAATGATTTATGCTTTTAACTCATATTGTTTCATGAACTTTTGAATCTCATTGTAGAATGCATCGAATTCTGGAATATCCATTTGCTGCTGAGAGTCAGAAAGTGCCACAGATGGGTCTGGATGTACTTCTGCCATTACTCCATCAGCACCAATTGCGATAGCTGCTTTAGCACATGGCAATAATAAATCACGACGGCCTGTTGAATGAGTTACATCCACGAATACAGGTAAATGTGTTTCTTGTTTTAAAATTGGCACAGCGGAAATATCTAAAGTATTACGTGTTGCTTTTTCGTAAGTACGGATACCGCGCTCACAAAGCATAATATTTTGATTTCCTTGAGACATAATATATTCTGCCGCATGAATGAATTCATCGATTGTCGCTGCTAAACCACGTTTTAATAACACTGGCTTGTTTGTAGACCCTACAGCTTTTAATAATTCAAAGTTTTGCATATTGCGGGCACCGATTTGAATAACATCAATATAATCCAGTGCTTCTTCAATATGAGCAGGTGTTACGATTTCAGTTACAACGCCTAACCCATATTCTTTAGAAATTTGCTTCAAGATTTTAAGCCCTTCCAGACCTAAACCTTGGAAATCATATGGTGAAGTACGAGGTTTGTATGCCCCTCCTCGAATTAATTTTAATCCTTTTGCTTGAATCGAAGCGGCAACAGCAGCAACTTGTTCATATGATTCTACAGAACATGGACCAAATACGAATTTTGGGCCGCCTGTTCCTACTGTTTCGCCATTAATTTCAACAACTGTATCTTCTGATTTCTTCTTGCGTGATACAAGCAATTCTTTTTTCTTATCTGCTTCCAGTTGTTTTAATGCCGTTTTAAAGATTTGCTTAAATATATAATCGACCGTCATTTGATTTAACGGACCTTTATTATGCTCTTTTAATAGATTTAACATATGGCGTTCGCGAAGAGGATCATATCGGTTAACCCCTTGTTTTTCCTTGATTTTACCGATTTCATCCACAATCTCTGCTCTCTCATTAATTAAACGCAAGATTTCAATGTTTAATTCATCTATTTGACTGCGTAGTGCTTCTAAGTTTTGCTCACTCATTCCTATTCTCCTCTCTTGTGTATCCATCTCTTTTCAGAACATCAAAATGTATGGTACATTTTAAGTTAATAATTATATTATAGTCAACAAATTTCAAATTGTCACGCTTTTTTCTTTAGCGCTTCAACTCGCTAAAGCATTTTGATATTTCCTTGAAAGGAAGCGGTTTCACTTGGGTTCAAAATTATTTGCTTTAGATATTGGTACTCGTTCAGTCGTTGGTATTATTTTAGAAGAACAAAACGAACATTTTCATGTAATCGACATACTCACAAAAGAACATAAAGAGCGCGCCATGGTAGATGGACAAATACATAACGTGTTATATGTTGCTGAGTTAATTAAAGAGATTAAAAGTGAACTAGAAGTAAAACACGGACCATTATTAAAAGTGAGTGTCGCTGCTGCAGGCCGTGCTTTAAAGACAGAACAAGCCAGCAGTACAATCAATATTAAAAATCGGCCTATTTTTACCGAAGAAGATGTCAGCCGCCTGGAGCTGGAGGCGGTTCAGCTTGCTCAGGCAAAGCTTCTCTCCTCCAGAGATGATGACAAAATAGGACACTATTACTGTGTTGGCTATTCTGTATTATTTTATAGACTTGATGGTGAAGAAATCGGAAGTTTAGTAGACCAGCAAGGAGATGAAGCAGCCATCGAAGTCATCGCTACTTTTTTACCAAGAGTTGTGGTGGAATCATTACTTGCCGCTTTAAAACGTGCTGACTTAGAAATGGAAGCTTTAACCCTGGAGCCAATCGCAGCCATCAATGTCCTAATCCCTCCATCTATGAGACGTTTAAATGTCGCTCTGGTCGATATTGGTGCCGGGACTTCCGACATTGCCATTACCGATAAAGGGACCGTTGTAGCCTATGGTATGGTGCCGACAGCGGGCGATGAAATAACTGAATCATTAAGTGACCATTATTTATTGGATTTCCCTGTCGCAGAAATTGTAAAACGGCAACTATCTACTGATGAAAATGTGGTCATTCAGGATATTTTAGGCTTCGAGCAAACGTATCCTAAAACAGAAGTAGTACAAGCTATCTCTCCTGCTATCGAAGCCCTTGCAAAAGGAATTGGCAGCGAATTATTAAAATTGAACAATCAAACCCCTCCAAAAGCTGTCATGCTCGTGGGAGGAGGCAGTTTAACGCCAAATTTACCAGCTGAATTGAGTAGAGTTTTAAATCTGCCCCTTAATCGTGTAGCTGTCCGAGGGATTGATGCTATTCAAAACCTAACCAAGGATGCGTCCATTCCAGCAACTCCAGAACTCGTAACGCCAATTGGAATTGCCATTGCTGCAAAGAAAGCACCAATCCAATATATGACAGCTACAGTCAACAATCAGGTAGTAAGAATATTTGAATTGAAGGAAATGACCGTTGGGGATGCGTTCTTATCAGCTAATATCCGTGCAAAACAGCTATATGGAAAACCAGGCCATGGCATAGCTGTAACAGTAAACAACCAGGATATTTTTATTCCGGGCGGACATGGCCATCCTGCTGCTATTCTGGTAAATGGGGAAACTGCTTCTACCAAAACCATTATAAAAAATGGGGATGTTATTACTTTGGCAGAAGGTCAGGACGGGCTGGACGCAAAGGCAACCGTAAAGGACATTATGGATAATGCCCTACTAAAAAATGTAACTATACAAGGAATTACATATACAATTGAGCCTATTGTTAAAATCAACAATACTATCTGTACGATTGATCGAGAATTAAAGGACGGAGACTTGCTTCAGGTAGAAACAATCGAAACGGTTGAAGAATTACTAAAACATGTGAAGAAAACTGAGCTATTGCAAAAACTTCACTCCTTCTATTTAAATATTGATGGAAAACCTGCATTCTTTCCCGAGTTTTCTTCAAAGCTATTGATGAATGGAATACCTTGTAAGCTTTCTTATCCATTTAAAGATGGAGATGCGATTACCATCAAAGATGCTGAAATTCCAACAGCAGAGATGATAGCTAATAAGCTGGATCTCATTCTTGAGGAAAAAATCGTGGTGTCCTTTCAGCAAGAAGAGATAGAACTGCATAAAATATGCCGTGAAGTTATTCAAAACGGTAAGGTGGTTACAGGTTCACAAAGGCTATTAAATGGCTCTTCGATTTCCATTGTCGAAAAAGAAACGAATCGATGGAAATACCAGGATATTTTCCGTTTTTCTAACTGGCAATTACCTTTAAATTTCAAGGGGCAATTCACAATCTTGCGGAATGGAAATGCTTCCTCATTTGATGAAGAGATTTTTGGCGGCGACCAGCTTGAAATTATTTTAACGGAAGAAAATAGGGTTAAATAAGCCGGTTAGAAGGAGTTTGCTCTATTGCTTTATTGTATTCAAGAAGGTTTATTAAGCCGGGGTTATTCAACAACTTTGATATTTAATGCTCAAACCGTCTTCAGAGCTCAAACTCAATTTCTTCATAAAACTCAAAAAATCAGGCAGGGAAAATAGTATGATTTTCCTTGCCTGATTTTATATTGCCTATACTTAGATTGATGAAGGTCGTGATGCTTCGGAAATATCTACACCTTCATAAGTTTCATTCTCTAAAGGTTCCTCTCCTTCGTATGACACGGTACCATCATCGAATACTGTTGGAACTTTTGACGTTTTGTATTTTACTTTATCAACCAATTGAGTTGATTGTTCTTTAAGCTGGTTGGAAAGCTGCACTGTTTTTTCTTTTGCAGTTGATGATAGCGTCACACTCTTATCCTTGATCATTTCAGCTTGGTTTGCTACATCACTGCGTAAATCTCTACCCGTTTTAGGTGCAAGCAATAATCCTGCTGCTGCTCCTACAATTCCACCCACTAATGCTCCAATAACAAAATCTTTCATGTTCACCGACTCCTCCTCGTAAATAGCATCATTTCCAGTATAAACTTGAGGTAAATTTGGCAGTTCATTTTTTACTTCGTTATAGTTTGGTTTTTCCCCTGACATTCTCTTCATCCCCTTTTGTTTTATCTACGCTTGAATTTAGAAGATTTCTTAACGATTTCTTCTGTCGCTTGATCTACATCTGCTTGGTCAATCGTTTTTCGTTGTTTCCATTTATCTGCCAGCTCCATAGCTACGTTACCCCACTGAACAACTTGCGCGATTTTCTCTTCATTTTTGCTTACTTCTGAAGATATCGATGTAGTGATTTGGTTAATGGAAGTGTTTAAACCGTTAACTGATACCCCAATATTTTTCACGGCGTCTACCACAGTATTTAACTTCTCGGATTTGTCCGCAATGTCTTCAGCAAGTGTATTTGTTTTTGCTAGAAGAGAGGTTGTCTCACGTGTAATCCCTTCCATTTGTCCTTCAATTCCAGCAATTGTACCAGCGATACTATTCAAAGTATTTTTCAAGCCGAATAGGGTCATACCAACACTAATACATAAAACTAAAAACCCAATTGCTGCAAGCAATGCTGCGATGTATAAAATGATCTCCATAAAATAACCTCCTACGTCTACTACTTCCTATTATTCGACAAAATCAAATGTGAATCCTTTAATTTAGAAAAAACAGCCTAAACATAGGCGTTTAAGCTGTTTCTTCGTTGCTTTTCAATACATTCTCAAATGCATTTTGATACTTATTGACATCTCCGGCACCCATGAATAAGAAGACAGCATTTGTATGTTCTTTCAGAAGTTCAATTTTCTCTGTATGAAGAATTTTACCGTTCTCTATTAATGCCTGTAAATCTTCAATTGACAATGCTCCTTGCTTTTCTCGAGCTGAACCAAAAATATCACATAAATAAACTGCATCTGCCTGTGATAAGCTATCTGCAAAATCTTGTAAAAATGCTGCTGTACGGCTGAATGTATGTGGTTGGAAAACAGCTATGACTTGTCGATCAGGATATTTTTGACGTGCTGATTGTATTGTCGCTCTTATCTCTGTTGGATGGTGAGCATAATCATCTACAAGTACACTATTCCCAATTTTCGTCTCAGTAAAACGTCTTTTTACACCACCATAAGTTCGTAAGCGGTCTTGGATCAATTGTGCTGGAATTCCTTCATAATGACATAACGAAATAACAGCAAGTGCATTTAATACAGTATGATCCCCATATAGAGGAATGAAGAATTTATCATAGAATTCATTTCGTACATAAACCTCAAAGCTCGTGCCCTCAGTTGTCTTTTCGATATTGCGTGCTGCAAAATCATTGTGGGCAGCAAAACCGTAATACAACACAGGGACATTCGCTTGGATTTTTTGCAGGTGTTCATCATCACCACATGCAATAATCGCCTTATTTACTTGCAAGGCCAATTCTTGGAACGCCGAGTAGACATCCTCGATGCCTGCAAAATAGTCCGGATGATCAAAGTCAATATTCAGCATTACCGCATAATCTGGATGATAAGCCAAAAAGTGACGTCGATATTCGCATGCCTCCATCACAAAGAAGCTCGCATCCTCGTTGCCGGAACCAGTTCCATCGCCTATTAAATAAGATGTTGGCATAAAGCCTTCGATTACATGACTCATTAAACCAGTCGTTGAAGTCTTCCCATGTGCTCCTGTAATAGCAATCGAGATGTAGCGGTTAATGTAATCACCCAAAAACTTATGATAACGAATCACTTCTACTCCTAATTCCTTTGCACGTACAATTTCAGGGTGCTCATCAGGAAATGCATTCCCTGCAATAACAGTCATGCCTTCTTTAATATTGTCAGCGCTAAATGGCAAAATCGTAATATTGCGATCTCTAAGCGGCTTTTCTGTAAAATAATAGGTTTCATAATCCGATCCCTGAACTTGTTCACCTGAATCAAATAAAATTTGAGCCAATGAACTCATGCCTGAACCTTTTATTCCTGTAAAATGATAAAATGTCATATTTTAAACCTCCCGGGATACACAGTTCCCAATGAATGAACGTTTGTAATTTTAGTTAGCTTGTGCCAATACAGCAAAACTTACCCCATTATAGCATTATTTTTAATAAAGACTATTGTAAAAATAACTTTATTTATCTACATATCCACTCATTTATTCATATTTTTATATTTAAATTAAAAATTTGGGCAAACGCTCTCTTTTTCTGTCTTCATCTGTATGCGAACAAGAATTATTTCAATGCCCATTTGCTAGAAAATCTCGCTAATCGAAAAAACTCAAGCGATTAGAATTAGTTTCAATTTTACGGATAAGAAACAATCCACAGTTTCTTATCCGGCAAAAAAATGAGAGGGATTCCCCCTCATTACTCAAACATTGACGTTAAATCAGAATCTGTTATATAGACCTCTCTCGGTTTACTTCCTCTTTGCTCCGAGATATAGCCCTGACTTTCCAGCATATCGATTAACCGCGCTGCACGATTATAACCAATATGATACTTTCTTTGGATGGATGAAGTGGAAGCTGTTCCTTGTTCATGAACAAATCGACATACTTCTTCAAATAGCTCATCTTGTTCTTCAACCATTTCCGTTTTTTTCAATAATTCATCCTGCTGGAAGAAATAATCCGGCTCTCCCTGGCTTCTTACATGCTCAATAATTTCTTCTATTTCATCATCTGTTACAAAGGTACCCTGCAGTCGAATAGGATCACTCATTCCATTGCCTAAGTAAAGCATATCTCCTCTACCCAGTAATCGCTCTGCCCCTTGAGTATCCAGTATTGTTCGTGAATCAACTTGTGAAGAGACCGCAAAGGCAATTCGAGTCGGGATATTTGACTTAATTAATCCTGTAATTACATCTACAGATGGCCGCTGGGTTGCAACTATTAAATGAATTCCGCAGGCTCTTGCTTTTTGTGCAATACGACAAATCGCTTCCTCCACATCCGCAGGAGACATCATCATTAAATCTGCGAGCTCGTCGATTACGATTAAAATATAAGGCAATTTGTGGCCATGCTCGCCTTTTGAATCGGCTAATTTATTATAGCGGGGTAAATCACGAACCCCAACATGAGCAAATAATTGATAACGTCTTTCCATTTCTTCAACTGCCCATTTTAGTGCTGCAGTGGCTGCTTTTACATCAGTAATTACTGGACTGACTAGATGCGGAATGTGATTAAATGGCGCAAGCTCAACCATTTTTGGGTCGATTAACATCAGCTTTAATTCATTCGGATTCGCTTTATACAGTAAACTGATTAAAATGGAGTTAATACAGACAGATTTCCCTGAACCTGTCGCCCCCGCAATTAAACCATGAGGCATCTTCCGTAAATCAATTGTTACAGGCTCACCTGTTAAATCCAGCCCTAATGCAGCCTCTAAAGGCGATTCTGAATTTTTAAATGAATCACTGCATGTAACTTCTGATAATTGTACAGCCCGAGAAATACGATTTGGTATTTCAATACCGATTGTACTTTTGCCTGGTATCGGCGCTTGAATCCGGATATCCTTCGCTGCTAGAGCCAGCTTTAAATCATCTGACAGATTTCGGATTTTACTAACTTTAGTTCCATGACCGACAGTAATCTCAAACTGTGTAACGGCCGGCCCCTGTGTAATCGCCTCCACCTGTGCTGTTACTTGGAAATAGGATAACGACTCGACTAAAGCATCTGCCTGAGATTCCAACCAATCGCGATCTTCTGTTTTTTCTTCAGGCGGTGATAAAAATTCTAAAGAAGGCTTGATATAAATTTTCGGCGGTGATTTCACCTCTTGATCATCAGCAGCATTCTCTATAGACGTTTCCTCTATCTCTTCTTGTAAGGACACAGTTTCACGATTCTGTAGCAGGAGCATTTCGTCATTCTGCTCTTCTTCTTGTATGACCATTGTTGGATTTTCTTGCTTCTCTTCAACAAGATCAATCTGTGGCAATGGAGTGTTGGCCTGTGCATCCACAAGATGTTGCTCCCATTTAGGGACTTCTTCGGCCATAGTTGTATGCCTATGCATTTCTTTATAATCATCATTATGTTGAAGCGTTTGTTTTTGTGCTAATTTGGCGGCATATTTTTCTTTGTCGGATTTCAGCATTAACACATTAAACGGTAATTTACTGCCTTTTGGCTCTGGTTCGATATTATCTTCATTTTCATCAGCTGGATTTTCAAGCTTTTCTTCAAAGTCAGGAATCTCGGAAACTTGGATTTCCTCATCGTTTATTTCCTTAATCTCAAAATTTCTTGCGTCAAATCCAGCTTCGACTTGGCCTAGTTCTTCTTGAGTTTTCGTTTCTTCTTCCAATTCACTATCCATTAAAGCAATCGAAACGAGTTTCTGTACTTGAGTACTTTGAATCGATTCTAGTTCAGAATGCACGAAAGCATCGCTTGGTGCTCCATGGGTAACTTGGTTGATGATTTCCTCGTTTGCTTGTCCTATTTCACTGGGCCGTTCTTCTGAGACTTCATCCTCTTCGTCAATAGCTGGTTCGGTTTTGAGTACTTCTTCAAAATTTCTGTCGTTCTGCTGACCTATCCCAACAAGCGCATTTGCATTTTGAAATTCATCTTGGTCTATTTCATGCATATCTATTACTTCTGGACTTCCAATAGGTTCTGCTTCATATACTGACACTGCTGCTTCTTGTTCAGTATAGGAGTGGAACCCCGCTTGGATTGGCTGCTGATATGGAACATCATCAACTTCTTCTATATCGCTGCTTTCAACAGCTTCAGCCAGAATTGGAAACTCTTCAACTTTTTCATAGAGTTCCTTTTGTAAATCAATCGTCTGCTCTTCAACTTCAAGTGCAGCTTCATCCTCAATTTCTATAAAACTCGTATTGGGTGCTTCTTGTTTGGGTGAAGGAAGTTCTACTACTTCATTTTGATTTTCAAAAGGTTCGTTGATTTCAACCGAAGTTGAAACCACCTCCTCATTTGCTTTTATGCTTTCTGAAAAAGTTGCTTCAATTTCAGCTTTATTTTCATGGTGAGAAACCTTTGAATCCGCTTCAGTTTTGTGATTTTCTATTTCTTCCGCTTCATCAATAGATTTAGCTTCTACTTTCCCATGCTTCTTTGAAAGTAACTGATCTATATTACTCGGCTTTTTAAAGCCATAAACTGGAGATGGCACTTGAGTTGGAACAAATCTTCTTTTAGGCACCAGCGGATCTTCCTGTTCAATGTTATTTCTTTTAATAGGTTCCGCCGTATTTTTAAATTCCTTTTTGATCGGCTCCTTACTATTTTTCACTCGTTCAACCCGCCGTATCTTGGTGGATTCCTGACGATTTATTACCGTAGAATGCCCCTTGATGCGTTGCCTTTTTTCTAGCAAATCACGTATCCCCGAAACTTCAACATCATATACCTTGGTAATTGCATTCGGCTGATAAAAATACCTTGAATCCCTTCTAACCTCTTCGAATTTATTCGAAATTCGATTTTGTTCTTCTAGATTAAACATATGAGCAGACTCTGCAGGTAACTCCGCTTCTTCATCTGCAATTAATGGGAACTTAAAGCTTTTTCTCTTACTGTCATTTTCAATTTCATTTTCCATCTGGTTATCTGTTTTTTTGTTTTCAATACCTATCTGTTCCTCATAAAATTCTTCTTCGTAATATTCTTCATCGTCTATATCATCATTATCGAATAGTTTATTAATTTGTTTTTTAAACCAATTCATTGTTTTATCACTCTTTTCTATCAACATAGCAATTTTAATTATAAAGTAATTATATGTAAGTAGGCACCAATATTTAACCAATGATTCCAATTTCATAGGAATTTCTATGCCATATTACATTATGTTTAACCAATTTATTCAAAAACTAGCTAAGAAGGCAAATAATATAAATCTATCTTAGTTAGCAAAATCATATCATAATTACATTTCAATAAGATAACAATGTTAAAACATTTCTATGAAAAGAAAAAAGGATATCTCGTAATTCCGAGATATCCCCAACATTTGGAAAAAAACAATTATAAATTTGCTGGAATTTCGAATGGAGAACCTACTTCAGCATCTCCATCCAGCACTAAAATACCTTTTGCAGAAGGTGCATTGGGAATTGCTAGTTCTCTTGCAGAACAAAGCATTCCACTTGAAGCCACTCCACGCAGCTCTGAATCCTTGATAACTAATCCTGATGGCATTACAGCACCGATTTTAGCAACAACTACTTTTTGTCCCGCTTCTACATTTGGAGCACCACAAACGATTTGCAATACTTCTTCTCCAACATTCACTTTACAGATACTTAACTTATCTGCATTTGGATGTTTTTCTTTTTCTTCAACATAGCCAATAACGAATTTTGGCGAGAAGTCTACGTCCAGCGAAATTGTTACATCATTTTCTTTTAAAGCCTCTTCAATTTTCCCTACAATTTCAGGTGTCACTTCAACATTGCCTTGAACATCTAGATCAATATATCTGCTCGCATTGAAAATGTTAAATGCTTTAATTTCTCCCGTTGCTTGTTCTTTTAAAATAGCGATATCGTTAATTTTTTCTACCTCTGTGTTGACAATTTTCTCAGTTGCCAGTTGGACTAATAGTACATCCCCTACAAATGGTTTGTTATAAGCTACAATCATTTTTCATCTTGCTCCTTATTCACTCTATTTTTTGCCAATATAAAGATTGGTTCCAATTCGCCTTTTTCGTAGACAAATGATAATGATGTTATTGGCACTGCCCCTACCGAAAAGAAGTGCATGGTCATTTGTGCTAATACATCATATCCTACTTCGTTGCGTATATCACCAATAATTAACACGTCTTGATGCGGAACGGATAATGTCATATCCCCTTCAATTTCAGCTTCCATTTCTTTCAAGAAAGATTCATTTAAAATGCGGCTTGCATCATATCCATCGTTTTCATTCAAGAAATAAAAGATATTGCCTGCAACTTCATCTTTTTTCGTATTCGTTGGCAGTTTTTTTACTGAAAAGCGGGCCGCTTCACGAATTTGATTTGCCTGCACATTTAACTTTTCAAGCATCGACTCATCAATTAGCCGATAGGTTGTCCCTAGATCCAATGCATAGTAGATACGCGTTTCTGCTGTATGATCTGTTGTTAAAAATGGATACCCCTCATTCGATTGTACTGGAAAAGATGTAGAACGAATAACTGGATAAACTGAAGATAGATCGTGAAAGCCTTCGCTCTGTTCTTTTTCCATCGCCGAGAATGTTTGTTCAATCGTATATACAACCTCATCGATCGCTTTTTCTTTCATTGTTTGGAACTTTGAAATGATTTCCGGAAGGGAGATGTCCATTCCTCGGTTTAATGATTTATGATTAAGACGTAAAATATCTTTTTCTTTATCAAAATTAAAATCAAATGTTTCCAGCCCTAAACGGTGTTTTATTTTTTCAACCAGTTCTTTTGATTTCATAGGTTCACTCCCTCTCTAATTACAAAAGAATTACGTAATTAAATCGTACTTTATCATTTCATATCATTAAACAAAAATAAACGGCTCACTTTTTAGTGAACCGTAAAAATAAAAATACATATCTTATTGTAGCAAATCTTTCTATTTCTAGTCGATTAGTTTGTACGTCACTTATTCGTTTTCTTTCACGATATTTACTGAACGAACAATCGTCATCATATCCACAAGCTTCTGATCGATATTTTTATCTTCAGAAATTGTCGACATTTTCACCCCGCCACTACTTACAATCAGTTCAAATTGTTCCTTATCATATTCCCGCACTGCGCTGAAACCAAAAGCTCCATCAAATTCCACAGTTTCTTCTTTTATGATTTTTTTAGATGCATCATTTTTTAGCAATTCATAATGTAAGTTGCTATCTTCTTTTTCATAATAATTGACGAAGAGAATATAGCTTTCACTACCCTTTGTAATAATTAAATTATTTGGGTCTTCACTTTCTTCAACATCAAAACCTGCAGGAACATATAACTCGATTTTACCAATTGTTTTATTCGGTTGTTGAGGGTTTTCTTCAAAAACTGTTTGAGCACTTGCAACACCGGTATCAATCTGCTCTTCAACAGTCTTTCCGCAGCCTGTTAATGTCAGTAATAGTACACAACTGGCAGCAGCTAGAAACCATTTACGTTTCATATGAACGCCTCACTTTCTATTCAACTATCTATTTTAAATGATAAATAGGTAACGATGCAACTTCATTATAATTAGTAATATTTTCATATAGACAAAAAAATTAAAGCATACTAGTCACTAGAAGCCTATTAAACTAGACTAATTAGAAAAGTTTGAGCGATATGGTTTTACTAAAGCAAGTTCATTTTAAATGACTGATGCTGCTTATGAATCTATTTATACATCGGAAGATTTTTGCTACTTCATTAAACAACAAAATCTATTACTTCTGTGTAATAAACATATATTGTCCAATTAGCAATTTGACAATATGCTCAAACATTTCTGTTCGGTCTACAAGGCCTGCTGTAAATACGCCAACTGCTCCTGAACCCGATCGTGTATCTTGTTGTTTTGTATAAACATCCATGACTGGTCCCAATTCTTTGCCTGCTCGCAGTTCTAGGGCTATTTCTTCCGGCAATAAAAACTGGGCACCTGCTGCAGAAATAACTGTTCCATCCTTCAATGCCACAGCTCCCCAATTTGTACAATACATGAAATCATCTAATTCCTGTACTCCGCCTTCAAGTCCAAAATTCAAGTCTGCTCTAGCTTCTTCCAGCGTATTAACCGCACGATTGATGGCTCCTTGTCTTGTTTCAGCATTTGAAAAAGGCTGTTCCGATACATTAGAGGCTGCACTAACTTGAATATATTCCACATCATCAAAGTATTGATTGACAATATTTTGAATGGCTGCAGTTTTAGCTTTATTTTTTGTTCCAATCGCTACTAACATTTGCTCATCTCCTAAGTTTAGACGCCATGCTAAATAAAAAGATGCCAAAATCGGCATCTTCTCTTGTGGTAATTTTAACCATTGTTAATAATTGTATCTACAGTGCTTCTATCAAGCGTTCTTACAAGCTTAACAAGCATTTCCTTTGCAGCTGCATAATCATCGACATGAATAATGGAAGCTGAAGTATGAATATAACGGGAGCAGATTCCAATGACAGTACTTGGAATACCATCGTTGGCGATATGCACTTTTCCAGCATCCGTTCCGCCTTGAGAAACAAAATATTGATATGGTATATTATTTGATTCAGCCGTATCTAAGATAAATTCGCGCAAGCCGCGATGTGTCACCATAGTTGGATCGTAGATTCGGAGAAGGGTACCTTGTCCTAATTGTCCGAATTGAGTTTTATCCCCAGTCGTATCATTTGCAGCCGAAGCATCCAATGCAAAGAAAATATCTGGTTTAATCATATTCGCAGAAACCTGTGCCCCGCGTAAGCCAACCTCTTCCATCACGTTCGCACCTGAATAGAGATGATTGACAACCTTTTCATCCTTTAGCTCTTTTAATAATTCAATGGCTAATCCACAGCCATATCGATTGTCCCAAGCTTTCGCCATAATCTTTTTAGGATCTGCCATTGGTGTGAATGGACAAATCGGTATAATGGATTGCCCTGGACGAATCCCCATATCTAGAGCATCCTGTTTACTATCTGCACCGATATCGATCAGCATGTCTTTAATTTCCATGGCGCTCTTTTTGTCCGTCCCTCTGAGTAAATGCGGAGGAATGGAAGCAATAACCCCAGGAATTTCTTTTTCTTTTGTATAGACAGTGACTCTTTGCGCTTGAAGCACCTGGTTTGACCAGCCTCCAAGTGTTTGGAATTGAATCATCCCATTTTCAGTAATATTTTTCACCATGAAGGATACTTCATCCATATGGCCAGCAACTAAAATCTTCGGTGCATTGTCGTCTGCTGCTTTTCTTACGCCAAAAATGCCGCCAAGATTATCTTGAATAATTTCATCGGCGTATTTTTCCAATTCTCCGCGCATAAATTTGCGGACTGCATGCTCGTTACCAGGAGCTCCAGGTAATTCAGTCAATGTTTTAAATAATTGCAATGTTTCAGTATTCAAACAGAACACTCCCTATTTATTTAGATACCCTTCTATCTTAACATAAATATTTCGCTATTCGAATTGAAATAAAGGAAAAATTCACCTGATTTTTGCAACTTCATTTCTTTTTTAAGCTTGTTCTAATAACCGGCTTCTATCCATTTATATTTATGATCGATGCTTTTTTTCGTAAGAGTAGGACGAGACTTCTATACTAAATAATGTTAAAATGAGTAATAGTTCAAAGGAGGATGACAAATGAAATTAAGAGATTTTTTAATAGGCGTAGCTACTGGTTTAGCTGCAGCAATTATCATTAAAGAAGCTTCTGAAAGAATTTCACCTTTTGTACCTGCCAATCAAGTTTTAGACAATGTAAAAGATGAATTTAAAAAGGAAAGCCCAATTGATGGTTCTTGGATTTATATGAAAACTGAGGATTTTAACAATGGTGTTATGACTATTCCCGTGTATCGCGGCGGTATTACCCGCATGAATAACGGGGAATTGGAAACATTTGAATTTGCAGCAGATGCTCGTTCAGGTGTAGTGGTTGATTTAGTAAAAGCATAGGATACAATAAAAAGCTGTTCGATTACTCGTATAATCGAACAGCTTATTTTTATGCGTTTGTCTGGAATTGTATTCTTGCTTCTTTTCCGCGTTTCAAGGAATCCTTAACTTCCTTACCATCTTGGCTCCATTGAATCATTCGGTAGTACGCATCGTGATAGAAAATAAATTTATATTCATTTTCCAAAGCTTCTTTTAAAATCTTTTCTTTCGCAAACACACTCGTCATTGGATAGTCATCATAGGCTAATACCCATAGAGGATTTTGATGTGCATGTGTTGGCATTATATCTGCCATATGCAGCATTGTTTCACCTTGCTGGGATAGTTTAATAATGGCATGTCCATTGCTATGGCCCCCTGTATGAATCATTTCAATTCCAGGTGCCAAGGTAATCTGCTCATCAAATGTCTCTACAAGATGCTGAACAGGCTCCCAATTTTCCTTCCAATAAGTATTTCGGGAACGAATATTAGGATTTCTCATTTCATCCCATTCGATTTGGGTCGTATAGATTTTCGCATTCGGGAATGTTGGAACTAATTCTTCGCCTTCCCAACGCGTTAGCCCACCAGCATGGTCAAAATGCAAATGCGTCATGAGTACAACATCAATATCTGAAGACTCAAGCCCTAATTCTTTTAAACTTTCAAGAATTGTAGACTCTTCTGTTACTCCGTAATTCCGCAGCTGTTTTTCTGTCAGCTTATTGAAGCCTACCCCGCTGTCGATTAAATAATTTTTCCCTTCAAATTGAAGCAAAATAGGCTCACAGGCTAATTCAATTTGGTTTTTTTCATTTACTGGATACTTGCGTGACCAAAGCGGTTTTGGCACTACCCCAAACATTGCTCCGCCATCTAATGAAGTGACGCCCCCATCGAGCCATGTCAAAGTCATCTTGTGAAATTGAAGTTGATCCATCCATTTCTCCCCCTTTAATATTCGCTTGAAGATTCTGATATTAGCTAGTAGAAAGCGATGAATAATACAAGTATTCATCGCGAATGTATTTATAGAAAAACGCAATTTATTTTGTAATAAACCGGCTCTCTAATCGGTATATGTGCGGCTGTCGCGAGCTGTCCCGCAGACTTCACCAAATTCAGTACTGATTTTACCAAACTTTAATTTTTCGATAAAAACTGACTCTCTAATCGGTATATTGGCTGGCCTTTAGCTGAGAACTTTTCTTCGTACTCAGTCATAATGTTATCTTCTGGCATATTGACATGTAAATCAAGTGAAACGTATTTTAGCAGCATGCCATATTCAGACATACTGATTAACGAGTATTCAAATAAACCGCGGTTGTCCGTTTTAAAGTGAATTTCCCCGTTATCAATTAGAATTGACTCGTATAAATTCAAAAATCCTCCATGTGTCAATCGACGCTTTGCATGACGTGTTTTTGGCCAAGGATCCGAGAAATTCAAATAAACACTACTTACATCGCCTTTTGCAAAATACTTAGCTAAATCTGCCCCATTCACTTTTAATAAACGTAAATTTGGTGGTGTTTGGGCTTCGATTACCTTCTCTAAAGCAACAACAATCACACTTGTATATAATTCGATCCCGATATAATTTATATCTGGATTTGCTAATGCCATTCCTGTAACAAATTGCCCTTTCCCTGTTCCTACTTCAATATGAACCGGGTTATCATTACCGAAAACCTGCTTCCAATTTCCTTTATATTCTTCTGGATTGGGAATGATTACTTCCGGATGACTCGATATAAATTCTTCTGCCCATGGTTTATTTCTTAATCTCAACGCTTAATCCTCATTTCTAGTTGTTCAAATTGAATACCTTTTTAAATTTCAAATCTTTTTGCCATTATAGCTTATTTTTGTACTTTTTACATAGCAGCGCTATTTTTCGTTAGCATTTTCCAGCATTTTTTCTGTACTGTATAGCTTAGTTTTGAATTCTTTTTCGTTACACCCAGAATTTCCCCATCAGTATGACAGGGCACTTCATGATTTATGTATAATGCGAATTTTTCCCCCTGCACTTGTTCAAATGCCTTTAATTTTGTATGAGCACCGAAAAATACAGTAACAAACATCAATAATAGTTTTAGCCTTGAAAGGTTATAAACAATCGATACTTCAAGTAATCCATCATTTGCGTTGGAGCTTGGAGAGATTTTCATTCCCCCCCCGAAATACGGCTGATTTGAAACTGTAACAAACCAAACATTTTGATACCGCTTTTGTTTCCCTTCTTGGTCCACAGTGACGTCAAATAATTTAAACGTAAACAAGCTACTTAAAACGTAAAAAGCATAGCTGAGTTTCCCAAGCCCCAATTTATTTAACACCCTTTTTGCACTTGAAGAATTAACTGATGCAGCGACAAAGGCATCAAAACCGATTCCAGAATTATTTACAAATTGGATATTTGCTTTCTCCCATTCCACATTGCCGCTATCGTAAGAAATGCATTCAAGGCCATTTCCCTGAATCGCTTGATCAATTTCTTGCGCTGATTCAAACGTATGGAAGCTTCTAGAAAAGTCGTTTCCAGATCCGGCACGAACAGCGCCAAAATAAATTTCCTGAAACCCTGTTACCCCTCCTACAACCTCATGGATTGTACCATCTCCACCTATTGCGATGATGAGAGTTGCTTCTTTAGAACGCTCGGCTTGATATGCAATTCGCTTGGCTAATTCTCGGCCATGACCTTTGTAATTTGTTATATGGAAAGAATAGGGGCTCTTCAATTCATCTTTAAGCTTTTTCCAAATATCTTTTCCTTTTCCATTGCCCGAATGCTCATTGATGATAAAATGCAGCTTCATTTTTTCTTACTCCTGTTCCTTTTCAACATTCCAAATATCGCGATTAAATGATGTTGTTTGAACGGTTTGCAAAATCGCTTTTGCTGCACGTATTTGCATATGTTTCATCGGTGAAGAAGAAAGTCTTAGTTGCTGCATCCATTGCGGGTAATCCCTTTTATCAACAAATTGAACATTAAATACGGTACCAGGATAATCAAAATAGCCGTTTCGAGATAGAAGTATTTTACGAATTGGCATTTCCACATCATTTTCTAGAAATATTTTGGAAACAACAGTTTCCATACGATTTAATTGGATTAAAGGATTTAACATTTTTTTGCTCGCATTTCCAAACTTTTTTGTCCAGAAGCGATCTCCATCCCCTACAAAAACTGCTTGATTTTCTTGTTCAGCCACTGTAATACATAGGCATTCCGTTGGTGTTAAAAGGACAATATCCAGCTCTACTGGCGCTTTTTTCACTTTAATAATTGGATAATAGAATACTAAAAAACTATCCGGAAAACGTTGCAGTATATTTCGAAGGAAAGAATCACGCAAAAATTTTGGATCGACATAGGATTTTTCCCGAACCGTCGAGCTTGCCCATTTTATTTGAAAGTGGAAAAATTGATCCAGGAACATTTTCTTTAGCTCTTCGATTGTTTTTGGGTGATAGACGATATTAGGCTCAAAAAATAAAGTTGTTTCCTCTTCTGGAATCTCGCCCTCATCATTCTCTTGACTCAACAGTTCATGTGATATTTCTACTTCTTCAATATTTTCGATTTGCTTTGGAGCTTTTTTAAATTTTAATTTTTCAAATAAAGAAAAAGTTTTTCTCCCTTCCTTCTCTTCTTCTACACTTTCGAGCTGCTCCCACTGAGGAGCTTCTTCCCCGGATACCCATTGCTGCTTTACCCGATCCCACTGAATTTTCTTTAAGCGGACAAATTGAGTAGGATATCTCGATAAATCGATTTGGTACCTTGATATATAATCTTGAAGTTTTACTAATTGAGCCAACCCAAACACTCCTTTTCGTCAATCATGTACGCATTTTACGTCCCTCTCGTCTTAAGGCTGCGGACTCATTTTAAACATGCTTTTCATGTTGTCATTTTTTTATAGTTTAATAGAACATTACAATTTTACATGACAAAGCATAAAAAAAATAGTGGATAGATGTTATGCTACCCACTAATCATTAGACCTATTTATATTCTGTTAAATTGTATGCTGGGCTTCCTGGAAGCTTCGTTGCAAATTGCTTTTGCAGCTTGCGCGTCCATTCTCCAATTTCTCCACCATTAATGGCCACTCCATCAATATCGATAACTGGTGTTATTTCAGAAGTAGTAGAGGATACGAACATTTCGTCCATTTGCAGTGCTTCGTCTTTTGTAAATGCTTCTTGTTTTACAGGAAGTCCAATTTCGTTCGCACATGCCAAAACAACACCGCGTGTAATGCCGCTTAAGATGAAATTATCAGCTGGATGTGTATAGAGTACACCATTTTTTATACCGAATACGTTTGTTGAAGAACCTTCTGTAATCGTTTCTCCGCGATGTAAAATTGCTTCGTAGCAGCCCTTTTCATGTGCCTCTTGTTTCGCTAAAACAGCCCCTAAAAGATTTAGCGATTTAATATCGCAGCGCAGCCAGCGAATATCTTCTGCAAATGTGGCTTTTACACCTTTTTGCGCATTTTCGATGGAGCGTGGTGCTTCTTTTACATTTCCCGTTAATACCGGAAGTACATCGTCTCCTGGAAATAGATGATTACGCGGAGACGCACCGCGTGTTATCTGAAAGTATAAGTTTCCAGTTTTCAGCTCGTTTGCTTCCACTAATTCATGCAGTAATTGATGCAGTTTATGCTTTGTATAGGGTACAGTCAATTTAATCTTCTCTGCACTTGCATAGAATCGGTCGATATGTTCAGTAGCAGTAAACATTTCCCCATCATATACTTTTATAACTTCATAAACGCCGTCACCAAATTGATAGCCTCTGTCTTCTTTATCAATGAGTACTTGGTTATCATCCACAATTTTGTCATTCCATAAAGTGTAGCTCATTTAAAACCAATCCTTTTACCTTTATTTTTTTCCTGCCAATTCGACAATTGCTTCTGCATAAATAGCAGCTGCCTTTACAAGATTTTCAACAACTACAAACTCATCCGCCTGATGGGCAACATCCGGTTCACCCGGGAACAGCATTCCAAAGGCAACTCCTTTTTTCATCGTACGGGCATATGTTCCTCCACCGGTAGACAACGGCTTAGAGTGATCACCTGTATATTTTCTGTACACCTTTAATAGAGTTTGCACAAATTCGTCTTCCTCTGGTACATAATGCGGAGCTGAATTTGACGCAACATCAAGTGCAAATCCGAATTGGGATGTTTGGTGAGTTGCTTCTGTAATTTTCTCTTCAAAGGCATAGCTTACTGAATAGCGCATACTCACTTGTATATGACCACCACGCTTATGATGGAAAAGTACAACACCCGGATTTAATGTTGTATGGCCAGACATCTCATCATGGTAATCTAGCTTGATAGCACTTCCATAATGATCTCCATCAAATGTATGAACCATGAAGGTTGCAAATTCTTGACTACCTTTTGTTGTCACTACGTTTTGAAGGAATTTTGCCAACAGGACTGCTGCATTTCTACCCTTTTCAGGCTCCATCGCATGTGCAGCCTTCCCTTTCATAATTATTATATAGCGGTCATCTTCTTTCGTTAATGTACCATCCGTGCTATTTTTTTCTAAAAAGGATGCAAATTCCGCTTCGATCGAGGAATCCACATTCTGAAGAATAGCATTTGCTGTGTCCGGTACCATGTTTGAGCGTTGACCAGCTTTAAAAGCGATGATTTGTTCATCCTCTTCTAAAATTCCTTTTTGTGAAAAATCTAAGATAGCAATACCCTTTTCAGCGTTAATTAATGGGAAATCTGCATCGGGAGCAAAACCAATCGTCGGCATTTCCTCTTTCGTAAAATAATGATCGACACAGCGGAACCCGCTTTCTTCATCTGTTCCAATAATCATTCGAATACGTTTATCTAATTCAATTCCAGCGTCTTTTACCATTTTCATCGCTAAATAGGCAGCCATTGTTGGTCCTTTATCATCAATTGCACCACGGCCGAATAACTTTCCGTCAGCGATTTCACCTTTAAAAGGGGGATATGTCCATGAATCGCCTACCGGCACTACATCCACATGACATAGAATGCCTAGCAGCTCTTTTCCTGATCCCATTTCTAGATGACCAGCATAATTATCAACATTTTTTGCAGTAAATCCTTGCTGTTCTCCTAGTGAAAGCAGAAATTGTAATGCTTTTAATGGACCTTCACCAAAAGGAGCATCCCCACTCGAAGTTTCCTGATCAAGCACACTTTCAATTTGGATTAACTGTTGCAATTCCGAAACTAGCTCTTCTTTTCTAGATTCCGCTAATTTTATCCAATCCATTTTTACCACCTCTTTACTTAATACCGACAATTTTACTCTTTCTAAAAGAAAGTACAAGCATATTAGTCATAATAGAGTCTTATTTTTCGTATTATCGAATTATAGACATGCTGTAAAAATTGTATTAATTAACTGAGAATTATGGAAAAATTAATAGATTGCTGATATAATGTCCTTGTCATAGTAAAATACTTGACAAATAAAATAAGAAAAAGGGGATGTCTAAGGCAGAAATTTAATTAGCCTGGTGCCTCTGCACTGATGTCGTCCGCTAGTCTTTGCCATGAGAATTAAGATCGAAGGAGTGGTTCATTTTTATGAAACCAACTACTGACAGAATGCTTAATCGTATTAAAGACGTGTACATGTTTATCCTTGATAGAGGAACAGTATCTACACAGGATTTAGTCGAAGAGTTCAATATCACTCCTCGCACCATTCAAAGAGATTTGAATGTGTTAGCCTTTAATGACCTGGTAACGAGTCCAAGTCGAGGCAAATGGACAACGACGAAGAAAAAAGTTAAATTATCATCTTAGATAGAATGCAACAAATTCCATGTGTATACTCATGAGGAAGGTTTGCTTTACACTTCTTTAGTATTTTTTACTTCTAGCTTATGCGAACTGTTGCTGACTTTACGATTAGTAACATACTATATTAGAAAACCCAACCCGACTCACTATCGGCCGTGTTGACGTTTTCCTTATGCGGGTATTCTCCGCGATTAAACTAAAAAAGAATGACCTTTCGTCGGGGTCATTCTTTTTTATTCGTTTAAAACTATTTACTTTTTAAACCTTCTAATTCTTCTTGCGTCAGCTCTCTGTAATCCCCTGGTGCGAGTAACTCATCAAGCTTTAAACTTCCCATTGATAACCGTTTTAAATACGTTACTTTCTTTCCAACCGATTCAAACATTCTCTTTACCTGATGGAACTTCCCTTCCTGAATTGTCAGCTCAATTTCTGACATGGGGCCAGAGCTTATAATAACAAGCTCCCCTGGTTTTGTAACATACCCATCATCTAATTCCACACCTTGTTTAAATGCTTCAATATCAGCATTCGTAACGATGCCATCAATTTTGGCATAATAGGTTTTGGGAACATGTTTCTTCGGCGACAAGAGATTGTGGGCTAATTGACCATCATTTGTAATCAATAGCAAGCCTTCTGTATCCTTATCTAATCGTCCTACCGGAAACGGTTTAAAATGCTGTGCTAAAGGATCCAATAAGTCAATCACTGTTTGATCGACATTATCTTCTGTAGCTGAAATCACGCCAGGCGGTTTATGCATCATCAGATAGATAAATTCCATATACTCTACTCTTTCACCAAAAACACTGACTTCTTGTTTATCCGGATCCACATGCATGGAGGAATCTTTTACAACTTCTCCATCCACCGTAACACCTTTTTGTTTTAACAATTGCTTTACTTCTTTTCGGGTCCCATAGCCCATATTCGCCAATAATTTATCTAACCGCACTTCGAATGGACTCCTCCTATTTAAAACCTAGTTTGTTTGCAATTTTTGTAATACGCCCGCCCAGTAATTTTTGTGCAAGCTTTAACCGGAATGACAAATAACCATAAACAACAGCACCGACACCTACTGAAATAATTAAATATAGGGCTTCCAGAGCTTTAGAAGAAGGCAATGAGATTGCATAAAGCAACTTATTCACGATTACAACAGAGATGGACATAGCAAGCGTTAAAAGCGAAATTAAAATGATTCGTCTAAACACAAGTTTCGAACGATAATGCAGCGCTTTATGAATAACGGCTATATTTATCAGGATTGTCACTCCATAACCAATAGCCGTAGCTAATAAGGCTCCATCCACTTCCATTAATTTTATAAGCGGTGTATTTAACATCAGCTTGAATAATACCCCGGTTAACAAACTGAATATAATCCATTTCTGATAATCAATTCCTTGAAGAATTGCCGCTGTTACCGAAAATAACGCAAAGAGAATAGCTAATGGTGCATAGTGCGCCAACACTTCTCCTCCCATTTCACTTTGCTCATACAAAACGTGGTAGATGCCCGGTGCCAATAATGCAATCCCGATACTTGCAGGAATCGTTATAAATAACAGGATTTGATAGGTCTTATCTAACTCGCCCCGAAGTGTATCAAATGCGCCGACTGTGTAATGCTTCGTTATGGTTGGTATTAAAGCCATAGAAAAACCTGTTGCAAGCATTACCGGAATAATAACAATTTTTTGTGTTGTAAAGTTCAGCATTGTTAAATAATCATCCGTTACACTCGCTAACCCGATAGAAACCATGGCACTATTAAAGGTCAGCATATCAACTAACTGGAATAACGAACTAGCCATCCCGACAAAAACAAAAGGAATGGAATAACGGATGATTTCTTTATAAATCTCTTTATATGAAAGCTCGCCTGAAGAGACACTGCTTCGGCGCAGTATATTAAATTCTGGACTTAACTTTTTCCAATAGAAGTATAAAACCACCAACCCGCCAAGAGCACCAATAAAGGCTGCAAATACAGCAAATTTAACCGCAGTTTCGGGTTCACCATTTAAGAGAGTAACCACAACGAAGGAACCACCAAGCAAAACAACAATACGCACAATTTGCTCGACTAATTGTGAAACTGAAGTCGGCATATAGTGGCTATAGCCTTGGAAGAATCCTCTTATTAAACTCATAATCGGAACTGCCAATAATGCATAGCTGACCCAACGAATAGCTGAAGCAATTTGCTCTACTGTATAGATTTGTTCTTCATCTTTAATAACGACATTCGCTATAGGTGTCGCCAATAGATTTAAAATTATAAATGATATAACTCCTGTAATGGCCATGACAAGAATTCCAGATTTAAAAAGTTTCCTGCCTGCCTCATAGTCATTAATCGAATTATATTTGGAAACAAATTTTGAAACGCCAAGAGGCAACCCGGAAATCGCTACGGATAGCATAATGTTGTAAGGAATATACGCATATTGGTATAAACCAACATTATCCTTCCCCACAATAGAATAAAAAGGGAAAACATAAATTAACCCTAGAACTTTCGATAGAAACAAACCAACTGTTAATATCGCCGTTCCTTTCATTAATGACGACATAAAAACATCCCAATCTTTATGAAATTGTTAAATACGATATGTATTAAAAATGATTTTTAAGATTTACTTTAAATAAGTGTTTCCTAAACATAATAAAAGCCGACTGAAATAGTCGACGATTTCAAACAAGTATTGTTTCGAAAACGAATCTACATGTTAGTTTACATGTGAAAGTCGATTAACTCAAATAGTTTCTTCAAAATTATGTATAATGTGAAGAGTAGATACGACAAAAAGTATTAAATCTTAGTGAAACTTCCAGAAAGTGAGACAAAAAATGATCGATGTTATTGTAATTGGTGGTGGCCCATCAGGTTTAATGGCAGCAATTGCAGCTGCTGAACAGAAGAAAAAAGTGATTTTAATCGAAAAAGGAAAAAAACTCGGGAAAAAGCTGGCCATTTCCGGCGGTGGCAGATGCAATGTCACAAATCGTTTATCAGTTGATGAAATCATTAAACATATCCCGGGAAATGGTCGTTTCCTATATAGCCCTTTTACCGTTTATAATAATGAAAATATAATCGAATTTTTCGAAGGACTAGGCGTAGCGCTAAAAGAAGAAGACCACGGGCGCATGTTCCCCGTTTCTAACCGCGCGACAGATGTTGTAGATGCGTTAGTAAACCAATTAAATCGACTTCATGTAGATATTCGGCTAGAAACAGCTGTTGCCAAATTATTAATGGATGATGAAAAAATTTTGGGCGTCCGCTTATCTGATGGCACTGAACTGTTAGCAAAAGCCGTTGTTGTTGCAGTCGGCGGAAAAGCAGTACCACAAACAGGTTCAACTGGAGACGGCTACCCGTGGGCAGAACGTGCAGGTCATACGGTAACCGAGCTTTATCCGACAGAAGTACCTGTTACATCGAAAGAGCCTTTTATCCAATCTCGTGAATTACAGGGGCTGGCATTGCGGGATGTTGCCGTATCTGTCCTAAATAAAAAAGGGAAAGCAATCGTTACACATCACATGGACATGCTCTTTACTCATTTCGGCGTAAGTGGACCAGCCGTTTTACGATGCAGTCAATTCGTCGTAAAGGAACGCAAGAAAAATGGTGGAGCACCCGTCCAACTTCGAATTCAAACATTAACTGAATTTAACGAAGAAACATGCTTGCAGTATCTAAACAAATTATTAAAAGAAGATCCAAAAAAAGCAGTGAAAAACGTATGGAAATCCGTTGCCTCCGAAAGATGGCTCCTGTTTTTAATGGAGCGTGCCGGCATTGATCCTTCGATTACAGCCGCTGAACTTTCACAAGAAAAAGTGCGCCTATTGGCTCGGGAGCTAGTGGGCTTCACCATGGATGTCCATGGTACGCAACCGCTTGAGAAAGCCTTCGTAACTGGCGGAGGCGTATCAGTAAAGGAAATCGAACCGAAAACAATGGCTTCCAAAATGAAAGCAGGCCTCTATTTCTGCGGGGAAATCCTGGACATTCACGGATATACAGGCGGCTACAACATTACAAGTGCCCTTGTAACGGGAAGGATCGCTGGAATGAGTGCAGGCGCAATGGAATCATAACAATCAAGAAACAAATAAGATCAAAATGGCTGCTCCCAAAATATTTTGGGTGTCAGCCGTTTTATAACCTATATGCCCGTTTCATTCATATTCGACCCCCATATCATCCGATAGAACACTTCTAATCCATTTTTCTCCGCCCTTTCCCTCTTCTCAATAGATACTGGAAAGAAACAGCTGTCGTTCTTCTTCATTTTTACGGAGCTTATCCTGCAGCAGCTCTTGTAGCAACGTGTATTTCCGCTCCTCATCATTTACTGTTAACTTGATTTTTTCTCTTGCAGCCAACAAAAAGTTCAAGTAATCTTCGTACCCATCGTCAAAAAAATCGTTTAAATCCTGCTTGATTTGTTTCGCCAATAGTGGACTTGCTCCTTCGGTAGAGATGGCAATTTTCAGCTTCCCTCGATCTAAAAAAGCCATATTATAAAAATTGCTTGCTTCCGGGGAATCAACAACATTCACAAGCTGGCCATCAAAACAACTTTCTCTCACCAAAGCATTTACATTTCGATTATTTGTTGCAGCAATCACGAGAAAGGCATCTTTTGTATCGCTTTGTACAAAATCCCTTTCCCTCCACTGAATTTGATGATTTAAAGCATATGTATGTAATGTCTCCGTTAAGGCTGGGCTTACAACAGTGATTTCCGCATTTTGCCCCAACAGCATTTTTGTTTTTTGTGTGGCAACTTTACCGCCGCCAACTACCAGCACTCGTTTATTTTCTATGTTCAACACAATCGGATACATCGTATTCCCTCCCGCCATCGATAGAAAAACATAACTCGAACCGAATTTGGCCCGAGTTGTTGTCTTTATTTTATGAAAACTATTTCTAAATCGCAAATAAAGGTTGTATCGAAATACAACCTTCATCGTAATCTATTAAGCTTTATTATGGAAATCGCGACCATCCGTAACTGCTTCAACGTAGCCAGCACGAATCACGAAATCTCCGAAATATTCGTTGTCAAAGCGTTCTTTCGCATAGTGTTCAATAATTGGACCAAGAGTTGATAAAATTTCTTCTTCTCCAATATTTTCTTTATAGATTTTATTTAATCGATTGCCAGTATGACTAGCTCCTAAATAGAAGTTATATTTCCCTGGCCCTTTACCGATAAATCCTATCTCACCCATTGCTGCACGAGAACAGCCATTTGGACAGCCTGACATACGGATTGTGATATCTTGATCACGCAAGCCATTGTTATCTAAGATTTCTTCAATTTTTTCAATTAACGAAGGCAGATAACGTTCTGATTCTGCCATTGCTAAACCGCAAGTTGGCAATGCCACACAAGCAATTGAATTGCGGCGTAACGCTGAATAATTATCACTCTCGGTTAATTGATATTTTTCAATGATTTCATTGATTGCTTTTTTAGTTCTTGCTCCTACGTTTGCAATCACGACATTTTGGTTTCCAGTGAAACGGAATTCCCCTTTATGCACTTGAGCGATTTCACGTAAAGCTGTTTTCAATGGATAGTTGTCAAAGTCTTTTACACGGCCATTTTGAATAAAGAGTGTGAAATGGTATTTCCCATCTTCCCCTTTGATCCAGCCATAACGGTCACCCGTATGCTCAAAATTAAATGGTTTAGCTTCTTCAAATGCAAATCCGAGACGAGACTCGATTTCTTGTTTAACCGTGTCTAGACCTAGACGATCCACTGTATATTTGAATCGAGCATATTTACGTACAGAACGATCCCCGTAGTCACGTTGAACCGTCATAATTTTCTCGCAAACATCTACAATTTTATCCTTTGAAACGTAACCGATTAAACGGCTAAGCTGAGGATAAGTTGCCGTATCGCCATGCGTCATCCCCATACCGCCGCCAATTGCCACGTTAAAGCCAACTAGTTCATTATCCTCCATCACCGCGATTAAACCGATATCTTGTGAGAAAACGTCTACATCGTTCGCTGGCGGCACCGCGATACCAATCTTAAATTTACGCGGCAAGTAAAGCGAACCGTAAATTGGTTCTTGTTCTTCCTGTGTATCTACCACTTTTTCTTTATCTAGCCAAATCTCATAATAAGCATTTGTACGAGGCAGTAGATGCTCGCTTATTTTAGATGAGATTTCAAAAATTTCTTGATGAACTTCAGATTGATATGGATTGGCATTACACATAACATTACGGTTTACATCACCACAAGCTGCAATCGTATCGAATAAAACGCTATTCAATTCTTGCATATGTTTTTTCATATTCCATTTTAAGATACCGTGGAATTGAATTGTTTGACGGGTTGTAATCTTAAATGTGTGATTTCCATACTTTTCAGCTAGTTCATCCATTTTTAGCCATTGTTCTGGTGTTGCGACACCGCCCGGCATACGAACACGCACCATGAATTGATATGCAGGTTCCAATTTTTTGCGTTCCCGTTCTAAACGTACATCACGGTCATCTTGTAAATAACTTCCGTGGAATTTCATTAAACGGTTATCCCAATCCGAGATACCTGAGCTAAGTTCGTCTTCCATCGATTCAACAAGGGAACCACGCAAGTAATTACTTTCTGCTTTTATTTCTTCGACATCACTTGGTTTACCTTCTTGAGGTGGTAATACAATTTTTTGTACCATTCGTACTTCCCCCTTAATATACATCTCGTTGATAGCGTTTTTCTTTGCGTAGATCTTCAAGATATTGTTTGGCTTCTTCTTCTGTTTTGTTGCCTTGTTCTGCAATGATATGTAGCAATGTGTTATGAACGTCAGCTGCCATATGATCCTTATCTCCACATACGTAAAGATGAGCACCTTGTTCTAACCATTCGAAAATTTCAGCTGCATGTTTTTGCATTTTATGTTGTACGTAAACTTTTTCTTCTTTGTCTCGAGAGAAAGCTACATTCAGCTTTGTTAAAACACCAGATTTTAACCAGCCTTGCCACTCTGTTTGATATAAAAAGTCTGTGACAAAATGCTGATCTCCAAAAAATAACCAGTTCTTGCCTTCTGCACCGCGCTCTTCACGTTCTTGAATGAATGAACGGAATGGTGCAACACCTGTACCTGGTCCTACCATAATCATCGGTTTATCATCGGCCGGCAATTTGAAGTTAGGATTTTGCTGTACATAAACTCTTACACTATCGCCAACTTCTAAGCTGTCTGCCACTTGCGTTGAGCAAACCCCTAGGCGTTCACGGCCATCTACTTCATAGCGTACTGCCCCAATTGTTAAATGTACTTCCTCCGGGTATGCTGCCAGGCTGCTAGAAATTGAATATTGTCTTGCCGGAAGCTTTCTTAAAACATTTACAAAGCTTTGTTCATTCCAGCTGAAAGGAGCGAATTTTTCGACAACATCCAATAAATCGCGGCCATGTGTATAGTTTTTAAATGATTCACGATCGCTAAGCAATGCATGGAATTCTTCATTTAACGTAAATTCACCGATTTTTTGCATTACCGGTTTTGATAGCACCGTAATTTCAAGTAAATCAGTTAAGGCTTCTTTTAATGTAACAGCTCGATCGTCAACATTGACTGAACTTTCAGCATTAAACCCTAGTGCATTGATTAATGCATTAACCAAATTTTCATTATTGGTTGGGTAAATCGCTAAGCTATCACCTGGCTCAAAAACAATGCCTGAGTTTTCTAATGATATTTCTAAATGGATCGTTTCTTTGTTAGATCCTTCGGCATTAAGATTGATTTTCTCTAAAATTTCAGCTTTAAACGGATTTTTACGAGAGTAAACTACGTCAGAATCTAAAACTGTTGGAGCCGCTTCTTGAATCGTTTGTGGACTAACTTCTCCTTCTTCCAACTTTACTTTTACAGAGTCAAACCATTTCGCTGCTGGTTCATCATAATCAAGATCGCAATCCACACGGTCTACTAATCTTTGAGCACCTAATTTTTCAAGCTGTTCATCGAAATCCTGCCCTGTTTTGCAGAAGAACTCATAAGAACTATCCCCTAAAGAAAGAACTGCAAATTTGACATGATCCAATTTTGGAGCTCGCTTTCCATAAAGGAAGCTATGGAATGAAATTGCGTTATCAGGCGGCTCGCCCTCACCATGTGTACTTGCAATCACAAGCAAATGGTCCAATTTTTTTAGGGCATTTGTTTTGAAATCACTCATAGACGATACATTTACTTCAAAACCAACCTGTTTTAATTGCTCGCCGTACTTTTTAGCAAGCCCCCCAGCGTTGCCCGTTTGAGAAGCATAGAGAATCGTAATATGCTTTGCTGTTTTCGTTTGTGCAGCAGCAGGCAATGCCACAACATTTGTTGGCGGTTGTACTCCTCCAGCTGGAGCCTCTGGTATTTGTGCACCTATACTGGCAGTTGCACTTAAGTAGCCTGTTAACCAAATTTTTTGGTTTTGTGTTAATGTTGCCAAAACTTCATTTAGTTGCTGGACTTGTTGTTCGTTAAAAGGGCTATTTGTTGCTTCTAACTTCACTTCATACACACCTCTTCACCTAAATTATTTTAATCGAATTTTTTCATTTTTTTCGATTTGTACAATAATGTTATCTTGGACAATTAAGGTAATTGACCCATATTTCATCGTACTCATGATTTTTTTTAGATTTTCTACTGCCTGCTCGAAATTTTCTTGCTTTTTATCCATTTGGAACACCCTCCCTATACGTATATAACGTTTCTTTTACTCGCTCTATTAACACCTGACGCACGTTATCGTCATATCCCAAACATTCGCAAAGTACTGCTTCATCATCATTAAATCCGAGCTGTGCCATTTTCTTTTGAATACCGATTTTCAATAGACCAGTGAACAAAATATATGGAACAACATACACCGGGTTCTTTCGATTGTTTTGCAAGTGCTCTAACGCGTTTTCAAATGAAGGACCTTTCCCGTATAAGAAACAAATATCAACTTTTGCATAGTGGTACTTTCCTTTGAGGTTATCTGCAATTTGCTGAAAATCGTATTGAACGCTTTCATCGCTGCTTCCACGTCCAATGAGCAACACATCAATCTCCTCATTTTGCTTTGTGCTCTTTTGCTGCACTCTCTCATGTAAACTATTAATCAATTTTTCATGGATGCCGAAAGGTTTACCTAAAGTGAATGAAACATCTGGATAAAGTTCTTTTGCTTTGTCAAGCTCAAGGGGAATATCTTGTTTTGCATGATTTGCTGTTAATAAAAGAATTGGAACGATGGCAATGTCTGTTGCACCTTTTTCAACACATGCAGAAACACCTTCTACGATGGAGGGATCGGCTAACTCAAGGAAGCAAATTTCCTGGATATCTACATCAATTTGAGGTTTTACTGATTCGATAAATTGTCTCGCTTCTTCTACTCCAGCTTTTACACGGCTGCCATGTGCAACATATAATACTGCTTGCAAACTTTTCCCCTTCTTCCTTAAATTAAAATTTCTTCTCGCATAGATTCTTTTGTTTTTTCAAACCATGCAATTTTTTCGCGCATTTTAACGACTTCGCCAACAAGAATCATACTTGGATTTTGAATTTCTTCTTTTTGGGCTATGTCTACTATTGTTTCTAATGTACCCGTAATCGTTTTCTGGTGTTCTGTTGTACCCCAATGGATAAGGGCAACTGGCGTGTTTGGATGACGATTGTATTTCATTAACTGCTCGGTAATATACGGCAGATTCCCTACTCCCATATAAATGGCCAGTGTATCGACTGATTCTGCTAAACCTTTCCAGTTAATCGTGTCATCTTTCCCTTCGCGCATATGACCTGTTACAAGTGCAAAACTGGAGCCCAGATCACGGTGAGTAACTGGTATTCCTGCATAGGCAGGTGCTGCAACACCTGAAGTAATACCAGGAACAATTTCAAATGGAATTCCTGCATCCACCAAAACTTCCGCTTCTTCTGCACCACGGCCAAATACAAAGGGATCTCCACCTTTTAAGCGTGTAACTACTTTATCCTGACCAGCATGCTCAACTAGCAATCTATGGATTCTGTCTTGAATCACTCCATGCAATTTTGGCAGCTTTCCAACAAAAATCAGCTCCGCATCAGGCTTTGCATAGTCTAACAATTCCTTATTTACTAGCCGGTCGTAAAGAATTACATCTGCTTGTTGGATACACTTTAAACCCTTCACTGTAATTAAATCCACACTTCCCGGTCCGGCACCAACTATATAAACTTTCCCCATTATGAACCCCCTACGTAGCACAAAATAATACTTTAATATAAACATAACAATTCTTATTGGTCAACTATGTTTTTGATAAATAATGATTTTTCTGTATTTTTAAATTAATTTTTTAATAGATCGCAATCGACCTACTAGTCAAACACTGTGAAGCATAGTACACCTTATTTAAAAATATGTACTTATTTAATCCTTAGTAAACTTATATAAATAATAAATTTTATGGTTTTATATGTCAATATCCTCCTTCTAAAAATTCCAGCTGCAGCCTCTTTTTAACCCGGTTGGAATTTTAATTATAAAAAAATGCTTGAAGGTATAATCCCCCAAGCATAACTGTTAGCGATCAAGTTCTTGATAACGCACCTGATAGCGACCGCCATCTGCTACCATAGAATGGTATAGCGCTTTTAATGCTAAATTCTTCTCCAGACCCATTTCACTTTTAATTCTCTTTAACTCATCATGAAGCTCACGTTCTTCATTTACCAATTTCAGCATAGTTGCTTTAGTATATTTCATAGAAACTCATTCCTTATTTAAGTAATTGAATAATACATACTTTTAAATAGTTAAACTCCGGATAATCCTCTAATGTCGTAAAATCCTCGGGAAGCTGATGTTGCTCAACAATTTTATATCGCTTATTTTTGTCTTTAAAAGCCTTATCTATAAAGGTTTTAAATTTTTTCATATTAAAACTCGCATTATTTGTTGAAGCAATAATGATGCCATTAGATGCAGTGATTTCAATAGCTTCTCCTATTAGCTTCGGATAATCCTTTGACGTACTAAACGTCATCTTTTTCGTACGGGCAAAGCTTGGCGGATCCAGCACAACAACATCAAATTTCAATTGGTGCCTCGCTGCATAAGAAAAATAATCAAAGACATTCATCACCTTAATTTGCTGCTGCTCATAATCAATGCCATTCACACTAAATTGCTCAATTGTTAATGGCAAACTTCTTTTAGCTAAATCGACACTTGTTGTTTCATACGCCCCGCCTAATGCAGCTGCCACTGAAAATGCGCCAGTATACGAAAATGTATTTAACACTGTTTTTCCTTCAGAAAAACGTTCTCTTAGGGCAAGTCGGACATTTCTCTGATCAAGAAAAATACCAGTCATTGCTCCATCATTTAAATTGACCGCATAGTTCATGCCGTTCTCTTTAATAATGAGCGGAAATTCGCCAACCTCCCCGGCAACATAATCATCCTGCTCCACATATTGCCCATTCGTATCAAAACGTTTTTTCTCATAAATACCGCGCAGGTTAGCGGCAGCCTCTTTTAAAGCAGCAAAAATAGGTGTACGGAATAAATAGATTCCCTTGCTATAAAAGCTGACCATATAAAAACCGTCAAAATAGTCGATTGTCAGTCCGCCAATGCCATCGCCTTCACCATTAAATACACGAAATGCTGTTGTATCATCCTTTTGATAAAATGCCTCTCTCTTCTTGAAGGCTTGTCTAAACTTCTCTTCGAAAAAGGCTTCGTTAATTTCCTCGTTTGGATTATTTGATAAGACCCATCCGATACCTTTATTTTGTTTTCCATAATAGCCAGTTGCGATATATTTGCGATTTGGCCGAACAATTTTAAGGAGCGTTCCTTCTTCTATCGAATCATCAATTGATTCAGCTGCCTCCTTTAAAATAAGAGGATATCCCTTTGAAACCTCTGCCACAAAATTCGGTTTAAGTATTAATTCAACTACCTGATTCATCCAGTCATCCTAACTATAATTTTTTAGGGAACCGGTCCTTAAACAATTACGAACATCCAGAATTGTTTAAGGACCTGGTCCATATATAATTTAAAAATAAAACAGAATACGACGCAAATGGTTCGCATTCTGTTTTGAACAATTTTATTTTACTACAATATTCACTAGTTTTCCTGGGACTGCAATGACTTTTACAATTTGCTTGCCTTCAGTGAATTCCAGAACTTTCTCGTCAGCTTTTGCTATTTCTTCAAGCTGCTCTCTTGTTACATCTTTTGCTACTTTTACTTTTGCACGTAATTTACCGTTTACTTGAACGACTACTTCGACTTCATCATCCACAAGTTTCGACTCATCGAATGTTGGCCATTCTTGGTAAGTTAAAGTATCTGTGTGTCCCAGGATTTCCCAAAGCTCTTCAGCCACATGAGGTGCAATCGGCGCTAATAGCTTCACAAAGCCTTCAGCGTACGCTGTTGGGAAAATTTCAGCCTTATAGCAATCATTGATGAATACCATCATTTGAGAAATAGCTGTATTGAAACGAAGATGCTCGTAATCATCTGTAACCTTTTTCACTGTTTGGTGATACGTTTTTTCAAGTGCTGCATCTGAGCTTGCTTGAACTTTATCTGATAAAGCACCTTCTTCGGTTGTGTATAGACGCCAAATACGATCTAAGAAGCGACGCGCTCCATCTAAACCATTTGTCGACCATGCAACAGAAGCATCCAATGGGCCCATGAACATTTCATATAAACGTAGTGTATCCGCACCATGAGTATTCACGATATCATCAGGATTTACGACATTTCCTTTTGATTTAGACATTTTCTCGTTGCCTTCACCTAAGATCATTCCTTGGTTGAATAACTTTTGGAATGGCTCTTTAGTTGGCACTACCCCTAAATCGAATAGAACTTTATGCCAGAAGCGAGCGTATAGCAAGTGAAGCACTGCATGCTCTGCACCACCGATATAAATATCTACCGGCAACCAGCGTTTTAATAATTCTGCATCAGCAAGGGCTTCGTTATTATTCGGATCGATGTATCGTAAGAAATACCAGCTTGATCCTGCCCATTGCGGCATTGTGTTCGTTTCACGGCGACCCTTTTTACCTGTTTCAGGATCCACAACATTTACCCACTCATCAATATTGGCTAGTGGTGATTCCCCTGTACCCGATGGACGAATGTTTGATGTTTTTGGCAATTCCAACGGCAACTCTTCTACAGGAACGGTTGTCATTGTGCCGTCTTCCCAATGAATTACCGGGATTGGCTCACCCCAATAGCGTTGACGAGAGAATAACCAGTCACGTAAACGATAAGTGATTTTCTTTTCACCTACGCCATTTTCTTCAAGCCATTTAATGGCACTTGCAATGCCATCTGCTTTATTTAACCCATTTAAGAAATCGGAGTTAATATGTGCCCCGTCACCAGTGAAGGCTTCATTTTCAATATTTCCACCTTCAAGTACTGGAATGATTTCTAAACCGAACTCTTTCGCGAACTCATAGTCACGTTCGTCATGAGCAGGAACCGCCATGATTGCACCTGTACCATATGAAGCTAATACATAATCTGCAATCCAGATTGGAATTTGTTTTCCGTTAATAGGATTTACAGCATAAGCACCTGTAAATACACCTGTTTTTTCTTTCGCTAAATCCGTACGCTCAAGATCGGATTTCATTTTTACTTTATCTAAATATGCTTCTACTGCCTCGCGTTGCTCTGCAGTTGTAATTTCATCCACTAATTTATGCTCTGGTGCCAATACGCAATATGTTGCACCAAATAAAGTATCCGGACGAGTTGTGAATACTTCGAATTCGCCTTCTGACCCGGCAACAGCGAACTTCACCTGCGCTCCTTCAGATCGTCCGATCCAGTTGCGCTGCATATCTTTAATAGACTCTGGCCAATCTACTTCTTCTAAATCATCAAGTAAACGGTCTGCATACTTCGTTATACGTAAAACCCATTGACGCATTGGTCGACGTTCAACTGGATGTCCGCCGCGCTCGGATTTCCCATCGATTACTTCTTCATTTGCAAGTACTGTACCTAATGCAGGACACCAGTTTACCGGAATTTCGTCCACATAAGCTAAATCCATTTCAACAAGCTTTGTAAAAATCCATTGTGTCCATTTATAATAGCCAGGATCAGTTGTATTGATTTCACGATCCCAATCATAAGAAAAACCTAATTCTTGAATTTGACGCTTGAATGTTGCTATGTTTTTCGCTGTAAATTCGGCAGGATCATTTCCTGTATCTAATGCATATTGCTCAGCTGGCAGACCAAAGGCATCCCATCCGATCGGGTGCAGCACATCGTACCCTTGCATACGTTTAAAACGCGATAAAATATCCGTTGCTGTGTAACCTTCCGGGTGACCTACGTGTAAACCAGCCCCTGATGGATACGGAAACATATCCAATGCATAGAACTTTGGCTTAGAAGTGTCATCCAGTGTTTTAAACGACTTGTTCTCAAGCCAGTATTGCTGCCATTTTTTTTCGATTTGTTGATGATTAAAACTCATGTACTTTCTCCTCCTTAATATTGTTTGGGCACGCTGTGTCGACACGAAGGAATGTGTTATAAAATACACCTTGGCGTATTTTCGCCGGTGATTTTAACTTTATTCAGCAAGGTTTGAACCTTACTGATATAAAGTCAAATAAAGCTGTATCAAAAGTAGATTATCCTAATAATGGTAAAAATAATCATTGCTTAATGCATTGATACCAGTGTAATTAGAAGTAAATAGCTACTCGAGACGAAGTTGACGAAATATTTAAAAAACAAAAAAACCCGTCCCTTTCCTTAGAAAGGGACGAGAGATATTTGTAACTCCCGCGGTACCACCCAAATTAGTGACACTACACTCAGCTTAAATTCCATAACGTGGAAAAAACGGTTTTAGCTACTAGCTTCACTAAAACAGACTCCAAGGCGAGTTCAATTTTTCTGCTTACTAGCTCACACCACCCGCTAGCTCTCTTGAAAGCTTCAAAATTTACTATTCCTTCTCATAGTCGTACTTTTCATTATTTAAACCATTTTAATGTATTTATGGAAAATAAACAAGTATTTCCTTTATTGACTAGTTAAAATTTCCCTAATTTAATGTTGGCTCTCTGGAATATCATTAGTATATTGGCTTTTTTTCTTTTTCATTGGGCTATCATAAACAATGCATGGAATAATCGCGACGATAAATAACCCACATAGCACCGCAATTAGAATATCCATATTATAGACATCTACAATAATACCGCCGATCAGAGGACCAATCATTCGCCCTATGGATCCAATACTATTAACAATCCCCTGGTATGTTCCACCTTTACCTTCTGGCGCCAACATATTCGCAATGGTTGGTACTGCCGGCCATACAAAGATTTCTCCCAATGTTAAAACCATCATGGCTACGGCAAACATTTTAAAGTTATCTGCAAATAAAATAATGGTAAAGGACCCCATCATAATCAGCATCCCTGCTGCCAACTGACCTTTTATTTGCTTCTCATACTTTTGAACAAGGGGACTTATCAACGGTTGAAGCGTAATGATCAATAGGCCGTTAATCGACCATAGCAAACTGTATTCTTTTAACCCTATTCCTAATTGCTGAATATGTGTGGATAAAGTCGAAGCCCATTGTGAATAGGCAACCCACGCCAATAAAAACGCACTGCACAGAATAAGCAGCGAATAAAAGCTTGCTTTTGACGGATTATTTTCAATGACCTTCTCGTCATTTCCTTTTTCGATTTTCGGTACCATATGCCGATACGTAATTAGCGCAATAAGTAAAAAGATAATATATAAACCTAAGTTCGAGATAAATAAGTAATCAAAACTTATTTCCGCAATAGGACCTGCCAGAGCTGGTCCTACGGCAACCCCTAAATTTTGTGCTAAATATATCGCATTAAATCCTTTCCGTCCACCTTTGGGCCAAACAGAACCTACTAAAGCAAACATTGCGGGAATGACAATGCCGCTTCCAAATCCCATGACGATTAAAAAGTAAACATAATGTGGCCAGCCATGCCAAATAGTAATTCCTATTAACGAAATTACGGTTATTGAAATTCCAAGCATAATTGATTTATAGCCACCTAATTTATCAAACAAATATCCCCCCACTAAATTCCCTAAAACCGTTGCACCAGCATTCATCATTAAAACAAATCCTGCTACTGATAGTGATTGTCCTAAGTGATCATGCATGTATATTGTATTCAAAGGCCAAATAAGCGAGCTTCCTGTAATGTTGATAAATGCACCGATAACGAGCAACCAGACATTTTTGGGCATTGCCATACTACTCCTCCATTAAAACTAATAGAAACACCCTTTTATATAAAAATTGATGTTTTTCTCTTGTTGTTTTTATTTCCACTTATACGGATAAGAAATTTCCTAACTAACTTATCTAACAAAAAATAATAGTAGTCTCCTTTTTCAAAAAGTACAAGAAAAAGATTTTAGAAGCGATAAACCAACAAAATGATAGAAAATTTCAACATTTCTCAAATAACTTCTTGGTACAAAATTTGAGTTTTTCCATGCGGCATAAGAATTCCAGCTAAGGAGAGATTTGTTCATGTGCCACGAGACTTTTTTCGTGGTAGAATGATTTGTTAGAGGAGTGAAATTAAATGTCAGAACAACAACAATTTCCTTTCCCTTCCGATGGGAAACGTTACTATACATGGAATCGCTATTTAAGAGATGAATTTGGTAAAAAGGTATATAAAGTAGCACTGGATGCAGGCTTTGATTGCCCAAACCGTGACGGTACTGTCGCTTTTGGCGGTTGTACTTTCTGCAGTGCAGCAGGAAGCGGAGACTTTGCCGGAGACCGAGTAGATCCCATTCCAGTTCAATTCGAAAAGATCAAAGAAAAAATGCAGCATAAATGGAAAGATGGCATGACAATGGCCTATTTCCAAGCGTACACAAATACACATGCTCCACTCCAAGTGCTAAAAGAAAAATTTGAAGCTGCACTTGCTTGCGAGGGCGTTATGGGTTTAAGTATTGCGACTCGCCCGGATTGCTTGCCAGATGATGTTGTGGAATATTTAGCAGAATTAAACGAACGAACTTATTTATGGGTGGAATTAGGACTGCAAACTGTCCATGAAAAAACAGCCAATCTAATTAACCGCGCCCATGATTATGCTACCTATGTAGAGGGTGTGGAGAAACTCCGCAAACACAATATTCGCGTTTGTACACATATTATTAACGGCCTGCCGCTGGAAGATTACGATATGATGATGGAAACGGCGAGAGAGGTTGCTAAGCTTGATGTTCAAGGAATTAAAATTCACCTTCTTCATTTATTAAAAGGGACACCTTTAGTAAAACAATACGAAAAAGGCATGCTTGAATTTCTCGAAAAAGATCAATACATTCAATTAGTAGCCGATCAATTAGAAATCATTCCACCGGAAATGATTGTCCACCGCATCACAGGTGATGGTCCGATTGATTTAATGATCGGCCCAATGTGGAGTGTAAACAAATGGGAAGTGCTTAACGGAATCGATGCAGAACTTGAGAAACGCGGAAGCTGGCAAGGGAAATTATATGTTCCGACAACAAACGGGATTGTATAATTGACCAACTCTATCTGTGGGAAGTGAAGAAAGATGAGATTACAACGTGTAATACAATATGCTCAAACTCTCCTTAGCCACTCCATTGAAAAAGGAGAAATTGCAGTAGATGGGACTGCTGGAAATGGTCACGATACTTTATTTCTCTCACAACTCGTTGGAGAATCTGGACATGTCTATGCATTTGACGTTCAGCAGCAAGCGGTAGATGCTACACAAAGTCGCCTAACTGAACACGGCGTTACGAATGCTACTGTCATCCTAGATGGTCATGAAAATGTTGCAAATTATGTGGGAAATGAGATTGCAGGTGCCATATTCAACTTGGGCTATTTGCCTGGTGCAGACCATTCAATAGTAACGAAAGGAAATACAACAATCGTTGCCATCGAACAATTATTGCAGCTTTTAAAGGTTGGAGGCATAATTGTACTAGTAATTTATCATGGACATGAAGGCGGAAAAGAAGAACGTGATGAGGTGCTGCGTTTCGTCAGTTCCCTGCCTCAAAAGTATGTGCATGTATTGCGCTACGAATTTATCAATCAACAAAATGATCCGCCATTTATAGTAGCAATGGAAAAGGTGAAACCATTTCAAAGCTAACCTTCAATATAAAAGCGTGAAGTAAAACGATTTTTCGTCTACTTCACGCTTTCTTTTATTATTTTTCTTTATTATTTTTTTCCCAGAATGTTGCGTTTTTAATACCTAGTTTAATAGGGTTGAAGACCGGATCTTTCCCCTCTTTTTTCTGTTGCTCGTAATCTTTTAAAGCGACAATTGCCGGCTTCATTATTATCAAGATTGCAATAACGTTCACCCAAACCATCAAACCTAACCCAACATCTCCCATTGCCCACGCTAGATTAGATGTGCGAACTGTACCATAAAATGCTGCAATTAATATTGCGAACTTAGCAACCCATATAAATACCTTTTCCAAGGTTCCCGTAAACAGGTACGAAACATTCGTTTCCGCAATATAGTAATATGCCATAATCGTTGTAAAGGCAAAGAAGAATAATGCAATTGCAACAAACGGTGCACCAAAGCCAGGTAATGCAGAATCTACTGCGTATTGCGTATAGGCCGCACCAGCTTCAATTCCTTTTGCGAAAGAAATTTGTTCTTCACCTGATAGCTCATCCGCACTGAAATCCCCTACATGCACAAAGGTAGTTGCAGGCTCTGCCGCTTTTTCATCATGGACATTATACATCCCGGTAAATAAAATCATAAATGCTGTAGCCGAACAAACTAATAATGTATCAATATATACAGAGGCTGCTTGAACTAAGCCTTGTTTAGCAGGGTGCGAAACTTCTGCAGCTGCAGCTGGATGTGCGCCTGTACCCTGACCTGCTTCGTTTGAGTAAATTCCACGTTTTACACCCCAAGCAATTGCCGATCCAATCAACCCGCCAAACATTTCCTGTGCACCGAAAGCACTTGAGAAGATTAGTCCAATCACGCTTGGTACTTCAGAAATATTCATGATGATTATAATAATTGCCATTAAAATATAAGCGATGGCCATAAAAGGAACGATAATTTGTGCAGCATTGGCAATCCATTTAACACCGCCAATAATAATAATTCCTAGTAAAATAGCAATAATTAAACCTGTAATCCATGTTTCAATTCCAAAAGCATTTTCGACCGCATCTGCAATGGCATTCGATTGAACACCAGGCATCAATATCAGCATTGCGATTAGAGCTGCCACTGCAAAAATAACAGCAAACCATTTTTGACCCATACCTTTTTCTATGTAAAATGCAGGACCACCACGATACTCAGTCTCTTTTTCTTCTTTATAGATTTGAGCTAATGTTGATTCTACATAGGCAGTTGCTGCTCCAATAAAGGCAATTGCCCACATCCAAAACACTGCCCCTGGACCTCCAAATCCAATTGCTGTAGCAGTACCAGCAATGTTACCAGTCCCAACACGACCGGATAATGCGATAGACATCGCTTGGAAAGAAGAAATCCCCTTCTCCGATTTTTTCCCGTTGAACATTAACTTAAACATGTCTTTAATATGTCGTACTTGTAAAAAACGCGTGATGATTGAAAAGAATATCCCCACGATTAATATCCCATAGATAAACCATGGTCCCCAAAAAAATTCGTTTAGTGCGCTTACTAAACTCTCCATAGACTACACCCCTTTTATGCATGATTTTATTGTTATAAAATTCAATATATTACATAAATTAAACTTATTCAATATTTTTTGATATTTAAAGTTTGTTGGATTTCTGGAATTCCCTCCCAAAAAAGCAAAAATACTCAGTTTCGTCAGACTGAGTATTTTATGCATCATTGTTCGATTATATAACCAAGTGACCGAAGGACGTTATTCATAAAATCTTTGCTGTAAATAAAAACTTCTTCTCTTTCATTATCATGGAATAGATTATGATAGCTATATGGCCATTCCTTATATTGAATTTCAGTCGAGTTTTGATTTACTAACCATTTACGGCCAACAGATGGTTCTGTGATTTTATCTTGTTTTGCGCCTATTAATAAAATCGGCAACGTCAACTGATTTTCTTGTTCTGAAATAATACTTTTCATAAGGTTTTGAACATCCTTATACCATCCAACAGTTACATTGGTATGATATGGACTATTCTCATCCGCCAGCTCCTGGTAGCCCTCATTATTTCGCGTTAGCATTGTCTTATCAAACTTTAATGATATTTTTTTATTAGAAGCGAGCGACCCTAAGCTTGTCATTGCATTCGTAAATAGATTCGTTGTTTTCTTTAAACTTAGCCATGGGGATGTAAGGATTAATCCGGCACATTCCACTTTATTTTTTTTCAAAAAGTTTATCGCTAAAGTTGCCCCTAAACCATGTCCCAATATAAAAACGGGCAACTGATAAAGCAGCGCATTCTGCATTAATTTTTTTATAAAGTCCGAATAGTCATTGACATCTTCATCATGAATTTTGGCAAATGTCGAGTTTTTCCCATGTCCAGGGAAATCTCCCATGACAATGGTAAAGCCTGCTGTTCGCAGCTTTTCAATTAACCATGCATACCATTGATGGTGCTCAAATGCACTATGTAAAATAACAACAACTGCTTTTGCTTGTCCTTCTGCTTCCCATTTCCACATACATAAACCCTCCTACCCATTAAAATGGGCAACCTTACATTCTATTTTCATTTTCTTCCTAATTTGTTACGCTATAGCTATATCATACTGAGAAATGAGGAGATTTTCGATGATTTACCCTTTCAAAGACAAAAATCCTAAAATAGACCCATCTGTATATATTGCAGACAATGCCGTTGTTACAGGGGATGTGTCAATCGATGAAGAATCGACAATCTGGTTCAACACGGTCATTCGCGGTGATGTAGCTTCAACTACTATTGGAAAGCGATGCAGTATTCAAGATTTAAGCTGCATCCACCAAAGTCCGAATAATCCGGTAATTATTGAAGACGAAGTGACTGTCGGCCACCAAGTTACATTACATGGCTGTGTTATTAGAAAAAGAGCATTGATCGGCATGGGGTCGATTATTTTGGATGGTGCAGAAATAGGAGAAGGAGCCTTTATTGGAGCAGGTAGTTTAGTTCCACCAGGCAAAAAAATCCCTCCAAATACCCTGGCTATGGGTAGACCTGCAAAAGTTGCACGAGAAATTACAGCAGAGGATCGCGAGGATATGGACCGTATCATTCGAGAATATGTAGAAAAAGGACAACTCTATAAATCTCAACAAGAAAAACTATCATCTAGATAATTTAGACTTCCGCATCGGTATACGGGTATACAGCTTTTTTGGCTTATACTCTTTTTTTATATCGGCCATTGGAAAGGGGAAACCTAGCTTCACCCATCACCATTTCCACTTTTACATACACTAAATAGATAAAGGAGAAAAGGATGAATCAATTCGAAAAAAGCAGCCTTTATTGGGTATTAGCCGTTCTTGTCATTATTATTGCCCCTATTATCGTCCTATTAACACCTGTGATATTATCAGTCATTGTTTTTGAAAATCCGGATAGAATTGCCTTTATAACCTTCGGCAAAAACTTCATTATATATTCTTTGGCATTTTTCATTGCCTTCATTTCTTTAGTTTTTCTCTATTTTATAAAGAAGCTTATCACTAGAATAATCGTGATAATTTTAACCATTCTAGGTTTTCTTTCCGTCTTTGGGCTAGGGGTAAATTATTATATTTATTTAGATGAAGACTATATTGAGTTCAATCCACTCATTGGCAGCAAGGCAGTATATGAATGGTCAGAGCTAACACATGTGAGTCATATCTATCCAAATGATGATAGCGAAGCAGAAACCTATACCTTCACCTTTAATGATGGCTTTTCTTTTCAATTTGAAGCAAACGGTTTTGTAGATTCCTCCGTTAAAAATAAAATCTATAACAAACTCAAGGTCTATGACGTACCTCTAGAGTTAAATAACTCCTAAAATGAAAAACAGGTAGAACCCAATCTGGGTTCTACCTGTTTCTTATATATATGAAGCCCTGCAAGAAATCAATTAAAGGTTGGCTTTTTCTTTTAAAAGCTGAGCAATATCAGTGTTTTCCCATGGCACATCTAAATCTGTACGGCCGAAATGTCCATAAGCTGCTGTTTGTTTGTATATTGGTCTGCGTAGATCCAGCATTTTGATAATGCCTGCTGGGCGTAAATCAAATAATTCATTGACCCATTCTACTAATTGCTCTTCTTTTACAACACCTGTTCCGAACGTATCGATCGCAATAGATACTGGGCGAGCTACACCAATTGCATATGCCAATTGTACTTCAGCACGTTCAGCTAAGCCTGATGCTACGATATTTTTTGCAACATATCTAGCCGCATAAGCTGCAGAACGGTCAACTTTTGTTGCATCCTTGCCTGAGAATGCACCGCCGCCGTGACGAGCATAGCCACCGTAAGTATCAACGATGATTTTACGGCCTGTTAGACCAGCATCCCCTTTTGGACCGCCGATTACAAAACGGCCAGTTGGGTTAATAAAGTATTTTGTATTCGCATCGATTAAATCCTGCGGCACAACTACATTAATAACCTTTTCTTTGATATCTTCATGAATTTGGTCTAAAGTTACTTCTTCATCATGCTGAGTTGAGATAACGATTGTATCTACCCGAACTGGTCTGTTTTCTTCATCGTATTCAATCGTTACTTGCGTTTTGCCATCCGGACGTAAATAAGCAAGTTCCTCAGATTTGCGAACTTCTGTCAAACGACGGGCTAATCGATGGGCAAGGCTGATTGGCAATGGCATAAGTTCCGGTGTTTCATTACACGCAAAACCAAACATTAAACCTTGGTCCCCTGCTCCAATTGCTTCGATATCCGCATCTGTCATTGAACCTTCACGTGCTTCTAATGCTTGGTCAACACCTTGTGCAATATCAGGTGATTGTTCGCCAATTGCTACTAACACAGCTAGGTTTTCTGCATCAAAACCATACTTGCCGCGAGTGTAGCCAATTTCTGCTACTGTATCACGAACAATTCCTTTAATATCCACATAAGTAGAAGTCGAAATTTCACCTGCAACAAGTACTAAACCTGTTGTTACAGTTGTTTCACAAGCTACACGTGCATTTGGATCTTCCTTTAAAATGGCATCTAAAATTGCATCTGAAATTTGGTCACAAATTTTATCCGGGTGCCCTTCTGTTACACTTTCTGATGTAAACAGTCGACGGTTTGTCATTTTATTTCCTCCTATTTATAGCGAGAGTAATTCTCGTTGTTGATACGGTACTCATTATCCATGTTAAACCCGCTCTAGTGAGATCGGTATTCCAGCCGTTACCTTTTAACTTGTCCAACATTCTCCACTTTTTAATATCAATAGTAGGAAAATCTGTATAATTGTTTTATGATTATGTATAAAACAGTTGCTGAACAATTTTTAGCCTAACAGTTGTCACAGTAATTTAATCTTATTTAAATCCTTGAATACTGGACATATTAAAACTACATTATAAAATGTACATACGGTCTCTTTACAAATACATGGATTTAGAAAGGCACAGATAAAAATAGAAAGAATTGCTATCCTTATCATTGTGTTCTAATTTGAAAAAAAAAATTCCCCTACTCATAGTTAAGTACATGAGTAAAAGGAATTGTGATTTCATAACATTACCTTTCACTCTTATCGTTCAAGGGTATTCCCTTGCATCAGGTTGGCACCATCGCATTAAATGAATAATGCAGGTTGCCGGGCTTCATAGGGCCTTGACCCTCCACCAACTCGGGATAAGAGTATCCGTTCAAGGATAAATCTTACGGAATGTATAGGCTCTTGTCAATCGTTTTTGAATAAATCTATTAAAGTTTAAAAATTTAAAAATAATTTTTGGATTAGTATAGACTAATTAATTCAATGTGTTATACTAATTTTGAAAATAATCAAACCTCCCATGACTTAGGGAATTCTATAAAAAGGATGGTATTTAATCGATGAATTCAGTAGAAATTGCTAATGAGCTGAAGGAATTATTAAACGGCGAAAATATTAAAGTACAATTATCCGTACCACAATTAGTGGAAAAAGCTACAGAACGTGGAGAAGCTGCATTAACTGTTGATGGTGCTTTATGTGCTGAAACAGGCAAATATACTGGTCGTTCTCCTAAAGATAAATATATCGTAGAAGAAGAAAGCACAAAAGACAAAATCGACTGGGGTAATATCAACCGTCCGATTTCTGCTGAAGTGTTTGATAATCTATATGTAAAAGTTGTCAACTATTTAAAAGAAAAAGATGAGCTTTATGTATTCAAGGGATATGCTGGAGCCGACAAAGATTCTCAGCTTCAAATCCAAGTGATTAATGAATACGCATGGCATAATCTTTTCTGTCATCAATTATTCATCCGTCCAACTGAAGAAGAGCTAACTACCCATAATCCAGAATTCACAATTGTATCAGCTCCAAACTTTAAAGCAGATCCTGCGGTAGATGGTACAGCTTCTGAAACATTTATCATCGTATCCTTAGAAAAGAAAATTATCTTAATCGGCGGTACTGAATATGCTGGAGAAATGAAAAAATCAATTTTCGGTATTATGAACTACCTTTTACCTGAAAACGATATTTTCTCTATGCACTGCTCTGCAAACGTAGGAGAAGCTGGGGACGTTGCGTTATTCTTCGGATTATCCGGTACCGGCAAAACAACTTTATCAGCTGATAGCAACCGTAAATTAATCGGTGATGATGAGCATGGTTGGTCGGATAACGGTGTATTCAACATTGAAGGTGGCTGCTACGCAAAAACAATCAACCTTTCTGCTGAAAAAGAACCTGAAATTTATAATGCAATTCGCTTCGGTACAGTTTTAGAAAACGTTGTTGTAGATCCGGAATCCCGCATTCCAAACTACGATGATAGTTCTTTAACAGAAAACACACGTGCTGCATATCCCATCGACTTTATCGATAATATTGTAATGCCTTCTGTTGCAGGTCATCCAAAAACAATCGTATTTTTAACTGCTGATGCTTTTGGGGTACTGCCTCCAATCAGTAAATTAACGAAAGAACAAGCGATGTATCACTTCTTAAGTGGTTTCACATCAAAATTAGCAGGTACTGAACGTGGCGTAACATCTCCTGAACCAGTATTCTCTACATGCTTCGGCTCACCATTCTTACCACTTCCAGCTACTCGCTATGCTGAAATGCTGGGACAAAAAATCGACGAGCACGGTTCACAAGTATTCTTGGTAAACACTGGCTGGATCGGCGGAGAATATGGCGTTGGCAGCCGTATGAAGCTTTCATATACTCGTACAATGGTTCGTGCTGCAATCGATGGCAAGCTAAATGATGTAGAAACGACTCAAGATGCAATCTTTGGCTTACACATGCCAACAACAGTCGAAGGTGTACCAAGCGAAGTATTAAATCCTCGCGGTGCATGGGCTGACAAAGAAGCTTATGATCAAAAAGCTAATTTCTTGGCAAACCTATTCAAGGAAAACTTCGCGAAATTCTCGAACGTTTCTGAAAATATCTTGAAAAAAGGTGGACCATTAGCTTAATTTCTTCGTAAGTCTATATCTTATAAAAACAGATTACTCATCCAGAGTAATCTGTTTTTTACTTATACAGAAATAAAAATATCCCAAAAGTTTCAAAGTCGAACTTTTGAGATATCTTCACTTACTATATAGTTATTCGGTAAACAGATCTGGCGAGACTTTTTTCTTGATTTTCATTGCTATTAAATAAGCTGCCATCGATGCTGCAAGTGATTGAATTGCAGGCAGTCCCATTGGATTGATATATTGAGTATAATAACCAACAATCACTGAAATCACCACTGCAATTGTAGCCATCCAGTTCCAGCCTGGAATCTCGACCCACTTTTGTTTACGGATAAAGAAGAAATCAGAAAATAGCACACCAGCAATTGCCGGGTACAATAAAGCTGTTAAATAGAGGAAGTCTTCAAAATAATCAAGGATACCTAATATTGCGATGACGATTGCAACTAAAGTGCCGATTAAAGTTAAAACCGCTCGTCCTTTAGAAGAACTAATATTCAACACATTTGCAAGAGCCAACCCCATACTATAGTTATTTACAAGCTGTGAAGTCCATGTTGCCAACCATAAGATCAAAAAGCCCCAAACAGGAAATCCAAGACTCATCATCACATTTACTATATCAGCATCTCCAACACCAACAGACATAATCGCCCCAACGATAAATAATGGCAGCCCTACTACGACAATTCCACTCGGTATTAACCAGTTATCCTTCCATGCCGGTTTAGCATACCTTGTATAATCAGATGCTATTACCCATTGAGATACATTTACACCGATTACTAGGCTAATAGCTGCTGCAATCGTCATTGTCGGTTCTGGATTCCATGAAGAAATTGTCGACCACCCAATATTTTTTAAGGAAAGATAAATCCCGCCGATTATTAAAACCAACCCTGCTGGGACTGCTAAATAATCTGTCCATTTCATTGAGTTATAGCCAATAATGGAAGGTAAAGCAAATAATAACCCAGCAATTACGGTAATGACTACCCAGCTCCAATATTGTGTCGTATAGTCAATCCCGAACATAACGGCTATTGCATTCCCAGCAACGGCTGTTTGTAATGCCCACCACCCAAGTGATACAACAAATATCGTTAAACCAACAATTACCTTAGCTTGTGTATTACCGAAGCTCGTTTTTGCAATTACAGATGAAGTTCTACCCGTTTTCGCCCCAATATATCCAGCAACCGCATTACCGGCCCATTGAAACCCAAAAAGTGATATGATTAAGATTAAAAAGATAGTCGATAAACCAAAACTCGCTGCTAACGAAGCACCCACCATTAATACTGGTATAGTAAATTCCAATCCTCCAAAAATCATCGCCGGTGAAAGCCAATGTTGCCGATCTTTTAGCGGAATTTCGGTTAAAGCAGGATCATTATTCAGAAAACTTATTTCCTCTTTTTGCCCTACGCGTGTAGAATCTTCAACACTATTCAATTAAAACTCCTCCATCCTTCTATTTAATTAAAGCATAGACTAATTGAACCGGAGCATCCCCTTCGTTTACACACCAATGCTGTTCACCAGCAGGAATAATTGAAGCCTCCCCTGCTTGAATCGAGTAAGGGATACCACCAGATTCACCATTAAGTGTACCTTTCATAATATAAGAGAATTCATTTTCCTCATGGCTCGTTAAGCCTTCCTTTGGCAGTCTTTCGCCAGGTTGAATTGTTGCAATACCAAAACGCACATCAGTATTTTCATAGCTTTTATTAAATAAATCTTCTACATTATGATTGATTTTAATATTTTTTTGAATTTCCATCTTTTCTCCCTCTATCTCTTTTATATTTTTCTATAGTTATAAGTTTCTTTATCTACTTCTACACCAAAGTATTTTCGAGCTTCTTCAATTGTAAAATAGCCATTCTTAACATCTTGGGCTACTTTTTCTGCCGGTCTTAAATTTGGATTTCCGTACCCTCCACCAGCTCCTGTCATAAGCTGTACAACATCGCCTTTCATGAGCTTATATCTTGGATAAACTCCGAATGGTCCGTCTACAGTTCCATCCGATTTTTTAATCATAAATTGATTTGGTGAGCCTTGATGTCCCCCATTAACACCCCAAGGCAAGAACTTATTGCGTCCAAAAGTGACTGTTACCAGCTGATTGTCTGTCATAGATCGGTAGGAACGTATAACCCCTTTACCACCTACATATTCCCCTACACCAGAACCGTCTCCATCAATTCTTAAACTATATTCATCCAGCATAACCCCATATCGAGTTTCAGCTACTTCGACTGGTACATTATAAGTTTCACCGTCCGAGAAACAAAACTGTCCAGAAGCACCGTCCATATTATTTGATGCTCCCCAGCCGCCAACAGAAGGCTCTACAATTAAAAACGGTTCTCCATCTTCATGATGCTTTCCAGATAAGGTAACTGCACATACTGATAAAAATTGTCCTGCTGATAAACGGTTCGGAATATGAGGAGCAAGAGCTTGCCAGATTAAATCTAAACTGCCTAATAATGTTTCAAAATAATTGGATACTGGAACTGGTCTTTCAGCAGACATGATGGATTTTTCATCTACAATAATTTTTAATGGTCTAAAGACACCATCATTCACATCAATATCCGGATTTGTAATCGCCAAGAAGATTGCACGCACCGCTGATGCCAAGCCGGTAAAGGAACAGTTCATTGGCCCTGGCACTTGAGGAGAACTGCCTCTAAAATCGCAAATAAACTCTTCATCCGTGATGGAAACCTTTACTTTAATCGGGAAAGGCCCATTTCCAATGCCATCTGTATCAATATAGTCTTCCGCATAAAAATCGCCTTTAGGCAATTTCGCTAATTCATTCCTTGAAATTGTTTCTCCATGATTTAAATGATACGTTACGGCTGATTGAATCACTTCCGAAGAATATTTTTCACAAAGCTCTTTTACACGTTTCTCCCCTGTTTTAAGGGCCGCCACCTGGGCATACATATCTCCAAGTGATAAATCCGGGAATCGTACATTCGAAGAAATAATTTCAACCAATGCTTCGTTGATAACCCCTTCATTGAACAGCTTCACGCAAGGGAATTGCAGACCTTCCTGGAATATATCTACCGCATCATTTGTAAATGAACCTGGATCTTTGCCTCCTACTTCTGTCCAGTGTGCTTTATTTGCCGCAAAGGCAATTAATTTATCATCATGGAAGATCGGCATAACAAGCCCGACATCAGATAAATGGGAACCGCCGCCTTGATATGGATCATTGATGATAATGATGTCCCCTTCTTTTAACTTTTCGCCAGGATACTTCGTTAATGTCTCCTTGACCATAAATGACAACATCCCAATAAACCCAGTCACGCCATTCCCTTGTGTTAATAGGTTTCCTTCCGCATCAGTCAGCCCACTTGCATAATCCAGCACTTCATAGATGATTGGGCTCATTGATGTTCTGGCTAAAGCAATAAACATTTCATCTCCTGCAGCCAGCAGGGAATCTTTTACAATTTCCAAAGTAAACGGATCAAGCTTCACTACTTGATTAGTTGCCATTTATTTCTCCTCCTTTTCAATAATTAAATTGCCGAATATATCTTTCATTATCTTTTGAGATTCATAAACTACCGTTACTGCTGCTTTTTCTTCAATGATGACCGGCCCTGAAATCGAAAGCTCTGTAGGTAATAAATCGCGATCATAAACTGGTGTCATAACCCAGCCTAGCTGCTCAAAGTACACATTTCTCTCTTCTTTTTTTGCAGTGTCTAGCTCATGTTCTATACGGAGTTCATTTAATTGCGGCTTTTTCACTTTTCCGAATGCAGTTAAGTGGAAATTAACAATTTCTGTTGGTGACTCCGGTAGATTGAAAGTATAGTTTTTCTTATGAAGCTGATGGAACTCATTGATAATTCGTTCTTTGTTATATAAATCACTTATTTCCACTGGTACTTTTACCGTATGTTCTTGTCCCAGGTATCTCATATCCAGATATAATTTGAATTCAATTAAACTTTCATCAATACCATCCATTGAGAACTCAGATAACGCTTTTTCTTCCATTTCTTTTACTACGGACTCGAGCTCTTCTACTGATAACTCGTCCATCTTTTTGATATAAGTCTGAATATAATCATTTCGCAAATCCGTCATCAACATTCCCCACGCAGAGAAAACAGGAGAAGCAACTGGAATCACTACTTTTTTCACGCCAAGTTCAATCGCTAATGCTGGTGCATGCATAGAACCTCCTCCGCCAAATGCAATCAACGTAAAGTCTTTAGGGTCATAACCCTTCCGCACAGAAATTAATTTTAGGGCATTTAGCATATTGGAATTGGCAATACGAATAATTCCAAGTGCAGCCTCTTCCGCTGAAATATCAAAACTCTCACCGATTTTCTTTTCGATTGCATAACGAACCGCATCTAAATCTACTTCATAGTCAAAATTTTTACTAGAAAGCCGGCCCGTCAGCAGATTAGCATCCGTTGTAGTAGGTTCTGCCCCACCTAATCCATACGCAACTGGTCCCGGGAATGCACCTGCTGACTGTGGACCAACCTTCAGCGAACCCGCATCATCAATCCAAGCAATAGAACCTCCGCCATTTCCGATTTCCACTATATCCACAACCGGTGTTTTAATTGGATAACCGGCATTACGATTATCTTTTTCAATATAGTAATCTGTTGATAGCTTTACTTCTCCATTTTCAATTAATGAACATTTTGCAGTTGTTCCACCAATATCAAATGCAATAATATTATTTTCACCAATAAATTCACCTAGTACGGCAGCACCTAATACCCCCGCTACCGGTCCTGATTCAACCATGGTAATTGGTGAACTCTTTGCTCTATTAAACTTGGATGTTCCACCATTGGATTGCATAATATAACTTTGTTTAAAGTTCGAATTTTCAGATATTTTATTCTCCAATCTTTCGATATACTCTCCTGCTATTGGCTGCACATACGCATTTAGAACTGCCGTATTCGTACGTTCATATTCGCGCCATTCCTTCGTAATTTCGCTTGATGCCGTTACCTTTACTTCCGGCCAAATTTCTCGAATCCATTGAACAGTTTGAATTTCATGCTGAGGGTTTACGTATGAGTGCAAATAAGCAATGGCGATTGCTTCTACATTCTCTTTTTTAAACTCTTCGACAATTTCTTCGACTTCAGAACGTTCCAGAGGAGCAATTACTTCGCCTTTATAGTTCAAACGTTCAGAAACTTCCTTTCTCAAATAACGCTCTACAAATTCCTTTGGCTTAACGTATTTTACATTAAATAAATCAGGTCTATTTCCGCGGGCAATCTCCAATACATCTCGGAATCCTTTTGTAGTGATTAATCCCGTTTTTGCTCCTTTTCGTTCTGTTAGAGCATTGATAATTACCGTTGTCCCATGAATAAACATGTCGCTATTTTTACCAATCTCTCCGATTTTATCTAATACATCAATTACACCATTCTCAAAATTAGGCGGCGTTGTACTGCTTTTTGCAATGCCAAATTTCCCTGAATCATCAACATACACTAAATCTGTAAACGTGCCTCCAATATCTGTTGCTATTCTCATTTGAATCCTCCTTAAAAAATGATAGGTATAACAATACTAATCACGCTAGAATTTATTTCTAAAGGGTTTTCCCATTGATGCTGCAAAGAAGATGGGAAGTGGATTGTATCTCCTACATGTAAATGGTGTTTTTCATCATTCACATAGAAAATAACCTCCCCTTCTATCACATAATAAAATTCCTCTCCGTTATGAGAATACTTTTGGTCCTCTTTGATTTTTGGTGGAAGAGTAACGAGAAGCGGTTCTAATTTTCGGTTTCCGAAACTCCCTGCCAACCTGGTGTAGATCTGACTTCCAAGATTAGTTTTAAACTGATGGCGTTCATTTTTGCGCACTACATATTTTTCTGCTGGTACATCTTCTTCAAAAAAGTAATTCATGCTTACATCAAGAGCCACAGCAATTTTTTGCAGTGATGTAATAGAAAGAGAAGTAGCTCCGCGTTCGACTTGTGAAATAAAACTCAATGAAAGCCCAGTTTTTTCAGCTAGATCTTTTAAGGTCATATTTTGTTTGACACGAAGCTCCTTAATCTTTGAATAAACTTCCTCCAAAATTTCTCACCTCCTTTTTAGTATTACTGTAATAATTTCAATATATCATAATTAATTTTCAGAATAAACAAATATTTTAAAATATCGTAAAAATTTTAATATTTTAACAATAAATGCAAAAAAGAGCACGTCCCATCATTTTGAGACGTACTCTGATTAAATATTTTCAAGAATTTGCTGAAACTTCTATAGAGTTTTCATCCATTCACATAAAGCTTTTACAGTTTTTCTGTTCACATCAGGGGGATAATGATGTGTAAGTCCAGAAGCATACCATGTTTCAACTTTTTTCTTTTCATCCATTAACTTATGCTCAAGATCATACGATTGATTAATGCTGACGTTCTCATCCTCAGTCCCATGAATAATAAGAACAGGAGCATTAATCATATCAATTTTCAACAATGGGTTGCGTTCATCATACTTTTCCTGCTCTTTATTTGGAGATCCACCGATAATACGTTTTAAGGTTCTTCGCATGTCCACTCGTTCCATGTACATGGAAGTTACATCAGATACTCCTGCCCAAGTTACAACAGACTTAATATCATCCCTTAAGATAGCCGTCCACAAAGCCATTAGACCGCCGCGTGAAAAGCCAAATAAATGCACTTCTTTTACATTGGCATACTTCTTAAGTATTTCTAAACTGTTGACTGCGTCAAAACGGTCCTCTCCTGCCATTTCGTCGCGGCCTTCCCCTCCTCGATTACCTCTGTAATATGGGGCAAAGACCACTAAACCTTGACTTGCGAATTGAGCAATCCTTGATGCGCGAACCATACCGATTGACTGTAAACCACCGCGCAAATAAAGCATTGCTTCATACTGTCCTTCTTTTTTAGGTTTTGCCAATAAACCCTTCACCCGAAGTCCCTCCGACCAATAGAGGATCTCATGAAGCACAACATTCGGATTCGGAGAAGGATAGCTTCTGATCATCTCAATACTACCATTGTCTTTCATGATGTTTCACTTCCTGTAACATCTTTTTCATGCCTTCATCTTTCATATAGAAACTCAAATTCGGATGATTTTCCAATTCCTCATCGCTAAGCCATGTCATCCCAAGTGTTTCATGTTCTTCGACAAATTCATCAATTCTTTCCACTTTCCCTGTAAAAACTGCCTTGCTGAAAATGGGAGTATCATGAACCACATAATAGGCGAACCATTTCAAATCGGAAATTTGAACAGCAGTCTCTTCATATACTTCACGAATCGCTGCTTCTTCTAATGTTTCTCCTCGCTCTACCTTACCGCCCGGAAATTCAACGCCTCGCTTTTTATTAATCGTACATAGCCATTTCCCTTCATGAAAAACGAAAACCAACACATGCTTGGGTTCAATCTCAAAGGGTTTATTTGTAAAACTCAACTCACACTTACAGCCATTTTCATCGATAAAAGTAAACATCCCTTTAGCCACTTCCTTCTTACTAATAGTCTAGCCAAGGGATGTTTTGGAATCAATGGAAATAAGGTAATTGTTCTACAAATTCTTTTGTATGTTGATCTCCAAATTCATGGATAAGCGCATATATTTTCTTCATACGCATATCAATTTCATCATTTGATTCATCTAAGTGATAAGGGATATAAGGTAAATGCGCTCGAACAATATTATCGAATTCTAGGGAATTTAACTGTAAAAATAATTTTTCAAACAAACGTGCTTTCTGTTCTTCAAGTTGAAGCTTAAATTCACATGGTAAACCTAGCGGCAAATAGCTGTAAGACTGATTAGCAACAGAAACGTAAATTGTTGTATCGATATGAATCAACTCCTTTTCAAACAGTATGCAGCGAAAAAAACCGAACTATTCATACTGCCAAAAAGAGGTGATGTGAGTTTTCCTTGCAAGTACTGCCAAATTTTTAAAATGAGACCCAAAAGGTCGCAATACACTTTCGGGTCAAAATAATTATTGATTATTTCCTAGGAACGCTGAAAGCATCCAGGTATGTTTTTCTAAGCTTTGCACCATAGCATTTAGCATATCCTCTGTGCGATCATCGCCCTCTTCAGAAGCTTGCTGCATTGCTTCTTTCAGGAAGCCCATAATCGTTTTAAAGTCACTGATAGTTGTCTCAACCATTTCTTCAGTCGATTCTGCTCCAGTTGCTTCTTGAATATGGGACATCTCCAAATGCTCAGCTAAAGTAGCGACCGGCTTACCTCCTTTAGATAAAATACGCTCTGCAATTTCGTCTAAATTTAAGGTTACCTCATTATATAGCTCCTCATATTTCACATGGAGCGTAAAGAATGATGGTCCGTTCACATACCAGTGATAATTATGAAGCTTAGTATAAAGTACTGAATTTGTTGCAACTAACTCGTTTAATTGTTCGATTAATTGTTTGTTTGCCATAATATCCACCCCGTTATAATTTTTAGCTCAATAGCTGTAGCAAAATTTTTCCTGAAATTTTCCATAGAACTTCAGAAATTATAAATTTTGTATACCAATATCTAGCAGTTCATGTTTGTGAAATAAATATGAAACATTCTAAAATTAACTATTCCCTCTAGATAGTGACATAATTACTATATCCGTTATAAGAACGTTTAAAACATTTGCATGAGACCAGCTATTTTATAATTGTTCACAATTAAACCGATGAAAAAGCCTCTCTTGTTTTATAATGAAAGAAGAGGTGATACTATGGATACGACTTTTGCTATAATAATTTTAGTTGCTGTTATGTATTTCGTTATTTTTATTGGCGCTATTATTTTTATTATGAAAAAAAGAAAAAGTATATTTAAACAAACGATTGATCCAAAACCGAAAAACTTTATTCAAACAAGTAAGGAGAATAAAAATCAATGAAGTATCCTTTCATATGGCTCATCACATTTTACCGTAAAGTGATTTCTCCTTTAACGCCTCCCTCTTGCCGCTTTCATCCAACGTGCTCCCAATATGGACTTGAAGCGTTCCAAAAGCATGGGGCAATCAAGGGAATCATTTTAACGACAATCAGAATATTAAAATGCCAACCATTTCATCCGGGGGGATTCGATCCTGTACCAGAAAAGTGGCCTTCGAAAAAGAAATAATTCGAAGGTCTTTTTTTATGCAAAACTATAATAATTATTTTTTGTATAAAATATTAATTTTTAATTGTCTTTTTTCATTTCTTCATGTATTATTGAGAATGTTGAAATTATAAATCGTAATTATTACTATTTAGAAAGGTTTGAGAAGTTTTGAAAAAATTATCTTTTTTACTATTGTCTGCTGCCCTTTTTCTTGGATTAACAGCATGTAATAGCACTACAACGGATAACAATGCAACTAAAATTGAAAAAGATTCAAATAAAATCGATGTTTATACAACTGTTTACCCGCTAAGCTACTTTGCAGAGCGTATTGGCGGAGATTCTGTCAATGTTTCGTCCATCTACCCACCTGGAACAAACGAACATACATTTGAACCAACTCAAAGTGATATGATGTCCCTAGCAGATGCAGACCTATTCTTCTATATCGGGTTAGGCTTAGAGGGATTCGTTGAAAATGCGAAGAACACTTTAAAAAATGAAAATGTAAAAATGGTTGCCACTTCTGATGCAATTTCAGATGACAAGCTGCATGCATCAGAAGAAGAGGATCACGACCATGAAGAGGAAGGCCATGAGGAGCATGAGGGGGAAGCTCATGAAGAAGAAGGTCATGAAGGTCATAATCACGGGGATATCGATCCACATGTTTGGTTATCGCCAATTCTTGCACAGGATTTAGCTCTTGCTGTTAAAGATGAACTTGTTGCTGCCCTGCCTGAACAAGAGGAAGTATTTAATGCAAATTACGATCAGTTAATCTCTGAACTGCAATCACTAGACCAAGATTTTGAACAAATGGCACCAGCAGCAAAAACAAAAACATTCTTTGTTTCTCACGCATCATTCGGCTACATTGCAGAACAATATGGATTAGAGCAGATTGCGATTGCCGGTATTAATTCACAAAGTGAGCCATCACAAAAAGAACTAACTGAAATTGTCGATCAAGCAGAAATGCTGCAAGTTTCCTATATTTTATTTGAACAAAATGTTTCTTCTAAATTATCAACTGTCATTCAAAATGAAGTTGGTGCAGATTCGCTTCAATTAAACAATTTAAGCGTATTAACAGAAGAAGATATCAATAATGGCGAAACTTACTTCACACTAATGGAAAAAAATATTGAGACATTAAAACAAGCATTAAATCCTTAATATCTAAAAGGTTCACCGCAAACTTCCGTGGTGAACCTTTTTGTTTTCTTTAGATCAAGTCGATTAACTTTCTTCGCATTAATTTGTCCGACCCATTCCGCGGGAGAGCCGGGACAACATAAAAATACTTTGGCACTTTATATTTTGCTAATCTTTCCATACAAAACTCATGAAGCTCTTTTTCATTCACATCTGAATTTAAAACAATGAATGCAGCGGGAACTTGACCCCAGGTTTCATCATCTACACCACAAACACCGGCTTCCTGTACTGCTTCATGGCTTAACAAAACATTTTCTATTTCTGCCGGGTAAATATTCTCCCCACCTGAAATGACCAAATCTGAACGGCGATCTACGACAAATAAATAGCCTTCCTCATCTAAGTAACCAATATCGCCAGTATGTAACCAACCATCAATTGCAGCGCTTTTATCTGAAAAGCGCCCGATATATCCAGGTGTTACATGGGGACCACGGATTAATATTTCCCCATTAACGAAAGGTGCATCTGTATCTGCAATTTGAATTTGATTAAAGAATAATGGCTTTCCTGCAGAACCTAACTTCCTTAAGGCATCTTCATTTGATAATGTTGCGGTTTGTGAGGAGGTTTCCGTCATGCCATAAGTTTGAGAAACCATTAATTTTAAACGATGTGCTCGTTCGATATAATTTTCAGGTACTGGTCCTCCGCCAGCTAGAATTATTTTAAATCTAGGGGAAGCCTCTAAACCTCTTTCTTCTAACCCTTGTAAAACTTTTTGCAGCATGACTGCTACTGCAGACATATGTGTCACTCGACCTTCAGCAATATCCAGTACTGCTCCGTCTGCATCAAATTTTTTATAAAGCCTTACTGCATTGCCGTACAATAAAGAACGAACTAATATCGAAAATCCACTAATATGGAATAAAGGTACCGTGCAAAGCCATACATCCTCTTCAGATAAACCAATATTTAATATTGAAGCTAATGCGCTTGATTGGTGATTGCCGACCGTTTGACGCACTCCTTTAGGCAAACCTGTAGTTCCTGACGTATACATGATCGAGACTGTTTGATCTAAGGACCATTCTTTACTAATCTCACAGGATTCCCCTTTTGAATTTTCAACTACGGAAAATAAAAGTGATGCTTGCTCATTAGGGAGAAGCGGGCTATCTTCATCATCTACTAATACTTTCTCCACCTGCGCATCATCTATTTGGTATTGCAGCTCTACTTTCGATAATTTCCGATTTAACATAACCATTTCACATTGGAGGTGCATACATGCAAACATCATAAAAATTAGTCGTGGTTGACTTGGGCCAAGTATAGCCACACGACTATTTGGTTTGATGCCCAATGCTTTCAGTTGTTCTGCCCGTTTAACGGAAATAGTTTTTACTTCTTCAAAAGTCCAAGTTTGATTTTCATAATTTAATGCAGGACGTGTTGGTGTTAACTGTGCACGCTGTAAAATCCAATTTGGATACATTGTCATTCCTCCAATTCTTGCATACTTATTTTAACTCTATTAGCGAAAAGTTCAAACTCTGAAAACTGCAAATTGGCCAAATAAAGGTAGGGTTGATATTTTTTTATGCAGATATTGAAAAAATCTCGTTTTTATCCATTTAAAAAGGCTTCCTTGTTAGGACAGCCTTTGTTTATGAGCAGTTAATATGAAATTGATTTTTTCCATGTTGTTTTACTTCATAAAGGGCTACATCTGCATTTTTGAAATAATAAGTATCACTCATATATTTCTTCCTGCAAATGGTTGCACCTATACTATTTGTAATTGAAATGGTTTGTTTCTCTGTCACTATTTCCTCTAATAATGCATCTTGTATCTTATGAATAACCTCTTTAAGTTCTTCTTCAGTACTGCAATCATATAGAAGCACGATAAATTCATCGCCACCGAGCCTTGATGCAATACCTAGTTCACCAATCACATGCTGTGTACGATTAGCCACCTCTTGAATCACCTGATCTCCTGCTTCATGGCCCCAGGTATCATTGATTGTCTTAAAATCATCAATATCAAAAAGAATTAATGAAAAGCTTTCCCCTTTTAAATTTAGCTTCTCAATGGATTCTGCTAAGCCTTTTTCAAAGCAGCGGCGATTAGCCAACCCAGTTAATGGATCATGATAGGCATAGTACTCTAACATTTCCTGGTTTTCTTTTTGCAGCGAGATATCCCGTACTACTAAAACCATTTGCCGAAAGTTGTTTTCGTCATCATATACCGGTGTTCCCTTCACTTCTGACCAAACCCAACCTTTCTCTTTATGCAGTACTTTAATAACAATTTGAAATGGTTTTCCTGTTTGCCTTGAGTCAATATAAATTTTACCTAATAGCTCTGCGTATTCTGGATGGTTATAAAAAAAGGGATCTTTTTGGAGCTTTCCTTCTACAATGTGTTTATCAAATCCAAACATCTCTTTTACAGAAGGAGAGACATAAAGGTATTGTCTATGTTCGTTCATTAAAATAATGACATCTTGCACATTTTCCGCAATGATTTGAAAATCCAATTCACTCTGGCGATACTTACTAATTAAGGAGTCATAAAACGTCATATCCTTTAAGCCTAAAAATAAACCCTTTTTTATATCAGATTCATCTAAAGGAATAGTTCTCACTAAACAATTGATACGGCTTCCGCTCCGATGCAGTAATTGTATTTTTGTCTTTTTCTTAATTCCCTTTATGATATCTTCAAAGCATGCCTTAGCCTGTTCGTTTTCTTCGATGAAATGAAAGAATGATTTATTCTTCAACTCAATTACTGGATAGCCAATAATTTTTTCACAGGCAGGGTTCCCATGTTGAATTTCACCTAAACAATTGATTATCAAAATTGCATCTGTATTCAAATCAAAAAGTGATTGATAATTAAAGGCTGTCTCATTCTTGTTGTTTTGAAAGTTAGGAGAATGCTTCATATCTACCTCTCATATTTAATAGCCCTATATTGGGGAATCTTTTCCATTAAAAAAAGCAAGAGAAGAATTTTCTCTTGCTTTACTTTACCCGATTTACATATAAATGATTCTTCCTTTAAATCAAGGGAATCTTGGGAATTGACCAAAGTCTGGTTTGCGCTTTTCTTTAAATGCATCGCGGCCTTCTTTAGCTTCATCTGAAGTATAGTAAAGAAGTGTAGCATCGCCTGCCAGCTGTTGAATACCAGCTAAGCCGTCAGAATCAGCGTTAAATGCTGCTTTTAAGAAGCGAAGTGCCATTGGTGATAATTCAAGGATTTCCTCACACCATTTCACTGTTTCGTCTTCTAATTGCTCTAAAGGCACAACTGTATTTACTAAGCCCATATCAAGTGCTTCTTGCGCATTATATTGACGACATAAGAACCAAATCTCACGCGCTTTTTTATGGCCAACGATACGTGCTAAATAACCTGCACCGTAACCACCATCAAATGAACCTACACGTGGACCAGTTTGTCCGAAACGAGCATTTTCAGCTGCAATTGTTAAGTCACATACGATATGTAAAACGTGACCTCCACCAATTGCATAACCTGCTACCATTGCCACGACTGGCTTTGGAATTTTACGAATTAATGTCTGAAGATCCAGTACGTTTAAACGTGGGATATTGTCATCTCCAACATAGCCGCCATGTCCACGTACTTTTTGGTCTCCTCCTGAACAGAATGCCATTTCTCCTTCACCTGTCAAGATGATTACGCCAACTCGCTCATCATCACGTGCACGAGAAAATGCATCGATTAATTCAGCAGTTGTTTTTGGACGGAATGCATTACGAACCTCTGGACGGTTAATCGTAATTTTAGCAATTCCGTTATACAATTCATACTTAATATCTTCGTAAGTATGTAAGCTTGTCCATTCACGAGTCATTTTAGTACCCCCTTAATTTGTCTCTTTAATGCTCCAAGATTAGCTTCTCGCTAATCTTCCTTAATACAAGGAATGTTCCATAATGTACCATTTTACGTACTTAGGTTAGCTTATTTTAATCTTTATAGCATCCTTTACTATTGTAGCAAATTGTTCAGGATTTTCCACATGAATTGCATGACCAACATTTTTGACTACAATATGCTGCCCTTTTTGTAAAAGCGCTTGCATTTCTGCAGCTATTTTACAAAACTTTTCATCAAGCTCCCCAGTGATCAAGGTAATCGGCATCTCAAGCTTTTCCAGGCATGGCCACAAGGAGGTTTGTGCACCTGTTCCCATGCCTCTTAAGCTGTTTGCCAGTCCAATTTCACATTGGGACAGACGCTCTTCTCTAACTACTTGTTGAACGTCCTGTGCCAGTCTTTTTTGAGTTGCAAATAGTGGAATATTCTCCCACTTGTTGACAAAGGATTCAATTCCATTGTGTTCAATTTTTTCGGCCAACTCTTCATCTGAAATTTGTCGTGCTGTCCTTTCCTCAGCCGTTTTAAGCCCCGGAGATGCACTCTCTAAAATCAGCATAGAGATGCGCATAGGAAAAGCAGTTGCATAGGACAATGCAACTCTTCCCCCCATTGAATAACCAAGTAAAATAAACGCTTGAAGGTTTAACTGTTGAAAGAGTTCATCCAATACTTGAACTTGCTCTTCCATTGAATAAGCTGACGCATCTTGAGGGGAGTCAGTTTCTCCATGCCCTATCAAGTCAATGGCGATAACCCGATAATCAGTTAGGGATGCAGCAACTGTATTCCATGTTGCTGCACTTCCAGTAAATCCATGCAGCATAACAATAGTTTGCTCTAAATGGCCATTCCAAATTCGGACATTTACAGTTATACCATGCGCTTTTATTTTCATTGCTCCAGCTCCTCTTGAATGCGCTGCCAAAGCATTCGGTGGCTCATCACGTTATCTTGACGATCCGTAAAAATTTCGATCAAGCGAAGTGGATTATTTTGCGGTTTCAATAATTTTTCCATTTCATCAAAATCTTTAATTTGGACATATTCCATTTCGTACATTTTGGCAACATCCCCAAATTGCAAAGCAGTAGGTGTCCCAAAAAGATCCTCGTAATATTCTTTCACAGTGGACTGGGCTAGATATGAGAAGATTCCTCCACCATCGTTATTGAACACGATGACATTAATTTTGCAAGACTGATAACGAGTAGTAATTAATGCATTCACATCATGTAAAAAGGCTAAATCACCAATTAACAAGTACATTTCACGATCTATTCGTCCCTGGCTAAATCCGATGGCAGTAGACATAACCCCATCAATCCCATTTGCACCACGGTTAGCAAAAACCTGAATATCCTTCTTCGTTGGCAATAAGAAGGTATCAATATCTCGAATCGGCATACTGCTGCTAACAAACAGATCGCTTTCATTCGGCAAGTTTTCGATTAGATAGTGAACAACAGCCCCTTCGTCCTGAGCGTCATTTGGATAGGCATTTATATACTTAGCCGCAATAGCTTCACTTGTCTGCCATTGCATTAAGTACTCTTTATTAAATACTGTATTGTCTATGTTTAGCTCATCAATCCACTGCCCGATCGACGCATGTATAAAGTGTGTAGAAACCGCAGCAGAATCACGGAACATTGGATCTTCATCGATGACAATATAATTTGCCGGTAATGTTTCGATTAAGAAATTTGTTAAAAATTTGGAGACTGGCTGAGCTCCAAACCGAATAACCGTATCAGGTGCAACGTGCTGTTTAAAGGCCGTATTTTTTAATAAAGCATCATATGTAGAAATTAAATACGGTTCACAATCCTCCGGTACATTCGTTCTTAGATTCGACAGGCTTTCAACTAAAATTGGCCACTTTACTTTACGAATAAATGACCATATTTGCTGCAAGTCTGTTCCCAGAGGTAATTCACCAACAATAAGAAATCCTTTTTTCGTTTCATTTATAAGATCTGTGAGATTTTCAATCGCATCACTTGATGGAGCGACTTGGCCAATAAAACTCCCTTTAAATGTCTGTGCAGGAAGCTCTTCCTGAAAATCGATAAGCAAAGGCTCACGAAACGGTACATTAAAATGAACCGGTCCAAAAGGAGCAGCTGTGGCAATGCTGATTCCGCGTGCTATATGTCTTTCTATATAAGGCAATGTTGGCTTTGCATCATCTGGTATTGGAAATTCTGCACTCCATTTCACTCGTTCTCCATAAAGCCCTACTTGATTTATAGCTTGAGGAGCTCCGACTTCCCGTAACTCATGAGGGCGATCGGCAGTAATAACTACCAACGGTATGCGCGCATACTTCGCTTCAACAATAGCTGGATAATAGTTCGCTGCTGCAGTTCCGGAAGTACATAAAAGGACAACCGGTTTTGCTTTAGCTTTTGCAATTCCTAATGCAAAAAATGCTGCTGAGCGCTCGTCCACCTGTCGATAGATTGTTAAATTTTTAGTCGAAGCAAATGCATAGGCAAGAGGAGTTGATCGGGAACCAGGACTAATTACCACATCCTCCACACCATTTTGCATTAATGATGCAACAATTTTATATACATAGTTTGTTAATATCTCACGTTCATTCATGTAGCTGTCCTCCTAAAGCACGTAACATCGGACGGAATTTCACTAAAGTCTCTTCATACTCTGAGATTGGCTCTGAATCCGCAACGATTCCGCCTCCAGCATATAAATATGCTTTGTTTTCCTTTAATGCCGCAGATCGAATCGCAACTGCAAATTCACCATTCCCCTCTGCATCAATCCATCCAAGAGGGGCAGCATATAATCCGCGATTCATCGTTTCATTTTCCCGAATAACCGCCAAGGCTTCTTGGCGCGGTACACCGCCTAAAGCTGGTGTAGGATGAAGAAGCTTTACCAGTTGCAAGATCGTTGCATCCTGTGATAGCTTCCCCTCAACAGGCGTATACAAATGTTGAATATCTCGAATTTTTAAAAGCTGTGGCCGTTTCGGTACTTTATATTGAATACAATTTTTTGCAAAAGTATCCGCAATCATTTCAACAACATATTGATGCTCTCCTAAATTTTTCGCATCATTTAATAAGCTTTCCCCGAGCTGCTTATCCTCTTCGGCTGTTTTTCCACGTTTAATGGAACCCGCCACACATGAAGAAAAGGCAAGACCATTGTCCACCTTAACTAATCGCTCTGGAGATGCTCCAAAGAATAGAAGGTCCTCATGCTCTAAACCAAATAAATAGCTTTCCGGCTGCTCATTCACCACATGTGACAATACTTGTGGTGAAGTTACCGTTTCCTCAAATTCCATTTCTAATGAGCGGGCAATCACGACTTTTCCAGCTTCATTTGCCTTAATAAGACTCGTGACATTTGAAATGGTTTGGAGATAGTCCTCTTTAAATAACTCATGATAACTCGCCATAAGCGGTTTACTATATGTTTTTAACTCTCTTACTTGTGCAGCATGAATTAACTGATCCCGTTCCTGTCTTAACTGCTCAAATTCTTCCAGGTTATTTTCTTTATCCGTTATTAAATGAATACTAATATAAACCTTATCATTTCGGATAACCAGCTGATATGTAGCAACTGAAAAAAAGCTTTGCGGGAAGCCATCCCACTCTCCTTTTTTGTCATTATTCGGATCAAAAGTAAACCCTCCAAATAGAATTGGCTGAGGTTCTCTTTCTTCTTTTACTATATTTTTGGTTAGTTCCTTCCACTGCTTTTCTATTGAGTCAAAGCGGTCTTCGCCATTGTTATTTTCAATTTTATAAGCATGGCCAAGACCAACTAATGTGAATGTTCTCTCACGGTTTTGCCAAAAAAAGCGTTGTCCTTTATATTGTGATTCCCCCGCAGCAAAAAATGCCAGTGCGGATAATCTGCTTACCTCAATCGTTTCAATATAGAAGGATAATCTTGAATTTACTGTTTCCACTTCTACTTCAGTGGTATACAACCACTTCTGATGCATTGAATTTCCCTCCATCAAAGGCAGTTTTGCCTAAAGACTTGGCTTATTTTCAAGCCATTTAAATAATAAGCTTTGTTGCACTTAAGCAGAAAAAATTAAAATTGATTCCCCTTAAGCAGCAGAAATATAATAATTTCCACTTACGCAATATTGCTCTTCTGGTATTGTTTTCGAATTTACGCTATCTATTCTATCATATCACTTTTTCTGCATATACAATATTGATATTGTTTCCTCATTCATTTTAATCTGCATGAGTTGAATAATATTTCCATTAAAAAAAGCGCGAGGGATGATTACCCTCGCGCTAAATTCATTGTATTTGCATATTTTCTAAAACCTTTATATGCCATTATTGCAACCTCTTCATAAGTAAAAGTTTTCAACAAGGCTTTAATAAAGTTTTGGTATTCTCCCGCATTCCCCAAGTTTTCAATTGAAAAGTCCATTCCATCAAAATCGGAACCAAATCCAATGTGCTGGATACCAACAAGCGACGCGATATGCTCGACATGCTTCACTAAACGGTTGATTGTTGTAGTTTCTTTTTCATTTTCAATAAAGGGCGGATAAAATACAACATGCATTCTCCCCCCATGCTTCACTAAATCTTTAATTTGCGCATCAGTTAAATTTCTCGGATGATCGCAAAGTGCTCTAGCATTACTATGGCTAGCAATCAGATTATGGGCTAATGGCAGTAAATCATAGAACCCTTGCTCATTTAAATGCGACACATCAATAATAATATTTCGCTCATTCAATAAATGTATAACATCCTTTGCAAAAGGCTTTAATCCCTTTGAAGGATCTTCTGATGCACCAAAGGCTACAGCATTTTCATGGTTCCATGTTAAGCCAACTAATTTCACGCCAGCATTCAAAAGATGTTCAAGTTTTATTAAGTCCTCTCCAATACAGTCACAGCCTTCTAGACTTAAAACAGCACCGATTTGACCATCTTCAAGTTGATTCAGCTGCTCCCATTCAGTTATATGCACCATTTCTGGTTCACATAATACTTTTGTATGAAAGGCTTCAATTTGTCTCGCCGCCGCTAGGAACTTTTCATTTTCTGGAATATTAGTATGGATATAGATCGCAAAAACTTGAACCTTTACATTTCCAGCTTTTAATTTCTCTAAGCTCGCACTCAATCGAGCATCATTTCGGAAATTCGCGTTTTCGTATCGCACTAACTTCTCTAATACATCGCAATGCAGATCAATAATATTCATGTATCCCCCACCAATTCAATATAACTATATTGTATAGGAAATGGGTTGATAAATTCCATATTTCTCAATGAAAACTTTATGTTATTGAAATTGGTCTCGAATTGAAGTTTCTTGGTTATTTTGATGAATGATCTCTTGAGGAACATCCTGTGGACTATCAGATGAAGGGAATTCTCCTGAACCATCTTCAAAGTCCACTGTTTTTAATGATTTATGTGTGAGTTCATTCATGATTTCCTCTTCAACTGGACGTGTTTCCATATCAACTTTTTCATGACTGTGTTCTACACATGTCAAGGTTGTAGGAACTGCTTCAAGGCGATCAAAGGGAATATCCTTATGACAAACTGTACATTGGCCATATGTTCCCTCTTCCATCGCTTTTAAGGCTGCTTCTATTTTATCTATACTCTCTTGTTTAAAATCGTCCATTGCATATTCCGTTAGTTGAATGGTTAAATCTGAAGCAACGTCACCAGGATGATTATCATAATTGGATAACTCTGTACGCTCGAGATCATCATGAGTTTCAAGACCTTCTTTTAAATCTTTCAGTTCTTCAAGTAATGTATCTTTTAATTGCTTCATCTCGGATTGTTTCATTAGTTGTCCTCCTTTTTCCTATATTTAAGGTTTCCTTTATTTAACTTCTTAAACATAGAAAAAATTGTACAACGTGTAAAAAGCATGCTGATTGTACAAAATAAATTTGCAATTGGATCTGCTATGTCTATAACTGTATTACGGGAACAATTATGTACAGCAATGAAGCGGATTCAGATTTCAAATTTTCTTTATCAGTTATTTCATTGATTTGGATATAGATTTTAATCTCTTGCTGCTAAACTAAAGAAGACAAATTCTTATTCTTTTTAAAGTATCTATTATAACTCAGTTACATCCCTTATATTGTTCTTTAATTTAGTAAAGAACAATCTCCAATACTAGCACGCCTTAATGTTAAGCTATTTTTCACCGTATTAATAATCTGGAAAAAATTTAAAGCTCGAAGGGAATTTTCCCTTATCCTTTTTAAAAGTATAAAGTCTTAAACAGTATTCATGAACTATATTCAAAGCACAAAAAAATGTCCTAAAAGTTTGTAATCAAACCTTTAGGACATTTCTTTTAAG